>NZ_PKEK01000051.1 GCF_002863225.1 Mycobacterium sp. | reverse complement strand
GAACGTCTCCGACGAGGTGCTGGCTGACCTCGACGAGCGCGGCATCGTCCGCATCGGCGCCGAGGTCCGCGACGGCGACATCCTGGTCGGCAAGGTCACCCCGAAGGGTGAGACCGAGCTGACTCCGGAGGAGCGGCTGCTCCGCGCGATCTTCGGTGAGAAGGCCCGCGAAGTCCGCGACACGTCGCTGAAGGTGCCGCACGGTGAGTCCGGCAAGGTCATCGGCATCCGGGTGTTCTCCCGCGAGGACGACGACGAGCTGCCCGCCGGTGTCAACGAGCTGGTTCGCGTCTACGTCGCGCAGAAGCGCAAGATCTCCGACGGTGACAAGCTGGCCGGACGCCACGGCAACAAGGGCGTCATCGGCAAGATCCTGCCCGCCGAGGACATGCCGTTCATGCCTGACGGAACGCCGGTCGACATCATCCTGAACACGCACGGTGTGCCGCGACGGATGAACATCGGCCAGATCCTGGAAACCCACCTCGGGTGGGTCGCCAAGGCCGGCTGGAACATCGAAGGATCGCCCGAATGGGCGGCCGGCCTGCCTGCGGATCTGCACACCTCCGAGCCGGACGCGATCGTCGCCACCCCGGTGTTCGACGGCGCCAAAGAGGCTGAGCTGCAAGGGCTTCTGGGCTCGACGCTGCCCAACCGCGACGGCGAAGTGATGGTGAACGCAGACGGCAAGGCGCGGCTGTTCGACGGCCGCAGTGGCGAGCCGTTCCCGTACCCGGTGACCGTCGGCTACATGTACATCATGAAGCTGCACCACCTGGTGGACGACAAGATCCACGCCCGTTCCACCGGCCCGTACTCGATGATCACCCAGCAGCCGTTGGGTGGTAAGGCGCAGTTCGGTGGACAGCGATTCGGTGAGATGGAGTGCTGGGCCATGCAGGCCTACGGTGCGGCGTACACGCTGCAGGAGCTCTTGACCATCAAGTCCGACGACACCGTCGGCCGGGTCAAGGTCTACGAGGCAATCGTCAAGGGCGAGAACATCCCCGAGCCGGGCATTCCCGAGTCGTTCAAGGTGCTTCTCAAGGAGCTGCAGTCGCTGTGCCTCAACGTCGAGGTGCTCTCCAGCGACGGTGCCGCCATCGAGATGCGCGACGGCGACGACGAAGACCTGGAGCGCGCTGCGGCGAACCTGGGAATCAACTTGTCGCGCAACGAGTCTGCATCCGTCGAGGACTTGGCCTAATCGGTGAGCGCTTGCGCGAGCCGGCCATTCACAGTGGTTTCGATTTCTAATCCCGCAAGGGGAAAGGGAGTTACGTGTTAGACGTCAACTTCTTCGATGAACTCCGTATCGGCCTGGCCACAGCGGAGGACATCCGTAACTGGTCCTTCGGTGAGGTCAAAAAGCCGGAGACGATCAACTACCGCACCTTGAAGCCGGAGAAGGACGGCCTGTTCTGCGAGAAGATCTTCGGACCGACTCGCGACTGGGAGTGCTACTGCGGCAAGTACAAGCGCGTCCGCTTCAAGGGCATCATCTGTGAGCGCTGTGGCGTCGAGGTGACTCGCGCCAAGGTGCGTCGTGAGCGGATGGGCCACATCGAGCTGGCCGCGCCGGTCACCCACATCTGGTACTTCAAGGGCGTGCCCTCGCGCTTGGGTTACCTGCTCGACCTGGCGCCCAAGGATCTCGAGAAGATCATCTACTTCGCGGCCTACGTGATCACCGCGGTCGACGACGAGATGCGGCACAACGAGCTGTCGACTCTCGAGGCCGAGATGGTGGTCGAGCGCAAGGCGATCGAGGACCAGCGCGACAGCGACCTCGAGACGCGGGCGCAGAAGCTGGAAGCCGACCTCGCCGAGTTGGAGGCCGAGGGCGCGAAAGCCGATGCGCGGCGCAAGGTTCGCGACGGTGGCGAGCGCGAGATGCGCCAGCTCCGCGACCGGACCCAGCGTGAGCTGGACCGGCTGGAGGAGATCTGGACGACGTTCACCAAGCTGGCTCCCAAGCAGCTGATCGTCGACGAGAACCTCTACCGCGAGCTGATCGACCGCTACGGCGAGTACTTCACCGGCGCCATGGGCGCGGAGTCGATCCAGAAGCTGATCGAGACCTTCGACATCGACGCCGAGGCCGAGAACCTTCGTGACGTGATCAAGAACGGCAAGGGGCAGAAGAAGCTCCGCGCCCTCAAGCGTCTGAAAGTCGTTGCGGCATTCCAGCAGTCGGGCAACTCGCCGATGGGCATGGTGCTCGATGCCGTTCCGGTGATCCCGCCGGAGCTGCGTCCGATGGTGCAGCTGGATGGTGGCCGCTTCGCGACCTCCGACCTCAACGACCTGTATCGCCGCGTGATCAACCGCAACAACCGACTCAAGAGGCTGATCGACCTCGGCGCGCCCGAGATCATCGTCAACAACGAGAAGCGGATGCTGCAGGAGTCGGTCGACGCGCTGTTCGACAACGGCCGTCGCGGACGTCCGGTCACCGGACCGGGTAACCGCCCGCTGAAGTCGCTGTCCGACCTGCTGAAGGGTAAGCAGGGCCGGTTCCGGCAGAACCTGCTCGGTAAGCGTGTCGACTACTCGGGACGTTCGGTCATCGTGGTCGGCCCGCAGCTCAAGCTGCACCAGTGCGGCCTGCCCAAGCTGATGGCCCTCGAGCTGTTCAAGCCGTTCGTGATGAAGCGACTGGTCGACCTGAACCACGCGCAGAACATCAAGAGCGCCAAGCGGATGGTCGAGCGTCAGCGTCCCCAGGTGTGGGATGTCCTCGAAGAGGTCATCGCCGAGCACCCGGTGTTGCTGAACCGTGCACCGACGCTGCACCGGCTGGGTATCCAGGCTTTCGAGCCGCAGCTGGTGGAGGGCAAGGCCATTCAGCTGCACCCGTTGGTGTGTGAGGCGTTCAACGCCGACTTCGACGGTGACCAGATGGCCGTGCACCTGCCGCTGAGCGCCGAGGCGCAGGCCGAGGCCCGCATCCTGATGCTGTCGTCGAACAACATCCTGTCGCCGGCCTCGGGTCGCCCGCTGGCCATGCCGCGACTGGACATGGTGACCGGGTTGTACTTCCTGACCACCGAGATCGCCGGCGACCAGGGCGAATACACCCCTGCCGCCAAGGATCAGCCGGAGTCCGGTGTGTACGCCTCGCCGGCCGAGGCCATCATGGCGATGGACCGCGGTGCGCTCAGCGTGCGCGCCAAGATCAAGGTCCGGCTGACGCAGCTGCGTCCGCCGGCCGAGATCGAGGCTGAGCAGTTCGGTCAGAACGGTTGGCAGCCAGGCGATCCCTGGATCGCCGAGACGACGCTGGGCCGCGTGCTCTTCAACGAGCTGTTGCCCGTCGGTTACCCGTTCGTGGACAAGCAGATGCACAAGAAGGTGCAGGCCGCGATCATCAACGACCTGGCCGAGCGCTATCCGATGATCGTGGTGGCGCAGACCGTCGACAAGCTCAAAGACGCCGGCTTCCACTGGGCCACCCGTTCGGGTGTCACGGTGTCCATGGCCGACGTTCTGGTGCCGCCGAACAAGGCCGAGATCCTGGATGCCTACGAAGGTCGGGCCGACAAGGTCGAAAAGCAGTTCCAGCGTGGTGCTTTGAACAAGGACGAGCGCAACGAGGCCTTGGTCGAGATCTGGAAGGAAGCCACCGACGAGGTTGGTAACGCACTCGAGGCGCACTATCCGGAGGACAACCCGATCATCACGATCGTGAAGTCCGGAGCGACCGGTAACCTCACCCAGACGCGGACCCTGGCCGGCATGAAGGGCCTGGTGACAAACCCGAAGGGTGAGTTCATCCCGCGCCCGATCAAGTCGTCCTTCCGTGAGGGCCTGACGGTGTTGGAGTACTTCATCAACACCCACGGTGCCCGAAAGGGCTTGGCGGACACCGCACTTCGTACCGCCGACTCGGGTTACCTGACCCGTCGTCTGGTCGACGTGTCGCAGGACGTCATCGTCCGCGAGACCGACTGTGGTACCGAGCGTGGCATCCTGGTCGACCTGGCCGAGGCCGGGCCGGACGGCACGCTGATCCGCGATCCGCACATCGAAACCTCGGCGTACGCCCGAACCCTGGGTTCGGATGCGAGCGACGAGGCGGGCAACGTCATCGTCGCTCGCGGCGAGGATCTGGGCGATCCGCAGATCGAGGCTCTGCTGGCGGCCGGCGTCACACAGGTCAAGGTCCGCTCGGTGCTGACCTGCACCACCGGTACCGGTGTGTGTGCGACCTGCTACGGACGTTCGATGGCCACCGGCAAGCTGGTCGACATCGGTGAGGCCGTGGGTATCGTTGCGGCACAGTCGATTGGTGAGCCCGGCACGCAGCTGACGATGCGTACCTTCCACCAGGGTGGTGTCGGTGAGGACATCACCGGCGGTCTGCCCCGGGTGCAGGAGCTGTTCGAGGCCCGGGTGCCACGTGGCAAGGCGCCCATCGCCGACGTCACCGGACGGGTGCGTCTGGAGGACGGCGAGCGCTTCTACAAGATCACCATCGTTCCGGACGACGGCGGCGAAGAGGTTGTCTACGACAAGCTTTCGAAGCGTCAGCGGCTGCGGGTGTTCAAGCACGAGGACGGTTCCGAGCGACTGCTCACCGATGGCGACCACGTCGAGGTGGGTCAGCAGCTGATGGAAGGCTCGGCCGACCCGCACGAGGTGCTGCGTGTGCAGGGCCCCCGCGAGGTTCAGATCCACCTGACCAAGGAGGTCCAGGAGGTCTACCGCGCCCAGGGTGTGTCGATTCACGACAAGCACATCGAGGTGATCGTCCGGCAGATGCTGCGCCGGGTGACCATCATCGACTCGGGCTCGACGGAGTTCCTGCCCGGTTCGCTGATCGAGCGTGCGAGTTTCGAGGCGGAGAACCGTCGCGTGGTCGCCGAGAGTGGCGAGCCCGCGGCCGGACGTCCGGTGCTGATGGGTATCACCAAGGCGTCGCTGGCCACCGACTCGTGGCTGTCGGCGGCGTCGTTCCAGGAGACCACCCGCGTGCTGACCGATGCGGCGATCAACTGCCGCAGCGACAAGCTGCAGGGTCTGAAGGAAAACGTGATCATCGGAAAGCTGATCCCGGCCGGTACCGGCATCAACCGGTACCGCAACATCCAGGTGCAGCCGACCGAGGAAGCCCGCGCTGCGGCGTACACGATCCCGTCCTACGAGGATCAGTACTACAGCCCGGACTTCGGCCAGGCGACCGGAGCCGCGGTTCCGCTGGACGACTACGGATACTCCGACTACCGGTAACACTTCGATAGCGCCCCGCTATCGGCGCACAACGGGAAAGCCCCGGGCTTCGGCTCGGGGCTTTTTCGCGCGCCGACGTACCGCCGAGTGCCCGGCCAGCCGCACGCCGGGAGGTGGGCGCCCGGCTGGCAGGGCGCTCGAGCCCGTCGGCGGCGCTCACTAGACTGGCCGACGTGCTCATCGGTTCACACATCAGCCCGCAGGATCCGCTGGCCACCGCTGCCGCCGAGAACGCCGACGTCGTACAGATCTTTCTCGGCAACCCGCAGAGCTGGAAGGCCCCCGAACCGCGTGAGGACGCGGCGGAACTCAAGGCCGCGGCCCTGCCGATATACGTGCACGCCCCGTATCTGATCAACGTCGCCTCGGCGAACAACCGAGTGCGGATCCCGTCGCGCAAGATCCTGCAGCAGACCTGTGACGCTGCCGCCGAGATCGGAGCCGCTGCGATCATCGTGCACGGTGGGCACGTCGCCGAGGACGACGATCTCGACGAGGGCTTCTTGCGCTGGCGTAAGGCACTCGATCAACTCGAGACGAAAGTCCCTGTCTACCTTGAGAACACGGCGGGCGGCGACCACGCGATGGCCCGTCACTTCGACACCATCGCGCGGCTGTGGGACCACATCGGCGACGCCGGTGTCGGGTTCTGCCTCGATACCTGCCACGCCTGGGCGGCGGGGGAGGGCCTGATCGATGCCGTCGACCGGATCAAGGCCATCACCGGTCGCATCGACCTGGTGCACTGCAACGACTCCAAGGACTCGGCCGGCTCGGGTCGCGACCGGCACGCGAATTTCGGCACCGGACAGATCGATCCCGAGCTGCTGGTGGCGGTGGTCAAAGCCGCCGACGCACCGGTGATCTGCGAGACGGCCGAAGAGGGCCGCAAGGACGACATTGCTTTCCTGCGGGAGAAGACGGGCGCCTGAGATGCGTCATCGGTTCGCGATGCTGCTCGGTGTCGTACTGCTGCTCGCCGGGTGTGCAGTACTACACCCCAAGCCACCGTCGGGCTTCGTCGACGGCGCCAGCATCCACACCATCGGCGTGGCCGGGCACGACCGGGTCTATCGGTTGCACAAGCCGACCGGGCTGACGGGTCCGGCCAGCCTGGTGGTCGTGCTGCACGGTGGCTTCGGCAGCGCCGAGCAGGCCGAAAGAACCTACGGCTGGGATCAATTGGCCGACTCGGCGAAATTTGTCGCGGTGTATCCCGATGGCGTCAAACGGGCGTGGAACGTCAACGGCGGTGGCTGTTGCGGCCGGCCGGCCCAAGAGAACATCGACGACGTCGGCTTCATCAGCGCGGTGGTTGCGGACGTGTCCAAACACGTCGGTATCGACGCCTCGCGGGTGTACGCGACCGGTATGAGCAACGGCGGCATCATGTCGTACACGCTGGCGTGCACCACCACGCTGTTCGCCGCGATCGGGCCGGTCGCCGGCACGCAGTTGGATCCATGCCGGACTCCCCATCCGGTCTCGGTGATGGCGATCCACGGCACCGCCGATCCCATGGTCCCTTACGGTGGCGGTCCCGGCCACGGGTTCGCCCGCATCGACGGGCCACCGGTTCCCGAGCTGAATGCGTTGTGGCGCAAGCTCGATGACTGCCGGCCGCCGACCGAGACGACCGACGGCCAGGTCACCACATCGGCTGCCGCGTGTGCGCAGGGCCGCGGTGTCGCACTGGTGACCATCGCCGACGGCGGACACCGCTGGCCGGACTTCGCCGCCGCCAAGCTCTGGGAGTTCTTCGCAGCTCACCGCCGCTGAGCATTACACCTCTTGTGCGGTTGTAGGAAATATGTAACATTGGCGACATGCCAGATACTCATGTCGTCAGTAATCAGGTGCCGCCGCTCGAGGAGCACAACCCGGCGTCCTCACCGGTGCTGATCGAGGCACTGATTCGCGAGGGCGGGCAGTGGGGCTTGGACGAGGTGACCGCGGTGGGCGCGATCTCCGGCTCGCGGCAGACCCAGCGCTGGGGCGAGTTGGCGCAGCGCAACCGGCCGATCCTGCGGACCCACGACCGCTACGGCAACCGAATCGACGAGGTCGAGTTCGACCCGTCATACCACGAGCTGATGCACCTCGCGATCGAGCACGGAATGCATGGCGCGCCGTGGGCTGACGACCGCCCGGGAGCGCACGTGGTGCGCGCGGCCAAGACCAGCGTCTGGACCGCAGAGCCCGGTCATGTGTGCCCGATCTCGATGACCTACGCGGTCGTCCCAGCGCTGCGCTTCAACCCCGAGCTCGCCGCCACCTACGAACCGCTGCTCACCAGTCGTGTCTACGACCCTGAATTGAAGCTTGCGACAACCAAACTCGGCATCACCGCCGGCATGTCGATGACCGAGAAGCAGGGTGGCTCCGACGTCCGCGCCGGCAACACCGAGGCCGTCGCCAATGGCGACGGCACTTACCGGCTGACCGGCCACAAGTGGTTCACCTCGGCGCCGATGTGCGACATCTTCCTGGTGCTCGCACAAGCACCCGGCGGCCTGTCCTGCTTCTTCCTGCCGCGCGTGCTGCCCGACGGCAGCCTCAACCGGATGCGCCTGCAGCGGCTGAAGGACAAGCTCGGCAACAACGCCAACGCCTCCAGCGAGGTCGAGTACGACGGCGCCACCGCGTGGCTGGTCGGCGAGGAAGGTCGCGGTGTTCCGACCATCATCGAGATGGTCAATCTCACCCGGCTCGACTGCACACTGGGCAGCGCCACCAGCATGCGCACCGGACTCACCCACGCCGTTCACCATGCCCAGCACCGCAAGGCATTTGGCGAATATCTGATCGACCAGCCGTTGATGCGCAACGTGCTGGCCGACCTTGCCGTCGAAGCCGAAGCCGCCACCATGGTGGCGATGCGGATGGCCGGTGCCACCGACAACGCCGTGCGCGGCGACGAGACCGAGACCCTGCTGCGGCGCATCGGCCTGGCCGCCAGCAAGTACTGGGTGTGCAAGCGCGCGACACCGCACGCCGCCGAAGCCATGGAATGCCTGGGCGGCAACGGCTATGTGGAGGAGTCCGGCATGCCGCGGCTCTACCGCGAGGCGCCGCTGATGGGAATCTGGGAAGGCTCCGGCAACGTGAGTGCGTTGGACACCCTGCGCGCCATGGCAACTCGGCCGGAATGCATCGAGGTGCTGTTCGGCGAGCTGGCCAAGAGCGCGGGCCAGGACGCCCGGCTGGACCGCCACGTCGAGCAGCTGCGGCCGCAGCTCGGCGACCTGGAGACGATTCAATACCGCGCCCGCAAGGTCGCCGAAGACATCTGCCTGGCGCTGCAGGGATCGCTGCTGGTGCGGCACGGACACCCGGCCGTCGCCGAGGCGTTCCTGGCCACCCGGCTGGAAGGCCGGTGGGGTGGCGCTTTCGGCACCATGCCCGCCGGGTTGGATCTCGCGCCCATCATCGAGCGTGCTCTGGTGAAGGGATGAAACGCGCCAACGACGGTTCGGAGCGTAGCGACGGGGAGGAGTGGCGCCGATGACGCACGCGATCAGGCCGGTCGACTTCGACAACTTGAAGACGATGACCTACGAGGTCACCGATCGGGTTGCACGAATCACGTTCAACCGGCCCGACAAAGGCAATGCGATCATCGCCGACACCCCGCTGGAGCTCTCGGCCCTGGTCGAACGCGCCGACTTGGACCCCAACGTCCACGTGATCCTGGTCTCCGGCCGGGGTGAGGGATTCTGTGCCGGATTCGATCTGAGTGCCTACGCCGACCGGACCGGCTCGGCCGGCGGCACCGGCGCCTACAGCGGAACGTCGCTGGACGGAAAAACTCAGGCGGTCAACCACTTACCGAACCAGCCGTGGGATCCGATGATCGACTACCAGATGATGAGCCGCTTCGTGCGTGGCTTCTCCAGCCTGTTGCACGCGGACAAGCCGACGGTGGCCAAGATCCACGGCTACTGCGTGGCCGGCGGAACGGATATCGCGCTGCACGCCGACCAGGTGATCGCCGCATCCGATGCCAAGATCGGCTACCCGCCCACCCGCGTCTGGGGTGTGCCGGCGGCCGGCATGTGGGCCCACCGACTCGGTGACCAGCGCGCCAAACGCCTTCTGTTGACCGGAGATTGCATCACCGGCGCCCAGGCCGCCGAATGGGGCCTGGCGGTCGAGGCACCAGACCCGAAGGATCTCGACGAGCGGACCGAGCGACTGGTCGAGCGGATCGCCGCCGTCCCGGTGAACCAGCTGATCATGGTCAAGCTGGCACTCAATTCCGCTCTGCTGCAGCAGGGTGTGGCCACCAGCAGAATGGTCAGCACGGTGTTCGACGGTGTCGCGCGCCATACTCCGGAGGGCCATGCATTCGTCGCCGATGCGGTCGAGCACGGCTTCCGCGAGGCGGTCAAACACCGCGACGAGCCGTTCGGCGACTCCGGCCGGCGAGCTTCTCAGGTCTGACCTGATGCCAAACTCGCTGGCCCGCATGACCGCCCGGTCGGTGGTGCTCAGCGTGATGCTCGGTGCGCACCCGGCGCGAGCCAGCGCCGCCGAATTGATCCGGCTCACCGACGACTTCGGCATCAAGGAATCGACGCTGCGAGTGGCGCTCACCCGGATGGTCAGCGCGGGCGATCTGGTGCGCTCGGCCGACGGCTACCGGCTTGCCGATCGGCTGCTGGCCCGTCAGCGCCGGCAGGACGACGCGATGCGGCCCAAGCTGCTGCCCTGGCGCGGAACCTGGACGACGGTGATCGTCACCAGCGTGGGTACCGACGCGCGGACCCGCGCGTCATTGCGAACAACGCTGCACCACAAGCGTTTCGGCGAGCTGCGTGAGGGCGTGTGGATGCGGCCGGACAATCTCGAGCTAGACCTCGACCCCGGCGTCCGTTCACGGGTGCGGATCATCCAGGCCCGCGACGACGACCCGGCCGACCTGGCCAGGCAGCTGTGGGACCTACCGTCCTGGGTGCGCACCGGTGCACAACTGCTCGCGGACATGTCGTGCGCCGACGACGTGCCGGCCCGGTTCGTCACGGCCGCGGCGATGGTGCGCCACCTGCTGACCGACCCGGTGCTGCCCGACGAGCTGCTGCCCGACGAGTGGCCGGGCGTTCGGTTACGGGCCGCTTACAACGACTTCGCCGCCGAACTGCTCGCGCGGCGCGACGACGTCCGACTCATGGAGGCGAGATGAGCGATCCGGTACGCGTCGAACGGCATGGTGCGGTGACCACCGTCATCCTCGACCGGCCCGAAGCGCGCAACGCCGTGAACGGCCCCACCGCCGCGGCCCTGTACGAGGCGTTCGACGATTTCGACAAAGACGAGTCCGCATCGGTGGCGGTGCTGTGGGGTGACCACGGAACCTTCTGCGCCGGAGCCGATTTGAAGGCATTCGGTACACCGGACGCCAACGCTGTCCATCGGACCGGACCCGGGCCGATGGGGCCAAGCCGGATGGTGTTGTCCAAGCCGGTGATCGCCGCGGTCAGCGGTTACGCCGTGGCCGGTGGTCTGGAACTCGCGCTGTGGTGCGACTTGCGGGTCGCCGAGGAGGACGCCGTGTTCGGGGTGTTCTGCCGCCGCTGGGGGGTGCCGCTGATCGACGGTGGCACGATCCGGTTGCCCCGGCTGATCGGGCAGAGCCGGGCAATGGACATGATCCTCACCGGCCGGCCGGTCGACGCCAGTGAGGCGCTGTCGATCGGGCTGGCCAATCGTGTTGTGCCCACAGGCCAGGCGCGCGAGGCTGCCGAGCAGTTGGCCGCCGAACTGGCCGCCCTGCCTCAGCAGTGCCTACGTTCGGACCGGCTCTCAGCCTTGCATCAGTGGGGACTGCCCGAAGCTGAGGCCCTGGACTACGAGTTCGCCAGCATCTCCCGCGTCGCCGCCGAAGCGAACGAAGGAGCAGGACGCTTCGCCGCCGGGGCCGGCCGCCACGGTGCGCAGGCTTAGTATTCCGGCAACGTGAACGACCGCGCGACCGCCAGCGACTGACGGGCCACCAGCCTGCTCACCAGCGGAATGCGCAGCATCCGCAACGCGATGTTGCGCAGCGGGGCGAGCCGGCCGGTGGCGAAGCGCTCGGTTTTCAGCGCGTCGACGGCGCTCTTCTGACACCGGGCGACGTACGGTTCCATCTGCCGCTGGTAGCGATCAAATGCAGCGGCGTAATCGCCACCAGCCGTAAGCAATTCGTGTGCCAGCAGGTACACGCCGACCATCGCGAGGGTGGTACCCATGCCCGACCGGGGCGACGCGCACCAGGCCGCATCGCCGGTCAGGCAGACCCGTCCGCGCGCATAGCAGTCCAGATGGACCTGCGCGATCGAATCGAAGTACACCTCCGAAGTCGCTGCCAGGCCCGCGAGCAGGTGCGGAACCTCCCAGCCCATCCCCGCGTATCGCTGCGCGAACAACCGCTTGTTGCCTTCGGTGTCGCGATAGTCGAATGTCAGGCCGGGGTCGGCGAGGAAGAAACTGGCTCGCGCCGGCTCGTCGGGGTTTATGGCCTGCAGCGCGGCGGTCCGACCCGCGTCGATGTGCGCCACGCCGCAATGATCGAGGTGCCAACGGTTTTCGACGTCGAAGAACCCGAAGCACTGCCCGAGTTGGGTGACGTAGTCTGCCTCGGGGCCGAACACCAACCGGCGCAACCCGGAATGCAGGCCGTCGGCCCCGACGACGAGGTCGTAACTGCCGGTGGTGCCGTCGCTGAAGGTCACCGCCACCCGCTGCCCGTCGTCGTCAACCGCGGTAATACGTTGGCCGAAACGGTAATTCACGTCATTGCGAACGGCCTCGTACAGGATGCGGGTGAGCGTGCCCCAGTGGATCTCCACTTCACCGCTGACCACCTCGGCGGGCAAGCGTCCGACTTCGCGGCCCCGGCTGTCGACCAGTGCCAGCGGTCCCATGCTGGTGGCTTCCGCTCGTACCTGTTCGAGCAGGCCCATCTTGTCGAGCACGGTCAACGCGGGCCCGCGGAAGTCGACGGCTTGGCCGCCGGTACGGAGCTCACGGGCCTGCTCGATGATCGTCACGGTGTGGCAGTGCCGGGTCAGCCAGAAGGCCAGGCTCGGCCCGGCGATACCGCCGCCGCTGATGAGTACGTCGAATGACATTGTCGCGGAGGGCTATCCGGATTTGTTGATGGAGTTCCCGCTGCCGAGGTTGTCGATCTTGGGGTCGCCGTCCTTGTAGCTGATGGTGTTGTTCAACCCGACCACGTTGATCTGGGTGGCGATCTTGTCGATGGTGATCTTGTTGTCGGCCCCGCCGATGCTCACCGTGCCGCAGGTGCCTTTGACGATCAGCGTGTTGTTGGATCCGCCCACGTTGAGCGACTTGCCGTCGCCGCAGTCGAGCGTCGTCGTGGTACCCAGCGACGTGTAGTTGATCGTGTTGCCGATGTCGAACTGCGCACCCGAGCTGCTGGTCGGCGGCGTGGATGTCGACGACGTGGGGGATCCGCTCGACGGCACGGCGCCGTTGTTGCTGCCGTGCGTGCAGCCGGCGATCGCGAGCGCCGCGAGCGCGGACACCGCCACCAGAACGCGAGAGTCGTTGGTGCGCATGCCTTCAGCTCCCCACATGGCTGACGCGATTCGTCATGCCGAGTTCGCGGCCACGGTCCCAGACGACCGGGTCGCCGTTTTTGAAGAAGACCGACTCGTTGGAGCCGTAGACGGTGATGTCGTGGATCACGTTGTCTGCCACCACAGTATGGCCCGACCCCATCACCGATATCGCCCAGCACGTCCCCAGCGCGTTGACGGTGTTCCTGGTGCCGTCTACCAACAGCGTCGCCCCGTTGCAGTCGACAGTCTGCTCGATACCCATCCCGGTGATGTGCGTGTCGCCGTTCTTGGCGAGCCCGCTCGGCGCCCCTGCGGCGGAGGTGAAGGCGATCGCGAGCGCACTGGCGGCCACAGCCCGGCCGGCAATCGACTTGGTCATCGCGGGTTCCTCTCGCCACGGCGTGCGATCTGCTGGAAAAGAGCCTACGTCTCCGCGTCACCGGCAGACTAGAGTTCTTCGTTCCGGGGGAGCGCGGACGACAGTCCGTAGACAAGCCGGCGAATGCAACCGAAGGATGACCGCCATGCCAGCAGAGCCGGAGTCACCGGCCGCGCGGTCCGGCGCGAAGTCCGGGGCCCGGGTGGCCCGGTTGAGTCGCGACATCATCGTCAATGCGGCGCTCACCTTTCTGGACCGCGAGGGCTGGGACGCCCTGACCATCAATGCGCTGGCCACCCAGCTGGGAACCAAGGGCCCGTCGCTCTACAACCACGTCGACAGCCTGGAGGACCTGCGCCGCACAGTGCGGATCCGGGTCATCGACGACATCATCACGATGCTGAACCGGGTCGGCGAGGGCCGTGCGCGCGACGACGCCGTCCTGGTGATGGCCAGCGCCTACCGCAGCTACGCCCACCACCACCCGGGCCGCTACTCGGCCTTCACCCGCATGCCGTTGGGCGTCGGCGACGACCCGGAGTACACCGCCGCAACCCGGGCCGCCGCGACGCCGGTGATCGAGGTGTTGTCGTCTTACGGGCTCGACCTCGAGCAGGCTTTCTATGCGGCACTGGAGTTCTGGTCGGCCATGCACGGCTTCGTGCTGCTGGAGATGACCGGCGTGATGGACGACATCGACACCGATTCGGTGTTCTCGGACATGGTGCTCCGGCTGGCGGCCGGCATCGAGTTGCGCAGCGGATCCGGTGCGCGCGACGCCCCGTGACGCGGGCCGGTAACTTGGTCGGCTGGACGCCGACGTCGTCGCTTTGACCTGCCCGACTAGCGGCGGGTATTGTGGAGCCTCGTGCCTGGCGGTTTTAGGCGCTTCACCTAACGACGCGAACGCCGGGCCAATTCGCATGCCAACCACGCAACGGATTGATTCTGCGGCGGGCGCGTGCGACACACCCGGCCGCGGGGGACCGCGGAAGGGTGAAACTGCACTACAGAGACTTAGCTCCACCAGAATCTGACAGCAACAAAAGAACGAAGTAGGAAGCCGGTAGATGCCAACCATTCAGCAGCTGGTCCGCAAGGGTCGCCGTGACAAGGTCGCGAAGGTCAAGACCGCGGCCCTCAAGGGCAGCCCGCAGCGCCGCGGGGTCTGCACCCGCGTGTACACAACGACCCCGAAGAAGCCGAACTCGGCGCTGCGGAAAGTCGCGCGCGTGAAGCTGACCACGGGTGTCGAGGTCACCGCCTACATCCCGGGCGAGGGTCACAACCTGCAGGAGCACTCGATGGTGCTGGTGCGTGGCGGTCGTGTGAAGGACCTGCCGGGTGTGCGTTACAAGATCATCCGCGGCTCGCTGGACACCCAGGGTGTCAAGTCCCGCAAGCAGGCTCGCAGCCGTTACGGCGCCAAGAAGGAGAAGAGCTAATGCCGCGCAAAGGGCCCGCGCCGAAGCGGCCACTGGTCAACGACCCGGTCTACGGGTCGCAGCTGGTGACCCAGCTGGTCAACAAAGTTCTGCTGGACGGGAAGAAATCGCTGGCCGAGCGCATTGTTTATGGTGCCCTCGAGCAGGCCCGCGAGAAGACCGGTACCGATCCGGTCGTCACCCTCAAGCGTGCGATGGACAACGTGAAGCCCGCACTCGAGGTCCGCAGCCGCCGCGTCGGTGGTGCGACCTACCAGGTGCCCGTCGAGGTGCGCCCGGAGCGGTCGACGACGCTGGCACTGCGCTGGCTGGTCAGCTTCTCCAAGCAGCGCCGGGAAAAGACCATGGTCGAGCGGCTCGCCAACGAGCTGCTGGACGCCAGCAACGGCCTGGGCGCCGCCGTCAAGCGACGCGAGGACGTCCACAAGATGGCCGAGGCAAACCGCGCCTTCGCGCACTACCGCTGGTAGGGACCGCAACGGTCCGAACCGGCGCGACGCCGGGGCGCTGACAGCGAAATAACCAAGCAATCGAAAGAGTGGGAAGACTTCCGTGGCACAGAAGGACGTGCTGACCGACCTCACCAAGGTCCGCAACATCGGAATCATGGCGCACATCGACGCCGGCAAGACGACGACGACCGAGCGCATCCTCTACTACACCGGCATCAGCTACAAGATCGGTGAAGTCCACGACGGCGCCGCCACGATGGACTGGATGGAGCAGGAGCAGGAGCGCGGGATCACCATCACCTCCGCGGCGACCACCTGTTTCTGGAACGACAACCAGATCAACATCATCGACACCCCCGGCCACGTCGACTTCACCGTCGAGGTGGAGCGCAGCCTGCGCGTGCTGGACGGCGCCGTGGCCGTGTTCGACGGCAAAGAAGGTGTCGAGCCGCAGTCCGAGCAGGTCTGGCGGCAGGCCGACAAGTACGACGTCCCGCGGATCTGTTTCGTCAACAAGATGGACAAGATCGGCGCCGACTTCTACTTCTCGGTGAAGACCATGGAAGACCGGCTGGGCGCCAACGTCATTCCGATCCAGCTGCCGGTGGGCTCTGAGGGCGACTTCGAGGGCATCATCGACCTGGTCGAGATGAAGGCCAAGGTCTGGCGGGGCGAGACGAAGCTCGGTGAGACCTACGAGACCATCGACATTCCGGCCGAATTGCAGGAGAAGGCCGACGAGTACCGCGAGAAGCTGCTCGAGGCCGTCGCCGAGACCGACGAGGCCTTGCTGGAGAAGCACTTCGGCGGCGAAGCGCTGACGATCGACGAGATCAAGGGCGCCCTGCGCCAGCTCACCATCAGCTCCGAGGCCTACCTCGTGCTGTGCGGTAGCGCGTTCAAGAACAAGGGCGTGCAGCCAATGCTGGACGCGGTCATCGACTACCTGCCGTCGCCGCTGGACGTGCCGCCCGCCGAGGGTCACGTGCCGGGCAAGGAAGACGAGTTGATCACCCGCAACCCGTCGACCGACGAGCCGTTCTCGGCGCTGGCGTTCAAGGTCGCCACCCACCCGTTCTTCGGCAAGCTGACCTACGTCCGGGTGTACTCGGGCAAGGTCGACTCCGGTAGCCAGGTCATCAACGCCACCAAGGGCAAGAAGGAGCGGCTGGGCAAGCTGTTCCAGATGCACTCCAACAAGGAGAACCCGGTGGAGACCGCCGCGGCGGGTCACATCTACGCCGTCATCGGGCTGAAAGACACCACCACCGGTGACACCCTCTGCGACCCCAACAACCAGATCGTGTTGGAGTCGATGACCTTCCCGGACCCGGTCATCGAGGTCGCCATCGAGCCCAAGACCAAGAGCGACCAGGAGAAGCTGAGCCTTTCCATCCAGAAGCTCGCCGAGGAGGACCCGACCTTCAAGGTGCACCAGGACAACGAGACCGGCCAGACCGTCATCGGCGGTATGGGCGAGCTGCACCTGGACATCCTGGTCGACCGGATGCGTCGCGAGTTCAAGGTTGAAGCCAACGTCGGCAAGCCGCAGGTGGCCTACAAGGAAACCATCAAGCGCACGGTCGACAAGGTCGAGTTCACCCACAAGAAGCAGACCGGCGGCTCGGGTCAGTTCGCCAAGGTCCTCGTCAGCCTCGAACCGTTCAGCGGTGAGGACGGCGCGACCTACGAGTTCGAGAACAAGGTCACCGGTGGTCGCATCCCGCGGGAGTACATCCCGTCGGTCGACGCCGGCGCCCAGGACGCGATGCAGTACGGCGTGCTGGCCGGCTACCCGCTGGTCAACGTCAAGCTGACGCTGCTCGACGGCGCCTACCACGACGTCGACTCGTCGGAGATGGCGTTCAAGATCGCCGGTTCACAGGTGATGAAAAAGGCTGCGGCGCAAGCACAGCCGGTCATCCTGGAGCCCATCATGGCCGTCGAGGTCACTACGCCCGAGGACTACATGGGTGACGTGATCGGCGACCTGAACTCCCGCCGTGGCCAGATCCAGGCCATGGAGGAACGCAGCGGCGCGCGCGTGGTCAAAGCCCACGTGCCGCTGTCGGAGATGTTCGGCTACGTCGGCGACCTGCGGTCGAAGACACAGGGCCGGGCGAACTACTCCATGGTGTTCGACTCCTACGCCGAAGTTCCGGCGAACGTGTCGAAGGAGATCATCGCGAAGGCAACCGGCGAGTGAGCGGCACGAAGGCGACGGCGAGTGAGCGAAGCTCACGAGTGAGGAGCCGAGTAATGCGCACAGAAGCGACGGAGTAATCTTGCCCGGTCACAACCGCGGCACAACGGAAATAACAACACTGCTTTAACAAGCACCAACAAGTCCAGGAGGACACAGAAGTGGCGAAGGCGAAGTTCGAGCGGACGAAGCCGCACGTCAACATCGGGACCATCGGTCACGTTGACCACGGCAAGACCACGTTGACCGCGGCTATCACCAAAGTTCTGCATGACAAGTACCCCGCACTCAACGAGTCGCGTGCGTTCGACCAGATCGACAACGCGCCCGAAGAGCGTCAGCGTGGTATCACGATCAACATCTCCCACGTGGAGTACCAGACCGAGAAGCGTCACTACGCACACGTCGACGCCCCCGGTCACGCTGACTACATCAAGAACATGATCACCGGCGCCGCCCAGATGGACGGCGCGATTCTGGTGGTTGCCGCCACCGACGGCCCGATGCCGCAGACCCGCGAGCACGTGCTGCTGGCCCGCCAGGTCGGTGTGCCCTACATCCTGGTCGCGCTGAACAAGGCCGACATGGTCGACGACGAGGAGCTGCTGGAGCTCGTCGAGCTCGAGGTTCGTGAGCTGCTGGCCGCCCAGGAGTTCGACGAGGACGCACCGGTCATCCAGGTATCGGCGCTCAAGGCCCTCGAGGGTGACCCGAAGTGGGTCGAGTCGGTCGAGAAGCTGATGGACGCGGTCGACGAGTCGATCCCGGACCCGGTCCGTGAGACCGACCTGCCGTTCCTGATGCCCGTCGAGGACGTGTTCACCATCACCGGTCGTGGCACCGTGGTGACCGGCCGTGTCGAGCGTGGCGTGATCAACGTCAACGAAGAGGTCGAGATCGTCGGCATCAAGACGACCAGCGCCAAGACCACCGTCACCGGTGTGGAGATGTTCCGCAAGCTGCTGGACCAGGGCCAGGCCGGTGACAACGTCGGGCTGCTGCTGCGTGGTATCAAGCGTGAGGACGTCGAGCGCGGCCAGGTTGTGATCAAGCCCGGCACCACCACCCCGCACACCGACTTCGAGGGCAGCGTCTACATCCTGTCCAAGGACGAGGGTGGCCGGCACACGCCGTTCTTCAACAACTACCGGCCGCAGTTCTACTTCCGCACCACCGACGTGACCGGTGTCGTGACGTTGCCGGAGGGCACCGAAATGGTGATGCCCGGTGACAACACCGAGATCTCGGTGAAGCTGATCCAGCCTGTCGCCATGGACGACGGCCTGCGGTTCGCGATCCGTGAAGGTGGCCGCACCGTCGGCGCCGGCCGGGTCACCAAGATCCTCAAGTAGTTCGCTCCAACGCCCAACGGCGCTCATCCCTGGTGGATGGGCGCCGTTGCGCATTTACCCGTGTTGACCACCGGTTCGGCACGGACCAATCCATTTCCAATCCCGCGGCGATACGCTGACCGGCGTCATCGGTCGCCGACCCGCGGGAGCACGAATGTTAGCTCGGTACCTCAGGGCCCAACTCATCGTTCTGGTCTGCGGTGGTCTGGTCGGTCCGATATTTCTGATCACCTACTTTGCGCTGCCCAACCTGCTTGGTTCGTTCGGCAGCGAAGCGGACTCGATTGTCGAGCAGAGCACGTCGTGGTTGCTATGGGTCGGGCTGCTGATCACCGTCGTCGACGTGCTGGTCGCGCTCTGGCTGGCGAACCGCGGCGCCCGGGCGTCCGCCAAAATGGCCGCGCTGCAGCAGACCGGCGTGCTCGCCACCGCGCAGATCCAGGGCCTGGCGGAAACCGGTATGCGGATCAACGATCGCCCGGTGATCAAGTTGGACCTGCGAATCACCGGGCCAGGGGGTCGATTTCACCGACCAGAAGCGGGTCACCGTCGACTTCTCCAAGCAGGCAATCGTCACCGCGCGCAAGCTCGTCGCCCTGGTCGACCCCACCACACGTGAGTACGAGATCGACTGGCAGGCAAGCGCATTGATTGCCGGTGTGGTGCCCGCGCAGATCACCGTCAGCGAGGACAACAAGACCTACGATCTGAGTGGTCAGGCAGGTCCGCTGATGGAGATCATGCAGATCTACAAGGCCCACAACCTGCCGCTGGCCGGCACCGTCGACATCCGCAACTACCCGGCCGTGCGCCAGCAGGTACTCGCAGTGGTCCGGCGGGCCGGCGAGGCGCAGCAGCCCTCACCGGTCGGCGGGGGCGTCTCGGACCGCCTCGAGGAGCTGCAGAAACTGCACACCAGCGGCGCCATCTCGGACGCGGAGTACGCCGCGGCACGGCAGAAAATCATCGCCGACCTCTGACCCGGCGGCCGGTGCTTGAACGGCCGATTAGAACACGTTTCAGTTTCGCTGTTAGCCTGATCGACAGTCGGCGAAAGGGGCAGGCGTGTCCGGATCATTGCAGGGGCGGGTTGCATTCATCACCGGTGCGGCGCGCGGCCAGGGCCGCGCCCACGCGGTCCGACTGGCGCGCGAGGGCGCGGACATCATCGCCTCGGATATCTGCGCGCCGGTGTCCGACAGCATCACCTACCCGCCGGCCACCGCGGCGGATCTGGCGGAGACGGTTCGCGCCGTCGAGGCCGAGGGCCGCAAAATCCTGGCCCGTGAGGTTGACATTCGCGACGACGCGGCGCTACGGCAGTTGGTCGCCGACGGTGTCGAGCAGTTCGGCCGCCTCGACATCCTGGTTGCCAATGCCGGTGTGCTCAGTTGGGGACGGGTGTGGGAGCTCACGGACGAGCAGTGGGACAGCGTCATCAGCGTGAATCTGACCGGGACGTTCCAGACGGTCCGCGCGGTAATACCCGCGATGATCAAGGCGGGCAACGGCGGAGCGATCGTCGTGGTCAGTTCGTCGGCCGGGTTGAAGGCCACCCCCGGCAACGGCCACTACGCCGCCTCCAAGCACGGGCTGACCGGTCTGACCAACACCCTGGCAATCGAACTGGGCGAGTACAACATCCGGGTCAACTCCATCCACCCTTACTCGGTCGAAACGCCGATGATCGAACCCGAGCTGATGATGCAGGTGTTCGCCGAGCACCCCCACTTCATCCACAGTTTCGGCCCGATGCCGCTGCAGCCCAACGGGTTCATGGGGGCGGCCGAAGTGTCCGATGTGGTGGCTTGGCTCGTCAGCGACGGGTCGGGCACACTGACCGGAGCGCAGATCCCGGTCGACAAGGGTGTGCTGAAGTACTAGGTCGTCTCAGCCAGGACCTCGGCCAATCGATCGATGGCCCAATCGATTTCGGCCGCGGTGACCACCAGTGGCGGAGCGATCCGCAGTGTCGACCCGTGCGTGTCCTTGACCAGCACCCCACGGTCGGCCAGTCGCAGGCTGAGCTGCTTGCCACTGCCGAGCCTCGGCTCGAGGTCGACACCTGCCCACAGGCCTCGCCCGCGCACCGCGAGCACCCCGTGGCCGATCAGGTCTCGCAGCCGGCCGTGCAGCTGTTCCCCCAGCCGGGTGGACCGCTCCTGGAACTCGCCGCGAGCCAGCATCGACACCACGGTGTGGCCGATCGCCGCGGCAAACGGGTTGCCGCCGAACGTCGAGCCGTGCTCGCCGGGATGCAACACGCCGAGAACGTCGCGGTCGGCCACCACCGCCGACAGCGGTACCACGCCGCCACCGAGTGCCTTTCCGAGCAGATAGATGTCGGGCACCACATCCCAGTGGTCGCAGGCGAAGGTGCGACCGGTGCGGGCCAGACCCGACTGGATCTCGTCGGCGATCATGAGAACGTCGCGGGCAGTGCAGATTTCACGCACCGCCGGTAGGTAGTGCTCGGGCGGCACGATCACGCCGGCCTCGCCCTGGATCGGCTCCAGCAGCACGGCGACAGTGTGTTCGTCGATCGCCTCGGCCAGCGCGGTGGCATCACCGAACGGCACCGAGCGGAAACCCGGTGTGAACGGCCCGAAGCCGACTCGTGCCGTCGGGTCCGAAGAGAAGCTGACGATGCTGATGGTCCGACCGTGAAAGTTGTTGTCGGCAACCACGATGTTGGCCTGGCCGGCCGGCACGCCCTTGACGTCGGTACCCCATTTGCGCGCCACCTTGAGTGCGCTCTCGACTGCTTCTGCGCCACTGTTCATCGGCAACACCATGTCCTTGGCGCACAAGGTCGCCAGTGCCGTACAGAACGTGCCCAGGGCTTCGGCGTGGAACGCACGGCTGACCAGTGTCACGGTGTCGAGTTGGGCATGGGCCGTCGCGGTGATCTCCGGGTTCCGGTGCCCGAAATTGACTGCCGAATACGCCGACAGGCAATCCAGATACTGGCGGCCTTCGACGTCGGTGATCCAACACCCCTGCGCACTGGCGGCAACGACCGGCAGCGGCGAGTAATTGTGTGCGGCGTAACGCTCGTCGATCGCGATCGCCGCTTCGGTCAGCGTGCCGCGACCCAGTGCCGTGCCCATCGCGGTCACGAATACATCTCCAGCGTGCAGCATTTGACCGAGCCGCCGCCCTTGAGTAGCTCCGGCAGGTCGACGCCGATCGGCTCGAATCCGGCGTCGCTGAGCTGAGCGGCGAACCCGGTGGCGGCGGCCGGCAGCACGACGTGGCGACCATCGGAGACCGCGTTGAGCCCGAACGCGTAGGCGTCGGCGCTGTCCACCGCGATCGCGTCGGGGAACAGCGTCTCCAGATGCGCCCGGGAGACATAGGTGAATGCCGGGGGATAGTAGGCGATCGTCCTGTCGTCGAGCACGGTCAGCGCCGTGTCGAGGTGGTAGAACCGCGGGTCCACCAACTCGAGGCTGATCACCCGGCGACCGAAGATCCCCGCGACCTCGCTGTGTGCCCGCAGACTGGATCGGAAACCGTGACCGGCCAGGATGATGTCACCGACTGGCAACAGATCGCCCTGGCCCTCGTTGACCTGCCGGGCATACACCGGATCGAAGCCCTGCGACTGCAGCCATTTGCCGTAGGCCGCCGACTCCTGTTGACGCTCAACATGTTTGAAACGCGCAACCACCGCGGTGCCGTCGATGATCAACCCGCCGTTGGCGGCGTACACCATGTCAGGCAGGCCGGGCACTGGTTCGACCACGTCGACCTGGTGACCCAGAGCCAGGTAGACGTCGTGCAGGCGTTGCCACTGATCGAGGGCGGCGTCCGCGTCGACCGGCGTGGTGGTGTCCATCCAGGGATTGATCGCATAGTCGACCGCAAAGAACCGCGGCGGTGTCATCACGTAATGCCGGAGGCTGGCCCTGCGTGCCGTCGTGTCGCGGCAGGCGGCCGCGTCGGACTCCGCGAAGATAGTCATAAATCAACGGTAAAGCAGCCTTGAGAACAATGTATCGACGAATGTTGCTTGGTTATACTGACTTTATTGCGCCAAATGCTGCATTTTAGAGTTTTGTTGTGGGCGGAGGGCCCGATGGACCGGTTGGACGGCATCGACGAGCAGATTCTGGCTGAGCTCGGCCAGCACGCCCGCGCGACGTTCGCGGAAATCGGTGAGCGGGTGAGGTTGTCGGCGCCGGCGGTCAAGCGGCGCGTCGATCGGATGCTCGACAGCGGGGTGATCCGGGCGTTCACCACGGTCGTCGACCGCAACGCCATCGGCTGGAACACCGAGGCCTACGTCCAGGTCTTCTGTCACGGCCGGATTTCTCCGGACGAGCTGCGGCGGGCGTGGGCTGACATCCCCGAAGTCGTCAGCGCCGCAACGGTAACCGGCACCGCCGATGCCATCCTGCGGGTGCTGGCGCGCGACATGCAGCATTTAGAAGATGCCCTCGAGCGAATCCGCACCAGCGCTGACATCGAGCGCAGCGAAAGTATCGTCGTGCTGTCGAACCTGATCGATCGCTCTCGCGCGCAGGGGTGAGCAACCGTCGGTCGCCGCAATCGTGTATGAACTCCGAATGACTACTAGCTCTGGCGACAACGGAATTCTGATCGTCGGCGGAGGACTCGCCGCGATCCGGACCGCCGAGCAACTGCGCCGCTCGGAGTTCGCCGGTCCGATCACGATCGTCAGCGACGAGGTCCACCTCCCGTACGACCGCCCGCCGCTGTCCAAGGAGGTACTGCGCAGCGAGGTCGACGACGTCACTCTCAAACCGCGCGAGTTCTACGACGAGCAGAACATCACGTTGCGGCTGGGGTCGGCGGCCACCGGCATCGACACCGAGGCGCAGACCGTCACGCTCGACGACGGATCCACGCTGGGTTACGACGAACTCGTGATCGCGACCGGTCTGGTGCCCCGGCGTATTCCGGCCTTCCCCGAGTTGGACGGCATCCGGGTGCTGCGGTCGTTCGACGAAAGTCTGGCCCTGCGCAAGCACGCGTCCGAAGCGCACCGCGCGGTCGTGGTCGGAGCCGGGTTCATCGGTTGCGAAGTGGCCGCCAGCCTTCGCGGCCTCGGCGTCGATGTGGTGCTGATCGAACCGCAGCCGGCGCCGCTGGCCTCGGTGCTCGGTGAACAGATCGGCGGCCTGGTGGCCCGGTTGCACCGTGACGAAGGTGTCGACGTGCGGACCGGTGTGGGGGTGGCGGGCGTACGCGGTGACAACCACGTCGAGACCGTGGAATTGACTGACGGCACCGAGTTCAACGCCGATCTGGTCGTGGTGGGCATCGGTTCGCGGCCGGCCACCGACTGGCTCGAAGGCAGCGGCATCGAGGTCGACAACGGCATCATCTGCGACGCGGCCGGCCGAACCAGTGCGCCCAACGTATGGGCCCTCGGCGACGTCGCGTCCTGGCGCGACGCCAAGGGACATCAAGTGCGCGTAGAACATTGGAGCAACGTTGCCGATCAGGCGCGGTCCGTGGTCCCCGCCATGCTCGGCAAAGACGCACCGACCAGCGTCGTCGTCCCGTACTTCTGGAGCGATCAGTACGACGTCAAAATCCAGTGCCTCGGCGAGCCGGTGGCCACCGATACCGTGCACATCGTCGAGGACGACGGCCGCAAGTTTCTGGCCTACTACGAACGGGACGGCGCGGTGGCCGGGGTGGTCGGTGGTGGGATGCCCGGCAAGGTGATGAAGGCGCGGGCCAAAATCGCCGCCGCCGTGCCGATTTCAGAAGTCCTGGGCTAGTCGTTCCCAGACGACCGGCGGCCCGTGCGGCGAACATGCGGCCAGCAGCCGATCGTCTCCGCCGGGCCAGCAGCGGGCCTGCACCACGAACTCGACGTCGGCGTCCGGCGTCCGCCGGTGCGGCTCCAGCCTCAGATGGGCGAATGGGGCCTCGGTGGTCGCCCGTGACCCTATCGCCTCGAGTTCGGTCGAGATGGTCGACTGCTCGGGCAGCGAAAGGTATTGCCACATAATCGAATGCCACAGCACCGTGAGCGTGCCGTTGGACAGCGTCAAGCCGGCCACGGCTTCGGTGGCATTGCGGCGGTGCAACGTCGCCGGCACTTGGCGGGCGATCTCGATCGCGCCGCGCAGCCGGTCCAGCCGGGCCTGCTGATCGGGCCAGACATAGCTCAACAACGTCAATTCGCCGTCGGTGCCGGTGGCGTCCAGTGGCGAAATGTCGTAGCCGTGACGCTCGGCGATGGTCAGGTCGGCCGCGGGGGGAAGTTCGCCGCGCCAGGCGTCGTCGATGGTCACCGGTGATTCAGCCGGGCCCCATGCGCCGTCGGGGTGGCGGTAGCGAAAGTGGTCGGCACGCAAATTGAGCCCGGCGCTGCAGCCGATCTCGAAAAGCCGTACCGGGGCTGCGAAGCGGTCGGCCAACATCAGCAGCCCGCCGATCAGCGCGGCCGAGCGGCCGACCTCGTTGGTCTGCGGCGGATGGTCGAGTGCGGCGCGCAGATACTCGGCGTGCGCGGCGGCCGCCTGCACGATATCGGGCCACGCCGACTCAGCGTTCCACGCGCCGCCGGCGCTGGGATACCAGCGACGCAACGCGGGAGCGCGGCCGTCGAGCGCCAACCGGTGCAACCCGCCGAGCAGTCGCAGCGGCAAAGCCATGCGGCCAGAATCGTTTTCGTGGCCCGCGAAGATCTCGGCGAACACCCCGTCGGCTTCGACGTCGTCGGCCACCCGGGGCAAGAGCTCGCCGTACATCGCCGACCCCATGCCGGCGCACACCTGACCCTGCACCTGAATGGTCTGCAGTAGTCGGCTCATGCCTCTAGATCCTTCAGCCCGTCGCGCACCACGTCAAAGGCATCGCCCAAAGCTTGCGGTAACGAGACCGATTCGTCATCCAGCCAATGCTCGTAGGCGCTCAGCGCAACGCCGAGCATCATCCAGGCGACGGTCTGTGGTCGCAGGTCGGCGGTCTTGGCGCCGGTCCGGTGTGCGACGAAAGCGGCGATCACCTCCCGCCATCCGGCGTACATCGTCATCGAATACGCCTGCAGCTCGGCAGTTTGCAGTATCACCCGCATCCGCTGGCGGTGCCGGGCGGTCTCGGATTCGTCGAATGTGTTGAACGACAGCAGCGCTGCCCGCAGCGCGTCGTCCAGTGGCAGTCGCAAATCGACCCCGCTGAGCAGTTCGCCGAACTGTTGAAGGTGGGTGTCGAAATCGCCCCACGGAATTGCGTTCTTCGATGCGTAATACCGAAACACGCTCCGGCGGGCGATACCCGCTGCCTGCGCAACGTCGTCGACGCTGACCTCCGAGAATCCGCGGTCGGCGAACAATCTGATGGCGACGTCGGAGATGTGTTGCGGAGTGGTGGACCGGCGGCGGCCAACCCGCGGCTGCTGCTGCGCCATCGGCCCCACCCTTCCATTCCGGCACTCGATGCCATATTCTGACCGTGATTCTGACCACATCGACACGACTTGTCGAGTACCGCCCGAACGAAAGGCAACGTCATGGAGCCGCAGCAGCAGACCGACACCGAGACCGAGCTCGTCACCGAAACCCTGGTCGAAGAGGTGTCCATCGACGGGATGTGCGGGGTCTACTGACCGTGAGTGCCCCCACCATGGGGCGAGCCGAGTTCGATCTCGATCAGCCGTGGCGACTGCACCCGCAGGTCGCCGTGCGCCCGGAGTCTTTCGGAGCGCTGTTGTATCACTTCGGAACTCGCAAACTGTCGTTTCTCAAAAACCGCACCATCCTGACGGTGGTGCAATCGTTGGCCGATCATCCCGACGTCCGGGCCGCGCTTCGTGCGGCCGGCGTCGAGGATTCCCAGCAGGGTCCGTACGTGCACGCGCTCGGCGTGCTGGCCGGCTCGCAGATGCTGGTACCTGCGGAACAGGAGCAGCGCCCATGACCTCGACGGTGCCACGGCTGATCGAACAGTTCGAACACGGCCTCGACGCGCCCATCTGCCTGACCTGGGAGCTCACTTACGCGTGCAACCTGGCGTGCGTGCACTGCCTGTCGTCGTCGGGCAAGCGCGACCCGCGCGAGTTGTCCACAAGTCAGTGCAAGGACATCATCGACGAGCTGGAACGCATGCAGGTGTTCTACGTCAACATCGGCGGCGGGGAACCGACTGTGCGACCCGACTTTTGGGAGCTGGTCGACTACGCGACCGCCCATCACGTCGGGGTGAAGTTCTCCACCAACGGCGTACGGATCACCCCCGAGGTCGCGAAGCGGCTGGCCGCCAGTGACTACGTCGACGTCCAGATCTCGCTGGACGGCGCGACCGCCGAAGTCAACGACGCCGTTCGTGGGGCCGGATCGTTCGCGATGGCCGTCCGCGCCCTGGAGAACCTGGCCGCCGCCGGTTTCTCCGACGCCAAGATCTCCGTGGTGGTGACCCGCCACAACGTCGACCAGCTCGACGAATTCGCCGCGCTGGCAAGCCGTTACGGTGCGACACTGCGTATCACCCGACTGCGTCCGTCGGGTCGGGGAGCCGACGTCTGGGACGACCTGCACCCCACCGCCGACCAGCAGGTCCAGCTGTACGACTGGCTGGTCGCCAAGGGCGATCGGGTGCTCACCGGCGACTCGTTCTTCCACCTGTCCGGCTTGGGTGAGCCCGGGGCGCTGGCCGGGCTGAACATGTGCGGCGCCGGTCGGGTGGTGTGCCTGATCGACCCGGTCGGCGACGTCTACGCCTGCCCGTTCGCCATTCACGATCGCTTCCTCGCGGGAAACGTGGTGTCGGACGGGGGTTTTGACAAAGTCTGGAAAGACGCCCCGCTGTTCAACGAGTTGCGTGAGCCGCAGTCGGCGGGCGCCTGTGGCAGCTGCGGGCACTACGACAGCTGCCGTGGTGGCTGCATGGCTGCCAAGTTCTTCACCGGTCTGCCGCTCGACGGCCCCGACCCGGAGTGCGTCCAGGGCTACGGCATGCCGGCGCTGGCGCAGGACCGCGACAAGCCGAAGCCGTCCGGCGATCACTCGCGCGGTCAGCGCAAGAGCGGACCGGTGCTGCTGCAGCTGAGCATGCCGCCGCAGCGGCTGTGTAACGAGAGCCCGGTCTAGTCGTGGCCCGTGACGTCTGGTTCGAGACCGTCGCCATCGCGCAGCAGCGCGCGAAGAAGCGGCTGCCCAAATCGTCGTACTCGGCGTTGGTGGCTGCCAGTGAAAAAGGGCTGACCGTCGCCGACAACGTCGAGGCGTTCGGCGAGCTGGGCTTCGCGCCGCATGTCGTCGGTGCACTCGAGAAGCGCGATCTGTCGACAACTGTTATGGGACAAGAGATCTCGTTGCCAGTGTTGATTTCGCCGACCGGTGTCCAGGCGGTCGACCCGGACGGTGAGGTGGCGGTGGCACGTGCCGCCGCGGCGCGCGGGACGGCGATGGGATTGTCGTCGTTCGCCAGCAAGCCGGTCGAGGACGTGGTCGCCGCCAATCCGAAGCTGTTCTTCCAGGTCTACTGGTCCGGCGGCCGCGACGTGATCGCGCAGCGTGTCGAACGGGCCCGGCAGGCCGGCGCGGTCGGACTGATCGTCACCACCGACTGGTCGTTCTCCCACGGCCGGGACTGGGGCAGCCCGAAGATCCCGGAGCAGATGAACCTGCGCACCATGCTGCGGATGTCGCCGGAGGTGATCACCCGCCCAGGCTGGCTGTGGAGGTTCGGCAAGACGCTGCGGCCCCCGGACCTGCGAGTACCCAACCTGGCCGGCCGTGGTGAGACCGGTCCGCCGTTCTTCGCTGCCTACGGGGAGTGGATGACCACGCCGCCGCCGACCTGGGCGGATATCGCGTGGCTGCGCGAATTGTGGGGCGGCCCGTTCATGCTGAAGGGCGTCATGCGGCTCGACGACGCGAAAAGGGCTGTGGATGCCGGTGTTTCGGCAATCTCGGTATCGAATCACGGCGGCAACAACCTGGACGGGACGCCGGCCTCGATTCGCGCGCTTCCGGCCGTTGCCGATGCCGTCGGCGACCAGGTCGAAGTTTTGCTGGACGGCGGCATCCGGCGCGGCAGCGACGTCGTCAAGGCGCTGGCGCTGGGTGCTCGTGCCGTGATGATCGGGCGCGCCTACCTCTGGGGTCTGGCCGCCGCCGGGCAGCCCGGCGTCGAGAACGTACTCGACATCTTGCGGAGCGGGATCGACTCGGCGTTGATGGGCCTCGGGCGCGCATCGGTGCACGATCTGAATCGGGACGACGTACTGGTGCCCGACGGGTTCACCCGGACGCTCGGCGCCGTCTAGTCGCTCCCCGCACGCGAGACCAGCGGGTATGTTGGTACTGACGTGGCTGACGTGGCGTCGATGACCGGTGTTGGTGAACGCGCTTCGGGAAAAACTTCTTCGATAGCGCCAACAACCGATGCACTGCAGGTGAATTCGTCTTACCATCACCGAGTGCTAGTCCAGCCCGATCTCGGGGGCTCTACGTCGAGCCAACTGCGAAGCTTGCCGATAGGGCTGGCTGTACCGGTTGGCTCCACCGAGCAGCACGGGCCGCACCTGCCACTGGACACCGACACCAGGATCGCGAACGCCGTCACCCGCGGGGTGACGTCCAGATTGTCGGACGACCCCGACCTGTCCTGGTTGGCGGCACCGCCGATCGCATACGGCGCCAGCGGCGAGCACCAGAGCTTCCCCGGGACGATCTCCATCGGCACCGAAGCGCTGGCCACGCTGCTGGTGGAGTACGGCAGGTCGGCGACCTGCTGGGCGCAGCGCCTGGTCTTCGTCAACGGCCACGGTGGCAACATCGCCGCGCTGCGCAGCGCCGTCGCGCAACTGCGTCGCGAAGGGCGTGACGCCGGGTGGTGCCCGTGCGTGGTGGCCGGTGGTGACGCACACGCCGGACACGCTGAAACTTCCGTATTGCTACATATTTCGCCGACCGACGTGCGGACCGACCGGTGGCGGGCGGGTAACAGTGCACCACTGGCGGAGCTGCTGCCGTCGATGCGCAGCGGTGGAGTCGCCGCGGTCAGCGAAGTCGGAGTGCTGGGTGACCCGACCACCGCCACTGCCGCCGACGGCGAACGCATGCTGACCGAGATGACCGAGGACTGCCTGCGCCGGGTGCTGCGCTGGATGCCGGCAGCCAACGGGATGCTCGCATGACACCCACTCGGTTGCCGGACGGGTTTGCTGTGCAGGTCGATCGTCGGGTCCGTGTGCTCGGTCAGGGGTCGGCGCTGCTGGGCGGATCGCCGACCCGGATCCTGCGGTTGGCACCCGCCGCTCAGGACATGCTGGCCGACGGGCGGCTCAAGGTGAGCGACGCGGTGAGCGCGGAGCTGGCCAGGACGCTGCTGGACGCGACGGTGGCGCACCCGCGCCCTGCCGGCGGCCCGTCGCATCGTGACGTGACGGTGGTAATTCCGGTGCGGGACAACGCATGTGGACTACGTCGACTGGTTACAGCGTTACGTGGCCTGCGCATCGTCATCGTCGACGACGGATCGTCGACACCGGTCGGCAGTGAGGATTTCGCGGGGGCGCATCCCGAGGTCGAGATTCTGCGGCACGGCCAGAGCAGGGGCCCCGCTGCGGCGCGCAACACCGGTCTGTCCGCCTGCAAGACGGACTACGTCGCCTTTCTGGACTCCGACGTCGTCCCGCGCCGCGGCTGGCTGGAGGCACTGCTCGGCCACTTCTGCGATCCGACCGTGGCTCTGGTGGCCCCGAGGATCGTGGGTCTCGCGCAGAACGATGACCTGGTCGCCCGATACGAGGCGGTGCGCTCGTCGCTGGACCTCGGGCAGCGCGAAGCTCCGGTCATTCCCTACACCACGGTGTCCTATGTGCCGAGTGCCGCAATCATTTGTCGCGCTTCGGCTTTGCGCGATATCAACGGATTCGACGAGACTATGCGCTCCGGTGAAGACGTCGATCTGTGCTGGCGTTTGGTGGAGGCCGGTGCTCGGCTGCGTTACGAGCCAATCGCCCAAGTGGCACACGATCATCGGACCGAACTCCGCGATTGGCTGACGCGCAAGGCATTTTACGGCGGTTCGGCGGCTCCGCTCTCGGTCCGTCACCCGGACAAGATCGCGCCGATGATGATCTCCGGGTGGGCGCTGACGGCGTGGATTCTGATGGCCGTCGGTTCCAGTTTCGGTTACCTGGCCTCGCTGTTCGTTGCCGGGCTGACCGGTCGCCGAGTCGCGAAGAGCATGCATGGCACCGAGACTCAGATGTGGGATGTGGTCACGGTGGCAGCGCGCAGCCTGTGGTCGGCAGCGTTGCAGCTGGCGTCGGCGATCTGCCGGCATTACTGGCCGGTCGCGTTGCTCGCGGCGATCCTCTTCCGTCCGGTGCGGCGGGTGGTGCTGGTCGCCGCGGTTGTCGACGGGGTGGTGGACTGGATCAGCCGTCGGCAAACCGCGGACGACGACGCCCGCCCGATCGGCCTGCTGATGTACTTGGTGCTCAAGCGACTCGACGACCTGGCCTACGGCCTCGGACTCTGGTACGGCGTGCTGCGGGAACGCAACGTCGGTCCGCTCAAACCGCAGATTCGAGTCTGAGTCCTGACCGCAGCAGCGCTGCACAGCGATGTGCTGATCGTCGGCGCGGGAAGCGCTGGATCCGTTGTAGCGAGCCTGCTTTCGGCCGATCCGAGCCGCTCGGTGACGGTTCTCGAAGCCGGCGTCGGTCTGGCTGACCCGAGGTTGCACGCGGAGACGGCCAACGGGCTCCGGCTGCCGATCGGAGCGGTCAGCCCGCTGGTACAGCGGTACCAGACCCGACTGACCGACCGACCGGCCCGTCAGATGCCGATCGTGCGGGGCGCGACACTCGGTGGTTCCGGCGCCGTCAACGGCGGCTACTTCTGCCGTGCTCTGCGACGCGACTTCGACGGCTTCGGCATACCGGGTTGGGGTTGGTCGGACGTGGCCGATCACTTTCGCGCGATCGAGACCGACCTGGACTTCACCGGACCCGCCCACGGTGATTCCGGACCGATCCAGGTTCGCCGGACCAGTGAAATCATCGGCAGTACAGCACTTTTCGTCGACGCGGCTGAACGCTTCGGGCTCCCGTGGCTGCCCGACTTGAACGACGTGCCGGACGCGGGCGCACTGCCGTCCGGTATCGGCGCCGTCCCGCTCAACATCGTCGACGGTGTGCGGATCGGGCCCGGCGCCGCGTTTCTGCTGCCGGCCCTGAACCGGGCAAACCTCTCGCTGCTGACCCAGACTCGGGCGTTGCGCCTGCGGGTCTCGGGCGGACGCGCCACCGGCGTGCTTGCCGTCGGGCCGGGCGGGCCGATCACCCTGACCGCCGATCGCATTGTGCTGTGCGCCGGTGCGATCGAATCCGCCCATCTACTCATGCTTTCCGGCATCGGTGACGAGGCGATGTTGCGTGCCGTCGGTGTCGACGTGCTGGCTCCTGCTCCGGTCGGGACGGCCTGCAGCGACCACCCGGAATGGGTGCTGCCGACCACGTGGACCGTCGCCGCCGGCCGACCGGTGCTCGAGGTGGTGCTCAGTACGCCCGACGACATCGAGATCCGGCCCTACACCGGTGGCTTTGTGGCGATGGTCGGTGACGGAACGGCGGGCCATCCCGACTGGCCACACCTCGGTGTGGCGCTGATGCGCCCGCTGTCCCGCGGCCGGGTGTCGCTGGTTTCGGCCGACCCACTGGTGCCGCCGTTGATCGAGCACCGCTACGACAGCGAACCCGCCGACATCGCGGCGTTGCAAGCGGGTTGCGAGCTGGCCCGCGAAATCGCCGGTCCGACAACTGAAATCGGTGAGCCAGTCTGGTCGACCTCTCAGCACCTGTGCGGTACCGCTCCGATGGGCGGTGCCGACGACCCGTCGGCCGTCGTCGACCACCAGTGTCGATTGCGCGGGATCGACGGATTGTGGGTGATCGATGGGTCGGTCTTGCCGTCGATCACCAGCCGCGGCCCACACGCCACCATCGCGATGCTGGGGCACCGGGCTGCACAGTTCGTCGGCTGACCAGCCAAGCTCTGCACCGATGCCGACCCTGTATTGCGTACCCTTGACAGGGTCGGACACGAGGAGGTGGTCCACATCGCCGAGAAGAGCGATCCGCGCCCAGCGCGCTCCCGGGCCAGGTTGCTGGAAGCTGCCACCGCGTTACTTCGCGCCGGCGGTCCCAGCGCGGTGACCGTCGACGCGGTGACGCGCGGAGCCAATGTCGCCCGAGCGACCCTCTACCGACATTTCCCGAGCGGAAACGACTTGCTGGCAGCGGCTTTCAGCGGTCTGATACCGGCGGCGCCGATACCGTCCGCCGAAGGCATGCTGCGTGATCGACTGATCGCACTGGTGACGGATTTCGCGCAGACGATCGGTGATCGTCCGAGCATGGTGATGGCGATGAGTTGGCTGTCGCTCGGCCGTGACCTCGACCAGTTGCCGGAGTCGGACCGCCGGCGCACCGCGGACAGCCCCGCTGTCAGCACGTTGCGTGAGCGGATCGCCCAGCAGTACGCCGCGCCGTTCGACGCGATCTTCGACAGCCCGGACGCAGCGGAGTTGGGCGATATCGACCGCACCCGGGCAATTGCGCTGCTGATCGGCCCGGCGGTGCTCGGCAGGCTTTCCACCCTGCCTGACTTCGATTACCGCGACGCCGCGCAGGCCGCCGTGGACGGCTTCCTCCATGTGCAGCGGACGCAGCAGGAAGCGCGCGAGAAAGCTCCGAGCGACTCGGCCGGTGCGTGAGATCCGCCGCCGACCGCTCGTGAATTGCTATTCAGGTCAACAGATTTCGGCAGGGTTAGCGCCCGGGTGGCAGGCTGCTCAACCCGGACCGACGTCGAGCTGGACCCGGCTCAGTCGCCGTCTTGTCGGCCGAGTTCGGTCGCCAAGCTTTTGAACACGTGTCAGACACTGGCTCCGTGATCGCGGAATAGTCGATGACCGGATTCCCGGTAATCCGTAGGCTGTTATTTCGTGCCCATCCGAACGCCGCGCCGCCGACGAGCGTGGGCCGTCGTGCTGATGACGGCCCTGCTCGCGGTGGCGTGCGGTCAGGACGCCGTCGTCAAGCCCCGGAAGGCCGAACCGGCCTACGCGGGCCCGTTGGACGCCGGGGTGGTGGGTACCGCGCTCGGATCGATCCGCGGCCAGGTCGCCCCGGATTACCGTCTGTTCCAGAGCATTCCGTACGCGGCGCCGCCGGTGGGGCCGTTGCGGTGGCAACTGCCACGGCCGGCGGCGCGCTGGCCGGGCATGCTGGATGCCACCAAAGCCGGGCCGCAATGCATGCAGGACACCGGACTCAAGCCGGGGGTCGGCAAACCGACCAGTGAAAACTGCCTCACCCTCAACGTCTGGACACCACCGCGTGCCCAGCACGGCGAGAAGCGTCCGGTGATGGTGTGGATTCACGGGGGAGGGTTCGTCAACGGCAGCGGCGACATCTACCACTCGCGCTGGCTGGCAGCCAAAGGCCACATCATCGTGGTCACGCTCAACTACCGCCTGGGTGCGCTCGGCTTCTTGGCCCACCCTGCGCTCGGAGCGCCCGGGACGGTCGGCAACTACGGCCTGGCCGACCAGCAGGCCGGGCTGCGCTGGGTTCACGACAACATCGCCGCTTTCGGCGGCGATCCGAAGAAAGTGACGATCGCCGGTGAATCCGCGGGCGGAATGTCGGTCTGCGACCACCTGGTCGCGCCGGGGTCGGCAGGTCTGTTCCGCGCGGCGATCATTCAGAGCGCGCCGTGCCAGGCGCAGACCGGCCTGGAGTTCGGGCAGAAGCAGAGTGTGAACTACGCCTTCGCGGCCGGTTGTCGCAATCCCGCTACGACCGCGCGGTGCCTGCGTGGCCTACCGGCGACCCGACTCGAACATCCGCCTTGGTACTTCTTCCTCGGTGACTCCGACGCGCTCTCCGGCCCGGTCACCGGAACGCCTGCGCTGCCGGACAATCCGGTCGTGAGTATCGCCGCCGGCCGCGCCGCCCACGTTCCGGTATTGCTCGGCGTCAACCACGACGAGTTCACCCTGTTCGCAGCACTCCGGGCGGACCGACTCCGCCGGGGCGTCAGCGCCGCCGAATATCCGCGCACGCTCAGCGACATCTTCGGCGCCGACGGTGCGGCGGTGTTGGCGCATTACCCGGCGGACCACTACGGTGGCGACCTGTCGCTGGCCTACTCGGCGGCGGCAACCGACGGTGTATTCGCTTGTGTCGCAGACAGAATGGCCGACTCACTGAGTCGCAATTCGCCGGTCTACGCCTACGAGTTCGACGATCCGCACGCCCCCGCGCCCGACTTCCTGCGGCACGCGCCGTTCCCGGTGGGCGCCAGCCATTCGCTGGAACTGAGGTATCTGTTCAGCATGGGCGGCGCCCCGCCGTTGAATCACGCGCAACAAATCCTGTCCGACCAGATGATGAGCTACTGGAGCCAGTTCGTCATCAACGGGGCACCGAAGGCGGCCGGTCTGCCCGACTGGCCGGCCCAGGACGGTACTTCCGAGCACAGCAATGTCTGGATGTCGTTGCGGCCCGGCGGAAGTCAGGTCAGCCTCGACTTCGAGGCCGAACACCAGTGTCCGTTCTGGGCGACGCTGAAAGGCGCGCAGTGAGCACACCCGAGCCGGCCGGTTTCGCCGAAGATTGGGCTGCAGCCTGGAACCGTCACGACGTCGAGGCGGTGCTCGCGCACTTTCACGACGACGTGGTGTTCACCTCGCCGATCGCGGCCGAAATTGTCCGTGGCTCAGGGGGAGTGGTGTCCGGTAAGTCGGCGCTGCGCGAATACTGGTGTACCGCACTGCAAGCCGTGCCCGACCTGCACTTCGACATCCTAGGCGTGTACGCGGGTGTGTCGACCCTCGTCCTCCACTATCGCAACCAACGCGGCGGCATGGTTAACGAGGTGCTCGAGTTCGACGGTGCCTTGGTGCGGCGCGGCCACGGGACGTACCTGGCCTGAGGTTTACGGGTGGTTTGCGCCGTTCGTGCCGATCGCCGTCTGCCCATCTGCGTTCGCCCCACCGATCGCGCTTACGCTGCCTGCCGTGCCGTTGCCGCCGGTCTGACCGGACCCCGTGCCGCTGCCACCGTCGCCACCAGTAGCGGTGGCCCCGCTCGCGGAGCTCCCCGTGCCCGTCGCGGAAATCGTTCCATTTCCGCCCATTCCGCCGTCGGCCCCCCCGTTCATTCCTGCGCCGCCATCGCCGCCTTGGACTGTGCCGCTGGCGACGGCGTTACTTCCGTCGGCAGCGATGAACGAAGAACCGCCACTGCCGCCGATCGAAAACCTGCCGCTCGAATCACCGCCGTCACCGCCGGTCGCCGAGCCGCTCGCTGTGCCACCCTGACCCGTTTCGCTGCTGATGATGGAGGCGCTTCCGCCGTTGCCGCCGTCCGAGAAGCCAGAGTCCGTACCGACGGCGTTGCCGCCGTCGCCTCCGGTCGCCTCGCCGTAGGACAGGCCGTCGGGTCCCGCACTGATTTCGCCCCTGCCGCCGTCACCGCCCATGGCGGAGTCGGTGGCGGAGCCGCCGTTACCGCCGATCGCGATGGCGTCGTGACCGACTCCGTCGACGGCGCCTCCGTTCCCGACGCCGATGACGCCGGCCCCGCCGAAGCCGCCATCGCCTCCGAAGCCGATGCCCGCACCGCCATCCCCTCCGCGAGCGATGCCGCCGCTGATGCTGCCGCCCTCGTTCTGGACCTGAGCGAAACCGCCCATGCCTCCGATGCCACCGCCGAAGCTGCTGCTCGCGCTACTGCTACCCGAACCGCCGTCCCCGCCAATCGCGGTTGCTCCGCTGGTAGTGCCGGAGTTGATCGATGAGATCGCTGCGGAGCCGCCGTCCCCGCCGCTTCCTCCGTCCCCGCCGCCTCCGATGCCATCGCCGCCCTCGCCTCCGGTGGCGGTTCCGCTCGATGTCGCGCCGGAGTACGCCACGATCGAGGCAAAGCCACCGTCGCCGCCGCTGCCGTGGCCGGTTGAATCGCCCCCGTTGCCGCCGCTACTGATTCCGCTTGCTGTGCCGCCACTGCCCGTGAATGTGCTGTCACCCCCGTGGATTACGGCGTTTCCGCCGTCACCGCCGTTGCCGCCGGTCGCTATGCCGCCGTCACCTCCGTCGCCACCAGTCGCTGTACCGGTTGCCGAGCTGTTTGCGTCCGCTGTGATGTAGGCGTTGCCGCCATGGCCGCCGTACGCACCGGACTCGCCGTTGATGCCGCCAGTGCCCGCTCCGCCGCTGCCGCCGTCGCCTCCGGTAGCGGCACCGCTGGCCGAGTCGCCTTGAATCTGTGCCCCGCCGCCGCCACCCCCGCCGCCGCCGCCGTGGCCGGGTCCGGTGAAGTCGCTTGTCCCGCCAACTCCGCCGGCACCACCGTGACCGGCGACCGCCCCGCTGCCGTCGCTCAATCCGTCAGTCCCGGCGCCGCCATGGCCACCGTCGCCGGCCTCGCCCAGTAGGGACACGTTCGACCCGCCGGTGCCGCCGATTCCTCCGTCACCGCCCGCGCCGCCACTCAAGCTGTTGTCGAAATCGCCGCTGGCTCCGCTGCCACCGACACCCCCATCGCCGCCGATGCCGAAGACATATCCGGTGGCGTCACCGCCGTCGCCGCCGAGTCCCCCGACGCCAAAACCGCTGAAGTCGAAGACCCCGTCGCCGCCGGCGCCGCCGATGCCACCGATGCCCTGTGCGGTCGCACCGCCGTCACCACCGTTCGCGCCGAGGCCGCCGTCGCCGCCCATCCCGCCGTCACCGAAATAGGCCGCGCCACCGTCGCCGCCATCCATCCCGGCGATGGTGCTGTCCCAGCCGTCCCCGCCGTCGCCGAACCACAGGCCGCCGGCGGTGCCGTCGGGGGCTGCCTCGATACCTTCGGTGCCGTTGCCGATCAGGAGTTGTCCGTACAGCTCGTTGAGGTTCTCGTCGAAGGTGACGGTGCTAGGCCCGAGGAATGAGGTCCCGTCGATCCACTGCTGCTGGAACGTGTGGATCGGTTCGTAGACGAACTGTGCGTAAAGATGAGCGAAGTCCATTGAGTTCGAAGCCGCGGCGCTGGAGGCGTCGATGCTCGCGGCCGCATCGAAGGCGGAGTCGAGGTTGGCCACCCAACTGGTCCAGTCGGCGCCCAGCACGGGGTCGAGGCTGGCCAGGGAGTTGATGATCGGGTCGATGATCGCGTCCAGGCCGTCGGCGTGTGCCGGTGGACTGCTGGCCAGCGGCGCCATGCCGAACGCCAGCACGGCTCCGGCACTAGAACTCCAGCCGATCAGCCGGCGACCGAAACCGGCCCGTGCCTGCGGCTTGACGAACCAGCTGCGTCCATCGATCATGCCCGCCCCCTAATCAGCTTTTTCTTACGCTTTTCTCCTGTAAATCACAGGAAACTCAGCTCAGACGCTAACGGGATGCCCAGCGCGGCGATACAGGGATTTCCCTCGCATTCGGGGGAAATGTGAGCAGGGCGGGTTACCGGGCCGGCGTAACCCAGGTGGTGATGTCGGCGTGCACGACCTCGACCCCGCTGCGGTCGGTGATGCTGACCGGCACGACGAGGTCCCATCCTTTTTGGCCCTCGCGCATCGCGGCGAAGTCGGGCGGGTCGAGCTCGGCGCGGGCCAGCAGTGACGTGGTGGCCTTGCCGAGGTACTGGACGTTCATCGCCTTCGGTATCCATCGGTGACTGCGGGGGCCCCGTGGCCTCCATCAGCATCCCCATCGCCACCTCGGCCGCGTTGCACGACGCGATGGCGTGCACGGTGTGTAGGTGGTTGTAGACGAAGAACCACTTGGGGACCCGCACTTCGGCCAGGCCCGGTTCCATCGTGACCACGTGCGGCAGTACCGAGGCGAAGTACGGAACGCGCGCCATCGCCGCCAGCGAAAACAACCGACTGCCGCCGGGTGTACCGGATAGTCGCTGCCAAGCGGCATATGTGCTGGTCGAGCCCGTCATATCGGGACACCTTACTCTGGAGTAAGAAGCTTCCGGCGAGCGATCGGGCGGCAGTGCGGGTGCCTGGTCGCGGGGATTTGGCCTGCACCGGGTTCTGGGGCATACTGTTCGGGTTGCCTTGAGCCAGGTTCGCGCCTGGCTGGGCATACGACCAGCGCCCACACGGGCGCATCCGGTCCCAATCTGGAGCGTGACCAATTTCGGTCGCGGCCCGGGCTGCGTGAGGGCGACACACCCGACCGCGGGGGCCGGTGAACCAAGACAGGTAAACAGCGGCGCAACAACCGGGCGCGTCCAATCGTCTGAGGCGATTGGGGCCCGGCAGGAAACCGGGTCTCGACCTGGAGAGTGAGGAAGCGTGGCGGGACAGAAGATCCGCATCAGGCTCAAGGCCTACGACCACGAGGCCATTGACGCCTCGGCGCGCAAGATCGTCGAGACGGTTGTCCGTACGGGCGCCAGTGTGGTTGGCCCAGTGCCGCTGCCGACTGAGAAGAACGTGTACTGCGTTATCCGCTCACCGCACAAGTACAAAGACTCGCGGGAGCACTTCGAGATGCGCACTCACAAGCGCCTGATCGACATCCTTGACCCAACCCCGAAAACCGTTGACGCGCTGATGCGCATCGATCTGCCTGCCAGCGTCGACGTCAACATCCAGTAGGAGAGCTGCGAGCAATGGCGAGAAAGGGCATTCTGGGCACCAAGCTCGGTATGACGCAGGTGTTCGACGAGAACAACCGCGTCGTCCCCGTGACGGTGGTCAAAGCCGGGCCGAACGTGGTGACCCGCATCCGTACCCCGGAGGTCGACGGGTACAGCGCGGTGCAGCTGGCTTACGGCGAAATCAGTCCACGCAAGATCAACAAGCCGTTGGCAGGCCAGTACGCCGCCGCCGGTGTCAACCCGCGTCGGCACCTGGCCGAGTTTCGTCTCGAGGACGAGGCGGCCGCTTCCGACTACGAGGTGGGCCAGGAGCTGACGGCCGAGATCTTCGCTGCCGGAACGTATGTCGACGTGACCGGCACGTCGAAGGGTAAAGGTTTCGCGGGCACCATGAAGCGGCACGGCTTCAAGGGTCAGGGCGCCAGCCACGGCGCCCAGGCGGTCCACCGCCGGCCCGGATCCATCGGCGGTTGCGCCACTCCCGCGCGTGTCTTCAAGGGCACTCGGATGGCCGGCCGGATGGGTAGCGACCGGGTGACCACCCAGAACCTGTTGGTGCACTTGGTCGATGCCGAGAACGGCGTGTTGCTGATCAAGGGCGCCGTGCCTGGCCGCACCGGCGGACTCGTCGTGGTCCGCAGCGCGATCAAACGAGGTGAGAAGTAATGGCTACTGACGAGTCGGCAAAAGCCGCCAAGGGCCTGACGATCGACGTTCAGACGCCCGCCGGTAAGAAGGAAGGCTCGGTCGAGCTACCAGCCGAGCTGTTCGACGCGCCTGCCAACATCGCGCTGCTGCACCAGGTCGTCACGGCCCAGCTGGCCGCGAGGCGCCAGGGGACGCACGCGACCAAGACCCGCGGCGAGGTTCGCGGTGGTGGACGGAAGCCGTACCGGCAGAAGGGCACCGGTCGCGCGCGGCAGGGCTCGACGCGTGCGCCGCAGTTCACCGGCGGTGGTGTGGTGCACGGTCCGCAGCCGCGTGATTACAGCCAGCGCACCCCGAAGAAGATGATCGCCGCAGCACTACGTGGCGCGTTGTCGGACCGGGCGCGCAACGGCCGCATCCACGCGATCACCGAGCTGGTGTCGGGTCAGACGCCGTCGACCAAGAGCGCCAAGGTTTTCCTGGCCTCGCTGACTGACCGCACGCAGGTGCTGGTGGTCATCGGTCGCAGCGACGAGGCCGGCGCCAAGAGTGTGCGCAACCTTCCGGGTGTGCACATCCTCTCGCCGGACCAGCTCAACACCTACGACGTGCTGCGCGCCGACGACGTGGTGTTCTCGGTGGAGGCGCTCAACGCCTTCATCACCGCGAACACTCGTGGCGCCGAGGAGGTTTCGGTCTGATGGCAACCGTCACTGACCCCCGCGACATCATCCTGGCCCCGGTCATCTCGGAGAAGTCCTACGGCCTGATCGATGACAACGTGTACACGTTCCTGGTCCACCCCGACTCGAACAAGACACAGATCAAGATCGCGGTCGAGAAAATCTTCTCGGTCAAGGTGGCCGCGGTGAACACTGCGAACCGCCAGGGCAAGCGCAAGCGCACCCGCAGTGGATTCGGACAACGGAAAAGCACCAAGCGCGCCATCGTGACGTTGGCGCCTGGCAGCAAGCCGATCGAGTTGTTCGGCGTGACGGCGTAGCCGCCGAATAGCCGAGGATAGAGAGACTTAACAGACATGGGAATTCGCAAGTACAAGCCGACGACCCCGGGTCGTCGCGGTGCCAGCGTCTCCGATTTCGCCGAGATCACTCGCTCGACTCCGGAGAAGTCGCTCATCAAGCCGTTGCACGGCAAGGGTGGACGTAACGCGCACGGCCGTATCACGACTCGTCACAAGGGTGGCGGGCACAAGCGGGCCTACCGCGTCATCGACTTCCGTCGCAACGACAAGGACGGCGTCGACGCGAAGGTCGCGCACATCGAATACGACCCGAACCGCACCGCGAACATCGCACTGCTGCACTTCCTGGACGGTGAAAAGCGCTACATCATCGCGCCCCAGGGACTCAAGCAGGGCCACGTGGTCGAGTCCGGCGCCAACGCCGACATCAAGCCGGGCAACAACCTGCCGCTGCGCAACATCCCGGCCGGTACCTTGGTCCACGCGGTGGAGCTGCGGCCCGGCGGCGGTGCCAAGCTGGCTCGCTCTGCCGGCTCCAGCATCCAATTGCTCGGTAAGGAAGGCACATACGCCTCGCTGCGTATGCCCAGCGGTGAAATCCGTCGGGTCGACGTGCGCTGCCGCGCCACTGTCGGCGAGGTGGGTAACGCCGAGCAGGCCAACATCAACTGGGGTAAAGCCGGCCGGATGCGCTGGAAGGGCAAGCGCCCCACCGTCCGTGGTGTCGTGATGAACCCGGTCGACCACCCGCACGGTGGTGGTGAGGGTAAGACCTCCGGTGGTCGTCACCCGGTCAGCCCCTGGGGTAAGCCCGAGGGTCGTACCCGTAAGGGCAGCAAGCCCAGCGACAAGCTCATCGTCCGACGCCGGCGCACCGGCAAGAAGTCTCGCTAGCGGCAGCCAGGAGAAACAGACATGCCACGCAGCCTCAAAAAGGGTCCGTTCGTCGACGACCATCTGCTCAAGAAGGTCGACGTCCAGAACGAGAAGAACACCAAGCAGGTCATCAAGACCTGGTCTCGCCGTTCGACCATCATTCCCGACTTCATCGGCCACACCTTCGCCGTCCACGACGGTCGCAAGCACGTGCCGGTGTTCGTCACCGAGTCGATGGTGGGCCACAAACTGGGTGAGTTCGCACCGACGCGCACCTTCAAGGGACACATCAAAGACGACCGGAAGGCCAAGCGGCGATGAGCACGGCTACTGAATTCCCGTCGGCGACCGCCGTCGCACGATTCGTGCGGGTGTCGCCGACCAAGGCGCGCCGGGTGATCGACCTGGTCCGCGGTAAGTCGGTGACCGAAGCGCTGGACATCCTGCGCTGGGCGCCCCAGGCGGCCAGCGAGCCGGTGGCCAAGGTCATCGCGAGCGCTGCGGCCAACGCGCAGAACAACAATGGGCTCGACCCGGCGACCCTCGTGGTGGCCACGGTCTACGCCGACGGCGGTCCGACCGCCAAGCGGATCCGTCCGCGCGCCCAGGGCCGCGCGTTTCGTATCCGTAAGCGCACCAGCCACATCACGGTGATCGTCGAAAGCCGCCCGAGCAAGGACGGGCGGGGTTCGCAGTCCGCGAGCGCGACCCGCGCCCGGCGCGCGCAGGCCAGCAAGGCCGCGGGCACCGCACCCGCCAAGAAGGCTGCCGCCGACAAGGCGCCGGCCAAGAAAGCAACCGCCGACAAGGCGCCGGCCAAGAAGGCGTCCCCCAAGAAGGCAACCGCCGCGAAGTCCGCTGCTCCTGAAGCGACTTCGGAATCGAAGGAGGGCTCGGAGTAGTGGGCCAGAAGATCAATCCGCACGGATTCCGGCTCGGCATCACCACCGAGTGGAAATCCCGGTGGTACGCCGACAAGCAATACGCGGACTACATCAAGGAAGACGTGGCGATCCGCAAGCTGCTGTCGACCGGCTTGGAGCGCGCCGGCATCGCCGACGTGGAGATCGAGCGCACCCGCGACCGGGTTCGGGTGGACATCCACACCGCCCGTCCGGGCATCGTCATCGGTCGCCGCGGCACCGAGGCCGACCGCATCCGCGCCGACCTGGAGAAGCTGACCGGCAAGCAGGTCCAGCTGAACATCCTCGAGGTGAAGAACCCCGAGTCGACAGCGCAATTGGTTGCCCAAGGCGTTGCCGAGCAGCTCAGCAACCGGGTGGCGTTCCGCCGTGCGATGCGCAAGGCGATCCAGTCGGCGATGCGTCAGCCCAACGTCAAGGGCATCCGGGTGCAGTGCTCGGGCCGTCTGGGCGGCGCCGAGATGAGCCGCTCGGAGTTCTACCGCGAAGGTCGGGTGCCGCTGCACACGCTGCGTGCCGACATCGACTACGGCCTGTACGAGGCCAAGACCACCTTTGGCCGCATCGGCGTGAAGGTCTGGATTTACAAGGGCGACATCGTCGGTGGCAAGCGCGAGCTGGTTGCACCGTCGGCCGGCGCCGAACGTCCGCGCCGTGAGCGTCCGTCGGGCACCCGCCCGCGTCGCAGCGGATCCGCGGGTACGACGGCGACCAGCACCGAGGCCGGGCGCGCTGCGTCGAGTGCCGAGGAGGCCTCGTCCGCGCCGGCAGCGGCGCCCACCGCCGAGGCGCCCGCCGCCGAGGCGCAGAGTACGGAGAGCTAACTATGTTGATTCCCCGCAGAGTCAAACACCGCAAGCAGCACCACCCGCGTCAGCGCGGGATCGCCAGCGGCGGAACGTCGGTCAGCTTCGGTGACTACGGCATCCAGGCACTGGAGCACGCCTACGTCACCAACCGCCAGATCGAGTCCGCGCGTATCGCGATCAACCGGCACATCAAGCGTGGCGGCAAGGTGTGGATCAACATCTTCCCGGACCGCCCGCTGACCAAGAAGCCCGCCGAAACCCGTATGGGGTCGGGTAAGGGTTCGCCGGAGTGGTGGATCGCCAACGTCAAGCCGGGTCGCGTGCTCTTCGAGCTGAGCTACCCCAACGAGCAGACCGCGCGGGAAGCACTGACCCGTGCGATCCACAAGCTGCCGATCAAGGCACGCATCGTCACCCGAGAGGATCAGTTCTGATGGCAGTGGGAACTTCGCCGGGCGAACTGCGCGAGCTCAACGACGAAGAACTGGTCGAGAAGCTGCGCGAATTCAAGGAAGAATTGTTCAACCTGCGCTTCCAGATGGCGACCGGCCAGCTCGCGAACAACCGCCGGCTCCGCACGGTCCGCCAGGAAATCGCACGGATCTACACCGTGCTACGTGAACGTGAACTCGGCCTGGCTTCTGGGCCGCTCGGTGCAGAAAGTGGTGAGTCGTAATGGCTGAGGCGAACAAGTCCGCCCCCGCGAAAGACGCTGGCGCCAAGGGGCCCAAGCGCACTCCGGCCACACCCAAGCCGCGGGGTCAACGCAAGACGCGCATCGGTTATGTGGTCAGCGACAAGATGCAGAAGACCATCGTGGTCGAGCTGGAAGACCGCATGCGTCACCCGCTGTACGGCAAGATCATCCGGACCACCAAGAAGGTCAAGGCGCACGACGAGCACGGCGATGCCGGCATCGGCGACCGCGTCTCGCTGATGGAGACTCGTCCGACGTCGGCCACCAAGCGCTGGCGCCTCGTCGAGATCCTGGAAAAGGCCAAGTAGTCAGACGGCGGCGTCCGCCCCGACGGTTTCGTCGGGGCTGGCTGCTTTCCGGTAAGCGGGATCCAGTCGGCGGACGGTGAAGACGAACGCCAGCGCGATCAGCGGTGCAATCGATCCGTAAACAGCTGCGGGCGTAGCGATTTCGACGCTATTCAGAAGTTGCGGACTCAATGCGATGCCCATCGCCAGCATGGCGTTGTGCAGTCCGATCTCCAGGCTGACGGCGATAGACTGCCGCGGCGCCAAGTTCAATCGGCGCGGTGCCAGGTAGCCGACGGTCAGGCTGACCACACAGAATGCCACGACGGCTCCGACGAGGGCGCCGAGGTTGCTCCATATCGTCGTCTTGCCGCTGGCAATCGCCCCGAGGCTGACCGCCACCAGCAGCACCGCCGCCGCGATCCGAACCGGCTTCTTCAGCCGTTCCGCCAATGCCGGGTACCGGTGACGAATGGCGACGCCGATCGCCGTCGGTATCAGAATCAGCCCGAACACCCCAAGGAACTTGTCCGCTTGCAGCGGGATGAATCGGCCCTTGTCCAGAAACCAGAACATCGAGAACGCCACCGTCGCGGGCAGGGTGAAGACCGACAGCACGGCGTTGATCGCGGTGAGCGTCAGGTTGACCGCCAAGTCGCCGTTGACCAGGTGGCTCATGATGTTCGCCATCAGACCGCCGGGCGCCGCGGACATCAACAGGAGTCCGACCGCCAGTTCGGGCTTCAAGTGGAACGCCTCGGCGATCAAGAGGCAGAGCCCGGGCAGCACCAGGGCCTGGCACAGCAAGGCCACCGCCAGGGGTCGGCGCAGCGAGGCCGCGCGGCGGAAGTCGGCGACCGTCAGCGTCAGCCCGAGGGCCAGCATGACGGGCACGACCACGAGCGGGAAGAACCGGTTGTCCATGACGCTCCAAGAGTTCGGCCCGTATCTCGGGCAGGGTCGGCGCAGGGCGGCAGCACACTATGCGGCAGCTAGTTAGCTTGCCTACCTGGATACCACGGGACTCTACGACGTGTGTCGTCGACGGGCGTAACGGCGGGGCGTGAGCCGCTGTGGGTGCTCGGCATGACGGCGATGACGGTGACTACGCGGGCACCTCTGGCCCGCGGCCCGCCTCCGTCCGTGGCGGCTGCGTTTCTGTAACGAGCGGCCATGTCAAATACTCTGCGCCACTGAGCTTTTGAGCTTGAACAGAGGCATCTCCGGCCCGGCAGGCTGAGGCGGGCCATCCGCCGGGAGCCGGTGCGAACGATGTTGGCGGCGGCGGGCTTCGGCTCGAATCACCATGAGGGAAACCGCCGCGGACACCCGAGCACACCGGGTCGCTTTCCGGGGGTCGTGACGACCATTCGAACCGAAATACTTCAATTTCTGAAACACGTTGACGCGGAGGCGATATCAAAACCACCGTGATTCAAAAAAGTGTAGACAGTAGCGCCCTGAGCAGTACATATGCCAAGTTGGTATCTGAAATAGCCTGCAGCTCAGCATTTTTCGCACTCAGTCCGCTGGAAGTGCGGTTGGTACAACGAGCTCCGGTGCGCCGGCGGCCCGGTTGTCCATCTCAGGCGGTCGCACCCTAATTGGATAGATTTCCAATGCTCCCTGTGTCAGCCCCGACCAAACCATCGAAGGAGTGGCAATAATGACTTTGCGCGTCGTTCCCGAAGGCTTGGCCGCTGCTTGTTCCGGGGTAGAGGCATTGACCGCTCGTTTGGCGTCCGCGCACGCCGCTGCGGCACCGCTGATCACCGCCGTCGTCCCGCCCGCCGCAGATCCGGTGTCGCTGCAGAGCGCCGCGGAATTCAGCGTCCGCGGTGGATTGCACGCGGCGGTTGCCGCTCAGGGTGCCGAAGAACTCGGGCGCGCGGGGCTCGGAGTGGGGGAGTCGGGTACCAGCTACGCCGCAGGCGACGCGGCGGGGTCCTCGTCATACCTCTTCTCGGTGGGCTGACGGTGACCGCGCCGATCTGGATCGCCGCACCGCCGGAGGTGCACTCGACGCTGTTGAGTAGCGGTCCCGGGGCCGGCCCGCTGCTGCAAGCGGCCGGCGCTTGGACTTCGTTGAGCACCGAATACACCGATGTGGCAGACGAACTCACCGTGCTGCTCGCCCAGGTGCAGGCCGGCGCATGGCAGGGACCGAGTGCAGAGTCGTTCATCGCCGCGAACGCGCCGTACCTGACCTGGCTCAACCAAGCCAGCGCGAACAGCGCCGCCGCCGCCGCTCAGCACGAGACTCTGGCCGCGGCCCACACCGCCGCATTGGCCGCAATGCCGACCCTGCCGGAGCTGGCCACCAACCACGTGGTGCACGGCGTGTTGGTGGCAACCAACTTCTTCGGGATCAACACCATTCCGATCGCGTTGAACGAAGCGGACTACGCGCGCATGTGGATTCAGGCCGCCGCCACCATGGGCACGTATCAGGCGGTCGCCGGATCTGCTGTTGCGGCGACACCGGTGACCGAGCCGGCGCCGCCAATTCTCAAGGCGGACAGTCAAACCAACTCGACGGCGTCGCCGTCTGCCGCAACCGAAACGCCGCTGGATCAGATCATCGTGCAGTTCCTGCAGGCCCGCGGCATCACCTGGGATCCGAGCGCCGGCACCATCAACGGCTTGCCCTATTCGGCGTACACCGACCCGTTGACGCAGCTGTACTGGGTGAAGAACACGGTCACGCTCGTTCAGGAACTCGAGACCTTCGCCCAGTTGCTGGCCACCAATCCTCAAGCGGCGCTGGCGAGCCTGACACCGGCCAACATCATCGCATTCCTGGTGGCGCATCCGGTGGTCGCCGCCGCGGTCGCGGCCAGTTCCACCCTCACGACCCTGCCGGCCGCCGCCGCAGCAGCGGTGGCCTCCGTGGCCGCTGTGGTGGGCCTGATCGACCCTTCGCTCTTCCAGCCCTTCCTTCCGCCGCTCCCGCCGATAGCCGCGCTGCCGATCGCCCCCGTGATCGCCTCGACCCCGCTCGCCGCAGCGACGGTGGCGCCCACGGCCCCTGCTCCGTCCGTCTCTGCTGCGCCAGCGCCCAGCGCTGCCGGAGGTTCGGCGCCGGCATCACCGACTCCGCCACCTGCCGCCGCGCACGGGCTGGCTATCCCGTACGCGGTTTTCACCGGCGGCGGTCCGCCGATCAACTTCGACTCCGGAGCCAAGGCCGGCGTCGCTGCCAGTGCGCGGCTCAAAGCGCCGGGCGAGTCGGCTGAGGTTGCCGCGGCCGAAGCCGCTCGACGACGGACGCGCAGGCGGCGGACCCAGCAGGCCCGCAAGTATGACTATGCCGACGCCACAATGGATTACGAGGTGGATCCGGATTGGGCGGATCCGTCGCAGCCCGGCCCGGTGGCGTCCGACAGCGGTGGCGGATCGCTCGGGTTCGCCGGCACCGTGCAGAAATCCAGCGACCATGCGACGGGATTGGCCACGCTGGAGAGCGACGATTTCGGTGGCGGACCGAGCGTCCCGATGCTGCCGCATACCTGGACCGCCGAACAGGGTCAGGACAACTGACGGCGGTGTAATCTGCATCGGTAGTCCCGGGGGTCCACTACGAGAGTGAGGCCAGCGATGGCTACCGAGTTCAACGGCAAAATCGAACTGGATATCCGCGATTCGGAACCAGATTGGGGTCCGTACGCTGCGCCCACCGCGCCGGCGGACGCACCCAATGTCATGTATCTGGTGTGGGACGACACCGGCATCGCCACCTGGGACTGTTTCGGTGGCCTGGTCGAGATGCCGGCGATGTCGCGGATCGCCGACCGCGGTGTGCGGCTCTCGCAGTTCCACACCACCGCGTTGTGTTCGCCCACCCGGGCGTCCCTGTTGACCGGACGCAACGCCACCACCGTCGGCATGGCGATGATCGAGGAGTTCACCGAGGGTTTCCCCAATTCCAACGGCCGGATTCCCTTCGAAACCGCCTTACTGTCAGAGGTATTGGCCGAACGGGGTTACAACACCTACTGCGTCGGCAAATGGCACCTGACCCCTCTTGAAGAGTCCAACGTGGCCTCGACCAAGCGACACTGGCCGACATCGCGAGGCTTCGAACGGTTCTACGGATTCATGGGCGGTGAGACCGATCAGTGGTACCCGGACCTGGTGTACGACAACCACCCGGTGAACCCGCCCGCCACCCCGGAAGAGGGCTACCACCTGTCGAAGGACCTCGCGGACAAGACGATTGAGTTCATCCGCGACGCCAAGGTGATCGCGCCCGACAAGCCGTGGTTCAGCTATGTCTGCCCGGGCGCCGGTCACGCGCCGCATCATGTCTTCCAAGAGTGGGCCGACCGTTATGCCGGCAGGTTCGACATGGGTTACGAGCGCTACCGCGAGATCGTGTTGGAGCGCCAGAAGTCGCTCGGCATCGTGCCGCCCGACACCGAGCTGTCGCCGGTCAACCCCTACCTCGACGTCAAGGGACCCGACGGTCAGCCATGGCCGCTGCAAGACACCGTACGGCCTTGGGACTCGCTCGATGACGACGAGAAGCGCTTGTTCAGCAGGATGGCGGAGGTGTTCGCCGGGTTCCTGAGCTACACCGACGCTCAAATCGGGCGGATCCTGGATTATCTCGAGGAATCAGGCCAGCTGGACAACACCTTGATCGTGGTGATCTCCGACAACGGTGCCAGCGGCGAAGGCGGCCCCAACGGGTCGGTGAACGAGGGCAAGTTCTTCAACGGCTACATCGACACCGTCGAAGAGAGCATGAAGGTGTTCGACAAGCTCGGGGGCCCGCAGACCTACAATCACTATCCAATCGGGTGGGCGATGGCCTTCAACACCCCGTACAAGCTCTACAAACGCTATGCGTCGCACGAGGGTGGCATCGCCGACACCGCAATTGTGTCGTGGCCCAACGGGATTACGGCCCACGGCGAAGTCCGGGACAACTACGTCAACGTTTCCGACATCACCCCGACTGTCTACGACCTGCTGAACATCGAGGCGCCGGACACCGTCAAGGGCATCGCGCAAAAGCCCTTGGACGGAGTGAGCTTCAAAGCGGCGCTGCTGGATTCATCCGCCGATACCGGCAAGGAGACCCAGTTCTACACGATGCTGGGTACGCGAGGGATCTGGCACGACGGATGGTTCGCCAACACCGTGCACGCCGCAACACCCGCGGGCTGGGGGCACTTCGACGACGACCGCTGGGAACTGTTCCACATCGAGGCCGATCGCAGCCAGTGTCACGACTTGGCCGCCGAGCACCCCGACAAACTGGAAGAGCTCAAGGCACTGTGGTTCTCGGAGGCGGGCAAGTACAACGGTCTGCCCCTGTCGGACCTCAACATATTCGAGACGTTGACGCGGCAACGGCCGTCTCTGTCGAGGGAGCGGGACAGCTACATTTATTACCCCGACTGTGCAGAGGTAGCGACCGGCGCCTCGGTGGAGATTCGCGGCCGCTCGTTCGCGGTGCTGGCCGACGCCACCCTCGACACCACCGGAGCCGAAGGCGTGCTGTTCAAGCACGGCGGCGCCCACGGTGGACACGTGCTCTTCATCCAGGACGGACGGCTGCACTACGTCTACAACTTCCTCGGCGAGCGCCAGCAGGAGGTTGCGTCGTCGGGGGCGGTGCCGCTGGGCCGGCACGTCTTCGGCGTCCGCTACGCCCGCACCGGCACGGTCGAGAACAGCCACACGCCGCTCGGTGACGTCACGCTGTTCATCGACGACGCGAATGTGGGCTCGCTGACCGGAGTTCAGTCGCACCCGGGGACATTCGGGCTGGCCGGTGCCGGCATCACGGTGGGGCGCAATGGCGGCTCGGCGGTGTCCAGCCGCTACAAGGCGCCATTCGCGTTCACCGGCGGCACCATCGCACAGGTCACCGTCGACGTCTCCGGTCGCCCGTATCACGACGTGGAAAAGGAATTGGCACTGGCCTTTTCGTGTGACTGACGCACCGCACCCGGCTTGTCAGAAGCTAACGACGGCGGGTGCCTGTGTCACCAATTGCGATCAGTCAGTGCATAATTGATCGAGTTTCGGCCTCGGTAGCCGTTGGCCGAGCAGAAACCAGCGAGATTCGAAGCCGTGATCGTGGCCGAACAACGGTTCGCTATGGCAGCCGCAAAGAGGCTGAATTGCCGCTATTTCCATAGTAATTAGATATGAGTTGGGCCTGAATTGCGTCGCTGTCGGATGCAAACCGGGGGCTGGCCCCGCCCGATGCCGGGCTTGAACGCATCCGTCGTCATTGCCAATCTGATCGACAGATCCGCCCGATTCTGCGACCCGGCCAGCGTGAGGAGTGACTGTCATGACGATCCGCGTTCAGTCTGAAAAGTTCGCCGCTGCTTGTTCGAATGCCGGGGCGTTGAGCACGCGCACCGCGGACGCGTCGGGGTCCCGGTACCCCTTCGATCCGGGCGACTGACGGTGACGGCGCCCATTTGGATAGCCGCGCCCCCAGAGGTTCATTCGACGCTGTTGAGCAGCGGTCCGGGTCCTGGGGCGTTGCTGGCGGCGGCGGGTGCGTGGAACTCGCTCAGCGCTGAATATTCCGCGATCGCAGCGGAACTCACCGCGCTGGTGGCACAGGTGCAGGCCGACGCCTGGCAAGGCCCGAGTGCGGACTCGTTCGCCGCCGCGAACGCCCCCTTCGCCGCGTGGCTGACTCAGGCCGGCGCCAACAGCGCGGCGGCCGCGGCCCAGCACGAGACAGCCGCGACGGCCTACACCGCGGCGCTGGCGGCGATGCCGACGGTCCCGGAGCTGGCCGCCAACCATGTGGCGCACGGAGTGCTCACGGCGACCAACTTCTTTGGTATCAACACCATTCCGATTGCGCTGAACGAAGCCGACTATGCGCGGATGTGGATTCAGGCAGCCACCACGATGAGCACCTATCAATCGGTGGTGGGCTCGGCGGTGGCGTCGACGCCGCAGACCGGCCCGGCCCCGGTGATCGTGAAATCGGATACGGCGGCCGGACCCGCCGCGACGTTGCCGCCGAATCCGCCTTACCTGGTGACCCCGCTGGACGACCTCGTCGCCTGGTTGCTGCAGCAAAACGGGATCATCTGGGACCCAGGGAATTACACCCTGAACGGGGTGCCGTATTCGGTGTTCAACCCGATCAACATCTTCACCGCGCCACCGATCGATGTGCTGCTGAACTACCTGGAAATCCTGCAGGGTCTCGAGCAATTCGTCGAAGTGTTGTTCACCAATCCGCTGCAAGCCATCTTCCAGTTTCTGCCGGCGCTACTGGCTGCGCACATCCTCATACCCGTCTACCTGACCGCCCCTTTCCTGCCTCTGCTGTCCAGCCTTTCGTCCGTGGCAGCCATCGCCGCGGTAGTCGGCGCGATCCCCTTCGACGTGTCAGGTCTGAGCGCCCTCGATCCCGTGGCGGTCCCGGCCGCCGTTGCGCTGGCACCGCCGGTGCACGCCGGCTCCCTGGCCGTGGCCGCCGTATCTGCGGCGCCGACACCTGCTCCGGCCCCGGCGGCCGCTACCGCGTCCGGTACCGCACCGAGCGCTCCGACGCCGTCGGCGCCACCGGCCCCGCCGCCCGGCGGCGGTTTCGGCCTGCCCTACCTGATCGGTTTCGGTGGTGGTCCTGGCATCGGATTCGACTTCGGGGGTAAGAACAGCGCCAGCGCGAGCGAACGACTGCAGGCGCCGGCCGAGTCCGCCGCGGTGGCCGATGCCGCGGCTGCGAAGCGCCGGGCGCGCAGGAAGCAGCAGCGGCAGGCACGCCAAGACGACTACGCCGACGCGTTCATGGATGTCGGGGTCGATCCGGACTGGACCGCGCCCCCGGGAGATCAGCCGACGGCATCCTCCGAGGGTGGCGCGGGGCCGCTCGGGTTGGCCGGGACGGTGCACAAAGCCGCCGCCGGGCAGGCGGCGGGGTTGGCGACGTTACCCAGCGACGATTTCGGCGGCGGACCCACTCTTCCGTTGCTGCCGAGCGCCTGGTCGCACCAAGCAACGGACAGCGGGCCCGAGCGGGACTGAGTATGACTGCGCCTCAACGGTGTTCGATCTGCAGACGCCGTCAGCGCGGCGATGGGTGATGGCCGTTCACCCACGGCCTTGTCGCGCAGGCGCTAGCCTTCTCGCGTGACTGAACCGCCGTCGAGAGTCCGCTGGGCAGCGCTGGGCGCCGCCGGTCTGCTGACGATCGCCGCGCTGCCGGGGTGCGTCAGAAACATCGACGGAGTGGCCGCCTGGACAGGTGGGTCGGTGGTGTCGCCGTCACGTCAACCCCCGACGCACCAGGGCAGGCCGGCTCCGGGGATCGAGACGACGCTGCGACAACCGGTCCCGCCCAACGCGTTCGTCTGCTTTCCGGCGCCGGGTGGGGACGGCCTCGGCACCGTGGCGCAGGTTGACGATTCGGCCGCACCGCGGATCACCGTCACCGTTCCCGACGGCTGGACCAGCGAACCCGGGCAGCGGGATCTGGCTTTGACGCTCGGCGGCCCCGACGGGATGACCGGAACCGTGACCATCGTCGCGACGAAACTCGATCCCGCCCGGGCGTTTTCCGACTATGCGGCCAAATTGGCGCACTCGAGGTCCGACTTTCAGGTCCAGACCCTGGGCGCCAAATTCTGCGGGTACAGCAGTCAAAAGCTGGTAGGGACGTTCGTAGAACCGTCGGGCACCGTGGAGTTCGCTGACCGGCTCACCCACATCTGGACCAACACCGCCGACTACCTGGTCGCCATTCACATCGAGGGCCCGCTCGACACCCCGGGGTTCGGCGCCGCGAAAACCACCCTCACGCAGGACTTCGCGGTCGTCATACCCTGAACTCATGCCGACCGAGCTCGTCGCACTGCCACCCGGGTCGTTCCGGATGGGCTCGACCAGCTTCTACCCCGAGGAAGCACCGATCCACACCGTGGCGGTCGACGCCTTCGCGATCGAGCGGCACCCGGTGACCAACGCGCAGTTCGCCGAATTCATCGGCGCGACAAGCTATGTCACAGTGGCCGAGCAACCCATCGACCCGAAGCTGTATCCAGGAGCGGATCCGGCTGAACTCCAGCCTGGCGCAATGGTTTTCCAGCCCACGCCCGGTCCGGTCGACTTACGGGACTGGCGGCAGTGGTGGATCTGGGTGCCGGGTGCCAGCTGGCGCCACCCGTTCGGCCCGGGCAGCGGTGTCGACGGTCGGGCCGATCACCCGGTGGTGCAGGTGGCCTATCCCGATGCGGCCGCGTATGCCCGCTGGGCCGGTCGCCGGTTACCGACCGAAGCCGAGTGGGAATACGCCGCGCGCGGGGGAGCCGACACCACCTATGCCTGGGGTGACCAGGAGAAGCCGGGCGGCACACCGATGGCCAACACCTGGCAGGGCAGCTTTCCCTATCGCAACGACGGATGGCCCGGCACGTCGCCGGTGGCGGCGTTCCCGCCCAACGGGTTCGGACTGTTCGACATGATCGGCAATGTCTGGGAATGGACGACCACCGAGTTCTCCGCCCACCATCGGCTCGATCAGCCGCCCAAGAGTTGTTGTGCGCCAACCGGACCCGCCGACCCGACCGTGACGCAGACCCTCAAAGGCGGTTCACACCTTTGTGCCCCGGAGTACTGCCACCGCTACCGGCCCGCGGCGCGCTCGCCGCAGTCGCAGGACACCTCGACCACCCACATCGGATTCCGGTGCGCGGGCGATCTGCCCTAGCCGCTCGGTCAGCTCATGGCGTTGGCCGCTGACATCACTTTCGACTGGAATTCGGGTGGCAGCGGGATGTAACCGTGCTTGTCCAGGTCGATCTGGCCGGGCCCGAGCGTGGCCTGCAGGGCGGCTTTGACCGCGACACCGGTCTGCGGATCGGGATACTTCGAGCAGACGATCTCGTAGGTCGCCATCACGATCGGGTAGACGTCATCCTGGCTCGGGTTGTAGAACGACGAGAGATCGAGCACGAGGTTGTTGCCCTTGCCGATGACCTTGGCGCCGGCGATGGTCTTGCCCACCGAATCGGTGCCGATCCGTACCGGCCGCCGGGTCTTGCGACTGGCCGGCGTCTTGATCTCGGCCGCGAACAGGCCTTCGTCCATCGCGAACGACAACTCGTTGTAGGTGATCGCCCCTTCGGTGTTCTTCACCATCGCCGAAGTGCCGTCGTTGCCCTTCGCGCCGGTTCCGACCCCGCCTTTGAACGCCTTGCCGGTGCCCTGTTTCCAGACTCCGCCGGCCGCGGCTTGCAGGTAGGCCTGGAAGTTGGCGGTGCTGCCGGAGTTGTCGCTGCGGTGCACGACGTGAATCTCCTCGGGCGGCATAGACGCGTTGAGCGAGGTGATCTGTGGGTCGTCCCAGCGGGTGATGCTGCCGTTGAAGATGCCGGCCAGCGTCTGCGCGTCGAGCACCAGGAAGTCGACCGGGAGGTTGTAGGTGACGGCCAGCGGACCGAACACCACCGGGAGGTTCCACGCCTCGGCCCCGCCGCAACGCTGCTTGGCGGCGTCGTACTGGTCCTCACTCAGCGGGGTGTCTGAACCCGCGAAATCGCTTTTGCCGGAGAGGAAGTCGGCGATCCCGGCACCGGAGCCGTTGGCCGTGTAGTTCAGGCCGTGTCCGGGGCAGGACTTGCTGTACGCCTCGACGAACCGCTTCATCGCGTTGGTCTGAGCGGTGGACCCGCTGGCCGAAATCGTCGACTTGCCGCCGCAGGTCACGACCTCGCTCGCGTACGCCATGCTGGTGTGCGGGACCTCGCATCCCGACAGCACCGTGGCGCCCGCGGCCAGCAAACTCACGGCCGCGGCCATTCGGTTGTGCTTCATGTTGGTTGCCTCACCCCGGACATCGAACGATCGTTGAGATTTTCGGCGCACGATTCGACCCCGTGAGCCGCCGTTAGATTAACCGCTCGACAGCCGAACTGTCCCGTCCCATGGGCGAATTCATGTTTTCTGTTTGTATTCGGAGAACTGCGAGTTACTGCCGGGTGGACAGCGGGTGACAAGAGTCGGGCACCCTGTGCACGATCCCACTTTCGGCGCGCTTCGGACACCCTTGTTCGCTAACCTGACGACCGTGTTGCCCCGACCGGCTGACGTCCACCGTCCCGGCCCCGTCCGCGTGCGGCGCGTGGCCCCGAATCCACCGAACGACGGCCGGCGATGACCGTCCAGACCCCGTCGTCGGTCTCGGCGCCACCGCCGACGCAGGAACGGCAGCGGCCACGCATCGTGATCGGGGTCGCGATCATGATGGCGGTGGTCGCCGCCTACGGTCTGTCGCTGTTCGGCGTCCACTTGCTGCAGAAGTCCGAGGGCCCGCTCCCGCAGCTGGACCTGAGCCAGGCCGGTGCCGACGAGACCGTCGTGCAGATCAGGCTCGAGGAGCTCAAGTCCACGACGAACCGCCTGACCGTCAACGTGCTGATCTATCCGGGCGAGTCGCTCGAGGACAAACGCTTCGACGAGTTGAACACCGACATCGCCGTTCGGCTCTATCCGCCCAACGATCTGGGCGATCTGCAGTTTCCGAAGGGGAAAGCGCCGGCTCAGGTCAGCACGACGATCCCGGCGCACGGCGATCCGGGCAACTGGCCCTTCGACTCCTACCGCACCGAGCCGATCTCCGCGGACGTCTTCGTCGGCAACGGTGCCCAGCGCAAGCGGCTCCCCGCCCACGTGCAGGTCACCGGATCGATGGACGGCTGGGACGCCACCGTCCGGCGCAACAGTGACACCAGCGAAGCCGGCAGCCACAACACCAGCAACGTCGTGGTCACGCTGCACCGGGCCAAAGGGCCGCTGATCTTCGACCTGGGCATCATCCTGGTCCTGATCAGCCTGCCGACGCTCGCGCTGGTGGTGGCCATTCCGATGGCGATGGGCCGGCGGAAGTTCGTGCCGCCATTCGCGACCTGGTACGCGGCCAACCTGTTCGCGATCGTCCCGCTGCGCAATATCCTTCCCGGCGCGCCGCCGCCGGGCTCGATGATCGACCAGGCTCTGGTGCAATGGGTGCTGCTCGCACTGGCCACGGCGATGGCGCTCTACATCTACTCTTACGTCCGGCAAGGCGACTGAGACGGCGTGCCGGACGGCCGTGGCCGCCGGTAACCCCGGTTGACCAGGAATTTGGCTCTGAGAACGACTTCACCTAGACTCTAGGGGTTGCCGTGGGCAGACCTCGGCTGGCATCTCGAGTATTACCGTCAGCCCCGCGTGCCTTTCGACGACAAAGACCATGCAAGACAGGTCTGGTGGACTCTGCCTTTTAGTGTCCTCCGGCCCGGTCACGCGTGGGCGTGCATACGTGAACCAGGGCAGGAGATCGAGTGATTCAGCAGGAATCGCGGCTGAAGGTGGCCGACAACACGGGTGCCAAGGAGATCTTGTGCATCCGGGTGCTCGGCGGCTCGTCGCGGCGTTACGCCGGTATCGGCGACGTCATCGTCGCGACGGTCAAAGACGCCATCCCCGGCGGCAACGTCAAGCGTGGTGATGTGGTCAAGGCCGTCGTCGTGCGTACCGTCAAGGAGCGTCGCCGCCCGGACGGCAGCTATATCAAGTTCGACGAGAACGCGGCCGTCATCATCAAGCCCGACAACGACCCGCGTGGAACCCGCATCTTCGGCCCGGTCGGCCGCGAGCTGCGCGAGAAGCGCTTCATGAAAATCGTCTCGCTGGCCCCGGAGGTGCTGTAAATGAAGGTGCACAAGGGCGACACCGTCCTCGTCATCTCGGGTAAGGACAAAGGCGCCAAAGGCAAAGTGATCCAAGCTTTCCCGGCCCGCAACAAGGTGCTGGTGCAGGGTGTCAACCGGATCAAGAAGCACACCGCGGTCTCGACCAACGAGCGCGGGGCGCAGTCCGGCGGCATCGTCACCCAGGAAGCCCTCATCCACGTGTCCAACGTGATGGTGGTCGACTCCGACGGCAACCCCACCCGGATCGGTTACCGGGTCGACGAGGAGTCGGGTAAGCGGGTCCGCATCTCCAAGCGCAACGGCAAGGACATCACGGCATGACGACGACCGAGCAGCAGAAGGTTCAGCCCCGGCTCAAGACGCGCTACCGCGACGAGATCCGTGAGGCGCTGAGCAAAGAATTCGGCTACGCCAACGTGATGCAGATCCCGGGCGTGGTCAAGGTTGTGGTGAACATGGGTGTCGGCGACGCCGCCCGTGACGCCAAGCTGATCAACGGCGCGGTCAGCGACTTGGCGCTGATCACCGGTCAGCGGCCGGAGATCCGCAAGGCCCGCAAGTCGATCGCGCAGTTCAAGCTTCGTGAAGGCATGCCGATCGGCGCCCGGGTGACCCTGCGCGGTGACCGGATGTGGGAGTTCCTCGACCGGCTCGTGTCGATCGCCCTGCCGCGTATCCGCGACTTCCGCGGGTTGTCGCCCAAGCAGTTCGACGGTTCGGGCAACTACACCTTCGGGCTGAACGAGCAGTCGGTGTTCCACGAGATCGACGTGGACAAGATCGACCGTCCCCGCGGCATGGACATCACCGTCGTCACTTCGGCGACCAATGACGACGAAGGCCGAGCGCTGTTGCGCGGCCTGGGCTTTCCGTTCAAGGAGAACTGATCACATGGCCAAGAAAGCACTGATCAACAAGAGCCAGCGCAAGCCGAAGTTCAAGGTGCGCGGCTACACCCGCTGCAACAAGTGCGGCCGCCCGCACGCGGTCTTCCGCAAGTTCGGGCTGTGCAGGATCTGCCTGCGGGAGATGGCACATGCGGGCGAGCTGCCCGGTGTGGCAAAGAGCAGCTGGTAACCAGCACCGAGCAAACGACTCATTGGAATAGGTTGCGGCAGGCCCCGGTTGGGGAACCGCCGCGAGGAAGGTAACAGCGTTCGATGACCGCGATGACGACGATGCAGAGCGTAGCGATGAAGAGGAGCAGCGCTCGATGACCGCGATGACGACGATGCAGAGCGTAGCGATGAAGAGGAGCAGCGCTCGATGACTATGACCGATCCGATCGCAGACTTCTTGACGCGTCTGCGCAACGCTAACTCGGCGTACCACGATGAGGTGACGCTGCCGCACTCGAAGATCAAGGCGAACATCGCCGAGATCCTCAAGCGCGAGGGCTACATCACCGACTACCAGACTGAGGACGCGCGAGTCGGCAAGGCGCTGAAGGTTCAGCTCAAGTACGGGCCGAGCCGGGAACGCAGCATCGCCGGCCTGCGCCGCGTGTCGAAGCCGGGTCTGCGGGTGTACGCCAAGTCGACCAATCTGCCGCGCGTACTCGGCGGCCTGGGCGTGGCGATCATCTCGACCTCCTCGGGTCTGCTCACTGACCGTCAGGCAGCCAGACAGGGCGTGGGCGGCGAAGTCCTCGCGTACGTGTGGTGAGAGGGGACTGACACATGTCGCGTATTGGTAAGCAACCGATCCTGATCCCGTCCGGGGTCGAGGTTTCCATCGACGGCCAGCAGGTCTCGGTGAAGGGACCCAAGGGCACCCTCGATCTGAAGGTGTCCGAGCCGATCACCGTGGCGCGCAACGACGATGGCGCCATCGTGATCACCCGTCCGGACGACGACCGGCACAACCGTTCGTTGCACGGGCTGTCCCGCACCCTGGTGTCCAATCTGGTCACCGGTGTGACGCAGGGCTACACCATCAAGATGGAGATCTTCGGCGTCGGCTATCGCGTGGTGGCCAAGGGCAGCAACCTCGAGTTCGCTCTGGGCTACAGCCACCCGGTGCTGATCACCGCGCCCGAGGGCGTGACCTTCGCGGTCGAGACGCCCACCAAGTTCTCGGTCTCGGGTATCGACAAGCAAAAAGTCGGCCAGATCGCGGCCAACATCCGCCGCCTCCGCAAGAGCGATCCCTACAAGGGCAAGGGAATCCGCTACGAAGGCGAGCAGATCCGCCGCAAGGTCGGAAAGACAGGTAAGTAGTCATGGCGCAAACACAAGCTGGGACCACCCAGAAGCCGCCTGCGCAGAGCGTGTCTGCCGTCCGGCGCAAGCAGCGGCTGCGTCGTCACGCGCGGCTGCGTAAGAAGATCTCGGGCACCGCGGAGCGTCCGCGCCTGGTGGTGCACCGCTCGTCGCGGCACATCCACGTGCAACTGGTCGACGACCTCACCGGCACCACCGTGGCCGCCGCCTCCTCGATCGAGGCGGACGTCCGTGGCGTCGACGGCGACAAGAAGGCCCACAGCGTGCGGGTCGGCCAGTTGATCGCCGAGCGGGCCAAGGCCGCGGGCATCAACACCGTGGTGTTCGACCGCGGTGGCTACACCTACGGCGGGCGGATCGCGGCACTGGCCGACGCCGCCCGTGAAGGTGGATTGGAATTCTGATGGCAAGCAGCAATCTTGCGGAATCAAACCTGAGCGGAAGGACCGCATAATGGCGGAGCAACCGGCTGGATCGGCCGGCCCCACGAACGAGGGCCGTGACGACCGTCGCGACAATCGTGACAACCGGGGCCGCCGGGACGGTGGCGGCCGCGGCGGTCGTGACCGCGACGGCGACAAGAGCAATTACCTGGAGCGGGTTGTCACCATCAACCGAGTCTCCAAGGTGGTCAAGGGTGGTCGGCGCTTCAGCTTCACCGCGCTGGTCATCGTCGGCGACGGCAACGGCATGGTCGGTGTCGGTTACGGCAAGGCCAAGGAAGTACCCGCCGCGATCGCCAAGGGCGTCGAAGAAGCCCGCAAAGGATTCTTCCGCGTGCCGCTGATCGGTGGCACGGTCGTCCACCCGGTGCAGGGTGAGGCCGCCGCCGGTGTGGTGCTGCTGCGGCCGGCCAGCCCCGGTACCGGTGTGATCGCCGGCGGCGCCGTTCGCGCGGTGCTGGAATGCGCTGGCGTGCGCGACGTTCTGGCCAAGTCGCTGGGCAGCGACAACGCGATCAACGTGGTGCACGCGACGGTCGCCGCGCTCAAGCTGCTACAGCGTCCCGAAGAGGTCGCCGCTCGCCGCGGTCTGCCGTTGGAGGACGTCGCTCCGGCCGGCATGCTGCGCGCCCGCCGCGAAAGTGATGCGCTGGCCGCCAGCGCCGCCCGTGAAGGAAGCGCATAGTCATGGCCGCGAAAGCAACACAACCGACTCAGCTGAAGATCACCCAGGTGCGTGGCGTGATCGGCGCCCGCTGGAAGCAGCGGGAAAGCCTTCGTACCCTTGGTCTTCGGAAGATCCGACAGTCCGTCATCCGCGACGATGACGCGCAGACCCGCGGGCTGATCAAGGCCGTCCATCACCTCATCGAGGTCGAGCCGGCCGAGGGAGGTAGCAAGTGACCATCAAACTGCACGACCTGCGCCCCGCGCCCGGGTCGAAGACCAAGCGCACCCGGGTCGGCCGCGGTGAGGGCTCCAAGGGTAAGACCGCCGGCCGCGGAACCAAGGGCACAAAGGCTCGCAAGAACGTGCCGGCCACCTTCGAAGGTGGGCAGATGCCGATCCACATGCGGCTGCCCAAGCTGAAGGGGTTCCGCAACCGGTTCCGCACCGAGTACGAAGTCGTCAACGTCGGCGACCTCAATCGTCTGTTCCCCGAGGGCGGTTCGGTCGGTCTGAACGAGTTGGTGGCCAAGGGGGCGGTTCGCAAGAACACGCTCGTCAAGGTTCTCGGCGACGGGAAACTGTCGGTCAAGGTGGACATCACCGCGCACAAGTTCAGCGGCAGCGCGCGAGAGAAGATCTCCGCGGCGGGCGGCTCGGCGACCGAGCTGTAGACGCCCTCGCTACTTCTGCGGTCGTGCGCCCAGCACGTCGCGGAACAACGCTTGGCGCAGCGCGAGTTCGCGCGGATCGCTGGTGAGGTGAAAGCCGAGCCGGTTCATCACGTACGCGAAACCGATGCCCGTGTCGGGATCGGCGAACCCGAACGAGCCGCCGTAACCCGGTGTGCCGAAAGCCCTGTCGGATGATCCGAATTCGCACAGCGGGGCCGGTTTCGACAGTCCGAGCGAGTACACCACGTTGACGCGCAACACCTTGTCCCGCAACCCGCGGCTCGGCGTCGCGGGCTCGGCCATGAGTTCGTCGAGCACGTCTGTCGTGAGGCCGAGGGCCCCCTCGCCGGCCGTCGCCGCACTGTAGAGCTTGGCGACCGCCTTCGCGGTCCCGATTCCGTTGGCTGACGGGATCTCGATGGCGCGCACGTCGTCGCGGTTGTAGTCGCCGTCCCACGGTACGACGCCGCGCGGAAGAGTCCCTGCCCGCGCGAGCAGACCGGCCGGGTTGAACGATGCGGCCACCAGCGGGGCCGGCAGGGTGTGCAGGTGCAGCAGCGATTCCGCGCGGCGCCAATTGTGCAGGTGCGCAACCCGATCGCGGGACACGGAGTCTGGAAGTCCGATATGGAGATCCAGCCCGAGCGGGCCGGCGACTTCGTCGGCGAAGAAGCGGCCCAGGGTACGACCGGCCGGGTCGGTACGACGGATGAGCTCGGATTCGTACCAGCCCAGCGTGATCGCGTGGTACCCGTGCCGGGTTCCCGGCGGCCACACCGGTTTCTGGGCCGCGAGCAGTGCCGAAAGCCGTGCCGGGTCGGCGACGTCCTGCACAGTCGGCGCTGGTTTCAGCACGCAGAGTCCAGCTTGGTGAGCCAGCAGTTGGCGCACGGTCACCTCGGCCTTGCCGGCCTGGGCGAATTCCGGCCAATGGTCGGTCACCTTGTCGTCGTAGCCGAACAGGCCGCGTGACACGGCTACCGCAAGGGCAAGGGCGGCAACACCTTTGGTTGTCGAGAACATGTTGACCATGGTGTCGTGCTGCCACGGCGTCTTGGTCAACCCGTTGCGGTATCCACCCCACATGTCGACCACTTTGATGCCGTCGCGATACACCGCGACGGCGGCGCCGACCTCACGGCCGGCCGCGAAGTTGGCCCGAAAAGCGTCGGCGACCTTGCCGTATCCCTCCGCGACGTCGCCGCCGACCAAGTCCGGCGACACCGCGACCTTGAGGACCATTGAGTGGTTATACACCACACGCCACATCGGCACCGTCGGTTCGGAAGCACCCATTGTCGAAACCGTGGTCACGGAGCGTCGACCGGGAGAGCGACCGACGAGGCCGGTGTGACTCAGTTCAGTTGCGGAATGACTTCTGCGGCAAGCCGTTCCATCTGCTCGCGGTCCTCGGCGACGGTGCCGCCGACCGGGTTGAGCAGAATCGTCTCGGCGCCGGCATCGATGACCTCGTGCAGACCGGACACCACATCGTCGACGGTGCCGGACAACGGCACGTCGTCGATTCCGGGCATCCCGCCGTAGATGCGGTGCAGCCCGTCGAGCACCTGCTCACGCGCACGAGCCGGGTCGTCGTCGATCATCAGATAGACCCGCTTCCCGATCGGAAAATCTGCGGAATCCCGGTTCTGCTCGGCCAACTCGCGCCGCAGGGTCTGGACCACCTCGGCGAACGCGGCGGTGGTCGACGAACCCGCACCGAGAAACGCATCGCCGTGGCGCACAGCGCGGGCCAGTGCCTTGGGCGCCCGGCCGCCGAACCAGATCGGTGGATGCGGCCGCTGCACGGGTTTGGGCTGAATCGGCAGATCGTCGACCTGCCGGAAGCGGCCGTCGAACGTCACCCGCGGGTTGTCCGACCACGCCGCCTTCATCAGCTCGAGCCCCTCGGTGAAGCTACTCACGAACGTCTTGTCGTCCACCCCGAACGCGGCGAATCTGCGCCCCCCACCACCGGGCGCCACCCCGACATCAAGCCTGCCGTGACTGAGTCGGTCCACGGCGGTGATCGACGACGCCAACTGCAGTGGATCGTGCAGGGACGAGACCAGCACCGCCACACCGAGGCGCAGCCGCGTTGTGCAGGCGGCGGCGTAGGCCAGCAGTTCCAGCGGCGCGATCAGCGGCGTCGGGCCGATGATCTGCTCGAGCACCCAGCCGGCTTCGAAGCCGAGCTCCTCGGCCCGGGCCAGATAGTCGCGCACGCCGGCTGAGTCGAAACCGGTGGTGTCGAGCTGAGGAATGGAGATCGAGAATCGCACCCCATCACGGTACGGCGCGCCATCGGTAGGCTCGTTGCATGTTCTCCTTCCTGCCCGATCCGCCGGGCATCGACGACGTCCGCGCGCTGGCCCGCCGGGTGGACACCGCCCGCCACCGTGGCGTTCCCAATGGCTGCGTGCTCGAACTCGACCTTCGGGTCGCGCCGCCGGAGACCAGTGGCCTGGATCCGCTGGCGATCATCACCGGCGGTGGACGTCCCCTGGTGTTACGCGAGGCCGTCGCCGCCCTGCACCGTGCCGCCGAGGACCCTCGGGTCGCGGGGCTGATCGCTCAGGTCCAGCTCCCGGCCGCCGCGGCCGGCCCGGTTCAGGAGTTGCGCGAGGCCATCGCGGCGTTCTCCGCCAAGAAGCCGTCGCTGGCCTGGTCCGAGACGTACCCGGGCACGTTGTCGTACTACCTGGCATCGGCGTTCGGGGAAGTGTGGATGCAGCCCTCGGGCACTGTCGGGCTGATCGGGTTCGCGACCAACGCGTTGTTCCTGCGTGACGCGCTGGACAAAGCCGGCATCGAAGCGCAGTTCGTCGCACGCGGTGAATACAAGTCCGCGGCAAACCTTTTCACTCAGGCCGGCTACACCGACGCGCATCGGGAAGCCGACACCCGGCTACTGGAAAGCCTTCGCGGCCAGGTGTGGCAGGCGATCGCCGAGTCGCGCAAGATCAGCCAGGACAGCCTGGACAGTCTGGCCGACCGTGCGCCGCTGCTGCGCGACGTCGCCGTCGAGTCAGGACTGATCGACCGGGTCGGCTTCCGCGACGAGGCGTACGCGCGTATCGCGGAACTGGCTGACAGCGAAGGCATCTCGAGCGATGCCGACGACAAGGACGCCCCGCCGCGGCTGTTCGTCAGTCGCTACGCGCGGGCCACCGGTCCGGGTGGGCCGTCGATGCCTGGGCGCGGGCCCAAGTCGACGATCGCCGTTGTCACCGTCGCCGGGCCGATCGTCAGCGGACGCGGCGGCTCGCGGGTGCCGCTCGGCTCGTCGAACGCCGGTGGCGACACCATCGCGGCGGCGCTGCGCGAGGCGGCGCACGACGATTCGGTGTCGGCGATCGTGCTGCGGGTCGACTCGCCGGGTGGTTCGGTCACCGCGTCGGAGACCATCTGGCGGGAGGTCAAGAAGGCCCGTGAGCGCGGCAAGCCGGTGGTGGCGTCGATGGGTGCGGTCGCTGCCTCGGGCGGCTACTACGTCTCGATGTGCGCCGACGCGATTGTCGCCAACGCGGGAACGATCACCGGCTCGATCGGCGTCATCACCGGAAAGCTGATCGCGCGCGACCTGAAGGACCGGCTGGGTGTGGGCTCAGATGCGGTGCGTACCAACGCCAATGCCGACGCCTGGTCGATCAACGCGCCGTTCACGGCGGAGCAGCAGGCGCAGGTCGAAGCCGAAGCCGACCTGTTCTACACCGACTTCGTCGAGCGGGTGGCAGAGGGTCGCAACCTCAGTGTCGACGCGGTCGACGCGGTGGCTCGCGGCCGGGTCTGGACCGGTGCCGACGCGCTCGAGCACGGCCTGGTCGACGAGCTCGGCGGATTGCGGACCGCGGTGCGCAAGGCCAAAGTGCTGGCCGGGCTGGACGAAGACGACAAGGTGCGCCTCGTCGGCTATCCGGGCTCGTCGGTGTGGGAGTTGCTTCGGCCGCGTGCCTCGTCGCAACCCGCGGCGGCGTCGCTGCCGGATGCGTTGGGCGGGTTGATCACCGCGTCGGTGGCCGGCCTCGTCGCACAGGCCGAGCGGTCGCTGACCGGAGCGAATGTGCTGTGGCTGGGCCAGTCCAGCTTCTGACCAGTCCAGCTTCTGAGCAGTCCCGCTGCTAGCCGGCGAATGTTGCGCTGATGTAGATGATTTCGCCCAGCGGATCGTCGTTCTCCGGTTTGGGCACGGCGCGGCCGTTGGCGGTGAAGAGGTCCGCGCGTGACGTGTCGACGACGTCCCACGACTTAGCGCGCAGGTAATCGACGACGTGGTTGCGCTGGCCGGTGTAGATCAGCGAGGGCATGTCGATGTCGACGCCGTGCTGGCGGAACGGGGCCATCATCTCGCGTGCCTTGTCGACGTCGAAATCGACGATGCCCGGCACGTATTCGGTGGCGACGGTGCTACCCGGCGCGCTCAACGCGGTGATGTTGTCGAACAACCGATCCTGAGCTTCTGGCGGCAGGTAGATCAGCAGGCCCTCGGCCAGCCAGGCCGTCGGCGCGCTGGTGTCCAGTCCGGCGTCCCGCAGTGCGGCCGGCCAGTCGCCGCGCAAGTCGATGGCGACGGTGCGACGCGTCGCGGTGGGCGCCGCGCCCAGGTCGGCGAGCGTGCGTGTCTTGAACTCGATCACCTGTGGCTGGTCGATCTCGTACACCACGGTGCCGGCGGGCCAATCCAGCCGGTAGGCGCGGGCGTCCAGACCGGAAGCCAGAATCACCACCTGCCGTATGCCGGTGTCGGCGGCGGCCAGTAGATAGTCGTCGAAGTACTTGGTGCGCAAGCCCATTCCGTCGGCGATGGCCTGCATGCGGTCCGGCGACGAATTCGGCTGCAGCGAAAGATCGAGTTCACCGTCGATCATCTTGACGAAAAAGTCCAGCCCGACCGCCCGCACCAACGGCTCGGCGTACGGATCGTTGATCAGGGCCCTGGCATCGTTGGTCGCCATGGCGCGACCAGCGGCGACCATGGTCGCGGTGGCACCCACGCTGGAAGCCAGATCCCAGCTGTCGTCATCGGTGCGTGTCATTGCCGTCCTATGTCCGGGTCGCTGCGACGTAACTCATTTCCCGGAACACCGTCATCGATTCGTCGTCCGGGAAGGGGAATCCATTGCGTTCGTACAACGCGAGGGCGGGATGATTCTCGACCCGCCAGCCGTGCTCGGTCAGATAGTCGATCACGACGTTGCGTTCGCCTTGGTAGAACAGATCGGCCGGATTCAGGTCGAATCCGGCTCGCCGCCACCGGTCGCCGAGGCGCTGCAACTTCTCCCCGGAGAACGCATCCGGGTCGGAGATGTTCTCGGTCGCGAGCCGGCTGCCGGTGGCGCTGAGAGCGGCGATGTTGTCGAACAGTCGGTCCTGGGCGTCGGCAGGTAGATAGGGGAGCAGCCCCTCGGCGCTCCACGCGGTCGGCTGGCTGGTGTCGAAACCGTGCTCGCGCAGTGCCGTTGGCCAGTCTTCACGGAGATCGACGGCGACAGTTCGGCGTTCGGCGGTCGGGTCCGCTCCGAGACCGGCCAGGGTCGTGGTCTTGAATTCGATGACCTGCGGTTGGTCGACCTCGTAGACGACGGTGCCCGCCGACCACGGCAGTCGGTAGGCCCGGGTGTCCAGGCCGGAGGCGAGAATGACCGCCTGCCGGATTCCCTCCTGGCTGGCGGTGACGAAAAAGTCGTCGAAGAACCTTGTGCGCACTGTCATTTGCTGGGCCCGTGCCTCGCGGTTCAGGCCCGGGCCGTCATCGTCGACGTCGCCGTCGATCAGTCGGATGAACGGAGCCATGCCCACGGCGCGCACCAGCGGACCGGCGAACGGGTCGTCGAGCAACGGCTCGGGGCCCTGTGACGCCAGCGCACGGGCGGCGGCGACCATCGTCGCGGTCGCGCCGACGCTGGAGGCCAGGTCCCAGCTGTCGTCGTCGGTGCGTGGCATCGGTGCCTCCTAGTTCTTGCCGACCAGCGTTCCGCTGACGTAGAGCCGGTCGGCGAACGGCAAATCATCTTCGAGCAGCGGCTCAAGACCATTGGCGGCGAACAACTCTCGGATGGTGCTCCCGCCCATCTGCCAGCCCAGATCGGCCAGGTACGGCGACGCTTCGTTGCGGTCGCCGTCGTAGACCAACTGCGTCATGTCCAGATCGAGTCCGTGTTTACGCCAGCGCTCGGCCACCAGCTGCATCCGCGCCCGGATCCGCTCCCGGTGGGCTTCGTCACGGGACGGTCCGCTCTCGGTGGCGATCCGGCTTCCCGGGGCGCTGAGCGCGGTGATGGTGTCCAACAGTCGATCCTGCGCATCGGGCGGGAGGTAGCCCAGCAGGCCCTCGGCGCTCCAGGCGCTGGGCAGGCCGGGGTCGAAGCCTGCGGCCTTCAGCGCCGCCGGCCAGTCGTCGCGCAGATCGATGGCCACCGTGCGCCGCTGCGCGGTCGGCTCCGCGCCCAGCTCGGCCAGCGTGCGCGACTTGAATTCGATGACCTGTGGCTGGTCGATCTCGTAGACGACGGTGCCGTCGGGCCAGGGTAGGCGGTAGGCCCGCGAGTCGAGCCCGGACGCCAGGATCACCGCCTGACTGATGCCCGCGGCCGTCGCTTCGATGAAGAACTCGTCGAAGAACTTCGTGCGGACCGCCATGTTGTCGGTCATTCGCTGGGCGCTGGGCGCCGCGCCGTCCTCCTCGAGGTCGGCGGGGGACAACTCGCCGGTCGCCAGCTTGGTGAACAGGTCGAGGCCCACCGCCTTGACCAACGGTTCGGCGTACGGGTCGTTGATCAGTGGCTGATCGGCCTTGGTGGCCATCGCGCGGGCCGACGCGACCATCGTCGCGGTCGCGCCGACGCTCGATGCCAGGTCCCAGGTGTCGTCGTCGGTGCGTGCCATCGCCGTCCCTTCGCCTCGAGGCCGAGTGGTTATTTAGCCAATATAACGAGGCTACCATCGCGGGTTAACGGGGCCGGGTCGCGCGGTAGAACGCGAGGTGTCCGATGACGGGGTGCCGTCGTGTGCCGGCCTCGGTGCAGTCGAATCCGGCCGTGCTGAGCAGGTCTGGGATCGATTCGCCGAAGTGCGCGGCGGCGTGCCGGCGTCGCGCAAGGAACCGCCCGAGCGGGCCGTGCGGCTCGGTCGCGTCGGCGTCGACGTCGACCACGTGTAGGCGGCCGCCGGGACGCAGCACCCGGAACGCCTCGGCCGCCGCGGCGGCTTTTGCCTGGCTGTCGAGGTGGTGCAGCATCAACGACGACAGCACCCGGTCGAATTCGGCGTCGGCGTACGGTAGCTGTTGGGCGTAGCCGTGGTCGAAGCGAATCCCGTTCTGATGGTCGATCTTTCGTCGCGCGCGAGCCAGGGCGAGCGGGTCGGGGTCCACGCCGACCACGTCCGCCGCGGGTCGCGAACGCTTGGCGCGCAGGGTGAGGTTGCCGGTTCCGCTGCCGATCTCCAGCACCCGATGACCGTCGGCGAGTTCGGCCTGCTCCACCAGCGTCCGGTGAATTCTGCCGATGCCCAGCGCGCGTGACAGCACATCGTAGGCGGGCAGCAGGGCGTCGTGCTGGGCGGCGGGCATGTAGTCGTGAGGATGATGTTTGGTCATGTCATTCATCCTCGGATACCGGGGCTGAACAGGTTTGAGTGATCTTTGACGATACTTGGACTATCTTCGGTTCAATGCCTGAAGAGATGGCCGCGCCGACGAGGCTGATCCGGCACCGCAGCGGAGTGCCTGTCTACCAGTACCGCACCGACCCGCACACGCCGCCGTTGTCGGTGATCCGCCGAGGCGGCCAGGTGCGCAACCACGGCCGCCACATCCACGATTTCCCGGCATTGTGGTACCGGCCGGCGGTCGGGTCGGTGTACGTGGTGGCGGCCGGGGAGGTGCTCGACCCGCAGAAGCTCGGCGACCTCGACGGTGGAATTGGGGTGCTGTTCGATCCGGCCGCGCTGGGTGAGGATGCGCAGTCGCCCTGGCCGACCTGGCGGACGCATCCCCTGCTGTTCCCGTTCCTGCACGGGCAATCCGGTGGACTACTACGGCTGGATTTGCCGAAAGCTCGCCGGCCGAACTGGGATTCGGCGATCGAATCGATCGAGTCCGAACTCGCCGAACACCGCGAGGGCTACCAGCAGGCCGCCTTGGCAAGTCTCACTCTGCTGCTGATCGACGTCGTACGGCTGGCCGGAGATGTCGTCGGCGACCTGCGCCGCAGCGGCGAACCCATGCTCGCGGAGGTCTTCGCGATCATCGACCGACGGCACAATGAGCCGCTGTCACTGCGGGATGTCGCCCACGAGGTCGGTATGACGGCCGGGCATCTGACCACCGTGGTGCGCCGCCGAACCGGCCGCACCGTGCAAGAGTGGATCATCGAACGCCGGATGGCGGAAGCACGGAAGTTGTTGACCGACAGTGACATCGCCATCCAGGAAGTCGCGATGCGAGTAGGCATCCCGGATCCGGGCTATTTCAGCCGGTTGTTCCGCCGCAAGCACGGCGCCTCGCCACGCAGCTGGCGTGACTACAGCGGGTTGGCGCGCAACTAGGTCGGCGTCACGGCAGTTCGGCCGAGACGTACCTGATGTCGCCGAAGACGACCATCGACGGCGCATCCGGGAACTCGAAACCGTTGGCGGCGTACAGCTCCGGCGTGGTGTGCACGGTCGTCTGCCAGCCGCGCTCGGCCAGGTACTCCACGGCGTCGTTACGCTCGCCGTCATAGACCAGTTCAGACCAGTTCAGGTTCAACCCGAGCTTGCGCCAGCGATCACTGATCTCGTTGCCCCGCTTGGCGATTCGATCGCGGATGTCCGGGACGTAACCGGTGCCGATCCGGCTGCCGCTGAAGCTGACTGTGGTGATGGTGTCGAACAACCGGTCCTGCGCGTCCGGCGGCAGGTAGCCCAGCAGCCCTTCGGCGATCCAGGCCGTCGGCCGCTGCGAGTTGAACCCGTTGTCCCGCAACGCTGCAACCCAGTCGTCGCGGAGGTCGACGGCCACCGCTTTTCGGTCCGCGGTCGGGGCCGCGCCCAGGTCGGCCAGCGTGCGGCTCTTGAAGTCGATCACCTGCGGCTGGTCGACCTCGAAGACCGTGGTGCCCGCCGGCCAGTTCAGCCGGTAGGCACGGGTGTCGAGCCCGGCGGCCAAGATGACGGCCTGGCGCACACCCGCGGCGCCGGACTCGGCGAAGAAGTTGTCGAAGAACCGGGTCCGGACGGCCATTCCCTCGGCCAGTCGTTGCGAGGTGAAGGCCGGATCGTCGTCGCCGAGTTCGATCTCGCCGTCGACCATCTTGATGAAGGCTTCCACGCCGACGGCTCTGACCAACGGCTCGGCGAACGGATCGTCGATCAACGGGTTGGGTCCCTTGGACGCCATGGCGCGCCGGGCGGCCACCGCCGTGGCCGTGGCGCCGACGCTGGACGCCAGATCCCAGCTGTCACCGTCGTGTCGGATGGTGTCGTTCGTGCTCATCTGGGGAACCTCCTATCGGCGAGTTGCGATGACGGACACGATGTCCCGGAAGGCGGCGTGCGCGGAGTCGTCCGGGAAGACGCGGCCGTACTCGCCGAACAGGTCCCGGCGGTTGCGCTTCAGCACGTCCCAGCCGTGGCCGGTGAGGTAGTCGGCGACGTTGTTGCGCTCGCCCTCGTAGAACAACCCGGACAGGTCGACGTCGCAGCCGATGCTGGCCCACCGGTCGCTCATCGCTTTACCGCGTTCGGTCATCGTCGGTCCAGTGACCGGGTGGTATTCGGTGGCGATCTGGCTGCCGGGGGCGCTGAGCGCAGTGATGTGGTCGAAGAGCCGGTCCTGGGCGTCGGGTGGCAGATACATCAGCAACCCTTCGGCACTCCACGCCGACGGCCTGGTCGGGTCGAAGCCGCTGGCGCGCAAGGCGGCCGGCCAGTCCTCGCGCAGGTCGATGCTGACCGTGCGGCGTTCGGCCACCGGCTCGGCGCCGAGTCCCGCCATGGTCTGGGTTTTGAACGTGACGACCTGAGGCTGGTCGACTTCGTAGACGACGCTGCCGGCCGGCCAATCCAGCCGGTAGGCCCGGGAATCCAGGCCGGCGGCCAGGATCACCGACTGCTCGATGCCGGCCGCGGCCGCGTTGGTGAAGAACTCGTCGAAGAACCGGGTGCGGACCGCCATCGAGTCGGTCTCGTTCTGCAACTCGGTGCTGCCGTTCTCGCCCGCATCCGCCGGATCGACGTCGCCGTCGACCACACGGGTGAAGAACTCGATGCCCACCGCACGCACCAGGGGAGCGGCGAACGGATCGTTGATGATGGGGTCGGTGTCCTCGGTGGCCAGTGCTCGAGCCGCCGCGACCATCGTCGCGGTGGCGCCCACGCTGGAGGCCAGATCCCAAGTGTCGGTATCGCTGCGCGTCATGATCACCCTCTCTGTCAACACTCAGCTGTAGTCGATTGATATTTAGCCAAGGTAAAGAGCCAATGAAACCTTACGCGCCGTAACTGTGTAAGGGCTGCGAGCGGGGACGGCCCCCACCAGCCGATCGCAGTCCACCCATTTGCGGGCGGGCGCTTCATGCGCTGTTAGTCTCGTAGACTGTCTGACGCGCGCGTGTCCACGTCCTGCCTGCATGTGCCAGGCGCGCGACGCTAGACCATCCAGGACATTTCGGTGCTGGATACACCAGCCAGTAGGCATGCCGCGACCAGAGCTCGGCTGCGCAGGAGGAAGAGTGCTTTCGGCTTTCATCTCATCGCTGCGAACAGTCGACCTGAGACGGAAGATCCTGGTCACGCTGGGCATCGTGGTGCTGTACCGGCTCGGCGCCACGGTGCCGTCTCCCGGTGTGAACTATCCCAACGTGCAGAAGTGCCTCGCGCAGATCAGCGGCGGGGACTCCGCGCAGATCTACTCGTTGATCAACCTGTTCTCCGGCGGGGCGCTGCTTCAGCTGACCGTGTTCGCCGTCGGCGTGATGCCCTACATCACCGCGAGCATCATCGTGCAGCTGCTCACCGTGGTGATCCCGCGGTTCGAGGAGCTCCGCAAAGAGGGCCAGTCCGGCCAGGCCAAGATGACGCAGTACACCCGCTACCTGGCGATCGCGCTGGCCGTCCTGCAGGCCACCAGCATCGTGGCGCTGGCCGCCAACGGCGGGCTGCTGCAGGGCTGCAGCCTGGAGATCATCGCCAACCAGAGCATCTTCACCCTGGTCGTCATCGTGCTGGTGATGACGGCCGGTGCGGCGCTGGTGATGTGGATGGGCGAGCTGGTCACCGAACGCGGCATCGGCAACGGCATGTCGCTGCTGATCTTCGCGGGCATCGCCGCGCGCATACCGGGTGAGGGCAAGAGCATCCTGGACAGCCGCGGTGGAGTGGTGCTGGCCACGGTCTGTGTGGCCGCGCTGATCATCGTCGTCGGCGTGGTCTTCGTCGAGCAGGGTCAGCGCCGCATCCCAGTGCAGTACGCCAAGCGGATGGTCGGCCGGCGGATGTACGGCGGCACCTCGACGTATCTGCCGCTGAAGGTCAACCAGGCCGGTGTCATCCCGGTGATCTTCGCGTCGTCGCTGATCTACATCCCGCACCTGATCACCCAGCTGATCCGCAGCGGCAGCGGGGGGATGGGCAACAGCTGGTGGGACAAGTTCGTCAGCAACTACCTGTCGAACCCCGGCAGCCCGGTCTACATCGGCATCTACTTCAGCCTGATCATCTTCTTCACGTACTTCTACGTGTCGATCACGTTCAACCCCGACGAGCGCGCCGACGAGATGAAGAAGTTCGGTGGGTTCATCCCCGGTATCCGGCCGGGCAAGCCGACCGCCGACTACCTGCGCTACGTCCTGAGCCGGATCACCCTGCCCGGGTCGATCTACCTCGGCGTGATCGCGGTGCTGCCCAACCTGTTCCTGCAGATCGGCAACGGCGGATCGGTGCAGAACCTGCCGTTCGGCGGTACTGCGGTGCTGATCGCGATCGGTGTCGCATTGGATACGGTGAAGCAGATCGAAAGTCAGCTGATGCAGCGCAACTACGAAGGGTTCCTCAAGTGAGAGTCGTGTTGCTGGGGCCGCCCGGGGCCGGCAAGGGGACGCAAGCGGTCAAGCTGGCCGAAAAGCTCGAGATCCCGCATCTGTCCACCGGTGACCTGTTCCGCGAGAACATCGGCAACGGCACCGAGCTGGGCCTGGAAGCCAAGCGCTACCTGGACGCCGGCGACCTGGTGCCGTCCGAGCTGACCAACGAGCTCGTCGACGACCGGCTGAGCAACCCCGACACCGACAACGGTTTCATCCTGGACGGCTACCCGCGCTCGGTGCAGCAGGCCAAGGCGCTGCACGACATGCTCGAGCGTCGCGGCACCCAGCTCGACGCGGTCCTGGAGTTCCGGGTTTCCGAGGAAGTCCTGTTGGAGCGGCTCAAGGCTCGCGGCCGGGCCGACGACACCGACGAGATCATCCTCAACCGGATGAAGGTCTACCGCGACGAGACCGCGCCGCTGATCGAGTACTACACCGATGAACTGAAGACCGTCGACGCCGTGGGTGAGGTCGACGAGGTGTTCGCCCGCGCGTTGCAGGCGCTCGGGAAGTAGCGGTGATCGGCCTGGCCGGCCTGCGCACCCGCAAGGTGGTGGCCCAGCGCAGCGCCGCAGAACTCGACGCGATGGCCGCGGCCGGTGCCGTGGTCGCCGCGGCGCTGGCGGCGGCACGAGAAGCCGCCGTACCCGGAGCCACCACCCACGACCTCGACCAGATCGCCGAGGCGGTGATCCGCGACGCCGGCGCCACGCCGTCGTTTCTCGGCTACCACGGCTACCCGGCGTCGATCTGCTCCTCGGTCAATGACCGCGTCGTGCATGGGATCCCGTCGGCGGCCGACGAACTCGCCGCCGGTGACCTGGTCTCCGTCGACTGCGGCGCGATCCTGGACGGCTGGCACGGCGACGCCGCGATCACCTTCGGGGTCGGGCCGCTGATTCCCGCCGACGAGCTGCTCTCGCAGGCCACCAAGGAGTCCATGGAAGCCGGGATCGCCGCGATGATCCCGGGCAACCGGCTGACCGACGTCTCGCATGCCATCGAGACCGGCACTCACGCCGCCGAAGCCCGCTACGGGCGCAAGTTCGGCATCGTCGAGGGCTACGGCGGGCACGGCATCGGCCGGCAGATGCACATGGACCCGTTCCTGCCCAACGAAGGCGCTCCCGGCCGCGGCCCGCTGCTGGCCGCCGGATCGGTGCTGGCGATCGAGCCGATGCTGACCCTGGGCACCCGCAAGACCAAGGTGCTCGACGACGAGTGGACGGTGGTCACGACCGACGGCTCCCGCGCGGCGCACTGGGAGCACACGGTGGCGGCCACCGACGACGGGCCCCGCATCCTGACACTCGGCTGAACCGAACAGACACCGGGTTCGTGTCATCAGCGGGAAGCTGGTGACCGGGAGGTGTTCGGATGAGTCGAGCCACCGGCACCACTGATGCCGAAACCGCGTTGATGACGTCGCTGTATCAGGAGCATGCCGCGCCGCTGTGGCGTTTCGTACTGCGGCTGACCGGCGACGCCAGCCGCGCGGAGGACGTGGTGCAAGAGACGTTGTTGCGGGCGTGGCAGCACCCGGAGGTGATCGCAAACCCGGACCGCCCGCCGCGGGCCTGGCTCTACACCGTGGCGCGCAACATCGTGATCGACGAGACGCGCAGCGCCCGGTTCCGGACCGCCGGCGGCTCGCTGGACGAACCGGGCGTGCCGGAGCGGGCCGCTCCCGACGAGGTGGACGCGGCGGTGGACCGGCTACTGATCGCCGACGCGATGGCGCAGATGTCAGCGGATCACCGGGCGGTCGTCGAGCGGGCCTACTACCGGGGCTGGACGACGGCTCAGATCGCCGCCGACCTCGGCATAGCGGAGGGGACAGTGAAGTCGCGGCTGCACTATGCAGTGCGGGCGTTGCGACTGACGATGCAGGAGATGGGGGTAACACGATGAACACGACCCACGGTTTCAGTCCGCCGGGCGATGAATTCGCGACGTGGGACGCGGCTTACGTGCTCGGGTCGTTGACGGCCGCCGACCGGTCGGCCTTCGAATCGCACCTGACGGAGTGTGCGTCCTGCCGGGTGGCCGTCGACGAGATCAGCGGCATGCCGGCACTTCTGGGCAGGCTCGACCACGACGCGGTGGTCGCCATGGACACTGTCCAAGACCTCGATACGCCGCCGAACATGTTGCCGGGCTTGATGTTTGCGGTTCGCCGACGCCGCCGTCGCTCGCGTGTGGTGGCCTGGTCGTTGGGGGCGGCGGCCTCGGTTCTGTTGGCGATCACCGTTCTGGTGGGCGTGTTGGGCCATTCGCCGACGGCTCCGCCTCCGCAGGCGAGCGTGTCCGCGCAACCGATGGCTCAGGTCGGCACCACGGCATTGACCTCGACAGTCGCTCTCAGCGGCCAACATTGGGGCACTGCCATCGACCTTCGATGCGTCTGCCTGGCTCCGGTGAATGCCCATCACGACCGGCTGGCGATGGTCGTTGTGGGCCGCGACGGCAGCCACACCCAGTTGGCGACCTGGGTGGCCGAACCGGGTCACACCGCGAACACCGCCGGCAGCATCTCCACCCCGGTCGACCAGATTGCCGCGGTGCAAGTGGTTTACGCAGACACCGGGGCAGTGCTGCTGCAGCGTTCGTTGTAGCCCCGACGCGCGCGTCGTTGTCCCTGGGCTGGTATGAAAAGGCGTGGCCTCATCCAGTGATCGCGGCAGAGCGGACAACCGCGACCCGATCGCCGTCGCGCGGGCCAACTGGGAGCGCGCCGGATGGGGCGGTGTCGCCGAGGGCATGGTCGCGGTGACCTCGGTGATGCGGGCGCACCAGATTCTGCTCGCCCGCGTTGAAAATGCTTTGCGGCCTTATGATTTGAGCTTCTCGCGATTCGAGCTCCTGCGCCTGCTGGCGTTCAGCCGCAGCGGGGCGTTGCCGATCACCAAGGCGTCCGACCGGCTCCAGGTGCACGTCACCAGCGTCACGCACGCCATCCGCCGGCTCGAGGCCAACAAGCTGGTCGAGCGGGTGCCGCACCCGACCGACGGACGGACCACGCTGGTGCAGATCACCGATCTGGGCCGATCGACCGTCGAGGATGCCACCGTCACGCTCAACGAGCAGGTGTTCGCCGACATCGGCATCTCCGAGCCCGAATCACGGGCGCTGGTGTCGTCGATCGAGACGCTGCGGCAGAGCGCCGGCGATTTCTAGTCGATCGGTGAGGGCAACGGGATCGTCGCGGTGACGGCCGTCCCGGAGCCGGGCCGCGACCGGATGTTCAGCGTGCCACCGACCAGCTCGGCACGTTCGGACATCGACAGCACGCCGTAGCCGCCCATCTCGTCACTGCCCAACGGATTCTCGAAGGTGTCGAAACCTATTCCGTTGTCCACGATTTCGAGTCGGGCGGTGGATTCGGCGTCGACGGTGAATCTCAGCCGTGCCACCGACGCGTTGGCGTGTTTGACGATGTTCTGCAGGCCTTCCTGGGCGATGCGGTACAACGCGATCTCGATGTGTTCGGGTAGCCGGACGTCGGCCAGGTCGAGTTCAGTGTCCAGGTGCGGGATCGACCGGGCCAGGCTGGCCAGGCCGCCGGCCAGACCCAGATCGTCGAGCACCGGCGGGCGCAGCCCGCTGATCGCCGCCCGCGCCTCGCCCAACGTCAGGCCGACCAGCTCGCGGGCTTCGGCGAGTTGGGTGGAGGCCTCGCCGGCGTCGGTGCCGATCGCCCGCGCCGCCGCGTCGAGCCGGTAGAACAGCGTGATCAGGCGCTGCGAGATGCCGTCGTGGATGTCGCCGGCGACCCGGCGGCGCTCGATCTCCTGCGCCTCGATCACCTGCTCGACGAACAGCTCGTGGGCGCGCTCCCTGGCCACCAGCTGCCGGTGCAGCCGCGCCTGGTGCATGGCGCCGGCGATGAGTCGGCCGATCACCCGCAGGAGTTCGACGTCGCCGTCGGTGAATTCGCGGCGTGCGACCGTGTGCACGTTCAGCACGCCGACCAGCCCGCCCGGATCGGTCTCCATCGGCATCGACACCATCGAGGTGAAGTCGCGTCCACGCAGCGACTGGATCGGCAGATAGCGCGGATCGGCTTCCTTGTCGTCGGTGATCACGACCGGTTCACGATGACGGGCCACCCAGCCGGAGATGCCGGATCCCAACGGCAGCCGGATCTTTCCCACCGAGGCGTCGAACGGCGGGGTCGCGCCGGCCAGCGTCAGCGAGCGGTCGCCGTCGTCGAGCACGTGCACGAAGCAGACGTCCGCTCCGGTGGCCGCGGTGATCATCCGCGCCGCGGCGGCGGCCAGCGGCTCGACCCCGGGTCCGCTGGAGGCGGCCTGGATCAGTTCGCGCAGCAGCGCCAGTTCGCGATCGGTGTCGACGAGGTCGTGGACGGCGTTGGAGCCGCGCCGCGACGCGGCGCTCACTGGTAGATGCCTTCGCGCAGAGCCGTCGCCACCGCGCCGGTGCGGTCGTTGACCCCCAATTTGCGGTAGATCGAGCGCAGGTGACTCTTGACCGTCTCCTCGCCGATCACCAGCTTGCCGGCGATCCTGCGATTGGACAGCCCGTTGACCATGCAGGACAAGATCTCGCTCTCGCGCTGGGTCAGCCCCTGCCGGGCACCCGGCCAGAACTCGTCGCGCTGCATCCGGGCCGCGGTGTCGGCCGCGCGCGCCGCCATCCCGGGGTCGATCACGGTATCGCCCCGGTGCGCCAATTCCAGCTGGCGGACCAACTCGTCGCTGTTGATGCTCTTGAGCAGGTAGCCGCTGGCACCCACCCGGAGCGCCTGGTAGAGGTACTGCTCGTCGTCGTAGACCGACAGCATCACCACTTTGCGGTCCGCCCGCCGCTCGAGCAGCATCTTGCACAAGTCGAGTCCGCTGGAGCCCTGCATCCGGACATCGGACAGCACGACGTCGGGTTGCAATTCGTCGACGACCTCGACGGCGCGGTCGACGCCCACCGCCTGCCCGACCACCTGCACCCGATCCTTGAAGGCGGTCAGCATCGCTTTGAGGCCCTCGATCACCATCTCGTGGTCATCGACGAGTACGACGCGCACCGGCGCAGAAATCATGGCAACACCCTAGGAGTAGGCAGGTGTCTGATCATCAGAATCCCCCTAATGGGGGAGGCTAGACCGCGGTGGTTCGGGGCACCCTGTCTGACGTGCGAGCCAATGGATCGACTCGTCCAGCCCGGACGTTCTGGTGGGATCGGGAAACCCGGACCGAAGCCGATCGACTACGGGCGGTGATCGTCGACGCCGATTCCGCGCTGGCCGACATCGATTGCGACCACGACGAGTCGGCCAGGACGGATTTGATCGACGCGGTCATGAGTCTCTTCGTCGCCGGTATCTGGGTCAGCGTGGTGAGCGCCCGGCCGCGCGCCCAGGTGGAGACCATGGTGCGCCAACTTCTCGGCGACGGTCTCGTCGAGACCATCGTGACCATCGACGACCTACCCGAATCCGATGGGGGACTGGGTTGTCGGAGCGAGTTGTACCGGCTGGCGCTGTGGGAGATGGGCATCACCCCGCGCGATGCGCTGGCCGTCACCGGTGCGGGCGTGCCCGCCGAGGCAGCGACGGGGTTTCCCGCGGTGGATGTCGCCCATTTGCTGTCGGCGGCCAGTTGCCAGCAGGCTCACCGCCGCTGGTGGATCCGCCAGGCCGCTTAGCTTCGAAGTGTCTCGATGATCGCGCTGAAATCCTTGTCGCCGTTGGTCGTTGCGAACTTGGCGTAGAGGTCGGCGGCGTGCGTGCCCAGCGGCGCGGTCGAGCCGGTCGAGGCGACCGCGTCCATCGCGAGGCCGAGGTCTTTGTTCATCAGCACCGTGGCGAAGCCGGGCTTGAAGTCGTTGTTGGCCGGCGACGTCGGAACCGGGCCGGGCACTGGGCAATTGGTGTGCACCGCCCAGCAGTTCCCGGTCGCGCCGGTGATCACGTCGAACAGCGCCTGCGCCGACAGTCCGAGGTTCTCGGCCAGCACGAACGCCTCGCCGATGGCGATCTGATGCACGGCCAGCACCATGTTGTTGCAGACCTTCGCGGCCTGGCCGGCTCCGGCGCCGCCGCAGTGAATGATCTTGCCCGCCATCGGTTCCAGCACCGGCCGCGCCCGCTCCAACGCCACTCCGTCGCCGCCGACCATGAAGGCCAGCGTGCCCGCGATCGCTCCCTTGACTCCGCCGGACACCGGGGCGTCCAACTGGACCACACCGTGGGAACCGGCCAGCGCATTGACCTCGCGGGCATCGTCGACGGAAATGGTTGAGCTGTCGATGAACAACGTTCCGGTGCCGGCGGCCGGCAGGATCTCGGCGTAGCAGCGCTTCACCAGGTCGCCATTCGGCAGCATCGTGATCACCACGTCCGCCCCGTCGGCGGCGGCGGCGCCGCTGCTCAACACCTCGACGCCGTTGGCGGTCGCGGCCTCCACGGCGGCGGGCACCGGGTCGAAGCCGCGCACGGTGTGGCCCGCGTCGACCAGGTTCTTCGACATGGGGCCGCCCATGTGGCCCAGTCCCAAGAACGCGACAGTGAATGTGTCAGTCATCTGGCCCCTACCTAGGCGCTGGCGCGGACTCGGGCGGCCTCGGCTCGGCCGATGACCACCCGCATGATCTCGTTGGTGCCCTCGAGAATGCGGTGCACCCTGAGGTCGCGCACGATCTTCTCCAGACCGTACTCGCGCAGATAGCCGTAGCCGCCGTGCAGTTGCAGAGCCTGGTCCGCCACCTCGTAACACGCATCGGTGACATACCTTTTGGCCATCGCGCACAGCCGCACTTTGTCGTCGGCGTTGTCGTCCAACGCTGCGGCCGCCCGCCACAGCATCAGTCGTGACGTCTCCAGCGCGGTCGCCATGTCGGCAAGGGTGAAGCGGATGGTGGGCTCGTCGAGCAGGGGAGCGCCGAACGCTTCCCGGTGGGCGACGTAGCTGGCGGCTTTGTCGTAGGCGGCTTGCGCGCCGCCCAACGAGCACGCCGCGATGTTGATCCGGCCGCCGTTGAGGCCGTTCATCGCGATACCGAATCCGCCACCCTCGCCGTCGACGCCGCCGAGCATGGCGTCCGCGGGTACTCGCACCCCGTCGAGAACGACCTGCGCGGTGGGCTGTGCGTTCCAGCCCATCTTCTCCTCGTGCGCGCCGAAACTCAGCCCGGGCGTGCCTTTTTCGACGATGAACGCCGAGATGCCGCGCGGCCCGGGCTTTTCGCTACCACCGGTCCGGGCCATGACCACGTAGACATCCGAGGCGCCCGCGCCGGAGATGAACTGCTTGACGCCGTCGAGCACGAAGTCGCCACCCTGCTTGACGGCCTTGGTGCTCAATGCACTGGCGTCCGAGCCGGCACCCGGTTCGGTCAGGCAGTAACTGGCGATGGCGTCCATCGTGGCCAGTCGCGGTATCCAGTCCTTGCGCTGTTCGTCGGTGCCGAACGCGTCGATCATCCAGGCGCACATGTTGTGGATCGACAGGAAGGCCGCGGTGGTCGGGTCGGCGACGGCCAGCTGCTCGAAGATGCGCACCCCGTCGAGCCGGCGCAGCGCACTGCCGCCGACGTCGTCACGACAGTAGATCGCCGCCATCCCGAGACTCGCCGCCTCCCGCAGCTCGTCGACCGGAAAGTGTTGTGTGGCATCCCATTCCAGGGCGTGCGGGGCCAGCTTCTTGGCGGCGAACGCGGCGGCCGTCTCGGTGATGACCCGTTCGTCGTCATCCAGACCGAACAATTGCATCGCCGCCTACTTCATCGTCGGGATGCTGAATTCGGCTCCGTCTTTGATACCGGACGGCCAGCGCTCGGTGACGGTTTTGGTCTTGGTGTAGAACTGGATCGACGCGGGGCCGTGCTGGTTGAGATCGCCGAAGCCGGACCGCTTCCAGCCGCCGAAGGTGTGGTAGGCCACCGGCACCGGGATCGGCACGTTGACACCGACCATGCCCACCTGGACGCGGGACACGAAGTCACGGGCGGCGTCGCCGTCGCGGGTGAAAATGGCCACCCCGTTGCCGTATTCGTGCTCGGAGGGCAGTCGCAGCGCGTCTTCGTAGTCGTGCGCCCGGACGATGCACAGCACCGGGCCGAAGATCTCGTCGGTGTAGATCGACATGTCGGTGGTGACGTGGTCGAACAGGGTGGGTCCGATGAAGAAACCCTTCTCCAGGCTCTGGTCGTCGAAAGTGAGTTCGTCGGTGGCGCGTTCGCGACCGTCGACCACCAGGTCGGCGCCGGCCTCGACGCCTTGACCGATGTAGTCACGCACCCGCTTGAGCGCGGCCTCGGTGACCAGCGGACCGTAGTCGGCCTTGGGGTCGAGACTGTGGCCCACCCGCAACTGGTTGATTCGCTCAACCAGCCTGTTGCGCAACCGATTCGCAGTTTCTTCGCCCACCGGCACCGCGACGCTGATCGCCATGCACCGCTCACCCGCGCTGCCGTAGCCGGCGCCGATCAGCGCGTCGACCGCCTGGTCGAGGTCGGCGTCGGGAAGGATCACCATGTGGTTCTTCGCGCCGCCGAAGCACTGCGACCGCTTACCGTTGGCGGCCGAGGTCTCGTAGATGTACTGCGCGATGTCGGAGCTGCCGACGAAGCCGACCGCTTCGATGTCGGGGTGATGCAGGATCGCGTCGACGGCTTCCTTGTCGCCCTGGACCACCTGGAACACCCCGGCCGGCAGTCCGGCTTCGAGGAACAGCTCCGCCAGCCGCAGCGGCACCGAAGGGTCGCGCTCAGAAGGCTTGAGAATGAAGGCATTTCCGCATGCCAGTGCGGGCCCGGCCTTCCACAACGGGATCATCGCCGGGAAGTTGAACGGGGTGATGCCCGCGACCACGCCGAGTGGCTGGCGAATGGAATAGACGTCGATGCCGGTGCCGGCGCCCTCGGTGAACTCACCCTTGAGCAGATGCGGAATGCCGATCGAGAACTCGATGACCTCGATACCGCGCTGGATGTCGCCCTTGGAGTCGGGGACCGTCTTGCCGTGCTCCAGGGAGAGCAGCTCGGCCAGCTCGTCGACGTTCTGGTTGACCAGATCGACGAACCTCATCATCACCCGGGCCCGCCGCTGCGGATTGAACGCCGCCCATTCGCGCTGTGCCTTCTTGGCGGAGGCCACCGCGGTGTCGACGTCGGCCGCCGACGCCAGCAGCACCTGCGCCTGCACCTCGCCGGTGCTCGGGTTCAGGACGTCGGCGGTTCTGGTGGACGCGAGATCGCTCCGACGCCCGTCGATGAAGTGCGGAATCTTCTGAGTCATGGTTGTCCCTCGGACATAGATAAGCGCGATGGTTACTAGGATATCCTAGTAACCGGGTCCGCCGGTGGCAAGCGGCTGCGTTATCGTCGCTCTGGTGAACGGCGTCTCCATCCATCGCCCGCGATCGGTGCTCGCCGACCACACCGAGATCATCGGGCACTGGCACGCCCCGGTTCGGTATCGCAGCCGGGCGCTGCCGCGCGGGGCGGTCACCGTCATCATCGACGTCGGGCAGCGGCAGCGGGTGGATTTCTACGCCGCCGACGGCGTCACGAAGCTCAACGTCCCGCCGGCGTTCGTCACCGGCTCGCACACCGATTCGTATGTGTCGGAGATGGCCGCCGACGAGCCGGCGATGGCGATCCACTTCCGGCCCGGCGGCGCGTACCCGTTTCTCGGAATCCCCTTGAGTGACTTGGAAAACGATTACGCGGGGCTCGACGACATCTGGGGTCGCGCCGGCGCCGAATTGCACGAGCGGCTGATCGGAGCGCCGACGAGGGTGGCCCGGTTCGCCATCCTGGAGGCCTTCCTGTTGTCACGGCCCTGGTCGTCGGTGCGACGGCACCCCGCGGTTGCGGCCGCGGTCGCTGCGATCGAAGCCAACCCCTCGGTCCGGATGGCCGACATCCGCGACCTGGTCGGCATGACCACCAAGCGGTTGATCGCCGTGTTTCGCGCCGAAGTCGGCCTGTCGCCCAAGGCATTTGCGCGAATACGCCGGCTACAGGCGGCGCTTCGACTGCTCGGCACGATGAACGGGTCCCAGGTGGCAGCCGAGGTCGGCTACTTCGATCAGGCCCACTTCGTCCGGGAATTCCGGGCATTTGCCGGGATGACGCCGACTCAGTACACCGAGCAGCGGCTCGTGCTGCCAAGCCATGTACCCGTCGTCCAGCGGCACAAATATCCAAGACCGCCGGCTGAGGCGTGCCCATGATCGAGAGATGGACAACGCCAAACATGCGGTAGCGGCGACGGGCCTGCTCGTCGCGGCAATGCGCGCCGAGGAATCCCGGCGCGACGATGCGCTCTTCGACGACCCCTTTGCCGACCGGCTGGCCGGTGCCGACGGCCGGCAATTGCTCGCCGAGGCGACCGCGGAGACGGGGCCGGCGTCGGCGGCAATCGTGGTGCGCACCAAGCTGTACGACGAGGCCCTACTGCGGATGCCCGGGGTGTCGCAGGTGGTGATCCTGGCCGCGGGCATGGACGCGCGGTCTTTTCGGCTGCCGTGGCCCGGCGGCACTACGGTCTTCGAAATCGACCAACCGCAGGTGATCGCGGCCAAAGACGAGCGGCTGGCCGGAGAACGTCCGCGCTGCCGACGTGTCGCGGTCGGCGTCGATCTTGCCGACGACTGGACGAAAGCGCTTGTCTCACAAGGATTCGACAGCACATCGCCGACCGTCTGGACGGTTGAAGGACTGCTGCAGTACCTGCCTGCGCCCGATGTCGAGCGGCTGTTCGCGCGCATTGCCGGGCTGTCCGCGTCCGGTTCGGTGCTGCTCTACGACGTGATCGGAACGGCGTTGCTGCAGGCGCCGTTCTCTGCGACCACTCTCGCTTACATGGAAAAACTGGGCGCCCCATGGGTTTTCAGCAGCGACACCCCGGCGGACCTCGTCGGGCGCCACGGCTGGACCGCGACCGTCACCGACTTGGCCGTTCCCGGCCACACATGGAAACGTTGGGCACGCCCGCCGGTTCCGGCTGACGTACCCAACGCTCCGCGTGGCTATTTCGTGCAGGCGGTCAAGGCCTAGCCGCCCCCACCACCGCCGCCGCCGCCTTTCATGACGGTGGTCTCGTCTTCTCCGGTGCCCTTGCCCGGGGCGTTGCCCTTCAGGTACTTCTTGCCGGGCTCCTTCTCGTCCTCGAGCTGCTTCGGGCAGTACGCCTTCGCCGAGATCGTGGCGAACTGAGCGGCGCCGCTCTCGGTGAGGGACGGATTGCTCTCCTGCAGGTGCTGGATCAGGTGCAGGCCGCCCATGCCGTTGTGCAGTGCTCCGCACACGGCCTGGCCGGCGCTGACGGCTTGGCCTTCGTCGGAGAAGCCGATTCCCACCTTCTTCAGGTCAGATATGAACGACCCGTTGTTCTCGTCGCCGGCCGGCTCGTCGATGCCAGGCTCGGCATGCGCCGGCGCGGCGAGTACCAGTCCGAGCGATACCCCGAGTAGGGCCAGTAGCTGTTTCATTGGATCCCCTCTATCCGGCTTCGGTTGCGGCCTTGGCGACCGCTGCGGTGGCTTTGCCGTCGGTCAGGTGCACGGCGTGGATGCCCGGCTTGGTCGAGAGCTTGGCGACCAGATCGTCGAGCCCGGCTTCGTCGACGTTCCAGTGCTGCACCTCGTCCGGCGACTCCTGCAGCTTCGCGATCACCTTGTCGAGCGGGATAGGACCCTGCTTGCGGGGCGCGGTGACCTTGGCCCGAACCCCGGTCGAGCTGACGACGCGGGATGCCGGGCTGCCCAGTGCGCCACCCGCCAGGCTGCCCAGGCTGGCCTGGTTCAGCGCGCTGAGCGGGACCTCCATCGTCGGAGCCGCCGTCGCGGCAAAAGCCCCGTCCGGCAGCGACGTGGCGGCCAGCCTGATCGCCGGTGTGGCGCCCGCCCAGCTCGGCGGCACGGACAGCTTGCCGATGGTGTGCGCTCCGCCGACCGCCGCCGACGCTGCCTTGATGCCGAGCCCGCCGAGGTGGCCGGGGGACGACAGGCCCGCGCCCAGCGAGCCCAGGCCGATGCCGTGGCTCCACGGCTGGTAGATGAAGAAGTTCTTCCACTGCGAGATGCCTAGGCTCTGGGTGCTGTTGACGACGTTGGTGTAGGTGGCCTGGCTACCCACGTTGTTCGCGAACGTCAACAAGCTCTGGTACGCCGACGACACTCCCGAGCCGCCCGGAATCAGGTTGAACGCGTTGGTGAAGAAGTTCGTATAGGTGTTGTTGAAACTGGTCAGTGCCGTCGAGAACGAGTTCAGGTTGGTCTCGATTGCGGTGAGGATTCCCGACGGGTCCAACGGAGCCACCGCGGCGGCCTGGGTGGCGGCGGCCTGTGCTGTCGTCCCGGCGGCGTTGGTGGTCTGCGGCGCTTCGGTGAAAGAGCCCAACCCGGTGGTCGCCGACTGCGCCGATGCGGAGTAGCCGGTGATGGCGGCGACGTCCTGGGCCCAGAACTGGGCGTACTCGGCTTCGAGGGCCGCGATCGCCGCGTTGTATTGACCAAAGATGTTGGCCGGCACCAGTTGCAGAAGCTGGGCGCGGTTCGCCACGATCTCGGCCGGCGGCACGGTCGCCGCCAGTGCCGCCTCGTAGGCGCTGGCCGCGGCGCGGGCCTGGCCGGCGGTCTGCTCGGCCTGTCCCGCGGTCGTCCCCAACCACGCCACGTACGGCTGCGCGGCTGCGGCCGCGGCCTCCGCCGACGGACCGGTCCATTCGCCACCCACCAGGCCGGCAATCGTCGACTCGAATTGCGTTGCCACCGACTGCAGTTCACCGGCCAGGGCATCCCAGGCCGCCGCGGCAGTCTGCAACGACTCCCCACCGGGACCGGAGTAGATCTTGGCGGAGATGAGCTCCGGCGGTTGCGCTGCGAAATCGAAAACCATTGCTGAATCTCCTTATTCCGCGCTCGGCGGGATGACGATGATGGTGGCGGTGGTGGCGATTTCGTCGGCCGCCACCGCGCCGGGAACGCGGTAGCCCTGGCCGACAGCCGCCCGGGTGGCAGAGCCGCCGATGGCCCGGCCGGCGAGGCTGGACAGCGCCGTCTGGCCGAACATGCCGGGCTGAGCGAGGCCCATCTCCGGGGCCGCGTCGACCGCGCTGGCTTCCATCTCGGCGGCAACCGAACGGACGGCCGGCGTCGCGGCCGCCCAATTCTGCGGCACCGACAAGGCGCCGATGGTGCTGGCCCGGCCCGCCAAAGCCGTTGCCGGGGCGTAACCCTGGGTGGAGCCGCTCAGCAATCCGCTGTGCAGCAGCGGCGACAGCGCTCCCGTGATTGGGGTCGGGTGGATCAGCGGGCCGATGCCCTGAATGCCGACTCCGAGGTTCGGGATGCTGATCGAGGCCTGGTAGAAGCTCCTGAGTACACCGCCGGTATACCCCAGCGGGGTGAACGGCCCGGAGAGGAACGTGCTGATGCTGCCGTTGATGGCAGTGAAGAACTTCGAGATGCTGGACAGCCCGCCCGTCACGTCCGGTGGCAGCGACGCCGTGAGAGCGGGTATGCCCAGCGAGTTGATGAACGCGGTTTGCGCATTCGTCAACTGCGTGCCGAAGTTCAAGATGTCGGTGTTCAGCGTCCCCAGCTGGGTGTTCAGCTGCGTCAGATACGCCAAGAGGTCGCTGGCTGCGTCAGCCGGCTGCGCGGCCGCCGCCTGGGCAGTCGACGCCGCTTGACTCGCCTGGCCGCTGGCGTTGGTGGTCTGCGGCGCCTCGGTGAACGGCGTCAGCTGGCTGGCGGTAGACGCCGCACCTGAGTACGCGTACATTGCGCCCGCGTCCTGCGCCCAGAACTCGGCGTAGGCGGCCTCAGTGGCAGCGATCGCCGGGGTGTTGATACCCAGGAAGTTGGTGGCGACCAACGCGGCCAGCAGCGCCCGGTTGGCCTCGATCACCGGCGGCGGGATGCTCGCGGCGAACGCCGCCTCGTAGGCCGCGGCCGCGGCCTGCGCCTGGGCTGCGGTCTGTTCGGCCTGGGCAGAGGTGTTGCTCAGCCATTCGGTGTAGGGCGCTGCGGCGCTGGCTGCGGCCTGCGACGACGGCCCCTGCCAGCTGGTCGACAATTCGGTGATGGTCGACGTGTACGACGCCGCAGTAGCCTGCAGTTCGGCTGCCAGTGCATTCCAGGCCGTCGCGGCTGCCAGTAGCGGCGCCGATCCTGGTCCCAGGTAAATCCGACCGGAGTTGATCTCCGGCGGCAACGCCCCAAAATCGAAAACCATGCGTGTCCCTCGCTCCGGGTGGGTGGGTCGTCAGTGAGTGCTTCGCGCTGTCCTAGCGCTGAGCGGTGGTTGGCTTGACGAAACGCCCGAGACAGCTGGCAATTCAGTACAAACCGGCTGGCAGCTGCCTGGATCTTTTCGCAGATGGAAGGTTATCGACGTTCGCGAAAACCGGCTTGCGCCAACGCCGCTCGGCCGACCCCGACACCACCGGTCAGGCGCCTCACAGGGTGGACGCCGAAGTGATGAATTTGACCTGAAAAAGCGCTGATGAGCTGCAGAAAGGTCCGTTCAGGCGGTGGTGGCCGGCGCGAAGGTCCGCAGTGAACGCACGGTGGCCTAGATTAAAAATCTGGACATCCAAAATGCCGGACTCGCGGACCAGCGTTTCTGCACCGGAAGATTCTTAATTTCGGCCGCGCGATGCCGTATGCGCCCGCATCTCCAAGACCGGGCGTTTTACCAGCTCACAGCCCTTTCTGCGGCAAGTGACGGACGCGACGTCGCCGACATGGCCATCGAACCTGGACCCGTCGCGTCGTCTTCCGGCATAGTTGGTCATACAGTCTTGGCCACAAGCCACGGTTATCCACTCCGCCGACCGCGTGGAGTTCGCACCTGAGGAGACATGCCATGTCATTCGTGACCACCCAGCCCGAAGCCCTGAGCTCGGCGGCAACCGCCCTCGGCGGGATCGGCTCGTCGTTCTCCGCGCAGAATGCCGCTGCCGCTGCGCCCACCACCGGTGTAGTGCCGGCCGCCGCCGACGAGGTGTCGGCGCTGACTGCCGCGCAGTTCGCCGCGCACGCGCAGCTGTACCAGGCCGTCGCCGCGCAGGCCCAGGCGATCCACGAGCAGTTCGTCAACACGCTCGGGACCAGCGCCGGTTCGTACGCAGCCACCGAGGCCGCGAACGCCGCATCCGCGGGCTAGTACCACCAATCTTCATCTGTCGGCCGGACACCCTGGTGGTGTCCGGCCGATTGCTTTGACGGGCATAGTTGTCAGACCCTTTATCTAGCATCGAATGTATGTTCGAGTCTGGTCCAGTGATTGAGCGGCTTCAAGCCGCGGTGCGGTCGGAGAATCGCGCGGCCGGTGAGCGGCTGGCTGTCATCGGAGAACTCGACGCCATGCGGTTGCGCGAAGTAGGTGAGCGTGAGACGTGGTGCACCGACACGCAAGAGGCGATCACCGCGGAAGTGGCTGCGGCGTTGAGCATCACCCGCGGCTTGGCGACGAGCTACCTCGAATACTCCCGGGCGATGCGGTTGCGGTTGCCCCGGGTGGGAGCGCTACTGGTAGCCGGCGACATCGATTACCGGACGTTCAAGACGATCGTCTATCGGACCGATCTGATCACCGACCCTGACCTGCTGGCCGCGGTCGATGCGTCGTTGGCGGTCAGGCTCGCGCGATGGCGTGGCATCACCCAGGGGCGGCTCGGAGGATACGTCGACCAGGTCGTGGCGCGCGCAGATCGTGATGCGGTCCGGCGTCGACGGGAGAGTCGCGGCGATCGCGAGTTCGCCATCTGGGGCGACGAGGCCGGCCTCACCGAGGTGTTCGGGCGCCTGATCACCACTGACGCCCACGCCGTCGATGCGCGCCTGGATGCCTTGGCCGCCACGGTGTGTGCCGACGATCCGCGTACGCGTAACCAGCGCCGCGCTGATGCCATGGGCGCCATGGCCGTCGGGGCCAACCGGCTGAGTTGCCTTTGCGGACAACCACATTGCCCCGCCGCCACGGCGCCGGTGCCCAGCCCGGTCGTGATCCATGTGATCGCCGAACAGACCGCGCTCGACGGCACCGAATCGACGCCGGGCTCGCTGATCGGCAGCGACGCGCTGATCCCCGCCGAACTCCTCGCCGACCTCGCGCGATCTGCCACGCGGCGGCCATTGATCCATCCCGGGGATGCGCCGCCGGAGAACCGCTACGTGCCGTCGCACGCGTTGGCCGACTTCGTCCGCTGCCGCGACCTCACATGCCGATTCCCCGGCTGCGACCAGCCCGCCATCGCCTGCGACCTCGACCACACGACGCCATACGGCGACGGCGGAGCTACTCATGCGTCCAATCTGAAAGCCCTGTGCCGACTTCATCATTTGATCAAGACGTTCTGGGGCTGGAGCGATCGACAGCTTCCCGACGGGACCCTGATCTGGACATCGCCCTCGGGTCAGACGTACGTCACCACGCCGGGGAGCGCCATGCTGTTCCCCCAGCTGTGTGTGCCCACAGGCGGGCTCGAGCAGCTTGCCGGCCGCATGCGCTGCGTCAGCCGGACCGCGATGATGCCGAAACGCCGCCGCACCCGCGCCCAGAACCGCGCGAATTACGTTGCCGCCCAACGACGCCACAACCGGGCCGCCCGACAACCGGGCGAGGACGGGCTCGTCGTCGCCAATGACGAGCCGCCGCCCTTCTAGGACGACGGGCGCGCGACTACTTCTTGGACGGGATCACGCTCACCACGATCAGCGTGATGATGCTGAAGAAGAAGCCGAGAATGCCCCAGCCGAAGGGGTTGCGGCCCTTGAATGCAGCGATGACGCCGCAGATGATGGCGGCGATGAAACCGCCGATGAGGACGAAAATGCCTTTGATGCCCCGCAGAATGAATCCCGCGGCCTCGGGCTGGCTATAGCTGGCCAGCAATAGTTGGTGGAGCATGGCGACCTCCTCGATGAGGAAGTGGAGGTACCCCGGTCGGCCCGGCTCTAATCGCCCCGGAGGCGGCGCGTGAACGCCTGGGCCTCGTCCCACGTCGGGAGGAGCCCGGCGGCACGCACCTCGGCCAGCGACGGCGCCGAGGCGTCCCGGTCCGAAATCACCAGCTCGTGCCCACTCGGCCATTCGATGGCCAAAGCCGGATCGGTCGCGGCGATGGTGTGCTCGCGCTGCGGACTGTATTCCGTCGAGCACAGATACATCACGGTCGAATTATCCTGCAGTGCAAGAAAACCGTGCGCCAACCCTTCGGAGATGTACACCGACTGGTGGCTGCGGTCATCGAGCACCACCGCGTCCCACCGGCCGAACGTCGGCGATCCCACCCGGATGTCGACCACCACGTCGAATACCGAGCCGGACAGGCAGGTCACGTATTTGGCCTGGCTCGGCGGCAGCTCGGCGAAGTGCAGCCCGCGCAGCACGCCGGCCGCCGACACCGAGCAGTTGGCCTGACGAACATCGAGCCGGTAGCCGGCGAAGGCGGTGAATTCCCGATCGGTCAGCCATTCGAAGAACAGGCCGCGCGAATCAGGATGCATTGCAGGAGTGATCTCCCATGCGCCGGCGATGGCGAGTTCGCGGACGTCCACGTCATTGTCCCCGCTCTTCGTAGCGCGCTTCGACGGCGTCTTTGAGTGGCCGCCACCACGATTCGTTGCCGCGATACCAGTCGATCGTTGCGCGCAGGCCCTCGTCGAAGTCGACATGCTCTGGTACCCAACCTAACTCGTCGCGCACCCGCGAAGGGTCGATCGCGTAACGGAGGTCGTGGCCGGCGCGGTCGACCACGTGATCGAAGTCGTCGGGATCGTGGTCCATCAGCACCAGCAGAGTTCGCAGCACCGTCAGGTTGTCGCGCTCACCGTCGGCGCCGATCAGATAGGTCTGCCCAGCGCGCCCGTCGTCGAGGATGCGGCGGACCGCGACGTTGTGGTCGTCGACGTGAATCCAGTCCCGCACATGGGCACCAGTGCCGTACAACTTCGGACGTCGCCCGGTCAGCACATTGGTGATCTGCCGGGGAATGAACTTCTCCACGTGCTGATACGGCCCATAGTTGTTGGAGCAGTTGGAGAGTGTCGCGCGCACCCCGTAGGAGCGCACCCAGGCACGCACCAGCATGTCGGCGGCGGCCTTGGTCGACGAGTACGGGCTCGACGGGTTGTAGGCGGTGGATTCGGTGAAACGATCCGCGGCGTCCAGCGCCAGATCGCCGTACACCTCATCGGTGGACACATGATGCAGCCGGACTCCATGCCGGCGCACCGCCTCCAGGATGGTGAACGTCCCGATCACGTTGGCCCGCAGGAACGGCGCCGGGTCGGCCAGTGAGTTGTCGTTGTGGGTCTCGGCGGCGAAGTGCACCACAGCGTCGCTGTCGCCGACCAACTGCGAAACCAGGTCGACGTCGGTGATGTCGCCCTGCACCACCCGGATGTCACCGGACACCGGCGCCAGCGACTCGCGGCTGCCCGCGTAGGTCATGGCGTCCAGCACGGTCACCGCGTCATCGGGGTGATCGCGCACGCAGGCGTGCACGAAGTTGGCGCCGATGAACCCAGCGCCACCGGTGACCAGCAGCCGCATGCAGAAACCCTAGCCCGGCAATCAGCGCGGAGGCGTCAACCCCAGCGGTCCGGCCAACGCTTCCAACGCGCCGAGCAGCTTGCCGTCGGGCCCACCCAGCACCTGGATCGCCACGTGATCGGCGCCCGCATCCAGGTGTTCGACCAGGCGCGCGGCGATCTGCTCGACCGTGCCATGGGCGATCACGGCGTCAATCAGCCTGTCACTACCGGGTTTTTCGACATCGGAGTCGGCGAAGCCGAGCCGCCGCCAGTTGTTCACATAGTTGCTCAGGCCGAGGTAGAACTCGACGGTCCGCCGGCCGATCTCGCGGGCCTCGTTGGCGTTCTCGGTCAACACGACTTTGTGCTCCGGGGCCAGGAACACCGTGTTGCCGACGAGTTCGCGGGCGTTCGCGGTGTGTTCGGGCGTGGTGAGGTACGGGTGGGCACCGGCGCTGCGCTCGGCGGACAGCGCCAGCACCTTGGGCCCCAGCGCCGCGAGCACCCGCCGACTGGTCGGCAACGAGGCGCCGTCGAGCACGTCCAGATACTCGACCAGTGCGTCGTAGGGCTTCTTGTATTCGTCGGTGTGCTCGGGATGGCCCACCCCGACGCCCAGCAAAAACCTTCCGGGGTAAGCGCTTTCGATGCGGCGGAACGACTCGGCCACCTCGGCGGCCGGCGACGACCAGATGTTGATGATGCCGGTGGCCAGTTGCAGCGTGGCGGTCTCGGCGAGGGCCGGTTCCACCCAACTGAGATCGGCGTCGGGGGATCCACCCACCCACACCGCGCCGTAACCCAGCGATTCGATCTGCTGCGCGACGCCCGGGCTGACGGATCTGCCGGGAAGCCAGACGCCGAAACGACCCAGATCGGGTTTGAGCGAAACGCCCTCGGTCATCTACATCCCTCTCTGGTTCGTCAAGCCGGTGTCAGTCCCAGCGGCCCGGCGAGTTCGGCCAACGCGGACACCAGGTTTTCATCTTTGGTCAAGATCTGCACGGGCACGTGGTCGGCGCCGGCGTCCAGGTGCTCCTTGAGTCGCGCCGCGATCGCCTCCGGAGTGCCGTACGCGATCAGCGCGTCGAGCAGTCGATCGCTGCCCGGGAAGGTGGTTTCGGCGTCGGTGAACCCGAGCCGCTTCCAATTGTTGCGGTAGTTGGCCAGATTGAAGTACACCGGCAGCACCTTGCGGCCGATGGCCCGGGCCTCTTCGCCGTTCGTGGTCAGGACGGCCTTGTGCTCGGGCGCCAAAAACGCCGACGGCCCGAGCAGCTCGCGGGCCTGCGCGGTGTGTTCGGGGGTGGTGAGGTACGGGTGCGCGCCCGCGCTGCGACGGCCCGACAGCTTCAGCACCTGCGGCCCCAGTGCCGCGACCACGCGGCGGTTGGCGGGCACGCCGTGTTCGTCGAGTTGGTCGAGGTATTCCACCAGCGCGTCGTAGGGCTTGCGGTATTCGGCGATCGCCTCGGGATGCCCGACGCCGATGCCGAGCAGGAACCGGCCCGGATAGGCGCGGTCGATCCGGTGGAACGACTCGGCGACGGGTCCGGCCTTGTCCGACCAGATGTTGACGATGCCGGTGGCGACCTGCAGCGTCGTCGTCGCCTCCAGAATGGGTTCCACCCAGGCCAGCTCGGCGGGCGGCGAACCACCCACCCATACGGATCCAAAGCCCAGCGCCTCGATGTCCTTGGCCTGGGCGGGTGTGACGCCGCGTCCGAATGATCCGAAGCGTCCGAGATCGGGTTTGCCTGTCGCTGAATCGGTCATGGTTGCTCCAACCTACCGCCCGACCGCCGCTATTCCGGGTTTGGCGGCGGGTTGCCCTGGGTAGCATCGCCTGGATGCTTTCGCTGCTGGCTCGTCTGGTTATCGCAGCCCCCAAGCGAGTGCTTGCCGGCGTGCTGCTGCTCACCGTCGTCGCGGCGGCATTCGGCGCCACCGTCACCGAACACCTTGGCGCTGCGGGCTTTCAGGATCCGAGCTCGCCGTCGGCCCGCGGCATGAAAGTTCTCACCACCAAATTCGGCCAGGGGGACATGGACCTGACGCTGGTGGTGCGTGCACCGGGCAGCGTGCAGGACCCGGGAGCGGCGGCCGCCGGACGCAAGCTCGTCGAGGACTTACGCCGATCCGAATTCGTCAACGACGTCGAATCGCCCTGGGACGGCACCCCGCAAAGCGCCGGCCTGGTCAGCAAGGACGGCAAGACGGGTCTGGTGATCACCGGTATCACCGGATCGGAGAACGACGCACCCAAGCACGCGAAGACGATCTCTGACCGTTTCACCGGTAGACGCGACGGAGTCGAGGTGCTGGCCGGTGGGACGGCGACGGTGGCCTCGGAGATCAACGACCAGTCCGAAAAAGATCTGCTGGCCGCCGAGGCCATCACGTTGCCGCTGTCGCTGATCGTCCTGGTGTGGGTGTTCGGTGGACTGTTCGCCGCCCTGCTGCCTTTGGTGGTGGGCGGGTTGGCGATCGTCGGCACGCTCGGGATGCTGCGCGTGATCACGCTGTTCGCCGACGTGTCGATCTTCTCCCTCGACCTCACCACCGCCATGGGCCTGGCGCTGGCCATCGACTACACGCTGTTGCTGATCAGCCGGTACCGCGAGGAGTACCTCGACCTCGGGGATCGCGACCTCGCGTTGCGCCGGGCGGTGGCCACGGCGGGACGGACGATCCTGTTCTCCGCATGCACGGTGTTCCTCGCCGTCAGCGCGCTCGCGGTGTTTCCGATGTACTTCCTGCGCTCGATGGCGTACGCCGGGTGCGGGGTGGTGGCCCTGGCCGGGCTGTACGCCGTCGTGGTCGCCCCCGTGGTGATCAAGCTGCTGGGCGACCGGATCGAATCGCTGAACATCCGGGCGCTGTTCCGCCGCACCAAACCGGACCCGGACGTCCGACACGGCGCGCTCTACCGGGTCGCGACGTTCGTGATGCGCCACGCGTTGCCCTGCGCCCTGGCCGTCGTGGCGCTGCTGCTTCTGCTGGGGTCTCCATTCGCCCGCGCCCGCTTCGGGCTTCCGGACGACCGGGTCCTTCCGACCACGGCCCAGTCCCGGCAGGTCGGCGACATCATGCGCAGCCAGTTCCCGGCCGACCCGGCGATGGCCACGTCGATCGTGATCCCCGACGCGCGCAACCTGAGCGACAGCGACGTCTCGGACTACGCGACCGCGCTGTCCAACGTCCCGGGCGTGGAAGCCGTTGCCGCGCCGGGTGGTTCGTTTATCGCCGGTAACAATGTCGGGCCGCCGATGTCGCCGACGGCAGCCAAAGACGGCAGCCTGTGGCTGTCGGTGTCGGTGCCAGGCTCGTCGCTGGACTCGCGGTACCGCACGGCGATCGACCAGCTCCGGGGTGTCCCGGTGCCGCACGGCGCCGAGGCGTTGTTCACCGGAGCCGACCAGCTGAACCGGGACTCGGTCGACGAGATCGTCCGGCGATTGCCCATAGTGCTATTGCTGGTTGCCGCAACGACTTTCGTGTTGATCTTCCTGCTGACCGGCAGCCTGGTGCTGCCGCTGGAAGCGTTGGTGCTCAACACGTTGTCGCTGTCGGCGACGCTGGGCGCGCTGGTCTGGGTGTTCCAGGAGGGCCACCTCGGCGGGCTCGGTACCACGGCGACCGGCACTCTGGTCGCCGACGTGCTGGTGTTCCTGTTCGCCACCGCGTTCGGTCTGTCGATGGACTACGAGGTGTTCCTGCTGTCGCGCATCCGGGAGCACTGGCTGAAATCCGCTCAGGGGCCGCAGGACAACGCCGAAGCGGTGACGATGGGCATCGCCACCGCGGGCCGGGTGATCACCGCCGCCGCGCTGCTGATGGTGATCGTCTTCGCCGCGCTCAGCACCGGGCAGGTGTCGTTCATGCGGATGATCGGGATAGGCCTGGCGCTCGCCGTGATCGTCGACGCCACGCTGGTCCGGATGGTGCTGGTGCCCGCGTTCATGAAGCTGGTCGGCAGATGGAACTGGTGGGCGCCCGGGCCGCTCGCCAAACTTCATGCGGCCGTGGGCATCAGCGAAAGCTAGCTGCGCGCCAGGTCGATCTTGCCGGCCAACTCGTGGTCGATCAGGAAGGTGCCCGCCTCGCGCAGGTTGGGCGGGTGGAACGAGTAGGCGCTGATGCACCCGACCAGGTAGGCGACTTCGGGGTCGGTGGCGAATCCGACACCGCCGACCCGCGACACCAGGCGGGCCACACTGCTCTGCAGTTGGTCACGCAGACCGAGCCGGATCCACAACAGGTCGGCGAACAAGTCGTCGCTGCGGTCGCCGCCGTCGTAGCGGGCCGCGACCATGCGCAACGCCCGCCACACTCCCTCGATCGGGGAGAACAGTTCGACGAAGTCAGCCTCGGTGAAGTTGGGCCGCTCGACGAGTTTGAGTGCCAGCCGTGTCGCGGCGCCGACATAACCGGCGGTGATGATCAGACCGAACAGCACGTAACCGGACTTCTCGTTGCGGCCGTCGGGATCTTCGATGTCGCTGACCATCGACAGATCGCTTGGCACGAAGACGTTTTCGAAGTTCACCGCATGGGTCTGTGCGGCGCCCAGCGCCGGGCTGGTCCACAGCGGGCTGACCGACAGGCCGGGGCTGCCGTTCCAGATCAGCGTGATGGCCCGCTGTCCGGTGTCGCTGAGCACCACGCTCGCCATCACGCAGTCCATGCTGTCGGCCAGACTGCACGGCTTCTTGCTGCCGGTGACGGTGTAACCGCCGTCGGCGGGCTCGGCCTTCATGGTGGGGCGAAAGACGCTGCCCTCGATCGTGCCCTCCGAAAAGCCCGACGCGAACACCGTGTTGTTCTCGATCAGTGACTTGACCAGTCCCACCGTCGCCTCGTCGGCGGTTTCGGCGAAGTCGACGAGACCGGCCACCGAAAGGTAGTGCATGGTGGTGGCAGCGGCCAGCGACGGACTCAGATAGCCGACACCACGTTGGAGCTCAACGGTTTCCACACAGCTGGCACCGAGGCCGCTGAGCTCCTTCGGCGCGGTCAGCCGCGGGCCGTCGTGCTCCTTCCACATGTCGACGACACCGCTACCCGGGTCCTCGACGGCCGACAGTCCGAGCTTCTCGAGCTGGTCGGCCAACGTGGGCAGGTACCGACGCACGGCGTCGACGTAGGAGAGTCGCCCTTCGAGATCGGTGCGATTCATGCGGTGTGCCCTTCCTTGATCGGGAAGTTGTCACGGGCGGTCAGGTACTTCCTCAGTGCGGCAGCGGAATTCATCGACGGGCGCCAGTCGGTGGTCGACTGCAGCAACCCGGAGTCGAGCACGGGGTCGCCGAGCGTCACCCAGTGCCCGGAGAAAGGGGAGAGGCGCAACCGGAACAGCAGATCCGCGCCGGGCTTCAACAGGCTCAGCGGGCCCGGGATGAGTCTGGCGCCGGTGATCTTGCAGATCTCCGCAACGCTGGTGTGGTCGGCGGGGGCCACGTTGTAGAGGCCGCTCAGCCCACCCGAGAGGATGGTCGCATAGGCGTCGACCAAATCGGAGTCCCAGAGAAACTGGTAGTACGATCGCGAAGGTTTCGGGTAGACAACCGATTTGGACAACATCGCCTGCAGGCCCGAGTTGTCGAAGTGGTCGCCCACGACGTAGCAGGGCCGCACGACGGCCAACGACATCTTGCCGTCGATGGCGTTCACCCAGTACCAGTTGGCCAGGTGTTCCAGCAACGCCTTGTGCTGGAAGTAGTAGTGCCCGGTGTCCCGATCGCCGGCGGGGTAACTCGTTTCGGTGTGCGCCTCGCCGGTGCCGCACGCCGTCACACCGAGGGCGTTGGCACTCGACGTGAGGACGAGTTGGCCGATGCCGGCCTCGCGGGCCTGCTTCAGCAGGGTCCGGGTGGCCGTGACGTTGACCTGGTAGGCGCGACGTTTGTCGTGCGGTTCCTCGACGCAGTAAGCCAGGTGGATCAAGGCGTCGTAGCCGCGCACCGACTCGAGATCGAACGGGCCGCTCAGGTCCAGGGTCGTCTCGCGCACCTTGTCGTGGCGCACCCCCGACGGGCGACGGCCGAGCGCAGTGATCTCGGCGATGCCGTCGCAGTCGCACGCCCAACGCAGCACACTGCGACCGAAGTCACCGGTCGCGCCCGTGATGGCCAGACGGAAGCCGTCCCTCATGCCGCGGCCAGGGCCCACGACAGTTCTGCCGACAGCGTCTTTGCGCACCAACGAATGTCGTCTTCGCTGAGCTCTGAGGTCATGCAGACCCGAAGCACCGGCTTGCCGACCGGCACGGCGGGATAGACCGCGGGCGTGACGAAGACGCCGGCGTCGCTGAGGTTGTTCCAGCTCAGCACGGTGCGCAACTCGTCGAAAAGCCGGATCGGAATGATCGGCGACCAGTCCGGGCTGCGTCCGTCCGCGCGGTTCAACTCCACATCGAGCGGCCGCAGCGACTCGCGCATCAATCGGGCGTTGCGCTCCAACTGCTTTCGACGAGCGGTTCCCTCGTCGCTGCGGATCACGTCGATCGCCGCAGCCGCCGCCGCCATCGACGCCGGAGTGCCCGAGGTGCTGAACCACAAAGACCGTGCGCTGAAACGGATCTCGTCGACGATGTCCTGTGATCCGGCGACGAAGCCGCCCAACCCGCCGACGGCCTTGGACAGCGAACCCATCAGCACATCGATGTCCTGGGCGACCCCGGTGAGTTCGGACAACCCGGCACCCGTCGGCCCGAATACCCCGATGCCGTGGGCCTCGTCGACCATCAGCAGCGCGCCGGCGTTCTTGCACACGTCGACGATCTCCTCGAGCGGAGCCGTCGACCCTTCCATCGAATACAACGAGTCGACCAGCACCAGAGTCCGCCGGAACTGCTTTCCGGCGTGCCGCTGCAACGCGTCCTTCAGCGACGCGACGTCGTTGTGGTCGAACCGCTCCTCCACGGCCCAGCTGAGCCGGACCCCGTCGCGAATCGAGGCGTGCGCGTAGGAGTCCACCACGGCAAGGCAGTCCGAGCCGATCAGCCCCTGGATGGTGCCGACGTTGGTCTGGTAGCCGGTGGTGAAGACCACCGCGTCGTCGTGTCCGAGCCAGTCGGCGATCTTCTTCTCCAGCGCGACGTGCAGGCTGTAGGTCCCGTTGAGTAGGCGGCTACCCGTGGTACCGGTGCCGAAGTCCTCGGTGGCCCTGGTCGCCGCGGCGACCACGCCGGGATGGGTCGAGAGTCCGATGTAGGAGTTCGAGCCCAGCAAGACGCACTGACGCCCCCGCACGCCGACCCGCGGTGGATCGACGGACGTGATCTCCTGGAAGAAAGGCAGTTGCCCGACGGAGGCGAAATGACGGGCCATCGCCACCCGTTGGCTGACATCCGTGGAGATGTCGCCCGTTACCGAAAACGCTTCCCGCTCACTGTCCATATGCTCAGCACCCCCGTGTAGTTGCCCCTTACGCTCACGGAGGACTCTGAGATACACGTGCAGGCAGTAGACCGAACGACTCTGCGAGAGCCATCGGTGTCATAGCACCACCCCCAACACGCCGCCTCCATTGAGGCGTCCCCGCGCGTAGCTTGGTCCGGCGTACCCGGTTGGACCACCGGTCACACTAGTATTTATTCGACGCCGTTATAACGATGGTTGGTTACGATTTGTTCAAATTGTGACCGGCGGGTCGCCGTCTTCGGGCAGGGTGACGTCGACCGCGGGGGGCATCTCGAGCGGCAGCAGCACGATGAACCGGGTGTCGCCCGGAACCGATTCCACCCGCAGATCGCCGTGGTGTTTGTTCACCACGATCTTCCAGGCCAGATCCAGGCCCAGCCCGGTGCCTTCGCCGACCGGCTTCGTGGTGAAGAACGGCTCGAAAATGCGCTCGCGGACGTCTTCGGGAATGCCCGGTCCGGTGTCGCAGATCTCCACCCGCAACATCTCGTTGGCCTCGCGGCAGGTGCGAATCGTCAGTGTGCCGCCGGCGGTCCCCATCGCGGAGATCGCGTTGTCGATGATGTTCGTCCATACCTGGTTGAGATCGCCCGGATAGCAGGGGATCGCCGGCAGCCCGTGATCGCAGTCCTTAGCCACCTTGATGTGGCAGGTGCTGTCCTTGCCCAGCCGGTCGGCGAACATGGTGAGCGTGCTCTTGAGCAGGTCGTGCACGTCAGCCACCTGGAACGGCGCCCGGTCCATCTGCGAATACTGCTTCGCGTCGGCCACCAGCGCTGAAATGCGTTGGCTCGCTTCGACGAGCTGATTCATCAGCAGTTCGCTCTCGATGGTGTAGCTGATCCACTGGATCGCCTGTCCCAGCGAGGTCGACGCCTCCAGCTCGTCGGCGGTGGCGGCGATGCGCTCGAGCCAGTCGGTGTCGATGCCGCCTTCGACGAAATTGGGCGCGATGTCCCAGCCGCCGTCGATGCCGTGGTCTTCGAGCCAGTCGCCGACGGTGTCTTCCAGGTCCGCGGTCTCGATCGCGCTCAGATGCACCGACGCCGACTTCGAGACTTGCTCGGCGACGGCATCCTGCAGTCGCACCAGGGCGTTCAACGTCTCCGGGCTGACCGTGCCGTCGGCCAGCATCGCCAATTTGCCGCGCATGTTGGAGATTCGGCCGCGTAACTCCTGCGCGGCCCGCGAGATGGCCGCCGCCGGGTTGTTCAGCTGGTGGGTGAGCCCAGCCGACAATTGGCCCAGCGCCAACAGCTTTTCGCGGTTGTCGATCAGGCGCCGGGTCCGTTCGGTGCCCACGGCGATGCCGTCGAGCAGGTGGACCGCCATCGGGAAGCCGTGGTCGTCGCGGGCCAGAACACCGTCGAGCCAGTCGGTGCGCGGTGCGGCGCCGATGAAGATGAACATCCGGCCGCACTTGACGTCCTCGGTGACGCCGGTCTTGTTGTCGCGCAGGGTCAGCGTCTCCAGATGCTCATCGCCGGTGGCGCAGTGCACTTCGGTGCAGGTGCGGACGCTGATGTTGGGCCGGGCTTCGATCTGCTGGATCAGGTAGTGTGACATCGACGCCTCCAGCGAGGGCCCCCGCACCAGGATCGTGACCGACTTCGCCCGGGTCGACAGATCCATCGCCGCCTGGCCGGCCGAGTTCGCTCCGCCGATGATGTAGACCTCGTCGCCCTCACAGTCCGCCGCGACCGATGCCCCGTAGTAGACGCCGCGCCCGGACAGGTCGGCACACCCGTCGGCCTGCAACTGGTTGTACGCGACACCGGTGGCGACGATGATCGAGCGCCCGTCGATGGAGCTGCCGTCGTCGAAGCGGACGGTGCGTTTGGATCCGCTGACCTCCAGCGCGACGGCGGTGCGGGTGGTGATGAGTTCGGCCCCGAATTTCTCCGCCTGCCGACGGGCCCGGGTGGCCAACTGGTCGCCGGACACGCCGTCGGGAAAGCCCAGGTAGTTCTCGATCTTCGAACTCTGGCCGGCCTGGCCGCCCGTCGCGGTGGATTCGATCAGCACCGTGTGCAGGCCCTCGGAGGCGCCGTAGACGGCGGCGGCCAGTCCCGCGGGTCCACCACCGACCACGATCAGGTCGTAGAAGTCCTGCGAGGGTGTCGTCGTCAGGCCCAGCGCGTCGGCCAACTCGGCGTCGGTGGGTTCGACGAGCGGATCGCCTTTCTCGCTGACGACGACCGGCAGCCGCTTGCCGTCCTCGCCGGCAGCGCGCAGCAGCTGCTCGCCGTCGGGCTGGTCGGCCTCGAACCACTTGTAGTGCAGTCCGTTGCGGACCAGGAAGTTGCGGGCCTCCCACGATCGCGCGTGCCAGCGGTGGCCGATCACCTTGGTGTGCGGGATCGGCCGCTCCGGGGTGCGCTTCCACGCTTCCAGCAGCTCGTCGATGACCGGGTAGAGCTTCTCCTGCGGGGGATCCCACGGCTTGAGCAGGTAATGGTCCAGGTCGACGACGTTGATCGCGTCGATCGCGGCATGGGTGTCGGCGTAGGCGGTGAGCAGCACCCGCTTGGCAACCGGGTAGAGGTCCATTGCTGCTTCGAGGAACTCGATGCCGGTCATCTGCGGCATCCGGTAGTCCGCGACCAGCATCGCAACCGTCTCACCACGCAGTTTGAGTTGCTTGAGGGTGTCGAGTGCGTCAGGCCCCGATTCCGCGCGCACGATCCGATGGGCGTCGCCGTAGCGACGCCGCAGATCCCTGGCGACGGCGCGGGACACCGCCGGGTCGTCGTCGACGGTCAGCATCACCGGTTTGCGGGATGCGGTATCGGCTCTTGCGGGGCTAGTCATCGCTAGTAAGTATGCCCTCGTCACGACTGCCGCGGCAGGTCGTCCGAGCAGGCCCGGCCCCGCGGCGAAGTCGCGCTAATGCGGCGACGCGCGATAGCTTCACATGCAACGATGGCAAGCTGTTAAAGATGCGACGGGAGGGACTTGTTGCAGGGATCGTCATTCGGGAACTACCGGCTGATCGAGTTGCTGGGTCGAGGCGGCATGGGCGAGGTGTGGCGCGCCCACGACACCGCCATCGACCGCACGGTCGCGATCAAGATCCTGCCCGCCGAGATCTCCCGGGACGAGGTGTTCCAGCAGCGGTTCCGTCGTGAAGCGCATGCCGCCGCGCGGTTGAACAGTCCACACATCGTGCCGATCCACACCCACGGCGAGATCGGCGGGCGGCTCTTCGTCGACATGCGGCTCGTCGAGGGCACCGACCTGCAGTCGATGCTGAGCGTCGGGCCGCTACCGCCGGCGCGGGCGGTCCGCTTCGTCGAACAGATCGCGATGGCGCTGCAGACAGCGCACCGGGCGGGCCTGCTGCACCGCGATGTGAAGCCGTCCAACATCCTGATCGACGACGACGACTACGCCTACCTGATCGATTTCGGCCTCGCCCTGGCCGTCGGCGAGCGGGGTCTGACCAGCGTCGGTGATGTGATCGGCACCTTCCATTACATGGCTCCGGAACGGTTCTCCGGCCAGGAGGCCGGCGCGCCGCCGATCGACGCCCGGTCGGACATCTATTCGTTGGCGTGCGTGCTCTACGAGTGCTTGACCGCGGAGCATGCCTTTCCCGGCGACAGCCTGCAACAGCAGGTCAGCAACCACCTGGTCGCTCCGCCGCCGCGACCGTCGCAGTCCAGGCCGGGCCTGGACAACTTCGACGCCGTGATCGCCAAGGGGATGGCCAAGACGCCCGCGGAGCGCTACGGCAGTCCGATGGACCTGGCCCGCGCCGCGCGGGACGCACTCACCGCACCGGCGCCCTCGCCCGGACGGCACGGACGGCAGCGGCTCGGCTCGCGGCCGGGCAATGTCGCGTCGGGTTCCTTACAACGGCCGGGGCCCGAGCCGACCGCCTCGCGGCCGGAGTCCTTCACCCAGATCGGGCCCCGCAGCCAGCAGGCGTTGCTGCTGGGCCGGCCGCCGTGGTGGCGCCGACCGCGGGTGCTGATCCCCGCCACGGCCGTGCTCGCGGTGATCGCCGTCGTCATGGTCGTGACCCTCCTCAGCGGTAGCAACGGACCGGCCGTCGAAAATGTGCGGCAGAGCCTGCTGCCTTTCACCGGACTGCGAGAACCGCAGGGGCTGTCGGTGGACTACGGCGGCACGGTGTACGTCGCCGACACCATGCACAACCGGATCCTGGCGCTGCCCGCGGGCTCCACCGAGCCGGTCCTGTTGCCGTTCGAAGGCCTCAACGCACCGACCGGGGTGACCGCCGACAACACCGGCACCGTCTACGTCAACGACTCCGGCAACAAGCGGGTGCTGGTCTTGCCGGCCGGCTCCCGGACGCAGAACCAACTGCCGTTCGCCGACCTGGATCGTCCAACCGGGCTGACCGTGGACGCTGCCCGCACCGTCTACGTCACCGACACCACCAGAAACCAGGTGGTCGCGTTGGCCGCCGGGTCGAACAAGCAGTACCGGCTGCCCTTCAACGGTCTGAATTCGCCCACCGGCCTGGTGGTCGGCAAGGACGGCACTGCCTACGTCGCCGACAGCGGCAACAATCGGGTGCTGGCCCTGGCCCCCGGCTCGACCAACCAAACCACGCTGCCGTTCGTCGGCCTCGCCGATCCCGGCGGCGTGACGGTGGACAGCAACGGCGCGGTGTATGTCACCGACAGCGCGGACAATCGTGCGCTGAAGCTCCCGGCGGGATCGAGCCAGCAGGAGGAGTTGTCGTTCACCGGCCTCGACTACCCGTGGGGCCTGGCGGTCGACAACAACGGCACGGTCTACGTCGCCGGCCGCAACAACAAGATCCTGGCGTTGCGGCCCACCTAGGCTTGGGCCTGAGGGCCCTGGCAGACGCATTTTGCGCCGACTGCGCTGATACAGGTACAGTCTTCTATCTGTGCGGCGTGTCTTGCCGACTTTTGCGTGCCCTGTCCTAGGAATTTCCTGTCACCGGCTCACGTTCATGGTCGGGTGACGGCTGCGCTCATACGGGCGAGCAATACGAAACTAAAAGACGAGGATCCGAAGAGAAGTATGGCCAAGAAGGACGGCGCCATCGAGGTCGAGGGCCGCGTGGTCGAGCCCCTGCCCAATGCGATGTTCCGCATTGAGCTGGAAAACGGCCACAAGGTGCTGGCTCACATCAGCGGCAAGATGCGGCAGCACTACATCCGCATCCTGCCCGAGGACCGGGTGGTGGTGGAGTTGTCTCCCTACGACCTGTCCCGGGGCCGCATCGTGTACCGATACAAGTAAAAAGCCCGAACAACCAGCCAACGAGTAGACAGAACAGGATCTGAACAGCCGTGAAGGTGAACCCGAGCGTCAAGCCGATCTGCGACAAGTGCAGGGTCATCCGTCGGCATGGACGGGTCATGGTGATCTGCTCCGATCCGCGCCACAAGCAGCGTCAGGGCTAGCCCGGACGCTCGGTCCCGAGAACCGCAGGGCGCGCACAACTGAATGAAGACCTCCCAGCACCACTGATCGGCCTGGCATCTTTAGAGATGGGGGCGGTCAGCCACGTCCGGAACGGAGGCCGGACCCCGGAGCGCTGAGTTTGTTTCAGGGCCAGGGAACGGGCTGGGATTCAGACCTCCGCTTTAGAGAAGGAACGCCTTTCATGGCTCGACTAATGGGCGTCGACCTCCCGCGCGACAAGCGCATGGAGGTCGCGCTGACCTACATCTATGGAGTGGGTCGTACCCGGTCCAACGAAATCCTGGCCGCCACCGGGATCGACAAGGATCTGCGCACCAAGGACCTCACCGACGACCAGGTGACCCACTTGCGTGACTACATCGAAGGCAACCTCAAGGTCGAAGGTGACCTGCGCCGCGAGGTTCAAGCCGACATCCGCCGCAAGATCGAGATCGGCTGCTACCAGGGCCTTCGGCACCGCCGCGGCCTGCCGGTCCGCGGTCAGCGCACGAAGACCAATGCGCGTACCCGCAAGGGCCCCAAGCGCACCATCGCCGGCAAGAAGAAGGCCAGGTAAGTCATGCCTCCAGCTAAGAAGGCCGCCTCCGCGCCGAAGAAGGGTCAGAAGACCCGGCGCCGGGAAAAGAAGAACGTCCCGCACGGCGCCGCACACATCAAGAGCACGTTCAACAACACCATCGTGACCATCACCGACCTGCAGGGCAACGTCCTGGCGTGGGCGTCGTCCGGTCACGTCGGCTTCAAGGGATCGCGCAAGTCGACGCCGTTCGCCGCGCAGCTGGCTGCCGAGAACGCCGCCCGCAAGGCCCAGGAGCACGGCGTCAAGAAGGTCGATGTGTTCGTGAAGGGCCCGGGTTCGGGCCGCGAGACCGCCATCCGTTCGCTGCAGGCCGCCGGCCTGGAGGTCGGCGCAATCTCCGACGTCACCCCCCAGCCGCACAACGGCTGCCGCCCGCCCAAGCGCAGAAGGGTCTAGGTAAAGAAAAATGGCTCGTTACACCGGACCCATCACCCGCAAGTCGCGCCGCCTCGGCGTCGACCTGGTCGGCGGTGACCAGTCGTTCGAGAAGCGCCCCTACCCGCCCGGCCAGCACGGCCGCGCGCGGATCAAGGAGAGCGAGTACCGCCAGCAGCTGCAGGAGAAGCAGAAGGCCCGCTTCACCTACGGCGTCATGGAGAAGCAGTTCCGCCGCTACTACGCAGAAGCGGCCGGCCGTCCCGGCAAGACCGGTGACGAGCTGCTGCAGATCCTGGAGAGCCGGCTGGACAACGTCGTGTACCGCTCCGGCATCGCGCGGACCCGTCGGATGGCCCGTCAGCTGGTCAGCCACGGCCACTTCACCGTCAACGGCGTCAAGGTGACCATCCCCAGCTACCGGGTGTCGCAGTACGACATCATCGACATCAAGGGGACGTCGCTGAACACCGTGCCGTTCCAGATCGCCCGCGAGACCGCCGGCGACCGCCCGATCCCCGGGTGGATCCAGGTGGTCGGCGAGCAGCAGCGGATCCTGATCCACCAGCTGCCCGAGCGGGCCCAGATCGAAGTGCCGCTCACCGAGCAGCTCATCGTCGAGTACTACTCGAAGTAGCTCTGGCGCCGCATTCGCGGCGACCAGGAAACCGAATTGGCATCAAATAGCGGATGCCGAGAAGGAGATAGAAGAACACCATGCTGATTTCACAGCGACCGACTCTGTCCGAAGAGGTCATCAGCGACAGCCGTTCACAGTTCGTCATCGAGCCGCTGGAGCCGGGTTTCGGCTACACGCTCGGTAACTCGCTGCGGCGCACGCTGCTGTCCTCGATTCCGGGCGCCGCGGTCACCAGCATTCGCATCGACGGTGTGTTGCACGAATTCACCACCGTGCCCGGGGTCAAAGAAGACGTCACCGACATCATCCTGAACCTCAAGAGCCTGGTGGTGTCCTCCGAGGAGGACGAGCCGGTCACCATGTACCTGCGCAAGCAGGGTCCGGGCGAGGTCACCGCGGGTGACATCGTGCCGCCGGCCGGTGTCACCGTGCACAACCCGGACATGCACATCGCGACGCTGAACGACAAGGGCAAGCTCGAGATCGAGCTCGTCGTCGAGCGTGGCCGTGGATATGTCCCCGCCGTCCAGAATAAGGCGTCGGGTGCCGAAATCGGCCGCATCCCAGTCGATTCCATCTACTCGCCGGTGCTGAAGGTCACCTACAAGGTGGACGCCACCCGTGTCGAGCAGCGGACCGACTTCGACAAGCTGATCCTCGACGTCGAGACCAAGAGCTCGATCGGCCCCCGGGACGCGCTGGCGTCGGCGGGTAAGACGCTGGTCGAATTGTTCGGTCTGGCACGCGAACTCAACGTCGAGGCCGAGGGCATCGAGATCGGCCCGTCACCGGCCGAGGCCGACCACATCGCGTCGTTCGCCCTGCCGATCGACGACCTGGACCTGACCGTGCGTTCGTACAACTGCCTCAAGCGCGAAGGCGTGCATACCGTCGGCGAGCTGGTCTCCCGTACCGAGTCCGACCTGCTCGACATCCGCAACTTCGGTCAGAAGTCCATCGACGAGGTGAAGGTCAAGCTGCACCAGTTGGGTCTGTCGCTCAAGGACAGCCCGGCCAGCTTCGACCCGTCCGAGGTCGCCGGTTACGACGTCGCCACCGGCACCTGGTCCGCCGAGGCCGCCGCCTACGACGACCAGGACTACGCCGAAACCGAACAGCTCTAAAGCCCAACCGCTCGACAAGAGTGCCGTCCCGGCCCTACCTGATACGGGGGCCGGCCCCAATGAGGAGAAGTCGCAATGCCCAAGCCCACCAAGGGACCCCGCCTCGGCGGATCGTCTGCGCACCAGAAGGCGATCCTGGCCAACCTGGCGACGGCGCTGTTCGAGCACGGCCGGATCAAGACCACCGAGCCCAAGGCGCGGGCACTTCGGCCCTATGCCGAGAAGCTGATCACCCACGCCAAGAAGGGCACGCTGCACAACCGGCGTGAGGTGCTCAAGAAGATCCGCGACAAGGACGTGGTGCACAACCTGTTCGCCGAGATCGGGCCGTTCTTCGCCGACCGCAACGGCGGCTACACCCGCATCATCAAGGTCGAGAACCGCAAGGGCGACAACGCCCCGATGGCGGTCATCGAGCTGGTGCAGGAGAAGACGGTGACGTCGGAAGCCGACCGGGCGCGTCGGGTGGGCGCGTCGAAGGCGCCCGCCAAGGCACCGGCACCGGAGGCCGCCGCGGCGGCGCCGCAGGCCGCGGTCGAGCCCGAGGCGGTCGAAGAGTTTGCCACCGAGGCCGCCGAGCCGACAGCCGAAGCCACCGAGGCCGAAGCCCCTGAGGCCGAAGCCGCCGGGGAAGAAGCCAAGGGCGCTGACGAGTCCTGAAGATCTGCCGTTGAACGACGTGCCCGCCATCGACACTGATGGCGGGCTCGTTCGTCTCAGGCTCGATATCGCTTACGACGGAACAGATTTCGCGGGGTGGGCCACGCAGGCCGGCCAGCGCACTGTCGCGGGTGTCCTCGAAGAGGCGACGTCGACGGTGTTCCGCACCCCGCTGCGGTTGCGCGCGGCCGGTCGCACCGACACCGGCGTGCACGCGACCGGCCAGGTCGCCCATGTCGACGTTCCGCTGGATTCGCTGCGCCACGTCTATCCGCGCACGCCGCGGCCGAATCAGCCGGAGTTCCAGCCGCTGGTCCGTCGACTCGCCAGACTGTTGCCCGCCGACGTGCGGGTGCGCCGGATCGTCCGTGCCCCAGCGGGATTCGACGCACGGTTCTCGGCGCTACGCCGGCATTACGTCTATCGCATCTCGACCGCCGACTACGGGGTGGATCCGCAGCAGGCCCGCGTGGTCACCAGTTGGCCGCGGCCGCTGGATGTCGAGGCGATGGCGTCCGCCTCGCAGAAAATGTTGGGGCTCAACGACTTCGCGGCGTTCTGTCGCCACCGCGAGGGTGCGACCACGATTCGCGACCTGCAGCGGTTCGACTGGGAGCGCGACGGCGACCTGATCACCGCGCACGTGACCGCCGACGCGTTCTGCTGGTCGATGGTGCGGTCGCTGGTCGGCGCGCTGCTGGCGGTCGGCGAGCATCGGCGCACCGCGCAGTGGTGCGTCGAGTTGCTCAGCGACACACAGCGTTCCAGCGACTACGCGGCCGCGCCCGCGCGGGGTTTGACGCTGGCCGGGGTGGACTATCCACCCGACAGTGAATTGCAGGCCCGGACGCTGATCACCCGCGACCTCCGCACCCGCGACTAGAGTCTGGCCGCCACGAAGTTCGCCGCCTGATCGACCAGGCCCGAGTCGAGGTACGACGGCTGCAGATGCGAGTGCCAGTGCAGGTCCTGGGTACCGCCGGTACAGATCGGATCACCGGGCGCACACAGGTCGATCACCTTGCCGGCCAGATCCGGCCGGGGGCCGGGCACAGCGCCGACCACCTTCTGGGTGCCGTTGCCGAACAACGCGATTGCCGCGATGTGCTGGTCCGCGGCCGGCGGCAGGGGATTGGTGTAGCCGAACCCCGGCTGGTTCATGGCGATCACGACGTCGGCGGCGGCCGCACCCAGCGAGTAGCCACCGAGCACCTGACGGGTGTTGGGGCAGGCGTTGGCCATCGATTGGACGTGGGCGCTCATGTCGTTGGAACCCTTGGTGACGCTGACGTCGGCGGGGTAGTTGACCCCGTAGGCGCCGATCGTCTTGTGCGGCAACCGCTTCTGCAGCGCGTTGACCAGGGACTGCCCGACCGCGCCGACGCCGGGAGCTTCCTCCCGGCCACGGGCGAAGGCGACCTCGACGTCCGGGCACGCCGCCGAAGCCGTCGCCGCATTCGTCAGCGAGTGGGGCGCCAGGGCGGGTGCCATGACCAGGCCGGCCGCTGACAACGTCACCGCCGCCAACCGGAGCAGACCTGATCGCATAGCGAAAAGCTAGCGGGTGAAACTAGCTGCCCGCTGATACCGACCTGTGCGTGAGATCAGCGACCTAGGCCAGCTTGCCCGCGACGAAGTCGGCCGCCTGGTTGACCATGCCGTCCTGGATGTAGCCGCCGGCCATGTGCTGATTCCAGTTGTCCGACCAGGTGTGCGGGTCGGCCGGGTTGCAGATCGGGTCGGCGCCGTGGCAGAGGTCGATGGTCCGGTCGGTGTAGACCGGGTTGAAGTTCGCGATCGGCCCCACCCACCTGGTGCCGTTGCCGAACAGGGCGACCGCCGCGATGTGCTGATCGGCGCCGGGCGGGAGCGGATTGGTGAAGCCGAACATCGCGCCGGGAGCCGCCATCACGACGTCGGTGACGGCGGCGCCCAGAGAGTAGCCGCCCAGCACCACGCGGGTGTTCGGGCAGTTGTTGATGATCGACTGCACGTGCGCGCTCATGTCGTTGGCGCCGACGGTGACCTCGGTATTGGCCGGGTACTGCACCGCGTAGAGGCCGACATCCCGGTTGCCCCTGGACCGCAGCGCGCTGACGAAGGCGTTGCCGAGGATCCCGGCGCCGGGCGACTCCTGGCGGCCGCGGGCGAACACCACCTCGGCGTCATGGCAGGCGGCGGAGGCGGTCGGGAGCATCGTGGGAGCCGCGACAGGCGCGAGCGTCGCCACCATGACCAACGCGGCGAGGGCGCACGCGGCCCGGATTGTCATGGCGATCAGCGAAACGCGACGGGACGGGTTTGGTCGACCACCGACGGGGACGGGGCGTAGGGGTTGGGTCCGGGCAGCGGACCCTGGTTCGACTGCGGGCTGGGCCCGGGCAGCGGACCGAGGGGCCCGGTGGGGCCGGTCTGCGGACCGATCGGGCCGGTGGCGCTGGTCGGCGGCAACACTGACAGCAGCCGCGTCGAGACGAAGCTGGCGGCCTGGCTGGTGTACACCGGCACATAGCCGTCGGTGTGACCCTTCCATTCGTTGCCCTGCCCGGCGTGGCAGATCGGGTCCTCGGGGTTGCAGTAGTCGACGGACTTGGCGCCGAACAGCGCGCTCTGCGCGGCGATCGATCCGCCGCTGCGGTCGGCCGGGTTGCCGAAGGTGGTCACCGCGACCACGTGGTCGGCGTACTTGGCCGGTAGCGAGTCGCCCCAGCCGACGCCGCCGATCTGCGTTCCGGTGACGATGTCGACCACCGACGCGCCCTGGGAGTAGCCGCCGAGCACCTGCGGGGTGGCCGGGCACTTGTCGGCCATCTCCTGGATGTGCTTGATCGCGTCCTTGGCGCCGTCGTTGCCATGGATCTGGAACAGCGTGGCCCGGTAGTTGACGCCATAGGCGTCGACGTTCTTGCCGGTGTTCTGCCGGATGCCGTCGACCAGGGCGTCGCCGACGCGGCCCAGCCCCTTGGGTTCGTCGGTGCCGCGGGCGAAGGTGACCGCGATGTCGGGGCAGTTGTCGGCCTCGGCGGACGGGGTCCCGTGCGGCGCGACGAGCAGTGCGCCCGCGCTCAGCAATGCGGCTGCGGTCAGGCCGAGGGCTCGTGACCAGCGGCGACGCCGCACAAAGGGACTCTTGGGGCTAATGCTCACCAGGTGATTCTACGGATTTTGCGGCTTTAGGTCATATCTACGGGGTTAGGCATTGGCTGTGGATCGCGGTCGGGATGCGAAGCGATCGGTGCCTACCGTGACGCGGGTGGCATGGCTTCCGACCACCAGGCTGCAGATCAGCGGTCAGCGCTTCATGCGGCGGCGCCTCGAGCGGGCGTTGCTGGGCGGCGACCTTCGGGCCGTTGACGAGTCGACGCGAGCGCCGATTCGGTCGATGACGGCCGGTCTGGCGCTCTCGATTTTTCTGCTGGCGGGATGCCTGGCGCTTGCCCTGATGCGCCCGCAACCCGGGCTGGGGACGGCGCCGATCCTGATGGAGCAGCAGACCGGGGCGCTGTTCGTCCGGATCGGTGACACGTTGCATCCAGTGCTGAACCTGGCGTCGGCACGGCTGATCGCCAAGACGGGCGCCGACCCGCAGCCGATGGCGGCGACGTCCTTGCGTCAGGCGAAGCTGGGTCGGCTGGTGGGCATTCCCGGTGCTCCTCAGTTTGTCGGAGCGCCGCTCGACAGCAACGAATCGCAGTGGACGGTGTGCGACAGCCGCGACGGTACGACGGTGATCGTCGGCGCGGATCAGCGATCAGATCCGCTGAGGCGCGACCAGACATTGCTTGTCACACCGACATCCGGCGGCTCGACCTACCTGCTGTTCGACGGGCGCAGGTCCGTCGTCCACCCGGATGACGCGGCGACGGCCCGCGCCTTGCTGCTCGATGGACGGTCACCACGACGGGTGTCGCCGGTGCTGCTGAACCTGATACCCGAGTCGCCGTCGATCACCGCGCCGCGCATTCCCGATGCCGGCAGACCCGGACCGGGCGCACTCGCCGGGTTCCCGGTTGGCAGCGTGCTGCGGGTGGCCCTGGCCGGTGGCGATGAGCATTACGTCGTTCTGCGGGAGGGGATTCAGCGCGTCGGGCAGGTTGTCGCCGACCTCATACGGTTCGCCGATTCGCAGGGCACCCGCACCGCCGTCGCGGTCGCGCCCGACGTCATCCGGGCCGCGACGGCCGTGACGCGTCTGCCGGTCAGCGACTTCCCCGACCATGTCGGTGGCCCCCCGACCACTGACGGCCCGACGTTCTGTACAGGCTGGCGGCATGCCACCCCCGACGGCGCGATCGTGTCTTTTTCTGTTGGCGGACTGCCGATTCCGGCAGGACAGGCGCCGGTCACGTTGGCGCAGGCGGACGGAGCGGGGCCGGCAGTCGACGCGGTCTACCTGCCGCCCGGGCGGGCGGCCTTCGTTCGCGCCACCGGGCTGTCCGGTGTCAACGCGCGTGCGGGCGGTCGCTATCTGGTGTCGGACACCGGGGTTCGGTTCGGCGTGTCCGACGACGACGCGGCTCATGATCTCGGCCTGGCGGACTCCTTGGAGGCCTCACCGTGGTCGCTGCTGACCGCTCTGCCTGCGGGTCCGACGTTGAGTAGGGCCAGTGCCTCAGTCGCTCAGGATGTTCCGCCGGCGGGAACCCGATCGCCGTAGCCGTGTCCAGGTCGCGCGCAGCAACAGCAGTGCCGCCAACGACCCACCACACATCGTGACGCCGCACAGTGCCATCTGTCGGACCCTGGGATTGCGCGTAGGGGTCGCGGGAGGTTCATCGAGGGGTGCCGGCGCCCGGTTCGTTGTGGGCGACGGCGCGGCGGGAGCATCGGTGCTCACGGCGGAGAGCAGGTCCACGACGCCGACGCCGACGCGCGGATCCGGTCCGCCGGGTGGACGATGCGCGGTCGCCTTGATGCGCTGCATCACCTGGCGGGCGGTCCAGGTCGGGAATCGGGATCGGATCAGCGCTGCCAGTCCGCTGACCACCGGCGCGGCGTAACTCGTGCCGGACAGCGGAGTCGAATCATGCTCGTTGCCAAGCACATTGGCCAGACCGCCCGATGTGCTCAGCGAGGTCAACCCCTCACCGGGCGCTGCGACGTCCACCCATGGCCCAGCGAGGGTGAACGACGAGGGCTGCCCGGCCGCGTTCACCGAACCCACCGTGAGCACGTAGTCGTCGTACCAGCCTGGGCTCGCAACAACCGTCGCGGTCTCCCAGGTAGCGCCGCGTCGCTGGGGCGGGCACTGCCCGGCGCCGGCATTTCCCGCTGCGGCCACCACGACAGCATTCTTGGTGTCGACCGCGTAGGACAACGCGGCGCCGAGTGCGCGATCGTCCAGAGCTGAGCCCGCCGGAGTGCAGGCGACCGAGGATATGTTGATCACCGAGGCGTTCAGATCGGCAGCGGTTCGTACCGCGCGTGCCATCGTGGTCACGTCCCCGTATCCGGCGACGGCCGGGTCCGCGGCGGGTCCGAACCTGGTGCTGGACTGGCGGATGCTGATCAGGTTGGCGCCCGGGGCGACGCCGCTGAAGTCGTCGGCGTGGTTGGATTCCGCTGCGCCGGCGATGATTCCCGCCACCGCTGTACCGTGTCCGTCGCAATCCTGTGTTCCATTGCCCGTGGACACGTAGTCACCGCCGGGCAGCACACGCGGTAACCGTGGGTTCGGTGCGACCCCGGTGTCGATGATCGCGACGAGCTGACCGGCGCCGCGGGTGAGACGCCACACCCGGTGCAGGTCGAGTGCAGCGAGCTGGTCGGCCGCGGTGTCGCGCTGCAATGACGGCACCGCGCAGATCTCCCGCTGCACGGTCGGCCGGGGCGGGCTTGCCGGTGCCGGTTGCGGCAGGTAACGCTCGTCGACGGGCGGCGGTGACACCGCTTGCGCAGGCGATGTGACGCACTGCGGCCAGGCGGCCAACGTCGCAGCTGCCACACATCGCCACAGCGTCAATCGCCCTGACTTCACGAGAGATTCATGCCGCGCACAGTGCTGAGCAGGCCGCACAGCCAAAAGGTCAACGGGACAACCGTCGCGAAGCCGAGGTACTCGACCACCTCGACGGTTCGCCGCCACACCGGGGAGGGCATCGTCGGACCGGCTGAAAAGCCGAGGTACACGGCGCCGGACCCCAGCAGCGTCGCCAGGGCGGCGACGTGTGGCGCGTACTCCGGGTACACCTCCGCGCCCGCAACGAACACAGCGGCCAGCGTCACCGCTCCACAGATCAGCGGCGGCAACGACCGGCTCACGTCGCGATGAGCCCGAGACCGCAGCAGCAGAAGGCCGCCCACCACCGCAGCGAACAGCAACCTGGGTGGAGATGTGCCGAGCAACGCGCCGACAGCCCCGAGCGCGGCTGACGCCGAGAACGCCGACATCAGGCCGGCGAGCCAACGGTGTGCACGAACTATTCTCAGTTCCCACTGATCTGGTGCATCGCGGATCTGCTGCGCCGACAGCCGCGTGAGCATCACCGACGCCGCGGGTGAGGCTTCGATGACGGCCAACGACACCGCCGCCAGCCCCGCGCCCATGGCCGGAAGTGATACGTCGGCGAGCACGCACACCGCGGCCGCGGTGACACACGTTGTCGCAAAGCAGGCCAGCGCCGTGAAGACGACTGTCTGGCAGGCGATCCCACACATCACCACCGCGCACGGTGCCGCTGCGGCGGCGGCGAAGAGCGCGTTCGGTGTGCCCGGTCCCTCGGGCACGCCGATCAGTCCTGCGATGGCCGCGAATCCGGTGGCTATTACGCCCAGCACCATGCCCGCCCCGGGTGCACCGGCGATGCGATACGCGCCGGCCGCCGCGAGGAGCGCAAGCACGCTGATCGCTGCGGAGGTGGCGGCACAGCCGGCGTGATGCGCATCGTCGACACCGGCCCGCACCAGCACCACCGCGGTGACACCGGCGGAGCCGAATGCCAGCAAAGTCCCGGCACGCTCGAGCGATCGCCGGGTCCAGCCACGCTCGATGGTGGTGACCGCAGCCGATACCGCCTCGGCGGCATCATCGCTGGGCGGAGCCGGAAACTCCGTCTGCGACCGGATCAACGACAGTGTGGTTCCGTCACGAATCCCCAACTCGATCAATGTCTTCGACGTGTCCAGCACCGAACCGCTCGGGGTGAGCAGCTGAAACTGGACCGCGACCGGGCCGGGATCGATGGCCAGCACATCGACGATCGCGGGTAGCAACGACCCCAACGGCGTCTGCGCCGAGACCACCACATCGACACCGCCGGCGCCGGCGTGAACGGTCAGGTGGCGCACGCCTGAGGGTGCCGCCGAGGTGTGTTGCACGCCGATCTCCATTTCGCCGGCTCGCACGCTAGCTGCAACGACGACACTCCGCTTCCGTTGATCCACAGGCGACTTGCCGGTGATCGTGGTCGTGCATAGCGTGCCCGAAGCATGGAGCGACTGCCGCCGCCGCTGTGCGAGACACCGGACCTCGTGTTGGCGGCCCCGCCGGAAGTGACCCCTCGGCCACCGGCGAATCAGCTGGTTCGCTTTCTTCCGTTGGTCGCCGCTCTGGTGACGGTGGGGGCGATGGCGGTCGCTTACCAGGCGCGTTCGGCGGTGGCGCGCAATCCGGTGTTCATGATGCTCCCGCTGATGATGCTGATGTCGGCGATTGCGACGGTGCTCTCCGGTGTCGACCGGCGCCGCGGTGAAATCGACGCGCAACGGGTGGACTATTTCGGCCACCTATCCGATGTGCGCGCCGCCGCCCTCAAGAGCGCTGCAGCCCAGCATGTTTCGATCAGCTGGTGCCATCCCGATCCGGGCCTGCTGTGGACCCTGGTCGGCGGACCGCGGATGTGGGAGCGGGACGAGGCGCACCCGGATTTCGGTCAGGTGCGGCTCGGTCTCGGAGCGCTGCCACTCGCCACTCGTCTGGCCCCACCGGTCCTCGAGTCGGCACGCCGGGTGGATCCGTTGTCGCTGGATGCGATGCACCGATTTCTCGACGCGCAGTCGACCGTGCCGAACCTGCCGGTCGCGATCGCGCTGCGCGGTGAGAAGACGGTCAGCATCGACGGTGACCCGAGCCGGGGGCGTGCGTTGGTGCGGGCGATGATCTGCCAGTTGGCCGTCATGCACACTCCGGCAACGATGTTGGTCGCCGCTGTCGTCGACGAACATCATCGGCCGGCCTGGGAGTGGCTGAAATGGCTGCCGCACAACAGACATCCGAACGCTGTCGACGAGATCGGTCCCGCGCGAATGGTGTACGCGTCGCGGTCGGCCGCGCACGAAGCCCTCAGCGACCTGACCGTGCCACATCTCGTCGTCCTGCTCGATGGCGAGCGCGATGACACCGAATGGGCCACCCCACGGGTGACGACGCTGACGGTCGGTGGCCGTCGCGGCGAACCGGTGGTGGTCAGGGCGTCTGACAGGGAGATTGTCGTCCATCCGGATCAGCTCAGTTGCGCCGCGGCGTTGGCGTGCGCGCAGCGGCTGGCCGGCTACCGGCCCAGCCCGTCGGCGATATCGAGTGGCGGCACGTGGCAGGAACTCGTCGGGATTCCCGACGTCGAGCACTTCGCCCCGGGTGCCCATCGAGCCACGAAGAGATTGCGCGTTCCGGTTGGGACTACGGCCGCGGGGACGCCGGTCGAGCTGGACATCGATGAGGCCGCCGCGGACGGGATGGGTCCGCACGGATTGTGCGTCGGCGCAACGGGCTCGGGTAAATCGGAACTACTGCGGACGGTCGCCTTGGGGATGATCGCCGGGCATTCGCCCGAGGAGCTGAACTTGGTGCTGGTCGATTTCAAGGGCGGTGCGACGTTCGCAGGGTTAGAGCCGGCTCCGCATGTCGCGGCGCTCATCACCAACTTGTCCGACAAGGCAGCGCTGGTCGCTCGAATGCGCGATGCGTTGATGGGCGAGATGAATCGCCGCCAAGAGGTGCTTCGCGGGGCGGGCAACCTCGACGGTGTAGCGGCCTACCGGCGAAGACGGATGCTCGATGCCGGCCTCGAGCCGCTGCCGTCGCTGTTCGTCATCGTCGACGAGTTCTCCGAACTACTGAGCCAGCAGCCGGATTTCGCAGAGGTGTTCGTCGCAATCGGCCGGCTCGGGCGATCGCTGGGCGTGCATCTGCTACTGGCCAGTCAACGGCTCGACGAGGGCAGGCTGCGGGGTCTGGAATCGCATCTGTCCTACCGGATATGCCTGAAGACGTTGTCATCTCACGAGTCTCGGGTCGTCCTCGGTACATCGGAGGCCTACGAGCTACCCGCCACACCGGGCGCGGCATTCCTGCGGGTCGGCACGGTCGCGCCGGTGCAGTTTCACGCAGCCTACGTCTCCGGCCCGACGGTCACCGGTTCCGACGGGCAGCCGACCGTACCGCGGTGCGACGCTCGTCCAGCACCGGTCCGACTGTTCACTGCCGAAGCCGTCGGGCCGATCCGTCATGACCCAGCCCCCGAGGCCCACCGAAGCGAATCGCCCACGGTGCTGGAAGCGGTCGTCCAGCGACTGTCGCAGGACGGCCCGCCGGCTCGGGAGGTATGGCTGCCGCCGCTGGAGGCGGCGCCGGCCCTGAACGCGGTCCTGCAGCAGGCTGGGCCGCTGCCCGCCCTCTCGGCTCCGATCGGTGTCGTCGACCGTCCGTTCGAGCAGCGGCGTACCCCCTTGGTCGTCGAATTATCATGTGCAGCAGGCAACGTCGCGCTCATCGGTGGTCCCCGGTCCGGCAAGTCGACCGCGTTGCGAACGCTGATCACCGCGCTGGCCGTCAGTCACGATCCGCACTCGGTGCAGTTCTATTGTCTCGACTTCGGCGGCGGAGCTCTGGCGGGTCTGCGCGATTGGCCGCATGTCGGCTCGGTGGCCGGACGTACCGATCCCGAGCGGCTGGGCCGCACGATCGCCCGACTCCTGGCGGTAATCCGTTCGCGCGAACAGCTTTTCCGCCGGCACGGCATCGAATCGATGCAGCACTACCGTCAGCTCAAGGCGGCGCGTGACCCGGTGTGCGATCCATTCGGGGACGTATTCCTGATCGTCGACGGATGGCAGGGCCTGATACGCGAAAGCGAAACCGCGGAAGCATCGATCACCACGCTCGCCGCCGAAGGTCTCGCCTACGGTGTGCATGTCGCGGTGTCGGCCTCCCGGTGGGCCGAGATTCGGCCCGCCCTGCGCGATCAGTTGGGAACGCGGATCGAATTGCGGCTCGGCGATCCGTCGGATTCCGAACTGGATCGCCGGCGGGCGCACGAAGTTCCCGCGGGAATGCCCGGTCGGGGACTCAGCCACGACGGCCTGCACATGATCGTCGCCCTGCCGCGACTCGACGGTGAGGAGTCCGAGCGGAGCCTCGCAGACGCGGGGCTGGCGGTGGGGGAGATGCTGCGGAATCGTCACGGAGGCTGGAATGCACCGGCCATCCCGATGTTGCCCACGCAGGTTCCGCATCACCGGCTGCTCGAGCAGGCCGGCGAACTCGCGAGCACACCCATCCTCGGCGTCGAAGCAGACGAACTGTGCCCGGTGACAATTGATTTCGGGCAGCACCAGCATTTGATGATCGTGGGTGACAGCGAATGCGGGAAAACCGCAACGCTGCGGTTGCTCTGCGGTGAGTTGCTCAGGACCTCCACGACGGCGCAGCTTTTCATCGTCGACCCGCGGCGCGGTCTGCTGGACGCCGTCGACGCGGCGTCTGCGCAACTCGGCGGGTACCTGGCTGCCGCGGACACGGTTGCCGAGGTGATGCCGCAGCTGATGCAGCTGTTGCGCCAGCGAATGGCGCCCGCGAATGCCACGTCGTGGCAACTACGCAACCGGTCGTGGTGGTCCGGGAAGGAAATCTTCATTGTCGTCGACGACTACGACCTGACAAGCGGCGCGACGGGTAATCCGCTGGCGCCCTTGACTGAACTGCTGCCCTACGGCCGGGACCTGGGACTGCATCTCGTGGTCGCACGGCGCACCGGCGGTGCTGCGCGTGCCATGTTCGAACCGCTGCTTGCCGGGTTGCGGGATGCCGGTTGCACGACGCTGCTGATGAGCGCAAGCCCCGACGAGGGGCTGACGATCGGATCGGTGCGCCCCGCTCTGCTGCCGCCCGGGCGCGGTGTGCTGATCACTCGTCGCGGCGACGCCCAACTCGTTCAGGTTGGCTGGGCGCCGCCACCATGACCGCGCATCTGCTCGAGGTCGGACCGCGGTCGGTCCGTCGATTGTGTTGCGGCGGAGCCACTATCGACGACGAGGAGACGGAGCGGGCTGCGTTCGAGAGCATCGACGATCACATCGCGCTGGTCGATCTCCAGCCGCTCGCCGTCGCGGAGCTCTGGAAGAACGTCCTTGCGTCGATCGACTGCGGTGCGTCCGGACGCGTCACCGTGATCCACCCGTCGTGGTGGTCGCCGGCTCGCGTCGCGGTGGTGGACGAGGCCGCGCGGGTGTTGGTCGGGGTGGCCGACATCCAGCCGCGGACGTGGCTGTCGCGTCGAGCGTCTGCCGCCCAGAGTCGATCTGCGGTCGTCGAGATCGCGGACGACATCGTCGTGCTCACCGGCACCTCGTTGACTGTCGAGACCCGCAGCGGTGAGGTGGATGCTGACGCCGACACGGTCGCGGGGTCGGTGGTCGCGATGGCGCCGGATATTCCGGAGACGGTGGTGATCGATGCACCGCCGACAGTCTGTGGCGCCGCCACGTTGGCGACAGCGATCTCCAAACGGTTGGCGGGTTCCCACGGTGTGGGTGTGGTGATCATGGATGACCTCCTGCTGAAAAAGCTGGTCGGACACCTCAACTCGCCGGTCCGGGCTGCGGCGACGCCCCATTCGCGAACCGGACGTTTTCGCGGGCCGCTGATCTCGGCGGTGCTGCTGGCCGTGGCCTTTCCCGGCATCGCGGCCTGGCATCACCACGCCGAACCGCACTCCTCCCAACACGTTCCGACGACGACGGTCGTCGAAGGCCGGATAGCGTTCGACGTTCCGTCGCAGTGGTCGAAACGGCGGATCGTGGCGGGTCCGGGGTCGGCGCGGGTTCAGGTCACGTCACCCGGCGATCCCGACCTCGCTGTGCACGCAACTCAATCGCGGGTCGCCCTGACGGGCCTGGCCGCGACCGCGGACTTCCTGAAAGGGGCGATCGATGCCGCGCCCACGGGTGTATTCGTCGACTTCAACCCGGCGGGCCAAACCGCGGGTCGTGCGGCAGTGACCTACCGGGAGGTCCGGGCGGGTCACGACATCCGTTGGACGGTGTGGGTCGACAAGGCGGTCCGGATCAGCATCGGGTGCCAGAGTCCTCGCGGTCGTGCCGAGCTCGTGAGCGAGGCGTGCGATCTGGCTGTCCGGTCAGCACATGCTCTCGATTGAGCATGGAACCAAATCATGCCGGCGGGAGTCCTATTTCTTGTCAGCACGAATGAGCGCGGCCCATTTACCGAAAGGAGAGTCAGTGAGCGCACCGGTGGGCGGCAATGCACTCAGCACCGACTTCGACCTCATGCGATCGGTCGCCGGTGCGATCGACACCCGTAACGAGGAGATTCGCGCGGCGCTGCAGGCGTTCATCGGCCGGATGAGCGGTGTGCCGCAGTCGGTGTGGGGCGGGATGGCGGCGTCGCGGTTCAAGGATGTCGTACAGCGGTGGAACGCGGAGACGATGAAATTGCATCAAGCGCTGCACGCGATCGCCGAGACCATCCGTTCCAACGAGGTCGCGTTGCGGGATGCGGCGGACATACATGCGGCGCACATCGGTGCCGCTGCCGGACATTTGTGAGGCCGCGCTGATGGACACGCGACTGTCGTACAACTTCGACGAGATCGAAGCGTCGGTGCGCCAAGAAATTTACGCCACCTCCGCGCGGTTCAATGTCGCGCTGCAGGAGTTGAGGGCGCACGTGGCCCCACTGCAGGAACAGTGGACCCGCGAAGCCGCGACCGCTTATGGCATCGAGCAGGTGCGGTGGCATCAGGCGGCGACGGCGCTGAACGAGATCCTGGTCGAACTCGGAAACGCGGTTCGAGACGGGGCCGAGGATGTCGCGGCCGCCGATCGTCGAGCTGCTGGAGCGTGGGCAAACCCGGGTCGCTGACGCCGAGACTCTGCGCGGTTCCGCCGGGAAGGAGAGACCGGCGGAATCGCGCAGTCAGGGATGCCGAGGCCTAAGCCGCGTGATGATGCCCGTGCCACGGCGCGGGTGCCGAGGAGGCATCCGGCTCGCGCCGATCGGTCTTCACGGAACGCACGGGAGCCACCGCCCGCCGTGCTTCGTCCTGCTTCGCGCGGGTCATCAGCTCGTGGAATCCGGCCCAGCCCGCGGCGACCGTCGCGATCAGCAGCGCGGCGCCGATCAGCACCACCGGGCTCACGAAGGTGAGCAACAGGATGACGGCGGCCAGGCCCCACAGCAGTTCGGCGCGCTTGTGCCACATCTTGTCGATCAGTCGGGCAGGTTGCTCGGGCTCTTCAGTTCCAGTGTTCGCCATGGTTGACCTCCTCGAAATTAAAGTCACGACGATTTTATCTACGCTACGCTGCGGCGTTGTGTGACGTGCATCGCGGGTGAAGACCCCGGTTTCCGTGGCGCCCGGGCTGTCGCCGCGAGCTCCGGATGACGCGTTTTGACCTGCCCGGATAACCGCCGGTAAGCTGCTCCGTTGGCGTGCGGTACGTCGGGACTCGGGTCAATGTCGGTCGCCGAGAACATCCCAAAGCCGCAAACGAATGACCGGCACCCGGGTTACCGGGATCCATACGGGCCGACGGCCCGAAAACGAGAGGTAAGCGCTGTGTCCACATACGCGCCCAAGGCGGGTGACACCACGCGGACGTGGTACGTCATCGACGCCCAGGACGTGGTGCTCGGTCGCCTGGCCGTCGCGGCAGCCAATCTGCTGCGCGGCAAGCACAAGCCGACATTCACCCCGAACACCGACGGCGGCGACTTCGTCATCATCGTCAACGCCGACAAGGTCGCCATCGGCGGCGACAAGCTGCAGAAGAAGCTCGCTTACCGCCACTCGGGTTACCCCGGCGGGCTGAAGAGCCGCACGATCGGCGAGCTGCTGGAAAAGCACCCCGACCGCGTGGTCGAGAAGGCCATCGTCGGCATGATCCCCAAAAACAAGCTCGGCCGTCAGATCAAGCGCAAGCTGCACGTCTACGCCGGCCCGCAGCACCCGCACGCTGCTCAGCAGCCGACCCCGTACGAGATCAAGCAGGTGGCCCAGTAATGACTGAAACCGCAGGAACCGAGACCGAGGTCGTCGCCGAAGAGGTCACTGAGACCCCAGCGGCTGCTGAGCCTTCTGAGGCGGCCGCACCGGCCCCGCAGGACGCCGTCTACATCGAGCGCCCGATCCAGACCGTCGGCCGCCGCAAGGAAGCCGTCGTCCGGGTTCGCCTGGTGCCCGGCACCGGCAAGTTCGACCTCGACGGCCGCAGCCTGGAGGCCTACTTCCCGAACAAGGTGCACCAGCAGCTGATCAAGGCTCCGCTGGTGACCGTGGACCGCGACGGCGCCTTCGACGTCTTCGCCCACCTCGACGGTGGCGGCCCGTCCGGGCAGGCCGGTGCGCTGCGTCTGGCGATCGCCCGGGCGCTGATCATCGTCCAGCCCGAGGACCGGCCCGCACTGAAGAAGGCCGGCTTCCTCACCCGTGACCCGCGTGCCACTGAGCGCAAGAAGTACGGCCTGAAGAAGGCCCGTAAGGCGCCGCAGTACAGCAAGCGCTGATCTTTTTGGCTGCGAGCGTGCATCGTTGTACGCGTAGTTCGGCGTGTCGGCGTACAAACGCGCACGCTCGCGGCATAAAGGAGAACTATGGGTCGACTATTCGGCACTGACGGCGTTCGAGGAGTCGCCAACCGCGAGCTCACCGCCGAGCTCGCGCTGGCCCTCGGCGGCGCGGCAGCTCGGCGGCTGAGTAGGACGGGAACCGGCCGCCGGCGCGTCGCGGTGATCGGTCGCGACCCCCGGGCCAGCGGCGAAATGCTGGAAGCCGCGGTGATCGCCGGTCTCACCAGTGAGGGCGTCGACGCGCTGCGCTGCGGTGTGCTGCCGACCCCGGCGGTGGCCTACCTGACCCACGCCTACGACGCCGATTTCGGGGTGATGATCTCCGCCTCGCACAACCCGATGCCCGACAACGGGATCAAGATCTTCGGGCCGGGCGGGCACAAGCTCGACGACGCGACCGAAGACCAGCTCGAGGATTTGGTCGCGGGCGGACCGGGCCTGCGTCCGGTGGGCGCCGACATCGGTCGGGTGATCGACGCCGAGGATGCGCTGGACTGCTACCTGCGTCAGGTCGGCACGGCCACCACTGTGCCGCTCGACGGGCTGACCGTGGTGGTCGACTGTGCCCACGGTGCCGCCTCGACCGCCGCCCCGCGCGCCTACCGCGCCGCCGGTGCCCGCGTCATCGCGATCAACGCCGAGCCCGATGGACGCAACATCAACGATCGCTGCGGCTCAACGCATCTCGACGTGGTGCGGGCGGCAGTGCTGGAGCACGGCGCCGATCTCGGCCTGGCGCACGACGGCGACGCCGACCGCTGCCTGGCCATCGACGCTGCGGGAGAGGTCATCGACGGCGACGCCATCATGGTGGTTCTGGCGCTGGCCATGCAGGAGTCCGGGGAGTTGGCCGGCAACACCCTGGTGGCCACCGTGATGAGCAACCTCGGGCTGCACCTGGCGATGCGCGCGGCCGGCGTCGAGGTTCGCACTACCAGCGTCGGTGACCGATATGTGTTGGAAGAGTTGCGATCTGGCAAGTTCAGCCTCGGCGGTGAGCAGTCCGGACACATTGTGCTGCCCACGCTGTCCACCACCGGCGACGGCATCCTGACCGGGCTGCGGCTGATGTCGCGGATGGCGCAGACCGGCACCTCGCTGGCCGACCTCGCCTCGGCGATGCACACCCTGCCGCAGGTACTGATCAACGTCGACGTCGCGGATAAGGCGGCTGCGGTCGCGGCGCCGTCGGTGCAGACCGCGGTACAGCAGGTCGAGGACGAACTCGGCGATACCGGCCGAATCCTGTTGCGGCCCTCGGGAACCGAGCAGATGATCCGGGTGATGGTCGAGGCCGACGACGAGCACGTCGCCCACCGCTTGGCGGCGCACGTCGCCGATATGGTGCGCGCCACCCGCTGAGCGGAACCGTTTCGGCGCTCGCGGCGTCGAATTTGTTATGGCACAACGAGACGTATACGTCGACGTGGCGGCGGTCCATGCCGTCGCAAATCGTTTCGACGAGGCGGCACACCTCCTCGACGGCGCGGTCCGGACGCATTTCGGCAGGCTGGCCTTCGACGGCACCACGTCGGGTCGCGCCTACATCGGCCAGGGTGACGCGCTGCGATTCGCCCTGCACCGCCTCGGCAGTGAGCTCGCCGAGTGGTCCCGGGCCAGCTTGGAGGTCGCTGCGGCGCTGCGGGCCGGCGCCGACCGCTACGACGACGCCGAACACCTCGCCGCCGCCCGGATCGCCTGACACGCCGCGCCATGAGTGAGCGCTACGACGTCGCCGCACGCCTTGAGGAAGGCCGGCCGGCGGTCGAACACACGCGAACCTACGTGCAGGCCTGCCAGGCGCTCGGCTACGAGCAGCCCGACCTCACCGCACACCCGTCGCAGGTGCAGGACTGGTACGAGAGCGAAGCCGGGCTGGACTTGCGGGTGCTCGACAGCGACGCCGCCGAGCTCCGTGTCGCGCTCACCGCCGTCGAGGAGGCGCTGTGGGTGCAGCGAACGCAGGTCACCGAGATAGCGACGGCGTGGCGGGGTTTCGGCGCCGACTCGGCAACGCAGTTTCTCCGACGGCACTGCGACACCGCGGCGCAGGTGGCGGGTCATGTCCGTGCCGCTGCCGAGCGGTGCGCCGCTCTGCGCGACGAGCTGTGGCAGACGGTCGACGGAAAGGTCGCGACCGCCGTCGCCATCGACGAGCGTCGGGTCGCCGATCGCCCGGCATGGCTTGCCGCCGCGCACACCGTCACCGCGGGGCCGGGTGAGCGACCGGCGGCCGAGGCGGTGATACGCCAGCAAGTATTGCCTTTCGTGGACAACGACATTCGTAATGACTGGCTGGTGGCGATGAGCGCGGCGAGCGCCTCGGTCGCAGCGGCTTACGACTCCGCCGTTCACGTCCTGGCAGCCACCGCCGACGTGGGTTTCGACATCCCGGGCGACCTCGGACCGAGCTGGCAACCCGCGCCGGAGGAGCACCCGGTCGCCGCCACCACGCCGGTGATGTCGCTGCCAGCCGCCTCGGCCTCGACCGTGCCTGCGGCAGCTCCGGCCGCGTCACCGCTGACACCGGATGTGCCGCAGTCGGTTCCGCCGGACGCTGCGGAGGACACCGGTCCGGAGATGCCAGAGGCGGCGACGCCGCTGGGTGATGCGTCCGGGTTGTCCAGTGGCGCAGGTGGACTCGGAGGACTTGGTGGTATGGCGGGCGGCGTCGGTGGCATCCTCGGAAGCTTCGTCGACAGCATCGGGGGACTGCTGGGCGCACTCGGCGGCGGACCGGGCGGCACAGGACTCGATGACGACCCCTTGGGCCTCGATGACGAGGATCTGTTGCCCGACGACGATCACCCAGACGACAATCACCCAGACGACGATCTCCTAGACGACGATCTGCCGGACGACGCGGCTGGCGCCGCCGGACCGCTCGGCGACGACGTGGCGCCGGCGGCGACCGGAAGCCCGTCCGCCGAGAATCCGCCCGCGACTACCGACGCCGTCGAGGCGCCGGTAGGGGCGCCGGTCGCGAATGCGTTACCGCCGGATGCGCTGCCGCCCGGTGGATCGCCCGCCGATCAGCACCCGACGGCAGGAACGCCGGCCGGTGGATCTGCGCCGTGCGAGATCGCCGAAGATCAACTGCCCCAGGCAGGCCAGTAGCTCAGCCCGGCCGGTAGCTCAGCCCTTGAGTAGCGCGACGAACTTCTCTTCGGGCGTCAGGGCTGCGTCTTCCTCGCCGAGCGGCAAGGTCTTTGGCAATTGCACGTCGGGGTCGGCAAAGTCGCGGTAGGTCTTGTCGCCGCTGAGCGTGTTGAGCAAGAAGCCGGTCAGCAGGGCGCGAATCGCTTTCTGCGTCTTGCGGTCCGGCCCGCCGAGGCCCAACGCGGTCGCCAGTCGCCGGCCTTCGGCCAAGCCGTCGGCGTCGGCTTTCTTGACGATCCTCAGCGCCGCGGTGTCCCACGCCTTCCAGAGTGCAACGGAATTGGAGCGCAACGCTTTTGCCGAGCCGGGCGCGCTGAACACCACGCCCGGGACTCGCAGGCCGGCGGCCGGTTGCTCGGCCGACGGGGTGGTGACGGCCGGGAAGATGGCCGCGACCGCCGCGGGCTTGACCTTCATCCCGGCGGCGGTGAACACCGCGGCCGAGGCGCCGAACCCGTGCCCGATCACGCCGAGCTTGTCGGGGTGCACGCTGATCCGGCCCGGTCCGAGTCGCACCCCGGAGGCGATATCCAGCGCGGTGCCCAGGTCGAAGGCGAAGTTCAACACCGACGGCGCCATCCCGCGTTCGGTGTCCGGTGCCGCCGCGACGATGCCCCACGACGCCAAGTGCTCCAGCAGGCCCGAGTAGCGGGTCACGCCGGTCAGCCAGTCGTGGCCGAACGCCACCGCCGGCAGATGCAGACCCGCCTCGGGCGTGTACACCACGCCGGGCAAGCCCGCGAAAGCCAAGTCGCCACGCAGCACTCGGTGCGGGCCACGTCGGCTCAAGACGCCGACGAGCTTGCTGGTCTTCGCCACCCGATGACGGTAGCGCACCGGCCCGCCCACGCCGACGCCTCGGCGACGCGCCGTTCCAGCCGATATCAAGCACATTGACAGCAAGTCGGCAGTTGCTGCGGCTAACGGGGTGACGTTGTGTGCCGAACAGCCGGCCGCTCGACAGTCCGTCGCGACCCAGGGCACGTGCATCGACGTCAACACAGGTTTTTCATAGCTACGAGACACATCGCACGCCAACCAGATTCACAGCGATTCGCAACAAGTTTTGCCAGCTAAGGGTTTAGCTGTGCGTTCTCGGGTGGTACGAAATAGCGGTGATGAACATCAAACGAATCGCAGCTGCAACCGCCATCGCCTCGGGTCTCGGACTCGCCGGCGTGGGCGCGGCGAGCGTCGCTGAGGCCATGCCCTCGGCCCCGTTGCCGGACTACCACTGGTGCCCGGGGCAGTGGTTCGACCCGGCATGGGGACCCAACTGGGACGCAGGCCGCTGCCACGATGACGGCTATTTCGACGGCGAACCCCGTGACCAGGGTCATTGGCACGGTCAGGGCCCCTGGCAAGGCGGTCCGGGCTGGGACAACCACGGTCCGGGCTTGGACAACCACGGGCCCGGCTGGGACAACCACGGGCCCGGCTGGGACAACCACGGACCGGGCTGGGACAACCACGGTCCGGGTGGGCCCGGCTGGCAGCACTGAGCCCCGGCGTCATCTTCACCACAACGACATACCGCTGACCTTTTACCAGGTCACAGGCAAACAGCCGCCCCCGTCGGGGCGGCTGTTTCGCTCTACACGGACCACTGCCGGGCGTCCTGAGCGCGCTGTCTGCACTACCCTGAAGGGCTATGTGCGGAATCGTCGGCTACGTCGGGCACCAACCTGCCCTCGATGTCGTCGTCGACGCGCTGCGCAGGATGGAGTACCGGGGATACGACTCGGCCGGCATCGCGCTCGTCGACGGCGCAGGTCAGCTGACCGTCCGGCGCCGGGCCGGCCGTCTGGCGAACCTGGAGGCCGCGCTCGTCGAGACCGACGCCGCTGCGCTGCGCGGCACCACAGGTGTGGGCCACACCCGCTGGGCGACGCATGGTCGCCCCACCGATCGGAATGCGCATCCGCACCGTGACGCGGCCGGCAAGATCGCCGTGGTCCACAACGGCATCATCGAGAACTACGCCCCTCTGCGCCAGGAGCTGGAGACCGCCGGGGTGGAGTTTGCCAGCGACACCGATACGGAGGTCGCCGTCCACCTGGTTGCCCAGGCCTATCAGCACGGCGAGACCGCGGGTGATTTCACCGCGTCCGTGCTGGCCGTGCTGCGTCGCCTCGAGGGCCATTTCACCCTGGTGTTCGCCAACGCCGACGAGCCGGGCACCATCGTCGCGGCACGCCGATCGACGCCGTTGGTGGTCGGCATCGGCAACGGCGAGATGTTCGTGGGCTCCGATGTCGCCGCCTTCATCGGGCACACCCGTGAGGCCGTCGAACTCGGGCAGGACCAGGCCGTCGTCATCACCGCGGACAGCTACCGGATCACCGACTTCCACGGCAACGAAGATGTCGAATACCGCGAATTTCACATCGATTGGGATCTCGACGCCGCCGAGAAGGGCGGCTTCGAATACTTCATGCTCAAGGAGATCGCCGAGCAACCGACCGCTGTCGCCGACACCCTGCTCGGGCACTTCGTCGACGGCCGGATCGTGCTGGACGAGCAGCGGCTCTCCGATCAGGAACTGCGCGAGATCGACAAGGTCTTCATCGTGGCCTGCGGCACGGCCTACCACTCGGGCCTGCTGGCCAAGTACGCGATCGAGCACTGGACGCGGTTGCCGGTCGAGGTCGAACTCGCCAGCGAATTCCGTTACCGCGACCCGGTTTTGGACCGCAGCACGCTCGTCATCGCGATCTCGCAGTCCGGGGAGACCGCCGACACCCTCGAAGCGGTCCGGCACGCCAAAGAGCAGAAGGCCAAGGTATTGGCGATCTGCAACACCAACGGTTCGCAGATTCCCCGCGAGTGCGACGCGGTGCTCTACACCCGCGCCGGCCCCGAGATCGGGGTGGCCTCGACCAAGACGTTCCTGGCCCAGGTCGCCGCCAACTACCTGGTCGGGCTGGCGCTGGCGCAAGCCCGCGGCACCAAGTACCCCGACGAGGTCGAACGCGAATACCGCGACCTCGAAGCGATGCCCGACTTGGTGGCCCGGGTGATCTCCGAGATCGAGCCGTTCGCCGAGCTGGCCCACCGCTTCGCCCAGGCGTCGACGATCCTGTTCCTGGGTCGTCATGTCGGCTATCCGGTGGCGCTGGAAGGCGCGCTGAAGCTCAAGGAACTGGCCTACATGCACGCCGAGGGCTTCGCGGCCGGCGAGCTCAAACACGGCCCGATCGCACTGATCGAGGACGACCTGCCGGTGATCGTGGTGATGCCGTCGCCGAAGAGTTCGGCCATGCTGCACGGCAAGCTGCTGTCGAACATCCGCGAGATCCAGACGCGCGGGGCCGTCACCGTGGTGATCGCCGAAGAGGGTGACGACACGGTTCGCCCGTACGCCGACTATCTGTTCGAGATCCCGGCAGTGTCAACGCTTTTGCAGCCACTCCTGTCGACCATTCCACTGCAGGTGTTCGCGGCGGCGGTTGCCCAGGCCCGTGGCTACGATGTCGACAAGCCGCGAAACCTGGCGAAATCCGTCACCGTCGAGTAGTTCGGGTCACGAACGCCGACCAGTCCGGTTCGCGAGTGGCCGACCAGTATTCGTTGAGACGCCACGGGCTGACCGTGTGGATCTCGCCGTCGGCGTTCTTGAAGTAGGAGTGCTTCACTCCCGGGTGTGCCCACACCATCTGCTTGATCTCGCGCTGGGTGCGCCGATGCCAATCCGCTGCCGCCTCGGCGGTCGGTTCGATCGAATACACCTCGGGCTCAGACAGTTTCGCCAGGCAGCTGTTGATGTAGCGCATCTGTAGCTCAGAGTTGAAGATCAGGCTGCCGCCGTGCGCCAGGTGGGCACCGGGGCCGTAGAGGACGAAGAAGTTGGGGAACTGCGGAACTGTGATACCCAGGTAGGCGAACGGCCGACTGCCCCAGACGCCGTGCAGGTCGACGCCGTCCCGCCCGGTGACCGTCATCGGCCACAGCACGTCGGTATGCCGAAACCCGGTGGCGTAGACGATGATATCGACATCGTGGTGTTGGCCGTCGTCGGTGACGACGCCGTCGGCGGTGATCTCGGTGATCGGCGTGCGCACCAACTCGACGTTGTCGCGGCGCAGCGTCCGCAGCCAGGTGCCGTTGTCCTGCAACGTCCGCTTGCCGGTGGCCGGGTAGTCCGGTAGGACCTTGGCCAGCAGATCTTCGTCGCCGTCCACCTGAGTGCTGATCCAGTCGGTGAACATCACCCGGGCGATGGCGTTGATCTCGCTGACCGCGTAGTCCTGGTTGGCGTAGGCGGGGTCGACCCGCGCGGCGTCCAGACCCTTGTCCGCACCAGGCCAGAGCACCAGGAACCGGTACCAGCGTTGGTAATAGGGCAGGTGGTCCATCGCCCAGCGCACGCCGTCGCCGACCTCGTCGTGGTACATCGGGTTGGGGAACATCCACTGCGCGGTGCGCTGAAAGACGGTGAGGTGTGCGACATTGTCGGCGATCGCCGGCGCGATCTGGAAACCGCTGGCGCCGGCGCCGATCAGCGCGACCCGCTTGCCGGTGATATCGACGGAATGGTCCCAGCGGGCGGAGTGAAACGCTGGACCGCGAAAGTTGTTGGCTCCAACGAATTCTGGTACATGTGGGCGGTTGAGCTGGCCGACGGCGGTGATGACGGCTCGCGCCCGTAGCGTGGTCAGACCCTCGTCATCCTCGCGGGTGGTGACGGTCCAGAGGCCGTCTTCGTCGTCCCACTCGACGGCGACGACTTCGCTCCGCCAACGGACGTGATCGTGCAGATGATGTTTGTCCATCATGCTGGCGAAGTAGCTCTGCAGCTCCGGTTGCTCGGCGAAGAAATGCGACCAGTCGTTGCTGGGCTCGAAGCTGTAGCAGTAGAAGTGGTTGGCGACATCGACACGCGCGCCGGGATAGCTGTTCTCCCACCACGTCCCGCCGGGGCCGGCGTTCTTCTCCAGGATGGTGAACGGAATGTTGGCCTGCCGCAATCGAATACCGGCCAGAATCCCCGACTCGCCGCAGCCGATCACGACTACCGGCACCTGCGCCGCGCGGTCGGAGTCCAGCGCGTCCGGCCGACGTGGATCGACGCCGTCGAGGTCCATCTCCTCGGCGAGCAGCGGCAGGTAGTCCTCAGGCACGTTCTCGCAGACGGCCCAATCCAGCATTTCCCGGATGAGCTGCGGCGGCAGGGCAGGGGGTTCGGGGCAGCCGCGGTCGCGGTAGTCGGCGATCACCGGAATCGCCTCGGCGCGGGCGCGGGCCTTGTCCTGCTCGGACATGTAGCCCTGGACTTCGTTGAGAAAGATCCCCGCGGGCCGGAAGTCGCGGATGAAGCGTGGGTCACCGGTGATGTGCACCAGCGACAGCAGCAGCGTCGGGATGCTGACCTGCTCCAGCGCGGCGGCGATGTCGGTGTCGGAACTGGTGAAAGGCTGGCCCGCGTAACGGCTGCGCACCGGTGAAGATCCTTTCGCATCATCGCTGAGCGCCTGCGGCGGAAGCCAGAATTACGATACGCAGGGTTTCGTAATTGCAGATCAACGTTACGCGGGGTGCCACACCGGATCAAGGGCTACCGCCGTGTGGCGCTCACATAGCTGATGCCGGCGAAGTTCTTGGCCGCGTCGTCGCCGGACGTGGCTACCGAAATGCCATGGGATACAACGAGGTCCGCCGCACCGACGGCTGACACCTCCCAGCCGTGGCGGCCCAGGTACTCGACGACGTCGTGCCGTTCGCCGTCGTACCAGAGATCGGTCATCTCGACGTCGAAGCCGTGCCTGCGCCAGGCCTCGGTGGACTGCCGCATCCGGTCCGCCATCACCGGCACGGCCTCACCGGCGTTCGGGATGTTCTCGGTGGCCAGTCGGCTGCCTCCGGCGCTGAGCTGAGTGATGTTGTCCAGCAACGCATCCTGGGCCTCCGGCGGCAGGAAGGGCAGCAGCCCCTCGGCGCTCCAGGCGGTGGGCTGAGTGGAGTCGTGGCCCGCCCCGCGCAGCGCGGTGGCCCAGTCGTTGCGCAGATCGATCGCAACCGCTCGCAGGTCGGCGGTCGGGTCGGCGCCGAGATCGGCAAGCGTGCGCGCTTTGAACTCGATGACGGTGGGCTGGTCGATCTCGTAGACGGTGGTGCCGTCCGGCCACGCCAGTCGATACCCGCGGGCGTCGAGACCCGACGCCAGGATCACCGCCTGGCGGATGCCGGCGTCGGCCGCCTCGAGGAAGAAGTCGTCGAAAAAGCGGGTACGCACGGCCATCATGTCGCCCATCCGCCGCATCCCGAACTCGCCGCCGTCGTCGACCTCGGCGGCATCCAGTTCACCGCTGGCCAATCGGGTGAAGAAGTCCACGCCCACCGCGCGCACCAGCGGCTCGGCGAAGGGGTCGTTGATCAGCGGGTGCTCCGCCCGGTTCGCCAGTGCGCGTCCGACTGCGACGCCGGTCGCGGTGGCGCCCACGCTGGTGGCCAGGTCCCAGGTGTCGTTGTCTGTTTCGTGCCATGCGCCCGACCGTACGGACGGGCCCTGAGTATGGGCTGTGTGTGAATCCCTCTCCCAGCGTGGAATGCTGACGTTGATGCGGCATTACTACTACGCAGACGCGATCCGTGAGGCCGAGGCGCCCTTGCTGGCGAGCCTGCCCGACGGCGCCCTGATGGCGCGTGCGGCATACGGATTGGCGGCCGCGATCCTCGCCGAGCTGAAGGCGCGCACCGGGGGAGTCGCCGGACGGCGGGTGTGCGCGGTCGTCGGCTCCGGCGACAACGGCGGTGACGCGTTGTGGGCCGCGACCTACCTGCGGCGTCGCGGGGCGGCCGCCGACGCGATCCTGCTCAAGCCGGAACGCACCCACCCGAAAGCCCTGGCCGCGTTCCGCAGGGCCGGCGGCCGGATCGTCGATAGCGTCGACGGGACAACCGATCTGGTGCTCGACGGAGTGGTCGGTATCTCGGGCTCGGGACCGCTGCGGCCCGACGCGGCCGAGGTCTTCACCCGGGCGCGCGGGATCCCGGTGGTCGCCGTCGACATCCCGAGCGGTATCGACGTGGCGACCGGTGCCGTCGACGGCCCGGCTGTGCGGGCCGCGCTGACCGTCACGTTCGGCGGTCTCAAGCCGGCGCATGCGCTGGCCGACTGCGGGCGGGTGCAGCTGGTCGACATCGGCCTCGAGCTGCCCGACACCGATCTCGTCGGCTTCGACGCGGCCGACGTCGCGGCACGCTGGCCGGTGCCCGGGCCCCGCGACGACAAGTACAGCCAGGGCGTCACCGGCGTGATGGCCGGCTCGTCGACATATCCGGGCGCCGCGGTGTTGTGCACCGGCGCTGCGGTCGCGGCGACGTCCGGGATGGTCCGCTACGCCGGCAGTGCCCACCGCGAAGTGCTCAGCCGGTGGCCCGAGGTGATCGCCTCGCCCACCCCGGCCGCCGCCGGGCGGGTGCAGGCCTGGGTGGTCGGGCCCGGGCTCGGCACCGACGAAACCGGCGCTGCCGCACTGTGGTTCGCCTTGCAGAGCGACGTGCCGGTGCTGGTCGACGCCGACGGGCTGACCATCCTGGCGGCGCACCCCGATGTGCTGGAATCGCGTCGCGCCCCGACCGTGCTCACCCCGCATGCCGGCGAGTTCGCCCGGCTGGCCGGCGCGCCCCCCGGTGATGACCGCGTCGGTGCGACTCGCAGACTGGCCGACGCACTGGGCGCGACCGTGCTGCTGAAGGGCAACGTCACCGTCGTCGCCGATCCCGGCGGCCCGGTCTACCTCAATCCGGCCGGTCAGTCCTGGGCGTCCACCGCCGGTTCCGGCGACGTGTTGTCCGGAATGATCGGTGCACTGTTGGCCGCGGGCCTGCCTGCCGTCGAGGCCGCAGCGGCCGGGGCGTTCGTGCACGCCCGCGCCGCCGCGTCGTCGGCCGCCGATCCGGGACCCGGCGACGCACCGACCTCGGCGTCTCGAATCCTGGCCCACATCCGTCCTGCCCTCGCCGCGCTTCTGCCGAAAGGATCCACATGAGTCACCCGTCCGTACCGTCGCATTCCGTCAGCCCCGCCTACACCAGCCGGCTGTTCACCACGCCGGTGCCCGCGTTGCGGATGCCCGACGAGTCGATGGACCCCGAGGCGGCGTACCGCTTCATCCACGACGAGCTGATGCTCGACGGCAGCTCCCGGCTGAACCTGGCGACTTTCGTCACGACCTGGATGGACCCGGAGGCCGGACGGCTGATGGCCGAGACGTTCGACAAGAACATGATCGACAAGGACGAATACCCGGCGACCGCGGCCATCGAGCAGCGCTGCGTATGCATGGTGGCCGACCTGTTTCACGCCGACGGCCTGCGCGACGACGACCCGTCGAGCGCCATCGGGGTGTCGACGATCGGGTCCAGCGAGGCGGTGATGCTCGGTGGGCTGGCGCTCAAATGGCGCTGGCGCGAAAAGATCGGGAAGGGCTGGAAGGGCCGCACACCGAACCTGGTGATGGGCTCCAACGTCCAGGTGGTCTGGGAGAAGTTCTGTCGCTACTTCGACGTCGAGCCGCGCTACCTGCCGATGGAGGTGGGCCGCTACGTCATCACGCCGGAGCAGGTGATCGACGCCGTCGACGAAGACACCATCGGGGTGGTCGGAATTCTGGGCACCACCTACACCGGCGAACTCGAGCCGATCGCCGAAATCTGTGCGGCGCTGGACAAATTGGCGGCCGGCGGCGGTCCCGACATTCCGGTGCACGTCGACGCGGCCAGCGGTGGCTTCGTGGTGCCGTTCCTGCACCCGGAGCTGAAATGGGACTTCCGGCTGCCCCGGGTGGTGTCGATCAACGTCAGCGGCCACAAGTACGGCTTGACCTATCCCGGCGTGGGTTTCGTCGTGTGGCGCAGCAAGGAGCATCTGCCCGACGATCTGGTGTTCCACGTCAACTACCTCGGCGGTGACATGCCGACGTTCACGCTGAACTTCTCCCGGGCGGGCAATCAGGTGATCGGCCAGTACTACAACTTCCTGCGACTCGGCCGCGAGGGCTACACGCAGGTGATGCAGACGTTGTCGCAGACCGCGCGCTGGCTGGGCGAGCAGTTGCGGGTGGGAGACCACTGCGAGCTGATCTCCGACGGCTCGGCGATCCCGGTGGTCAGCTTCCGGCTGGCCAAGAATTGCGGCTACACCGAGTTCGACGTCTCCCACGAGCTGCGCGGATATGGCTGGCAGGTGCCGGCCTACACCATGCCCGACAACGCGACGGACGTCTCGGTGCTGCGCATCGTCGTACGGGAAGGCCTGTCGGCCGACCTGGCCCGGGCCCTGCACGACGACGCCCGCAGCTCCCTGGCCAGCCTGGACAAACTCAAGCCCGGCGGGCATTACCAGGCGGAGCACTTCGCCCACTGAGTGTCTACGCCGCGAGAGTGCAACTGCCGAGGTGTTTCGCGAGTAGCGGCCTCGGTGGTTGCACTTTCGCGGTTGAAATTCCGTCTCTGGGAGAATGGCGAGCGTGTCCGCAACGCCGATCTCCCTGACTCCGGGCGTCCTCGCCGAGGCAGTCGTGGATCTGGGCGCGATCCAGCACAACGTGCGGGTGCTGCGCGAGCGCGCCGGCCAGGCCCAGGTGATGGCCGTGGTGAAGGCCGACGGCTACGGCCACGGCGCCGTCGAGGTCGCCCGTGCCGCCCTGGCCGCGGGCGCGGCGGAATTGGGCGTCGCCACCGTCGACGAGGCGCTGGCACTGCGCGCTGCGGGCCTGACCGCGCCGGTGCTCGCCTGGCTGCATCCGCCTGGAATCGACTTCGGCCCTGCGCTAGAGGCCGATGTGCAGATCGCAGTGTCCTCGGCGCGCCAGCTCGACGAGCTGCTGGCTGCGGTTCGCCGCACCGGACGCAGCGCCGCGGTGACGCTGAAGGTCGACACCGGCCTCAACCGCAACGGCGTCCCGCTGACGCAGTACCCGACGGTGCTGACGGCGCTGGGCAAGGCCATCGCCGAGAACTGCGTGACGCTACGCGGTCTGATGTCGCACATGGTGTACGCCGACCAGCCCGACAGCCCGATCAACAACCTTCAAGCGCAACGGTTCAACGAAATCCTGGCGCTGACGCGTGACCACAAGGTGCCCTTCGAAGTGGCGCACCTGTCGAATTCGTCGGCGACCATGACCCGCCCGGAACTGGCCTTCGACCTGGTCCGGCCCGGGATCGCGCTATACGGCCTGAGTCCGGTACCCCCGCTTGGCGACCTGGGCCTGCTACCGGCGATGACGGTGAAATGCACTGTCGCACTAGTTAAATCGATCAAGGCCGGTGAAGGCGTGTCCTACGGGCACACCTGGATCGCGCAACAGGACACCACGGTGGCCCTGATGCCGATCGGCTACGCGGACGGGGTGTTCCGGTCGCTCGGCGGACGGCTGGAGGTGCTGATCAACGGCCGTCGCCGGCCCGGTGTCGGACGGGTCTGCATGGACCAGTTCCTGGTGGACCTCGGTCCCGGGCCCGCCGACGTCGCCGAAGGAGACGAGGCGATCCTGTTCGGGCCCGGCTCCGACGGTGAATCGACCGCGCAGGACTGGGCCGACCTGCTCGACACCATCCACTACGAAGTGGTGACCAGCCCGCGCGGCCGCATCGTCCGAACCTATCGCGAGGCTGAAAAGCATTGAGCGACCACCATTCCAACGGCTTTCATCGAGGTAGGCCGATGCGGGGACGCTGGCTGGCCGGCGCCGCCGGAATCGGTGCGGTGGGCACCATCGCGGGCGCGACGGTGGCCCACTCGATGCTGAACCGGCGCGCGGTGGTCGACGATCCATTTCGACACGAGGATTTCGAGACCCTCGACGGTGATCGCAGTTACCTGGTGACCACCCCCGACGGTGTGCACCTGGCGGTGCGTGAGGTCGGACCCACCGACGCGCCGCTGACGGTCGTGTTCGCCCACGGTTTTTGTCTTCGGATGGGCTCCTTCCACTTTCAGCGCATGCGGCTGTCCGAGGAATGGGGCCCACAGGTCCGGATGATCTTCTACGACCAACGCGGTCACGGCCGTTCCGACGAAGCACCGTCGGAGACCTACACGATCACCCAGTTGGGCCGGGACCTGGAGACCCTGCTGCAGGTGATCGCGCCGCGCGGTTCGATTGTCCTGGTGGGCCATTCGATGGGCGGCATGACAGTGCTGTCGCACGCCCGGCAGTTCCCCCAGCATTACGGTGGCCGGATCACCGGGGCGGCGTTGATTTCGTCGGCGGCCGAAGGTGTTGCGGAGTCGCCACTGGGTGAGATCCTGAACAATCCTGCGCTGGAAGCGGTTCGGCGAGCCGCACGCTCGGCGCCCAAGCTCGTACAGCGGGGTCGCACCGCTGCGCGGTCGCTGATCGGGCCGATTCTGCGGGCCGCGTCCTACAACGACAAGCGGGTCAGTCGCAGCATTGTGTCGTTCTCCGAGTCGATGATGCTCGACACCCCGGTCCGGACGATGGTCGAGTTCTTGCAAGCCCTGCAGGCGCATGACGAGACGGCGGCACTACCGACGCTGGCCAAGATCCCGACGCTGATCGTCTGCGGTGACCACGATCTACTCACGCCCGCCGACTACTCCAGGAGAATGGCGGAGGCGCTGCCGGAATCCGAACTGGTGATCGTCGCGCGCGCAGGACATTTGGTGCTACTGGACAAGCCGGCCTCGGTCAACGACGGGTTGGTGCGGCTGGTCAAGCACGCGAGCCCGGGGAGGTTCGCGGTGCTGAGCCAGCGGCTGCGCGATCGGGTCCTGCGCCGTGACTGACGGGGTGTCGGGCATCGCGACCCTGCCGAACGTCGACGACACCGTGGCGCTGGGTTCGCAACTGGGCAGCCAGTTGCGGGCCGGTGACGTCGTCGTGCTCTCCGGCCCTTTGGGCGCGGGAAAGACGGTGCTGGCCAAGGGGATCGCTGCGGCCATGGACGTCGACGGCCCGGTGACCTCACCGACCTTCGTGCTGGCCAGGGTGCACCCGGCGCGGCGCGACGGGGCTCCGTCGATGATTCACGTCGACGTCTACCGGCTGCTGGAACACACCGGCGCCGACCTGCTCGACGAACTCGAGAGTCTGGACCTCGACACCGAGCTCGACGAGGCCGTGGTCGTGGTGGAGTGGGGTGAGGGCCTGGCCGAGCGGTTGTCCGATCGGCACCTCGACATCCGGCTGGAGCGAATCAGCAACTCCGACACCCGAACTGCGACGTGGCAATGGAGCCTGCCGTGAGTGTCGTCCTGGCGATCGACACCTCGACTCCTGCGGTCACCGCGGGCATCGTTGCCGACGGCCGGCTGGTGGCCGAGCGGATCAGTATCGACGCCCGCGCGCACGCCGAACGCATCACCCCGAACGTGTTGGCTGCGCTGGCCGATGCCGGACGGTCGATGGCCGAACTCGACGCGGTGGTGGTGGGTTGCGGCCCTGGTCCGTTCACCGGCTTGCGGGTCGGGATGGCGACCGCCTCGGCGTACGGCCACGCGTTGAACATCCCGGTGTACGGGGTGTGCAGCCTGGACGCCATCGGTGTGCAGACCAGCGGCGAGGTCTTGGTCGTCACCGATGCGCGCCGGCGCGAAATCTACTGGGCCCGTTACCGCGACGGCGTACGTGTCGACGGGCCCGCGGTCAGCGCCCCGGCCGATGTCGCGCCGGCTGATGCGCACTCGGTCGCCGGTTCGCCGGATCATGCCGCGCTGTTCGGATTGCCGTGTGTGGAGCCGCTGTATCCCAATTCAGTCGGCCTGGTTGCCGCGGTCGACTGGTCGCAGCCGCCCGCGGCGTTGGTGCCGCTGTATCTGCGCCGCCCGGATGCCAAGACACTGGCCGAGCGGGCAGCCCAGTGACCGCGATCATCGACCGGTTGACCGAGGCCGACGCGGGTCGCTGCGCCGAGTTGGAGTCCATACTGTTTCCGGGCGACGACCCTTGGCCCACTGTCGCATTCGTCCGTGAGCTCGCGGCTGCGCACAACCACTACGTGGCGGCCCGCGAAGGCGAGACGCTGGTGGGCTACGGCGGCATCTCCCGGTTGGGCCGCACGCCGCCGTTCGAATACGAAATCCACACCATCGGTGTCGACCCCGAACACCAGGGCCGGGGTATCGGCCGGCGCATGCTGAATACGCTGCTGGACATCGCCGGCAACTCCGTCGTGCACCTGGAGGTCCGCACCGACAACGACGCGGCCATCGCGTTGTACCGCAGTGTGGGTTTCGCCGAGGTGGGCGTGCGCAAGCGGTACTACCGGATCAGCGGCGCGGACGCGTACACGATGCGACGGGAGGCACTGACCCGGTGACAACCATCCTCGCGATCGAAACATCCTGTGACGAAACAGGTGTCGGGATCGCCCGACTCAACGACGACCGAACCGTGACGCTGCTGGCCGACGAGGTGGCATCCAGCGTCGAGGAACACGTCCGCTACGGCGGCGTCGTGCCGGAGGTCGCCTCACGGGCCCACCTCGAAGCACTCGGTCCGGCGATGCGGCGCGCCCTGGACGCCGCGGGCCTGCAGAAGCCCGACGTCGTGGCAGCGACCATCGGCCCGGGTCTGGCGGGCGCCCTGCTGGTGGGAGTTGCTGCGGCCAAAGCGTATTCAGCCGCCTGGGACGTGCCGTTCTACGCGGTCAACCACTTGGGTGGTCACTTGGCGGCCGACGTCTACGAGCACGGACCGTTGCCGGAGAGCGTCGCGCTGCTGGTGTCCGGCGGCCACACCCACCTGCTGCACGTCCGCTCGCTCGGCGAGCCGATCGTCGAGCTGGGCAGCACCGTCGACGACGCCGCGGGGGAGGCCTACGACAAAGTGGCCCGGCTGCTGGGTCTCGGCTACCCCGGTGGCAAGGTGCTCGACGAGCTCGCGCAGACCGGCGACCGGCAGGCGATCGTGTTCCCGCGTGGGATGACCGGGCCGCGGGACGAACGCAACGCCTTCAGTTTCTCTGGTCTCAAGACCGCGGTCGCACGCTACGTCGAGAGCCATTCGGACGCGTCGACCGCTAACGTTGCGGCCGGTTTCCAGGAGTCGGTTGCCGACGTGCTGACCGCCAAAGCGGTCCGCGCCGCGACCGAGTTGGGGGTGTCCACGCTGTTGATCGCGGGCGGGGTGGCAGCCAACTCGCGGCTGCGGGAACTCGCCGGTCAGCGCTGCGAGGCGGCCGGACTGACTCTGCGCATCCCGCGGCTTCGGCTGTGCACCGACAACGGCGCGATGATCGCCGCGTTCGCCGCGCAGCTGCTGGCTGCCGGTGCGGCGCCGTCTCCGCTCGACGTGGCCAGCGATCCGGGGTTGCCGGTGGTGACCGGGCAGCTGCAATGACGGCTCAAAGGCGCGGAATCCACGGGACGGTGTCGTAACCGGTCGCCTGCGTCACGATGAGCAAGTCGTTGCTGGTGGCCCACGCCTGACTGAAGACGTTCAGCGGGATCTGTTCGTCGCGACCGTTGGGCGTGCCGCTGTCGTTGAGATGGACGACGTTGTTGGCGGTGTCGACCCCGGTGACGACGACGGCATGATCGGGGGTCGTGCGGCTGCCGGAAATGTTCCAGATGGTTTCGGCGTTGAGCGCCGCGATCACTTTGTGTCCACCGGTCAGGTCTTGCTCGATGGTGTCGAGGGAATTGCCGGTCGTCATGTCGGACTGGATGCCGTAATGCTGCAGCAAACCCACCATGTCCTGCGGCGAGGTCCCGTCGAAGAAGTAGACATCACCGCCGTGCGAGGAACTCGGGGTGAAGATGCCGCGCATCTCGATACCGACCTGGGAGGGTTCGTGGCCGGTGAGTTGGCCGACGACGTCGGCCACCGCCATCAGCCCGCAATCCTCCTGATGCTGGTAGCGCCAGTATGTCGCCGCAGTCTGCGGGTCGCCGTACAGCTGGCCGTCTGCATGCGCGACGCCGGAGAGCGCGATGCCGATTGCGAGACTCGGAGCGATCGCGTGGACGATGCGAACCGCTGTTCTGAAAAAAGACACGATCAAATTGTTCACCATCCCGGAGTGGGAGCGGCTGTGAGCAACCTGCCAACGAGCTGCAAGGCTGTCAGTGCGAGCCCCCGAGCGCGCTCCGTGTCCAGATCGCACCGGCCCAGCCTTGAGTGCTAGCACTCGCATGTATAGAGTGCTAGGTGGCAATCGGCCAAGCCCGGCGTCGGCTCCCGCGACGACGACGCGCAGGCGCGGACGAAAGCCAAAAACACCTGGAAAATCGGGGCAACCGCCCCCGACCTGACTAACTAAGTGGAGGGCTCCAATCGTGGCGAGCGTCAACATCAAGCCACTCGAGGACAAGATCCTCGTACAGGCCAACGAGGCCGAGACCACGACCGCATCCGGTCTGGTCATTCCCGACACCGCTAAGGAAAAGCCCCAAGAGGGCAAAGTCGTCGCCGTCGGCCCCGGCCGGTGGGATGAGGACGGCTCGAAGCGGATTCCGCTGGACGTGTCCGAAGGCGACACCGTCATCTACAGCAAGTACGGCGGCACCGAAATCAAGTACGGCGGCGAGGAGTACCTGATCCTCTCGGCCCGCGACGTGCTGGCTGTCGTCAACAAGTAAGCGCCCGTGTCCCGCCCCGGAGCTTCCCGTTTCGACGGGTGAGTTCCGGGGCGGCACTCGTTAGTCGTAAGGACATTCATGAGTAAGCAGATTGAGTTCAACGAGACCGCGCGTCGGGCGATGGAAGCCGGTGTCGACAAGCTCGCCGACGCGGTCCGCGTGACGCTGGGCCCGCGTGGCCGGAATGTGGTGCTGGCCAAGGCCTTTGGCGGCCCGTCCGTCACCAACGACGGCGTCACGGTCGCCCGTGAGATCGACCTGGAAGACCCGTTCGAGAACCTGGGCGCCCAGCTGGTGAAGTCAGTGGCCACCAAGACCAACGACATCGCCGGCGACGGCACCACCACCGCGACCGTGCTGGCGCAGGCCATCATCAAGCACGGACTGCGCAACGTCGCGGCCGGTGCCAACCCGATCGCGCTGGGCCAGGGCATCAGCAAGGCCGCCGACGCCGTGTCCGAGGCGCTGCTGGCCGCCGCCACCCCGGTGTCCGGCCAGACCGGCATCGCCCAGATCGCCACCGTCTCGTCGCGTGACGAGGAGGTCGGTGCGCTTGTGGGTGAGGCCATCAGCAAGGTGGGCGACGACGGCGTGGTGAGCGTCGAGGAGTCGTCGACGCTGAACACCGAATTGGAGTTCACCGAGGGCGTCGGCTTCGACAAGGGCTTCTTGTCGGCCTACTTCGTCACCGACTTCGACGCCCAGCAGGCCGTCCTCGAGGACGCCCTGATCCTGCTGCATCGCGACAAGATCAGCTCGCTGCCCGACCTGTTGCCGCTGCTGGAGAAGGTGGCCGAGGCCGGCAAGCCGCTGCTGGTGATCGCTGAGGATGTCGAGGGCGAGCCGCTGTCGACGCTGGTGGTCAACGCGATCCGCAAGACGCTGAAGGCCGTCGCGGTCAAGGCGCCGTTCTTCGGCGACCGCCGCAAGGCGTTCCTGGAGGACCTGGCCATCGTCACCGGCGGACAGGTGGTCAACCCCGACGTCGGTCTCTCGCTGCGCGAGGTGGGCCTCGACGTGCTGGGCTCGGCCCGTCGCGTGGTGGTCAGCAAGGACGACACCGTCATCGTCGAGGGCGGTGGCGGCGCTGACGCCATCACCAACCGCGCCAAGCAACTGCGCGCCGAGATCGAAGCCACCGACTCCGACTGGGATCGCGAAAAGCTGCAGGAGCGGCTGGCCAAGCTGGCCGGCGGCGTTGCGGTGATTAAGGTCGGCGCGGCGACGGAGACCGCGCTCAAGAAGCGCAAGGAAGCCGTCGAGGACGCGGTGGCCGCGGCCAAGGCGGCGGTGGAAGAAGGCATCGTCTCCGGTGGCGGATCGGCGCTGATCCACGCCCGCAAGGCGCTCGGAGAGCTGCAGGCATCGCTGTCCGGCGACGAGGCCAGCGGGGTCGAGGTGTTCTCCAACGCGCTCAGCGCCCCGCTGCACTGGATCGCCACCAATGCCGGGCTCGACGGCGCGGTCGCGGTCAGCAAGGTCAGCGAGCTGCCGGTCGGGCACGGTCTGAATGCGGCGACGCTGGAGTACGGCGACCTCGGTGCCGACGGGGTCATCGACCCGGTCAAGGTCACCCGTTCGGCGGTGCTCAACGCCGCGTCGGTGGCGCGGATGGTGCTGACCACCGAGACCGCGGTTGTCGAGAAGCCGGCCGAGGCTGCCGACGACCACGGGCACGGCCATCACCACGGCCACGCCCACTAGGTCACTGCTCGACGAAACACCCCCGGACTCAACAGGTCCGGGGGTGTTTCCGTTGGGCTTAGCAGCCGAGAGTGCGTCTAGATTCACGCTCGAGACCGAGCGTTCGCCTAGCTTCACGCTCGCTCGTTTTCTTTAGCCGAGCCGCCCAGGGATCACCGCTGGTCGTCGCCCATCGTCAGAGCCCGACGATCACAATGACGACGCCGATCACGATCGCGACCGACAGTGAAATCAACAGGGTGCCGAAGATCCGCTCCTTGAGCGGGGAGGTTTCGTGGTCGCCGGCGGCGATTGGCGCGAATGTGCGACCGGCACCCCACGCCGCGGCGAGCAGTGTCGAAAGCCAGTTCGCGTAGGTGGAGTACACAATCAGCACGACCGAGGTGACACCCCACGCGTGCGACAAGTGCACGTGCGGCCACAACAAGCCGAGCAGCACGAGGAACATGCCGTTCAGCACTCCCTCGAGGTGGCTGGTCAACCCCATCCGCGGATTCTTCAGCGCTTGGACGGCGAACCCGGTCAGCAGGCCGATCACGAACAGGATCAGCCCGAGTTTCACGAGCAGCAGCTGCATTGACGGATCCTATCGGCGGGCCGTCGAACAGACCGCTCAACCAAATATATGTTCGGGGCTATCCGCCATACCGGTGTCGCGCCGGACGGGTCGCAGCCGTTATCAAGGCCCCGAACCGCTGAATAGCTGCCGCCTCGGGCGGTACACCACCAGCGCCGTAACCAAACATTTGTGCTTACAGAGTTGACGTGATCCGTAACGCTGGTTAGGTTCGGTGCATCCGAGCAAGGGGACTGGGCCCGCGCTCAACTATCGCCGAGGACGGAGCACGGATGCCCGGAAAGCTTGAGGGGAAGGTCGCTTTCATCACGGGAGCGGCCCGTGGGCAGGGCCGGGCCCACGCCATCGCGATGGCCCGGGAGGGCGCCGACATCATCGCGACGGACATCTGCCGTGATATCCCGTCCAATCCCTATCCGCTCGCAACGCCCGACGATCTCGCCGAAACCGAGCGCTCAGTCAAGGAATTGGGCCGTCGCGTCGTCGCACGGATCGCCGATGTGCGCGAGCGCAACGAACTTCGCGATGCGGTCGAGGCCGGCTTGGCCGATCTCGGACGTATCGACATCGTCGTGGCCAACGCGGGAATCCTGCCGATGGCGATGGGCCGTCCGCACGACGCGATGTCGTTCGTCGACGCCTCGGACGTCGACCTGCTCGGCGTGATGAACACCATCGCCGTCACCGTGCCGCATCTGCCGGACGGATCTTCGATCATCGTCACCGGATCGACCGCAGGCATGATCCGCGGCACCACCGACAACCCGAACATGGGACCGGGCGGCGCGGGCTACGGCTGGAGCAAGCGAGTCGTGATGGAGTACATCGAAGAGATGTGTATGCACCTGGCGCCCCGCATGATTCGCGTCAACGCCATCCACCCGACCAACTGCAACACCCACCTGCTGCAGAACGACGGCATGTACAGCATGTTCCGGCCCGACCTCACCCAGCAGGGCAAGCAGGCGACCCGCGAGGACGCCGAGCCGCTGTTCACCATCTTCCAGGCGATGCCGATCCCGTACATCGAACCCGAGGACAGCGCCAACCTCGGCGTGTTCCTGGCCAGCGACGACAGCCGGTACATCACCGGTCAACAGATCCGGGTCGACGCCGGTTCACTGCTCAAGTGGCCCAACGGCCCCGGGGGATAGCGACATCGAGGTGACTGCGCCCGACAGCGCCGACGCCGACCGGTTGCGCACCCTCGGCATGCTCGCTTCAGCTTTCGCGGGCTGTGCGGTGGCAGTCGACGCGCAGCGCCCGGGCGAGCCGCCATGGACGGACGGGCAGACGATCTTCGTCGACCCGTCGCTGCCGACGCGGGCGAATCTGGCGGCCGTCGCGGTGCAGGCGTCGATGATCGCCGCGCAGAGCTTCGACCCCGCTGTCGTCCGCTCGCTGGCCGGTCATTCACGTTCTGCCAAGCGCTATTTGGCCGTCGAGGGGCATCGCGCTCTGATCGCCAATGCCGACGTCCTGCCGCAGGTACTGGCTTCCTTAGGCGATCCGGGCATCGCCCGTCGCAGCGCCAATCCTGCCGCGTCGCTCACCCTGGCGTCCGGACGAGAAGCGGTCGACGACCCGCCCCCGGAATTCGGTGTCATACGGGCCAAGAAGCTGATCGCGGCGTCGTCGCGTGCTGCCAAGCAGGCGGACAGCGAACAGACCGCACACGTCCCGCGCAGCACGAAGCCTCGAGAGTTGGACGAGCTCGACGACGGCGAAGTCGACGACACCGACGACCCGGACCTGTTCACCAGCCCGGTGGGAGGTGGCGGGTTCGTCGGCAAGTGGTTGAAGAAGATGTTGTCCTCGGCGCGCAAGACCGGCAGCGGCGGCGGCCCGCCCGGCGCCGACAACCCCACCCATCGCACCAACGCCGCGACGCGTGGTGCGTTGGCCGTATCTTCGCTGGCATCGCGGGTGGGCGAGGACGGTATTGATCACGCGGCCGACCTGAGCACCCGCGGCGTGAAATATCCGGAGTGGGATGTCAACCGCAAGAGCTACCGGGTCGACTGGTGCACCGTGCTCGAAATCGATTGCCCGACAAGGGCATCGGCGAGCGTGGCGATCGACGATGCGATCGGCTTGCGACGTCCCCTGGCCAGGCTCGGCATGGGCCTGCATCGTCGGCACCGACAGGCGCAAGGCGACGACATCGACATCGACGCCGTCGTCGAAGCACGTGTGGAAGCGATGGCCGGATCCGTGCCTGACGAATCGGTGTATCTCGACAGCCTGCGGCGTCGACGAGACCTGTCGGTGCTGTTACTGCTGGACATCTCGGGATCGGCGGCCGAGGCGGGCACGCTGGGACGGACGGTGCATCAGCAGCAGCGCACCGCCGTCGCGAATCTGGCCGTTGCGCTAAATGATCTGGGTGACCGGGTGGCCCTGTACGCCTATTACTCGCAGGGCCGGAGTGCCGTGACGATGATGCCGGTCAAGCGATTCGACGATCCGTTGGACAGCTTCGTCCTGCGGCGACTGAACAGCCTGCAGCCGGGCGCCTACTCGCGTCTCGGCGCCGCGGTCCGGCACGGCTCGGCCGTCCTGGAAGCGCGTGGCGGCACCTCGCGCCGACTGCTGGTGGTGCTCTCCGATGGACTGGCCTACGACCACGGTTATGAGCGCGGCTACGGTGCCGCCGACGCACGGCGCGCGCTGACCGAGGCCCGACGGCGCGGCACCGGCTGCGTGTGCCTGACCGTCGGCGCGGGCACCGACGTGGAATCGCTGCGCCGGGTGTTCGGCAGCACCGCGCATGCCAGCATCGCCCGACCCGATGAACTGACGAGTGTCGTTGGGCCACTGTTTCGTTCGGCGATCCGCGCGGCAGAAGTGAAGCGGCGGGTGTCGTGACGCTCCGGCGAACCGAACGCTTTGTTGAAACTAACATCTGTTCCGTTTAGGCTCCAGGAACCGCAATGCTGCGGCTGGCGGAAGGGTAGTGATGGCCAACGAGTCCGCGCTCGTGCACCAGAACGGTGCATCGTCGGCGGCCGACGCGACCCGACCCTTCTACACCGCGGTCGGCAACGAAGAGGCCGTGTTCAAGGCGGCCTACCGCCAGGGTCTGTCGATCGTCCTGAAAGGTCCGACCGGTTGCGGTAAGACCCGGTTCGTCGAGGCGATGGCCCACGACCTGCAACGGCCGCTGATCACGGTGGCCTGCCACGACGACCTCACCACCGCCGATCTGGTCGGCCGGTATCTGCTGCGTGGCGGCGAGACGGAGTGGGTGGACGGCCCGCTGACGCGCGCGGTGCGCGAGGGTGCGATCTGCTATCTCGACGAGGTGGTGGAGGCGCGCCAGGACACCACCGTCGTGCTGCATCCGCTGGCCGACTACCGCCGCCAACTGCCGATAGAGCGGCTCGGGGTGACGCTGGACGCGGCACCGGGATTCGGGCTGGTGGTGTCGTACAACCCCGGCTACCAGAGTGTGCTGAAAGACCTCAAGGACTCGACGCGCCAGCGGATGGTCGCCATCGAATTCGGCTTTCCGGCACGCGAAGTCGAGGAGGGCATCGTCGCGCACGAAGCCGGGGTGGACCCAGCCACGGCCGCGGAACTGGTGCGATTCGGACAGGCGATCCGCCGCCTGGAAGCCGGCGGCCTGCGTGAGGTGGCCTCCACCCGGGTGCTGATCGCCGCCGGCCGACTGGTCGCCGAGGGTCTACCGATGCACGCCGCCGCCGAGGCGGCGATCGCCGGCCCGCTCACCGACGACGTGGCCGTCACCCGCAGTCTCAAGGAAATGATCGGCGTGTACTTGAGCGAGTCTGTCGCCTCCGGTGATTGACGCGCATCGGCGCCGACGCTAGGGTCTGAACAAATATTAGGTTTGCCGAGGCCGGCGACCAGAGGCGGTGAACCGGCCCAGTGGAGGTTCCATGTCCTACGAGAGCACTGCGGAGCCGATCAAGGTCGGTTATTTGATGGACTTCAAGCTCCCGCCGGGGTTCCCCGAGGAGCTTTTCGCCTCCTTCACTCAGACCTTCGACGTGATATTCGAAGAGGCGGTGCAGCAGGGTCTGATGGACCGTCCCGTGCAGATGATCTACCGCGAGGTGGAGGGTCTGCCCAAGGGTTCGGTCAAAGCGGTCATCGACGCCTACGGCGAACTGGTCGACGAGGGCTGCCTCGTGGTCTTCGGTCCCAACATCACCGACAACTGCGTGCCGCTGCGCGAAGCCATCGAGGAGCGGTTCAAAGTGCCCGCCATCAGTGTGACCGGCACCGACGACTGGCTGGGCGAATGGACTTTCGCCTTCCCGCAGGGATCGATGACAGACGAGCCGATCTTCATCGCGGACCTGGTCGCTAAACGGGGACTCACCGAGATCGGTGTTCTGGTCGAACAGAGCCTGATCGGCGAGAGCTATCTGAAGAACCTACGAAGTGCCTGTCGGCGCAAGGGAATTCGGATCGTCGCGGAGGTCTCCATCGCCCAGACTGCTCAGGACATCAACGCCGCGGTGCAAACCCTGCATGAGGCAAAGTCCGAGGCGATCGTGCACCTGGGATTCGGATTCGGAATCGTCTTCATCAACCCCGCACTGGAGGCCATCGGTTGGGACCCCCCGCGCTTCACCACCACCGCATGGCAGAACGCGTGGGTCAATCCGATCATGTGGAACGCGTTCATGGGGTGGACCGGTGTCGACCAGTACGACGAAGCGAACCAGATCGGGCAGGACTTCCTCGACAGCTACGCGCAGAAGTACAACGGCAGCCGCCCCGAATTCTGCGTGACCGTCGTCAATCGCGACGTCGCCGCCACACTCGTGCGGGCGTTCAGCGACGCCCATCCGCTCAGCCCGCGCGGTGTCAAGGAGGCGCTGGAGAGGGTGAAGATGATGCCCGCCGCATCCGGTGCTCCAGGCACCCGGGTGTCTTTCGGTAAGTGGACCCGACGTGCCTGGATGGGCGCCGGCTACCTGGTCGCCCGGACGCTCGACGCCGACGGCGTGAACTCGCACCTCGTCGACCGCTTCGGAGAAGAAGGGTGAGGAAGAGATGAGTACCGACCAATCCGCACCGCCGGCCACGGGGACCCGGCCGGCCGCAGCGAAGCGCAAATGGGGTGGCTGGATTGCCGGTGCCGCGCTGGCCGCATTCGCGTTGTTCTTCATCGCGAATTGCCGTGTGGCCCTTGACCCACGTGTCGCCAACCCGAATGTGCAGGGCCGCCCGCGACCGGTGAAATTCAGCTTCGGGCTGGATTACATCGACTTCCTCGACGGTGCCACGGTGGTGGCGCTGCTGGTGCTGCTGGTCGTGTTCATCCGGGGCTGGCGGCGCAACCCGGGCAGCCCGGCGATGCTGATGTTCCTGTGCACCACGTTGATCGTGTGGCAGGACCCGATCATGAACTGGTCACCTTTCGCGGTCTACAACCCCGATCTGGTGCACTGGCCCGAATACTTTCCGCTGGTGTCGATCTCGCCGACCGTCGAGCCGTTCGTGGTCTTCGGCTACGTGATGTTCTATTTCGGCCCGTACTTCCCGGCGGTGTCGATCCTGCGCAAGCTGCAGGCCAAACATGGACCTGCGAGCTATGTGTCCCGGCACCCGCTGATCAGCCTCGGTCTGCTGACGCTCGCGATCGGCTTCGTGTTCGACGCGTTCCTGGAGAACATCCTCATCCACTGGGGCATGTACATCTATGCGCAGGTGATTCCCTGGGGCTCGGTGTTCACCGGCACCACCTTCCAGTTCCCGCTGATCTGGGAGTCGTTCTCGGTGTGCTTCGTGATGGTGCCGGCGGCGATCCTCTGCTACCGCGACGACACCGGCAAGTCGGTCGCGGAAAAGCTTGCGGCCAAAGCGAAGTTGTTCCCGGCGCGGCCGGTGCTGGGGACCTTCCTGGTGATGTTCGCGATCATCAACGTCTCCTACTTCGTTTACGGAGGCTGGTTCTGGGTCATCAAGGTCACCCACTCCGCCACTTCGGTAGCCTGCCCATGGCCGTACCCGGAGGCCAAAGTGTATGACCCGCAGGGCTTTTACGAGAAAGCCGGCGCACAAGGTCCGTACTCGGTGGGCATCTGGTCGACATGGGCGAGCGGCGAGCCCAACGGCCGCCCGCACGTCGATGCGCCACCTCCCGGCGTAGGCGCCTGCGCGAGCAAAAATGGCTGAGCCGCGCAGCGTCGTCGTCACCGGCGCCTCCCGTGGTCTGGGGCTCGCCACCGCCACGCGCCTGTATCGCGAGGGGTGGCGCGTGGTCGCGGCGATGCGCACTCCGGACACCGGAATGGCGTCGCTACGCGACGCGACCGGAGCGACGGCCGACGACGACCGTCTGATCGCCGTGCAGCTCGACCTGGTCGATCAGGCATCGGTCGCGGTCGCGGCAAAGACGATCATCGAGGCGGTGGGTGCGCCGTTCGCGGTTGTGCACAATGCCGGTATCTCCGCCGCCGGGATGGTCGAGGAGACCGACATCGCGTTGTGGCAGAAGCTGTTCGCCACCAGTGTTCTCGGGCCGGTTGCGCTCACCCAGGCATTGCTGCCGTCGATGCGGGCGGCCGGCGAGGGTCGAATCGTGCTGGTGTCCAGCGCGGCGGGGGTGCGCGGTCAGCCGGCCACCGCGCCGTACTCCGCAGCCAAGGGTGCGTTGGAGCGCTGGGGTGAGTCGATGGCGGTGGAGATCGCACCGTTCGGATTGGGTGTCACCGTGCTGGTGGCCGGCACCTACGACACCGAGATCATCACCGACGCGGGCACTATCGACGATCGCGACTTCGGCGGTCCCTACGCCCGGTTGCACAACACGATGAACACCCGCGGGCGCGCAGCGATGCGGATGGCCCGGCCACCGGAGAAGTTCACCGACGGAGTGCTCAAGGCGCTGGCCGACACCAGTTCGTTCCGTCGTCGCGGCGTGGGACCCGACGCGTCGATGTTGTTGACCGCCAGCCGGATTCTGCCGGCGATCGGCATGCACCACATGTCGCGGGTCGTGCTCGGCATACCCAAGCAAGGATCGATGCGCAATGGTGCGTGGCCCTTGACGACAGCCCAGAAAGCGATGGTGGCGGCGACCAAAGTCGTCCCGGCACCGGTGATGCAGCGGTTGGCGTCGTTAGCCGCCAAGCGCAGCGGAAAATGAGGAGTGAGTGGTAATGGAACAGCTTTTCGACGACCTGGAAGACTTCGGCGCCTTTGACGACGCGATCTCCGGGGACGTTCGCGACCCGTACACCGAACTCGCGCGGCTGCGCCGTGAGGAGCCGGTGCAGCGACTCGACACCTCGGGTGCTCTGCCGCACGAGGAATCGCTGCCGATGTTCATCGTGTACCGCCACGAGGATGTCCAGCAGATGCTGCGCGACAACGAGACCTTCTCCTCGGCTGCCGTCATCGCGGCGTTCGGGCCGGTGCTCGGCGAGGGCGTGATGCTCGGCATGGACGAGCCCCGGCACGGACGGCTGCGTTCACTGGTGTCGAAAGCGTTCTCGCAGAAGGCTTTGGCGAAGTGGCAAGACGAGCTGGTCGGCCGGGTGGCCAACGGCCTGATCGACAACTTCGCGGCCAACGGTAAAGCGGACCTGGTCAAGGAATTCACCTTCGACTACCCGAGCCAGATCATCGCGGGCCTACTGGGGCTGCCCGAGCAGGACTACCCGCAGTTCCAGCGCTGGTCGATCTCCCTACTCAGCTGGCTGATGAACCCCGAGCGTGGGCTGGCGGCCTCGGCCGCACTCTGCGAGTACTTCGAGCCGATCCTGGAGGCGCGTCGTGCCGAGCCCAAAGACGATCTGATCAGTGCGCTCGGTGCCGCGGAGATCGACGGGGAGAAGCTCACCAACGAGGAGATCTTCTCGTTCCTCCGGTTGCTGCTGCCCGCCGGCGTGGAGACCACCTACCGGTCGCTGGGCAGCCTGTTACTCGGGTTGTTGTCCGACCCCGAGCAGCTCGAGGCGATCCGCGCGGATCGTTCGCTGATTCCGCAGGCCATCGAGGAAGGCGTGCGGTGGGAGCCTCCGCTGCTGACCATCACCCGGGTGACGACCAGAGACACCGAACTCGGTGGCGTCAAGATTCCGGCCGGCTGCACCGTGATGCCGATGCTGGGCGCGGCGAACCGGCAAGAGGACCGGTATAAGGACCCCGACACCTTCAACATCCATCGCCAGGCCAAGGCGAATCTTGGCTGGGGCCACGGTGTCCATGTCTGCCTGGGCATGCACCTGGCCCGGCTGGAGATGCGCACCGCGATCAACCTGCTGCTGGACCGGTTGCCCAACCTGCGGCTCGATCCCGACGCCGACGATCCGCATGTCCGCGGGCAGGTCTTCCGGTCGCCGACCTCGGTCCCGGTGCTGTTCGATCCGCAGTAGATCGGCAATACCGCCTTTACATTGACGAGGGCAGCCGTAAAGTCCTAACCGAGCGTCCGCTCAACTTCCCGCTCAGGAGGACGACGCGAATGACCGAGCCGCTGCGCGACATCCGGGAATTCCTCGACGACGCCGAGGCCTACCGAGACGAGCTGTACCGGCGCTGGACGGGTTTGCTGAGTTACCGCTACATCGGGCGCAAGCACTCGTCGATGGACATCGGCGAGGTCGACGACACCGTGGTCATCCGCCGCGACATGCGCAACGAGGCCGGTGGAATCATGGTGGCGCCGTTGGCCATATCCTCACCGGAGGGCTGCCAGACCGACATGATCGCGGTGCCCAACCCGGTGATCGCCTCGGTGCAGATCGTCGACCCGGGATACGACGTCAAACGCGTCGAGATCGTCGACTCGGGCAATGTGCACCAGGGCCGGATGATGGGCTACGGGCGATGCAAGATCGTCGACGCCGACAACCCCGACCGCGTCATCGCTTTCAACGAGGGCCAAGGCGCGATCATCGGGATCCCACCCGAAGGCCTTGGCAAGATGGATGTTTCGGGCACCGAGTTGGTGATCGAGGACACCCCGGACCTGCCCCCGCTGTGGAAGGCCTTCGGGGCATCGCAGCGTTCCGACGGCAAGTGGCAGCTGCCCGCGCTCAGCGTCGAGCTGGCGTCACCGGATGCCGCGCTGCACATCGGGCCGCAACACGTGCTCCTGGAAACCGCAGCGATCGACCTGGCCGCCGGCGCGGCCGGCACCCGCAAGCTGCAGGTGGTGAGCTGGCACGTGATGTTCATGTCGCGGGGCAAGGTGGGCCCGTTCCGGGTCGAAGGCACCGCACACGTCAGCGGGTCGGGCAAGGTCGGCGTGCGCATGCTGCTGCACGACGAGGGCAACGCCGACAAAGCGGTGACGTCGGCGGCGGCGATCTTCGAGATCGTCGGCTGATTCAGGGGGTCGAAAGATGGTCAACGCCAAGGATGCTCGTCAATGGGCGCGAACGTCGCTGCACGGTATCGGTGACTCGCTCTACACGCCGTTCAGCGGCCGCGACGGTGACGACATCGACTGGGATGCCTATCGCACGCTGGTAAGGCACTGCGTGGGCACGTTGCATCACCCGATGCTCTGGGTGACCAGTGGTGTCGCCGAGTTCTGGTCGTTGACCATCGCCGAGCGGAAGAAGCTGCTGGAGATCGCCATCGAGGAAGCTCGTGGCATCAACCCGGAGGTGGTGGTGCAAGCCTGCACCGCCGCGCTGTCGGCCAAGGACTGCCTCGAGCTGACCCGGCACGCCCAGGATGCCGGCGCCGACATCGTCTACATCCAGACCCCGATGATGGAATTGCACGGTGGCGAGGGAGTTTTGGGCTTTTTCTCCTACATCGCCGACCGCACGGACATCGCGCTCGGAATGTTCAACTCGCCGAGTTCGGGCTATGTGCTCTCGGCGCAGGAGAGCGCTCACATCGTCGAGAAGATTCCGGCGGTGTGCGCCACCAAGGAGGGTTCGTTCCGGCCGCATCAAAGCCGAATGCTGCACGAGTTGGCACCGGATCTGTTGATCTGGGAATGCGACACCACGGTGTACCGGGCCGGTTGGCTGCGGTCCGGCATCGTCGGCCCCGGACAGCTCGGCACCACCGGTTACCTGTTCGAGACGGCGGACAAGCCTGCGCTGTCTCAGTATTGGGAGTTGGTCTGGAACGACAAGCTGGTCGAGGCAATGGACTTCGCTCAGGAGTCGGGGCTCGACCAGTTCGAGCTCGATATGCGCGGCTGGTTCACCCGGTACCCCGGACGGCCCGATTACTTCACCCACTGGGGTGGCGCTTTCAAGTACGCCGCGTCGGTGGTCGGCTTGCCGATCGGGTCCTACCCCGAATCCCGTCCGCCTCAGGCGAAGTTGCCCGAGCAGGCGCGTACCGACATCCGTGCGGCGTACCGCCGCTTCGGACTCATCAGTGACTAGTGACAATGACTGCGAGAGAGAAGGATTCGTTATGACTGACGCCAAACCACTGAGCGGCATCCGCGTGCTGGAAGTCGCGGCGTGGACATTCGTCCCCGCCGCCGGCGCGGTGCTGGCCGAGTGGGGCGCCGACGTGATCAAGGTCGAGCCACGTGAGGGTGGCGACCCGCAGCGCGGTCTGGTCACCATGGGTCTCATCCCGGGCGGCCCGACCGCGGTCAACTACATGATCGAAATGCCCAACCGCGGAAAGAAATCCATCGGTATCGACCTGACCACCCCGGGCGGCCAGGAGGTCGTCCACGAACTGGCCAAGAGCAGCGACGTGTTCCTTACCAGCTATCTGCCCAGTCGTCGCAAGCACTTCGGCATCGAGATCGAGCAGATCCGCGCCGCTAACCCCGAGATCATCTATGTCCGTGGATCCGGCTACGGGCCAGAGGGTCCCGACGCCGACCGGCCCGGCTATGACGGTGTCTCCTTCTGGTCGCGCGGCGGAATCGCCGATGCGCTGACCCGTGAGCTACCCGAGCCGGTGATGCAGACCCCGGCATTCGGCGACCTGATGGGCGGGCTGACCATCGCCGGCGGGATCGCCGCCGCGTTGTTCAAGCGCAAGGCGACGGGGGAGACCTCCATCGTGGACGTCTCGCTGCTCGGCCTCGCGGCGTGGGCGATGACCCCGCAGGTGACCGCGGCGATGCTGTACGGCGGCGACCCGATCCCGACCTTCACCCACCGCGAGATGCCCAACCCGCTGGTCGGCAACTACAAGACCAAGGACGACCGCTACATCACGCTGATGATGTTGCAGGGCGACAAGTTCTATCCCGAGTTCATGACCGTCATCGGCCGTACCGACCTGATCACCGACGAGCGCTTTGCCGACGGCCACTCGCGCTTCATGAATCGCGGCGAGCTCATCGACATCATGGACGCCGAATTCGCGTCCAAGACCCTCGACCAGTGGCGCGACATCCTCAAGCCGCTGACGGGCGCCTGGGGTGTGCTGCAGAAGTCGAGCGAGTTGGTCGACGATCCCGCTGTCATCGCCAATGGCTACATCCCCGAGGTCACGGCGATGAACGGCAAGCCCTACATCCTGCCGACCAACCCGGTGCAGTTCGACGGGCACCACGTGCAACCGACCGGTGCCCCCGAGCACGGCCAGCACACCGAGGAGATCCTGCTCGACGCCGGCGTCGACTGGGACAAGATCGAGCAGTACAAGAAGGACGGGTCGATTCTGTGAGCACCGACCCGTCCCTGCCCGGCTGCTGCTGAGCCGAAATCAGGCGCTGCGGCGGATGCCGCGTGTCCTGCCGATGTCGCGCTTGAGCAGCAGTTCGCGTTCGGTCTCCGACAGGCCGCCCCAGATTCCGTACGGCTCGCCCACGTCGAGCGCGTGGGTACGGCACTGAGCCATCACAGGGCAACTGCGGCACATCTCTTTGGCCCGGCGCTCCCGCTGCAGGCGGGCCCGCCCACGCTCACCGTCGGGGTGGAAAAACACGGACGAATCCACGCCGCGGCAAAGGCCTTGAAGTTGCCAATCCCAAATGTCTGCGTTGGGCCCTGGTAGTTGCTCTGGTTGCGGCATTGAAGTCCCTCTCTACGCGCCCATGATCAGGTCGAGCGGGTCATCGGTGACTACTCGTCGCCATAAACGTAGGGGCGCTAGGGAATTACAGTCAACACGCGGTAACGTGCCGAATGACCAAGCGCGGCTTGGCAATTTACCCCGCGTTCATACGTCTCAAAATCTAGTTGGAGGCGAGCACTGCATGTTGGCGGCATGCTGGTCCGAAATACTGCAGCTCGCAGCCGAATCGCAGCACATGCAAACCAAATTCCATCCTCGGTGGATTTAATACCGGTGTAACGCAGAAACCATGAATTCTTAACGGATACCGGACCGTGATACATCTCTCTCACAGTGCGTCCGCCGAACCGGAACTGGCCGCGGCCGCCTTTGGCGACGCTCCGGGGGCCTGGCCGCTGCCCGCTGCCAGTTCACCACGCCAGCAATGGTTGCGGGCGGTAGCCGCCGCAGGGCAGGGCCGTTACGGCGCTGCCTACGCCGACCTGGCGGCGTTGACCCGGGCGGCCCCGTCGGCCCGGCTGGGCTCGCTCGCGCACAGCACACAGGCGTCGTTTCTGCGGCAGCTGGGGTGGCACGGTCTGGCCCGAGGTTGGGACGGTCGCGCGTTGGCGCTGGCGGGTGACGATCCCGAACCGGTCGCTGACGCGTTGACCGGGCTGGCGGCGGATGCGTTGGGAGTCGGGCGGCTGGCCGCCTCCGCAGCACTGCTGGTGCGGGCCGATGAGTTCGTGCCCCTGGCGCCGCCCCGGGCGGCGGTGCGGCGGGCCTGGATCGCCGCGGAGTTGGCGATGGTGGGTGGCGCGGGTGACGACGCGGTTCGGCACGCGGAGTCAGCGGTCGAATTGGCCGCGGCCACCCTCGGCGGCGCGGCGCGACACGCGGCCAAGAGTCAGGTGGTGCTGGCGGCGGCGCTGTGCAGCGCCGGCAACCTGGACCGAGCCCGGCTCGTTGGCGAAGCGGCGTTGGACCTCACCGGTCGTCTGGGGCTTGTTCCATTGCGATGGGCGCTTGCCTGCCTGCTGGGCGATCTCGCTGAGGCGAAAGACCGTGTCGGCGAATTACGCGCGGTCCGCGACGAGTGCGCGATGCGTGTCGAGCGCTGGGGTGGTACCTGGCGACGGCCGTGAGGACCGGCCGGGACAAGCGCGAGCGGCTAGCGGCGCCCGTGGAATCCCTCGGTGTCCGACGTCGCCTCGTTGAGCGACGCATCGGCGTATCCCCGGCAGTAATCCCAGGTCACATAGGAGTCGGGTTCGGGGTCGTAGGCGGGCTCGTGCGGGCGCACGGTGCCATCGACGAGTAGTTGAAGCAGGTTGGCGCGCAGCATGTCCCAGTCGTGGTAATGGTCCTGCTGACATTCGTCGCAACAGACCACCAAGCCGCGAATACCCTTGGGCGCCAACAACGCTTCGTATACCGCAAGATCCGCCAAATCGGCCTCGACTGCCATCCGCTCCTGGGGGTCCAGTGGCTGGCCGGGCTCGACAGCGTCCAACGCGGCCGACGGATCACAAGGGTCGTCGGCGAATGGATCAGGCGGCAGCCCGGGCGGAAGGTGGTCGCGCACGGCTCCACATTACGCAGCCCGGCGGGCATCACGCCAGCGCTACCCCGCAGCCCAGCCGCCATGTCGCAGTCTCGCGAGGGCTTCCCGGCGCGCGTCGTCAGCGCTGTCTGACCTAGCCGATAGGATGGCGTTTTCCACTCCGCGCTCGCACTGGGAGGGCCCCGGCTATGTCATCTGGCTTGTCCCGTCTCGAAGACAGCGGCGACCTGATCGTCACCTCCTACCCTCGAGTCGGCGGTTTCGGGGAAGATGCGGTGCCGACCGGTGGCGACGATCCGCAGAAGATCGCAATGCTGGGGCTGACCTTCGACGACGTTCTGCTGCTGCCCGCGGCGTCCGACGTCGTGCCGGCCACTGCCGACACATCGAGCCAGCTCACCAAGAACATCCGGCTCAGGGTGCCGCTGGTCAGCTCCGCGATGGACACCGTCACCGAATCCCGGATGGCGATCGCGATGGCGCGCGCCGGGGGCCTCGGCGTACTGCACCGCAACCTGCCGATCTCCGAGCAGGCCGGGCAGGTCGAAACCGTGAAGCGGTCCGAGGCCGGCATGGTGACCGACCCGGTCACCTGCAAGCCGGACCACACGCTGGCCGAAGTGGACGCGATGTGCGCCCGGTTCCGGATCTCGGGGCTGCCGGTCATCGACGATGTGGGCCAGCTGGTCGGCATCATAACCAACCGCGACATGCGCTTCGAGGTCGACCAGTCCAAGCACGTCGCCGAGGTGATGACGAAGGCCCCGCTGATCACCGCCCAGGAGGGGGTCAGCGCGGATGCGGCGCTGGGCCTGCTGCGCCGGCACAAGATCGAGAAGCTGCCGATCGTCGACGGGCATGGCCGGCTGACCGGGCTGATCACCGTCAAGGACTTCGTCAAGACCGAACAGCATCCGTATGCGACCAAGGACAGCGACGGCCGGCTCCTGGTGGCCGCGGCCGTCGGTGTCGGCGACGACGCGTGGGTGCGGGCGATGACGCTCGCGGACGCGGGCGCCGACATCCTGGTGGTCGACACCGCCCACGCCCACAACCGGCTGGTTCTCGACATGGTCCGCCAGCTCAAGGGCGAAGTCGGCGACCGGGTCGAAATCGTCGGCGGCAACGTCGCCACCCGCTCCGGCGCCGCCGCGCTGGTCGAGGCCGGTGCGGACGCGGTCAAGGTCGGCGTCGGGCCCGGTTCGATCTGCACCACCCGGGTGGTCGCCGGTGTCGGCGCGCCGCAGATCACCGCGATCCTCGAGGCGGTCGCGGTCTGCGGCCCGGCCGGCGTCCCGGTGATCGCCGACGGGGGACTGCAGTACTCCGGTGACATCGCCAAGGCACTGGCGGCGGGCGCGTCCACCGCGATGCTGGGATCGTTGCTGGCCGGCACCGGCGAAGCGCCCGGCGACCTGATCTTCGTCAACGGCAAGCAATACAAGAGCTACCGCGGGATGGGTTCGCTCGGCGCTATGCAGGGCCGTGGCGAGGCCAAGTCGTACTCCAAGGACCGCTACTTCCAGGACGACGCGCTGTCCGAAGACAAGCTGGTGCCCGAGGGCATCGAAGGGCGGGTGCCGTTCCGCGGCCCGCTGTCGTCGGTGATCCACCAACTCACCGGCGGTCTGCGCGCCGCGATGGGTTACACGGGCGCCGAGACCATCGAGGCACTGCAGCGGGCGCAGTTCGTCCGCATCACCGCGGCGGGCTTGAAGGAGAGCCATCCGCACGACATCACGATGACCGCCGAAGCGCCCAACTACTACGCCCGGTGATTGATCGAAGGACCTCTCATGCGTGACATGGTTGAAATCGGCATGGGCCGAACCGCCCGGCGCACCTACGAACTCAGCGACATCAATATCGTCCCGTCGCGACGCACCCGCTCGTCGCAGGACGCCACGACGGCCTGGCAGCTCGACGCCTACCGGTTCGAGATCCCCATCGTGGCGCACCCGACCGATGCGTTGGTGTCGCCGGAGTTCGCCATCGAACTCGGTCGGCTCGGCGGTCTGGGAGTGCTCAACGGCGAGGGACTGATCGGCCGGCACGCGGATGTCGAGGCCAAGGTCGCCCAGGTCATCGAGGCCGCCGCCAAGGAGCCCGAGCCGTCGGCGGCAATCCGGTTGCTCCAGCAGCTGCACGCCGCGCCGCTGGACCTCGACCTGCTCAGCACCGCGGTGGCCCGCGTCCGCGAGGCAGGGGTCACCACTGCGGTCCGGGTGAGCCCGCAGAACGCCCAGGCGCTGACCCCGACACTGGTGGCCGCCGGGATCGACCTGCTGGTCATCCAGGGCACCATCGTCTCCGCCGAGCGCGTCGACAGCCATGGCGAGCCGCTGAACCTCAAGACCTTCATCTCCGAGCTCGACGTCCCGGTGGTCGCCGGTGGCGTCATCGACCATCGCAGCGCTCTGCACCTGATGCGCACCGGCGCGGCGGGCGTCATCGTCGGCTACGGCTCGACCAGCGGGGTGACCACCAGCGACGAGGTGCTCGGCATCAGCGTGCCGATGGCCACCGCGATCGCCGACGCCGCCGCCGCCCGTCGTGAATACCTCGACGAAACCGGCGGCCGCTACGTGCATGTGCTCGCCGACGGCGACATCCACACCTCCGGCGACCTCGCCAAGGCGATCGCGTGCGGCGCCGACGCGGTGGTGCTGGGTACCCCGCTCGCCGAGGCCGCCGAAGCCCAGGGCGAGGGTTGGTACTGGCCGTCGGCGGCCGCTCACCCGTCGCTGCCGCGCGGCGCCCTGCTGCAGATCGCCGTCGGCGAGCGGTTGCCGCTGAGCCAGGTGCTCAACGGTCCGTCGGACGATCCGTTTGGTTCGCTGAACCTGGTCGGCGGGCTGCGCCGGTCGATGGCCAAATCGGGCTATTGCGACCTCAAAGAGTTTCAGAAGGTCGGCCTGACTGTCGGCAATTAGGCGCTGACCTGGTTCGCTGGATCATTACCGGCGAGTAAGTCCATACTGGATGACGTGGAACCTGACTACGACGTCTTGATCATTGGTTCGGGTTTTGGTGGCAGCGTCACCGCGCTGCGGTTGACGGAGAAGGGTTACCGGGTCGGCGTGCTCGAAGCCGGCCGGCGCTTCGCCGACGAGGACATGGCCAAGACCTCCTGGAACCTCCGCAAATTCCTGTGGGCACCTAAATTCGGCATGTACGGCATCCAGCGCATCCATCTGCTGCGCAACGTGATGATCCTGGCCGGCGCGGGGGTCGGCGGTGGTTCGCTGAACTACGCGAACACGCTGTACGTGCCGTCGAAGCCGTTCTTCGAGGACAAGCAGTGGTCGCACATCACCGACTGGAAGTCGGAACTGCTGCCGCACTACGACCAGGCCAAGCGGATGCTCGGGGTGGTCACCAACCCGACCTTCACCGACGCCGACCGCATTCTCAAAGAGGTCGCCGACGACATGGGTTGCGGCGACACGTTCGTGCCCACCCCGGTCGGGGTGTTCTTCGGTCCCGACGGCACCAAGACTCCCGGCCAGACGGTGCCCGACCCGTACTTCGGCGGTGCCGGCCCGGACCGCACCGGCTGCCTGGAATGCGGTAGCTGTATGACCGGTTGTCGCTTCGGCGCCAAGAACACGCTGCTGAAGAACTATCTCGGCCTGGCCGAATCCAATGGCGCAGACGTGATTCCGATGACGACGGTCACGAGTTTCGAGCAGCGCGAAGACGGGATCTGGGAGGTGCGCACCGCACGCACTGGTCGGGCGCTGCGCCGCAAGAAGCGCACTTTCACCGCCAAGCATGTGGTGCTGGCCGCGGGCACGTGGGGCACCCAGCAGCTGCTGTTCAAAATGCGCGACAAGGGCAAGCTGCCCGAGCTTTCGCAACGGCTGGGCGAGTTGACCCGGACCAACTCGGAGTCGATCGTCGGGGCGGGCCGTTTGAAGGTCAGCGACGACCTCGATCTCACCCACGGGGTGGCGATCACCTCCTCCATCCACCCGTCCTCGGACACCCACATCGAGCCGTGTCGCTACGGCAAGGGCTCGAACGCCATGGGTCTGCTGCAGACGTTGATGACCGACGGCCCGGGCGAAGGCGGCAGCGACGTTCCACGGTGGCGACAGCTCCTCGACAACGCCGGTGGGGATCCGCGCGGCACGCTGCGGCTGCTCAACCCGCGGCGCTGGAGCGAGCGCACCATGATCGCGCTGGTGATGCAGAACCTCGACAACTCGATCACCACTTACACGAAACGGACCAAGCTGGGTCGCCGCCGCGTCGTCAGCAAGCAGGGCCACGGCGTACCGAACCCGAGCTGGATCCCGGCGGGCAACGAGGCCACTCGCCGCATCGCAGAGAAGATCGACGGTGTCGCCGGCGGGACGTGGGGCGAGCTGTTCAATATCCCGCTGACCGCGCACTACCTCGGCGGCGCGCCGATCGGCGACAGCCGGGAGGCCGGCGTCATCGATCCGTACCACCGGGCGTACGGCTATCCGACACTGTTCGTGGTCGACGGCGCCGCGATCTCGGCGAACCTCGGGGTGAACCCGTCGCTGTCGATCACCGCGCAGGCCGAGCGGGCCGCGTCGCTGTGGCCGAACAAGGGGGAGGACGACCTTCGCCCCAAGCAGGGTGAGGCCTATCGCCGGCTCGACCCGATCGCGCCTGCCCACCCGGTGGTGCCGGATTCGGCGCCCGGCGCGCTGCGCTGGCTGCCGATCGAATCGATCGACGCTGTCAAGGAAGAAGAGAGCCCCGGCGGCGACGATGCAGAGCGCAGCGATGCTGAGGAGCGCCGCATCAGTTCCGGCGGCGACGATGCAGAGCGCAGCGATGCTGAGGAGCGCCGCATCAGCTCCGGCGGCGACGATGCAGAGCGCAGCGATGCTGAGGAGCGCCGCATAAGCCCCGGCTCGGTCAGTTCTGCTGGTTGACCGACCGGTAGGCGTTCCGGTGCATCGGGGCGCGTCCCGGCGGTTGCTGCGGCGTGGGTAGTAAAGGCTCCCGCTTGGTCAGCTTGACCGTCTTCGGTTTGGTGGTGCTGAGTTCGAGCTCTTCGCCGGCGTGCAGGATGTTCAACTGCTGATCTTCCGGGCCGTCGCGAAGGGTGTAGGTGACCTGGTCGTGCTGGACATCCACGGTCACCCGGAAGTCGCGCCAGCGCAGCCGAAAACGTAGCCGCGAGATGGCGTCGGGCAGGTACGGGTTGAGTGACAGGACACCTTCGTCGTCGCGCAGACCCCCGAAGCCGGCGACCAGTGCCGTCCAGGCGCCGGCCAGCGACGCCATGTGCAGGCCGTCCTTGGTGTTGTTGTGTAGATCGCGGAGATCGACCAGCGCCGCCTCATACGTGTAGTCGTGGGCCAGGTCCACGTGCCCGACGTTGGCACACATCACCGCCTGGGTGCAGGCGGACAACGACGAATCGCGCACGGTCCGACGCTCGTAGTAGTCGACGTTGCGCGCCTTCTGCTCGTCGGTGAATTTGTGGCTCTGCCAATACATTGCGAGCACCAGGTCGGTCTGTTTGACCACCTGCGACGAGTACAGCAACGCGTAAGGCTCGTGCAGAAGCAGCGGGTATTTGTTCCTGTTGTCGAAATCCCACTCGGCGTAGGTGGTGAAGCCCTCGGACTGTGGATGCACGCCGAGCTCTTCGTCGTAAGGGATGTGCGCGGCGTCGGCGGCGGCGCGCCATGCCGCGGTCTCGTCGCTGGAGACGCCCATCTCACGGGCGACTTCGGAGTGCCGGGCGCACGCGTCGGCCGCGACCCGAAGGTTGTGCGCCGCCATCATGTTGGTGAACACGTTGTCGCGCACGATCGCGGTGTATTCGTCCGGGCCGGTGACCCCGTCCAGGTGCCACACGCCATGACGGTCGTGGTGTCCGAGCGAATGCCACAACCGGGCCGTCTCGATGAGCACCTCGAGTCCGCAGTCTTTCTCCAGCGACTCGTCACCGGTGACAATCCGATAGCGCTCGAACGCCATCGCGATGTCCGCGTTGATGTGCCACGCCGCCGTGCCGGCCGGCCAGTAGGCCGAGCACTCCTGGCCCCGAATCGTGCGCCATGGATAGGCGGCGCCCTTGAGGTCCAGCTGCGCGGCGCGCTCCTTCGCCAAGTCCAATGTCGAAGCGCGCCAACGTAATGCGTCGGCGGCCGCGTGCGGCAGCGTATAGGTGAGAACCGGAAGGACGAATCCGTCGGTGTCCCAGAAGATGTGGCCGTCGTAGCCGGTTCCGGTCAGGCCCTTGCTGGCGATGCCGCGGCCTTCGGCCCGTGCGCTGGCCTGCAGCAGGTGAAAGAGCCCGAACCGGACCGCCTGCTGGCAGATCGGATCGCCCTCCACCTCGACATCGGCGCCGTCCCAGTAGTCGTCGAGAATTTTGCGCTGCGCCTCGAGCAGGCCTTTCCAACCGCTGTAGCGCGCGCTGTGCAACGCGGCGGATGCCTGGTCGCGCAGCGCCGGACGGGACCGCTGGCTCGACCAGCCGTACGCCAGGTATTTCACGATGCGCAGCGTCTGGCCGGGGCGTAGTCCACAGATCACGGTTGTTCGGGCGAGGTCGCCGCTCGCGTCGTTGCTGACCTCGTAGCGACCTTCGACCTCGATCTCGTGGTCCATGGCCGCGGCCATCATCAACGCGCTGGCGCGGGTCCGGTGCATCAGCAGCGCGCCGCACTCGGTGTCTTCGTGCTGCACGGCCTCCAGCGGGTTGTCGAGAATCGCCGCGACGCGCGGATCGCCAGACGTCACGGGCTGTTCCTCGTTGGCCACCAGCTCGGATTGCACTGTGACACGTACGAATTGGTCGACAGCTTCCACGATGTACTCGATGGCGACCACGCTGCGCTGGGACAGCGACACCAGCCGCGTGGAGGTCACCCTGACCTGTTTGCCGACCGGGGACTGCCAGTGCGCGTCGCGGGTCAGTGTCCCGGCCCGCAGGTCGAGCACGCGTTCGTGGCTGAGCAGCTTGCCGTAGCGCACGTCGAAGGGCTCGTCGTCGACCAGTAGGCGCAGGATCTTCCCATTGGTGACGTCGACGACGGTCTGGCCGGCTTCCGGATATCCGTAACCAGCTTCGGCGTAGGGCAGCGGCCGTACCTCGTAGAACGAGTTGAGGTAGGTGCCGGGTATGCCGTGCGGCTCTCCTTCGTCGAGGTTGCCGCGAATCCCGATGTGCCCGTTGGACAATGCGAACAGCGACTCCGACTGAGCCAACACGTCGAGGTTCAGCTTGGGTTCGCGGATCTGCCAGGGTTCGACGGGGAGTGTGTCATCGGGGATCATCACGGCCTCCTAAAGTAGATCGCCAAGGTCGGTCACCACGACATCGGCACCGTGACTGCGCAATTCGTCGGCTTGGCCCACCCGGTCGACACCGACGACGAAACCGAATTTACCGGCGCGGCCTGCCTCGACCCCGGACAGCGCATCCTCGAAGACCGCCGCGGCGGCTGGTTCGACGTTGAGCAACTCGGCGCCGCGAAGGTACGAGTCCGGTGCCGGCTTGCCTGCGATGTTCTCCTCACGCAGCGTCACTCCGTCGACGCGTTGCTGGATGAATTGTTCCAGTCCGGTGATCTCGAGCACCTCACGGGTGTTGGCACTCGACGACACCACAGCGGTGGCCAGCCCGGCGGCGGCGACTTCTTCCAGATAGCGGCGCGAGCCTTCGAAAACCTTGACGCCGTCTTTGTGCAACGTCTCCTGGAACGCGTCGTTCTTGCGGGTGCCCAGGCCGTGCACGGTGTCTTTGTCGCTCGAGTCGTCGGGGTCGCCGTCGGGAAGCTCGATGTCGCGGCTGGCCAGAAACGCCCGTACGCCGTCTTCGCGTTTCTTGCCGTCGACGTATTTCAAGTAGTCCTTGTCCGGATCGAACGGTACGAACGACTCACCGTTCTGTTCGGCGTGCTGCTTCAAGAACTCGTCGAACATGACTTTCCAGGCTTTGGTGTGCACGCTTGCGGTGTCGGTGAGCACGCCGTCGAGATCGAAAAGGCAGGCTTGCACCGCTTCCGGTAGACCCAGCACTGCGGACCTCGCTTCCCGGGGTGGTTTCTGCCATGAGCACTACCACCTCACCATGCCCGGTGCAGGTTCGCCAGGCGTTCCGGGCGAACCACGGGTTTCCGCACTTTGGTCCGCGGCCGTCGGGCGTGGTCAGCGCCCCGGTGTGCCGCTCAACACTTGATGCCGGCGATGGACGTGGCGGCGTACCCCTGGCGGCGGTGAGCGACCTCTCGTCCCGCTGTGCGGCTCAGCTGACGGCTTGTAGCGGTGCCCCGCTGATCACCCGGCTGCGTCGGCCGTGCACGTCGACGGGAACATCGCCCTGCACGGTGACCCGGTTCATCAGCCGGTGCTGGTCGTCGTAGTCGTCGACCGCCCGGTGCTGGGTGGCGCGGTTATCCCAGATGGCTACGTCGCCGGCGGCCCAGTTCCATCGAACGGTGTTCTCCGGCATAGTGATTCGACGCTGCAACAATTCGAGGAGGGTCTGCGACTCGAAGTTGTCCAGCCCGACGAATCCGCGGACGAAGTCGCCGGCGACCAGTGAGCGCTCGCCGGTCTCGGGATGGACGCGGACTACGGGGTGCTCGGTACGGAAGTCGATCTTCTCGAACCGGGCCCGATGCGATTTCTCGTCCTCGGTCTGCGGGTGCAAGGCCGGGACATAGTCGAAGCGGTTGCTGTGCAGCGCCCACAGATTCTCGGCCAGCTGCTTGAGCGACTCGGGCAGGGCGTCATAGGCCGCGGCGGTGTTGGTCCAGAGTGTCGACCCGCCATAGCTCGGCAGGGTGACGGCGCGCAGGACCGAGGCGGCCGGGTAGTTCGCGACGAAGGTGACGTCGGTGTGCCAGCGGTTCGCCTTGCCGAACTCGGAGTCGATGGGCGTGATGATCGGCATGTTCGCCTGCTGCAGCGCGGGGTGGGCGATGGGTGTGCCGATCCGCGTGGTGAAGGCGTGCTGGCCCGCGTCGTCGAGGTGGTGCTGGTCGCGGAAGAAGATTGTTTTGTGCCGCAGCAACGCTTCTCGAATGTCGGCAATGGTGCCGGTGTCGAGGTCGCCGGACAGCTTCACGCCGTCGATGCGGGCGCCGATGCGGCTGCCCAACTGGGTCACGCTCAGAGTCATGGTGGTCCTTCCTGATTCGACTGTAGTCAATTTACTACAGTCTGCTGAGGACGAGTGTAGACATATGACTACATGCGCGTCAACTGATGGGCTGACGTGCGCACGGCTCTAGACTGTGCCGGTGGAGTCCGCAACGCCCCGTCCCGTGCTTGTTGTCGATTTCGGCGCGCAATACGCCCAGCTGATTGCCCGCCGGGTGCGCGAGGCCCGCGTGTTCTCAGAGGTCATTCCGCACACCGCCTCGGTCGACGAGATCAAGGTGCGCGACCCACTCGCCGTGGTGCTGTCCGGCGGCCCGGCCAGCGTGTACGCCGACGGCGCGCCGCAACTCGACCCGGCGTTGTTCGACCTGGGCGTGCCGGTGTTCGGCATCTGCTACGGATTTCAAGCGATGGCACAGGCGCTCGGCGGCACGGTCGCCCGTACCGGGACCAGCGAGTACGGCCGGACCGAGCTGAGAGTGGTTGGCGGCGAACTACATTCCGATCTACCCGAGACCCAGCCGGTATGGATGAGTCACGGCGACGCCGTCACCTCCGCGCCGGACGGCTTCGAGGTGATCGCCACCAGTGCGGGTTCGCCGGTGGCCGGCTTCGAGAGCCGGTCGAGGCGACTGGCCGGCGTGCAGTACCACCCTGAGGTCTTGCACAGTCCACACGGCCAGCAGGTGCTGACCCGGTTTCTGCACGAATTCGCCGGCATCGCGCCGGACTGGACGCCGGCCGGCATCGCCGAAGCACTGGTCGAGCAAGTGCGCGACCAGGTCGGTGACGGTCACGCGATCTGCGGGCTCTCCGGTGGGGTTGATTCAGCCGTAGCCGCCGCGCTGGTCCAGCGGGCGATCGGGGACCGGCTGACCTGCGTGTTCGTCGACCACGGGCTGCTGCGGGCCGGCGAGCGCGCCCAGGTGCAGCGCGACTTCGTCGCAGCGACCGGCGCCAACCTCGTGACCGTCGACGCCGAGGCGACATTCCTCGAAGCGCTGTCCGGGGTGACCAACCCCGAGGGCAAGCGCAAGATCATCGGGCGGCAGTTCATCCGGGCGTTCGAGGGCGCCGTTCGGGATGTATTGGGAGACAACGAGACTGAATTCCTGGTACAGGGAACTCTCTATCCGGATGTGGTCGAGTCCGGCGGTGGCAGCGGCGCGGCGAACATCAAGAGCCACCACAATGTGGGCGGTCTACCGGACGACCTGAAGTTCGCGTTGGTCGAGCCGTTGCGGTTGCTGTTCAAAGACGAGGTCCGCGCGGTCGGACGCGAGCTGGGTCTGCCCGAGGAAATCGTCGGGCGCCAACCGTTTCCGGGGCCGGGTCTGGCTATCCGCATCGTCGGCGAGGTCACCGCGAGCAGGTTGGAGACACTGCGTCGCGCCGACTCGATCGCCCGCGAAGAGCTGACCGCCGCGGGTCTGGATCAGCAGATCTGGCAATGCCCGGTGGTCCTGCTGGCCGACGTCCGGTCGGTGGGCGTGCAGGGCGACGGCCGCACCTACGGCCACCCGATCGTGCTGCGGCCGGTCTCCAGTGAGGACGCCATGACCGCCGACTGGACCCGGGTGCCGTACGAAGTGCTGGAACGGATTTCGACCCGGATCACCAACGAGGTCGCCGAAGTCAACCGCGTCGTGCTGGATGTGACCAGCAAGCCGCCGGGCACCATCGAGTGGGAGTAGACCGCCATGGCTGCTGCTGTCGACCCGTCGGTGCCACCCGGTGGTGTCGGCTGTAGCGAGTGTGACGCCCACGGTGGTTGGTGGGTGCACCTGCGCCGATGCGCGGCCTGCGGCCACGTCGGCTGCTGCGACGATTCGCTGTCCAGACACGCGACGCAGCACTGGCGCGAGACCGGACACCCGATCATCCGCTCGTTCGAACCGGGCGAGGACTGGTTCTGGAACTACGAGACCGACGATTACTACGACGGTCCCGAACTTGCCCCGCCGGAATGTCATCCCGCTGATCAGACGGTGCCCGGCCCCAGGGGCCGCGTGCCGCGCGACTGGGCCGAATTGCTCAGTTCGCGCAACGACTGACGCCGTCCCGATCCGGGCGGTGCGCCCCGACTTGTTGACTGTCTCGCCGGCTGCGTGGTACCAACTACTCAATTGAAAACATCATTTTCAATTGAGTGCTGTGCCGACCTGGCTGGAGGGCATCCGTGGCCGATGACGGCAGTGATCAGGCCCCACCTGCCTGGAAACAAACGATGGCGTGGCTGCCGCATTCGATCGCGGAGGCGGCGCTGTCGCCAGGCGATGGCAGCACCGCCGACCTTTCGGCCGCGTGGGCGCATCTGCAGGAGCGGTTGAACGCGGCCGGACAACTCGTACAGTCCACGCCGGTCAACAAGAATCCCCTCGACTACGGGTCAGGGATGCGACATCTGATGGTGCTGTTGGCGGTCGGCACGGACATGGCACTGCGGGCGGAGCCCGACCCGGTTCTCGCGGTCAACCGGGCCAGCATGGACGACATCGTCACCTGGGGGCTGGAATGCCCGGACTGCGTGTATCTGAACGCGAGCCTTCGTGCGGGCGAGACATATCGGATCTTCGGCAGCCGGGGCACGGCCCGATACGTCGGCCTGCAGACCATGGACGGAATCGCCGCGACCGCCAACTGTCTCGTCGACGAACTCGAGGTCGACCCCGACGGGAACTTCGAAGCGATCTTGTCCGCCGACGAGCACAGCGGCAACTGGCTGCGGCTGACGGGCGATCATCCGACGCTGACGGTGCGAAACTTCTTCTACGACTGGGACACCGAGGTTCCCGCGTCACTCGACATCGAGCGAATCGGCGATAAAGCGGCCCCCGCGGGTCATTCCGTCGAATTGGATGTCTCGGTGTCGCGGCAGCTTCACGCGCTGGGCGACTTCGTCTACGACAACCTGAAATTCTTCCTCGACTTCGGCGCCATGCCGCCGGCCAACGGCTTCATCCCGCCGATGGACATGAGCGACATGGGTGCGGCAGCCGAAAACCGGCCTGTCATCGGACGATTCGATCTGGCTCCGGATGAGGCGCTGATCCTCGAGGTCGAGCCACCCGATGGCGTCTACTGGAGCATCTCGCTGGGCAATCCGTGGTTGGAGACGATCCACTACGGGCGCCATCAGTCCAGTCTCAATGGACATCAGGCGGTTGTCGATCCCGACGGGATCTTCCGCGCCGTCATCTGTGCGACGGATCCTGGGGTGGCCAACTGGCTGGACACTGCCGGCCACAGCAACGGTGCGATGCTATTGCGTTGCGTGAGAACCGAAACCGCACCGGTGCCGAACGTGCGGGTGGTGAAGGTAGACGAGGTCCTGTCGTCGTTGCCCGCCGACACCACGATGACCACCCCCGACGAACGCTCTCACGTGATCGAAGCCCGGCGCCGCGCCGTCTACGAAAGGTTCTCCCGGTGACTTTCTCCGCTGACGAACTCGAAGACGGCGCCCGCGCCGCCACTGGCCTCGACGATTTCGGTTCGGCCTATTACCGCGAAGGCCTGGAGCGGACGGTCACCGCGTTGAACACCGAAGCCGACCTCAACGATCTCGGCCGGGTCATGCAGCACGCCACCATCAGCAACGCTCTGATCCAGCGGTTGAAGATCATCGAAACCTACAAGCAGCATCCCGAGATCGGCGACGAGGTCGTCGACGGCCCGATCGTCGTCCTGGGTCTACCGAGAACCGGCACGACCGCGCTGGGCCAATTGGTCTCTGCCGACCCGCAATTGAGATCGTTGCGCACCTGGGAATCTCAGGCGCCGACCCCACCGCCGGAAGCCGCGACCCAGCACAACGACCCGCGCATCGCACAAGCCGCGGAAGGCATCGCGATGATCGACCAGATGTTCCCCGAATTTCGGACTATGAACAGTTTCGATGCCGAATCCGCGACGGAATGCCAGGACCTGATGGGCATGAGCTTTCGCACCTTCCACTTCGACGGAGTGGTACGGGTCCCGGGATACGTCGAATGGCTGCTGCAGAGCGACATGCGCGAGACCTACACCTTTCACCGCGATGTGTTGAAACTTCTGCAGTGGCACTGCAAACCGAGCTTGTGGCACCTGCGGACGCCGGTGCACATGTTCGCGCTCGAAGCGTTTGTCGATGTCTATCCGAACGCCAAATTCCTGTGGAGTCATCGGGATCCGGCCAAGGTGCTCGGGTCCGTGTGCAGCCTCATCGCCTATGTCCGAAGTTGGAGCAGCGATCATCGGGATCCCAAGGAGCTCGGGGCTGAGCAACTGGCTTGGTGGGCCGAGGGCATGGGCCGTGCGATGGAGTTCCGCCGAAAGTTCGGCGACGATCGATTTGTGGACGTGTCCTTCGCCGACCTGCAGACCGATCCAATCAACACGATCGCCCATAGCTACGACGAGCTCGGTCTCACGTTCACCGATTCGGCGCGCGCGAGGGTGCAGGCGTGGGCAGATGGTCACAAGCCCGGCCAGCATGGCACGCACACCTACGAGCTGAGCGACTACGGGTTGACCGCGGAACAGGTGCACGACGCCTTCGGCGATTACATTGCTGCCTACGATGCTTCAGCATGATGGGGTCGACGGCCGCGCCGGCGGGCGCCGAAAGCTCGAACCCGATCCGCACATACACGCGGTAATCCTCGCTGCTGCCGCCGAAGTCGTTCGGACGGAGGGAGTTCAGGCGCTGTCGGTGGCCCGCGTGCTCAGCAGTGCGCAGCTGGGCACCCGGGCGTTCTACCGGCACTTCGACTCGAAGGATCAGCTGGTTGCGGCGGTATTCCTGGAGATGGCGCGTAGCGAGGTCGTGCGCCTGGAACAACGGATGGCGGACTCCGATCCGATACACGCGGTGGCGGCCTGGATCGACGGACGGCTGGATCTCGCCTTCAATCTTCAGATCCGCTCCGATCTCCGCCAGATGTCGCTCGAGGCGCAGAATCAGATGGTCGCCGCGCCCGAACTCGTTGCCCCTGCCTACCGGGAAATTCTGCGTCCGCTTGTCGAACAACTCACGCGTGGAGCAGATCTGGAGATATTCACCGAGATCGACCCCGACGGTGAAGCGCTGTCCATCCATGGCGTCGTGTGGACCAACATCGAACGGCATTGGGGCAGCGGCCCGCGTAATCCGGCTGAAATCCGTAGGCGCGTGCTGTCTTTCTGCCTGCGCGGTCTCGGGGTGACTCCGGAGGTGATCGGGGCGGTACTCGACGATGCGCGGCGTCAGCTCGGTCCGAGCGCGTAGGCGCCGGTCTCGGGATGGTGGTACCACCCACTGGCTGCCTGGGTGCCGCCATCGACGTGAATCGTCTGCCCGGTGATGTAGCTGGACATCTCGGACGCCAGAAATACTGCAGCGCCCGCCATCTCGTCGACATGACCGGCTCGTCCGATCGGAACGGTGCGGCCGAATCGCTCTTCGGAACCCGGGGGAGCGATGTCCATGATGCCTTCGGTCAAGGTGATATCGGGGGCCAGGGCGTTGACCCGGATGCCGTACGGCGCGAGTTCGAGGGCCGCGGTTTTGGTGTAGTTGATCACCCCGGCTTTGGCGGCCGCGTAGGTCGCGTAACCGGGTGCGGCGCGGATCCCTTCGATGGAGGTCACGCTGATGATGCTGCCGGTCAGCTTCTGCTCGACGAGGCCGCGGGCCACCCGCTGGGTGCACAGGTAGACGTGGCGCAGATTCGATTTATACAGTGCGTCCCAACCGTTTTCGCTGGTGTCGAGTATTCCTGACCAGAAGACGCCGCCGGCGTTGTTGACCAGGATGGTGACCGGTCCGAGTTCGGCGACTGTCTGCTCGAGTGCGGCGTCGACGGCCGCGCTGTCGCGGACGTCGACGGTGATGCCCAATGCGCCGATCTCGTCGGCGGCCGACGCGCACGCTTCTGGGTTGCGTTCCCAGATCGCCACCTTGGCGCCGAATGCCGTCAACCCCGCGGCGATGCCGCGGCCGATGCCGGCACCGCCACCGGTGACAACGGCGACACGGTCGGTGAGGAGGATGCTCGACGGATCAATTCCCATGGGTGTGGACACTATTTGCAGGTGAGCCCCGCGGCGCCAGATTCCTGCCGCGATTCCGGTTCCGCTGTCGGCTGATTCGGCGCCGAGAGTGCAGCTGCCGAGACGTCTACTCGAGGAATGCCTCGGCCGCTGCCTCTCGGGGCGTCCTGCCGATAGTTTGCTGGGCTGCGCCCTCGGGCAGCCCCCGCTTGACCTTGTCGGTGGCTGGGTATTGACTACTGGTATTCGAACAAACATTCGGACAACAGCAGTCACACCCGTACCGCAGGAGTAGTTGATGACGGCGATGCTTGCTTCCGAACAGCCGCATCTCGACCGTGCTGAGCAGCTGAAACAGCTGCGACGGCAGATGGCTGCGGTGTCGGGGAAAGTCGGTTCCACCCGGCGCGGTCACGCACCGGTGGACGACCTGCTTCCGGACTCGGAAGCCAGGCTACCGGTGCCGCAGTTGCTGGCGGAGGTGTTGCCCGATGCGTTGCCAAGGGGCGCGGTTGCGGTGCTGTCGGGCGCCCGTTCGCTCGCACTGAGCATGGTGGCCGCGGTGACGGCCGCCGGAGGGAATGCGGCCATCGTCGGCCAGTCGGACGTCGGCCTGTTGGCTGCGGTGGAAATGGGAGCCGATCTGAGCCGGCTCGCGGTGATCCCGGATCCCGGAACCGATCCGGTGGAAGTGGCCGCGGTGCTCATGGACGGGATGGACCTGATCGTGCTGGCACTGAAGGGACGCTCGGTGCCGCTGACCCGGGCCCGGGCCGTGGTGGCCAGGGCTCAACAGAAAGGATGCGCATTGCTGGTCACCGACGGCGACTGGCAGGGTGCATCGATCCGGCTGAAGGCACGGGTCAGCGGTTACGAAACGACATCGCCGACACCGGGTTTCGGGCGGATCAGCAAGGTGCGTCTCGAGGTGTGCGCCGCGGGTCGGGCGACCAGGCGAGCTCGGACGGGGTGAGTGTGGCCTCCCGGGTGATGGCGATCTGGTGCATGGACTGGCCCGCGGTCGCCGCCGCTGCCGCAGCGGAACTGTCGGCGACCTCCCCGGTCGCCGTCACGCTGGCCAACCGCGTGATCGCCTGCTCGTCGGCAGCCCGTTCGGTGGGAGTGCGCCGGGGACTGCGGCGCCGCGAGGCGTCGGCCCGCTGCCCGCAACTGCACGTCGTCGCCGCCGACCCCGACCGTGACGCCCGCTACTTCGAAGGGGTGGTGGCGGCGGTCGACGACCTGGTACCGCGCGCCGAGGTGCTGCGTCCCGGCCTGGTGGTCATGCCGGTTCGCGGAGCGGCCCGGTTCTTCGGCTCCGAGCAGCAGGTCGCCGAGCGGCTGACCGATGCCGTCGCGGCAGCCGGCGCCGAGTGCCAGGTCGGAATCGCCGATCAGCTGCCGACCTCGGTTTTCGCCGCTCGCGCGGGTCGTGTGGTGGCGCCGGGGGAGGATGCGCGGTTTCTGTCGGCGATATCGATCCGGCAACTCGCCACCGAGCCCAGCCTGTCCGGGGCTGGGCGAGCTGATCTGGCGGATCTGTTGTGGCGGATGGGGGTTCGCACCATCGGCCAATTCGCCGAGCTGTCGCGAACGGACGTGGCCTCCCGGTTCGGCGCCGACGCGGTGATCGCGCACCGGTTCGCTCGGGGGGAGCCGGAACGCGGGCCGTCCGGTCGCGAGCCGCCCGCCGAGCTCGATGCGGAGTTGCAGTGCGACCCACCGATCGACCGGGTCGACGCCGCGGCGTTCGCCGGGCGCTCGCTGGCCGGCGCACTGCATCAGACGTTGCTGGCCGCCGGTGTCGGCTGCACTCGATTGGCCGTGCACGCCGTGACGGCCAACGGTGAAGAGTTGACCCGGGTTTGGCGATGCGCCGAGCCGTTGACCGAGGATGCCACCGCCGACCGGGTCCGCTGGCAGCTGGACGGCTGGTTGAACACCCGGATCGTGCTGGATCGGCCTTCCGCGCCGGTGGTGCAGTTACGGCTGCAGGCGGTGGAGGTGGTATCGGCGGGGGCGCTGCAGTTGCCGCTGTGGGGTGGTCTCGGTGAAGAGGACAGGATGCGGGCGCGTCGAGCGCTGATCCGGGTCCAGGGTCTACTCGGCCAGGAAGCAGTGCAGGTGCCGATGCTGTCCGGCGGTCGCGGGCCGGCCGAACGCATCACGCTGACACCGTTGGGTGACGAGCCGGTGCCGCTCGCCGACCCGCATCGGCCGTGGCCCGGTCAGCTGCCGGAGCCGTCGCCGACGGTGCTGCTCGACGATCCCGTGGAACTGCTTGATGACCAAGGCAATTCGGTTCGGGTGACCAGCAGGGGGCTCTTCTCCGCCGACCCGGCCCGGCTGACCGCCCGCGGCCGCGACACCAAGCTGCATTGGTGGGCCGGCCCCTGGCCGGTCGATGAGCGGTGGTGGGATGACCGGCTCGGGGCCGGTCAAGGAGCAAGCCGCACCGCCCGTGTGCAGGTGCTGTTGGAAGGCGAGCAGCCGTCCGATCCCGGCACCGCAATGTTGCTCTGCTATCGGCAGCGGAGGTGGTATCTGGAAGGAATCTACGAATGAAAAATGCGTCTCACCAGTCCGCCGCACGCAGGTACGATCAGCTCAATCCATCAGCGGCCAAGGGGAAGACGCGTCTTGCCGGATATCGAAGGCGAACCGCCGACTGCCGTCGACGGCGAAGGTGAGGCCGTCGCCGAGGGCCAGGCCGTCGCCGAAGGCGAACAATCCACGGTCTGGCAGCGACTTTCGCTCAAACAGCTGCGCTGGACCGCCCTTGCCGTGATCCTCGTCGTCACTGCGGCGTTCGGTGGCTTGAAAACGGCTCACCACGTCACGACCATCTCATTCGGCCAGTCGTACAACGCAGGAGCGCTGACAGTCACCCCACGCTCGGTCTCGCTGGTCGACCACTTCGTCGGACTGCCACGCATGGCGCCGCAGTGCCGACTGCTGGTCTTGAAGGTGACGGTCCAGAACACCGCCCATGAGTCCGTTCCTTTCCCGCTCGATGGCGCGTTGATGGGAAAACCCGACGACTGCACAGCGCACCCACGCGCCGACACCGAATTGTTCGGACTCACCGGTATCGCCAATCGGTACGCGGCGGCATTTCGCGGTGCCGAAACCATCGCCGTGCCCTCCATCGATGCTGGGTTCACCTACGCCTATTCGGTGTTGTGGGCCGTGCCTGCGGCCGATTTGTCGCACCACCCCGCAATCACTGTCCGCATTCACAAGATGAGCTCATTCATCTCGACGTTCGTTCTCGCCCACCGATGGGCCGGCGACGCGGACAGATTCGCCGAGTTGCGGATCGCCAATCTGGAGTCGGCATGACAGCGCAAAAGCTGCTGCCCGCCGCGCGCGGAATTCTGGCTGCCATGCTGCTGGTCAGCGCGGGCGCGATGTGGTCATTGCTACCGACAAAGCTGCAGTCATGGGCGCCGATAGAGGTACACGGCCCGGTCGGGCAGCGAATCGTCGGTCGCGACATCGCCGTGACGGTTCATCGCACTTACCTGGCGCGCGAGGTGACCGCCAACAGCCACAACGGGCTGAATCATTTTCCCTCGAAAGGCGTCTGGCTCGTCATGGTGCTCACCTACCAGCCTCTGCTGAAGCCGCATTCGCCACGCTTCGATCTGCGAGCCGACGGAAATCTGTTCGACACCAACCTCTCCGACTTTCACCACATGGCCCAGCCCGGGATGCCGGAAAGCGGGCCTTTGGCGTACGAGCTGCCGAAGGCCCCGCGTAGCGCGACGTTGTTGGTCAGTAACGCACTCACCGAGTCCAGCATGGCCAAGATGGACTTCGCGCCACTGGATTCCCAGATCGCGGTCGACATAACACTTTCCGGCGTCGTACCGCTTGCATCGCTGAAACTCGACGACTTGGTCGATCGGTGAGGTCGTGGATCGGCCGCAATGGCCGGGCGATTGTCATCAGTGTCCTCGTCGTCAACCTCATCGTCATCTCGATCACTCTGCCGGCATGGCGGGAGAACGTCGGATTCACCCGCCCAAAACATGTTGTGCCATATGGAAGTTCGATCGAAATCGGGAATACCCGCTGGCAGCTGTCATCGACGAAACCGCCCAGTGTCGACGAATTGCGTAAGTACACGAGCTACCTCAACACCGATCCGTACAATCTTCCGCCGAACGCCCGGTTGGCTACATATCTCTTGCGCCGCACCAGAGACGGTAAGCCGGCCAGCGTTCCGGACGGCTACGCGGGCTGCGTAGCGATGGTGAATTCGGGCGACCGGCAATGGACAAAGATGTCGTTCTCGCTCGGGATAACCGAGTGGGAGCTTCACGGGGGCGTCTCCACCATCTGCTCGCCCCGCCACAGCGAGCCGTTGCTGGTAGCCATCGTCGTCCCGAAAGATGTCCAACTGACCTCGGTCGACGTTCAGTTCCTCCCGGCGTCGTGGGACGACAAGAAGACCTTGTCCAAATCGACTGACCTACTCGTGATCCGCTTCGACACTGGTTAATTCGGCGCTGGGCAGTTCCTGGTCGCGGGCCGCCTCGATACGAACCCGGTCGGCGCAGAACCAATACGTTGCCGCGACCAGCGAGATGCGGAGCGGGTCGACCACCGCGCCGATCAGCGCCCGAATCAGATCCTGGTAGGTCTGCCACCAGGGGTAGTCGTGCGGCCCCAGCAGCAACGCGACGCCGCGCCACAGATAGCCGTCGTTCACGGTCTGAGTCCAGTAAGCCCCACTCGGCGCGAGCAGTACCAGCGCCGTATACGCCAGCACGAAGAAGGCGATCGGCAGCGCACCGCCATGCAGGATCAGTCGCCAGGCGTCCGCGATCGGCCCGAAACGGCCGAGTTGCGACCGGGCGAATTCGACTGCCCGCCTGCGGATCTGGGCCGGAACTCGTTGCCAGCGGGGCTGTGCGGCGCGCCGGCCACGTTCGATCGCCGAGCCGACCGCGGTCGCTGCGCGTTCCCCCAGCAGCACCCGGCGCGCGCTCGCCCAGGTCGGCGTGAACGGGGTGCCGTAGACCGCTGATCCGATGGCCAGCCATGCCAACGCCAACGCCACCACCGAGATCACCGCGCCCAGGAGCGTTCCCGCGGTGTTCCACAGCTGCGCAAGCCATGCGACGTGGGAGAAGGCTGCGTCGCGAACGCTGCCGAGCCACACCACGATTCGCCGCTCCCGGATCCACTGGGGAGAGCCGAACAGCACGACCGCCGATGCCTTGATCGCGAAGTACAGCCACACCACCTCCAGGTAGGCGGCGATGATCATCGTCCATCGCGGCAGCCGTTCGCGGAATCGGGTCATCAGTTGACGCAGGACGAACGCGACCAAGATCGCCAGCCACAACTTGGATCCGAGCGACGAACCGTAGATCTCCCGGGCTGCCGCCGTTTTCCAGTCGTTGAGCAGCAGGTGGGTCACGCTGGTGACGTAGACGTAGTAGTCCTCGACAACCATCTTCCAGGCGGTGTAGATCACCAGGAACGGCAGAATAGCCATCATCACCACATCGAAGACGCCCTTTGCTTCCTGGCCGTCCGTCTCGACATCCCGCAACCCCGGCGTGACGGACCGAATCACCAGAAACATGGCGAGATACGTCAGCAGCCGGGTCAGCGGCGCGAGCGGCAGGATCAGGCTTCCCAAGAAGTCGCCGTGGCTCAACGCCACATGCATGGCCAGATGCAGTGCCCAGTACCGCAGGAACCACCCGATCAGATAAATCGCGACCAGCCAGGGCCAGGTCTGCCACCACAGGCTGACCGTCCGCCGCAGGATCGTGAGCACCGCACCTCCCAGTGGCCTAACGATAGCCCGTCGGTCAGCGTGCGGGTGACACCTTTTCAGCCCAATCGATGGGCGAACGGGCCCACCTGCTCGATGAACCGGTCGAAGAACATCGCCGGATCCGCGTGAACGGCGATCAGTGCGTTGGGCTTTCGGGCCCACCGACCCGCCCAGTCGGTCACCGTCATGCCGCGGGTCAGGGTGCCGGTCAGCTCGACGTCGACCGTGGCCGCCTTGGTCTGTACCAGTTGCGGATCCAACGCGACGGCCGCGGCCAGCGGATCGTGCAGATGCGCGAGGTAGCCGTGGCCCAGGTCGTGGTAGGACTCCATGTAGAACCGGGTCGCATCTTCGATCACGCGGATCAACGGGTTGGACGCCGACGATCGGCGCCCCCGCTCGTCAGCGATGCTCATCGCGATCGTGGTGGAGCCGGCGGCCGTCGCCAGCCGGGTGAGGATCTCCGGGGTGATCGCAATCTGCCGCGTCACGTCGAGGCCGCAGAGAATCGGAAGCTGTAGCGGATCAACGCTTTCCGTCGGCGACCACGCATTGAACACTTCGGCTGCCGCTTCGGGGTCGAAAGCGATGTTCCACTCGGCCACCGGGCTGGTGTTGCCGCGGTGGTCGTATGCCCCGCCCATGATCACCAAGCGACGCAACAGCTTTGGCAGCGCCGGCTCTTCGCGCAGGGCAAGCGCCAGATTGGTCAGCGGTCCGGTGGCCAGTCCGATCAATTCACCGGGATGTTGCCGGGCCGCCCTCACCCACGCCGTCGCGGCATCGTCACCGCTGAGCTGACGATCGGTCGGCGGCAACTCGGCGTAGCCGAGGCCGCGCGGGCCGTGGACCGGGCTGTCGGACCGTTTCGACGAGTTCAGCGGCTGCTCGACTCCCCGGGACACCGGCACGCCCTCGACGCGACACAGGTCGAGCAGGCTCAGGTTGTTGTCGCAGACCTGACTGACCGGGACGTTGCCGCTTGTCGAGGCGATACCGGCCAGTTCGACGTCGGAGCAGGCCAGTAAATAGATCAGCGCGATGGCATCGTCGACACCGGTGTCGACATCGGCGAAAACTGGCGCGGCCACCGCGCAGACGATACCGGTTCGGTGCCTAGTCGACTCGGTCGGCGACAGCCGTGCTCACCAGCGGCATTCCGATCAGCGTCAGCACGTGATGAGCCGGACTCCCGGCCGGAGCGATCAGCCTCAGTTCGGTCCCGTGCTGGCGCGAGCGTTCCAGTGCTTCGGCCAGGATCCGTAGCCCGGACGAACCCATGTGGCTGACCCCCGACAGGTCCACACTCAACGGGTATGTGCCTGAACGGCTTTGACGTGCAATCTGCGTTCCCAGGGTGGGCGAGGTCGCGTTGTCGACATCCCCTTTGACCACCAGACGCTCGTCGACGACCTCGGTGGAGAATTCGGGAGCGGCGGGCGGCTCCGCGGCGGCCACCACGTTCGGGTCGATCACGATGCGGGCGGGCCGGCTCAGCCGGTGTGAGACTGATGCCGTCGTGCCGCTGTCGGTGCCGGTGATGCGACTCTCGGTGGCCAGCGCGTCCGCGAGCATCAATCCGCGACCGCGCATTCCCGGGTCCGCCGAAGGAGGTTTCCACCGGCCGTGGTCGGACACCGACGCGTGCACCAGGCCCTGGTCGTCGAGGGCGGCCTCGAGCTCGATGTGACCGGTTGGCGCTGAACGGTATCCGTGCTCGAATGAATTCTCGACGAACTCGCACAGGATCTGCACGATGATCATCACGTCGACGTCGTCGGTGCCGATTTCGGACAACCAGGCCCGCAGCGGTGCGCGTACCTCGCGGGCCGCCTGTACAGTCGCCTCGACGGTCAGGTTGAAGGCTGGCGGTGGTGTGCGGCGTTGCGCGGCAAGCAAAGTCACGTCATCGTTGTAGCCGGTGGTACGCAGCATCAGTTCCAGCGTCTGCGAGCACAGCCGCTCGGCGGGACGAGTCGCCGACTCGATCGGAAAAGCCGATCCGGCCAGGACGCGCGAGGCGATGTCGGCGAACTCGGCTGTGCTGGCCGACGGCGGCCGACCCGGCCGTTCGATGATGCCGTCGCTGTAGAGGAGTACGGCATCGTCGACGGCCATGGTCTCGGTGCGGGTGGCGAAGCCGCTTCCGCTGCCCAGCGGGCCTGATCCGGTCGGCTCGAGAAACCGCGGGACGTCGCCGCTGATCAACAGCGGGGGAGGGTGCCCGGCGGTGCAGTATTCGAACGTGCCGGTGCCGGTGTCGAGGCGCGCGATGCAGACTGTCGCCGCCTTCGACCCCGGTACGAATCTGCTGAATCTGTCTACGGCGGCCAGGCTTTCGGCGATGCTCTTGCCCGCGAGCAGCTCCATCCGGATCGCGGTTCGCAGTTGAGCCATCACCGCAGCGGCCTCGACGCCGTGTCCGACCACATCCCCGACGACCAGGAACACGCTTGCGGGTTCGCCGGGCATCGCGTCGAACCAGTCGCCGCCGGCACCGCTGTCCTCGGTGGCAACCAGGTATTCGGCGGTGATGTCGGCCCCCGGTAGCACCGGCAAGGTCGGTGACAGCAGCGCGCGTTGGACAACAATTCCGAGATCCCGTACCTGGGTGTAGCGCTCGGACAGTTCTGCCTCGCGGGCTTCCGCCGCTCGGCGCTCCTTGACCGCGGCGGTGGCGTCGATCAGCATCACCTGGGTGCCTTCGATGTGTCCTTCCGGACCCATGCGCGGACTGATCACGATGTCGCCGTAGATCTCCTGCATTGTTCCGGATCCGTCGAAGTCGAATTGGAAACGCCATTCGCGTCCCTGCTGTACCTCACCGGTGCGATAGACGCGGTTGAGAATCTCGATCAGGTTCTGATCTTCGAATTCAGGAAACAGCTCTTGTGCCGAGACGCCGAGCCGCACCGCCGGAAAAGCCGCCCGCGTCGCGGCGTTCGCGGCGACGTAAAGGTGCTCTGGACCTGCGAAAGCCACCACGAATGCGGGGATACTGTCGAAGGCGCGCCGGACTACGTCGGCCTTGCCGACCGTGTTGTCCAGGTCCGTCTCGTGCCCCACGGGCTTCAGGGTAACCCGAGCGCCAGCGGCGGTCGCGCAATTACCAGTGCACGCCGGGAACCAGGCGTACGAGTCGCTTGACCGGACCCGGGACCCGAACGCGGCTCACCACCGCGCGTGCCGGGCGTTTCGGTTGACGTGACGACTGCTGTTCCTCAACGGGTTTCGGAACTTCCGGGCTGGATTCGCCGCGTGCGGCCGCCGAGTCCGGGTAGCCGAGGTAGACCTGGTGCAGAATCCGCCGCGACAGCTTGGGGGTGAAGTAGTGACCCGCCTCGGAAAGCGTGCCCAGCGGTGTGTCGATCCGCAAAGGCTTGTCGACCAGGCCGCGAACCACCATCGCCGCCGCATGTTCGGCGCTGATCGGCGGAACCGGGTTGAGCCGCCGGGACGGCTTGATCATCGGGGTGGCAACCAACGGCATGTGAACGTTGGTGAATGTGACGTGATCGGAAAGGGTTTCGGTCGCGACCACTTCGGAGAAAGCGTCCAGAGCGGCCTTGGTGGGTAGGTATGCGCTGTACTTGGGGCTGCGTGCCTGCACCCCGGCGCTCGACACGTTGACCACGTGACCGAACCGGCGCTCGCGCCAGTGCGGCAGCAGCGCCAGCACCATTCGCACCGCGCCGAAGTAGTTGACCGCCATCACGCGTTCGTAGTCGTGCAGCCGGTCGGTCTGGTTGACCACCGAGCGGCGGATCGACCGGCCGGCGTTGTTGACCAGGTAGTCGACGTGGCCGAAGCGACCGAGAATGTCTTTGACCGTGTGCTCCACCGAACCGCTGTCGGTGACGTCGCAGGTGAAGGCGTAGGCGCGGCCACCGTTGGCGCGAATCTCGGTGACCAGGTCGTCAAGCGCGTCGGCGTTGCGGGCCAGCGCGAACACGACCGCTCCGCGCTCGGCGACGGCGATCGACGCCGCCCGGCCGATGCCGCTCGATGCCCCGGTGATGATCACGTGCCGTCCGACCAGTGGTCCTTCCGGATCGTCACGACGGGCCCGGTCGGGATCGAGGTGCTCGGCCCAGTACCGCCACAGCGCGGGCGCGTAGTCGGCGAATTCTGGTACCGCAATTCCGCTGCCGTGCAACGCTTTCTGCGTCTGCTCGGACAGAAAGGTCGGAGCCAGGTCGACGACGTCGAGAACTTCACCGGGGATGCCCAGCTGAGTGGCGATCATGTTGCGCCACACCTTGGGCCGGCCCCGCACTTTGAGCACCGGCGCCGCGACCGAGCGGGGCAGTGATCCCCGCAGCGGCGGCAGACCGGCGGCAGCGGCAACTCCACGGTAAATGCCGCGCAGCCCAATGGTTTTCGGTGAGGTCAGGTGGAATGTCTGGCCGTCGCGTCCGTCGGCGTGCAGCAGCGCAACCAGCGCGTCGGCAACGTAGTCGACCGGCACGATGTTGGTGCGGCCGGTGTCGGGCAACATCATCGGGGTCAACCGCGGCAGCACGGCCAGCTTGGCCAGCGTGCCGAAGAAGTAGTACGGCCCGTCGATCTTGTCCATCTCGCCGGTGCGCGAATCGCCGACCACCACCGCCGGCCGGTAGATCCGGTACCGCAACCCCGCTGAACTCCCGGCCGAGCGCACCAGCAACTCCGCCTCGAACTTCGTCTGGTGATACGGCGTCGGCAGCTGCTGTCCGATGTCGAAGTCGTCCTCGGTGTACTCGCCGTGGAAGTCGCCGGCCACCGCGATCGACGACACGTGATGCAGCGTCGCATCGAGCCGTCGGGCCAGCTCGATGACGGCTTGGGTGCCCTCGACGTTCGCGGCCCGCTGCTCGGCTTCGGCGGCGGTGATGTCGTAGATCGCCGCACAATGCACCACGTGCTCGACCGTGCCGAGCTCCGCGATAGCCGTCTCGGTCAACCCGAGCTCAGGCTCGGTCAGCTCGCCGACCAGCGGCTTTGCCCGTTCACCCCAGGTCTTGGCCAGGTGTTCGAAGCGGCCCAGCGAGGCGCGGCGCACCAGAACCCACACTTCCGCGTCGGGGTTGGCAGCCAGCAGACGGGCCACCACCCGCCTCCCAATAAACCCGGTACCGCCGGTAACGACATAACGCATGCAGGACATGGTGCGCTCGGTAGGCCCGCACGTCAACGGGGTGTGACGTGATCGTCGTTGTCGGTCAGCGCGACGGCGCCGGCGACTCCTGTTCTTCCGGGTCGTCCCAGAGCAGCAGCTGGCGCACCGCGGGGCGTGACCCGTACGGCTGGAGCATCGAACTGGCCGGGCGCGGGCGCACCCGCAGCGGCCACCAGAACCACCGGCCGAGCAGGGTGGCGATCGACGGCGTCATGAACGACCGCACGATCAACGTGTCGAACAGCAGCCCGAGGCCGATCGTCGTGCCGATCTGGCCGAGTGTCTGCAGACCGCTGAAGATGAACCCGCACATCGTCACCGCGAAGACCAGACCGGCGGCGGTCACCACCGATCCCGAGCCTGCCATCGAGCGGATGATGCCCGTCTTCAAGCCGGCGGGAATCTCTTCTTTGAACCGCGATATCAGCAGCAGGTTGTAGTCGGAGCCGACGGCCAGCAGCAGGATGACTGCCAAAGCCAGTACCACCCAATACAATTCGATCCCGAAGATGTACTGCCACAACAGCACGGACAGGCCGAACGATGCGCCCAGGGACAGTGCCACCGTGCCCACGATCACGATCGCGGCGACCAGGCTGCGGGTGATCAGCATCATGATCAGCAGGATCAGGCTCAGCGAGGCGACGGCGACGATCAGGATGTCATAGCTCGCCATGTCCTGGATGTCTTTGTACGTCGACGCGGTGCCGCCGAGATAGAACTCGGCACTCGACAGCGGCGTGCCCTTGACGGCCTCGTGCGCGGCCAGCTTGATCGGTCCGACCCGCGAAATGGCTTCGGGCTCGGCGGGATCACCGTCGTGGGTGATGATCATCCGCGCCGCCTTGCCGTCGGGGGAGACGAACAGCTTCAGTCCGCGCTTGAAATCGGGGTTGTCGAAGACTTCCGGCGGCAGATAGAACAGGTCGTCGTTCTTCGACTTGTCGAAGGCCTGCCCGAGCGCCGCCGGGTTGTCGTTGGCGGTCATCGACTGCTTGTTGATCCCGAGGTTGGTGGCGTAGTTCTTCAGCGTCAGCTCGCGGTTGACCTCTTGGCTGGCGATCTGAGGCGGGATCAACCCGACCAGCTGCGGCTGGATGGCGTCGAGCTTGTCCAGGCTGGCGGTGAGGTCGGAGAACTTTTCGCTGAGCTGATCGATGCCGTCGAGTGCTTCGAAGGTGTTGCGCAGCGCAAAGCACGCCGGAATGTCGTAGCAGTGCTTTTCGAAATAGAAGTAGCTGCGGATGGGCCGGAAGAAGTCGTCGAAGTTCGCCAGCTTGTCACGGACCTCGGCGATGATCGCCAACGTCTCGTGGAACTTCTGGGTCTCTTCGTGAGTGGCACCCGCGAGTTGCTGCTGCAGCGTGTACTGCTGCTGCAAGATACCGATGGTCTTGTCCAGTTCTTGTGACTGCGTGAGCAAGTCGTGCGCACGGTCCGCCTGATATTTGAGGTTCTGTACCTGGCCGACGCTCTGCTGGCTGACCTGGAAAGCCAGTGAGCTGTGGTCGAGTGGGGTGCCCAGTGGGCGGGTGATCGACTGCACCAGAGCTACTCCGGGAACGCGGAAGACGCTCTTGGCCACCCGCTCCAGCACCAGCATGTCGGCCGGATTGCGCAGGTCGTGATCGGTCTCGATCATCAGCAACTCCGGTTCCAGCCGTGCGCGCGGGAAGTGCCTCTCCGCGGCGGTGTATCCCACGTTGGCCGCGGCGGTCGCCGGAATGTAGGGCCGGGTGTCGTAGCTGGTCTTGTAACCGGGCAGGGCGAGCAAGCCGATCAAGGCGATCGCGATGGACACCACCAGAATCGGCCCGGGCCAGCGGACGATCGCGGTGCCGATCCGGCGCCAGCCGCGGGTCTGCATCACGCGTTTGGGATCGAACAGACCGAAATGACTTGCGAGGACCAGGATTGCCGGGCCCAACGTGAGCGAAGCCGCCAGCGCCACCAGGATGCCGATCGCGGCCGGAATACCGAGGCTTTGGAAGTAAGGCAGTCGCGTGAAGGCCAGGCATGCCACTGCGCTGGCGACTGTCAGGCCGGAACCCAGCACGACATGCGAAGTGCCGCTGTACATGTCGTAGTACGCGTCCTCGCGCTCCTGGCCGGCCGAGCGGGCCTCCTGGTAGCGGCCGACGAAGAAGATCGCGTAGTCAGTGCCCGCGGCAATCACCAACAGTGTCAACAGGTTTGTCGCATAGGTCGACAGTCCGAGAATGCCCTCGTTGCCGAGGAATGCGACGAACCCGCGGGCTGCCGCCATTTCCAGCAGCACCGTCACCAGCACCAGGGCGGTGGTTGCGAACGATCGGTAGACGACGAACAACATCACCGCGATCACCGCGATGGTCAGAGCGGTGACTTTGTTGGATCCCTTGTCGCCCTCGGTGAATTGGTCGGCGATCAGCGGGGCGGCACCGGTGAGGTAGGCCTTGACCCCGGGGGGCGGCTTCATGCTGTCGACGGTGGCGCGGACGGCGTCGACGGATTCGTTGGACTTCGCCTCGCCCTGCGCACCGTCGAGGTAGAGCTGGACGTAGGCGGCTTTTCCGTCGCTGGATTGCGCGCCGGCCGCGGTCAGGCTGTCACCCCAGAAGTCCTGGATGTGCTGGACGTGTGCTTTGTCCTGCTCGAGCTTGCGAACCAGCTTGTCGTAGTAGGCGTGCGCGTCGGCGCCGAGTGGCTTGTCGCCCTCGAGCACGATCATCGCCGAGCTGTCGGTGTCGAACTCGTGGAACTTCTTTCCGATGTGCTTGAACGCCTGATACGACGGCGCCTCGGGGGAGCTCAGGCCGACGTTGTGCAGCCGGCCGACCTGCTCGAGTTGCGGCACAACGATGTTCGGGATCATCGCCAGGGCGATCCAGAACAGGAGGATCAGTAGGGCGAGGCGGTGAATCGTGTGTGCGACCCGTGGGCGGCGCGTGCTGTGGTTGCTCATCCGGACTTGTCCAAGCAATAGGTGTAGGCGCTCATTTGGTTCACGGTCCTCTCGTCTTTGACGATGCCGTTGACGGTGATGCGGCACCCCAGCGAGCTGCCGTCGCCCTGGGCGACCACGTTGGCGATGACGGCGGGATCGGTTGTGTTGATGGTGTAGGACCACGGCAGCGGCGCGTTGTCGATGCGCTGCGGCGCGGCATTGACGTCCTGGTAGTTGATCGTGGCGGTCGCACCGGGAGCGCCGAAGACCTCGTAGATGACCTGCTTCGGACTGATCGGCACGATTTCGTTGGTGCCGCCGTGCGCCGTGTTGTTCGCCGCGTCGAATTCGCCGTGCAGCCGATACACGGCGAACCCTGCCAAGGCCACGACGGCCACGGCGACGATGATCATCCATCGTCGACGGATCACGCCTGTGATCGAAATGCCTTTCATCCATTCACCTTTCGGGTGAGGCCCGGGATGATCATCTCGTCGACCAGAGCTTCCACCGTCTCGCGCGTCGGCGGTCGGCTCGGCATGACGATCCGGAAGATCAGGTACCCGGGCAGCACATCCCAGAGTTCGTCGCTGATCGCCGCGATGTCGATCTCACCGCGGTCCGCGGCATCTCGCAGTACCTCGTGGATCAGGGCTTTGCGTTGGTCGAGGAATTGGTGCTGCAGGGCGTCGTTGAGAGCGGGGTGCCGTGACGTCTCGACCAGCACGGCGCGGATCGTGCCGGCCTCTGCTGGGAAGCCTGCTCGCGGCACGCTTCCCCCAACTGCAGCAGATCGCCGCGCAGCGTGCCAGTCCGCGGATGCACCGCGACCTGTCGGACTCCCTCGATGAAAGCGGCCAGTACCAATTCGGCCTTCGACGGCCAGCGTCGGTAGACGGTGGCCTTGCTGGCCTTGGCGCGGGCCGCGACGGCGTCCAGTGTCAGCCGGTCGTAGCCGTGCTCTTGCAGCAACTCCAGGGTGACGTCGAGCAACTCGGTCTCGCGGGGGGACCACGGTGACGGGGACACTCCGCGTTCCGCCGTCTCGGTCACAGCGGGTAACACTAGATCGGCGGTGACAGTACTGTCCAGTACCGTACCGCTGCGGCCGGTGCGCTCAGCTCAGTTGCTGAAGTCCTTGATCCCGTCCCAGTCGAGCAGCGTCCAGCCCCCCGCGGGGCTACCGGTGATCACCACCCGGCCGAGGTTGGGCAGTGGGTGGCTGGTCGCCAGGGTGTCCTTCGGGTTCTTCACGTTCAGCAAGGTCCAGTACATGATCGACTCGGCGTGCGCGAATGCCACCGGTCTGCTGTTGCCGCTGTCGTAGATCTTCTGCACCGCAGCGCTGAACTGATCGTTGAATTCCCGGCCGCTGATCGAGCCGGGGACCGCGTCCTGGACGTCGCCTCGGAGCCAGAGTGACGGCGCCACCAGGTAGGTCAGGTCGGCGCGCTTGGCCGGTAGGTTGTTGAACCGGCCGGCGTCGATCTCGCGCAGCCCGGGCAGAATCTCGACGTGCTTGCCCAGCGCGTGGGCGAGCGGCTCCGCGGTCTGCTGGGTGCGGACCATGTTGGAGGCATAGATGCCGTCGAAGTTGTTGCGGGACAACTGATGGGCGAGCTGTTCGGCTTGGCCCTGGCCTTCCTCGGTCAGTTCCGGGCCCGGGATGTCGGTGTTGATGACGTGCTGGGCATTGCTCTGCGACTCGGCATGCCTGATGAACGTCAAGGTGATGCTGCGTACCTGCGGTGATCCCGAGCAGGCGCCGACCGTGACGACGGCGGCGAGAACGGCGGCGGCCTTCCAGATGGCGGTGCGGGTGCGATTGCGCATGGCGACAGCCTGCCTTGCCGGGGGCCTCGACGTGGCATGTTTGCCCGGGTTGGGTGGACAAATCACACAACCCAGGCGCGGGCGTCGTCCGCATCGTCGGGTGATGGAATGGCGATGCCCCGGAAAAGATGACCGTCCGACCGAAGAGGAGACCCGCATGGCGATCGACCCGAACGCCGTCGGCGCGACGACCGAGCCCGCGCTGTTCGAATGGACCGACCGTGACACGTTGCTCTACGCCCTCGGCGTGGGCGCCGGCCTAGACGACTTGAAGTTCACCACCGAAAACAGCCACGGCATTGACCAGCAGGTGCTCCCGACCTACGCGGTGATCTGCTGCCCGGCGTTCGCGGCGGCCGCCAAGGTCGGATCGTTCAACTGGGCGATGCTGCTGCACGGCTCACAGGGAATCCGGCTGCACGCGCCGCTGCCCGCCGCGGGCAAGCTGTCGGTGGTCACCGAGGTCGCCGACATCCAGGACAAGGGCGAAGGCAAGAACGCGATCGTCATGCTGCGCGGTCGCGGCTCCGATCCCGACACCGGCGAACTCGTCGCCGAAACGCTGACGACGCTGGTGATCCGCGGCGAGGGCGGGTTCGGCGGACAGCCGGGTGAGCGCCCCAACGCACCGGCGATTCCCGACCGCGAGCCCGACGCCCAGATCGCGCTGACCACCCGCAAAGACCAGCCGCTGATCTACCGGCTCTCCGGCGACCGCAACCCGCTGCACAGCGATCCCTGGTTCGCCAAGGAACTCGCGGGCTTCCCCGAGCCGATCATGCACGGGCTGTGCACCTACGGGTTCTCCGGCCGCGCGCTGGTCGCCGAACTCGGCAAGGGCGACGCCAATGCGATCACGGCCATCGACGCGCGATTCACCAAACCGGTGTTTCCCGGCGAGACGCTGACCACGCTGATCTGGCGCACCGAGCCCGGTAAGGCGGTGTTCCGCACGGTGGCTTCCGGGGCCGAAGGCGGCAGCGACGCTCGTCTCGTGCTCGAGGACGGCGCGGTGGAGTACGTCGAGGTTTAGCCGGGCCGTCAACGTGGCAGTCCCGGGCATGGCTTTCAAACTCACCTACAGCGACGGGCAGTCCACCGACTACGACGACAGCACCAAGTGGGAAGTCGACGACGGGGTCGTGAAGTTGGGCCGCGACGAGGGGGACTGGACGGTCTACATCTCCCCGAGTCATTGGGCGACGCTCGAGCTGGGCACCGGCAGCGATGGCGACAAGAAGTCCGACGAGGACAAGAAGTCCGACAAGAACGAGAAGTCGGACGATGACAAGAAGTCCGACAAGGACAAGAAGTCCGACGTCGACTGAGTTTGCGGCGGCCGTGAACGCCCGCGGGCGCTTACCTCGAAGGTAATCGTGGCGGCGACACGCCGCAGCTAGCATCGGGGCGATGACGACCCTGACCCGGCGGGCGACACCGGCAGTCGGTCAACTGCTGCGCGAATGGCGGGAGCGCCGCCGGATCAGCCAACTCGACTTGTCGATCCAAGCCGAGATCTCGGCCCGGCATCTCAGCTTCGTCGAGACCGGACGCTCGCGGCCGACCCCGGGAATGATCCTGCGGTTGAGTGAACAACTCGACGTGCCGCTTCGGGAGCGCAACGCATTGTTACTGGCCGGCGGGTACGCGCCCGCCTACCCCGAGCACTCGCTCGACGAGCCGGAATTGACCCGGCTGCGCGCCGCGCTGCGGCAGATCCTCACCGGCCACGAGCCGTATCCGGCGCTGGTGATCAATCGATGGTGGGACATGCTCGACGGCAACACCGCCGTCGCGGTGCTGATCGACGGGTGCGACCCCGCATTGCTGACGCCGCCGATCAATGCCCTGCGCGTTTCGTTGCATCCGGACGGGATGGCCTCGCGCATCGTCAATCTGCCGGAGTGGCGCGCGCATGTCCTCGAGCGACTGCATCGCCAGGTCCGGGCCACCCATGACCCGCGCCTCGGTGATCTGCTGACCGAGTTGTCGGGCTATCCGGGCGGTGAGGCCGCCCGGCCCGAGCCCACCGACGTCGCCGTGCCACTCCGGTTGCAGTACAACGGAACCGAGCTCTCGTTTTTCAGCATGACCGCGGTCGTCGGCGCACCGTTGGACATCACCGTTGCCGAGGTCGCGATCGAATCATTTTACCCGGCCGACGCGGACACCGCCGACGCCCTGCAGGACTTGGGAAAGTGAGCCGATGACCGACACCGCCGCAACGGAGATGATCCACGGGCTGGTTCCGCTGGCGGTGACGCTCGGGATCACCGCAGACGTTGCCGTACCCGAAGAGGTTGTGCTGAGCCTGGATTGGGCGCCCGGCCTGACGACGGGAGGGGACGTGCTGCACGGCGGGATCGTGATGGCGCTGGCGGACACCTCGGGTGCGGTGTGCGCATTCCTCAACCTTCCCGAGGGTGCCGGCGGCACGACGACCATCGAATCCAAGACCAACTTCTTTGCCGCGACACGCTCGGGAACGGTGAAGGCGCACAGCCGCCCGCTCCATGTCGGGCGGCGTGTCATCGTGGTCGAAACAGAGATCCGCGGCGACACCGGCAGGCTCGCCGCCAAAACCATTCAGTCGCAAGCGGTTCTGTGATCAGTCGGCGAGGCGGCGGGCCAGCCGCTCGGTGAATTCTTTCGCGCGGTCGGGGTCGGCCAGCGCGTAACGCGCGGCGGTGGCGCGGTCGCCGTCGTCGCCGTGGCGCACCAGTATCGCGATGCCGTCGTCGGCGACCGCGTCGAAGGCGTCCTCGTCGGTGATGTCGTCGCCCAGGTAGATGGGTAGCAGCGGGTCGCCGCCCTCGTTGTCGCGGATGTAGTCGAGCACCCAGCGCAGCGTCTTTCCCTTGTCCCAGTCGACATCCGGTCGCAGCTCGATCACTTCTCGTCCGGTCGTCACGCGCAACGCCGTCCGCTGCCCGGTCTGCCGGACCGCTGAGGTCACCTCTGCGACCCGGTCGCGCGCGGCATTGCGATAGTGCACGGCCACCCCGAATCGCTTGTGCTCCACGGCTACTCCGGGAATGTCGCCGAGCTGGTCGGCGAGTGCGGCTGCCGCCTCGGCCAGCACCGGGATGCTCGCGGCCGCGTCGGTGTTCTGGTGGTGCTCGCCGTCGGGGCCGGTGAGCTCGAAACCGTGGCTGCCGGCGTACCACAGGCCGGGCAGGCCGATTCGGTCGCGCACGTCGGCCAAGTCGCGGCCACTGAGGATCGCCACCGGACATTGCGCGCTCAGCGACGTCAGCGCGTCGGCCGCGCCGTCGACGAGTCGCGCGGCGTCGGGATCGTTGACGATCTCGGACAGTGTTCCGTCGAAGTCGTAGAAGACCGCCGGCGTGCCGGTGAACTCCAGGGCCTGCGACCCGTCGGGCAACTCGGACATCCGGCGATCACCGGTGCGGACCTCGAGGTCGCTCGCGTCGGCGAGCACCGCGTCGGCACCGTGCGGGGTTTCGTTCGGGCCGATCGCGATCACCAGCGCGAAACCGGCGGCGCGTGCGGCGGTCACTCCCGCGTGGGTTGCGGTGACGACCGCGCACCGGCCCGGGCGCACCGACAGGGCATCGGCCGAGTCGACCAGCGTGGCGGGATCGGATCGACAGGAGCGCACGCCGGCGTTGTCCAGGCGTGCGGCAACGGTGGGATCGGGTTCGGGGTCGAGGTCGAACAACACGGCGTCCACCCGGCGCGGGTCGATGATGACCGCCATTCGCCGTCCCGCCTTCCCGGCCCGCCCTCGCGGGACCGGTAGTCAGGTTAGTCGCTGGCGGTCAGACCGATTTCCTGTCGAACAGCAAGATCGAGTCCTGGCCGAGCACGTCCAGGCGTTCGACGCCGAGCTTGATGCCGTCGGCCAGCTCATCGATGTCGGCACCCGCGTCGTAGTCGGCGGTGATGCCGAAGACCAGATCGTCGGCGTAGCTCGTCACCGCCACCCCGGTGCGCAGCTGCAACGCGATCGGCGGTATGGGCAACAGACGACTGACGGTGTGACCCATCATCTCCAGCCGACGGTGCGGACCCGGCACATTGGTCGCCAGCGTCACGATGCCACGCTGCGGAAGGCGGGTGAGAAATCGAATCAGCCACGAGGACAACATGAACGGGACGTAGCCGGTCATCGACACCGCCAGGTTGCCGGCCTGCTTCTGCCCGCCTTGCTTGGTCCGGGTCATCCGGTCGTGCACCATGCGTAACTGCTGAATCGGGTCGTCCTGCTCGACCGGGAGGTAGGGCAGCATCATCGAGATCTTGTTGCCCGGCCGGTCCGACGATCCGGACGCGCGAACCGAGACCGGCACCAGCGTGCGCAGCGAATCCGGCCGAGGTTCCTCGCCGCGGTGCAGCAGGACGGATCGGTACCCCTCGGTGATCGCAGCCAGCGCGACATCGTTGATCGTGACGTCGAACTTGCGGCAGACCTGTTCGACGTCGGCGAGGGGGACGCGGACCGCACGATAGCGGCGTCGCGCCGTAACGGGCCCTACCAGCGACGACCCGGCGGTTGGCCGCAGCAGGCCGGTAGCGATTTCGGTCGCCCCGCCGACCGTCCGGGTCACAGTGCCGGTGATGCCGGTGGCGGTCCGCCATAGGCTGCCCAGGGGATTGGTTGCTTCGGTGTGTTCGGGAACCGGCGCCAGGTGTTTGGGCCGCCGACCGCCGGGCTTCGAAACGACGGGCCGGGCGAACACGTCGCCGTCGACCTCGTCGCAAAGGCGGGCAAGGATGCGCATTGCCGAGATTCCGTCGGCCATACAGTGGTGGACCTTCATCAAGATCGCCCAGCGGTTGCCCTTCAGGCCTTCGATCACCCAGCACTCCCACAGCGGACGATCGCGATCGAGTCGGCGCTCCAGCACGTCGGCGACAACCCGGAACAGTTCGGTGTCGTCGCCGGGTCGCGGGACGGCTATCCGGCGCACATGACGGCTGATGTCGAAAGCCGGGTCGTCGACCCACTGCGGCGCGCCGACGTCCAAGGGTTGGGTACGCAGCATCTGCGTGAAACGCGGAATCGATCTAACACGTTCTGTGAGAACAGCTTTGAATTTATCGTCCTTGGGAGCCGCGCCATCGATGATGGCGATCCCGCCAATCGCCAAACTGACGTTTCGATCCGAATCCTCGGCCATGAGGAAGCCTGCATCGAGCGTGTTGAGTTGCTCCACGAGCCGCCACCGCCGTTCTTTTTTTCGACTGTGTTCGAGTATCGGCGGTGACCGCTGGTCAGAGGTGGCGGCAATATTAATTCATGTAAACAACTGGAGTCGGTTGTGTGGCAACGTAGTTGGAAAACCCGCTGCGGTGTTAGTCGCGTGCCGAACAACGGTCTCGAGCTCTAGTTGCCTGAGATTCTCTGAGAGTTGCATCAGAGTTGTTCCAGCTCAGCACAATTCAGATTTTTCGCCAACTGACTGCGGCGACCACGATCCCGATCAGCGCCGTGATCGGGCCGGCGATCGACCAGGTTGTGGTGCTGCTCATCTGGCTGCCCTGAAGCGCGCCGAATCCCTGGAGCGCCCAGACCAGACCGAACAGCGCGACGATCAGTCCGATCACGAACGTCGCGATGAAAGTCCCTCTCATGCCCCGAGGGTAGGCCGCCGGAAACACCAAAAGCCATTCGAACAAACATTCGATATACTGCGCCGGTGGGGTGGAGCAACGGACCGCCGGGCTGGTCGGAGATGGAGCGGGTGCTCTCCGGCAAACCGCGTCGTGCCGGCACGCCTACGGTGTGGACCCCGGCGGATGAAGCACCCCGATCGCCCAAGCGGGTGGCCTACCAGCCGCCGGACGAGGGCCGGCCGGCCCGCTCGTCGGTCCCGTACGCCGAGTTGCACGCGCATTCGGCGTACAGCTTTCTCGACGGCGCCAGTGCGCCGGAGGAACTGGTCGAAGAGGCGGTGCGGCTTGGCCTGCGGGCCATCGCGCTGACGGATCACAACGGGCTCTACGGCGCGGTGCGATTCGCCGAAGCGGCCGTTGAATTGAAGATGCACACGGTGTTCGGCGCCGAGCTGTCGCTGGGATCCGAGGCCAGGACCGATGCCCCCGATCCGGCCGGGCCGCATCTGCTGGTGCTGGCTCGCGGGCCGGAAGGCTACCGTCGGCTGTCGCGTCAGCTGGCGGTGGCACATCTGGCCGGTGGTGAAAAGGGCAAGCTGCGTTTTGATTTCGACGCGCTCACCGAGGCTGCCGGTGGCCATTGGCACATCTTGACCGGTTGCCGCAAAGGTCACGTTCGCTCCGCGTTGGCCGCCGGCGGGCCGGATGCGGCCGCGGCGGCACTGGCCGATCTGGTGGACCGCTTCGGCTCCGATCGGGTCAGTGTCGAGCTGACGCATCACGGCTGCCCGACCGACGACGACGTCAACGCCAGAATGGCTTTGCTGGCACAGCGATTCGGGTTGAGCAGGGTGGCGACTACCGGCGCGCATTTCGCGGGGCCGTCCCGTCGCCGACTGGCGATGGCGATGGGCGCCATCCGGGCCAGGCAGTCGCTGGACGAGGCGGCCGGCTGGTTGGCGCCGCTGGGCGGTTCGCATCTGCGTTCCGGTGAGGAGATGGCGCGACTGTTCGCCCAGCACCCCGACGCAGTGACCGCCGCCGCCGAGCTCGGCGAACAGTGCGCCTTCGGCCTGGCGTTGATCGCCCCGCAGCTGCCGCCGTTCGACGTACCGGCCGGGCATACCGAAGACAGCTGGCTGCGCGAGTTGACGATGGCCGGTGCTGAGCGCCGCTACGGTCAACGGTCCCAGGCGCCTCAGGCGTATGCCCAGATCGAGCATGAGCTGAAAACCATTGCGCAACTCAAGTTTCCGGGATATTTCCTGGTGGTCTACGACATCACCCGGTTCTGCCGGGAAAACAACATCCTGTGCCAGGGCCGGGGGTCGGCGGCCAACTCGGCGGTCTGCTACGCCCTCGGCGTCACAGCGGTCGACCCGGTGGCCAACGAGTTGCTGTTCGAGCGTTTCCTGTCGCCGGAGCGCGACGGCCCGCCCGACATCGACATCGACATCGAGTCGGACCTTCGGGAAAACGTCATCCAGTACGTCTACGACAAATACGGCCGCGACTATGCCGCCCAGGTCGCCAACGTGATCACCTATCGCAGCCGAATCGCGGTGCGCGACATGGCCCGGGCCCTAGGGTTTTCTCAAGGGCAGCAAGACGCGTGGAGTAAGCAGATCAGCCACTGGAGTGGACGCCCGTCGGACATCGAGGGCATTCCCGAGCAGGTGATCGAGTTGGCCGAACAGATCCAGAACCTGCCCCGGCACATGGGCATCCACTCCGGTGGCATGGTGATCTGTGACCGCCCGATCGCCGACGTCTGTCCGGTCGAATGGGCTCGTATGGAAAACCGCAGCGTCCTACAGTGGGACAAAGACGATTGTGCGGCAATCGGTTTGGTGAAGTTCGATCTGCTCGGCCTCGGCATGCTTTCGGCGTTGCACTACGCCATCGACCTGGTGCACGAGCATGAAGGACTCAAAGTCGACCTGTCGACGCTGGACCTGTCCGAGCCGGCGGTGTACGAGATGTTGCAGCGCGCCGATTCCGTCGGGGTGTTTCAGGTGGAGTCGCGCGCGCAGATGGCCACGTTGCCACGGCTGAAGCCGCGGGTGTTCTACGACCTGGTGGTCGAGGTGGCGCTCATCCGTCCCGGTCCCATCCAGGGGGGATCGGTGCACCCGTACATCCGGCGGCGCAACGGCCTCGACCCGGTTGTCTACGACCACCCGTCGATGGAGCCGGCGCTGCACAAGACGTTGGGAGTACCGCTGTTTCAGGAACAGCTGATGCAGCTGGCGGTGGACTGCGCCGGCTTCTCCGGAGCCGAAGCCGATCAACTGCGTCGCGCCATGGGATCAAAGCGGTCGACCGAACGCATGCAGCGGTTACGCGGCCGGTTTTACGACGGCATGCGGAGCCTGCACGGTGCTACCGACGAGGTCATCGACCGGGTCTTCGAAAAGCTGGAAGCATTCGCCAATTTCGGTTTCCCGGAAAGCCATTCGCTCAGTTTTGCCTCGCTGGTGTTCTACTCGTCGTGGTTCAAGCTGCATCATCCGGCGGCGTTCTGCGCGGCGCTGCTCCGTGCGCAGCCGATGGGCTTCTACTCTCCGCAGTCGCTGGTGGCCGATGCCCGCCGGCACGGCGTGGCGGTGCACGGTCCGTGCGTGGCAGCCAGCGTGGTGCATGCCACGCTGGAGAACGCCGGAGCCGAGGTGAGGTTGGGGCTGGGCGACGTCCGCCATATCGGGGAAGACCTGGCCGAAAAGCTGGTGCAGGAGCGAAAAGCGAATGGTCCCTTTACTTCTCTGCTGGACATGACGACTCGGGTGCAGCTGTCGGTGCCGCAGACCGAGGCATTGGCCACCGCGGGAGCGCTGCGCTGCTTCGGTATGTCGCGGCGAGAGGGGCTGTGGGCGGCCGGTGCGGCCGCCACCCAGCGACCGGATCGTCTGCCGGGAGTGGGCTCCTCGTCGCATGTTCCGGCGCTACCCGGGATGAGTGAGGTGGAGCTGGCCGCTGCCGACGTGTGGGCCACCGGCATCTCACCGGACAGCTATCCGACCCAGTTCCTGCGCTCCGATCTCGACGAGATGGGAGTGGTGCCCGCCGCCGATCTGCTTTCGGTGCCTGACGGTGACCGGGTGCTGGTCGCGGGGGCGGTCACCCACCGGCAGCGACCCGGGACGGCGCAAGGGGTGACGTTCGTCAACCTCGAGGACGAGACCGGAATGGTCAACGTGCTCTGCACACCGGGGGTGTGGGCGAGACACCGCAAGGTGGCGCAGATGTCGTCGGCTCTGCTGATCCGTGGTCAGGTTCAAAATGCCAGTGGCGCAATCACTGTCATGGCGGAACGGATCGCGCCGCTCACTTTGCAAGTCGGATCGAAGTCCCGCGATTTCCGTTGAGACCCACAGTCCCGCTGCGGTGCGCCGAACGTGAAACCACGGCGAGAAAAACGCCGAAAATTCGCCACAGTTTCACGCTCGGAGCGGCGTCGAAATGTCGCGCGGTAATGTCGCGCGCATGGCCCTCAATCTTTCTGTCGACGAATTGCTCACCACCACCCGTTCGGTCCGCAAGCGCCTCGACTTCGAGAAGCCGGTGTCGCACGACGTGCTGATGGAATGCCTCGACTTGGCGCTGCAGGCGCCCACCGGATCCAATACCCAAGGCTGGCAATGGGTTTTCGTCGAGGATGCGGAGAAGAAGAAGGCGATCGGCGATATCTATCTGGCGAATGCCCGCCAATACCTGAGCTCGCCGGCACCCCAATACGACGAGGGCGACACCCGCGGCGAGCGGATGGGAGCGGTCCGGGACTCCGCCGGGTATCTGGCCGAGCACATGCACGAAGCGCCGGTCCTGCTGATCCCGTGCATCGAGGGCCGCGAGGACAAGCAGCCGCTGGGCGGAGTGTCGTTCTGGGCCTCGTTGTTCCCCGCGGTGTGGAGCTACTGTCTGGCGCTGCGCTCGCGCGGGCTGGGCACCTGCTGGACGACGCTGCACCTACTCAAGGGTGGCGAAGAGCAGGTCGCCGAAATTCTCGGCATCCCTTTCGAGAAGTACAGCCAGGGCGGTCTTTTCCCGATCGCCTACACCAAGGGCACTGACTTCAAGCGAGCCAAGCGACTGCCGGCCGAGCAGTTGACGCACTGGGACACCTGGTAAGTCACCGGCTGCATCACCGCTTCGCGTTCCGCATCGTCACCGCGCGCCGGCAAAGCTCTGCTGTCGCCATGCCTCGTACACCGCGACCGCCGCGGCGTTGGCCAGGTTCAGCGAACGCCGACCATCGAGCATCGGGATCCGCACCCGCTCGGTGACATGGGGGTCGGCCAGCGTGGCCGCGTCCAGCCCAGTGGGTTCCGGGCCGAACATCAACACGTCGCCGGGCTGATAGCTCACCGTGGTGAACAGCTGAGTGGCGTGGGCGGTGAACGCGAACACCCGCTGCGGCTGTAGCGCCGTCCACGCGTCCTCCAGCGACGGATGCACGGTGACCGAGGCCAGGTCGTGGTAGTCGAGCCCAGCCCGTCGCAGATTCGGCTCGGACAGGTCGAAACCCAACGGCTCGACGAGATGCAGTTCTGCCCCGGTGGCCGCGGCCGTCCGGATTGCATTACCGGTATTGGGCGGGATTCGCGGCGAGAAAAACAGGAGGCGGAACACAACACACGGTAACCGGAATGGGCGGATTCGCTCCCGGGACCGATGGGTAGGCGTCGCGCAGAATCGCCGATTCGCCGAACCGATTAATCGCTCGGTGCGCGACGGCAATGACGGTATCGGGCACGCCGCCGGTTGACCGTACTGAGTGTTGCCGCAGCGCTGGTAAACCGTTCAGAAAGTTTGCTGGACGCTGATGAGTGCAGTCTGAACGGCATCGGTGAACTCTGTCTGTTCAGTAAGAATTGTGGTCACTACCGCCGCAGCCTGGCATACTCGCAGAATTGCCAGGCGTACTTGCTTGCCCGTCGCTCGGGGCGAGCGCAATTAGCAGGAAGTCCCATGAACGACGCGCTATCACTGCGATTCAGCGGAGCGGACGCTTACACCGCGCTGGTCCGGTGACGATATTTGCCCGCGCCACGCGAGCCATCTCACCGACCAACGGTGACGCCGCGGCGCGCAACGGTGTCGAATCCGCGTCGACCAAACGGCCCGCGTCGTGGTCACTGCACAATTGGCCTGTCCGTTGGAAAGTCGTGGCAATTGTCGCGCTGCCTTTGATCCTGGCAATGGTGTTCGGAGGCTTTCGCGTCGCCGGCGCGCTGACCGACGCGCACCGGCTTCGGCTGGCCGCCGACCGGGCCGAGATGGTTCCGGCGATCACCAAATACATGTCGGCTCTCGATGTAGCCCTGCTGGCGAACTCGACCGGCGGCGATGTCGCGGGAGCAAAGAAGAATTACGACGCCCGCAGGAGCGAGCTCGAAGCCCGCCTGCACGGAACCGATGTCGAAGCCGACGTCAGCGCCGGCGTCGACGCCATGCTGGACGGCGGGCAATCTTTGCTGGACAACGTCGCCTCGAACACCCTGGGACTGCGGCCCCGGGTGACCACCTACGCGCCCATCCTGCTGACCGCCGAGAACGCTATCGACGGTTCGGTTCGGGTGGACAACGAGCAGATCCGCGCCGAGGCGCAGGGGCTCAGCCGGGCGATCGGGGCCCGCGGGCAGATGACGATGCAGCAGATCCTGATCGCGCGCGGGGCCGACCTCCCCGAGCCCGAGCTGCGCACCTCAATGACGACCCTTGCCGGTACCGAGCCGTCGACGCTGTTCGGAATGGCCGAAGTGCTCGGCGTCGGCTCTCCGGATGCCAAGACGCTTCAGCAGCAGATGGTCACCCGGATGGGCGTGATGTCGGACCCGGCGCAGAACCTGGTCAACAACCCGGCGCTGCTGCGCTCGGTGCAGACCACCGACCGGATCGCCTCCCAGATCATCGCGGACTTCACCGCCAAGGTGACCAAGGCCGTCGAGAACCAAGCGCACGATCGTCGCAACGCGGCGATCCGGGACACCGTGCTGGTGCTGACCGCGATCCTCGCCGCCATCGTCATCGTGTTGCTGGTCGCACGCTCGCTGATCCGCCCGTTGCGCGTGCTGCGCGACGGTGCCTTGAAGGTCGCCCACGAAGACCTCGAGCGCGAGATCGTCAGAGTGCGGGCCGGTGACGAATCACCACCGGAGCCGCTGCCGGTGTACACCACCGAGGAAATGGGTCAGGTCGCGCACGCCGTCGACGAGTTGCACACCCAGGCACTTCTGCTGGCCGGCGACGAGGCCCGGTTGCGGCTGCTGGTCAACGACATGTTCGAGACGATGTCGCGGCGCAACCGGTCCCTGGTCGACCAACAGCTCTCGCTGATCGACCGGCTCGAGCGCAACGAGGAAGACCCAGAGCGCCTCGACAGCCTGTTCCGCCTGGACCACCTGGCCGCCCGGATGCGACGCAACGGCGCGAACTTGCTGGTGCTGGCGGGTGCCCAGAGTTCCCGGGGAGATCAGCGCACCACCGTGCCGCTGTCGTCGGTCATCCACGCGGCGGCCTCCGAAGTCGAGGACTACCGCCGTGTCGAGACGTCGATGGTGCCCGACTGCGCGGTCTCCGGGGCGGTCTCCGGCGACGTCGTCCATTTGCTCGCCGAGTTGATCGACAACGCGTTGCGCTACTCGCCGCCGGCATCGCCGGTTCGGGTGTCGGCCGGATTCCGCAGCGATGGAGCGGTTTTACTGCACATCGTCGACGTCGGGCTCGGCATGACCGAAGGCGATCGCCGGATCGCCAACATGCGCCTGCGCGCCGGGGGAGAGGTCAGCCCTGACAGCGCCCGGCACATGGGTCTCTTCGTGGTCGGCCGGTTGGCGGACCGGCACGGTATCCGGGTGCGGTTGCGGGGGACGTCGCTCGAGGAGGCGCGGTCGGGTTCGACGGCCGAGGTCTACCTGCCGTCGAGCGTGCTGGCGGGGGCCGACGCGGGCCCGGCGGCGCCACGCCCGACGGAGTCGGCCGCGCTGCCGCCCGAGCCGCCGCTCGACGAACCGGACTACGTGGCCGACCTCGCTCCGATCGAGGACGACTCCGAGCGCAATGGCGCTCCTTCGACCGAGTCCTCGGTCAGCCTCTTGCCCCGCCGCCGGCCCGGCGGCAGCGGCATCACCGGCGTGCCGGCCGCCCCGGGCCAACCCGTACCGAATCGGGCCGCCCAAGCCGAGGTCGCCCCGCCGGTTCCGGAAAGAGCTGTGGCGCAACCCGTTTCGAACACCTCATCGTTCTTCGGCTCGCGGGTCCGGCTCAACAAGGAGAACCGGCGGCGCCCGGAAGCACCGCCGGCCCCGCCACCCGCACCGGCGGCCGAGCCCGACGATGTCTGGGTTGAAGAACCGGCCGCGGCGCCGACCGACACAGCAGAGGACGACCTGATCTACCAGCGGATGCTCTCCGAATGGCTGGTCGACCCGGGCGATCTGGTCCAGAGTCCGGACCTGGACTGGCAATCGGTGTGGGACCACGGCTGGACGGCCGCCGCGGAGGTGGACAACACACCGGTTCAGACGCACACCGAACAAGGCTTGCCGGTGCGTGACCCCGGTGCCCGGCTGATTCCCGGCGGCGCCGGATCAGAGCAGAATGGCAGCGCGCACCACCGAGCCGACGGTGACGACAACGGGACGGCGCCGGCTCGCAACCCCGAGGCGGTCCGCGCGTCGATCAGCAGCCATTTCGGCGGTGTGCGCGCCGGCCGCGCCCATGCCCGTGACGACGATCAAGGATCCGACACCGAATGACCTCAGCGTTTCATCCCGCACAGCCCAGCCATCCCGCTCGATCGGGCGAATCGTTGGACTGGCTGGTGTCCAACTTCGCCCGCGAAGTGCGCGGGGTCTCGCACGCCATCCTGGTGTCCGTCGACGGGCTGCTCATCGCCGCCAGCGAGCGGCTGCCCAAGGAGCGGGCCGACCAGCTCGCCGCGGTGTCCTCAGGCCTGGCCAGTCTCGCCAGCGGCGCGGCGCAGCTCTTCGAGGGTGGCCAGGTGTTGCAGTCGGTGGTCGAAATGCAGAACGGCTACCTGCTGCTGATGCAGGTCGGCGACGGGTCACACCTGGCGACGCTGGCCTCGACGTCGTGCGACATCGGCCAGATCGGTTACGAGATGGCGGTCCTCGTCGAACGCGTCGGCAACGTCGTGCAATCGACCCGACGCGCTGCGTCGCCGAGCCAGACGTACTAGCGAGACGTGATGGACAGCCGCGAGCCGAGATTCGAGCCCCCGCCGCCCGAAGCCAGCCTGGTCCGCCCCTACACCTTGACGGCGGGCCGGACGAAGGCCAGCGTCGACATTCCGCTCGAAGCGCCGGTGCAGGCGTTGCAGTCGGCGATGTTCCACCGGTGGCCGCTCAACGACGTCCGGGGCCGAATCGTGAAGCTGTGCGTCAAAAGCCCGTCGGTGGCGGAAATATCGGCTCGGCTGGATTTGCCGCTCGGTGTCACGCGCGTGTTGGTCGGCGATCTGGTGACTTCGGGTTACCTTCGAGTGAATCAGTCGTTGACCGAACACTCGACCCGTGACGAACGCCGCGAACTGATAGGAAGGACGCTCCGTGGCCTACGAGCGCTTTGACGCGGGGCCCCCTCTGCATCAGAAGTCGCGCGACACCGCGTCCACGAAGATCGTCATCGCCGGTGGATTCGGCGCGGGCAAGACAACTTTCGTCGGTGCGGTGTCGGAGATCATGCCGCTGCGCACCGAGGCGATGGTCACCGATGCCTCGGCCGGTGTCGACATGGTCGACGCCACCCCGGACAAGCGGACCACCACGGTCGCCATGGACTTCGGCCGCATCACCCTCGACGAGGATTTGGTGTTGTACCTGTTCGGAACGCCGGGGCAGCGCAGGTTCTGGTTCATGTGGGACGACTTGGTGCGGGGTGCGATCGGCGCGGTGATCCTGGTCGACTGTCGGCGACTGGAGGACTGCTTCGCCGCGGTCGACTTCTTCGAGCACCGCAACCTGCCATTCCTGATCGCGGTCAACGAGTTCGACGGCACACCAAGGTATCCGGCGGCCGAGGTGCGTAAAGCTTTGACGTTGCCCACGCATGTCCCCGTCATCAATGTCGACGCCCGCGACCGCAGATCGGCGACGGACGCCTTGATCGCCGTCAGTGAGTACGCGCTGGCGAGTTTGTCGCCCACCGCGTAGTGGATTGGACCGATTGCGAGTTCGTCGGCCGTGACTTCCGCGACGACGATCTCAGCCGCATACGCACCGACCGGGTGGTGTTCACCGAATGCGACTTCAGCGGCGTCAACCTGGCCGAGTCGGAACATCTGGGGTCGGCGTTTCGCAACTGCAGATTCAACCTGACGACACTGTGGCACAGCACTTTCCGTCAGTGCAGCATGCTGGGCTCGGTGTTCGTGCGATGCCGGTTTCGGCCGGTGGTCCTCGACGAGGTCGACTTCACGCTGACCACACTCGGCGGAAACGACCTGCGCGGAATTGATTTCAGCGGCTGCCGGCTGCGCGAGGCCAACCTGGTGGAAGCCGATCTGCGCAAGACCGTGTTGCGCGGCGCCGACCTCTCCGGGGCGCGCAGTACCGGAACCCGGCTGGACGAAGCCGATCTGCGCGGCGCAATCGTCGACCCGTCGCTGTGGACGACGGCGACGCTGACCAAGGCGCGCATCGACGTCGAGCAGGCGCTGGCCTACGCCGTGGCGCACGGATTACGTCTGGACGGTTAGCGTTTGAGCCGGATGCGCCACCGCACGTAGCCGCCGTAGATCAGCGACAGCGTCACCAGCATCCCCAGGTCGAAGAAGAAGATGTGCTGGGAGTGCTGCCAGATCGGGTCGTTGGTGGGAATCTGCTTGACCTTCACCAGGCTCGGGAAGTCGATCGACGACGCACCGGCGGCGTAGCCCCAGCGTCCGGGTGTCAGCCAGGACAGCTGGTTGAGTCCGGCCCGGCCGGTCACCGGAATCATGCCGCCGGCCAGCACCAGCTGGGACATGATCGTCACCACCAGCAGCGGCATGATCTGCTCGGTGGTCTGCGCCAAGGCTGACATCATCAGCCCGAGGATGGCCGACGCCACACAGGTTCCGGCGACCGTGATGAACAGCGCAAAGGTCGAATCGCCGAAGAACGGGGGATGCGCTGTGGGAGCGCCCTTTCCGAGCCGGACGATGAACGTCGCGATGGCCGCCTGGGCCGTCGCGAACACACAGAACACCGACACCTTGGCCAGCAGATAGGCCGTCGTGGAGAGCCCGACCGCCTGTTCTCGGCGGAAGATCGGCCGCTCACCGATCAGGTCTCGGATGGTCAGCGCCGTGCCCATGAACACGGCCCCGATATTGAGCAGCACCATGATGTACTGCGGCTGAGTGGGTGCCAGGCCCAGCGGATCCGCCGGTCCCAGACCGGGTTTCGGGCCCTTGACGGTCAGTGACAGCGCGCCGATCAGGAACGGCAGCACCGCGAGGAACACGGAGTAGCCGCGGTCGGAGATGACCAGCCGGATCTGCCGACGTGCGATCGTGGAGAGTTGACGGAACAGATCGGTGTGCACCGGTTCGCCGAGATCGGCGGGGGATTCTCTGTCCGGCGGCTTGATCGCGGATCTGCCGCCGCGTTCGACGAAGCGGCGGTTCGCCTCGTCGGGGTCGGCGCCGACATTGGCGAAGATGTCCGCCCAGTTGGTGGTGCCCAGCGCTTCGCCTACCTGGCTGGGCGGGCCGTTGAAAGCCATCTTGCCGCCGGGCGCCAACAGCAGGATCTGGTCACACACGTCCAGGTAGGACACCGAGTGGGTGACCACCAGCACGACACGGCCTGCGTCGGCGAGCTGGCGCAGCATCAGCATCACCTGACGGTCCAGCGCCGGGTCGAGACCAGAGGTCGGTTCGTCGAGCAGGAGTAGCGACGGTTGGGTGAGCAACTCCAGCGCGACCGACGCGCGTTTGCGCTGACCGCCCGATAGCTTGTCGACGCGGGTATCGGCGTGCTTGGTCAGGTCGAGTTCCTCGAGCACCTGCGCTACGACCTGAGCTCGCTCCTCTTTGTTGGTGTCCGGTGGCAGCCGCAACTCCGCGGCGTAGCCCAGCGCTTGGTTCACCGTCAGCTGTCGGTGCACCACGTCGTCCTGCGGCACCATCCCGATCCGGCTACGCATGGTCGCGTATTCGCCGTGGATGTCGTGGCCCTCGAACGTGACATTGCCGGCGCTCGGCCGGGTGTATCCTGCGATCAGCCGCGACAGCGTCGTCTTACCCGCACCGGAGCCGCCGATGATCGCGGTCAGGCTGCCAGGGCGGGCCGTCAGTGAAATGCCGTTGATCAACTCCTTGCCGTCGATCCGGAAGTGCACGTTGTTGACCTCGAGACCGCCGGTCCGGGTCGCGGCCTCGGTACGGCGAACCAGGTTGCCGTCGGTGTAGACGAGGTCGATGTTGCCGATGGTGACCACGTCACCCTCGCTGAGCACCGCAGAGCCGACCCGCACGCCGTTGACGAATGTGCCGTTGATGCTGCTGGCGTCGCGGATCTCGGTGCCGAGCGGCGAGTCGACCAGGAATGCGTGATGCCGCGAGGCCAGGACGTCCTGGATGACGATGTCGTTGTCGTTGGCACGGCCGATCGTCATCGATCCGGCCGGCTTGTTCGGGGTCGACGAGCCGGGCAGGATCGCCTGAATCATCTTGGTGGCGAGGTTGCCCGCCTCGGGCGGAGTGCTGATCGCCGGAGCCGGCCCCATCTCGGTTTTCGGCGCGTAGTTCACCGGTGCCGGTGCGGGTTGCCGGCTCGGGGGCGGCGGTTGATGCGAGGGGACCTGCGGCGACGGACCCGGCTGGTAATTGGGCTGCCGTGGTCCCGGATACGGCTGCTGCGGTGGTCCGCCGGGATACGGGCGCGGTCCGGGGCCCGGCGGGGGCTCCTGCGGGCGCGGCGGCGGGCGGTGTGGCTGCTGCCCGGGGCCTGGCCGTGCGGGCGCGCCGGCCCGGGCGATCGGCATCGACGTCGTCTGCGGCGGTCGTCCACCGTCGTGGCGGCCGATCTCGAAGCTGAGCGCGGGGCCATCCGGGTTGCCGATGTTGATCGTCTGGCCGTCGTGCAGGTCGATCACCGGTGCGCGACGGCCGTGGACGTACGTTCCGTTCAGCGAGCCGTTGTCGATGGCCACCCAACGGCCCTGGTCAAAGCGGAGCAATAGGTGCGCCCGGGAGATCAGCGGATGCGTGATGCGCATATCGGCGCGCAGATCGCGGCCGACCACGATGTCATGACCTGCACCGAAAGTGCGTTGTGACCCGTCGTACCGGACTGTCAGCGCGGGCTGTGCTGCGTGACTCATCGGCCCAACATTAGCTGCTCGGCTCACTGAGCCGAATGCATCGGCTGGCGTTTCAAGCCTTTTCGATAGATACGGGCGATCAACGTGCCAGCGCGTCGGGCGCGCCGGTGACCACGCAGCGGGTGCGGCTGTAGATCGTCGGCATGCACCGGTTGCAGTGCGTACAGGCGGAACGGACCTGGGCGCCGTCGCGGGCGATCCGGTTGATCAAGTCGGGCTCAGCCAGTAGCGCCCGGCCCATCGCGACGAACTGGAAGCCCTCCGCCATCGCCAGATCCATCGTGTCGCGATTGGTGATGCCGCCCAATAGAATCAGCGGGATGGTCAGCTCGGCGCGGAACTGCTTCGCCTGGCGTAACAGGTAAGCCTCGCGATAGGGATATTCGCGGAGAAATTTCTTTCCGGTCATCCGCATGCCCCAGCGCAGTGGTGGGGAGAACGCGCCGGCGAATTCCTTGAGCGGCGCATCGCCGTGGAACAGGTACATCGGGTTGACCAGCGAGCTGCCCGCGGTGAGTTCGATCGCGTCCAGGGCGCCGTCGTCCTGCAGCCACTTGGCAGTCGTGATGGATTCGTCGACCGAGATGCCACCGCGCACGCCGTCGGACATGTTGAGCTTTGCGGTCACCGCAATCTGGTCGCCGACGGCGCGTTTGACGGCCAACACCATTCCGCGGGCGACCTTGGCGCGGTTCTCCAGCGACCCGCCGAACTCGTCGCTGCGGCGGTTGATCAGCGGGCTGAGAAAGGCGCTGGCGAAGTAGTTGTGACCCAGATGCACTTCGACGGCGTCGAATCCGGACTCGACGGCCAGCCGGGCCGCGTTGGCGTGCGCGGCGATCACGTCGTCGATGTCGTCGCGGCTGGCCTTCTTGGCGAACCGCATGCCGATCGGATTGAAGAAACGCACCGGCGCCAAGGCCGTCGCCTTGTTGGAGCGGGCGTTGGCGACCGGTCCGGCGTGCCCGATCTGGGCGCTGACCGCCGCGCCCTCGGCGTGGATCGCCTCGGTGAGTCGCTGGAATCCGGGCACGGCCTCCGGGCGCATCCAGATCCCGTTGCCTTCGGTGCGGCCACCCTGCGAGACCGCGCAGTAGGCGACGGTCGTCATGCCCACGCCGCCGGCCGCGGGCAATCGGTGATATTCGATGAGGTCGTCGCTGACCAGCGCGCCCGGCGTACGAGCTTCGAAGGTTGCGGATTTGATCGTGCGATTGCGCAGCGTGATGGGTCCGAGCTTTGCCGGTGCCAGCACGTCCGGGGCTTCGGACATGTGTGGAGCCTAACTGTGATGGCGGACGCACATGCCAAACTGGACGACGTGGGTGCAATCACGTTGGACGGCAAAATCACACGTGACGAGATCTTCGTCGATCTCAAGGAGCGCGTCGCCGCGCTGACCGCGGCGGGCAAGACTCCGGGACTGGGCACCGTCCTGGTGGGCGAGGATCCCGGTTCGCAGGCTTACGTGCGCGGCAAGCACGCCGATTGCGCGAAAGTGGGCATCACTTCGCTGCGCCGCGATCTGCCCGCCGACATCAGCCAGGCCGAGCTCAACGACACCATCGACGAACTCAACGCCAACCCCGAGTGCACCGGCTACATCGTCCAGTTGCCGCTGCCCAAGGGTCTGGACGAGAACGCGGCGCTGGAGCGCGTCGATCCCGCAAAAGACGCCGACGGGTTGCACCCGACGAATCTGGGTCGGCTGGTGCTGATGGATCCGGCGCCGCTGCCCTGTACGCCGCGCGGCATCGTGCACCTGCTGCGGCGCTTCGATGTCGAGATCGCCGGTGCGCACGTGGTGGTGATCGGTCGCGGCGTGACGGTCGGTCGCCCTCTCGGCCTGCTGCTCACCCGGCGGTCGGAGAACGCCACGGTGACGTTGTGCCACACCGGAACTCGGGATCTGCCGGCCCTGACCAGGCAAGCCGACATCATCGTCGCCGGCGTCGGTGTGCCGCACATGCTGACCGCCGACATAGTGCGCCCCGGTGCCGCCGTGATCGACGTCGGGGTGAGCCGGGTCGACGGCAAACTCACCGGCGACGTGCATCCCGACGTCTGGGACGTTGCGGGTCATGTGTCGCCGAACCCGGGCGGTGTCGGGCCGCTCACCCGCGCGTTCCTGCTGACGAACGTCGTCGAGCTGGCCGAGAGCCGATAGGCATGCGCCGACTTGGACCGCAGTGGCCGATCGTCTGGGTGACGCTGATCTTCGTGGTGGCATTCAGCTTGGCCGCGGCCAACTTCTGGCGCCGGGGCGCGTTACTGATCGGGATCGGCGTGGGCGTGGCCGCCGTCCTGCGGTTGGCGTTGACCGATGAGCGTGCCGGGCTGTTGGTGGTGCGCAGCAAGGCGATCGACTTCGCGACGATGGCGACGGTCGCCACGGCGATGGTTTACATCGCCTGGACGATCGACCCGCTCGGAACCCGCTAGAAGCGCGGAGCGGTGGTTACGCCGCTGCCGCCCAACAAGTTTGACATCTGCTCGGGGCAATAGGTCTGGATCGCGATCGTGGTGAACGCGCGGGCCAGTTGCGGTGACACACCGCGGCGTGCGACGCCCGAGGCCGCAGCGGCGAAACTGCTACCTGGCTGAGCGAGCATCGGGCAGATGGACTGACCGACCGCCATCGCGTTGCCCGGTTCGCCGTACTCGATCCCGGCGTGACTGAGCGCGTCGATGAAGTTGTCGTCGCTGGGATCCGCTTCACCTGGAATCGAGAACGCGGTGGCGACGGTGATCAGACATGACAGACCGATCAGGACACGCACGGCGAGGGGCTGGTTGCCGAGCATCGCTACCCCCTTTACGTTGCGTGGTTCGAATCGAACTCTGGTCTAGCGCAGTCACGTTCAGAACACGGCGGAGTAAAGGTTCGCGTACGTTTGGGGCGACACGCGATCGTCCGCGTGGCGTCACGGCGTGTCTTGGGTTCACGTGCATGACAATTCGGGCATGACGGGTGGAATCTCACGTCAGACGTTCCTGCGCGGCGCCGTCGGGGCGTTGGCGGCGGGTGCTTTCGTCGGCCCGGGCCGCGCCGCCGGCGAGCCGATCGCCACCGGCTGGGATGGACTGTCCATCGGCGGGCAGGTCATCCGCCCAGACGCTGCTCAATTCGGTTCAGCCAAAGCGGTTTTCAACACCAACTACAACGGTTTGTCGCCGGTGGCCGTCGTCGTGCCGAACTCTGCGTCCGATGTGCAGCGAGCCGTGGTCTTTGCCGCTGCCAACAATCTCAAAGTTGCTCCGCGCGGTGGCGGACATTCCTACGTGGGGGCGTCCACCGCGAACGGCACGATGGTGCTCGATCTGCGTCAGCTGCCCGGCGGCGTCGAATTCGACGCGGCAACCGGGCTGGTCACAGTGCCGCCCGCCACGAGTTTGTATGCGATGCATCAGGTTCTGGCCGCGGCCGGTCGGGGCATTCCCACCGGGACCTGTCCGTCGGTCGGGGCCGCGGGTCATGCCTTGGGCGGCGGACTCGGCGCTCATTCCCGGCATGCCGGGCTGATGTCGGATGCATTGCGGTCGGTCACGGTGGTGTTGCCCAACGGGCAGGCGGTGACGGCGTCGGCGCAGAGCCAGCCCGACCTGTTCTGGGGTTTGCGAGGCGGCGGCGGTGGCAATTTCGGCGTGACCACGTCGTTGACGTTCGCGACGTTCCCGGCGGGGGAGGTCGACGCGGTCAATCTCGACTTTCCACCGCAAGCGTTCGCTCAGGTGTTGGTGGGCTGGCAGAGCTGGCTGCGGACCGCGGACCGCAGCTGCTGGGCACTCGCCGATGCCACCGTCGACGCGATGGGAACGCACTGCCGCATTCTTGCGACGTGTCCGCCCGGGTCCGGAGGCAGCGTCGCATCGGCAATCACGTCGGCCGTCGGGTTGGCGCCGACCGGCACGGAGAATCACCGATTCAACTATCTGGATTTGACGAATTATCTGGCGGTGAACAACCTCAATCCGTCGCCGCTCGGATATGTCGGCGGCTCAGACGTGTTCTCATCTCTGACACCGGCTGCGGCGCAGGGGATCACCGCAGCTGTCGAGGCGTTCCCGCGCGGAGCCGGTCGCATGCTGGCCATCATGCATGCTCTCGATGGGGCGTTGGCGGATGTGCCGGTCGGGGCGTCCGCGTTTCCGTGGCGCCAGCAGTCGTCGTTGGTCCAGTGGTACGTCGAAACGCCGGGTGATCCCTCCGCTGCTCTTGGCTGGCTGGGCGCCGCGCATCGGGCTGTGCAGCCGTATTCCGTTGGCGGGTATGTGAATTACCTCGAGGCCAACCAGCCGGCGTCGCGCTACTTCGGGCCCAATCTGTCGCGGCTGGACGCCGTCCGACAGAAGTACGATCCCGGGCGGGTGATGTTCTCCGGCATGCCGGTGTGAGGCGTAGCGGGCGTGGACTGTTGCGGCTTTATCCACAGTGGCGGCTTTATCCACAATCGGGCTTCGGTGAGGTGCTGCTGTCGGTGGCCGTCGTTAATATTCGAACATGCGTTCTAGTAGTCGCGAAGAGATCGTCGAGGGATTCGACGCGCTCCAGTCTGCCTGGAAACGCGTCCTGGACCTCAGCTTTGACGCCCTGACCACACCTGAGCGGTTGAACCTCCTCGACAGCCTCGAAGGGTTTCGCCGCGCCCAGCCCGCCGTCGAGCATGCGCTGATCAACGAGCTGGCTGTTGTCGAGCCGGCCGTGCTGGGCGGGAAGTTGGCGCCGGTGCTGGCCAACCGGTTACGGATCAGCCGCACCGACGCCTCCCGACGCGTCCACGAAGCCGCCGACCTCGGTGAGCGGCGGGCCTTGAACGGTGAGGCTTTAGCGCCGGTCCTTGCGGCGACCGCGGCCGCGCAACGCAACGGCGACCTCGGTGCTGGCCATGTCGCGGTGATTCGCAGTTTCTGGCACCGGCTCCCCGACTTCGTCGATGTGGACACCCGCGCTACCGCTGAAGCGCAATTGGCCCGGCTGAGTCTGGAGCACCGCCCCGATGAGTTGGCCAAGCTGGCCGACACCCTGACCGACTGCCTCAAACCCGACGGCGACTTCACCGACACCGACCGCGCCCGGCGTCGCGGCGTGAGCATTGGTCAACAGGACATCGACGGGATGTCATCGATCAGCGGCTGGCTCACCCCCGAAGCCCGCGCCACCCTCGACGCCGTCTTCGCGAAGTTGGCCGCCCCCGGGATGTGCAACCCGGCCGACGACACACCGTGCATCAGTGGGACACCGTCGCAGGCCGCGATTCAGGGTGACACCCGCACCGCCGGGCAGCGCCACCACGACGCACTCGTCGCCGCCGGCCGGGCACTGCTGGCGTCGGGGGAGCTGGGTCAGCACAACGGGCTGCCCACCTCGATCATCGTCACCACCACCTTGCAGGAGTTGGAAGCCGGCGCCGGCCGCGGACTCACCAGCGGCGGCACCCTGCTACCGATGTCGGATGTGATCCGGCTGGCCTCCCACGCCCACCACTACCTGGCCATCTTCAACCACGGCAAAGCACTCGCGCTGTATCACACCAAACGCCTGGCCTCCCCAGCCCAGCGAATCGTGTTACACGCCAGAGACCGCGGCTGCACCTTCCCCGGCTGCACCGTGCCCGCCTACCAGTGCCAGGTCCACCACAACAACCCCTACCGCACCCACCCCGAAACCGACGCCAACACCATGACCCTGACCTGC
>NZ_PKEK01000041.1 GCF_002863225.1 Mycobacterium sp. | reverse complement strand
CCACTGGGGCGTGGCGCTGCTGCCCGCCGGGCCGAAAGGTCGGGTCAGCGTCACCAATGGCATTGCCGCGGCCGGTAATTCAGCATCCGCCCATCCCGATTCGGTGCGCCAGGTGCTGAGCTGGCTGGGCAGCACCGAAGGTAACCAGTACATCGGTCGCCAGGGCAGCGCCATTCCGGCGGTCACCGCCGCGCAACGGGTGTATTTCGACTACTGGCTGAGCAAGGGTATCGACGTGCGGCCGTTCTTCACCGTCCTCGACGGTCGGCGCATCGCCGCACCCGGCGGTGCCGGGTTCGCCGCGGGAAACCAGGTGATCAAGCCCTATTTCGACGAAATGTTCCTGGGCCGCGGCGATATCGCCACCACCCTGCACAATGCTCAAGACGCCGCCAACGCGGCAGCGGCCCGCTAACAGATCAGCGCGGCGGCGGCGGGACGTCGAACCAAATTGCCGCGGCACACACCACAAGGACGATCGACATGGCGATCCAGTCAGCCGATTTCGGCCGGGCCGGCATCGCCGAGATCATGCCGATGCCACCCCGCGCGGTGATGGCGTCACCCATCTCGTCGGCGCGTCGCAAGGTTACCGTCAGCGCCGCGGTGAGCAGGTCGACGAGCTCTGCCGCCACCCGACGCCGGCGGCTACGGCGGGTGGTCGCAACCCGCTTGGGCCGCAGACTGCGTGCGGCATAGAGCACCCGGAACTCGTCGATCAGCATCGGGAATGCCCGCAGCGCCAGCGCGATGGTGACCGCCCACTCGTCGACCGGAATCCGCACCCATCGCAGCGGCCGGCCCAAAGAGGCCACCGCAGGCGCGATTTCAGCGACATTGGTGGTCCACGACACCATTGCGCCGAGTCCCAGTAGCACAATCGACAACGCTGTGATCCGCAGGAAATTCAGCAACCCGCCAAGCCCCAGCGATGTTCCGGCCAACTGCACCACTGGACTGCCGCCGGCGGCCGCGGCCGACAAGCCACCGAGGGCCAGCAGGATCCACAGCCAGCGTGGAATGGTGGGTAGAGCACCACGCGGAATGTGCGCGAGCTTGGCGGCGGTCAGCACCAGCCCGGCGACCAGTCCGATCGCGATCCATCCCGGGAAGAATGTCAGCAGTACCGAGATGGCGGCCACGGCAAGTAGTTTGGTGCCGGCCCACAGGTCGTGCACGACTGACGTGCCGGGCACCGGACGCAGCAGAACCATCGAACGTGACGGCCGGCGCTCGGAACCGTCCTTCGGCGCCGCAGCCGTCACGACAGCTCTCCCGCGGTGGCCGAGACTTCGTGCAACACGCCGTCACGAAGGTCCACGGTGCGGGGGCACAGCTCCTCCAAGCCGACGAAGTCGTGCGAGATGACCACCACGGTCAAGCCCTGCTCGCGGCGCAGGTCTTCGATCAAGCGCACCAGACCGCTTTGTGTTTCGGCATCCAGACCCGCCAACGGCTCGTCGAGGATGAGCGCTCGCGGGGAACGGGCCAGCAGACCGGCCAGCACCACCCGGCGCATCTGGCCGCCGCTGAGTTGGTCGATGCGCCGGCTGCCCAGCGCACTGTCCAAGCCCACCACGGCCAGAGCGTTGTCGATGCGATCACGGTCCTTCGGCGAGAAGCCCGCCGCCGACGCCACTTCCCGATCGACCCGGCTGCGCATCAGCTGCAGCCTGGCCGCCTGGAACGACAGCGCCACCGCACCGACCTGCTCGTGGGTCGGCGCACCGTCCAGCAGGCAATCGCCGGTGGTCGGCACCGTCAGCCCGGCCAAAATCCACGCCAGCGTCGACTTTCCCGACCCGTTACCGCCGTGAATCAACAACCCGTCGCCCTGATGGACGGTGAAGTTGACGTCGCGCAACGCGGTCTTGGCCCACGGTGTCCCGCTGTTGTACTCGTGGCTGACGCCGGAGACCTCGAGAATCGCCGGACTGGACTCATGTCCCATCGGGGGCGTCGTCACGGGCGCAGCGATCGTCTCGACCATGCTGGTGTTGTCCCCGGACTCGCTGAGATTGATGGTGCTGTCCGCGATTTCAGCCTCAGTGCTGTAGTGGGTGATGTGCACCAGCGCCGTGCTGTGCTGCCGCTTCAGGCCGGACAACACACCCAGCAGGCTCTCGCGGCCCTCCTGGTCGACCATGCTGGTGACCTCATCGGCGATCAGCAGCGCGGGCTCGCGGGCCAGAGCGGCCGCGACCGCCAGCCGCTGCAGCTCACCGCCGGACAGACTTCCGGTGTCGCGTTCGGCGTGCGATTCCAGGCCGACTTCGCTGAGCAGCTGGGCCACATCGGTTTTGGTTCCCGGCGGCAGGCCCCACACCACGTCGTCGGCGACCCGGGTGCCCAGCACCTGACTTTCCGGATGCTGCATTACCACCGCGGTGCCGCCCATTCGGCCCAGCCCCACCGACCCGGGCCGTTCGATGACGCCCGACGTCGGTTCGCGGCCGGCCAGCACCAGCATCAGCGTGGTCTTGCCAGAGCCGTTGACCCCGGTGACCGCCAGATGTTCGCCGGCGTCGACCTGTAGGTCGACCGGCCGCAGCGCGTCGTGGGCGGTGTTGGGATAGCGGAAGCGGACCTGGTCCAAGCGCACCGGGACCGGACCCACCGGGGCGCTGTCGTGCAAGGCGTCCAGCTTGTGCACGTCGGGAATGCCGCGCATCCGGTCCAGCACCCGCGACAGCGCCCACCATCCGATCAGCGACACGACCATCAGCGAGACGACACCGTTGGCGAAGATCAGCAGCTGCCAGTAGCCCAGCGCGTGGCCGATGAACCACTGGAGTCCGTGAGCGGTCGCCTCTAAGCCATTCCCGATGCGGGTGCTGAGCGGAAACGGGTGGTCGACCACGAAACGGCCGATGGCGGTCAACACGGCGGCGAGCCCGTCGATGTTGGCCTTCACGGTGTCGAAGATCAGGTTTCGCAGTCGCGCGAGCAGCATCAGCGCGCCGACCGCGAACAGGTTGAACACCGCTCCGGCGACGAGCGAGACGACAAGCACCGTCCCGGTGCCACGGCCTCGCCGTTTGATGACGCCGGTCAGCCCGCCGACGTAGGCGCTGTTCCCGACCGTCATCAGGCCACCGAGGCCGGCGATCAGGAATGCGATCACCGCGGCGGCGACCGTCGCGGCGACCAGCACCCGGAATCGGTACCGGTAGGCCAGCAACCCCATCGGGACGGTGCCCAGCAATGACAGCGCCCCGGCGAAGGGGACGACGATCGAGATGATCGCGGTGGCCGCGCAGAGGGCGGCCATCACCGAGGACTGCGCTAGCTCGCCGGGACGCAGCGAACGGGACGAAGTCCCGGCCGCGGGGCGGGTCGCGTTCATTTCACCAATTCTGCCAGCACCCACGGGGTGTACCCCTATGCAAAACAAGGGGATTGGGTTCGAGTTAACACGACTGAAATTGCATGGTTCGTGGCCTAGATAGCCTAGCTATGCAACTATAGACGCATGACTCCATCCGCAACCAGCGAGCGCGGCGCCGCCGACGAGGCTGTCGCCGGCCTGGGCGCGGATCTGCTCGCCGTTGTCGCCCGGCTGAATCGCTACGCGACCCAACGCATCCAAATGCAGTTGCCGGCCGCGCAGGCGCGCCTGCTGTCGACGATCGACGCCCACGGCGAGGCGCGCATCTGCGACCTGGCAGCGGTCGATCACTGCTCGCAGCCGACGATGACCACGCAGGTCCGACGGCTCGAAGACGCAGGTCTGGTGACTCGAACCGTCGACCCAGGCGACGCCCGGGCCGTCCGAATCAAGATCACAGCGGAGGGCATGCAGACCCTCAACCGGGTTCGGGCCGACCGCGCCAGCGCGATCGAGCCGCAACTCGCCGGGCTCAACGCCGCCGACCGCCAGATCCTGCTGGAAGCGGTGACCGTGCTTCGCCGCCTGCTCGACGAGTCGGCAACCGTGCCGCGGCCCGGCGCATCCCGCTAGCCACCCCTCTCGCTGGGCCTGTCCGGCCCGGACGGCCCACGGCCGATGCCCGCCTCACAGCGGCGGCTGGATAATGGACTCCGGAATCAACTATTTCGGGTGAGCAAAGGGGGCGGATGTGTCGACGGGGACGTTCGACTCTCCGCTTATCGTCTGGCTCGGCGCAAACAGATTCGCCTTCCCACCTGGTCGCGACGTCACCGTCGGCGTGGACGCCGGGGCGGACGTCCGTCTCAACGGGGTGAGCGGATCGCCGGCACCGCTGGTGGTGCTGCACTTCAACGGCGGCCAGTGGATCGCTGTCGACCGCAGCGAAGCGGGCATGTACGTCGACGGGGTGCGGATGTCGACGGTCTTCATCCACCACGGTCGGGCCATCACGCTCGGCGACCCGCAGCACGGCCCGCGGTTGGTCTTCGAGCTCCCCGCCCCGCCCGCTCCGCCGCCACCGCCGCGGGTCCCGCCGCCTCCGGTGCGCCGGCCGTCCGCACCACCGCCGCCGCTGCGCCCGCCGCCGAGACCTGTCGCACAGTTCCATCCGCCGGTCCCGCCGCAGCCCCGTGTCGCGCCACCTCCGCCGGTTCCGCCGCCTCCCCCTGTTCCGCCTCCCCCGCCGGTTCCCCTGCCCCCGCCGCCGCGCCAGTGGGTCGCGCCGCCTCCCCCACCGCCGCCGCCGCGGGTCCGTCCGCAGCCTGCGCCTCCTCCGCAGCCGCCGTCGCCTCCGCAGCCGCCGGCGCCGCCACAGCCGCCACCCCCGTCGCAGCCGCTGCCGCCGTTTCCGTCGCCGCCACCGACGGTGCCCTACCAGGGCCAGCCGACAGCAGCGGTGCAGTTGCCGCCACCGGCACCCAAGCCGACAGTGACTGCCCGGCTCTCGAGTGCGATCCACAAGCTGAAGCAACGGCGCACCGAGGCCCGGCCGCCTGAGGCCGCACCGGCCACCGAGCCGGACCAGCCGGGCGAAACCCACACCGATGTGGCGGCGGCGCCAACCGAAACCCCGCCCGAATCCCCGGCTCCGACGACCATCGCCGGCCCGCTGGAGGCCCGCCGGGTACGGCTGAGCGTTGACGGCGAGCAGGCGTTGGCCGACCTGTCGTTCACCGCGTCTCCGGGCACGATCACCTCCGTCATCGGGCTTTCCGAAGCCAGCACTTCCGCTCTGGTCGATGTGCTGGCCGGCACGGTGCAACCCAGCGCGGGTGAAGTCGATTTCGACGGCCACGACGTGGCGGCCGACGACGTACGGCCGCATGTGGGCGTGGTGCCGCGCCACGATCTGCTGCGCCCGCAATTGACCGTCGAGCAGTCGCTGAACTATGCCGCCGAATTGCGTTTCGCGCCAGGCACTTCCAATGACCTGCGCCGAGAAGCCGTTCAGACGGTACTGGAGAAGCTGGAACTCGACTCACTGCGCACCGCACGGGCAGGCACCCTGACCGCCGTGCAGCGGAAGCGCGCGTCGTTGGCGCTGGAGTTGGTGACCGACCCGTCGCTGGTCGTTCTGGACGAGCCGACGGCCGGACTCGAACCCGAAGCGGCACAACAGATCACGACGGCGCTGCGACGTCTCGCCGACGAGGGGCGTGTCGTTTTGGTGGCCACGACGGCGCCGACCGGACTCGACGTCTGCGACCAGGTGGTGGTGCTGACCCCGACCGGCATCCCGGTATTCGCCGGCGCACCCGCGGAGATCGGGCCACAGTTGGGCACCACCGACTGGGACGCCATCGTCAAGCGGGCCCGAACGGACCCCTACGGCGCACACGACGAATACCTGGCCCGCCAGCAGGTGCCGCCGCCACCCGAACCCCCGCCGCCGTCGGACACCCCGACCGCTCCGGCGTTGAAGCGAAACCTGCTGCACCAGATCGCGGTTTCGATCCGTCGCCAAGCCTGGCTGACCGTCGCCGATCAACGGTACTTGGTCTTCCTCGCCATCCTGCCGATGCTGTTCGGCGCGATGTCGTTGCTGATACCCGGCGACGCGGGTCTGGGCCCGGCTAGCCGCTACGGCAGAAATCCCGACCAGGCCGTCGCGATCCTGACCGTGCTCACCCTCGGGGCCGTGGTCATGGGTACGGCCTTGGGCATCCGCGACTTGTTCGGCGAGCAGCGCATCTTCCGCCGCGAACAGGCACACGGGCTGTCGGCGTCGGCCTTTTTGGCCGGCAAGATCCTCGTGTTCAGCCTGATCGCCATCGCTCAGACCGCAACGATCACCGCTGTCGCGACCGTCGGCCACAAGGCCCCCGCCCGCGGCGGCGTGCTGCTCGGACACCACACCCTCGCGGCCAGTACAGAACTGTTCATCGCGCTGGCCGTCACCGCCATCGTGACGGCAATGGTTGCGCTCGCTTTGTCCACTCTGGCAAGGCACTTCGAGCAGATTCTGCTGACCGGCGTGTTGATCGTCCTGTTCTCCCTGGTGTTCGCCGGAGCGATGTTCCCGATCTCCGGCCGGTTCCCGCTGGAGCAGATCGCCGCCCTGATGCCGTCCCGCTGGGGCTTCGCGGCGGCCGCATCCACCGTCGACGTGCATGCGGTCAATCCCCTTGCCGAGGCTGACGATTCGTGGAAACACTCTTCCGGACAATGGCTACTGGACATGGGCCTGTTGACCGGATTCGGCGTGATCGCCACCGCGGCGCTGCGCTGGCGCTTACGACGGCCGTCGCGGCGGCATCACCAGGAGCCGATCACCTGAGTTCGTCGCGCCTGACCTCTGCCCAGAGGGCGCGGTAGCAGTGCGACGCCGCGCTGTGCGGCGCGGATGCGGTCACCGGCGCACGATGCTCGGCCATCTGTTCGATGATCGACAGCGCCGGAATGGTCGTGGTCAAGATCCCGGCTCGCTCGGTCGACAAGCGCTCCACCAGGTCGCAGTGCAGGCGCTTGCGCTTGTCCACCATCGAGAAGAAGGCGCGCACCCGCGGCTGCCGTCCTTCGAAATCGGCGACGAACTCCGTCAGTTGGTCGTAAGTGCGTACCGACAACGTCGCCGGGATCATCGGCACCAACAGGGTGTCGACCGCGTGGAGCACGTTTTCCGAGAGCAACGAGATGCTCGGCGGGCAGTCGAGGAAGACGGCGTCGTACTGACTTTCCAGCGGCCGCAACAGTTCTCGAATCCGGCGCGTCGGACGCTTCATGTCGTCGAGCTGCACGTCCAGATTCCGGTAACGGAAGTCCGCGGGCACCAGATCCAGGCCGTCGAAATCCGTGGCCTTGATCGCGTCGTCCAGCGATCGTGACCCCTCCACCAGCGCCCGGCCGCCACCTTTGACCTCGGGCCGCACCCGGAACATGAACGTCGCCGCGCCCTGCGGGTCGAGGTCCCACAGCAGCACGTTGAGTCCGTCGAGCGCCGCCAGATGCGCCAGGTTCACCGCCGCCGACGTCTTACCGACACCGCCCTTGATGTTGTAGGTGGCATAGACCTTCATCGGCGCACCAATGCCTTGACACGGGCCCGATTCTCGTCGGAGAGGAAGGGCTGCAGCCGCCCGGCCAGCGCGGCCCGCGCACCGAGCTGATGGGCGTCGAGCTGAGCGGCCATCTCCCCCATCGCCAGCAGCGTCTTGGGGGGCGCCGCGCCCTGTTCCATCATCGCGGCGGCGAATTCGTGCACGGCTTCGCGCTGCACCTCGCCGTCCTGGAAGTCACCGAGGGTGTCCTGCAGCGACTTGAGCTCTTTGAGCAAGGCCCGGTGGGGCGCACTCTCGCACACCGGTTTGAAGACCTCGAGCAGGTAACGCAATTCCTTGCACCGCTTGCGCAGCGCGTGGACGTCGTCGCTGGGCGAGTCCTCGGTGATCCGACTGCCCCGCCGCGCGGCGTTGCGGTAGGCCCGCGTGAGTCGCTGACGTGCCAGCGCCGCGACCGTGGGACCGGCGCCGGCGCCGGTGCTCACTTCGGCCAGCTCGGCGCGCCAGTCGCCGAGCAGATTGTGGAACCGTTTCGAGCGCAGGCCGCGTACCAGGCGACGCCGTTCCGCAGCGCGGTGCGAGACCAGAAAGGACCGAAACGGGTCGAGGTCGCCGGGGTCGGCAGAGGTCAGCCGGGCCGTCATCGAGTCGAGCTCGAACAGGTAGACGTCCAGGTCGCGGACCGGGGTGGTCAGATCGCCGAGCCACTTGAAATCCGGTGCGTAACGCTCGGCGAGCTGATTGGGCAGCACGTCGCCGACGAGCTTGAGAATCGATCGGGTGCGACGGACCGCGACGCGCAGGTCGTGCAGGAATTCGATGTCGATCGAGGCGATGGTTCCCGGCACATTCTCCTCGATTGCCGCCGCGAATCCGTCCAGGATGCCGGTGATGGCAACGGCGGCAACAGCTTTCGGTCGTAGCGGCGAAACGGAGGCGGTTCCGTTGGTGGGCCCGCGGACCGCGTGGGTCAGCGCGAGGTCATACGGCGTCGTCGCGACGGCACTGAACCCGTCGATCTTCGCCAGCCGCCGCGCGATGCGATCGCCGTCGGCGTCGTAACCGCGCAGCGGTTGGATGCGCAACTGGCTGGTGCCGTCGGCGACACTGTCGGTGAGCAACCGAGCCACCGTCTTCTCGTCGGCATCGAGCACCCGGCTTTCCTGGGAGGCCGCCTGCACGGTGACGACCGGCACCAGCGCCCGCGGCGCGATCAGCGGTGCCAGTGCGTCACGGACCGGGCCGGGGGGCAGCTCGTGCACCTGCGCCGGCCACTTCGCGGCCCGCGGCGCCTGCAAACGGACCCCGTCGGGCAGCTGCAGGACCAGCGGCCCGTTGTCGGCGAAGTGCAGCGAGATACCGGCCGAGTGCAACCGCCAGTCGAAAGTGTCCAGCCAGGTGCGTGACACGGTCGTGTATTCGCCGGCAGCCACAGTGAACTTCGGGGCCAAGGCAGCGGCCACGGTGTCGATGTCGACCGCGCCCTCCTTGCTGAATGCGCGGGATATCCCGCTCATGGCTCACCTTCCTGGGGGACGCGCGACCGCGACTGCGCGACGAACTATAAACACTGCGGGTTAACGGAGCGGCCAGTTCGGTGTAGATCCCGGCGTCTCGATTCTCATCGGTTACCGTCGGGTATGACCACCATTGCGGAACATTTGCGCAACTCTCTCGACGGACGCTTTCGTGACGTGAAGAACCAGATGCGTCAGCGGCTCTCCGAAGACCTCTTCCGTCCGCACTACACGCCGAACACGGTGATCGCGCGCACCAAGGTGGCCGAGCAGATGAGCATCATGGCCGCCTCGGGTGAGGCCGACGACGGCTTCCGCAAAGAGCACGGCGGCAACGGCAACGTCGGCGCCGCGGTGACGATGATCGAGATGCTGGCGATGTCGGATCTGTCGCTGATGGTCAAGGCGGGCGTGCAGTGGGGCCTGTTCGGCGGGGCCGTCGAGAATCTGGGCACCGAGCGCCACCACGAGGCGTATGTGAAGAAAATCATCAGCCTCGAGCTGCCCGGTTGTTTTGCGATGACCGAGACCGGCCACGGCAGCGACGTCCAGGCGCTGGAGACGACGGCGACCTACGACGCCGAGACCCAAGAGTTCGTCATCCACTCGGAGACTCCGAACGCGCGCAAGGACTACATCGGCGGCGCAGCCGAAACAGCCGTCATCGCCGCGGTTTTCGCGCAACTCATCACCACCGAGAACGGTGAGCAGGTCAATCACGGGGTGCACTGCGTGCTGGTGCCGATCCGCGACGCCGAGGGCAACGACCTGCCTGGCGTGACGACATCGGACTGTCAGTACAAGGGCGGCCTGCCCGGCGTCGACAACGGCCGCATCGTGTTCGACCACGTCCGGGTGCCGAGGGTGAACCTGCTCAACAAATACGGCGATGTCGAGGCCGACGGCACGTACACCTCGCCGATCGAAAATCCCAACCGGCGGTTCTTCACCATGATCGGCACCCTGATCCGCGGGCGGGTGACCGTCGGGGGCAGCGCCGGCGCCGCGGCCCGGGTGGCGCTCGACATCGCGACCCGATATGCCTTGCAGCGCAAGCAGTTCAGCGCACCGGACGATGACGGCGAAGTGCTCATCATGGATTACCTGGTGCATCAGCGCCGGCTGTTCCCGCTGATCGCCAAGTCGTACGCACTGCAGTTCGCGCAGAACGAACTGGTCTCCAAGTGCCACGATCTGCAGACCACCGACTCCCCCGACGCCGAGGAGCAGCGGGAACTCGAGTCGCGCGCCGCCGGCCTGAAGGCGGCCAACACCTGGCACGCCTCCACCGCCATCCAGGAGTCCCGCGAAGCGTGTGGCGGCGCCGGGTACATGGCCGACAACCGGCTGATCGCGCTGCGCGCCGACACCGACGTGTTCACCACCTTCGAAGGTGACAACCACGTGCTGACCCAGCTGGTCGCCAAGGAGTTGCTCACCGCCTACGCCGACGACATCAAGAGCATGAGCCCGGTGGAGTGGGTGCGGTTCGCCGCCAACTTCGCCGGCGAGCGGGTGCTGAAACGCACTGCGGCCGAAACGATCATCCAGACCGTCATCGACGCCCGGCAGGACAACGAGGAAGAAGGCAGCCTGTTCAACCGGGGCACTCAGGTCCAGATGTTCGAGGACCGGGAGCAGTACATCATCGCCTCGGTGGCGCGCCGGCTGCAGGCCAAATCGAAGGAGATGTCGGCGTTCGACGCGTTCAACTCGGTGCAGGACCACGTGCTGCACGCCGCGCGGGCGCACATCGACCGGGTGGTGCTGGAGGCCTTCGTCGCCGGGATCGACGCCTGCGAAAACGACGAGGCCCGTGAGGTTCTCGAGCTGGTCTGCGACCTCTACGCGCTGACCGTGATCGAGGATGACAAAGCCTGGTACGTCGAGCACCGCTTCCTGTCGACCGAGCGCGCCAAGGCGGTCACCCGCGGCATCAACGACCGGTGCCGACTGCTGCGCCCGCACGCGGAACTGCTCGTCGACGGGTTCGGCATCCCCGAATCTCTGCGCTACGCGGACATGCTGCACCCCGAGCAGCCGTCCAGCGCCGAATCGGATGAGACCGGCGCTTCTGATTCGGCCTTGCTCCAGGCTTGAGCCGCGCGCCGGCGCATCGAGCAAAACTCACCGCGAGCAAAACCTTCGGACCAGCAGTCCCGTGGGGTATTCGTCTGCCCATGACCACTGCCATCACCTCGAATGAACTGCGGGAACGGATCGCCTCGGACACCCCGCCACGGATCCTCGACGTGCGGACACCGGCGGAGTTCGAGAGCTCTCACATCGACGGCTCGCTGAACGTGCCGCTCGATGTGCTCAACGAACACGGCCCGAAGGTCGCCGAGCGGCTCGACCAGAGCGATGACCTCGTTCTGGTGTGCCGCTCGGGCCAACGGGCGACCCAAGCGCAGGAGCTTCTGCAGCGCGCGGGCGTCGACGGCGGCAGCGTCCTGGAAAAAGGGATCAGCGACTGGGAAAGGCAGGGGTACGAGGTCAACCGTGGCGCTCAGCGGTGGGATCTGGAGCGCCAGGTCCGCCTGGTCGCCGGTTCCATCGTGCTGTCGTCGGTACTGGGAAGCATTGCGATACCTCGGCTGAAGTGGCTGGCCGCCGCGATCGGTGGCGGCCTGACCTACGCCGCCGTCTCCAACACCTGCGCGATGGGAACGGCGCTGTCGAAGTTGCCGTACAACCGTGGTGCGTCGACCGACACCGAAACGGTTCTTTCCCAGCTGGCGTCCGGGCCGAACGGCAATCGATAAAATCACCGCAAGTTATGGTCAGACCACCAGGTAGACCGGCGTCGAACGACATTCGGCGCCCCAGCGCGATAGGCTCAACACCGTGAATCCCAACCCCGATTACGACGCGAGCGACGAGCTGGAATACGGCATTGCGGCCTTCGCGTGGCTGCTGCGGGGCAACTACCCACCGCCGTCCTACGCGCCGGACCTCGGCAACGCCGACAACGGCTGACTACTGCGGCGGCGGCACGTAGCTGCCCGCCGTGTTGCGCAGCGCCCAGAGCTGAGCCGGGCAATAGATGTTGACCGCGTTTGAGATCAGGTAGTTGGCCGAGTACTCGTCATTGGGTAATACGTCACGCTTCACGTCGCCGATCACCTGGCCGTAGCCGGCCCCGCCGGTGATCTTGTCGCAGATGCCGTGGGCGTAGCTGATCGCATCGGCGGTGTTCGCGAAGCTGTATTGCTTACGCACCGTCGTGTCGTAGATGAACTCGATGTCGGGTGCTGGAACGGCTTGCGCGTGCGGCGCCGGCAGGGCACCGGTCAACGACGCGGCGACGACAAGGCTGCTCAACAGCATTGCGCGCCTCATTGGTCGGGCTGCCCGTAGACGGCGACCAGCACACTGCGGTCGAAGCTGTTCTCCGACCACACCCCGATCTGAGTGTTGGCGCAGTTCGACATGATTGCCATGTAATCGGGTCGGTAGTACCAATTCCCGATCACGTCGAGGTCGTTGATCGCCAGCGAATTGTTGATCGCCACGGTTTCAGCCACCCTGCCGCGGTAGCCCGCGTCCCGGGCCCGGTCGGCCACTGACGAGCCGTCGGATCCGACGTCGGCGTCGAGGCCTCGATTGTTGAGCACATCAACGGTCTGGCGTTGCGCGGCGGCCTCCAGCTGCGGGTTCTTCTTGAGCTTGGTGGTGCAGCCGTGCTGGAACTTGATCGTGTCGACATTGGTCACGATGCCGTTGTTGAGCCGGTCGTTGTTACCGGGAACTCCCGGAGCGGCCGACGCGGCGGCGACCGGCGCGACGAGCCCGAGCGCCAGCGGTATCGAGATGATCCGCACGAGTTCACGAATGCGCTTGTCAGTCATGACATCTCATTTCTCGGGTGTTAGCGAATGTTCGCCGCGAGATCGCCGGACATGGCGCTCAGCTGCCGGGACCAGGTCGGCCAGTCGTTGCCGCCACCACGCCCCAGATCGAAGTGGGCGTTGGTGCCACCGACGTCCCGGAAGTGTGAGTAGAACGTTGCGTTGGTGCCCTGGGCGATATCGGCGTTGCCGGCCATCGCGCCCTGGTCGGTCGGGGCCCCGCTGCCCGGGCTGTAGACCCACAGCCGAGTGTTGTTGTCCACCAACTGCTGGACGTTCTGATTCGGTGAGTGCCATTTCCAGCGACCGAGCTGGGGCGCGCCCCACATGGCGCCGCTGTCGGCTCCGCCTTGCAGGAGACAATTCCTGATCGCCCCATCCACCGCGGTCCGTTCGGGGGCAAGATAGCCCGACAACGATCCGGCGTAGCGGAACCGGTCGGGATGGAAAGTGGCCAGCGCCGCCGCGGCGTATCCGCCCTGCGAGACACCGACCACACCATGCCCGCCGGGTGCCAAACCCTTGTTGGCGGCCAGCCAGTCGGGAAGCTCGGTCGACAGGAACGTCTCCCACTGTTTGCTGCCGTCCTGCTCCCAGTTGGTGTACATGCTGTACGCGCCGCCGGCCGGGGCGACCACCGAAATGCCTTTACCGGCAAGGGTATTGAATCCGTTGCCGGCGGTGGCCCAGTTGCTCACGTCCGGTGCAGCATTGAAACCGTCGAGCAGATACGCCGCGTGCGGCCCACCGGCCAGGAACTGCACCGGAATATCGCGGCCCATCGACGCCGATGGCACCCGCAGTGTCTCGAAGCCGGCGGCTCTCGTCACACCGGTTGCGCCCGAAACCGCAGTCGCGGCACACCATCCGACAACCAGCGTGACCACCGACAGCCGCCGGATCGTCCGCGTCAAACGTGTCATCTTCGCCTCACCTGTCCTCGGTCACACCGGGTCGAACTGTGAAATCAGCCAGCGGCCATGGACTTTGTCGAGCGTGACACGAACACTCGACGTGCTCTGCGTCGGCGCATCGTTGCCGATGGTGGTGGTCTGGTCGACGAAAACCAGTACCACAGCGTGCTTTCCGGTCGCTGACACCGATGCCGCCGAGGGCACCGTGGCCACCGCAGTGATGTGCTGCTGCTTGGCTCCCGGCGCCACGACGTCGGAGACCAGCTGGGTGTACTGCTGCCGGAACGGCTCCGCGAGCCGGTCGGCGGCGGCCTTCAATTCCTGGTCCACCGTTTCCGGCTTGTAGGACAGGATCGCGATCGTACTTTCCGAAGCGGCCTGCACCGATTGCTCCAGCGCCAGCCGTGCTTCGCGTGCAGCATGATCAAGCCAGGTCAGGTAACCGGCACCCGCCCCGATCAGCACCGCCAACGCGGGAAGCAGCACGGTGAGCAGACGGGTCCAGTCGCGCTTGCGCGGCGCGGATTCCTTTTTGTCGACGTCCTCGGCTGCGTCGTCGCCGTCGACCTGGTCTGCCTCTGCGCCGTCTTCGACGGCAGCGGCCTCGTCGTCGCGCTCGTCCACCGACGGGTCGTCAACGGACGGATCCACGTCGTCAGACATCGCGGACTCCTCCTCCTGTGCCGTCAACGCGGTTCGGCCACTCACGGCACGAACTCGACTTTCGACACCTTGGCACTATCCCCGGTCCTGTCGACGGTCAACCGCATCCGCCACCGACGAGGTTCCTGATCCGGCGGCGCTCCGGCCAACGACGTCTTCACCGCCACCGCCACCAACACCTGAGCCTGGTCGGCTGTAGCGGACACTATCCCCGCCTCGGCGATGTTGCCCTCGGTTTTCGACTGGACCTTCTTCACGACTTCGATGAACGGCTTGGAACGGTTCTCGTACTCCTCGTGGAAGGCACCGGTCACCGAATCCAGCACGCGCTTGATGTCCGCATCGACCTCGGCGTGGTCGATCGTGGTGAGGTTGATCGCAGTCTGGCGCGCGACCTGGACGAAGAGGGCGCGGCGCTCCTGGGTCTGCTGGTCGCCGTAGTAGCGGTATCCCAGCCAGCCGGCCAGCGCCCCCAGCGTCACGACCGCCACCAGACTCACCGCGATCAGGCCGCGGGTGCCCGAGAGTGACTGGCGGACCGACCTTTTCGGCTTCGGCTCGTCGTCCTGGTCGGGCTCGGAGGCCTCGGCATCCTCGGCGTCGACAGCGTCCTCGGCGCCCTCGGCGTCGGGTGTCTCGGCCGTGGCTTCCGCGTCGGCCTCGGCGTCGGCTAGGGATTCGGTTTCTTCGGCGGCACCATCATGCTCTGCCATGTCTTGCCTTTCATTCCGGCGGCCAAGTCGGAATCGCTGAAGTGACGACCGTCCGGCCCGACGTAGTTCCCGGTCAGGGGATCGTAGGGAATTGCGAGCACCGGTTTCGGCGCCGCGGGGTCAACGGGCGGGTGCCAGTGCTCGCCCGGCGAATACGGGGCCACGCCGCCCTTGGGGTACTGCGGCACACCCTGGCCGCTCAACGTCGCGTTCGGATCGCCCTTCCAGAACAAGCCGTCGTTCAGTGGAACGTACTGCTCGTCGCTCTCGCACATCTCGACCGTGGGCGCACGTTTACCCGGCTTCGTTTCACACGGCACGTTGCGAACACCGCGGACGTTCATGTCGGAGTTCTGCGGGATGCGGCAGTACAACTCGCCGTTGGTGCGGTCGGGATAGTCCTCGCGGACCGGAATGCGCTGTTGCTGAACCGGCAAGAACCCCGCGTTGCACGGTGGCGGCGAGTTGAGGTTCAGGTTGAAGTCGAGATAGATGCCCTTGTAATCCATTTTGGCGACCCGGTCCGGCACAATGATCGACGACATCACCGCGGTCCCCTGCGGGAACATCACCAACAACTGCTCGAGGTCGTTGCGGTAGTTCACCGTGATCGTGCCCAGGCTGACCAGATTCGACAACAGCACCGGCAGAGTCGGTGCCAGCCGGTCGAACAGCGCGGTGCCCTCGTCGAGTGCCGGGCCGGCGGTGTTGAGCAAGTCCGCGAGCCGGCTGTCCTGTTCCTTCACCTGACTGGTGATGGCATTCACCCGCCGCGCCCAGGTCGCGATCGAATCCGAGGTTCGCACTTGCGAACTGGCCACCGGAGGGAACTCGTCGATCAGGCGGGAGAACGAGTCGGTGGTCTTGCCGGCGTCGATCGCCAACGCCGTGCCGCCGTCGATGAGGCGGGACAGTTCCGGGCCCAGACCCGCGACGGCTTTGGATGCCTCTTCGACGACCGTGTGCAGGTTGTCCTGCGGGATCGCGACGAGCGCCTTGTTGGTGATGTCGAGCAGCTTGCCGATATCGACCGGGATCTGTGTTCTGCCAACCGCGATCACGTCACCGTCGCGCAGTTTCGGGCCGGTGTCCGACACGGTGCCGGACCGCGGTGTCAGCTCCAGGAACTGCTCCCCGACCGCCGAGCGGCTGTGCACCGCGGCGGTCAGGTCGCGGGGAATCGCGATGTCGGACTTCAGCGAGAGCACGGCCTGAACCCCGGTCTGGGTGACGTCGACCGACTTGACGGTCCCGACCTCGCTGCCGCGATAGTTCACCACCGACGTCGGATACAACCCACCCGAGGCGGGCAGGTCGACCTTCACCGTGTACCGGCCGATACCAAGCAGCGCAGGCACTTTGATGAAGCCGAAGGCCATCACACCGATCGACAGAACCGTGACGGATGCCAAGATCGCCAGCTGGGTCCACACGCCGCGAGACAGCCGCAGCTTGCTCGAACTCGCCATCTCAGTAGCCTCCCCAGTGATACGGCGCGATCAACGGATTGACCGCGGTGTACGGACTGGGCATCTGGCCGATGGTTCGCCCCCACTGCATCTCGAGTTCGGTGAGGTTTCCCTCCCACCGCGACCCTGTGAAGAAGCCACTGTCGAGTCGGCTCAACGTCAGGTCGACGACCAGCGAGATGTTGGCGAAGTCACCCCTGAACCAGTTCGGCACAGTGCTTTTCACCCACGGCAGCGTGGACAGGAAGTCCAGTCCCCGGGTGAGCGCCGGACCGGCATTAGCCAGTTCGCGCAAGGCAGGTGCCAGGTTACGGAAGTTGTCAACGAGCGACTTCTTCGACTGCTGGATCGTGGAGGCGGCGACGGCGCTGAATTGGCCGACCCTGTCGATGGCGTCGACCAACAGCTTCCGGGTGTCGGAAAGCACACCCAAGGCCTGCGGAATCGTCGTGAGCGCCTTGTCCACAGTTGCGTCTTTGTCCGCCACCTGACCGGCCAGTTCGTTGACATTCTCGATGGCCGTGATGATGTCATCGGTCTGCTTCTTGGTCTCGGTGACAAAGACGTCCAGCTGGGTCAACAGGCTGCGCATCTCTTGCTCGCGACCGCTCAGTGCAGTGGCGAAAGTCCTTGTCAGCTCCTGAATGTGACCGAGCCCGCCCCCGTTGAGCAGGATCGCCACCGAAGCCAGTGTCTGCTCGGTGGTCGGGTAGGTCGCCGCTTTGGCCAGCGGAATCACCGAGCCGTTCTTCAGCTGACCCCGTGGCGCCTCGTCACTGGGCGGCGCCAACTCGATGTGCATGGACCCGAGGAGACTGGTCTGGCCGACCTTGGCGGTGCTGTTCTCGGGCAGATGGACGCTGCCGTCGATCCGCATCGTCACCAGCGCGTGCCAGTCCTGGACTTCGATCTTGGTGACGTTGCCGATGTTGACGTCGGCAACCCGCACCCGGGTATTCGGCTGGATCACCACCACATCCGGCAGTTGAGCCTGAATGGTGTACGAGCCCTTGCCCTTTCCCGCGGTTCCCGGCAGCGGCAGCGAGTTGAGCCCCCGCCAGCCGCCACAGCCCGACAGCGCCAGCATGGACGAGATCGCCAGCGCCGCAATCACGATGCGCCTCATGGCGTACCTCCCGGTGGCGCCGGGACCATCAGGCCCGTCAGCCCCGCATGCGGATCGGTGGACCGGACCGCGACCGGCGGAGGTGGCACCGCGCCGCCCGGCAGCGCCTGCGGCGACACCGGCGGCGGTACGTCGGGGGCCGGGCCGGCCGGCGCTCCCGGCGGCGGGATGTGCGGGTTGAGCTTGTCCTCGCTGTAAGTGATCTCGTTAGGACGAGCCGCCGCGCCCACGAACGGGTTCAGTCCGATCGGCAGGAAGTTGTACTGGCGGTTCTTGATGATCGGCGACAAATACTGCTCGCACAGCCGCGCCGACTGCTTCGCACCCACCCGGCCGTCGGATTCGATTGACCCGCAGATGGATTGGACGGTGTCGGCGAAGTTCGACAGCGCCAGGATGCCGGTCACCGCGCTCTGCGCCGGCTGGTAGATGTTCAGGAAGTTCTGGAACACGTTCGGCGCGACGTGCAGCGTCTGTTTGATGTCACGGCGGCTGTCGTTCAACGCGGTGGTGATCTCGTTGAGGTGGTCGAACGTGGTGCCGATGGCTTCGCGGTTCTCGGCGACGAAGGGACGCAGGTCGTTGACGGCGGCGTCCAACCCCGCGATGGCCTGGCCCCACTCGTTGGGTGTATTGGCCATCACCGTGGTGATCGAGGCCAAATTCTTGTTGAACGATGCCAACAACTCACTGCTCGACGTCAGCGCGGAGACGAACACCTCCAGGTTGCGCAGCGTGCTGAAGATGTCCGTGCTGTGGTCGCCGAGCGCCGAAACCGCCTGGGAGAGCTTGATGACGGTGTCGCGCGCGGTGTCCCCTTCGCCGCGCAGGTTCGCCGCCGAGGTGTTGACGAACTGACCGAGCGCGCTGGTACCACCCTCGGTTGTCGGCTGCAACGAGTCGGTCAGCTTTTCCAACTGCTTACGCAGGTCGTCCCACTCGACCGGAACCGCGGTGCGCTCCTGCGGAATGATCGCGCCGTCAGCCAGTTTCGGGCCACCGGAGTAGACCGGGACGAGTTGGATCGCACGCGAGGTGACCAGCGACGGGGACAGGATCGCCGCCTTGACGTCGGCCGGCACCGCGTACTGCGACTCGACGGTGAACGTGACCTTCGCCGCATTGGGCTGCGGTTCGATCTTCTCGATCGTCCCGACCGCGACGCCCAGGATCCGGATTTCGTCGCCGGTGTAGACACCGTTGGTGTTCGGGAAGTAGGCGATGTAGGTGTTGCGGGTCACCTGCTTCCACCACGGCGTGACCATCATGCTGATCCCGACGGCCAGGATCAGCAGCAGGCTGATTCCGGTGCCGATCTTGGTGACCCGTCGATGGTTCTCGACCCAGACGGCGCCTTTGTCCAGGCGTTCACGGACTTTCGCGAAGGCCATCAGCGACCCCCGTTCGACGGCACTTCATTGGGCGCCGGTTGGTACACCGGCGTCTGCTTGGGCGGCGGCTTGAGATCGGCCGGCGGCCCGGGGGGCGGCCCGCCCGGCGGCGGCGCCGGTGGCGGCTGCCGGTACGGGTAGCACCCGGGTGCTCCTGGTCGACCGGGCGCACTGCACGGTTGATCGCCCGGGTTGCCGGTGATGGCGTCCGGGATATTCCGTCGCGGCTCGCCGCCCTGTCCGGTGCGCGGGTACGGCATCGGCAGCAACGGCAGGCCGGGTTGGCCGGTGCCGGGATCGACGAGTTGGGACGGCAGCAGCACATTGGGATCGAGGCCCAGATCGGAGAAGGCCGCGTCGGTGAACGGCTGCGCGAACTGTCCCAGCGTCAGGTTCGGAAGCGAGGCCTTGAAGAAGGGCCCCGACCCCAGCACTTCACCGAACGACATCGCGTACTTCGGGATGAGGTACAGGGTGCGCTGCAGCTCCTTCTTGCGGTCGTCCAGAACTCCCAGCACACTGTTGAGCTTGTCCAGGGCGGGCTTGAGCTGCGTCCGGTTGTCGCCGACAACCGCGGAGATCTCCCGCGACGCGGCCCCGACGTTGGTCATCAACGCGTCCACCGCGTTGCGCTGCGTCAGCAGTTCGGCCAGTAGGGCATTGGCGTTGATGACCAGGTTCGCGATCTGGTCGCTGCGCTTGCCGAGCACCCCCACGACCTTGTTCGCGTTGGTCAGCAGACTGCGCAGTTTCGCGTCGCGGTTGTCCAACGTGCTGGAGAACTGCGCGACGCCTTCAAGGGCGGCCTTCAGATCGGGCGGCGTGTCTTTGAAGGTGGTCGCCAGGGTAGTCAGCGCCGACGAGAGTTTCGCGGTGTCCAATGCGCTGACGGTGCTGGTCAAGTCGCCCAACGCATCTGGTAGATCGTAGGGCGCCCGGGTGCGCTCGACCGGGATGGCGCCCTCGAGTTTGCCGTCGCCTCGCGGGGTGATCTCGAGCATCTTCGTGCCCAGCACGGTCTCGGTCTTGATCGACGCCTCGGTGCGGTTGCCCAGAGCGACGTCATCGTCGACGGTGAAAGAGACCAGCACTTTGGTCCCGTCGAGCTTGACGCTGGACACCCGGCCCACTGACATTCCCGACACCCGCACGTCGCTGTCCGGCTTGATGCCGCCCGCCTCGGTGAAATAGGCGGAGTAGCCGGACTTTCCGGTGAGAAACGGAATCTTCTCGTAGGAGAACACGGCGGCGACCAAGGCGACGACGATGCCGATGCCGACCAGACCGACGGTGACCCGGTTGCGGTCGGCGAGCGGCTTGATGTTGCGCCGCTTGTCGTTGAGGGCCTTGAAGCGTTCTTTGATCGAGGTCATTTTTTCGGTAAGCACCGTCCGGTTACCTGGCTCACCAGCTTGACGAACGTGGGTTGTCCGTTGCGGCCGTTGAGCTTGATGATCACGTCGCAGATGTAGAAGCCGAAGTAGTCACCGTAGAGACCCTGCCGGGACAGCACCTGGTACACCTCGGGGAGAGTCCTGACGAGGTCGTCGAAGTAACTGTGATCGGACTCGATCTGCCCCGACACGCGATCCGTCTGCACCACAGTGTCTTTGATGGGTTGCCGCGCCTGAGTCAACAGATCGGCGACCGAACCGGTCGCGGCGTTGATGTAGGCCACGTCCTTGGTGATGTCGGTCTTGCGCTCGGAGAGCGCCCCGACGAGTTGAGACAACTTGTCCAGGCCGTCCGAGAATTGCTTGTCCCGTGTGCCGAAGGTGTGCAGCACGACGTTCAAGTTGGTGATCACGTCGCCGATCAGCTTGTCGCGGTTGGCCAATGTGGTTGTCAGCGCGCTGGTTTCACCGAGCACCGATGAGATGGTTGCGCCCTCGCCCTGGAACACCCGCAACAACTGGCCGGACAATGCGTTCACCTGGTCGGGGTCCAGCGCTCGGAACAGCGGCCTGAAACCACCGATCAGCGCGTCGACGTCGAGCGCCGGAGAGGTCCGCGCCAACGGAATCGTCGCCTTTTCCGGCAGTCGCCTGGGCGGGCCGGGCCCGTCCTCGAGCGCGAGATACCGGTCGCCGATCAGGTTTTCGTATCGCACCGACGCTTTGGTGCCCTCGGTGAGCCGCAACCCCTTGTCGATGGCGAAGTCGACGTGGACCGTGCCGTCCTTCTCCAGCTTGAGGTCGCTGACCTTTCCGACCTCGACACCGGCGATGCGGACGAAGTTGCCGCCCTTGAGGCCGGAGACGTTCGAGAAGACCGCGCTGTAGGACGTGCGGGAGTCGAACCGGAACTGCCCGAAGACCGTCACCAGAATGAACACGAAGGCAAGCGAGACAACGGTGAACGCCACCACACGCGCGATCGCGCCGGCGTCGGTTCTCATTGCAGCTCCTTACTTTTCGAGTTCACGGTCACTTAGGGGGCCGGCGCTGGACCGGGCGGAAGTGGCGGCGTCGCGGCCCCGGCATAGTCGGGCGCACCGGACGGCGGCTGGCCCGGGTACGCGGGCGGCAGGCCCGGCGCCGGTCCGCCAGGGTAACGGATCAGCGGCGGCTGAGGCGTTCCCTTGGTGACCGGGAAGTAGTTGACGTAGCCGGGGAAGCCGATGCCGGTGTTGGGCCGGATGTCCAGGCCCGTGCCGAAGCCGGTGTCGGTCACCAGGTACTTGACCGGGAAGTTCGCGCTCGCGTCGGGCAGCGACCCACAGCTCGGTCGGCCCCCGGGGCCTCCCTTGGCCTGCACCCGGGGCAGGTTGTCGGGATAGCGGTAGGGGTCGTCGCCGAACAGCAGTCCACCGTCGATGTTGAGCGATTTGCCGTTGCCCCCCATGGCAGCTCGACCGCCGTTCTCCAAGTACCAGACCGCGCCCTCGAACGTGCACTTGTAGGTCGGCGAGTATTTGTTCAGCAGCTCGAAGGTCGGCGCGATGAGGTTGATCGAACTGACCAGGTTCTGCTCGTTGCGTCCGATCGTGTTGATACCGGCGTTGGAGAAGCCGATCGCGTCCAGCAGCACCTCGTTGAGTGCCTTCTTGTTCTTGGTGATCGTGACGCTCGTCGTCGAGAACGAATCAAGAGTGGCCAAAATATCCTGCGCCGCAGCGGAATAGGCTGCTGCGGTCTTGCCGAAGAGCTGCCAGTCCTTGCGGATGGTCGCCTGCTTCGGGTTGACCGCAACCAGGAATTGGTTGCCGCCACTGATCGCCTGACCGATGCGCTCACCTTTGCCTCGGAAGCCGTCGGCCAACGCCGACAGCACACCGTTCAGCTTCGCCGGATCGATCGCGTGCACGATCGACTCCAGGTTCTCGAAGACGGTGTTGACCTCCACTGTCACGTTGCGACTGTGCAGCACAGCGCCTTTGGCCAGATCGCGGTGACTGGGTCCGGAAGGCGGGACGATGAGATCGACGTACTTGGCCCCGAAAGCGGTGCTGGACTTGATCTCCGCCTCGACGTTGCTCGGCAGGTAGCGGAATTCGTCCGGATAGATCTTCAGCTTCAGCTTCGACAGATTCGTCCCGGCCGAGTCGGCGTAGGACTCGACTTTCGACACTTCCCCGATCTGGACGCCACGAAGTTTCACCTTCGCGTCGTCTTCCATCACCAAACCGGCACGGTCGGAGATGACGGTGAGCGGCACCGTGGTCTTCAGCGTTCCCTCGAACGCCAGCCCGGTCAGCGTGCTGACCCCGAGGATCACCAAAACGAGTATCGGTGCCCACCAGATAGGGTCGATCCCCCGGCGCCGCCGGGTCTGATGCTGGCTCATCCCGTCACCCCGACAAGTGGAAGTTGCCGGACTGTCCGTACACCGACAGTGTGATGGTCAACAGAATGAAAACCCCCGCTGTGATCGAAGAACGCACGGCACGCCCCACTGCCTCGCCGACCCCCGCCGGTCCGCCTGTCGCGTTGTAGCCGTAGTACGTGTGGATCGCCATCACCGCGGCCGCCATCGACAGCGCCTCGGTGAACGACCAGAGCAGATCGGTCGGATGCAGGAACGACGAGAAGTAATGGTCGTACACACCCCTTGACTGCCCGTAGATGACGGTCGTGCCGAACCGGGTCGCCAGAAAACCCATCAGCATCGCCAGGGTGTAGATCGGGATGACCGCCACCACCCCGGCGACGATGCGGGTGGATGCCAGATACGTGATCGGCCGGATGGCCATCGCCTCCAGCGCATCGATCTCCTCGTTGATGCGCATGGCGCCGAGCTGCGCGGTCGCGCCGGCCCCGATGGTGGCGGCCAGCGCCACGCCTGCCGTTGCCGGAACGATGAACCGGACATTGAGGAAGGCCCCCAGAAAGCCTGTGAGGGCCTCGATTCCGACATTGGACAGGGTGTTGTAACCCTGGACGGCGATCAGCGCGCCGGTGGTGAGCGTCAGGAATCCGACGATGACGACGGTGCCGCCGATGACCGCGAGCGCTCCGGTCCCCATCCCCAGGACCGCGATCAGTCGCAGCACCTCACCCGGATAGCGCCGAACGGCGTCGACGGTGTAACCGAGGGAGCTGCCGATGAATGCGGTCTGCTCGCCCAGGGTCCGGACAGCGCCGACCACCCCGTTCAGGAAGTCCCGACCCGGTATGTACCTTTCGTCCTCGTCAGTGCTGGTCACGGGGAAACCTTGACGCCGAATGCAGTGGCCAGGATGTTGATCAGGAACAGCGCCATGAACGCAAACACCACGGTCTCGTTGACCGCGTTGCCCACTCCGGTCGCACCGCCGCCGACAGACAACCCCTTGTAACACGCGATCAGACCCGCCGAGAGCCCGAAGAGCAGCGCTTTGACCAACGACACGATCACCTGCGGCAGGCCGGTCAGGATCGTCATGCCGAAAATGAACGCTCCCGGCGTGACGTGCTGGACGTACACCACGAAGAAATAGCTACCCGTGAGCCCGACCACCGCGACCGCCGAATACAGCAGCAGCGCAACGAATGTCGCGGCAATCACGCGCGGCACCACGAGCGCCTGGATCGGATTGATCCCGATCACTTTCATCGCGTCGATCTCTTCGCGAATCGTCCTGGCGCCCAGATCGGCGCAGATCGCGGTGGCACCTGCACCCGACACCACGATCGCGGTGACGACCGGTCCGACCTGAGTGATGGACGCGAGCGCAGCGCCCGCCCCGGACAGGTCACCGGCGCCGACCTCGATCAGGACGATGTTGAGGGTGAAGACGATCAGGACGGTGTAGGGAACCGACAACACGAGCGTGGGCACGATCGAGACCCTCGCGACGAACCAGATCTGGTCGATCAGTTCCCGCAGAGCGAAAGGCCGGCGGAAGGCAGCGGAGAAGGTTTCTCCGGACATGACAACGAAATCGCCAATTGCCGTAGCAGGCTTAGACCAATCGACCCGCGACAGGGCCGATCCCCCCGAGTTCTCCGGCACCCCGCTTACCCGATCCACCGTCGGTGTGACCAAGGCCACGATCGAGTTTGCCCAGCCGGACCCTGCCGACGCCTTGGCCGCTCCGTCCAGCTCACCGGAATATGGCGGCTGAGCAGTGCTGTCGCACGGAAGTCAACCATTGAACTTGCCGTGATCGCGGCATTCATCGAGTTTGCTCGCTCGGCCGGCTCTCGATGCAACTCATCGCGCTCCTCTGGCTACGGGAAGAATTTCTCGGTCACCCTACGGTCAGCGGGTGCGCGCGCGCACATGAGCACGACGGCAATGCCGTGGGCCGACTGCACGCATAGACCACGACGGAAATTTACGGACTAACGGCCGCGCGCGGGAGGTTTCGAATCAATCAGAGAAAATATGAGACCGGTATGCTCAAAAGGCCAAAAAGCCGCGCTGACCTGGCCAATCGGGCGCAGATGCCGACGGGCCCGGCACTCGGTTACACACCGTGTGCCGGGCCCGGAGGAACAGATTCAGCCGACGTTCGTCCCGCCCTCGGCGATGCGTCGCACCGCCCGCAGGAAGACATCGATTTCCTCATGGGTGTTGTAGAAGGAGAACGACGGCCGCACCGTCGCCTCCAGCCCCAACCGCCGCAGGGCCGGCTGGGCGCAGTGATGCCCCGCGCGCACCGCGATCCCCTCGGCGTTGAGCGCCTTGCCCACCTCGAGCGGCTCGTGACCGGCCAGCACAAACGACAGCACGCTGGCCTTCTCTTCGGCAGTGCCGACCAGGCGAACACCGGGGATGTCCGCCAGTCGCGGCGTCGCATATTCGAGCAAGGTCTGCTCGTAGGCCGCGATGCGCTCGATGCCCAGCCGCTGCACGTAGCGCAACGCCTCGGTGAGCCCGACCGCATCGGCGATGTTGCCGGTGCCGGCCTCGAACTTGATCGGCGGTCCCTGATACAGCGACCGTTCCAGGGTGACGTCGGCGATCATGTGACCGCCGCCCTGCCACGGCGGTGTCTCGGTCAGCGCTTCCTCGGTCCCGTACAGCGCGCCGATTCCGGTGGGCCCGTAGATCTTGTGACCCGAGAACACGTAGAACTCGGCACCGAGGGCGGCGACGTCGGTCGGGATGTGCTGGATCGACTGTGCGCCGTCGATCAGTACCCGAGCGCCGTAGCGGTGACCCAGTTCGACGATCTTGTCCACCGGGACCACCGTGCCCAGTGCGTTGGAGACCTGGCTGGCCGCAACCAGTTTGGTCCGCGGACCGAGCAGCTGCTCGAACTCGTTCAACAGCAAGTTGCCCGCGTCGTCGATCGGAGCGACCTTGAGAATCGCACCGGTCTTCTGCGAAATCAATTGCCACGGAACGATGTTCGCGTGGTGCTCCAGATGGGTGATGACGATCTCGTCACCCGGCTGCAGATGCTTGCCGCCCCACGCGTGCGCCACCAGGTTGATCGCCTCGGTGGTGCCGCGAGTGAACACGATGTTGTCCGAGCTCGGCGCGCCGATGAATTCGGCAACGGTGTCCCGCGCCTCCTCGTAGGCGTCGGTGGCCCGGGCCGCCAACTCGTGTGCGGCGCGGTGGATGTTGGAGTTCTCGTGGGAATAGAACTTCACCAGCCGGTCGATCACCACCTGCGGCTTCTGCGTGGTCGCTGCGTTGTCGAACCAGATCAGCGGCTTTCCGTTGATGACCTCTTTGAGGATCGGGAAATCCGCCCGTACCGCGTTGACGTCGAAGATCTCGTGATCGTCGGTCAGCTGCGGTACCGGGTTGCCGGCGGTGAGGAAGTGGTAATCAGCCTCGTTGCCCGCCGGCGCATCCGGAGCGGCGTGCACCGTGTCGCTCCACGCCAGGTCGGGTACCGAAGGCGCGCCCGTCGGCCACGACGGCACCGTGCCGCGCGGAGCGACCGGGGCCGTCGGCACTCCGCCGGCCAGCACCCCCGGCACCGTCGGAACGATGCCCTGGGTCGGGACAGCGAACGCGCTGAGGTCGGCCGGCACGAACGGGTCCGCGACACTGCCAGCCGTCGCCGCAGAGGACGGCCCCGCCGTCGTATCCGGCACGTTGCCCCGGGGAGCCACCGGAACCGCCTGTGGCGGCGGCTCCGGTTCCGGGGACGTCGGCGCCGGAAGGTAAACGTCGGAGACACCGAGCAACGGAACCGGCAGCGGGTGCTGATGCGCGCCGCCGAACGCCGTCTGACCCGCCGAGGCAGCCGTCGTGGTGTCGGGTGCGTTGCCTCGTGGAGCTACCGGCGCGGACTGCGGCGGACTGTCGAAACCGGGCCGGATGCTGGCCGCGTAGAGCTGGCTGGCCAGCGCCGAGAGTTCCGCAGAGCTCAGTGGCAAGTCGCTTTCGGCGTCGACCGCGCGGTGCTCACTTGTACTCATGGAATCGGTCCACGGCAACGCCATCGAGAACGGCGAGGGCGTCGTCGGTGAGCACGGCCAAGGAGGTGTACAGCGTCACCAGGTACCGGGCGAGCGCCGACTCGTTGATGCCGGTGAAACGAACCGACAGGCCGGGCGCTTGCTCGCCGACCAGGCCGGGCTGGAACAGCCCCACCACACCCTGACGCTCCTCACCGGTGCGGACCAGGATGAACTTGGTTTCGCTGTTCTCCACCGGCACCTTGTCCGACGGGATGATCGGAATGCCGCGCCAGGTGATGAACTGAGCCCCGAACAGGCTCACGACCACCGGCGGCACCCCGCGACGAGTGGCTTCGCGGCCGAACGCGGCGACGCCGAGCGGGTGGGTCAGGAAGAAGCTGGGCGTCTTCCAGACCTTCGTGATCAGTGCGTCGAGGTCGTCCGGGGTGGGCGGGCCGGTGAGCGTCTGGAGGGTCTGCTCCGGCGTCGCCTGGGCGAGCAACCCGTACTCCGGGCTGTTGACCAGTTCGGACTCCTGGCGCTCCTTGATCGTCTCGATGGTCAGCCGCAACTGCTGCGAAACCTGGTCGTGCGGGCTGGAATAGAGGTCGGAGACCCGGGTGTCGACGTCGAGCAGGGTGGCGATCGTGCGCAGGGTGTATTCGCGAGGGTTCGTCTCGTAGTCGACGTAGGTCTCCGGTAGCGGACCATCCGGACCCGGCCCCTCCGCGGCCTTGACCGCGACCTGCTCAGGGTTGACCACCCGGTTGACGCGGTAGATGCCCGCCTCCACCGGCACCCAGCTGAGCAGGTGCAACAACCAACGCGGAGTGATGGTGGAAAGCTGGGGAACAGTCTTGGTCGCGTTCGCTAGCTGCCTGGCTCCAAGGTCGCCAAGTGCCTGTGACTCGTTTTGAGCCGAGGTCATCGAGATCCTTCCGTCGTCGAGTGCTGATCGGTGTCGGGCCGTGCTGGCCAGCCGACCATAGGTGGGCTCCGCGCCGAACCCAGGCAAGTGTAAAACTCACGCTGATTTTTATCTCGGCGGGGGTGCGGGTCCGGCGGTCCGACGGCCCGCGTCAAATCATGCCTTATAGTGGCGATATGCAACACGTTGTACAGCCGCGCCTCGTTCCCTCGCGCTGCCTCGACGTGATCTGTTGTTGCTGTTGTTGTCGTTGATTTCCTGACGCACGTCTGACGCCTTAGAAATCTTCGCGCTTCCCCGCCTCAGGGCGACTACCTCCGCATGGCCGGTTGAGTCGAATTGCGCACCGCAACAATGTCTTTCAGAAAGCTCAAGCAACAATGACCATTCTGTTTTCCGGCACCGGCACGACCGCACGGGCGGCTGCCGACACCCGGGTTTCGGTTCGTCCGGCCACCGAACTGTCACGTATGACCCGGTATCGCGGCGGCACTTATTCGCACACGGTGGAGAAAGTCTTTTTCACTGACGGCAGTTCCGCTCGTACCGACCTGATTCGGATCAACCCGAACGTGCCGGCCTACTCGTTGAATTTCGCGGGTGTGTCGCCGAGCCACCCGTCGCGGTATCAGCCGGGAACGTGGTCTGAGCTCCCCCATCTGAGAGCCTCGGGCAACGAGGCCGAGGTCGCGTGGATCCTGCGCAACTCCTACCCGATGCTGTCCGCGGCGAAGCTGAGTCGGCGGGTGCGCGCGGCCGGCTACCCGATCGGAAGGGGCAACATCGGCGAGCACGAGGCGATCGCCGCCACGCAGGCCGCGATCTGGTTTCTGACAAACGGTTTGACCCTGGAGACGCGGCCGCTGAACGTGCCGATCGCGGTGCATCGCGGCCACGGGGCGATCACCACGTTCGAGTTCGACGGCGCGCCTCAGTTGGGCGGCTACTCGGTGTGGTCGCGTTCCCGCGCGGAGGTCCGGCTGCAGAAATCGTCGAACGGGCGTGTCTGGCAGGATGTTTCGGGCTCGCTGCTGACCACCGGCGCCGATGCGGGCCGCTATCAGCGCACGCTGGGCGAGGGCAGCACGCTCTCGACCAGTAGCCACGGCCGGGGCGGGCGCGGGTATCGCTTCTACCGGTTGATCGCGACGTCCGAAGCCGGCTCGCCGCGGATCGAGCACGTCAACTTCTGGCTGACCGGCACGCGGCATTACCGCAACTCCGACAAGGTCGTGCATCTGTACAACTACTTGCTGGCCGGGGCGGCAGCGGCAGTGCGGACGACTCAGAAGGCCGGCGCCGGGCCGGCGCTCATCGACACCGATGCCGTCGTCGACGCCGACCTGGTCGGCCCGTTCCGCGTGACGGCACCGCTCACCGTGGCCACCGCAGACGGGCACCACCTCGTCGACGCGGATGGTTATTCGACCGCCTCGGTGCGGCCGGGAACCGATTTCTACCTGCGCCGGGCCCCGGGTTCGACGGCCGCGACGCTGACCGCGAAAGCTCCGGCCGAACTGCGGGGACGTGTGTTGACCGGGATCGCCCTGGACCCCGCCGCGCAACGGTTGACCCCGGTGGCGCTAGCCATCCCCACCGAGACAGCCATAGAGTTCGAACTAAGCTGGGAGGCCGACGAACGTTGATCCGCGACCGTGGGAGCGAATCTAAATGAGCATTGCTGACGACGTCACACAACTAGTCGGGAACACACCGCTGGTCCGGCTGCGCCGGGTGACGGAGGGCGTCGGGGCCGATGTGGTCGCGAAGCTGGAGTACTTCAACCCCGGAGGCAGCGTCAAGGACCGGATCGGGGTCGCAATGCTCGACGCCGCCGAAGAAGCGGGACTGCTCAAGCCCGACACCATCATCCTCGAGCCCACTAGCGGGAACACTGGCATCGCGCTGGCCATGGTGGCGGCCGCGCGGGGCTACAAGCTCGTGCTGACCATGCCCGACACCATGAGCAACGAGCGACGAGTGTTGTTGCGCGCCTACGGTGCCGAGCTCGTCCTGACTCCCGGCAAAGAAGGCATGCCTGGCGCGATCGCCAAGGCCGAGGAACTGGCCAAGAGCGACCAGCGCTACTTCGTCCCCCAGCAATTCGAGAACCCGGCCAACCCGGCCATCCACCGCGCCACCACGGCCGAAGAGGTCTGGAAGCAAACGGACGGCAACGTCGACATCTTCATCGCCGGTGTCGGCACCGGCGGCACCATCACCGGGGTCGGGCAGGTGCTGAAGGAACGCAATCCGGACATCAAACTCATTGCCGTCGAGCCCGCCGCATCTCCTGTGCTGTCCGGAGGGCAGAAGGGCCCGCACCCGATCCAGGGCATCGGCGCCGGCTTCGTCCCGCCGGTCTATGACGACGACGTGGTCGACGAGGTCATCACCGTCGGCAACGACGATGCGCTGGAGCTGGCCCGCCGGCTGGCCACCGAAGAGGGCCTGCTGGTCGGAATCTCTTCGGGCGCAGCGGTTTTCGCGGCGTTGGAGGTCGCTCGCCGGCCCGAGAACAAGGGCAAGCAGATCGTCGTGGTACTCCCCTCGTCCGGCGAACGGTACCTGAGCACGGTGCTGTTCTCCGAACTGGCGGACTAGCCGTGCTCGCCGCGTTTCGGGGCGACATCAAGGCGGCCAAAGACCGCGATCCCGCCGTGCCCAGCACGCTGCAAGTGGTGTTCGCATACCCAGGCGTGCATGCCATTTGGGGACATCGCGTGAGCCACTGGCTGTGGCAGCGCGGCGCGAAGGTGACCGCCCGCACGCTCGGCGAGATCACCCGCATCCTGACCGGCGTCGATATCCACCCCGGCGCGATCATCGGGACCGGAGTGTTCATCGACCACGCCACCGGCGTGGTCATCGGCGAGACCGCCGAGGTGGGCGACGACGTGACGATCTACCACGGTGTCACCCTCGGTGGAACCGGTTCAGAGACCGGCAAACGTCATCCCACCATCGGCGACCGCGTGATCATCGGCGCGGGCGCGAAAATTCTCGGCGCGATCAAAATCGGCGACGACAGCCGCATCGGGGCCAATTCCGTTGTCGTGAAAGAAGTTCCGAACAGCGCCGTCGTCGTCGGCGTCCCCGGACAGGCGATCAGTCACCACGGCTCCAGCGGGAGTGACGCCCTGGTGCCCGACCTGGTCGGGATCAGTCTGCAGTCCCTGCTCAGCCGGGTGACCAAGCTGGAGGAGCAGGGTCACACGCCGCAGACCGGACGGGTCATCCGCCCGCCCGAAGCCGGCGTGTGGCACGGCGAAGACTTCTCTATCTGACGGCCAGCCCGGCGTCGTCCCAGGCCTGGTAGCCACCGAGCAGGTCGCCGACGCTGTGGAAGCCCGCGGCGCGCAGCAGGCTGGCGGCGATCAGCGAGCGATACCCACTGGCGCAGTAGGTGACGACCGGCGCCTGTGCGTCGAGCTTTTCCAGCGACTCGGTGAGCGTCGGCAGCGGGATCTCCTGCGCCCCCGGAATGGTCCCGTCTTCGGTCTCGCCCGGATTCCGGACGTCGACCACCTGCAGACCCGGCTCGTCGTTGAGCAGCTCGGCCAAGTGCTTCGCGTCGAAGCGCGCGGCGGTCTCGACCAGGTGCGGCGACCGCGTGAAAACGCCTGCCAGATCGTCTAATTGGCCGGTGACTCGATCGAAGCCGACCCGGGCCAGGCGAATCCTGGACTCCTGTGCGAGCGAGGTGTCACCGACCAGGACGATGTCGCGGTCGGGCGGAAACACCTGGCCGGCGCCTTCGGCGAAGCGGCCGTCCAATCCGATGTTGACCGCTCCGCTCAGGTGGCCACGGGTGTACTCGGCCGCCTCGCGGGTGTCGAGCAGAACCGCACCGGCCGCCGCGTGCCGCCGTACCTCCTCGAGACTCAGCAGGGGTGGCGTGTCGTCGTCGAGAAGCGGACGCTGCTCTCGGTTGCGCACTGAGTCGTACTCGAAGTAGCGCGGCTGCGGTGATTGCCCTTCGGTGATCGAGGCGACGAATTCGTCGACATCGGAGAATTGCAACGCGTAGTTGTCGCGCCGCTGGTCGCCGATCGTGGAGCTGGTCTCGCTGGACATCTGCTTGCCGCACGCCGACCCGGCCCCGTGCGCGGGGAAGACGCGGGTGGCATCGGGCAATTTCAGCAGTTTGCCGTACAGCGAGTCATACAGCGAGCGCGCCAGCTCGTCCGACGAAAGCCCTTCCCCGGAGAGCAGATCCGGGCGCCCGACGTCGCCGACGAACAGCGTGTCACCGGTGAGTACGCCGTAAGGGACGGCGTCGTCGGGGTGTTCGTAGACCACGACCGAGATCGACTCCGGGGTGTGACCCGGCGTGGCGATGATCTCTAAAGTGACCTCGCCCAACGAGATTCGCTGCCCGTCTTTGAGCGGGTCGACCGGGAACTCGAGCTCGGCGTCTTCGCTGTAGCTGATCTGCGCCCCGGTGGCGGCGGCCAACTCCAGATGGCCGGTCAGGAAATCGGCGTGGATGTGGGTCTCGATGACCCGCTCGATCTTCAGACCGTGTTCGGCTGCCTCGTCGAGGTACACGCCGATGTCGCGGCGCGGGTCGACGACGATGGCGCGTCCACTGCTTTCGTCGCCGATCAGATACGAGCCTTGCGACAGGCAGTCCAGGTAGTGCTGCGTGAAGATCATGGATACCAGCTTCCCGTTGCTACCCGTCGCCAGCAATTTGGAATCACCGTGAATTCAACAAATGCCTGTTCAGGGGCAATAGTTGGGGTGTGGTCAGGCTGATTTGATCGACTGCCGGGCGGCCCGTGTCGAGCTGTCCGCACCCGCCTGCCGGATCTCTCGACAGGACAAGCTTGACGATGTGGACCAGAATGGATCGATGCGATCGCTTCTCGTCCTGGCCAGCGCCGCCATCGCCATCGGGCTCGCCGCCCCGGCAGTCGCCGACCCGGGCGACAACTCCAACACCACGGTCCCGCCGGATCCTGCTGCCGATGCGCGCTTCGTCGACTCGCTCTCCAAAGCGGGCATGACCTTTCGGGACGGCTCAGCTGCCGTCGCCGCGGGCCGGTTGGCCTGCGACCTGATGAATTCGGGGACTTCCGAGCAGGATGTCGTCAGCAAGCTGAGCATGCTCAACCCGGGATTGAACTCCGGTGGAGCGATGAAGTTCGCCGCGCTGGCGTCGAGTGCCTACTGCCCCGATTACCTGACCAGGTCGAGCGCGCAGGACAAGTCGAAAAGTCAGGGACCGTTCGGCGGCATGGGCCGCTAGGAGTACTGGCTCCCCCGGGTGGACTCGAACCACCAACCCTCCGGTTAACAGCCGAATGCTCTGCCAATTGAGCTACAGGGGACTACTTGGTGCCCGTGCGCAACGGCGCGGACCGAGTGATGACTTTAGCGTACCGGCGCGCGGGCGCCCAACCAGACCGATCGCCCGCCGGAGAGCACGTCCCCGACGGTATGGGGCAGGATGGACGAAGACCCGTCGAACTTGGAGAAGGGACCGTTTTGATCCGCTACGTCGTCGCGCTGGGACTGGGCTACGTGTTGGGCACCAAGGCCGGTCGACGTCGCTACGAGCAGATCGTCGGCACCTACCGGGCACTGACCAGTAGCCCCGCCGCCAAATCGGTGATCGACGGGGGCCGCCGCAAAATCGCGAACCGGGTGTCACCCGATGGGCGGATGGTGACGCTGACCGAGATCGACGACAAAACCAGCGTGATCGAGCAGCACGCGCCCAACACCGGGCGCTAGGCGCTCAGGTCGTCGCCACTGGCCTGCTCGAGCAGGCTGCGCCGATAGGCCTCCATCGCAACCAGATCGCCGAACAGCGCGTGATACTCGTCGCTCTGCTCCACCGGTGACATCCGCTGCAGCTTGGACTTCACCTCAGCGATCTGTCGGCCGACCCACACCTCCTGCAGCCGGGCCAGCACCCCGGCGATGTAACGCGGCAGCTTCTCGTCGTCCTCGATCCGGATGGCCTCGACCCCGAGTTCGTTGATCAGCCCGGCGGCAGCGGGCGACAACGCCTTCTGGCGTACCGCGTCCAGCCACTCCGAACCGGCGACACCCGTCGCGGCGCCACCGGCCGCCTCGATCGCCGTGCACACCGCGACGTAGCCGGGATGAGTGAAGCTCTCGACGGTGAGCGCGTCGAACACCGGCCCGGCCAGGGCGGGATGCTGCAACGCCGACTTCAGCGCCTCGCGCTGCGGCCACAGCGTCGGATCGGAGGGGTTGGGACGGGGAACGGCAGGCTTGCCCCCGCCGTCGGCCTGCGAGTTGGGCTGACGCAATTTGTTGCGTCCTCGCGTTGTCGGGTTTTTCGCCTCCTGACGCACCCTGCCGATGACCTGCGCGACGTCCGGCCAGCCGACCCAGCCGGCCAGCTGACGGGCGTACTCGTCGCGCAGGGTCGGGTCTTTGATCTGAGCGACGATCGGCACACAAAGCCGCAGCGCGGATACCCGGCCCTCGGCGTTGTCGAGATCGATGTCACTCAGCGTGGTGCGAATCGCGAACTCGAACAACGGCGTTCGTCGAGCCACCAGGTCGCGCAGCGCTCCGTCACCGGAAGCGAGCCGCAGATCGCAGGGATCCATTCCGTCGGCCGCGACCGCGACAAATGACTGACCAGCCAGCTGCTGTTCGCCGGAGAAAGCCTTGAGCGCCGCGGCCCGACCCGCCGCGTCACCATCGAACACGTAGATCAGTTCGCCGCGAAAGAATTTGTCGTCCATCATGAGTCGGCGCAGCATCGACAAGTGTTCCTCGCCGAACGCGGTGCCACAGGATGCCACCGCGGTGGTGACACCGGACAGATGCATCGCCATCACGTCGGTGTAGCCCTCGACGACGACGGCCTGATGTCCCTTGGCGATGTTGCGCTTGGCCAGGTCGAGCCCGAACAACACCGACGACTTCTTGTAGAGCAGCGTCTCGGGGGTGTTGACGTACTTGGCTTCCATCGGGTCGTCGTCGAACAACCGCCGCGCGCCGAACCCGATCACCTCCCCGGCCGTCGAGCGGATCGGCCACAGCAGCCGGCGGTGGAACCGGTCCATCGGGCCCCGGCGGCCCTCCCTCGACAGCCCGGCCGCCTCGAGCTCCTTGAACTCGAATCCCTTGCGCAACAGATGCTTCGTCAGCGTGTCCCATCCCGACGGCGCGAAGCCACAGCCGAAGTGGTGGGCGGCGTCACCGTCGAAATTGCGCTCGGTCAGATACTTGCGGGCCGGCTGGGCCTCCGGTGTCTCCAGTGCGGCCGCGTAGAACGACTGCGCCTCGGCGTTGGCGGCGATGAGCCGGCTGCGACTACCCCGGTCGCGCTGCACGTTGGTGGCGGCGCCGCCGGTGTAGGTGATGGTGTGGCCGACCCGGTCGGCCAGCACCTCGACGGCCTCGACGAAGCTGACGTGCTCGATTTTCCGCACGAAGTCATACACGTCGCCGCCTTCGCCGCAGCCAAAGCAGTGGAACAGACCGTGATTGGGCCGAACATGGAACGACGGCGATTTCTCGTCGTGGAACGGGCACAGGCCCTTCATCGAGTCCGCGCCGGCCCGGCGCAGCTGGACGTAGTCGCCGACCACATCCTCGATACGCACGCGTTCACGGATGGCGGTGACATCGCGATCAGAGATGCGGCCGGCCATCGGGTCAGTGTAGAGCGCCCCCGAGACGGCCCCGCCGGATTAGCCGGTGCCGATGACGCCGCAGGCCAGTCGCTTCTCGGCGTCGGGAGTGTGCTCTGCGCCGTGCAGCAGGATCGCGGTCTTGCTGCCGGCCAACAGATTGTCCCGGGTGAACGCGTCGGTTGTGGTCACCAGGTAGGCCGCGCCGTCCTGACGTACTTCCAGCGGGTCCAGATCGCCACTCATCGGCTCACCGGTGTGCCCCGGCGCCTGATAGTGCATGCCGGCCGACAGGAAGTCGCCGGACTTGCCCGGCTCCATCGGGTCGACCGAGTTCGGCTCGCACTTGCCGACTCCGTGGATGTGCATCTTGTGAAAACCCGGCGCCAGGATGTGGTCCGCGGTGGTCTTCACGGTGACGGTCGCATAACCGCCGGTGAACTCGAAAGTCGCGGTGGCCACTTGACGGCCGTCGGCGGCGTGCAGTTGGGCGGTGAGCGTTTGGCCGCTCGGCGCGGGGGTGCTCGACGAGGTCGCGGTGGACGCGTCCTGGTGCGGACTACACCCGCTCAACGTGGCGACGGACAGTGCGGCGACGAGAAAGGAGGACTTGACCATGGGCACCGACAGTAGTCGGGCGCTCACGCCTGGGTGGCGGCGATCCGTTCGAAGCGTCCCTCGGTGCAGGACGCGATCTGATCCACGATCACCCGCAGCCGCGCGCCGTCGTCGGCGGCGTCGTGGAAGGCCGGCACGAAGATCGGATCGAGGCTGCTGGGCGCCCCGGCGAGTAAGGCCCGGGCCACCCGGTGAATGCTCTCCCGTTGCCGCGCCTGGATGTCCTGGTGTCGCGGGTCGGACATGATGAATTGCAGCGCAAGTGTTTTCAGCAAGGCCACCTCGGCGCGCACCACCTCCGGCACCGACAGCACGGCCTGGTAGCGGGCCAGCGGCCCGGGTCCGGCGTCGGCGCGGGTCGCCGCGATCGCCGCGGACGCGAAACGCCCCACCAACTCGCTCGTCAGGCGTTTGAGCGACACCGCGGCCGTCAAGGTCGCGTCGTACTTGCCGACCGCGGCGACCGCCGGCAGGGTCGCCAGCCGGTGCGCGGCCGCGGCCAGGTCATCAGCCCGAACTCCGGCGAAGTCCCGCTCGCCGAGCTTGGCCAGCGCGGCGGCTTCGTCGTCGTCGGCGAGTACCCGGAGGTCGATCCGGCCTGAGACGACACCGTCCTCCACGTCGTGCACCGAGTAGGCCACATCGTCGGCCCAGTCCATCACCTGGGCCTCCAGGCAGGGCTGATCCGCGGGGGCGCCCTCGCGCATCCAGCCTGCGGCCGCGCGGTCGACGTCGTAGAAGCCGAACTTGCGCCGGTGCCGGTCGCGCGCCCACGGATACTTGGTGACGGCGTCCAGCGCCGCCCGGGTCAGGTTGAGCCCGACGCTATGCCCCTGTTGGTCAAGCACTTTGGGTTCCAGCATGGTCAGGATCCGGAAGTTCTGCGCGTTTCCCTCGAAGCCGCCGTGGGCGGCCGCGACCTCGTCGAGAGCCTGCTCGCCGTTGTGCCCGTAGGGCGGGTGCCCGATGTCGTGGGCCAGGCCGGCCATGTCGACCAGGTCCGGATCGCAACCCAACCCGATCGCCATCCCCCGCCCGATCTGGGCGACCTCCAGCGAGTGCGTCAGGCGGGTGCGCGGGGTGTCCCCCTCCCGCGGGCCGACGACCTGCGTCTTGTCCGCGAGCCGGCGCAGTGCGGCGCAGTGCAGGACCCTGGCGCGGTCGCGGGCGAAGTCGGTGCGACGCTGACCCTCGGTGCCCGGCAGGCCCGCGGTCTTCGGGGCCTCGGGGACCACCCGCTGGCGGTCGAAATCGTCGTAGGGGTCTTGCGGCGTCATCGACGCACAGTCTGCCAGTCAGATCGATCGCGCTGGGACCCGAATCCCCACGGGGCTAGATTGGCGAACATGAGCACCCTCCGCCGCTCGGTCGCCGTGTTCATGGCGATGCTGATCACCGCGCTCACCGTCGCGCCGTCGGCCACCGCCCAGCCACCGTTCCGACTATCCGGCTACATCACCGACAACGTCGGGGCCCTGCGGCCGGACGGCCGGGCCGCGATCGAGTCGGCCAGCGGAAAGCTGTACTCCGACCGTCGTATTCAGCTGTGGGTGGTGTTCGTCGACACCTTCTCCGGGCAATCGGCCGTCAGCTGGGCCGACAGCACCCGAAGTGTGAGCGATCTCGGCGACTTCGACGCGATCCTGGCCGTGGCGACCGTCGACCACTCCTATGCGTTCCGGATTCCGAACCGGGTGAAGACGATCAACGCCGGCCAGGTCGACGATCTGCGGCGCAACCAGATCGAGCCCGCGCTGCGCCGTGGCGATTGGAGCGGCGCCGCGGTGGCCGCGGCGAACGGCCTGGACCGAGACCAGAAGTCGGGGAGCTCGGCGCCGCTGCTGATCGGGCTGGGCGTCATCCTGGTCGCGGTGGCGGCGTTGTATGTGGTCACCCGCTGGCGCCGCCGTCGACGCCGGACCGCCGAGTTGGCCGCGGCCAAGCGGGTCGACGCCACCGACCCCGACGCGTTGGCCAGCCTGTCGCTGGGCGCACTCGACGATCTGTCCCGGTGGAAAGTCGTCGACGTCGACAACGCGGTGCGCACCAGCGCCAACGAGCTCGCGCTGACGATCGAGGAGTTCGGCGAGCAGCGGACCCAGCCGTTCACCCGCGCGGTCGACACCGCCAAAGCGGCGTTGGCCCAGGCGTTTACCGTGCGCCAGCAGCTCGACGACGCGATCCCCGAGACCCGGCAACGCCGACGTGAACTGCTGACCGAGGTGATCGTGGCCGCCGCACGGGCCGATCGGGAGCTGGAGTCGCAGCGCGAGGACTTCGAGGGGATGCGCGACCTGGTGGTTAACGCGCCGTCGCGGCTGGACGCGCTGACCCAGCAGGTCGTGGACCTCACCGCACGCCTCGACCCGGCCGACCAGTGGATGACCGAGCTGCACAACGAATTCGACTCCGCCGCATTGGCTTCGGTGGCCACCAACGTCACGACCGCCCGGGATCGCCTGACGTTCGCCGAACAGAATCTCGGCTTGGCCCGCGAGAAAGCAGCCAAGCCGGTCAGCGGCGAGCAGAGCGCCCTCGTCGACGCCGTGCGCGCCGCGGAATCTGCGCTCGGACAGGCACGTTCACTGCTCGACGCGGTGGACAGCGCCGCCAACGACATCCGGCACGCCGTAGCGGCGCTGCCGTCGCTGACCGCCGACGTCAAGTCCGGCATCGACCACGCCGACACCATCTTGAAGGGCGGCCAGAAGACCAAGACTCCGCATCTGCGCGATCTGTCCGGTGCCCGCGAGGCCGCCGTCCGGGCCCTCGACGCCGCCCGCACCAGCGGCTCCGGGGATCCCCTCGCGTCGTTCACCGCACTGACCAAGGCCGACGCCGACCTGAATCGGCTGCTGGCCACGGTCGCCGAGGAGCAGGCGACCGCACAGCGGCTCGGCCGCACCCTGGAGCAGACGCTGTTCACCGCGCAGTCGCGGGTGCACGCCGTCTCGGAGTACATCGACAACCGCCGGGGCAGCATCGGGCCCGAGGCGCGGACCCGACTCTCGGAGGCGAGCCGGCAGATCGACGCCGCACGCGACGCCGAGTCGGTCGACTTGAACGAGGCGATCGCCCACGCCAATAAGGCGGCGTCGCTGGCCGCCCAGGCCCAATCGCTGGCCGAGTCCGACGTCCAATCCGCGCAAATGGCCTACACATCGCGCTACGGCAGCGGCGATCACACCGGCGCGGTGCTCGGCGGCATCATCATCGGCGACATGATGGGCGGCGGCTTCGGCGGCGGCTGGGGCGGTGGCGGAGGCGGCTGGGGCCCGACCTCGTTCGGCGGTTCGGGCTCGTCCGACGGCGGATTCATGGGCGGCGGCGGCCGGTTCTGAGCCGGGTGCTGCCCTGACATGGTGGACGCGGCAGCTCACCACGCCCTAGTGAGCCGCCGCGTCGACTTACCGATGATATTGAACGGGTGACCAATACGGCAATAGTTCCGGAAAATCGGATTTTGGCGGTGCGTCAGCAGCCCCGCAGGCGCGACCCCAGGTAGTCGACGACCCCGTCGATCGCCACCCGCTCCTGGGTCATCGCATCGCGCTCGCGGATCGTGACCGCGTGGTCGTCCAGCGAGTCGAAGTCCAGCGTCACGCAGTAGGGCGTACCGATCTCGTCCTGGCGCCGGTAGCGGCGACCGATCGCGCCGGCGTCGTCGAAGTCGACGTTCCAGTACTTGCGCAATTCTTGGGCAAGATCCCGGGCCTTCGGGCTCAGGTCGGCGTGCCGCGACAGCGGCAGCACCGCGGCCTTCACCGGCGCCAGCCTCGGGTCGAGCCGCAACACAGTCCGCTTGTCCACGCCACCTTTGGCATTCGGCGCTTCGTCCTCGTGGTACGCGTCGATCAGGAACGCCATGAACGAGCGGGTGAGCCCGGCCGCCGGCTCGATCACGTACGGCGTGTAGCGGGTGTCGTTGGCCTGGTCGTAGTACGACAGGTCGACACCGGAATGCTTTGCATGCGTGGACAAGTCGAAGTCGGTGCGGTTGGCCACACCTTCGAGCTCACCCCATGGGTTGCCGGAGAAGCCGAACTTGTACTCGATGTCGACGGTGCGGTCCGAGTAGTGCGACAGCTTTTCTGCCGCGTGCTCGTAGAGCCGCAGGTTCTCCGGGTCGATGCCGAGATCGACGTACCACTGGTGGCGGGTGTCGATCCAGTACTGGTGCCATTCTGGGGCGGTCGACGGTTCGACGAAGAACTCCATCTCCATCTGCTCGAACTCGCGGGTGCGGAAGATGAAGTTGCCGGGCGTGATCTCGTTGCGGAAGCTCTTGCCGATCTGGCCGATGCCGAACGGGGGCTTGCGGCGGGACGTGGTGACCACGTTGGCGAAGTTCACGAAGATGCCCTGCGCCGTCTCGGGCCGCAGGTAGTGCAGGCCCTCCTCGGTCTCGATCGGACCCAGGTAGGTCTTGAGCATCATGTTGAAGTCGCGCGGCTCGGTCCACTGACCCTTGGTGCCACAGTCCGGGCAGACGATCTCGCTCATCGGCACCGAATCCGGATCGCCTCCCTTCTTCAGGGCGTAGGCCTCCTGGAGATGGTCCTGCCGGTGCCGCTTGTGGCAGTTCAGACACTCGATGAGCGGGTCGTTGAACACCTCGACGTGGCCGGAGGCCACCCATACCGCGCGCGGCAGGATGATCGACGAGTCCAGGCCCACCACGTCGTCGCGGCCGGTCACGACCGAGCGCCACCACTGCCGCTTGATGTTCTCTTTGAGCTCGACGCCCAATGGCCCGTAGTCCCACGCCGATTTGGTGCCGCCGTAGATCTCGCCGGCGGGATAGACCAGGCCGCGCCGTTTGGCGAGGTTGACGACGGTGTCGATGACGGACGCCACGAGGTGAGGACTCCTGATTGTCGTTGTGCACGGACGATTCGTCATCGTAGCGATCGACGCGACGCTCTTTGACATGCGTGGTTATGCATGTGACAGTGGAGGCAGTATGCCTCTCTCATCCCCCACCGCAGCTGACGGCGACGAACTGGTCAGCGAGCACCAGCACAGCGACTCCGCCGAACTGCCGGCGCCGCCGCCGCGGGACATCCTCGATGCCGCCGGCGAGCTGTTGCGCGCGCTGGCCGCGCCGGTCCGGATCGCGATCGTGCTCCAGCTGAACGAGTCCCAGCGTTGCGTGCACGAGTTGGTCGACGCGCTGGGCGTACCGCAGCCGCTGGTGAGCCAGCACTTGAAGATCCTCAAGGCCGCGGGTGTGGTCGCCGGGGAGCGGTCCGGACGCGAGGTGCTCTACCGGCTGGCCGATCATCACCTGGCGCACATCGTGGTCGACGCCGTCGCGCACGCCGGGGAGGACAAATGACCACCCAGGCCGGCGTCCGCGCCACGCGACAGCGGGCGGCGATCGCGGAATTGCTCGACACCCTCGACGAGTTCCGCTCCGCCCAGGAACTGCACGACGAGCTGCGCCAGCGCGGCGAGAACATCGGGCTGACCACCGTCTACCGGACGTTGCAGTCGATGGCCGCGGCGGGCCTGCTCGACACGCTGCGCAATGACACCGGCGAATCGGTCTATCGCCGTTGTTCCGATCACCACCATCACCACCTGGTGTGCCGCAATTGCGGATCGACCGTCGAGGTGGGTGATCACGAGGTCGAGGAGTGGGCGGCCGCGGTCGCCAGCAAGCACGGGTTCTCCGACGTCAGTCACACCATCGAGATCTACGGCACCTGCTCGGAGTGCGGTTAACCCGTTACCGCGCGGCGTATTTCGGCGCCCTTGTCGAGCACCATCAGGACGAGCGTCCGAAGCGCGTCGTCGTTGAGGCCGTTGCCGGGAAAGTTGTAGCGCAGGATCACGTCGGCGGCCTTGCCGGCCTTTTCGGTGAGGCTCACCGATCCCAGCAGCGTCGAGCGCGCCTGCTCGGCCACCGCGTCGCGAAGTCTCTTGTTGGCCGCCAGGTCCCACGCCACCATCTGGGTCAACGACACCAGATCGAGGTCTTCGTTGATGGGCACCACCCGCAGCGAGGCGATCGTGCCGCCGTGGTGAACCGTCAGCGCCCCATCGGATTCCGCCTCGGCGGGCAGCACCTCGGTGAGCACCGTGAGTAACCGTTCCTGCAGCGTCGACATCACGCCGTCCCGAATCGTCGATGCCGCAACGCATACTCCTCGCAGGCCGCCCACAGGTTGCGGCGATCGTAATCAGGCCAGAGCGTGTCCTGGAAGATGTACTCCGCGTAGGCGGCTTGCCACAGCATGAAGTTGCTGGTCCGTTGCTCCCCCGAGGTCCGCAACAGCAGATCGACGTCGGGAATGTCCGGACGGTGCAGGTGCCGGGCGATGGTCGCCTCGTTGACCCGCTCCGGGTTCAACTTTCCCGCCGCCGCCTCGCGCGCGATATCCCTTGCGGCTTCGGCAATTTCGGTACGGCCACCGTAGTTGACGCAGTAGTTGACCGTGATCACGTCGTTGTTCAGGGTCAGTTCTTCGGCGACCGCCAGCTCGTTGATGACGCTGCGCCACAACCGTGGGCGCGAACCCACCCACCGGATCTTGACACCCATCTCGTTGAGGTTCACCCGGCGTCGTCGTACCACGTCGCGGTTGAATCCCATCAGGAAACGGACCTCGTCGGCCGAACGTTTCCAGTTCTCCGTCGAGAAGGCATAGAGGCTGAGCCATTTGATGCCCATTTCGATTGCCCCGCAGACGATGTCGATGACGACGGCCTCGCCCATCTTGTGACCCTCCACCCGCGGGAGACCGCGCTGGGTGGCCCAGCGGCCGTTACCGTCCATCACGATCGCGACGTGATTGGGCAACTGCTCCAAGGGAATCGCCGGAGCCGCCGCTTTGGAGATGTGCTGCGGCGGCCGGCGCGGCCCACCACCGGGCGCGGGCGGCAACTCCGGAAAATCCACCGGCCAGGTCGAGGTGTCCGGGAACACCGGGTAGTCATCGGGCGCCGGGGCGAGCTGCGGGAAGTCAGACTTCCGCTTGCGCTCAGCCCTCCGCTCTGAGCGGCTCACCCGGCTCGTCTCCATGCGCCACATCCTGCCTGACCAGCGCGACCCGACGGTCGAGCAGGCTCTGATCGATCACCTCGACGCGCCGGATCCGCTCGACCAGCGGCAGGGTGCGCAACTGCCGCTCCAGATGCCACTGCAGGTGAGCGGCCACCAATCCGCTGGCGTGGCTACGGGCCGACGGTGTCACCACCTCTGCGGCCTCCCAGTCGCCGTCGCGTAGCGCCGCCATCAGATCGAGTACGCCCAGCGGCGGCGTCGTCGCGCCGGGCGGGCGGCAGAACCCGCACACGCTGCCACCCGCGGCGACGTGAAACGCCCGGTGCGGGCCGGGCGTGGCGCACCGCGCGCATTCGGTCAGCGCCGGGGCCCACCCGGCAATGCCCATGGCCCGCAGCAGGTACGCGTCCAGCACCAACTCGCGGGGCCGGCTGCCGTCGGCGACCGCGCGCAGCGCACTGACCGTGAGCCGGTGCAGCTCCGGGGCCGGTGCCCGCTCCTCACCGGCGAGGCGCTCGGCGGTTTCCAGCATCGCGCACGCGCTGGTGTAGCGGCCGTAGTCGCTGACGATGTCGGTGGCGAACGCGTCGAGTGAGACCACCTGCGTGACGATGTCGAGGTTGCGGCCCGGATGCAGCTGGACGTCGATGTGCGCGAACGGCTCCAGTCGCGCGCCGAACTTGCTGCGGGTACGGCGGACGCCCTTGGCCACCGCGCGAACCAACCCGTGGTCGCGGGTGAGCAAGGTGACGATCCGGTCGGCTTCGCCGAGCTTGTGCTGGCGCAGCACCACCGCCCGGTCCCGGTACAGCCGCATAGGTATCAGTTTGGCACCAGGTTGCGACGGCGCCCCGGACGCGCGCCGATAATGTCGGTACCGATGAGTAACTCCGCCGATCGCCGTTTCCCCACGCTCACTGACCAGCTGTATCAGCTGGCCAGCGGTGAGGTCACCTCCGACGAGCTGGTCCGTCGCTCTCTGCACGCCATCGAGGCCAGCCAGCCGACGCTGAACGCGTTCCGCGTGGTGCTCACCGAGTCGGCGCTGGCCGACGCCGCCAGGGCCGACCGGCGCCGCGCCGAAGGTGACCGGGCGCCGCTGCTCGGTGTGCCGATCGCGGTCAAGGACGACGTCGACGTCGCCGGCCAGCCGACCTACTTCGGCACGTCCGGCCAGGTCCAGGCGGCCACTCAGGACGCCGAGGTGGTGCGCCGCCTCAAGGCTGCCGGGGCGGTGATCGTCGGCAAGACCAATACCTGCGAACTGGGCCAGTGGCCGTTCACCAGCGGACCCGCATTCGGCCACACCCGCAACCCGTGGTCGCGCCGGCACACCCCGGGTGGTTCGTCCGGCGGTAGCGCGGCCGCGGTGGCCGCCGGTCTGGTCACGGCCGCTATCGGCTCCGACGGCGCGGGCAGCGTGCGCATTCCGGCGGCGTGGACGCATCTGGTCGGCATCAAGCCGCAGCGTGGTCGGATCTCGACGTGGCCGCTGCGCGAGGCGTTCAACGGGATCACCGTCAACGGCGTGCTGGCGCGCACGGTCGCCGACGCGGCGCTGGTGCTCGACGCGGCGTCCGGCAACGTCGACGGCGATCTGCACAAGCCGCCGCCGGTGACAGTGTCCGACCATGTCGGCATCGCGCCCGGCTCGCTGAAGATCGCGTTGTCGACCCGGTTCCCGTTCACCGCATTTCCAGCCCGACTGGACCCGGAGATCGAAGCGGCACTGGACTCGGTGGGCGATCAGCTTCGGCTGCTGGGCCACACCGTGGTCGACGGCAATCCCGACTACGGGCTGCGGTTGTCGTGGAACTTCTTGTCGCGGTCCACATCCGGGCTGCTGGATTGGGCCGAGCGGCTGGGCGACGGCGTTGAGTTCGATCGGCGGACGCTGGCCAACATGCGGATGGGCCGGCTGCTCTCGCAGCAGATCCTGCGGGCCGCCCGGGCCGGCGAGGCCGCCAATCAGCGACGGGTGGGTTCGATTTTCCGGATCGTCGATGTGGTGCTGGCGCCGACGACCGCGCTGCCGCCCCCGCTTGCCGAGGCCTTCGACAAGCTGAGCGGTGTGGGCACCGACCGCGCGATGATCGCGGCCTGCCCGGTGACCTGGCCGTGGAATGTGTTGGGCTGGCCGTCGATCAACGTGCCCGCCGGCTTCACGTCCGAAGGCCTGCCGATCGGCGTGCAGCTGATGGGGCCGGCCAACAGCGAGCCGTTGCTGGTGTCACTGGCCGCCGAACTGGAGGCGCTCGGCGGCTGGGCGGCCAAGCAGCCTGCGGTGTGGTGGAACGCCGAGTCCGAGGCCGTGCGGTAGCAGCGTCGGCTGAGCGCGAGACAGCAGCCAGGGCTGCATTCTGCGCGATCCCGCAGCCAAGCGTTCTGTATCGCGTCGTGCTACAGCGTCAGAAGCCGAGTCGGCCAAGCTGTTTGGGGTCGCGCTGCCAGTTCTTGGCAACCTTGACCCGTAGCTCGAGGTAGACCTTGGTGCCCAGCAGCTTCTCGATCTGACCGCGTGCGACGGTGCCCACTTCACGCAGCCTTGCCCCGCCCTTGCCGATCACGATGCCCTTCTGGCTGTCACGCTCGACGTAGAGCAGCGCATGCACGTCGATCAGGTCGTCGCGGCCTTCGCGCGGATTGATCTCGTCGATCACCACCGCCAGCGAGTGCGGCAGTTCGTCGCGGACGCCCTCGAGCGCGGCCTCCCGGATGAACTCGGCCATCAGAACTTCTTCGGGCTCGTCGGTCAGCTCACCGTCGGGGTAGTACGGCGGGCCGGGCGGCAACGCGGCGGCCAGCACACCAATGAGCACGTCGACCTGTTCGCCCGTGGTCGCCGAGACCGGGACCACCTCGGCGTCGGCGCCCACCAATTCGCTGACCGCGAACAGCTGCGCGGCCAGCTTGTCCTTGGACACCCTGTCGATCTTGGTCACAATGGCCACCAAAGTCGTTCGGGGAGCGGTAGATCGGATCTGTTCGACGATCCACCTGTCCCCCGGCCCGATCGCCTCGTCGGCCGGGATGCACAGCCCGATCGCGTCGACCTCGCTGTAGGTGTCGCGAACCAGATCGTTGAGCCGCTTGCCGAGCAGGGTGCGCGGTCGATGCAGACCCGGCGTGTCGACCAGGATGATCTGGAACTCGTCGCGGTGCACGATGCCCCGGATCGTGTGCCGGGTGGTCTGCGGGCGGTTCGACGTGATCGCGACTTTCGAGCCGACCAGCGCGTTGGTCAGCGTCGACTTGCCGGTGTTGGGCCGGCCGACGAAACAGACGAAGCCGGAACGGAACTCGGTCATCGAACACCGTTGGCGTCCACGCGGCTGAGCAAGACGGTACCGATCCGGACCCGGCCGCGGTGGTCGGGCCCACCCTCGGCGTGCAGCAGCAGGCCATGCGACTCCACCCGGGAACCGGGCAGCGGCACCCGCCCCAGCTCCAGAGCCAGCAGGCCACCGACGGTGTCCACGTCGAGATCCTCCTCGAATTCCACGCCGTACAGTTCACCCACGTCTTCGATCGGCAACCGTGCCGATACCCGGAATTGGTTGTCGCCCAACTCTTCGACGGGAGCCACCTCGGCGGCGTCGTACTCGTCGGCGATCTCGCCGACGATCTCCTCGAGAACATCCTCGATGGTCACCAGCCCTGCAATCGCGCCGTATTCGTCCACCAGCAACGTCATGTGGTTGCGCATCCGCTGCATTTCGCGCAACAACTCATCGAGCGGCTTGGAATCCGGAACGAACACCGCCGGCCGCATCACTTCCGAGACCGCGGTTTCGTGTCCGCTCGTCGAGGCGTAATAAGCCTGCTGCACACAGTCTTTCAGGTACACCACCCCGACGATGTCGTCGACGTTCTCGCCGATGACCGGAATGCGGGAGTGCCCACTGCGCACCGCCACTGACATCGCCTCGGCGGCAGACTTGTCGTGCTCGATCCAGATCATCTCGGTGCGCGGCACCATCACCTCGCGGGCCGGCGTATCGCCGAGTTCGAACACCGACTCGATCATCCGCCGTTCGTCGGCGGCAACCACGCCACTTTGCTGCGCCAGGTCGACGACTTCGCGCAGTTCGATCTCGGAGGAAAACGGACCGTTGCGGAAGCCGCGACCAGGCGTCAGCATGTTTCCCAGCACCACCAGCACCCGGCTGATCGGGGTCAGCAGAACCGAAATCGCCTGCAGCGGAAGGGCAGACACCAGTGCAATGGAGTACGCGTTCTGGCGTCCCAGCGTCCTGGGACCGACACCGATGACGACGAAGCTGACCACCACCATCACCACCGCGGCGATGAACAGACCCCAGTCGCGGCTCACCTGTCGATAGCAGAACTGCGCCAGCAGCACGGTTGCGCTGATCTCGCAGACGATCCGCAGCAGCACCACCAGGTTGATGTACCGGGGCCGGTCGGTCATCACCTTGGCCAGCCGAACCGCGCCCGTCCGCTCGTCGCGGACCATCTCCTGCACCCGCGCCATCGACACCGTGCTGATCGCCGCGTCGATGGCCGCGAACACGCTACCCAGAGAGATCAGCAGGATCACGCCGAACAGCGAAGCGGAACTGTTCAATGGTCGAAATACCTTGATTTGTCCAGCAATCGCTGGTCCCGCTCGTGCTGGCGTTGCAGGCGGTAGAACTCGACCTGGTCGGCGACCCACTCTTCCAGCAGGCGGCGCTGGAGGCCGAACATCTCTTTTTCTTCGTCCGGCTCGGCGTGGTCGTAGCCGAGCAGGTGCAGGACGCCGTGAATCGTCAACAGCGCCAACTCATGTCCCAGCGAATGACCGGCGGCCGCGGCCTGTTCGGCGGCGAACTCGGGACACAGCACGATGTCGCCGAGCATGGCCGGACCCGGTTCCGGCGCGTCGGGGCGCCCGCCCGGTTCGAGCTCGTCCATCGGAAAGCTCATCACATCGGTCGGCCCGGGCAGGTCCATCCAGCGCATGTGCAGGTCGGCCATCGCGGCGGTGTCCAACAGCACCATCGACAGCTCCGCGGCCGGATTGACATCCATCTGGGAGATGACAAACTTTGCGACGCTGATCAATTCGGATTCGGAGACGTCGATCCCGGATTCGTTGGCTACCTCGATGGTCACAGCAGCGTCACCGCGTTACCGGCGACCCGTGCCGCGTCGCGCAGCACGGTTCATCGTCAGCCCCGGCTGTTCGTGTCGCGCGTAGGCGTCCACGATCTCGGAGACCAGCCGGTGGCGGACCACGTCGGCACTGGTGAGCTCCGAGATGTGGATGTCGTCGATCCCGTCGAGGATGTCGACGGCCGCACGCAGACCCGACCGGTGGTTGCCCGGCAGATCGATCTGCGTAACGTCGCCGGTGACAACGACTTTGGAGCCGAAACCCAGTCGGGTGAGGAACATCTTCATCTGCTCGGCGGTGGTGTTCTGCGCCTCGTCGAGAATGATGAACGCGTCGTTCAACGTTCTACCGCGCATGTAGGCCAGCGGCGCGACCTCGATCACGCCCGACGACATCAGCTTCGGGATCAGCTCGGGGTCCATCATGTCGTGCAGCGCGTCGTACAGCGGACGCAGGTAAGGGTCGATCTTCTCGCTCAGCGTGCCGGGCAGAAAGCCAAGGCGCTCACCGGCTTCCACCGCCGGACGGGTCAGGATGATCCGGCCGACCTGTTTGGTCTGCAGCGCGTTGACCGCCTTGGCCATCGCCAGGTAGGTCTTGCCGGTGCCGGCCGGCCCGATCCCGAACACGATGGTGTGGCTGTCGATCGCGTCGACATAGCGCTTCTGGTTGAGCGTCTTGGGCCGGATCGTCTTGCCGCGACGCGACAGGATGTCCAGTGTCAGCACTTCGGCCGGTGACTCGTTGCCGGTGCCCACCAGCATCGCGACGCTGTGCCGCACGCCTTCGGGGGTGAGCGGTTGGCCACTGGCGACGATCGCGACGAGTTCGGAGAGCGCCCGTTCGGCGAGCGCGACGTCGGCCGGCTGACCGGACAGCGTCACAGCATTGCCGCGGACATGCAGGTCGGCGGTGAGGAGGCGTTCGAGGGTACGCAGATTTTCGTCGGCGGAGCCAAGCAGGCCCATGACGAGGTCGGGCGGAACGTCGATACTGCTGCGAACCGACGATGCGGACGGACCAGCAGTGTTGGTCTCGCGAGGCGACACGATGGGTTCTTAAGCCTGCTTTCTGTGGTCTGTCCAGCGGGTTAGCGCCTCGAGTCTACCGCCGGTGGGTTGGCCAAACCACTGGTTAGCCGTCCTGCCAGGCGTCGTCGAGATCGACGGCAGCGCGGGAACTGTCGAGCGCACGTCACGCTGGCGTCGATCTCGGCGACGTCATTCGTCTCCTGCCGCCCAGCGCGGCGTCAGCACGCCCAGCGCCCCGAGCGCGACGGCGGCCGCGGTCGAGGTGCGCAACACCGTCGGGCCCAGCCGGACGGCCCTGGCGCCGGCGTCGACGAACGCGGCCAATTCGTCAGGGGCGATGCCGCCCTCGGGGCCGACCAGCAGCATCACCGACTGGGCCTGCGCCAGGCTGACCGCCGTCAGCGGCCCGTGGGCCGACTCGTGTAACGCCAGCACGACGCCGCCGGACGCCGTCGCCTCGCCGACCCGCGAGGCCAGGGCGGCGGTCGAGAGCACCCCGTCGACGGTCGGAATGTGGGCACGCCGCGATTGCTGAGCGGCCGCACGGGCCACCGCCCGCCAGCGCCGAAGCCCCTTCTCGGCGCGGGCCCCGTCCCAGCGGGCCACGCAGCGCGCGGCCTGCCAGGCCACCAGCGCGTCGGCACCGGCCTCGGTGGCCAGCTCGACGGCCAGCTCGGAACGCTCGGATTTCGGTAGCGCCTGGACCACCGTGACCGGAGGGAGCGCGGGGGCAACCTGCCGGCGCTCGATCACTCGGGCCCGGAGCCCGTCGCGGGCCGCCTCCTCGACGACGCAGCGGGCCACGCCGCCGGCGCCGTCACCGAGGATCAGTTCCTCACCGACCCGGATGCGCCGGACGGTGGCGGCGTGGAACCCTTCGTCGCCGTCGAGGACGACCGGCTCACCGCCCTCGGGCAGCGCGTCGACGTAGAACAGGCCGGGCAATTAGCGCCCGGTGAAGGTTTCGCGCAGCCGGCTGAACAACCCGCCACCGTTGCTGGCGGCGGTGTGCGTCGAGCGGACCTCGGTGACGTCGCGACCGCGGCGGCTCTTGAACTCGCGCAACAGGTCGGCGTCCTGGTGGTCGAGCCGCTCCGGGACCACCACGTCGACGTGCACGTGCAGGTCGCCGCGCACACCCGAGCGCAGATGCGGCATGCCGTGGCCGCGCCGCGTCGTCACCGAACCGGGCTGGGTTCCGGCCGGGATGGTGATCTCGGTCAGGCCGTCGATGATGGCGTCGACGGTCACCGTGGTGCCGAGGGCCGCGTCGACCATCGGTACCGAGATCGTGCAGTGCAGGTCGTCGCCGTCACGCACGAAGATGTCGTGCGGCTGCTCGTGGATCTCGACGTACAGGTCACCGGCCGGTCCCCCGCCCGGCCCCACCTCACCCTGCGCCGCGAGGCGAACCCGCATGCCGTCGCCGACACCGGCGGGGATCTTCACCGCGATCTCGCGGCGGGCCTGCACCCGTCCGTCGCCACCGCACTGGTGGCAGGGGTCGGGAATGACCTCCCCCACGCCGCGGCAGGTGGGGCAGGGCCGCGCCGTCATGACCTGCCCGAGTAGTGAACGCTGGACGGTCTGCACTTCGCCGCGGCCGCCACAGGTGTCGCAGGACACCGGCTTGGAGTCGCCGTTGGTGCCTTTGCCCTGGCAGCGATCGCACAGCACCGCGGTGTCGACGGTGACCTGCTTGCTGACACCGGTCGCGCATTCGGTCAGATCGAGACGCATCCGCAGCAGCGAGTCCGAACCCGGCCGAACCCGCCCGACCGGACCCCGCGACGTCGTGCCACCACCGAAGAACGCCTCGAAAACGTCACCCAGACCGCCGAACCCGCCGAAGCCACCGCCACCCGCCGCGGCGTTCTCCAGCGGATCGCCGCCCAGGTCGACGATGCGTCGCTTCTCCGGGTCGGACAGCACCTCGTAGGCGACGCTGATCTCCTTGAACTTCGCCTGCGCGGCCTCGTCGGGGTTGACGTCGGGATGCAGTTCGCGCGCCAGCTTTCGATACGCCCGCTTGAGCTCCGAGTCGCTGGCGTTCTTGCCCACGCCGAGCAGACCGTAATAGTCGCGTGCCACGCTCCGACCTTCCTGAAGTTTCCTGGGTTCTCAGACCCAGATCGACCGCGAAATAACGGTCATCACTGAATTGTGCCTGGAATGCCGGGTCATCGTGTGCCCAGCACTTCGCCGATGTAGAGAGCAACCGCAGCGACACTAGCCATAGTTCCCGGATAGTCCATCCGGGTGGGCCCCAGCACGCCCATGCCGCCGTAGACGGTGTCCAGGGTGCCGTATGTGGTGGACACCACCGACGTGCCCATCATCTGCTCGGCCTCGGTCTCGTGTCCGATGCGGACCGTGACTTTGCCGGCCTCCTGCTGGGCCGCCAGCAGCTTGAGGACGACGACCTGTTCTTCGAGGGCTTCCAGAATCGAGCGCAGCGAGCCGCCGAAGTCGGCGGTGTTGCGGGTCAGGTTGGCGGTGCCGCCCAGCAGCAGCCGCTCCTCGGTGTGCTCGACCAACGACTCCAGCAGCACGGTCGCCGAACGACCCACCGCGTCGCTGAGGCTCTTCGACTGGCCTCCGCGGCCGTCGAGCTGGGCGGCCAGGTCGGCCACGGCCACCGAGGCCGCCGAGAGTTTTTTACCGTCCAGGGCCTGGCCGAGCATTTCGCGCAGTTGCGAGAGCTGGTGGTCGTCGATGACGTCGCCGAGTTCGACGACGCGCTGGTCGACCCGTCCGGTATCGGTGATCACCACCATCAGCAACCGGGCCGGGGTCAGCGCGATCACTTCCAGGTGCCGCACCGTCGACGTCGACAGGGTGGGGTACTGCACCACGGCGACCTGCCGGGTCAGCTGGGCCAGCAGCCGCACCGCGCGGCGCAGGACGTCGTCGAGGTCGACGCCGGACTCCAGGAAACTCTGGATGGCCCGCCGCTCGGCGATCGACATGGGCTTGACGTCGTCGAGGCGGTCGACGAATTCGCGGTAGCCCTTCTCCGTCGGCACCCGGCCGGAGCTGGTGTGCGGCTGGGTGATGTAACCCTCGGCCTCCAACACGGCCATGTCATTGCGGACCGTCGCCGAGGAGACCCCGAGGTTGTGCCGGTCCACGAGCGACTTCGAACCGATCGGTTCTTTGGTGGCTACGAAGTCGGCGACGATCGCGCGCAGCACCTGGAATCGGCGCTCATCAGCACTTGCCATCGGCGATCGTCCCTCCTAACCTCCGACCAGTTTACGGGGACCACCAGCAAGTACCCTGTGCTGCATGGCCGCATCGGAGAGGATCGCACCGAAAACGAGCCTCGGATGATCTTCAAGGGCGTGCGCGACGGCAAGCCGTACCCCGACCACAACCTGTCCTACCGGGACTGGTCGCGGATTCCGCCACGGCAGATCCGGCTGGACGAGCTGGTCACCACGACCACCGTGCTGGCGCTGGACCGTCTGCTGTCGGAAGACTCCACCTTCTACGGCGATCTCTTTCCACACGCGGTGAAGTGGAAGGGCGTCTGCTATCTCGAAGACGGCCTGCACCGCGCGGTGCGCTCGGCGCTGCGGAATCGCACCGTGCTGCACGCGCGGCTGCTAGACCTGGACGCGGTGACGCAGCACCCCGCCCAGGACCAGGCCTAGTCGTTGGTGATGGACGTGGCTGCCTGAACCAGGGCCAGCGCAGCGTCGTGCTGCAGCACCCACGTGCCGCCCTGGTCGATGAACACCAGGTTCTTCTCGACCGGGCCGGCGAACCTGGGGCCGGTGATGGCGACGTCCGCCTTCACGGTGTTGGGCGCCACCGATTCGATGTTGCTGACGGCGAACTGCTCCGGAAAGTTGCCGTGCCGGTAGGCCTGGCGCAGGTCGTGGTCGGCCACATGACCCTCATTCGGCGGGATGCCGTTTTCCACCAGTGCGACTTTCGTCTCGTAACCGACACCCGGGTCGGTGACCCGGTTGCACAGGTCGGACAGCTGCTCGGGGCTCGGCAGCGGGCCCTGGCCCGGGGGGTCGAGCGGCACGTTGAACACGACCGGCGCGACCTGCGGCGCGGACGCGGCACCGGCGGCCAGCGTCGTCACACCCGCGGCGGCGGCTCCGGTGGCGGCGACGGCGGCCACACCTGCGGCGAACATTTTCAGAGTCATCGTTGTCCCTTCGATTTGAACCCGAGCATCGGTGCCATTCTGCTGATCGCGGCGCGATCGGCGGCAACCGGGCCTGTCTGGCGTGTCGAATAGCCCGATATCGGCCTTCAAAACCACCGGCCCGGTCAGCCGGTGTGGATGCGCCATTCGGCGGCGTCCCGCTGCTGGCGCCAGAAATCGTCGAAACGCCCACCGGCGGTGAGCAATTCGTCGACCGTGCCGTCCTCGACGATGGTGCCCGCGTCGAGGAAGAGCACCCGGTCGGCATGACGGATACTGGCCAGCCGGTGGGCGACGATCACCCGGGTCCGCGGCTGCGGGTCGGCGGTCAGCGCGTCGACCACGGCGGCCTCGTTCTCGGTGTCCAGCGCGCTGGTGGCCTCGTCGACCAGCAGGATCGGCGCCGGTTTGAGCAGGGCGCGGGCGATGCTGACGCGTTGTCGCTCACCGCCGGACAATGCCGAACCGGCTTCGCCGACCACCGTCTCGGCGCCGGCCGGCAGCCTGGCGGTCAGTTCGTCCACCCGGGCCAGCGCGACGGCCCGGCTGAACTGGGCGTCGGTGGCGGCGGGGTCCCCGGCCGAGATGTTCTCGCGGATGGTGCCGTGGAACAGGTAGGGGTGCTGGAACACCACGCTGCTCGCCGCGCGACGAGCCTCGGCGTCGAGGGTCGCGACGTCGACGCCGTCGATCAGGACGCGGCCGCGGACGGGTTGATACAGCCCGGCGATCAGCGCCAGTACCGTGCTCTTCCCGGAGCCGGACGGCCCGACGATCGCGGTGGTGGTTCCCGGCCGCAGCGCAAAACTCACCCCGTCGAGTACCGGAGTGCTCGCGCCGTCGTAGCTGAACGCGACATCCTCGAACTCGATCAGCGGTGCGTCGTGGTGGCCGCGCCGGGTTTGCGGCCCGGCCGCGATCACCGGGGCGCTGAGCACCGCGCGGATGCGGTCGAGGGTTGCGCGGGTGCTCTCCAGCGCCGGCCCGAGTTCGCTGATCGACGTGAACGGTTCCAGGTAGCGGGCGATCACCACGATCAGCGCGATCGCCTCGGGAACACTCAGGTGGTGCGTGATGGTCAAAGCGGTTGTGGCACCGGCGAACAGGATCAGCGCGAGCTGACTGGCCAGGCTGAACAGCAGCTGGCCGGGGACCTGCATGGTGAGCAGGCGCATCATCGCGCCGTGTTGCGCGGACAGCGCATCGCCGACCATGCTCCGGGCCGGCTCGACGCGCCGGGCGGCGCGCAGTGCCTGCTGGGTGCGGGCGAATTCGATGATCCGCTCGGTCAGCGACGTATTGGCTTCGGCGGCAGCCTGATCCGCGCGACGGGCCAGACGCGCCGACGCCCACAACGCCCCCAGCAGCAGTGGCACACCGCCCATCGCCGCGGCCGCGAGCTGCCACGACACCGGCAACAGCGCCACCGCGATCGCGGCCGGCAGCAGCACCGCGGTGACCAACGGGGTGAGCAGGTTCACCGCGAGACCGACCAGCTCGGGCCCGGTCGCCGCGATGGCCTGCCGGGCGGTGGCGGTGTGTTCCGCACTGAACCATTCCAGCCGCACGTCCGGAAGCTGGTCCGCGACATCGTGCTGGGTGTGGTCGAGCACCGCGAAGCCCAGGTCGAAACCGATTCGCGCAGTGGCGGTGTCGATCGTCCACCCGGCGGCGGTCGCGGCGGTCAACCAGCCCAGCCAGACCAGGGCGTGCTGCGGAGTGCCGCTGAATAAGGCACCTACCAGCGGGACCAGCAGCACGGTGCCGACCGCCCGCACGACCACCGAGACCATGGCCAGCAGGGCGTAGACGATCACCTTGCCGCGACGCTCGGCCGGGACCAGGCTGATCCAGGTTCGGATCATCGGGTGGCCTCCTGCGTGCTGGTGGCGGTGACCGGGTCGCGCCGGCCGCTGTCCCACAGCCGCCGGTAGCGTCCGTCGGCGGCCAGCAGGTCGTCGTGGGTGCCCTGCTCGGCGATCCGGCCGTGGTCGAGCACGACGATCTGGTCGGCTCCGACGATGGTGTGCAGCCGGTGCGCGATCACCAGTACCGTGCGCTCTCGGGTCAGACGGTTGAGCGCTTGCTGCACAAGGTATTCCGATTCCGGGTCGGCGAACGCGGTGGCTTCGTCAAGGATCAGGACGCCGGTGTCGGCGAGGATCGCCCGGGCGATCGTCAACCGCTGCCGCTCACCACCGGACAGCCCGCTCGCGGCGCCGAGCACGGTGTCGTAGCCGTCGGGCAGTCGGATGATGCGATCGTGGATCTGCGCGTCCCGTGCCGCGGCCTCGACCTGCGCGCGGGTGGCGTCGGGCACGGCCAGCGCGATGTTGTCGGCGACGGTGCCGTGGACGAGCTGGGTTTCCTGCAGCACGAATCCGACCCGGCTGTACAGCTCGTCGGCGGTCAGTGTCCGAATATCCCGTCCGGCAACCGTTATCGCGCCCTGCTGCACGTCGTAGAAGCGGGCCAACAGTGCCGCCAGCGTCGACTTGCCGGATCCGCTCGGACCCACCAGCGCGGTGACCGTACCGGGCCGCAGCGTCAGCGACACGTCGTGAATGACCGGCACACCGGGCCGGTAGCCGAAGCTGACGTGATCGAACACCACCGTGCCCGACGCATCGGCGGGCGCGTCACGGGATTCGTCCTGCACCGAGAGCTCCGGCTCGTCCAGGGTGACCTGCAGACGGCGGGCGGCCAACAGTCCGGCGCGGATACCCCCGAGGCCGTAGGCGATGTTGAGCAGCCGGGCGCCGAACGTGGTGCCCAGCAACAAGAACGGCAACAGGTCGACCGGGTTCATTCCGTCGAAGACGACCAGCAGGGTGCCGGTGCCGACGATCAGCCACAGGAAGGTGGTGGGGCGAGTGACCAGGTCCATCGTGGTCTTCTTGCCGGCCAGTGGACGCTGCCAGTCGGTGAGGAAGCCGACGTACTCGTCCAGCCGGCGCCGGAAGCTGGAGGCGGCGGCTCCACCGAACACCCGAATCACCGGCTGGCCTTCCAGATACGCACCGGCCTCGCCGGTCATCCGCTCGGCCCAGCGTTGGGACTGCGGAATACGCGGCCCGGACTGGATCGTCATCGACGACGTCAGGATCAGGTAGAACAGCACCGGGATCAGCAGCACCAGCGCCACCCGCCAGTCGACGACGAACAGATAGACCAGCACCGCCAGCGGCGCGACCACCGCCGCCACGGCGTCCGGGATCGCGTGGGTGACCAGATAATGCAGTGACAGCGTGTCGTCGGCGACCAGTTGTTTGATCGAGCCGGAACCGCGAGCGGTGAACCAGCCCAACGGCAATCGGGACAGTTTGCTCAGCAACCGCGAGCGCAGATTGCTGGAGAACCGCGCGTCGACGACGTGCAGCCACAGCGTCAGCGCGGCGCCCAGCAGGGTGCCGATGCCGAGCAGCACGACGGCGGCGAAGCCGACCTCACGCAGTCGCGCGGAGTCGGCGCCGGCCGCCAGGAGCCGGGCCAACTCGACCAACAGCACAAACGGGGCCAGCTGCACCAGCGTGGTGATCGCCTGCAGCACACCCGAGGCGATCAGCGCCGTGCGCAGCGGGGCCAGCAACCGGCCCGCGGCCTGGGCCCGCCAGCTTCCTGACGCGACCGAGACGGTCGTCGGCTCCTGCTGCACGACAACCGTTTCCGGCTCACCGGTGACGGGGTCGCTGCTGAGTGCGACGGTCGCCACTTCGGCCGGTTCTTCACCGCGGCGAGTACCCATCGCGCGGCCCGCACTCCAGTAGGCCTGAGCGTGGATCACGGATTTGGGGAAACCGAAGTCGTCGCGGAGGCGGGTCCGGACGTGCTTGAGCGTGGTGGCCTCCGGTGTCGCCCAGGCGTACCAGTCCGACCAGTCCCGGTGTTCGATCGCGGCGGCGAGTGATTTCTCGTCGCCGCGGGCGACCCAGTGCAGCCGCAACCGCGGATGCTGCGCGACCGGAATCTGCCGGTCGTTGTCGACGTGCTGCTCGAGGTACACCTCGACCGGCACGTCGTCGGGAACGATCCCGATGATCCCGTTGATCCCGGGGATCGACGCGGCGTCACCGATCAACAGGTAGCCGGCCGGGTGCTCGTCGGGTGTGTCGAATCGCGAGGAGCCCATCAGCGACATCACCGCGATGGTCGCTCCGGGCTCGACCGTGCGGGCCCACCGTGACGCCGGGCCGGCCGGCTCGTGCAGCACGACGTCGACGGCGAAGCGGCCGGCGGCCGGGTCGGCCTCCGAGATCGTGTAGGCGCGCTGGAATTCGGTGGTCGACCCGTCGGGGTCGGGGAACCAGAACCTGAGCCACGCCGCCGGCTCGGCATCGGCATCCTGGAACACGGTGGGCGATTCCATCCGGATTCGGATGAAATGCGGTGCGATATGGACGGTTTCGAGAACTGTCGCGGTGTGGTCACGGGCGCCGAAGCCCCGCAGCATCGCCCCCTGTATGCCGCGCGCCATCAGCGATCCATCGCCTCGCGCAGGCTCCGGGGCCGCATGTCGGTCCAGTTCTCCTCGACATAGGCCAGGCATTCCGCACGTCCGGACGCTCCGAACACCTGGCGCCAACCGGCCGGGACGTCGGCGAACGTCGGCCACAGGCTGTGCTGGTCTTCGTCGTTGACGAGGACCACGAACGTGCCGTTGTCGTCATCGAAGGGGTTGGTGCTCATCATCTCTCCTGATCGAGGCTCTGCTGGCCGGGGCGCTGGTGGTCGGGGCAGGGGCGCTGGAACCCAGATCGGCGCCCAGCACCCGATCGGACAGCAGCCCCAGACAACTCAGATTGGGGAAACCGGGACCCTGATTGAGCCCGGCGAGGTTGGGCAGGAACAGCTTCGGCGCTACATCGCCGACGGCGAGGTCGTAACCGATGGATTCCTGGACTCGATCCCCGGTCAGCGGGCCGCCCAGGCCCAACTCCAGCAGATCGAGCGCATCCTGACTGAACAGCGAGGTGAACCACAACGCATCGGCACCCGAACCGTCGATGACGAGGTCGAATCCGTGGACGGTTTCCAGATTTTCGCTACCGCGATTGGTGGACAGCGTCAGACGGATCTGCTCGTCGCGGCCGACCGCGTGGGCCACCCGTCCGCGCAGGTGACGGATGCGGTCGTCCGCCAGCAGCGCGTCCTGCACGTTGGAGGAGAACACCCCCCGGTCGGTGCGGGCGATGGCGTCCCGGCGCTCGCTCACGGTCAGAGCCGTCCAGTCGCTGGGATCAGAGAACAGCGCGTTCTCGAAGAAGCTCTCCCCGCGGGTGAACAGCGTCACCTGAGGCGAGATCACGGTGATGGTCGAAACCCGGTGCCGGAAGAGCTCATTCAGCATCGCCGCCGCGGTCTCACCGCCACCGATCACCGCGACCCGCTCGGCATTGATCCGGTCGTGTTGACCGGCGCGGTGCCAGAACTGTGCGATCGACATCACCCGGGGGTTGCCGGGCAGCAGCGATCGTTCGGCCTGACCCGGTCCGGTGATCATCAAACCGTCTGCGTAAACACATGTTTCGTCGGTGTGCAGCGCCCACTGGTCACCGTCCACCGCGAGCCGGTCGACCTCGCCGTAGACCACGTTCATGTTGATCTCGTCAGCCACCCAGCGCAGATACTGGCTGAACCGCCGGTGGGTCGGCGCCGGCCGGCCACGGTCGATCCACTGCGCGAACTGGCTGGTCGCGATCAGGTATGACTGCCAACTGTGCCGGGTCATCCGCTCGTCGAGTTCGGCGTTGCGGCGCGGCACCAGCGACGACCGGTACGGGAACCCGACGTCCTTTTCCGGGCTGGTGCCCAGTCGTTGCGCGCCGTCGGTCCAGCCGCCGCTGGATTGCCAGTTGGCCCCGACCCCGGTCCGCTCGATCGCCACCACATCCGGCACGTCGACACCCATGTCGCGCAGCACCTTCGCCTTGGCGGCCACCGCCACCGCTTTCACGCCGGCGCCCAGCACCGCGAGCGTGGTCATGGCACCATCTCCTCGAGCGCCCGCGTCCAAAGGTTCTGCAAAGCGCGGATATCCGACTCGCTGAGGATATCGGGCAGCGCACGCCACTGGGTCACCAGCACCTGGTGGTCGCCGTGACCCAGCACGGTGGCAACCAGGCTCAGCTCGTAACGCACCGCCAAGTCGGGCTCCGGCAGCGGGGAAACACCGTTGAGCAGGCTACGGTCCAGCCACAACCCGGTGGTGCCGCCGACTTCGGCGCGACCCAGATAGTTCAGCAGCACCTGCGGTCCGGCGAAATTCGCCAGCCGGCCCGCGGTGTCGGCGCGCAGATAGCGGAGCAGTCCGAAGTCGATGCCGTCACCGGGTATCGCGTCCAGCAGTTCGCGTACCGCCCGGGGATCCTCGGTGTCGACCCGCATCGGATAGATAGCGCTCAGCAGGCCCACCGTCTCGGTGGTGTCGACCGCGTCGTCGAACAGGGCGTCGGCGCGGCCGTGGGTTTCCAGCGCGAGCAGTGGCGCAGGGGTGGGTTGACCGCGGTGTCGCCGCCAGCCGGTGACCATCCGTGACGCCGCGGCGATCAGCACGTCGAACATCGGCAGCCCGGATGTCAGCAGCCGCGCCGTGGTCTCCACGTCCAACATCGCCGTCTGCACCAGCAGTCCGGCGCCGCGATCGGCGTCCGGCCGCAGCCGCCGCCGACCGATCTCGGGATCGTCACCAGCAAGTTGCATCGCCCAATGCGATTCGCTGTCCAGCGATTCCGCCCGCGCGGTCACCGCGCTCACCCAGCGCCGGTAGCTGGTGTGCTCGCGGATCGGCGCCGGGGCTTTTCCGGCCATCAGTGCGTGCAGGGTGGCGTCGAGCTCACCGAGCACCACCTGCCACGACACCGGGTCCATGGCCAGCACGTGAGCGGCCAGCACCAGCACGCCCTGGCCGGTCGGTGGCCGTAGCCACACGGCGGCGACCAGTTTTCCGCGTTCGGGGTCGATGCCGTCGATCGCGCGTGCGGTCTCCGCGGCCACAGCGGCCGGTAAGTCATCGGAAACCGCTGTCTCAGTGAGACTTTCGCTGGATTGATCGACGTGTAACGTCATGGTCGAGCGATCGAGCCGGCCGCGCAGGACGTCGTGGCCCTCGACGATCAGGGCCAGTGCGGTCCTGAGGTGCTCGCCGGTGACACCGTCGGGCAGCCGAATCGCTTCGGCCTGCGCCAGCCGGCGCGGGTCACCGAATTCGTACAGCCAGTGCGCGTTGGCCAGCAGCGGAATCGGGCCCCGCTCGACTTCGGCCTGCGGCGCGGACTGGCCGGCCTCGGCGTCGATCGCGGCGGCGAGTTCGCGGACATTGCTGCATTCGAGGACCAGTCGGGCGCGCAATGCGATCCCGCGGCGGCGCGCAGACTGCACGACTGACAACGCCGCGATGCTGTCGAGCCCCAACTCCAAGAAGTCGGCGTTGGGATCGACGCGGCCGACATGCAGGGTCTCGGCCAGCACCTCGGTGAGCACGGACTCGGTCGCCGTGTCCGGACCGTTGCCGGCCGACTCGGCCCACGACGCCGAATCGATGGCCGCCAAGGCAGATTCGTCTAGTTTGCCGTTGGCCGTGAGGGGGATCTCGTCGACGACCAGGATGCGTTGCGGGACCATGTAGCGCGGCAGGCGGGCAACCAGCGCACGCCGCAACTCGTCGACCGACACGCCCTGGCCCGCGGCGTAGGCGGCCAACCACGGAACGCCGTTCCCCTCTCGCACCACGACGCAGGCATGCCGTACCCCGGGCTGCGATTCGAGAACGACGGCGATCTCGCCGGGTTCCACCCGGTGGCCGCGAATCTTCACCTGGGCGTCGGCACGGCCCACGTACTGCAGCGAGCCGTTCGGTTGGCGGCGCACCAGATCGCCGGTGCGGTACATCCGTTCGCCGGTGACGAACGGATCGGCAACGAAGCGCTGAACGGTCTCCGGGGCGCGCCCCAGGTAACCGCGGGCCAGTTGCGCGCCGCCGACATACAACTCCCCCGTGATGCCCTCGGGTACCGGGCGCAGTGCGGAGTCCAGCACGTAGCCGCGGGTGCCGCTGGTGGGCCGCCCGATCGACGGCTCGTCGTAGTCGTCGATGGCGGCCACCAGGGCTTCGACCGTGGTTTCGGTGGGCCCGTAACAATTGAAGGCCGCCATGCCGGTGTGGGCGCACTGGGCGCGGATGAATGACCAGGAGCTGCTGCCCAGTGCCTCGCCGCCCAGCGCGAGGACGGCCAGCGGAACCCGACTCAGCAAACCCGCAGACCTCAGTTGAGCAAACATCGACGGGGTGGTGTCGATCATGTCGACGGCGTGCTCGGCGATGGCCGCGACCAACGCCTCGGCGTCGGTCTGGGTGTGTTCGTCGACGACATGCACGACGTGGCCGTCGAGCAACGCAACCAACGGCTGCCAGGCCGCGTCGAACGCGAACGACCAGGCGTGCGCGACCCGCAGCGGGCGACCCAGCCGCACCGCTGCCGGACGCAGCACATGATCGATGTGGTCGTCGGCGTAGGCACCAACCGCTGCATGAGTTCCGATGACACCCTTGGGTTCTCCAGTGGTCCCCGACGTGAACACCACATAGGCGGCATGGGCGGGGTCGACCTGCACGGGCCGGAAATCCTCGGCATCGTCGACCGGAGTGAAACCGTCGTCGATCACGATGGCGGCCCCGCTTTGACGCAGAATCGAATCCACCCGTTCTGCGGGCATCGCCGGCTCCAGCGGCACGTATGTCGCGCCGGCCTTCAGTACCGCCAGGATGGCGATAACGTACTGCGGGCCGCGCGAAAGCTTGATCGCGACTGGGGTTTCCGCCCCTGCGCCGGCATTCGCCAAAGCGCGGGCCAATCGATTGGCGGCCTCGTCGAGCTCACGGTAGCTCAGGACACCGTCGGCCCAGCTGACGGCCGGGCTGTCCGGCATGCGAGCGGCGACCGCGGCGAAGCGGATGTGAATACCTTGCGCGGCAGTCGATTCCGACGATACCGCGCCCACCGGAATGGCTTCGTCGGCCAACAGGATGCTGACCTCGCGCAGCGGACGGTCCCAGCTCTGCAACAGTTGATCGGCGGTCGCCAGTAGTCGCCGGCCGAGTGTTGCCGCGGTGGTGTTCCCGATCGCACCCTCGATGACCTCGACCATCAGCACCAACCCGTCGTCGGCCATGTGCGCTGCGAGGACGATCGGAAAATGGGTCAGGCTTTCAACGGCCGCCGGTCGGAAGGTGACACCCGTGCCGGTCAGCTGGTCGCCCGTGGACAGGCCCCCGGTCGGAAAGTTCTCGTAGACCAGCAGCGTGTCGTACATCTCGCCGACTCCGCCGATCGCCCGCAGCTGTGCATGCCCGAGGTAGCTGTGCTCGCGCAGCAGTGCCGAATCACGTTGCACCGCAAGGCACTGCTGACCGACCTCGGCGAAAGGGTCGAGGCGCACCCGCAGCGGGACCGTGTTGATGAACAGCCCCACCATGGTCTCGACACCGGCCAGTTCCGCGGGCCGCCCGGACACGGTGACACCGAAGACCACGTCGTCGCGGTCGGTCAGCCGTGACACGATCGTCGCCCACGCCATCTGGAGCAGCGTGTTGAGCGTGATGCCGCGGGACCGGGCGCCGGTGACCAGTCGCTCGGTGGACTGCACGCCCAGCTTCACCTCGGTGCGCTGCGGCAGCCGCGTCGACATCCGGGCGGCATCCCCGCCGCCGAAAGCTGCGGCCAGCAGGGTCGGACCGGACAAGCCGGCGAGATGCTCCCGCCAGATCCGCTGACTGGCTTCCTGATCCCGACCGGCGAGCCAGCCGATGTAGTCGCGGTACGGGCGCGGGGCGATCGGCAGCGCATCCAGATCACCGCCGGCTCGATACAGCATCATCATCTCCGTGACGAACACCGGCAGCGACCAGCCGTCGATCACAATGTGGTGTGCGGTGATCACCAAACGCCAATGAGCATCGGGCAATTCGATCAGCAGAAAGCGAAGTGCCGGCAGTCGCTCGAGATCGAACGGACGACGGCGCTCGTCGAGTTCGATCTCCTCGATGTCCGCTTCGGTCGCGACGACGGACCGCCACGGCAGGTCGACCCGCGACGGCACGATCTGGACCGGCCGTGGGATGCTCCGGCTGAAAAAGCTGGCCCGCAGGTTCGGGTGCCGGATCAACATCTTGGCCGCGCAGTCGCGCAGCAACCCGACGTCGAGGGAGCCGAAGATGTCGGCGGCCATGCCGATCACGTACGGGTCGTCGACCGGCCGGCCATCGCTCGGGTCAGCCAGCTCGGAGAGCATGGTCAGCGAATACAGGCCCTCCTGAAGAGGACTGAGCGCCATCACGTCCTCGATGTCGGAGGGCGCCGCGTCGCGTTCTCCGGTCTCGGTCGACCCGGTTTCGGTGGCTGTCATGGCGTGCCGTCTCGCGACTTCGACCACAGCTGTGTCACCGCGGCCAGGTCGGTCTCCGACAGTCCGGATGCGGTCATCGGTTCGAACCGGGCCTCCCCCTGGTGCGCGTCGCCGGGAGAGCCGTCGTCTCCAGTCGCGCCGAGCGCATCCACCGCTGCGGCGAGCTGCTCGACCGTCGGATTCTCGAACACCATTCGCGGGTTGACGGCCAAACCGACCGCCCTTGCCCGCGCGGCCAATTGGACCGACAGAATGCTGTCGCCGCCGAGCGCGAAGAAGTCGTCGAACCGTCCGACCTGGGAGGTGGAGAGCAGCTCGGCGAACACCGCGGCCAACGCGTGCTCGGTGTCGGTGCGGGTCGGCTCGGTGACTCCGCTGGTGCTGACCGCCGGACGCGGCAGCCCCGGCCGATTCAGCTTGCCCGACTCCGTCTTCGGCATTGCGTCGAGCACGGTCAAGGACGACGGCATCATGTACCCGGGCAGCGTGGTGCCGATCGCGGCCCGCACCGCGGCGGCGAAGGCCGCCTTGTCCGCGTCGTCGGCCACGGGATGTTGCGGCACAACGTATCCGGCCAGGCTGGTGCCGTCGTGCACCTCCCACGTTCGGGCGGCGGCGGCGCCCACCCCGTCGGCGGCGGCCAGCGCGGCCTCGACTTCGGCGAGCTCCACGCGGAAACCGCGCACCTGCACCTGGTGATCCGCGCGACCGGCGAACTCCAACCGGCCGTCCTCGGTCCACCGGGCCAGATCACCGCTGCGGTACAACCGGCTGCCGGGATCGGCGGAAAACGGATCGGCGATGAATCGCGTCGAGGTCAGCGCCGACCTCTTCCAGTAGCCGCGGGCCAATTGATCGCCGCCGTAATACAATTCACCCACCACGCCGACCGGCACCGGCCGCAGGCCGTCGTCGAGCAGGTAGGCCTGTGCTCCGGCAACGGGTGAACCCACCAGTGGGCTCGGCAGACCGAGCCGGCCGCGAGACACGGCGCCGGCGGTCTCGGTTGAGCCGATGTTGTTCAACAACTCCGGGCCGTCGGCACCGGCGTCGGCGCAGACCGCCGACAATCGCTGCAGCAGCGACGTGCTCACCGGCTCGCCACCACACACCAGCCGGGCCAGCGATCGCACCGCCTCCGGGGAGCTGTCCACCAGCGCGGACACCAGACTGGGCACCGCGGTGATCTGGGCGACGGACTCGCGTGTCATCAACGCGCCGAGCGCTTCCGCGTCGCGATGCTCGACGTCGTCGGCCAGGATCATGGTGGCGCCCGCGGCCAGCCCGGCGAGCAGTTCCATCCCGCCCTCGAGGAAGGTCATCGAGGCCTGCGACAACCGGATGTCGTCGGCGCGCGGCGGGTAGTGGCGCAGCTGCCAGTCCAGCCGCGCCGCCATTGCACGCTGAGTCCCCAGGGCTCCTTTGGGTTTTCCGGTGGATCCGGACGTGAACACCAGATACATCGCGTCGTCGGGATGCGGTGGGCGCGGCGGGGCCGCCGTGCAGACCGGCCCTTCGACCGCGGCCCGCACGTCCGTGTCGTCGAGTAGCAGGATCGACGCTTCGGAGTCGGCCGGCATGGTGTCGAGCGCCTCGACGGTCGCGATCACGACGGGCGGTCGCACGTCGTCGAGCATGAACTGCTTGCGGGCCAACGGATAACCGGGATCGATCGGGAAATACGCCGCACCGGCTTTGACGATGGCCACCAGCGCCACCACCATGTCGATGCCGCGCCGCGTCGACAGCCCGACGAAGTCCCCGGGGTGCACCCCGCGCTCGGCGAGCAGCGCCGCCAAGTTATCTGAACGACGGTGCAGCGCAGCGTAATCCAGGTCTTGGCCGGCGCAACGCACCGCGACCCGCCCCGCCTCACCCGGCCTGCCGGCTGCGAGCAGCTCCGTGACGGTCCGCGGCCGGTCGGCGGGCGGTTGGTCGCCGCGACTCCACTGCGTCAGGATGCGCTGCTGCTCTTGCCCGTCGGCTAACACCACATCGCGCAGACCCTGGTCGATGTCGTCGGCGAACTCGGTGACCACGCGCGTCAGCCACCCGGCCAGCCGCTCGATGGTGTTCCGCCGGTAGAGCTCGGTGCGGAAGATCAGGTTGCCGTTGTAGCCGACATCGCCGGAACCGTCGGTGCCGAAGAAGTTGACGCTCAGGTCGGCGTGCGCCATGTCGAACACCGGGTCCAGCGACGTGCACACGGTGTCCTGCCCGCCGTCGGGCGCCGTCTCGATCACCCGGGTGGCCGGCAGGTGGTCGCGGACGTGGACGATGACCTGGAACAGCGGATTGCGGGACAGCGATCGCACCGGGCTGACGCTGTCGACCACCCGGTCGAACGGCAGGTCCTGGTGCGCGTAGGCGGCCAGCGCGGTCTCCCGCGCCCGGACAAGCACGTCGCGCAGGGTGGGGTTGCCACGTAAGTCGTTGCGCAGCACCAGGATATTGACGAAGAACCCGATCAGCTGATCGAGCTCGGCCTCGGTGCGCCCGGCGACCGGTGTGCCGAGCGGGATGTCGACGCCACTGCCTGCCTTGTGCAACACCACCGCGACGGCGGCTTGCAGCGCCATGAATTCCGTGACGCCCAACTCGCGGCACCGGTCGGCGAGCTTGGCGCGGGTGGCCGCGTCGATGCTGAACGTCACCGACTCGCCGTCGCCGCTGGGCAGCGGCGGGCGCGGGAAGTCGGGCCGCAGACCGCTGTCTTCCGGGAGGCCGGCCAGCTGGCTCGTCCAGTAGTCCCGCTGCTCGGCTGCGACCGCGGTCTCCTGACCGCCCGGCTCACCCAGGAAATCACGTTGCCAGGCAGCGTAATCGGCGTACTGAACACGCAGCGGCGCCCAGGACGGGGACTCGCCGTCGCGTCGGGCGCGGTAGGCACTCATCACGTCGGCGAAGAGCACCCCGGCCGACCAGTGGTCGGACGCGATGTGATGCACCACCAGCGACAGGACGTGCTCGCCGCCGTTGTCGAGTACGGCGACCCGGATCGGCCATTCCCGGTCCAGCTCGAAGCAGTGCCGGCGTTCGACTTCGAGCTGCTCTTGGAGCCACTGTTCGCCGCTGCCCGCGGCCCGGCGCACCGCCGGCTCGGCCACCGCGCCGACGACCTGGTACGGCACTCCGTCGTCGTCGACGTAGGTGGTGCGCAGGATGTCGTGACGCGCGACCACGTCGCCGACCGCGGCGATCAGCGCATCGATGTCCCACGGCCCGGTCAGTCGCGCGGCGAACGGAATGTTGTTCACCGGGCTCGGCCCGTCGACGCCGAAGGCGAACCAGCTCCGCAGTTGCGATGCCGACAGCGGTAGCGGTTCGTCATGGACCGTGGCCACCAGCTTGGGCCGCGTCTGCCCCCGAGCACCGGAACGCAGATCGTCGACCCGTTCGGCCAGCGCTCCGACGGTGCCCAACTCGAAGACGTCGCGGATACCGAGCTCGACACCGCATTCTGAGCGGATGGCGGTGACCAGCTTGGTGGCCACCAGGGAATGTCCACCCAGGTCGAAGAACGAATCGTCGACGCCGACCTTGTCGTGGCCGAGCAGTTCGGAGAACAGTGCGGCGACACGTCTTTCGGTGATGGTCGACGGGTCGCGGTATTGCGCCTTCGCCATGATCTCCGGCTCCGGCAGCGCGGTCCGGTCGATCTTTCCGTGCGCGGTGATCGGGATCTCGTCGATCACCACGTAGGCCGCCGGGGTCATGTATTCGGGCAGCGCCGCGGCCACCCGCGCGCGAATCCGCTCGAGGTCCACGGTGTCTCGTTCGCTGCCGTCGACCGGAGTCACATAGCCCACCAGGCTCTTGCCCAGTCCGGGCAGATCGCTGGCCAGTACGACGGCCTGGCCGACGCTGGGGTCGACCGAGATCGCCGCACCGACTTCGCCCAGCTCGATCCGGAATCCGCGGATCTTGACCTGCTCGTCGGCGCGACCGACGAATTCGATGTCGCCGTCGGCGTTGCGACGGGCCAAGTCGCCGGACCGGTAGAGCCGGGCACCGGGAATGAACGGGTCGGCGATGAAGCGTTCGGCGGTCAGACCGGGCCGGCGATGGTAGCCGCGTGCGACATGTGTTCCGCCGATGTAGATTTCACCGATCACGCCGACCGGTACCGGCTGCAGCGCATCGTCGAGCAGGTGGATCTGGGTGTTGATCTTCGGGCGTCCGATCGGTACCACGCGGGTGCCCTGCGCACCCTCCACCGGGTAGCTGGTGGCGTTGACGACCGTCTCGGTGGGGCCGTAGAAGTTGTAGAGCAAGGCGTCGAAGGTGGCGTGGAACTTGTCGGCGATCTCGCCGGGCAGCGGTTCGCCACCGATCGGCACCCGGCGCAGCGTGCGCCACTGGTTGACGCCCGGCAGTGACAGGAAGAGCCCGAGCAACGACGGCACGAAGTGCATCGAGGTGATGCCTTCGAGGCGCAGCAGTTCGGTCAGGTAGCCGATGTCGCGAAGACCATCCGGACGCGGAATGACCAGCCGCGCACCACAGATCAGCGTTCCGAAGATCTCGCCGATCGACACGTCAAAACTCGGCGAGGCGACCTGCAGCAGGCGGTCGGTTTCGTCGACCGAATACTCGTCGCCGAACCAGACGAAGTATTCGGCGATCGGTGCGTGCGGCACCGGGACACCCTTGGGCAGTCCGGTCGAGCCGGAGGTATAGATCAGGTACGCGGTGTTGGCCGGCCCCAGCGGCCGGATCAGCTCGCCCGGCTCGGTGGTGGGATAGTCCGCCAATCCGGTAACCGGTTCGCGCAGAACCAGTTTCGCTTGGGCATCGTCGAGGATGAAGGTCAGCCGGTCGTCCGGGTAGGTCGGGTCGACGGGTAGGTAGACTCCCCCGGCCTTGAGAACGCCCAGTGCTGTGATGACCAGTTCCGGCGACTTGTCCAGTAGCACCGCCACCCGGTCTTCGGTGCCGATGCCCTGCTCGATCAGCCAGTGCGCCAGCCGGTTTGCCTCGTCATCGATCTCGCGATAGCTGTACTGCCGCCCCTCGTAGACCACGGCGACGGGATCCGGGGTCAGGGCGGCCCGCCGTGCGACCATCTCCGGCAGCGTGCTGGCCGGGGTGCTGAAATCTTCACCGGACGAAACGGCGCGCAGCCACTCTTCGTCGGGCTCGCTCATCAGCCCGCACGCCGACAACGTGGTATCCGGTTGCGCCAGCGCATGATCCAACAGGACCCCGAAGTGACGCAGCAGCTGGTCGACCAGTGGACGGTCGAGTACCTCGACCAGGTATTCGGCTTCCACGACGGCGCCGTGTCCCGAGCCGTCGAGTTCGACCATCACGCTCAGTGGCAACTGGCTGAAATGGCCCCGCAGATCGGCGCGTTCACACCGGACACCGGGCGGGCTGAAGCCGCCACCGTCGGGCTCGCGTAACCCGAAGCTGACCCGCGTCATTCGCTCGGCCCCGTGCCGGCGGTCCGGGTTGGAGGCTCGCACCAGCCACTCCAGGTCGACCCGCGAATGCGCCAACGCGCCGACCGCGTTGTCTCTGGTCTGGCTGAGCAGTTCCCGGAACGTCTGGCGCGGCTCGGGACGCATCCGCATCACCAGGGTGTTGCCGAAGTAGCCGATCGCATTCTCGGTTCCGGCGCCACGGTTGAGCACCGGCGTCGCGACCAGGAAATCCGACGCGTGGGTGTAGCGATGGACCAGCGCACCGAACGCGGCCATCAACACCATGTAGGGCGTAGCCCCGACTTCCCGGGCGAGCGCCGCCACGCGCTCGACGGTGTCGGGCGAGAGCTGCACGGTGGCACGCTGGGCGCGCAACGTAGTGGGCACGACCGAACCAGATGCGCCCGGAAGTTCCAGCGGCTCAGGCAGATCCGTCATCAGCGAGCGCCAGTAAGCCAGGTCGTCCTCGCTGCTGCGCACCGCCTCTGCCGCGACTTGCAGCACGGGTGCCGTTGCGGCGAAGTCTTCCTCGGTGTACGCGCGCATCAGATCGGTGAAGAACGGTGCCCACGACCCGTCATCCCAGGCGATGTGATGGGCGGTGAACAGCAGCATCAGCTCGTCGGCGCCGACCCGCACGGCCTCGATCCGTAGCGGCGACTCCCGCGTCAGGTCGAACGACTGCCGAAACTGCCGTTGCGCAAGCACTTCCAGCCTGAGCTGGCGAGCCTGCTCCGCGAGACCGGACAGATCGTGCTCGGCCCAGCTCGGCCGCAGGTCGTCGCTGACCACCGGATGTGGATCGCCGTCGCTGTCGGTCTGATACGTCGTGCGCAGCACCGGGTGGCGCACCGCCACCGCGTCGACCGCGCTATGCAACCGAGCGAGGTCGACGTCGCCGGTCACGCGGTAGGACACACAGATGTTGAGCAGCGCACCGTCCGGGTCGACCGACTGCACGAACCACATCCGGCGCTGCCCATCGGACATCTCAGTGCGCTGTCCGCCGTCCTCGGCGACGTCTGCGGTGGCTTCCGGTCGCGTGAGCCCACGCTCGGCCATCTTGCGCCGCAACAACTCCAGACGCTGCGCGTCCAGTGTGTCCAGGTCGGTGGTGTCAGTCACGCGCGAGTTCCAACCTTCCCCGTGTCCTGGCCGTCGGGTGCGGCCGCGCCCAGGACGTCTATCAGTTCGTTGACGGTGATTCCGCCGAGCATCCGCGCGACCGGAGCCGAGTGGCCGATCGTCCGGCGCAGCCGGCGCCGCAGGTCGAGTGCCAGCAGAGAGTCCAACCCGAGGTCGATCAGCGACGCGGTCGCGTCGATCGACACCGAGTTGCCCAAATGCAGAGTGGCCGCAAGTTCGGCGCACACCACCTCGACCAGCGGCCGGGTGTCGTCGTCGCGGTGCTGCTCGGTGTTCTCGGCGTCCGCCGAAAGATGGAAACTCATCGGAATCCCCTGGCTTTCGAAAAATACCCGCAGCCGGTCGAAGTCGGCGTCGAAGATCAACGGGTCGTCGATGAACCGGCCGAGGCTCGCGGTCACCGCCGCCTCGGGACGCATCGCGGTGAGTCCCGATCGCTCGGTGCGCGCGATCTCGGCCGCCGCGACCACGCCGGCGTCCTGCCACAGACCCCAGCGAATCGCCGTGCAGTCCAATCCGGTGGAGCGCAGTTGCGCGGCCAGCACGTCGAGAATGCGGTTCGAGGCCGCGTAGGCGGCGTGGCCGTGGCCGCCCCAGACGCCGAACACCGACGAGCAGGCCAGGATTCGGCACTCCGGCTGTAGCGGCCATCCGTCGGCCATCGCGGCCAGGCCGGCGACCTTTGCGGCGCACACGGCGGCGACGTCAGCGCCGGTGAGTTCGGCTCGCCCGGCCGCCGAGGCGATTCCGGCGGTGTGAATCAGCAGCGATGCTCCGGCCCCCGCGTATTCAGCCGCGACGGCGGCGACCGCGGCAGGATCAGTGATGTCGCAGTGCGGGGCGTGTAGTTCGACGTGATGGCGACCGATCAGCTGGTCGACCACCTCGGGCTGTACCCCGTTGCGGCTCAACAGGACTACCCGGCGCGCACCACGCTCGATGCAGTACCGCGCGTAGCGCAGGCCGATGGCGCCGCTTCCGCCGGTGATCACCACGTTTTCCAGAGCCGCCGCATCGAGCTGTCGCGCCACGACCTGCTCGCGGTGCTCGCGCAGGGTTCGGGTGTAGCGGCGTGGCTCGGCGTCGTCACCGTGGGCGCGCAGCGCCATCACGCCGGCGTCGTGGAGCAGTACGTCGAGAGCGGCTTCGGCGATTTTTTCGTCGAGCTCCCCCGCCGGCAGATCGAGGCTCCCGAAAGTCTGGTCGCCGAATTCAAAACCAGCACTGCGGTGCATCGCCGCCAGCGCCGCCTGGGCGGGCCGGGTGGCGGCATCGCCGGGCGCGACCCGTTCGCCACCCGAGGTGAGTAGCCACACCGCGCGGCAACGTGCGCCGATGACCGCGTCGTAGTCCGGCAGGCCGACGTCGTCGCGTCCGGCGATCTGTGCGACGGCCTCTGTCACGTCCAACGCGTCGAGGGCGGGCGTCACCACCGCAACGATTTCGGCCTCGTGTGGTGGCACCACGTCGTAACCGCGGTGCGCTGCTGCGGCGGCGGTCAACAGCTGCGCCACAGCGGTGTCGCCGACGATCGCGATGCCGCACCGTGTCGCGGCGGCCGGCGTCGGCACATCGACCTGCTGCCAATCCTCGACGGCAACGGTCAGGGGTTCAGTGTTCTCGGCGACCCTAGTGGTCACCGGATCCGGTGCGGCCCAGAGGTGTACCGACCGCATCGGCGCGTTCGGGAACCCGCGCAGCGGTGGCACCACCGCGGTGGGAAAGGCGTCGGCCCACGGGTAGTGCGGGTCGGCGACAGCAGCCGCGGCGATGTTGGCCGACAATACCTCGACGATCGACTGGTCGCGGTGTCCCGATCCGAGGATCAGCGCCGAGTCGTCGCCAACCAGGTCGTTGAGCGGGTACAGCAGCGACGGATGCGCGGACATCTCGACGAACGCGTCGGCGCCGCACTTCTGGGCGGCGATTACGGCGCGATCGAATCGAACCGTGCTGCAAAGACTTTCGTACCAGTACTGGGAGAAGTCGACATCGCTGCCGAGTTCGGCGCCGACGGCCGAGCCGATGAAGGCCATCGGTCCGTCGCGGAAAGCCGATCGTGGCTGCAGCGAGGCCAATTCGGAGCCCAACGGCCGCAGCGCGCTGGTATGGCCCGGGTAGTCGACGACGAGCTTCTGGGCGAACACACCCCGCGTCTGGGCCAGCTCGGTCACCGCGACCACCGCGTCGTGGTCACCCGACACCACGGTCGCCGACGGGCCGTTGACCGCGGAGATCTCCAGCCAACCCGATGTTTCGTCGATCATGGTCTGGGCCTCGTCGACACCGAGGCCGAGCACCACCATGGCGTAGTGCCCGTTCAGTCGTCCGACCACGGTGGCTCGCGCACCGACCAGGGTGACGGCGTCGCTCAACGAGATCTTCTCGGCCACATAGGCGGCCGCCACCTCGCCAAGGCTGTGCCCGACGGTGATCGCCGGTAGCAAGCCGCAGAATCGCCATTGCGCGGCCAGCCCGACCGCGTGCGTGAACTGCGCGCCCTGAATCTCGACCCGCGTCCAGTCCTGGCCGTGATCGCCCTGGAGATACGGCAGCGGTGACGGGAACCCGGCCGCGACGAATGCCGCCGCGCAGCGGTCGGCCTCGGCGCGATAGGCCGCGAGTTGCCGGTAGGCGTCGGCACCCATCGACTGCCATTGGTTGCCCTGGCCCGGGAAGACGAACGCCACCGACGGCGTCACGCTTTTCGACGATCGTGCGATCAGGGGGTGCTGTTCGTCGTGGGCCAGCGCGGAGAGCGCCGCCACCAGTTCGCCCCGGCCCGCGGCCCGAATCACGGCGCGGTGCCGCCGGATGCGGCGCAGTCGCAGCACGGTGGACGCGACCTCGACGGTCGGATCACGATGGTCGCCGAGCCGGTCGAGACGATCGAGAATCGCCCACGCGTCCTGGCCGATCAACTGTTCGTGGTGCGCCGAGAGCAACACCGGAACGCGGCCGTCGGGCAAGGGTTGGGCAATCATCACGCGACCTCGGGAAGCGAGACGATGACGTGGGCGTTGGTGCCGGCTATGCCGAAGGCCGAGGTGGCCGCCACCCGGTGACCGTCGACCGCAGGCCAAGGCGACAATGTGGTTGCCAGCCGCAAACCTTGTTTTTCCCAATCGATTTCGGGACTCGCCTCGGCGACGTGCAGGGTGGCCGGTATCGCGCCGTGTTCGGCCGAGACCAAGATCTTGGCCAGCCCGAGTGCGCCGCTGGCTGCCAGGGCATGACCCAGGTTGGACTTCACCGACCCCAGCAGTGCCCCGCTCTCGGGCTCGGTGTCGCCGTAGGTCTGCGCCAGCGACTGCAGTTCGGTGCGGTCGCCGAGCCGGGTGCCGGTGCCGTGCCCCTCGATCATGCCGACCTCGTCGGGACGGATCCCGGCCTCGGCGATCGCACGGCGGAACAAACTGACCTGAGCGGTGCCGCTGGGAGCGCTGAGGCCCGCGCTCCGGCCATCGTGGTTGATGGCGCTACCGAGAATCTCCGCGAGGATCTGCCGGCCGTCGCGAAGCGCCGCCGACTTTCGCTGCAGCACAAAGACCGCCGCTCCTTCGGCCCAGACCGTCCCGCTGGCCTGCGCGCTGTAGGCCCGGCAGTGGCCGTCATCCGACAGCGCGTGTTGCTTGGAGAATTCGACGAAAAAGCCGGGCGATCCGAGCACGTTGACACCGCCGGCCAGGGCCAGGTCGCAGTCGCCGTTCTGCACCGCGCGCACCGCCGCATGAAACGCCACCAGCGCCGAGGCGCACGACGAGTCGATCGTGACCGCCGGACCCGTCGATCCCAGCGTGTAGGCGATTCGTCCGGATATCACGCTCAGCGCGGTGCCCGCGAGCAAATGGCCGCTGTATTCCGAGAATTCGGCCATCTGTGGCCCGTATCCGGTCGCGGATGCGCCGAGGTAGCAGCCCATCTCATGGCCGGCCATGTCGTCGGGATTGATGCCGCTGTTCTCCAGAGCCCGCCAGGACACCCGCAGCGCGACTCGCTGTTGGGGATCCATCGCGACAGCCTCGCGAGGTGAGATGCCGAAGAACTCCGGATCGAACATCGTTGCATTACTGAGGAATCCACCGCGATCGTGGATCTCCTTGAATCCGCTGCGCCGAGAGCCGGCGAACAGTTCGCGAACCGACCAGCCGCGGTCGACGGGGAACGGCGTCAACGCCTCGCGGCCCTTGGACAGCAGTTCCCAGAACCCGTCGGCGGTGTCGATTCCACCGGGCGCTTCCAGCGCCATCCCGACCACGACAACCGGGTCGATCGCACGCTCGCGGTCAGCCATCGGCATTCACTCGCGCAGCGATGTCGTCGAGGTGGTCGTCGAGGTAGAAATGCCCGCCGTCGTACCAGTCGAGGTCGAAGGCGCCGGTTGTATGACGTTGCCAGAGTTCGAGTTCGGCGGCGTCGACGCGAAGGTCGTCGTGCGCTCCGAGCGCGGAGATGTCGGCGGCGATTCGGACGTCGGTGCCGCAGGAGTAGCGGTTGATCGCCGCGTAGTCCGCTCGCATCGCCGCGATCAGCAGCTCGGCGAACTCAAGGTCGGCGAGCAATTCCGCGTCGGTCCCACCGAGGTCGGTCATGTCGACCAGCAGGTCGTCGTGACTGGTCGGCAGTTCGGGCTTGGCTTCGACGGCGCACGGCGCCGGAGCAGCCGAGGCCCACAGCTTGTGCACCGCGGCGCCGCGGGATTCGGCGATCCTGGCGAATTCGAAGGCGACGACGGCGCCCATGCTGTGACCGAACAGCCGCAGCGGTGCCACCTGACGCCACGGGCCGGACACGAAGAGACTGCGGGCCAGCTCCTGCACCGTTTCGGCAGCAGGCGCGCTGAGGCGTTCGGCGCGTTGCGGATATTGGACGATGTAGGTGTCACCGCCGCCGGCCGCCAATGCCGCGGCCAGCTTGCGGTAACCCGTCGCCGCGCCGCCCGCGTGCGGGAACACCACGGTGGCGCCCCGCCCCGCCGCGTTCCGTCCGGGCACCCGCTTGATCCAGGACGGGAAGTCTTTCTTCTGAACCGAGGTCAGGTTGTCGAAGATCATTGCGCTGCTTCGCTTCCGGCGATGGCCGCCACCACGTGGCCGGCGTCCATGCCGACGACTTCCAGGTAGAGTTCGGCGACCTGCTCGAGCCGCCCCGGGTCGGATTCGCGTCGGACCAGCAGAGCGGCCAGCGCGGAAACGGTTCGGGTGGCGAAGATGTCGGCGACGATGATGTCCGGGGTGTCCAGCCACGCCCGGATCCGCGCGACGCTCTGGGTGGCCAGTACCGAGTCACCGCCGAGGGCGAAGAAGTCGTCGTCCACAGCCACCGCGTCGGTGCTGAGCACATCGCCGAATATCGCCGCAACCGCGGATTCCACCGGCGTCGAGGGCGCTCGGCGGTCGGGCGCCGCGGAGTCTGCCACGGCTGCCGCCAGCTGAGCGGCGACGACGCGACGGTCGATCTTCCCGCCGAGGGTGTAGGGAATGCGCTCGACGAACGTCAGATGCTGCGGAATCATGTGTGCGGGAACGAGGTCGGCCACCGCCGCGCGAATCGTGTCCGGCGTGAGCGCCGCATCGTCGGCATGGATTGCGGCGGTCAGCACCTCGGCGCCGCCCGCGCTGGTCAGCAGTGCGGCCACCGCTGTCGCGACGCCCGGAATCTGGCGCAGGGCCGCTTCCACTTCACCGATCTCGACACGATAGCCGCTGATCTTGATGCGGTGGTCGGTCCGCCCGACGAACTCCAAGACGCCGTCCGGCCAGTATCGAGCCAGATCGCCGGTGCGGTACCAGGTCCGGCCGTCGTGCTCGACGAAACGCTCGGCGGTGAGATCCGGGCGCCCCCGGTATCCCTGCGCGATGCCGCGGCCCGAAATCCACAGCTCGCCGGCCACCCAGTCGGGGCAGTCGCCACCTCGTTCGTTCACCACCCGGCAGACGTTGTTGGCCAGCGGTGTACCGAACGGCAGCGCCGTCAGCTCCGGCGACAGTTGATCAAGCTCACCGACCTCGAAAATGGTGTTGTGCGTGGCGGTTTCAGTCGCACCGCCCAGGCCGGCGAACCGAAGCCCGGGCGCATCCGCGCGCAGCCGACGGACGACCTCGGGTCGAACCCAATCGCCGCCGGTCGGCACCACCCGCACCGACGACAGACGTCCCGCACCGACCTCGGTCAGCATCTCCAGCCAGCCGGGCATGAAGTGCAGCACGCTCACCTGGTGGGCCTCGATGAGGTCGGCCCACGCGTCGGGATCGCGTCGCTGCGCTTCGTCCACCACGACGATCGAGCCACCGGTCCGCAACGTGACGAAGATGTCCATCACCGAGATGTCGCCTTCGAGCGTCGACAGCGCCAGGCAGCGATCCGCGGGCCCGATCTCGAAATGCTGCCCGATGAATTCGACGGTGTTCATCGAGGCGTCGTGGGTGACCTCGACGCCTTTGGGCTCGCCGGTCGAACCCGACGTGAACAGCACGTAGGCAAGCGCGGCGGGATCGACCGGCGCGAGCGTGAATTCCGGGTCGGCTGTCGCCCCGCCCAGGATGTCGGCGATGGTCAGCTCCGGAACCGGCAGCGAGAGTGGGCGGCCACCGCACACCAGGGCCAGCTTGACCTCACCCGCCGCCAGAATGCGTTCCGCACGGTCACGGGGCTGGTCGACACTGATCGGCAGGTAGACGCCACCAGCGGCGAGGATTGCCAACAGGGCGGGGACTTGTTCGGCGGTCTTGGGGCCGACGACGGCTACCGTGTCACCGGTGCCGATTCCGTTGTCGCGCAACGCCGTAGCCAACACCAGTGCTTGACGCCGCAGCTGGCTGTAGGTCAGGTCGCCGGAGCCGGAGAGGACGGCGGGTGCGTCCGGCTGGCTTTCGGCGCGTCGAAAGAAGCCGTCGTGCAACGCCTCTCCGCTGGGGGTGGCGACGCGGCCGTTGACCACGTCACGCACCGCGCGCTGGTCCGCGGACAGTGCCGGCGGGTCCTGCTGCGTCCACGCGTCGCTGGAACCGGCCATCCGCCGCAGCTCGTCGATGTGATGAGCGAACATCGCGTCGATCACGCCCGCCGGGAAGACGTCTTCGCGCACATCCCAATTCACCATGACACCGCCGTCGAACTCGGTGACCTGAGCGTCCAGCGACACCTGCGGCCCCTGCGAGATGATCCAACTGGGCGTACCGAATGCGTCGGTGACGTCGCCGGCGAACAACTCGCCGAGTCCCAGCGCACTGGTGAACACGACCGGGGCGAGCACCGGGGTCCCGCGGTGGCGGGCCAGGTCCCGAAGCACCGACAGGCCCGGGTAATTGGCGTGCGCGGCGGCCGTCCGCATGGCGTCCTGCACAGCATGGGCCCGCGACGCCGCGTCGGTGGTGCCGGTCAGGTCGACATCGAGCAGTAGCGACGACGTGAAATCTCCGACCAGCAGGTCGACGTCGGGGTGCAGCGCCTCACGCCCGAACAGCGGGACATTCAACAAGAATCGCGACGTGGTCGACCAGCACGCCAGGGTGTGCGAGAAGGCCGCGGCGAACATCATCGCGGGAGTCACCCCGCGCGAGCGGGCGTGTTCGAAAAGTTGGTCGCGCGTCTCCGGGTCGAGCCACTGCCAGCGCCGGGTACTGTTTCGCGACAACAGTTTTCGGTTCGTGGACGGCAGTGCGGGCGGGTCCGGGAACTCCGGGACTCGTTGCGACCACCAGTCCCGATCGGCGTCGTGGGCCGGCCGTGGCTGCGCTTCGCGCCGCACGATCTCGTGGCGGTACTCCTGGTAGCTGAAGCCCAACTCCGGAAGCCGGCGACCCTGGTACAGCGTGGCCAGGTCGGTCATCAGGGTGCGGTAACTCATCGCGTCGGCAGCCTGCATGTCCAAGTCGACATGCAGCCGAGAGCGCTCGCCCGGCAGCAACGACAGCGTCAGCTCGAACACCTGTCCGTCGAGCTGCTGGTGCGATTTGGCCTCCCGGATGCCACGCAGCCGCTCGGCGGCGTCGTCGTCGCTGAGGCCACCGAAATCGTGAACGGTGACCGGAAACGCGACGGGCGGCTCGATTCGTTGCGTTCCATCGGACAGGAACCGAACCCGCAGCATCGGATGCCGCGCCGCCAACGCGGTCGCAGCCCGACGCAACCGCTCGGGATCGACGGCCCCACCGTCGAATTCGACGTAGAGGTGGCCGGCCACCCCGCCGAGCGGCTGACTGTCGTGGCGTCCCACCCACATGGCGTGCTGCATGGGCGCCAGCGGAAATGCGCCGTCGGACGTGACCGCCGGCGGCGTCGGCGGCGCCTTCGAGTCAATTGCGTCCGCGCCGTCACCGACGAGCAGAGACCACGCCTCGATGGTCGGGTCGGCGGACAGCGCGGCGAAATCCACATCGATACCGCGACGGCGCCATTTACCCGCCAGCGACATCATCCGGATGGAATCCAGCCCCTGGCTGATCAGGTTGCCACCGGGGTCAACGGAATCGGCGCTGACGCCGAGCAATTCGGCTACTTCAGCGCGCACGTCACCTGGGCGACCTGCAACGGAAGCCTCGACCCCGCCAGTCATTACTCAACCCTCCTACTGGTTAGTTGAGGCTAGCCTAAATTGCTAAAAACTTTAGTAGTCGGGGTACCTAGGACGCTACCGCCCTCAGGTTGCACCAAGGATCCCGCCGTCCCATGGACTGCCGGCACCGCGACGCGGTGCGTCTTCGTACCCAGTGCCCTACTCCAGAGCAGCGTCTATGTGACAAAAATGTGAGTTGATTAGGCGTTTAACAATTAGGTTAGGTTTACCTATTGTGTCTCAGCTAAATCCTAGGTAGCGTCCCGTTCCGCCTGCTCAGGGCGAAAAATTCACTTATGTCGATCTAAGGAGATGCCGTGCGTCCAGCTGTCTCGTCCCCCTCCACCACGGCTCGGCGGAGCCGGCTCGTGATCGCCGGCCTGGCAGTGGCCGGCGCGGGAGTGTTCGCAATGAACGCGACTCCCGTCACGGGGCCGCTGCCCGCGCACCGGGACGTGAAGCTGGTCTCCGGTGAGGTGGACTGGACGACATTTCTGGCCAACGTGAGCGACAACCTCGGGACGCTGAACACCGAAGGCGCCGCCTCGAGCGCGGCGCTCTCCGAAGCGCTCGGCAACGTGTCAGACCACTTCGGCACCCAGATCGGCACGGCACTGACGGGCTTCGAGACGGGCATCAACAACGCCCTGTTCGGAGGCTGGTACGGCGGCGACGACGGTTACGTCTTCGGGCTGTTCGGCGGAGAGCCCGTCCTCGGCGGCCCCGATGCCGTCGCCCCCACCGGCAGCCTGCTTGCGACGCTCGCCGGCGATCTGCAGGACGGCAAACTGCAGCTGCTGTACAGCGACTTCAACGCCTACTCATTGGAATTGCTGGACCACACGCTGAAGCCGCTGCTGGCGCCGCTGCTCGACGAGACCACCAAGGGCGTCACAACGTTCTCGATACCGGTCGAACTGTCGCAGATTCAGACGAATCTGCTCGAATCCTTCGGCAGCTACATCGAGCTCAAGGGGTTTGCCGAGACCGTGCTGTCCCCGGAGATCAGTGGCTTCTTCGCGCTCAGCGGCGACTTGCAGAACATCGGCACCGAACTCGCCAATCCCGACACCGCCACCCTGGGGCTGTCCGACCTGAACAACCTCGGCTCCGACGTGCTCAACGCCATCGTCAACGGCTATGACGCCGGCACGAACCCGTTCAACGGAGCGGCCGAGCTGTTCCCGGGTCTGCTCAACGCGGGCAGCTTCCTCGACGAGCTGTACACGACCTGGACCACACAGTTCATCGACGCGTTCGGCACGCTGGCAACGGAATCGGTGACGACCGGGACCGCCGAGGCCGTGACCGCGACACTGCCCGACCTGTTCGGGGGGTTGTTCTAGCCTCTAGGCGAGAATGCGCCGGGGCGGGACGGGCGTGCGTCGCCCATCCCGCCCTTTGCGTTTCGGACCACCGAATCGGAGGCAAGCGATGGCTTCGTCCCATCTCGACGGTTTCGTGCCGTTTCCGCCCGACCGAGCGGCCCGGTACCGCGCCGAGGGGTACTGGAGTGGCAGGCCCGTCGACTCGTTGCTGTCCGACGCGGCGCATCGGTGGCCGACCCGCGCCGCGGTGGTCGACGCCGACGGAGCGCACCGGCTGACATTCGCCGAGCTCGACCAGCGCGCCAGTCGTGCCGCCGCGGGGCTGGCCGGGTTGGGCATCGCCGTCGGCGATCGGGTGCTGCTGCAATTCCCCAACGGGTGCGAGTTCGCGGTGGCGTTGTTCGCCCTGCTACGCGCGGGGGCGGTCCCGGTGATGTGCCTGACCGGACACCGTGCGGCCGAGCTGGGACATTTCGCCGCGGTCAGTGAAGCAACAGCGCTGTTGATCCCGGACACCGCAAGCGGTTTCGACTACCGCCCGATGGCGCAGCAACTGGTGCGCGACCATCCCGGGCTGCGTCACGTCATCGTCGACGGCGACCCGGGGCCATTCACCGCGTGGACGCAGATCGATACCGGTAACGCCGAAAGGCCGGCACATCAACCAGATCCGGAAACCCCCGCACTGCTGCTGGTGTCGGGCGGCACCACCGGCACCCCCAAGCTGATCCCCCGCACCCACAACGACTATGTCTACAACGCCACCGCCAGCGCCGAACTCTGCAAACTGACCGCCGACGACGTCTACCTGGCGGCTTTGCCTGCCGCACACAACTTTCCGCTGGCCTGCCCCGGCCTGCTCGGCGCCATCACGGCCGGTGCGACCACGGTGTTCCTCACCAACCCCAGCCCGGAGTCTGCGTTCGGCGCGATCGCCCGCCACGGCGTCACGGTCACCGCGCTGGTGCCGGCACTGGCCAACCTGTGGGCACAGGCCACCGAATGGGAGCCGGAGGCGCCAACCTCGTTGCGGCTGTTGCAGGTTGGCGGCGCCAAGCTGGAAGCCGTTGACGCACAACGAGTCCGCGAGACCCTGACGCCGGGATTGCAGCAGGTGTTCGGCATGGCCGAGGGACTGCTGAACTACACGCGCCCCGGCGACCCGCCCGAGGTCGTCGACAACACCCAGGGACGGCCGCTGTGCGCTGCCGATGAACTCCGCGTCGTCGACGACGCCGGCCTACCCGTGACCGCCGGTACCGAAGGCGAACTGCTGGTCCGGGGTCCGTACACCTTCAACGGGTATTTCCGCGCCGAGGAGGCCAATGCGAACTCGTTCGACCCCGAGGGCTTCTATCGCAGCGGCGACCTGGTCCGTCTGCACACCAATGGAAACTTAGAGGTCACCGGCCGGGTGAAGGACGTCATCCATCGCGGCGGCGAGACCGTTCCGGCAGCAGATCTGGAAGAGCATCTGCGTAGTCATCCGTCGATCTCGGCGGCCGCGGCGGTTCCGGTGCCTGACTCGTACCTGGGTGAAAAGATCTGCGCGGCAGTGGTTTTCTCCGGAAAACCGGTAACACTGGCCGAGTTGAACGCCTACCTCGACCAGCGTGGCGTGGCGCGACATGCCCGGCCGGACGTGCTCAATGCGTTGCCCACACTGCCGACCACGCCGATCGGCAAGGTCGACAAGAAGGCCATTGTGCGGCAATTACAGTCTTAGAATTCGCTGCCGAATTCACCGAGTTCGGACAGAGATCCTTTATCTTTCAGCATTACCGTCAAGGACATGAAAACACAGGTTGACAGCAGTTCGTCGGCGGCTAGCGGCCGCATCGAGACGAAGCGGTCAGTTGTGTCGCTCGCCTTTTCGGTACTGGCCGCCGGCGCGGCGCTCTTCGGAGCGGGCGCGGCGATGGCCTCGCCGTCCAGCATGGTTCCCGGTGACGCGTTGCTCGCGTTCCACGTCAAGTAATTCGGTCGCTCACAGCGCCGCAGCCAGCCTCCACAGCACCTCCCGGTCCGCCGAGTCCGTCCGCTCGAGCGGGCTCAGCGTCAACTCGGTTGCGCCGGCGTCCAGATACGAATTCAATTTCCGCAGCACTGCTTGCTCCGGCCCGATCGCAGCCAGCTCGGTGATGCTCTCGACACCCTCCCGCGCGATGACATTGCGGTACGACGGGATCGCTTCGTAGAAACCCAGCTGTTCGGCGGCCGCGGCGCGGGCACTCTCGACATCGTCTGACACCAGAACCGGGACGGCGGTGATCACCCGCGGTGTCGGGCGGCCGGCTTCCGCTGCGGCTTTGTTGATGGTGGGCACGATGAATTCACCGATGGTCCGCGGACCCGCCAGATATGGGATGGTCCCGTCCGCCAGTTCGCCGGTGACCCGCAACGCCTTGGGGCCCATGGCCGCGACGTACACCGGAACCGGAGTGCCGCCGAAGACCTGCACCGGCCAGGTCGGGCTGGCGCTGATCTCGCTGCCGTGGAAGTCGACGCTTCCGGTGTCGAAGACGGCACGCAGGATCGTCAGATGTTCCCGAAGCCGGGTGATGACGTTGGTCCAGTCGGTACCGAAAGCCGGGCGTTCGATGAGGCGCGCGCCCAGCCCGAGCCCGAGACTGAAGTTGCCGTGGGTGGCGGCCTGTGCCGTTTGCGCCAGCTGAGCGACGATCAAGGGGTGTCGCGGGTTGATCGGGACCACCGAGGTGCCGACACCCAACCCCGGAACAGCGGCTCCGACAACCGCCGCCAACGAGATCGCGTCGTAGTTCAGCTGCTGCGCCAGCCACACCTTCGTGACCCCGAGCTCGTGAGCCCGTCTGGCCTGGTCGAGGACATCGTCGACGAGATTGACGGCACCGGGACGCGGAATGAGCAGTACTCCAGCAGGCATGCTGCCCGCAACGCGCCCGGCTGGTCAGCTATTCCTGTGCTTGGCGCGCAGCCGCTGCACCTGCCCATAGGTGTCGATCGGGCTCTGCAACGCCAAGCCACCGTCGGCCAGCACGGTTTGTCCTGTCACCCAACTCATCTCGAGCACCGCGACAACCGCCTCGGCGACGTCGTCGGCCGCACCGACCCGGCCGAGTGCGGTCCGTTCGCTCAGCGCATCCAGCCAGCCGGGAAGTTGCTCGGCCCCGGCCAGCATCGGTGTCCGGGTAACCCCCGGCCCCACCGCGTTGACCCTGATCGCGTGCGGCCCCCATTCGCTGGCCGCCACCCGCACCAACATGTCGACCCCGGCCTTCGAGACGCAGTACGCGCCCATGTCGCGGTCGGCCACCGTGCCGCTGATGCTCGACACAGCGACGATGGATCCGCCGCCGCCGCCGTCGATCATCGACTGCGCCACCGCCCGCATCGTCAGCCACGTTCCGGTGAGGTTGACGTCGATGACCCGCTTCCACTCGGCGGGGTCCTGCGCCAGCAGCAAGCCCGATGCACCCATACCCGCACACGCCACCAGACGATCCGGCGTTCCGGCGGCCTTCAACGTCTGCTCCAGCGCCGCCGCCACCTGGCCGGGATCGCTGATGTCGCAGTCGATGTCGCCGCCGCGCAGATCCCAGGTGACGACGTGATGCCCGGCCTTGCGCAACCGATCGGCGGCGGCCTGACCGATCCCCGACGCCCCACCGGTCACGATCGCGCTCATCGCGCCGGGCCGATCAACTCGACCCGGACACCGTCCGGCGCTACCACCACGGCCATTTCCACCTGTTTGCCCTCCGGTGCCGGGACCGTGATCCGCCGGACTCCGTCGGCGAATCCCAGCTCTGCCAGTCGGCCCAGTGCCGGCCCGACGTCACGGTTCAACGAGACGAGGAAGAACCCCGGCGTCGGTCCCGCAACCGATTCGGTCGCGGGCGCCGACTCGTCGAAGACGACCAGTTCGACCAGTCCACCGTCCAGCGCGGCCGGATCGCCGAGGAAGATCGAGCGAAGCTTGTCGTTCGTCGCGTCGAACAGCGTCGGCCAATCGCCCCGGAAGACGTGATCGAAGATGATCTCGAGACCCAGACCATCGCGCCAAAAGCGCAGCGCGCGATCGACATCGGTGGTCACGATCGCTGTGTGGTGGATACCGTTCACGCGCTCTCCCCCTGTGCAGAGGTATCGAAGACGTCCAGGGTCACCGCGGCCAGGCGCTGCGCGAACATCGCCCCGCTGTAGGGATATTGAGTCACCATCTTGCCGCTGGGATGGCGAAAGTAGTTGCTGCAGTTGGCCGCCCATACTGTGGTGTCGAGCGCGGCCTGTATCTCGGCGTTGAACTCGTCGTGCGGGCCGCGCTTGACGTCCACCGCCGCGATGGCCTCCCTGCCCATCGTGTCGAGCAGCCGGCGCACGAATTCGGCCTGCGCCTCCAGGATGTAGATCATCGACGTGATCCCGTTGGTGTTCGGTCCGTAGAGGGTGAACAGATTCGGGTAGCCCGGCACCGCGGTACCAAGATAGGCCTCGGCGCCGTCCGACCATTCGTCGTGGAGTCGTCGACCACCGCGGCCGTACACCTCGAGACTGCTCAGATAATCCGCGGCCTTGAAACCGGTTCCGAAGATCACCGTGTCGACGGGATGCTCCACACCGTCCGCGGTGCGCAGACCCTGTTCGGTGAAGGCGACGATGGGCTCGGTTTCCAATCGGACGTTCGGCAGCGCGAACACCGGGAACCACGTCTTGGACTGCAGCGGTCGCTTGCATCCGACGGGGTAGTCGGGCAACAACTTCGACTGCAACTCCGGGTCTTGCACCTTCTTCATCAGGTAGCCGTAGGACATGTCGGTCAGCATCTTGGTCATGTCGGATTCCGCGTCGAAGTCGGCTGCCTCGTACTGCTGGAAGGCGGCGTCGCGAACCTTGAGCGCCTCAACCGGATCGCTCGCGAACAACGCTTGCTGATCCGGGGTGAACGGATCGTCGAACCGCGGCGCCACCCAGATCGGGGTGCGCTGGAAAACGGTCAGGTGCTCGGTCTCCGCTGCGATCGCCGGAACGTACTGCACAGCGCTGGCCCCGGTGCCGATCGACGCAACCCGCTCCCCGGCCGTCGATTTCGAGTGGTCCCACCGCGACGAATGAAACACCCTGCCGCCAAAGGATTCCCGGCCCGGGATGGCCGGAATGTTGGGGATGTCGAGCATGCCGACGGCGCTGACGACGATGTCGACCTCGTGCCGCTCCCCCTGCTCGGTGTCGATCGTCCAGCGGGCGTCGGCATCCGACCATCGCAACGCGGTGACGGTGGTGTCGGTCCGCAGATGCTGAGCGAGGCCGTGGTCGTGGGCGACCTTCTCCAAGTAGGCAAGGATCTCCGGCTGGTTCGCGTAGGTCTTGCTCCAGTACGGGTTGAGCGCGAACGAGAACGAGTAGAAGTGCGACGGCACGTCACAGGCCGCGCCCGGGTAGGTGTTGTTGCGCCAGGTCCCGCCGAACCCGTCGCCACGCTCGAAGATGGTGAAGTCATAGCCGGCCTGCGCCAGTTGGATGCCCATCGCGATGCCACCGGGACCGGCGCCGATGACGCCGACCCGCAGCTTCCTCGCCGACGCGACCATAGTCAGCAATGTTACATACGCACCTCGATATGTAAACACTGGTGCTCTCAGCGGTGGTGGAGCAGAGTCGAGCGGATGAAATACCGCAGCACCACCACGGGCCTCATCGTCATCGACCCGTACAACGACTTCATCTCCGAGGGCGGCAAGGTGTGGGACCGCCTGAAAGGAATCGCCGAAGCCAACGGCTGTGTGCAGCACATGAGCCAGGTGCTGGAGGCGGCCCGGTCGGCCGAGATCCAGGTCTTCTACGCACTGCATCACCGATACCGGCCCGGTGACTACGAGAACTGGCGGTCCATCGCGCCGATTCAGAAAGCGGCCTGGTCGCGAAAGACCTTCGAAGAGGGAACGTGGGGTGGTCGGCTGCGCAGCGAGTTCGAACCCCGGCAAGGAGACGTCGTCGCGCAAGAACATTGGTGTTCGAGCGGTTTCGCGAATACCGATTTGGACGTGTTGCTGAAGAGGTACGGAATTCACCAGCTGATCATGATCGGGTTGATTGCCCACACCTGTCTCGAGGCGACCGTTCGTTTCGGCGCGGAACTGGGCTACGAGGTCACCGTGGTCAACGACGCGACCGCCAGCTACTCCGACGCCGAGATGCACGCCGCACTCGAAGTCAACATTCCCAACTATGCGACTGCCGTGGTCTCCACCGAGGAACTCCTGGCCGACATCAGGTCCAGCTGAACGGTCGATTCAGCGTCAGCGTCTGCTCGGACTTCTCGTACCAACCCTGCGGCGCGAACTGACTGGTGTGCAGATAGCACTGCACCCGCACCTGAGCGCTACCCGGCTCGAACGTCAACAGCCGGCTGATCGGCAGCGTGGTGATCGGCATGTGATGGCGGCTCAGCGATGCGACGTTGAGAAACCATGTCCCCCAACGCTGTTCGATGTGCGTCTTGCCGCCGAAAGAATCCTCCGGATGGGTGTGGGTGTGACCGGCGAGCCACAGCGCCACCCGGCCCGGACGGGTGGCGAGAAACGATTCGAACGCCGCCGAATCCGGCTTGCTGTCCACCCAGTAGAGGTATGAGGCGCCGTTGGGCGTGCCCTGTTCGAACGGCCGGTGATAGTGCTCGACCAATTCGCCGGTGGCAGAGCGGCGGACGCCCTCCCATTCGCCCGAGGCGACGGTGGTGTCCTTGAGGACGTAGTGATGCACCGACACGATGACCGCGTCGGGATTGTCGTCGACCATCGACGCCCACCAGTCGAACGTCTCACCGCTGACCACCCCGCCGGGATTGCCACCGAGCGTTCCGCGGCCGACGTGCTGGCTGGGCTCGTTGCGGTCGCTCATCATCAGGAACAGCAGATTGCCCACCCGGAAGCTGTACCGCTCCCAGCTGCCCTGCACCCGGTAGGGGCGGGCGGCCGGGTCGACACCGGAGAACTCGGTGTGCTCGCCGAGTGGGTCGACCCACTTGCGCCACCACCACGCCTCGGGTTCGTCCAGCCCGCTGCGGTCGTGGTTGCCGCACACGCTGTAGACGTCCTCGCGGCGATGGTTCCGCAGCGCGGCGAACTGCTTGACCACTTCTTCGCCCTCGGTGTCGTCGGGCAAGCTGTGATGCGATCCGGACATGTCGCCCACGTCGATGGCGATGTCCCAGTCGAACGGCGGACCTCCCTCGGCCCCACCCAGCTCGGATTGCGAAATCGCCTCGGCCAGGCTGCTTCTGCCGTGCTGCCGATCGGTACCGACATGGGCGTCTCCGAACGCCCACAACCGCAACGGCTGGGGTGTCACGAGTCGTCGGCCCCGAGCAGGCCCCGCCGACGACGAATCGCGTTGTCCAGAACCGTGAAAAGCCCGTCGATGACTATTCCGAGAGCCAGGATGACGATCATGATCGCGATCGCGGACGGCATGTCGGAGAGGTTCTGCGCGTTCTCCAGCAGAACGCCGATGGACGCCGTGTTGGCCACGATCACGACCAACTCCCCGGACATCAGGCTCCGCCAGGCGAACGCCCAGCCCTGTTTGAGACCGGTCACGAAGACGGGCAGTGAGGCCGGCAGGATCAGATGCCGGTACAGGGCGAAACCTCGCAGCCCCATCATCGTTGCCGCACGGCGCAGCAGCACCGGGATGTGGTCGCTACCGGCGATCACCGCCACCGCAATCGCGGGTGCCGTACCGATCACGATGACGAACAAGATGGCCGACGTGGTGAGACCGAAGAAAATGATCGCGAAGGGAAACCACGCGATGGCCGGCATCGTCTGCATGCCGGTGATGAGCGGCCCGAACGCCGCCCGCACGATCCTGCTGCGCGAGACCACAATTCCCACGGCGAGGCCGATCACCACCGCCAAGCCGAATCCGTAGACGGCCCTGCCCATGGTGGTCGCGATGGCCTGCCACAGCACCGGCTGGTGAGCCTGGGTCCAGAGGCTGGCCAGCGCGGCCGCCGGGCTGGGCAGCACGAAGGACGGCTTCCACCCGGTCAGATACACGATCTGCCACAGCGCAAGCACCACGAGTAGTCCCACCCCCGGGGCCCACAGCGAGCGCGCCCGTCGCCGCACCGCCGACTCGGTGGGCCGACGCGACTCGTCCGCGGCCGTGCCGGTCACCTCGCTAAGCACCATCGTGTGTCCCCTGCAGGCCGGCGGTGATCGCCGCCGTCAGGCCGGCGAACTGCGAACTCTCCGTGCGTCGCGGTCGCGGGAGATCGACGGTGTGTTCGGCGACGATCCGGCCCGGGCGGCCGCTCAGCACGATCACCCGATCGCCGAGTCGCACCGCTTCACCGACGTTGTGCGTCACGAACAGAACTGTCAAACCCGTTTCGGCCACCAAACGTTCGAGCTCGCCGTGCAGCAGATTGCGGGTGATCGCGTCGAGCGCACCGAAGGGTTCGTCCATCAACAGCACGTCGGCGTCCTGCGCCAGCGCCCGCGCCAGGGCGACCCGCTGCCGCATTCCGCCTGAAAGCTGATGGGGCCGGGCGGCGGCGAAGCTTGCCAGACCCACCATCTCCAGCAGTTCGGCCACCCGGGTCTGTCGCTCACCCTTCGGCAGCTTGCGGGCCCGCAGCGCCAGCTCGATGTTGGCGGCCGCCGTCAGCCACGGAAACAGTGCCGGCTCTTGAAACATGAACGCTATCTGTCGATCTGCGGTGCGGACCTCGCCGGAGGTGGGCTGGTCGAGTCCGGCGACCAACGACAGCAGGGAGCTCTTGCCGCAACCCGACGGCCCGACGAAGCAGACGAACTCACCCCTCGCCACGGCGATCGACACGTCGGTGAGGGCCTCGACCGCCGCGCCGCCGCGACCGTAGGTCTTCGAAACGGACTCGAGCGTGACGACGCCGTCCGCCACCACTTTCCGGTCGGTGGTCGTCGCCGGACTCATGAATTGACCTGGGGGCGACCGGTCGACTGCAGCACGCGGTTGAGCGGTGCGAGATCGAAAAGGCCTTTCAGGTCGATCGGGTCCAGCAACCCGACCGATACCGACTTTCGGGCCAGGTCGTTGAGGGATGCGGCATCGGGATCGTTGGTGAACGTCGTCTCCCGAAAAGAGGCGTCGAGCACATCGGCGTCCAGGCCTTTGCCGACGCTCTTGGCCAGTGCGTTGTTCGCCGATTGTTGCGCCGCAACGGGGTTGGTGTGGATCAGCTCGTCGGCTTCGATCTGACCGCGCAGCAGCGCCGCCACGGCGTCGGGATGTGCGGCCAGGAATTCTTGACGCACCACCAGGATGGTGATCGTTCCGAGGTCTGGCCACAGTCGGACACCGCCGTCCTTGACCATCTGCACGTCGTAGGGAGCGGACTCCACGGCGCCCGCGATCTGATTGGCGGTGAACTCCTGCACGATGGCCGATTCCGGCTTGGTGGGTTTGACGAAGACGTCACCACCACCCTGCTTGTTGGTCTGTAAACCGTGTTCTTTCAGCCAACTTCGCAGCAGGACATCGTGGTTGCCGCCCAGCGCCGGGTCGGCCACGGTCTTGCCGCGGAGATCCTCAGCGGATTTGATGTCGGGTTTGACGACGAATGACGTTCCGCCCTGCGCGGACCCGGAGACGATCTTGATCGCCGTCCCGCCGGATTTCTGCCACGCATTGAACGCCGGGTTGGGCCCGACGTAGGCGGCATCGATCTTGCCGGACAACAGTGCAGTCGCTTCGGCGGTGCCCTGCCCGAACGGCTGGGCGTCCAGCGTTGTTCCCGGACCGAGGTTTTTGGCGAACAGGCCTCGGTCGATACCGACCAGCGCCGAGGCGTGCGTGATCCGGGTCAGATAGCCGAGTCGCAGGGTGAGGTGAGCGCCGCGGTCGGTCGAGGCGGAGTGTCCGCAGCCGGTCAGCGTCGCGGCGGTGAGCGCGACCGCCATCACCGAGCGAGCGAGGGGGCGAGGCGCCATGGTTCTCCTTGAGGCGAGAGGGATGATCGGTCTGCGGCCATTTACCGCGTCGGGTGAGACGGGGCCTGACCGTCCGGTCAGCGACAGGAGGCCGAGGTGACGCGATGCAGGTCGACGTACAGACGTCGAGTCAGGTAGCAGGCCTTGGTGCCCAGCATTATTCGACCCGGCCGCGATTGAGGAAAAGTGGGCTGGTCCACACCTGGTGCCCGTCGACTTGGCGTGCGCGCATGTAGACCGCACTGTCGACGGGTGGTAGATCGATCGCCAGGGTTCCGTTCACGGTGATGGGAAGGGCGGTCGGGTCGGCGATGCGCTCCACCCGCAGGGTCAGGTTGAGTCCGCCGACGGCGACCTCCCGCGCACCGGTGTCCAGCAGTTCGGCACCGGTGACCGCCAGTTCGGCGCGCAGGCCGTCCTCCTCGACGCTGGTGTCGATTCGGAGTCGGGCGCCGGCCAGATCGGCGAGTCGGACGATGACACCCATATCGCTTCCGAATGTCTGGGTGCGCCAGCTGACACCGTCGCCGTCGCGGGCGATCATCTGCTCGGGATGCGTTGCCGCCCAAGGCATGACGGCGTCGACAGCACTACCGTCGACCCTGAGCCCACCCGTCCAGGTCGCCCACCGGTAGCGGTCCTTGTGCCGAGCACCGCCCCAGCGGATCCGCACCAGCGTGTCGGACAGTCCGGTCTCACCGTGCAGGTCGCGGCGATACAGCAGTCCCGAGGCATCCCAGACCTGGAGATCCTCCCACCCCGCCGTCCCGTAGAGCGCGTACTGGGCGGTCAATTCGTCTGCGGTGCAGTCGATCTCGTCACCCATCCAGTGCTTGCCGCTGCGCAGCAGCGCCACCGCGCGTGCACCGGTGGTCGCCCAGGTCCGTCTGGAACGCAGCGATTTCCCGACGTCCTCGCGGGTGAGCTCGGGCGCCAGTACGCCGGTGAGTCCGCCGTTGCCGCCGAAGATGTTCGCACCGGGCGCACCACCGCCCGGCCGGCCGCGATGCTCGTCGCTGGCGGCGCTGGCGCCCAGTCGCAATCCGCGCGCCATGGCGTCCTCGAAGAACCAGGGGCTGGTGCCCCACGCGGAGTGCACCTCGATCAACCGCTCCAGTTGCGGGTGATGCCAGTCGAGAATCGCCCGCCGTCCACCGACATGCGGGATCAGCAGATAGGAGTCCGGGTCCTTGTCGTACGCGGCGTACAGCTGGGTGATCGGCCAGGTCTGTGGCACCGGCGATGACGAGGCCATGCCCGAGTGCCATTCCAGCGATCGCGCCAAGGTGGTGTCGTCGCCGAGGAATACGACGTTGTGGTCGCCGCCGACACCGGCCGTGCCGCACCATTCGACTCCCGGGTAGCAGACCAGTCGCCCGTCATCGTTGACATCGCGGCAGGCCTGCACCACATCGGCCCAGACGTCGTCGGTGATCTGAAAATCGTTGGCGGTGTAGCCGATCACATCGAGTGCGCCGATGTCGCGGCCGTAGGCCAGATTCCACGGGGTGTTCTGGGTGCCCACCGTGTCGTTGGAGTGCACATGCAGGTCCGCGAAAAGCGCCCGCGGCGAGGGAAAGTCGTCGATCTGGTCCAGGTAGCAGGTGGCTTCACCGACGATGTCGGTCGCGGTCCGGGCGGCGACGTCGACGCGGGGTGAGCCGGCCGGGACCGTCAGCGCGACAGCTACCCATCCCTCGGCGGGGAATTCCGCTGCAGCCACTGTCTTTTCGTTCACCCGGGCCGATGCGTGTGCGGTGATGTCGCGGCATGCGTTGCCCCAGCGATCCTGGAGGTGCAGACGCAGATCGGCCGTCCCGGAATCCGAACGCACCAGTCGCGGGCCATGGACCGCAAGGTGGGCGGGCGGGCCCGGGACGATCGCGAGCACCGAGCGCGCGGCGCGGGCCATTCGCGATGTCCCTAATGGATCGACGAAGAGATGGAACTCGAACTCGTCCTCGACGAAAGTCTGGACCCGGGTGCCCGGACCGCCGAAACGTCGATCCCCCAGCCGGATCTCGACGACGTCCCCGGGTCGCAGATAGCCGTCGACGACATGCATCACCAACGCCTTCTGGAACGGACGTTCGCCACCCTTGACGTCATAGCGAATCTTGAGCTGTCGAGCCGTCGCCGCCGACTGCTCCGATGCCCGGCCACTCAACGAACGACTGAGCAGCCGCGCCGAGGCAAAGTCCCGTCCCTGCGGATCGTCGGTCTGCAGATCCCAGTCCGAGTAGAACCGGAAGCACAGTTTGAGCCACCCGCTGTCGGCGATACCGGACTGGCCGACGGTGTAGGTGAACAACAATTCTTCTGTCGATCCCGCGACGACGGTCGAGGTCGGGCAGCTCAGCTCGCCCAGGAACGGCAGCGCCGTCAGCTCGGCGGTGACGGCTTCGCGCACGCTCAGGTCGGAGCAGTCGTTGGTGTCCGGCCCGCCGGCGGCACGCGCGGAGATTCGAACCGGCGGCACGGATGGCATTTCACGATTCTGGCGTCGGACCACTGCTCAGTCCAACGCATAGATATGATGCGATTGATCACTGAAAGTGAACAAAGATGAACCTGCAGCAGATGCGCTACGCGGTCGCCCTGGCCGACACCCAGAGCTTCACCCGGGCCGCCGCGGCCCAATACATCGTGCAGTCGGCGCTGAGCCAGCAGCTGCGCAAACTCGAGGACGAGCTGGGCGTCCGTCTCTTCGAACGCACCACCCGTAAGGTCACGCCGACGCCGGCCGGCGAGACGCTGCTGCCCCTGATGCGGCAGGTACTGGCCGGTATCGACCAGATCAAATCCGGTGCCCAGGCGATCAGCGGCACCATCGCCGGCCGGCTCACCGTCGGGATGATGGAGGTGCCGTCGGAAAGCCTCGACGTCGCGGCCCTGATGGCCACCTTCCACACCCGATATCCCGAGGTCAGCGTGACGCTGCGCAGCGGCGGCAGCGACCTTCTGATCGGCGCTGTTCGCGATCGCAGGCTCGACGTCGCGATCGTCGGGTCGAATCGCCCGCCGAGCGCCGGACGGCTGACCTTCACCGAGTTGTTCGTCGAGCCTCTGGTCGCGGTGCTGCCCGCCGGCCATCCGCTGGCCGCCGCCGATGCGGTACGCCTCGACCAATTGGCGTTGCTGCCGTTCATCGACTTCCCGATTGGCTACGGCTTGCGTCACGAAACCGATCGCGGGTTCGCCGACGTGCACCGACGGGTGGCGTTCGAGGTGACTCGCGTCGACGAGGTAATCCATTTCGTCCGAAGGGATCTCGGGGTCGCGCTGCTACCGGAGTCGGTCGCCGTCTCGCGCGTCGGCGCCGATCCGACACTGGTGCTGCGCCCGGTGGCCGGCGCCGATCTGCATCGTCAGGTGAATCTCGTCGCGCCGGGCGATGCGCAGCGGTCGCCGGCATCGCAGGCCTTCATCGGCTGCGTCTTCGACCACATCGGCACGGTCGGCGCGGGCCCGAGATAGCGGGCCCAGCGACACGCCGCTCCGACGTTGCCATTGACGAATGTCACCATTCCGTGTTGACTCTCCTGCATGACGGAGTCAATGCCGACTCGCGGATCGCTGCGATCACGTTCCGCGGCGCTGGCGAGCATGGCGACATTACGGCAGCTCAGCGCGGTACTTCCGCCCGAACGGGCCTGGGGCTTGTGGGCATCGCGCCGCATCATCGCCGGCATCATGGATACCTTCGGTCCTTCACTGGCCGGGACCCGCATCGAGCACATCGACGTGCACCACGATGGGCGTCGCGTTGTCGGTGAGTGGGTGCGCGCGCCCGGCGTCTCGACGAGCCGGGGCGCCATCTACTTCGTTCACGGCAGCGGCTTCGCGCTGTGTTCACCGAGAACCCACCGTCGACTGACGGCGTGGCTGTCCCGGTTGACCGGGCTACCGGTGTTCACCGTCGACTACCGGTTGGCGCCGCGCCACCGCTTCCCCACCGCAGCCGAGGACGTGCGGGCCGGGTGGGACTGGCTGACCGCCCAGGTGCCCGCGGAACGCCTTGTCATCGCCGGTGATTCGGCCGGCGGCCACCTTTCAGTGGATCTGCTGCTGCAGCCGGATGTGGCCACCCACCGTCCGGCCGGATTGGTGTTGTTCTCGCCGCTGATCGACCTCACCCTCGAGCTTGCCCGTGCGCGTGAGGTTTTGCGCCGTGACCCGGCGATCCGGGCCACCGATGCGGCCCGGCTGGTCCGGCTGTACAGCAACGGAATCGATCCCGCCCATCCGCGACTGCGACTCGACGTGGCGGGTGGGCCGCCGATGCCGCGCACCCTCATTCAGGCCGGCGGCGCCGAATTCCTGCTCGCCGATTCCCGGCACCTGGCCGCCGACATCCGCGCCGCGGGTGGCCGTTGCACCCTCCAGGTCTGGCCTGACCAGGTGCACGTGTTCCAGGCGCTTCCCCGGCTGACGCCTGAAGCCGCGAAGGCCATGGCGCACGTCGCCTCGTTCGTCGAGACCGCCTTGCAGGAGCACGACATCGAGAACGTCACAGGAAAGGCGGGCTGAGCATGATCGGACCGTTCGGCAGATCGCCCAAGGTGAGCCACCACGCGCGCGCGGTGGTGACCGGTGCGGGCAGTGGGATCGGCGCGGCGTTCGCCACCGAGTTGGCCAAGCGCGGCGGCCGGGTCGTGTGCAGCGACATCGACGAAGTCGCTGCCAAGCGAACCGTCACCTCGATCATCGACCGCGGCGGCGAAGCGATCGCAATCGCCTGCGATGTCACCCAATTCGACGCCGTCCAGGATCTGGCCACCCAATCCCAGTCGTGGTTCGGCGCCGCACCCACGCTGGTGATCAACAACGCCGGTGTCGGCTCCGGCGGCGCCCCGATCGGCGAACTCCCCCTGGAGGACTGGCAGTGGGTGCTCGGCATCAATCTGTGGGGCCCCATCCACGGCTCGCACGTGTTCGCTCCGATCCTGCGGACCGGCGAGCCGAATGTGCCGCGCGGCATCATCAACGTCGCCTCAGCCGCGGCTTTCGGCGCGGCACCGGGGATGGGCGCCTACAACGTCAGCAAGGCTGGTGTGTTGATGCTGTCGGAAACTCTGGCTGCCGAATTGTCCGGCAGCGGAGTCAAAGTCACCGTGCTGTGCCCCACGTTCGTCAAGACCAACATCGTCGAATCCGGCCGCATCTCAGCGGGCGCGACTCGCCTCGCCAACCAGGTCATGCGGTTCACCGGGCTGACCGCGGAGAAAGTCGCCAAGACCTGCCTGGACGCCCACGACCGTGGCGACTTGTACTGCATGCCGCAGTTCGAGGCCAAGATCGGTTGGAGCATCAAAAGACTCGTGCCCGGCACCTACACCCGCGCGGCCGGCCTGCTGGGCCGCATTTCTGGGCTCTGACCAAGACCGATCGAATGAAGGAGTGGCACTGATGGCTATCGACATGGACAAGATGCTGGCCAAAATCAAAGACCGCCAATGGGCGCTGGCCGACATCGACTGGGACGCACCGGGCGCCGAGATGATCACCGACGAGCAGCGACCGCAGCTCAAGGCGTTCATGGCCGACCTGTGCTGGATCGAGAACATCGGCGCCCGGGGCTTCGCGGCGCTGGCGAAGAAAGCGCCGACGCCGACCATCGGTGAGATCTACCGGTATTTCCACGCCGAGGAGCAGCGCCACGCCAACGCCGAGCTGGCACTGATGAAGCGCTGGGGCATGCTCGAAGACGGTGAGGTCCCGGAGCCGAACGTCAACATCCGGCTGGCCATCGACTGGCTGGACCGCTGGGCCGACGACATGCCGCTGTCACTGCTGGGCACGGTGATCCCGATGCTCGAAGTCGCACTGGACGGCGCCCTGTTGAAGTTCCTCCTCGACGAGGTGCACGACCCGGTCTGTCATCAGGTGTTCGAGAAGATCAACAACGACGAGTCACGGCACCTGGTCGTCGATTTCGAAGTTCTCGACATGATCGGACACGCGAAGATCCGCCGGCTGCTGATCGACTTCATCGGCCGCAACGCCACCCCGGGTCTGATCATCGGCGCGATCATGGGCGCACCGCTGATCAACCGGATCGCCAACGAGATCACCGCGATGGGTCTGGAGCCCGAGCGGCTCTTCAAGGCCGTCAAGCGGTTCAAGGAACTCGGCGACCGCGGCGAAAAGACCAGCCGGGTACCGACGTACCGGTTCCTGCGGCGCTACGCCGCCGTGGTGACGAACCCGAACCACCCCTATCACCTGCTGGCCAACTCGATGGTCTGGCTGTCCGACCGCTATCCGCGGCCGCTGCTGCCGTCGGTACCGAGCTGGGTCCGCGAAGTCACTCACGAGCCGGCGGCATGACCGTGGCCAAGACGCACACCTACGCAACCCTGATCGTCGGAGCCGGATTCGCCGGGCTCGGTGCAGCCATCCGGTTGGCCCAATCCGGCGTCGACGACATCGTCATCCTCGAGCGCGGCGACCGCGTCGGCGGAACCTGGCGCGACACCGGCTATCCCGGCGCCAGCTGTGACATCCCGTCGCTGTTGTATTCGTTCTCGTTCGTCAAGAACCCGACCTGGTCGCGCACCTACTCGCCCGCCGAGGAGATCTGCCACCACATCGAAGACATGGCCGACCGGTTCGACGTACGCCGCCACATCCAGTTCGGCCAGGAAGTGACGGGGTTGTCCTTCGACGAGAGCGCAGGCGTCTGGACCGCAACCACGGCCACCCGCAAGCGTTTTCGCGCCCGCACGGTGATCCTGGCGTCGGGGCCGCTGCCGGACTCGAGCTTCCCCGACATCCGCGGCCTGGACACCTACGAGGGCCATAAGATTCACAGCGCCCGGTGGGACAAAGACTACGACTTCGCCGGGAAGCGGGTCGGCGTGATCGGCACCGGCGCCAGCGCGGTCCAGATCATCCCCGAACTGGTCAAGCAAGCCGAATTCGTGAAGGTGTTCCAGCGCACCCCCGGTTGGGTGCTACCCCGCCTGGATTTCGCGACGCCGCCTGCCGTCCAATCGGTATTCGGCAAAGTGCCTGCCGTGCAACAGCTTGCACGCCAGGCCTTGTTCTGGGGTCACGAGGCGAGCGCGACCGCGTTGGTGTGGAATACACCGCTGACGTCAGTGGTGGCCAGGCTCGGCAAGATGCACCTGCGCAGCCAAGTCAAAGATCCCTGGCTGCGCCGCCAGCTGACGCCCGACTTCACCCCGGGCTGCAAGCGCATGCTGGTGTCGAGCGACTACTACCCCGCGCTGCAGCGCGACAACTGCAAGCTGATCGACTGGCCCATCGCGACGTTGAGCCCGGTGGGTGTGCGCACCAGCGACGGCATCGAGCACCACCTGGACTGCATCGTGTTCGCCACCGGTTACGACGTGCACCTCACCGGTCCGCCCTTCCCGGTCACCGGTCTGGGTGGTCGCTCGCTGAGCGCCGAATGGGTCGATGGCGCACAGGCTTACAAGAGCGCCAGCGCACACGGTTACCCGAACCTGTTCTTCATGACCGGCCCGAACTCGGGGCCCGGGCACAACTCGCTGCTGGTCTACGTCGAAGGTCAGCTGGACTACGCGGTGCGCGGCATCACCACGATTCTGGACAGCGACCTGCGCTACCTCGATGTCCGCCAGGACGTGCAGCAGCGCTACAACGAACGCATCCAGGCGCGGCTCACCAAGACGACCTGGATGTCTGGCTGCAGCAGTTGGTACCTGACCAAGGACGGTCGCAACGTCTCGATGTACCCGGGATTCGCCACCCAGTATCTTCGACAGATGCGCGATTTCCAGTACGCCGATTACGACGCGGTCGAACATGCCGCCGTCCGCGTGAGTTCGTCTGCCTGACACGATGTCGCCTGACCGGCCGCACCGCCCTGAAACCGGCACCATCGCCGGTGTCTTGGCGAACCTGCGGCGCGCGCCCAAACGCGTGCGCCGCCAGTCGCGGGAGGTCATCGAGAACGCGGTCTCGCAGCTGTTCGACGCCGCCGTCCGCTACCCCCACGGTGCACTCGGCTCGGGTGAATACCGGATCGAGGATCTGGCCCGGCTCGCCGGTACCACCACCCGCAACATCCGGGTCTACCGCGACCGTGGCCTGCTGCCGCCACCGTTGCGGGTCGGTCGGATCGCGCTGTTCAATGACACGCATCTGACCCGGTTGCGGCTGATCACCTCGATGCTCGACCGGGGCTACAACATCGCCCACGTCCGGGAGATGCTCAGCGCCTGGGAGGAAGGCAAGAACCTCGGCGACGTGCTCGGCCTCGAGACTGCCATCGTCGGCACCTGGACCAGCGAGAAATCCCAGACCATGCCGGTAGCCGAGGCCCAGCGACTGATCAACGACCCGAAAGCTTTCGACCGCTTGGTCAATCTGCAGGTGATCCACGTCGACGATGCGCAGGCCACCATCACCCGGCCGAAATTGATCGAGGCGTTCAACGAGGTTCGCGGCTACGGCATGAGCATGGACACGCTCGTCGACCTGCACGAGAACATCAGCCCGCTGATCGACCAGATCAGCGAAATGCTGGTGCGCGCCGGAGCCGAACACGTCTCCGACCGGATCAAACCCGGGGAGGCACTGCCCGCCGACACCGAAATCGCTGAGCTGATAACCATGTTGGTGCGCTTTCGCACGCAGGCCGTGTCGTCGGTGACCGCCACGCTGGCGTCGTCGATCGAGACGACCATCGAGTCGTTGGTCAGCCAGATCCTGGGCGAATATCTCGAGCGCTCACCCGAGGCCGACGCCGGCTAGGTCGTCTCGCGCCGCGCGACCAGGTAGGGCGCCAGCGTCGTCAGCTTCTCGCAGGTCTCCTCGAACTCCCGGTCGGGATCGGAAGCGGCGATGATGCCCGCGCCGGCGCGCAGCCAGGTACGGCCGTCACGCTCGTAGACGGTCCGCAACGTCAATGCCGCGTCCAGTGCTCCGTCGGACGAGAAGCGCACCACCGCACCGGAATACAACTCCCGGGGGCTTTCATCGAGCCGGAGGATGGCATCCACGCTGGGCGCCTTCGGGATGCCCGAGGCGGTGACCGCGGGAAAGAGCGTCTCCAACGCATCCATCCGGTCCTTGGACGCGTCGAGCCGCCCGGTGACTGTCGAGCCGAGATGCTGCACGCTACCGCGCTCCCGCACCGTCATGAAGTCGACGACGGCGGAGCTGCCGGGTTCGGAGACCTCGTCGATCTCCTGCACTGAGCTGCGCACCGACATCGCATGCTCGACAATCTCTTTGGTGTTCGACTCCAGGTCCTCCCTGGCCTCACGGTCAAGCTCGGCGCCGCGGCCCAATGCCCGGGTGCCGGCCAGCGGTTCGGTCACCACCAGGCCGTCGTCGTGCACCGCTGCCACCAGTTCCGGGCTGTAGCCCAGGGCGCGAAAACCACCGAGGTGCAAGAGAAATGAGCGCGCCGGGGTGTTGTGCCTGCGCCCGACCCGATAGGTGGCCGGAAAGTCCAGCGCGAACGGCACATTGACGCAGCGGGACAAAATCACTTTGTGATAGTCACCGGCGACGATCTCGTCGATCGCGGTGGCAACGCGAGCCCGGTAATTCGAGTCGTCGGCCGACACATCCACACCGGAGGGGGTCGGTGCGGGTTGCACACCGACGCTGAGTATTTGGCTCAGCGCCGCGATGTGACGATGGTCAGCATCGAACACGGTGACCGCGTCGGCGACAACGATGCGCGTGCGCGGCCAGAACACCCGCGCGAGCGGAGTCTTCGGCGCAAGGCGCTCCTGCAGTCCGAAGCGGTAGGCGCCGAATTCGAAGGCTATCCAGCCGAACGCCTCGCCGGTCTCCAGCAGCAATCGATCGACGGCCTCCCCCAGGACCTGTCCCGGACGACCCGACCAGGTCTGCCGCTGCGTGACACCATCCTGGATGATGCGCAACTCGTCGCTGTCCAGCTCGACGGTCGCCAGCGCACCGAGGGCCAGCACCCATTCGCCGTCGTGCTCGTAGAGCAGGTATTCCTCACCGGCGGTCTCGGCCAGGACGGCCACCAGCTCGGCCGCCAGATCCGCGGGCGCGATACCGGCCGGCAGCGGAAACGACAACGAAGCGGCACCTGCCGGGCTGGTTTCGACGCCAACTTGGGTCACGCTTAGTAAATTTAGCCTAACCTATTAACGGACGGGTAACTCCGGTCCACCGCCAGCCACCCGCAACCACTGTTGCGCTGGTCGATCACTATTTTTCGCACCGTGGCGCCAATCGTCGACGACGTTGTCACGTGGCGTTTCCGCTCCGTTCACACCCCGGCTCCACAATGACTGCAGCCCTGCGGCGGGCCGGCCGGAAGGCTCGTGCGACGCCGCGCTCAGACGAGAGGACAGCACTGTGTTCGTGATCCGACTGCTCGACGGCGAAGAGATCCGCGCGTCCGAGAACGACAAGCTGACCGTCAACGAGAACACCGGCGTGCTCACCGTGCACCGGGTCGATGGGTTCGAGGAAGTCACCACCCACTATTCGCCGTCGGCGTGGGCTTCGGTGACGCATCGGGTCAAGGAGCCGGTCGTGCGGCGACCGCTGGCCGGGGCCAACAACAGGTAGGCGCCTATTCGGGCACGGCCTCGATGACGCAGAGCGGCCCTGCCGTCTGCACCACGCGTTGCAGCCGAAAACCGGCCCGCCGCATCAGATCGGTCCACTGCCCGAGGCTGCGTTCCAACGCGCCCGCCAGCACCAGCATCTCCAAATCGACGTAATGGCCCAGGAATTCGCGGTCGTGGTCTGGAACGACCATCTCCAGCAGCAGCAATTTTGCGCCCGGCGGGGCCGCGGCTTTGATGGTGGCGAGAATGGCGGTGGCTTTGTCGTCGGCCCAGTCGTGGATGACGTTCTTCAGCACGTATGCGTCAGCGGACGGCACGCTGTCGAAGAATGACCCCCCGGTCACCGTGACTCGATCGGCGACACCGTGCGCGGACAACACGGGCGGTGCACCCTCGACCGCCTCGGGAAGATCGAACAGGATGCCGCGGGCATCGGGCGCGGCCGTCAGGATCGACGACAGCAGCAGGCCGTGGCCACCTCCGATATCGGCAATGACATCGAACGTGCTGAAGTCGTACGCCGCAATCACGGCCGCTTCCAATACCGCCGAGGTCGAGGTCATCGCGTTGTTGAAAATCTCCGCGAACGCCGGGTCTTCGGGTAGGTACTCGAAGAACTCCTTCCCGAACACTTTCGGCGGGTTCGGCTCTCCGGTGCGCACCGCATCGGCCAACAGCGTCCAGTTCGCCCGGTGCGGCGACGATCCGTAGAAGAGGGCGGCCGCCCGCATCGAGGTCGGCGAGTCGGTCCGCAGTGTGTCGGCCGGCGCATTGAGCGCGAAACGTCCGTCGCGACGTCGGCGAAACACGCCACGGCTGACGAGCAGACGCATGAGCCGCGCCAGGCTGTCGGGATCAGCCGCGACGCGCTGCGCCAGTTCCTCCTTGGTCAATGGGCCCGCGGCGAGCGCATCGGCAATGCCCAGTTGCGCGGCCGCCGAGACGGCCTGCGACAGGAAAGCTCCGAAGATGATGTCGAGGACCGTGATCGGCGGAGGCGCCAGGCGCTGGTACAACCGCCCCACGTGGTGACGGACTCGTTCGATCGCACGGGCCACTCTGACCGGCGGCAGCTTCGGCGTCGGGGTCGGGGTCGGTGGCATCGATTCTCCTTCCAGCGGTGCCATATTGATCTACCTGTCGGTGGCCGTCGCTACAATCGAATGTATGTTCGATAGCATCGTGGCGGTCGACGTCTCGGCCCCGGAATCTGTCCTGGTTGAGCGCATCGCCGAGCTGGAACGGCTGAAATCTGCTGCGGCTGCCGGCCAGGCTCGAGCGGCGGCCGCTCTCGATGCCGCTCGGCGAACGGCGGAAGCCGCGGCGGGTATGCCGGCCGCACGACGCGGACGCGGAGTTGGCAGCGAAATCGCTTTGGCGCGTCGCGACTCTCCAGCCAGGGGCGGTCGGCACCTTGGCTTTGCCAAGGCGCTGGTGCACGAGATGCCGCACACGCTGGCGGCACTGACGACCGGCGTGCTGTCGGAGTGGCGGGCCACTCTCATCGTGCGGGAAAGTGCCTGCTTGGACGTAGAGGACAGGCGAGTTCTCGATGCCGAATTATGTTCCGATCCAACCACTTTGGACGGCCTGGGCGATGCGCGGATTGCGGCCGCGGCGAAGTCCATCGCCTACCGAATCGATCCGCGCGCGGTTGTCGACCGAGCTGCCAGAGCCGAAACCGAACGCACGGTGACCATTCGGCCCGCCCCCGACACGATGACGTATCTGACGGCGTTGTTGCCTGTCGCCCAGGGCGTCTCGGTATACGCGGCGCTGCGTCGCGTGGCGGACACCACGTCAGACGACCGGTCCCGCGGCCAGGTCATGGCCGACACCCTCATCGAACGCGTGACGGGCCGCAGTGCAAACACACCCGCGCCGATCGCCGTCAACCTGGTCCTCACGGACCGCGCGCTGCTCAGCGACGACACCACGCCGGCGAATGTTGTTGACTACGGCCCGATTCCGGCCCAAGTCGCCCGCGGACTGGTGTCATCGGCCGTCACCGACCCGCGGTCGCGGGCGACGTTGCGACGGTTGTACGCCCATCCTCAGTCCGGTGCACTGGTGGCCATGGAGTCGCGGGCGCGGAATTTTCCGAAGGGACTTGCCGACTTCATCGGACTGCGTGACGAACGATGTCGCACCCCGTATTGCGACGCTCCGATCCGACACCGTGACCACGCCACCCCATACGCCCGGGGAGGGCTGACCGCGGTTGCCAACGGGCTGGGGACGTGTGCACGCTGCAACTACGCCAAGGAAGCCGCCGGGTGGGAAGTGCACGCTCGAGTTGACGAAATGGGCCGGCACACGGCCGAATACATCACTCCGACCGGCGGGCGTCACCGATCAGCTGCGCCGCCACGCGCCCCCGCCATCGTGGTCGGTGAACTCGAAGTCAGGGTCGGCATAGCCTTGGCGCGACACGCCGCCTGACTCACCCCAGCAGATTGCGGACAACTCCATCGGCCAGCAACCTGCCCCGGTTGGTGAGCACCAGTCGATCGCCCTCGCGAGTCAGCAAGCCATCGGCGATCGCCGTGCCGGCGCGCTCGCGCTCGGCTTCGTCCAGCAGGTCCACCTGCAGACCCTGACGCAACCGGATTCGTAGCAACACGTCTTCGGTGTGGCGGGTGACCGAGTCCAGCTGCTCGAAACCCGCGACCGGAAGCGTCGATTCTCCGAGCAGCTGGGCATACGCGTTGGGGTGCTTGACATTCCACCAGCGCGTGTCACCGACGAAGCTGTGTGCGCCCGGGCCTGCGCCCCACCACTGTCCGCCGTCCCAGTAGCCCAGATTGTGTCGGCACTGCCCACCGGGGCGGCTCCAATTGGATACCTCGTACCAATCCAGGCCGGCCTGCGACAGCTGGACGTCCAGCAGTTCGTAGCGGTGCGCCAGCACGTCGTCGTCCGGGGCGGCCAATTCGCCGCTGCGAACCCGGCGCGCCATCGCGGTGCCGTCCTCGACCACCAGGGCATAGGCGGACACGTGATCGACGCCGGTCTCGATCGCCGTCTCGACCGACCAGAGCAGGTCGTCGTCGGACTCCCCCGGTGTGCCGTAGATGAGGTCGAGGCTGACGTGCTCGAAGCCCTCGGCCAGCGCTTCGCGGGCCGCGGCCGCCGAACGGTTGGGGGTATGGATCCGGTCCAGCACGCCCAGCACATGCGGCGCCACCGACTGCATGCCCAGTGACACCCGGGTGCAGCCCGCCTCGCGGGCAGCGGCGAAGAAGTCCGGCCACGCCGACTCGGGATTGGCCTCGGTGGTCACCTCGGCGTCGTCGGCCAGTTCGAAGTTGTCGCGCACTGCCCGCAGTAGGGCGGCCAGGCGTTCACCGCCGAGCAGCGATGGGGTGCCACCGCCGATGAAGACGGTCTGCACGGTCGGTCCGCCGAGCCTGGCCGCGGCCAGCTCGAGCTCAGCCGCGACATTCTGCAGCCACGCATCGGGGTTGACGCCGCCCAGCTCAGCCGGGGTGTAGGTGTTGAAGTCGCAGTAACCGCAGCGGGTGAAGCAGAACGGCACGTGCAGGTAGATACCGAAGGGCGCGTCAGGGCTGACCTGCACACCGGGCAGGGCGGCCGGCGCCGAGGATGCCGTCACGTCAGCTCAATATTCCGCAGTACGCGCTTCACCACCACAGCAGGGCTCACCTGGGCAGTCTTCCCGACTTTCGCTCATGGTGAGCGAAAGTCACCCCTGGTAGCAGAGCCAGGCGATATCCGTGGCACAATGGACGAGTGACCGTCGCCCACCACAGCCAAGTTCGTATCCCATTGGTGGCGCGTCGTCATGTCGATTTCAAGCGTGTTTGCAGCTGTCGCTGTCCGGCTTGATGTCGTAGACCCGCCTACCTGCACCTTCAGCTGGCTTCCGGATCTGCGCCGCCGGTACAGCCTTCCGGTGGTTGCGCGTCCCACGCCGGCTGCTCCACTAGAGGAGATTGCCGAATGACGTCACCCCGCCCCACGAAGAGCCAAGGCCAGTGGGCGCTCGGTGAGCGCGAACCGCTCAACCCCAACGAGCAGTTCAAGCAGGACGACGACGCACTCAACGTGCGCGACCGAATCCTGAACCACTACTCCGCCGCGGGCTTCGACAGCATCGAGAAGAACGACCTGCGTGGGCGGATGCGCTGGGCCGGGCTCTACACCCAGCGCGAGCAGGGGTACGACGGCAGCTACACCGGCGACGAGAACATCGACCTGCTCGAGGCCAAGTACTTCATGATGCGGGTGCGCTGCGACGGCGGCGCGATCAGCACCGCGGCGCTGCGCACCCTCGGGGAGATCTCGATCGAGTTCGCCCGGGACACTGCAGACATCTCCGACCGCGAAAACGTTCAGTACCACTGGATCCGGATCGAGGACGTTCCACAGATTTGGGAGCGGTTGGCGACGGTCGGCCTGCAGACCACCGAGGCGTGTGGCGACTGCCCGCGTGTCGTGCTCGGTTCCCCACTGGCCGGTCTCTCCGTCGACGAGGTGCTCGATCCCACGCCGGCCGTCGAGGAGATCGTCCGGCGCTACGTCGGCAACCCCGACTTTTCCAACCTGCCGCGCAAGTACAAGACCGCGATCTCGGGCTTGCAGGATGTCGCCCACGAGATCAACGACATCGCGTTCATCGGCGTGAACCATCCCGAACACGGTCCCGGTCTGGACCTGTGGGTCGGCGGCGGGCTGTCCACGAATCCGATGCTGGCGCAACGAGTCGGCGCCTGGGTGCCGCTCGATGAGGTTCCCGATGTCTGGGAGGCCGTCACTTCGCTGTTCCGCGACTACGGCTACCGACGGCTGCGGGCCAAGGCCCGACTCAAGTTCCTGGTCAAGGACTGGGGCATCGAGAAGTTTCGCGAGGTGCTCGAAACCGAGTACCTGCAGCGCAAACTCATCGACGGCCCGGCCCCCGAGCCGCTCACCCGCCCGATCGATCACGTCGGCGTGCAGAAACTGAAAAACGGCCTCAACGCCGTCGGGGTCGCGCCGATCGCGGGCCGAGTGTCCGGCACCATCCTGGCCGCTGTCGCCGACCTCGCCGAGCAGGCTGGATCGCAGAAGGTCAGCTTCACCCCGTACCAGAAGTTGATCATCCTCGACGTCGCCGACGACAAGCTCGACGCGCTGACCGCCGGCCTCGATGCGCTGGGTCTGCAGTCGCGGCCGTCACATTGGCGCCGAAACCTGATGGCCTGCACCGGAATCGAATACTGCAAGCTGTCGTTTGCCGAAACGCGGGTGCGTTCGCAGACGCTGGTACCCGAGCTGGAGAGCCGGCTCGAGGACCTCAACACACAGCTCGACGTGCCGGTCACGGTGAACATCAACGGCTGCCCGAACTCCTGCGCCCGTATCCAGGTGGCCGACATCGGGTTCAAGGGTCAGATGGTCGACGACGGCGACGGGAATTCAGTCGAAGGGTTCCAGGTTCACCTGGGAGGCAGCCTGGGACTCGACAGTGGATTCGGGCGAAAGCTGCGCCAGCACAAGGTCACCAGCGACGAGCTCGGCGACTACATCGATCGGGTGGTACGCAACTTCGTGAAGCAACGCGACGGTGACGAGCGTTTCGCGAACTGGGCACTGCGTGCCGAGGAGGCAGATTTGCGATGAGCAACCTGACAGAAGCGGAACTACGGGAACTGGCCGACAAGGGCGCCGCAGAATTGGAAGGCGCCAGCGCCGACGACCTGCTGCGCTGGACCGACGAGAACTTCGGCGGTGTCGGAGGCCCCCGGTCCTCGGCCACGTGCAACTACGTGGTGGCCTCCAACATGCAAGACGCCGTATTGGTCGACCTGGCCGCCAAGGTCCGCCCGGGTGTGCCAGTGCTGTTCTTGGACACCGGATATCACTTCGTGGAGACCATCGGCACCCGGGACGCGGTCGAGGCCGTCTACGACATTCGCGTGCTCAACGTCACGCCCGAGCATTCCGTCGCCGAGCAGGACCAGTTGCTGGGCAAGGACCTGTTCGCCAGCAAACCCAGCGAGTGCTGCCGGATGCGCAAGGTCGCCCCGCTGGGTAAGGCGCTGCGCGGCTACTCAGCCTGGGTCACCGGTCTGCGGCGGGTCGAAGCTCCGACTCGCGCCAATGCGCCGGTGGTCAGCTTCGACGAAGCGTTCGGCCTGGTGAAGATCAACCCGCTGGCCGCCTGGTCCGACGAACAATTCCAGGCCTACATCGACGACAACGACGTGCTGGTCAATCCGCTTGTCTACGAAGGTTATCCGTCGATCGGCTGCGCGCCGTGCACGGCCAAGCCGGTGGAGGGCGCCGACCCGCGCAGCGGACGCTGGCAGGGCCTGTCGAAGACGGAATGCGGGCTGCACGCGTCGTGACGTCACTCGTCCTTGCGGCCCACGGAAGCAGGGATCCGCGGTCGGCCGCCAATGCTCGCGCCGTGGCCAACCAGATTCGCTTCATGCGACCCGACCTGCGGGTCCGCGTCGCGTTCTGCGATCTGAATTCGCCGCGCATACCGGACGTTCTGACCCCGGACGCGGTGGTGACGCCCTTTCTTCTGGCCGATGCGTTCCACGCACAGGTCGACATTCCGCAGCAGATCGCAAGCAGTGGTGTCCCCGCCCGGCAGGCCGCAGTGCTCGGTGAAGACGACCGACTGGTGGCGGTCATGCGGCAGCGGCTGGCCGAAGCCGGTGTCGGCGCGCACGACCCGGAGTGTGGGGTGATCGTGGTCGCGATCGGCTCGACGCATGCCGCGGCCAACGCCCGCACCGCGCAGGTCGCCGACAAGCTCAGCACAGGATCGCAGTGGGCCGCTACGACGATGGCGTTCGCCACCGGTGGCGGGCAATCGCCGGCCGAGGCCGCGCTCCAGTTGCGCCGGCATGGTGCCCAGCGCCTGGTCATCGTGCCCTGGTTTCTGGCACCCGGCCTGCTGACCGATCGGGTCGCGAGATACGCGGCCGCGGAGTCCATTCCGATGGCGGCGCCGCTCGGCGCGCATCGATTGGTCGCCGAGACAGTGCTGGACCGATTCGACACCGCGATTGCTCAGCGCGTCGCGGCGTAACCGAACACGCCCGGCGGGGGTTGCGGGTACGTTGATGCAGCCTTAACGGAGGGTTACGGTAGCCAGCATCATGACATCGCCAGCAGCATCAGAACCCGAGGAACTCGGCCCGCCCGGTCCCGATCGCCCCGTCAACAGATGGGCGGTTGCGACGTTTGCACTCGGCTTGGTCAGCCTCATCCCGCTCAGCTTGCTCTCCGGCGTCGTCGCGCTGGTCAAGACCCGGGATGGCAAGGAGTCCGGACGGGGCCTCGCGTTCGCCGGCCTGGTGATCTGCATGCTGTGGGCGGCGGTGTGGGCGTACAGCTTTTGGCCGAAGAACGGTCTGATCACCGGCACGCTCAACTCCGACCGAGTCGGCACGTGCTTCCGTGGGGACGTCAATTCACCGGTCAGCTGCGACAAGCCGCACACCGACGAGGTTTTCGCGATGCTCGGGTTGTCGCGCTTCCCGGACGACGACGCCGAACAGCGGGAGATCGACAACCGATGTAAGACCGAGCTCCCGAAGTATTCACCGATCGCCAGTCGCGACCCGAGCATCCGGGTGGACGCGTGGTCGCCGGGCGCGGAGTGGAAACAGCTCGACACTCACGCGGCCGGATGCGTCGCCCATTCCAGTAATGCCCGGGCCCAGTCGATCAAGCTCGGACCAGCGTTCAGCTGGAACTCACCCTGAGCCCGTCCGCCTCCGCGTCGACGTCCGCGTCGTGGCCCGGCAGGGTCGTGTGCGGCAGAGTCGGCACCCGGGTGGCGCGGACGTAGACCGTGTCGCCCTGCTTCAAGCCGAGGGCCTCGGCGTCGCCACGCGTGATCTGAGCGATGAACGGCCTGCCGGTGGCGGCGTTGATGAGTTCGACGCGCACCTCGAAGCCCAGCACGACGACCCGGTCGATGGTGGCCCGGATCACGCCGGTGGCCTCGGCGGCGCCGTCGCCCGCGATCGCCATGTCGGGGTTGCGGCCCACCCGGATGTCATGCGGGCGAACAAGAGTCCCGTTCAGCGACGAGACCGCACCCAGGAACGACATCACGAACGGGTTGGCCGGGGTGTCGTAGACCTCGCTCGGCGATCCCACCTGTTCGATGCGCCCGTCTTTGAGCACCGCAATCCGATCCGCGACGTCCAGCGCCTCGGCCTGGTCGTGGGTGACCAGCACGGTGGTGACGTGCACCTCGTCGTGCAGTCGGCGCAGCCAGGCCCTTAGATCGTCGCGGACTTTGGCATCGAGGGCGCCGAAAGGTTCGTCGAGCAGCAACACCTGTGGGTCGACCGCCAGTGCACGCGCCAACGCCATCCGCTGCCGTTGACCGCCGGAAAGTTGGCTGGGGTAACGGGTCTGGAAGCCGCTGAGGCCTACGACCCCCAGCAGATGGTCGACCTTCTCAGCGATCTCGGCTTTGGGCTTGCGCCGGATCTTGAGACCGAAGCCGACGTTGTCGCGCACGGTCAGGTGCTTGAACGCCGCGTAGTGCTGGAACACGAAACCGATGCCGCGGCGTTGCGGCGCGACGGTGGTGACGTCGCGGCCGTTGATCGTGATAGTCCCGGTGTCGGGTTGGTCGAGTCCGGCGATGGCGCGCAGCAGGGTCGACTTACCCGACCCGCTGGGCCCCAGCAACGCCGTCAAAGATCCGGTGGGGACGTCGAAGTCGACGTTGTCCAGTGCGACGAAGTCGCCGTAGCGCTTGTTGGCGCCCCGCACGGTGATCGCATTCTCAGTCATCTAGCGCCACTCCTCCTCATCGCGTCGCTCTGCATCGTCGTTGGCGCGCATCTAGCGCCACTCCTCCCTGTCATGCCTGCTTGGCTGCGCGGTTGCGGCGAGCATCCAGAATCACCTGAACGATCAGAACCAGTACCGACACCGCCATCAGCAGCGTCGAAAGTGCGTAGGCGCCGTACTCGGCGCCGCGGTTGTAGCGGTCGGACACCAGCAGCGTCAGGGTCTGCGACTGCCCCGGCAGATTGGACGACACGATGAGCACCGCGCCGTACTCGCCGAGTGTCCGCGCGATGGTCAACACGACGCCGTAGGTCAATCCCCAGCGAATCGACGGCAGGGTGATCCGCCAAAACGTCTGCCACCAATTGGAACCCAGCGTCGCGGCCGCCTGCTCCTGATCGGTGCCAATCTCGTACAGCACCGGTTCGACCTCGCGCACCACGAAGGGCAGCGTCGCGAAAATGCTGGCCAGCACGATTCCCGGCAGCCCGAAGATGATCTTGAAGCCGAAGTCCTTCTCGACGAAACCGAGCAGCCCGGCCGATCCCCACAACACGATCAGCGCCACACCGACCACGACCGGTGACACCGCGAACGGCAAGTCGATGATCGCCTGCAGCACGCCTTTGGCGCGGAACCGGTTGCGCGCCAACATCAGCGCGGTCGGGATTCCGAAGATAACGTTGAGCGGCACCACGATCGCGACCACCAGCACCGACAAATTGAGCGCGGAGACGGCCGCCGGAGTGCTGACCCAGTCGATGAACTGACCGATGCCGGGCTGGAACGTCCGCCACAGGATCAGCCCCACCGGGACGACGAGCAGAACCGACACATACGCCAGCGCCAGGAAACGAAGCAGGTATTTGACGGCGGGCGAGAGGGTCACGAGGCCAACTCCTCACGCTTGGCTGCGCGTGATCCCACCGTGCGCAGCACGAAAAGCACCGCGAACGAGATGAGCAGCAGCACAATCGAGATCGCGGCGGCACCGGTACGGTCGTCGTTCTCGATCAGGGTGCGGATCCACTGCGAGGACACTTCGGTCTTGCCCGGCACCGCGCCACCGATCAGCACCACGGAACCGAATTCGCCGATCGCCCGCGCGAACGTCAGGCCCGCTCCGGTCAGCAGCACCGGGGTCAGCGAGGGCAGCACCACGGTGGTGAAGATCGTCGTGTTGTTGGCGCCCAACGACGCCGCCGCTTCTTCGGTCTCGTGGTCGATCTCGAGCAGCACCGGCTGCACGGCCCTTACCACGAACGGCAGCGTGACGAAGGCCAGGGCCACGCCCACACCCCAACTGGTGTGCTGCAGGTGCACGCCGACCGGGCTGTGGTTGCCGTAGAGCGCCAGCAACACCAGGCTGGCGACGATGGTCGGCAGGGCGAACGGCAGGTCGATCAGAACGTCGACCACCCGCTTGCCCGGGAAGTCGTCACGCACCAGCACCCAGGCGATCAACAGCCCGAAAATCATGTTGACCACGGTCACGCCCGCGGAAATCGTCAAGGTCACGCGGAACGACTCGATCGCCGCGTTCGAGGTGACCGCGAGCCAGAACGCGTCCCAGCCGCCGCCGATCGACTGCCACAAGATGGCAGCGAGCGGCAGCAACACGATGACCGAAAGCCACACCACCGAAACGCCGACCCGCAGCGATGTGCCGTTGTTGATCAACTTGTTGCGGCCCAGCGGTTTACCGCCGCCGCTGCCGCCCGGGATCGGTCGGGAGATCGCCGTCGTCATCCGGTGGCCTTCGTGTAGATCTTGGTGATGCTGCCCGATTTCTTGTCGAACAGCTGCGGGTCGACCGTGGGCCAGCCGCCCAGATCGGCCAGCGTCCACAGTTTCTGCGGCGCCGGGAACTGGTCACGAACCTGGGCGGCGACTGCTGGGTCGACCGGGCGGAATCCCGCTGCTGCCCAGACCTTTTGGGCCGCCGCGGTGTACTGGAAGTTCTTGAACGCGACGGCGGCGTTGAGGTGGGGGCTGCTGGTCACCACCGCCACCGGGTTCTCGATCTTGATGGTTTGCGGCGGGTTGACGTGGATGATCGGCTTTCCCTGTCGCTCGGTGGCGAGGGCCTCGTTCTCGTAGCTGATCAGAACATCGCCACTGCCCTGGACGAACACGTCGGTGGCTTCGCGTCCCGACCCGGGCCGGAGTTTGACGTGCTGACCGACGAGCTTGCGGATGTAGTCCAGGCCGGCCTGCGGATCGTGGCCACCGTTGCTCTTGACCACATAGGGCGCCAGCAGGTTCCACTTCGCCGAGCCCGAACTCAACGGACTCGGGGTGACGACGTCGACGTCGGGCCGCAGCAGGTCGTCCCAGTCTTTGATGTTCTTCGGATTTCCGGGCCGCACCACCAAGGTGACGACCGACCCGAACGGGACCCCCTTGGTGGCGTCGGAATCCCAGTCCTTGGCGACCTTGCCGGCTTTGACCAGTCGCGCGACGTCGGGTTCGACCGAGAAGTTGACGATGTCGGCGGGCTTGCCGTCGACGACACCGCGAGACTGGTCACCCGAGGCGCCGTAGGAGGCGATAACCTGGATGCCCTTGCCTTCGGGCGAGGCATTGAACGCCGGGATCACTTTGCTCCAGCCGGGTTCGGGAACCGAGTAGGCCACCAGCGTGATGCTGGTGTTCGCGCCGCTGGGTCCCCCACCTCCGACGACATCGCTGGCGCCGCCGTGGCACGCCGCGATCAGACCCGAGGCGAGGCTCAACGCGACAACGTGCCGCCACCCGACGGGTTTCTTGTTGTCGTCGAACAATGGTCGACCTTTCGGAGGGTGTGCCTGACATCTGACGGATCCCAGTGCGAAGGAAAGCGAGTTTCGGCGCGCGTGGGCAGAAGGTCAGCGACAACAATGCACGTCAGCGACGGCGCAATTTCCCACGGCAATGAGCGCCAGGATGTGGCACTCGGTACTACCGGAGACTGCGTGCATGGCCGAAGCGTAACAGAATCTTTTCGGCCCGCAGCGCAAGCCCGATGCAGGTCAGCGGGTCAACAGCCAGGCGACGATGACCAGCACGATCAGCGCGACCAGCACCAGCGTGACCCTCGATCGCGGCATTCCGGTGTTTCCGCTCATCCGGCATCGTCATCGCTGTGCCGGATGCCGCGCATCACCCGAAGGCCCCGGCCCAACGCCCCGTCCAGGGCTGCCGCGATCACGAACGCCAGCACCAGCACGACCGGCATGACGACGATCGTCTGGAACACAAACCCCAGGCCAGACAGCCACAGCTCGACGCCGTCCCACCAGTTCAGGATCGCGTTCATCGCGCTCACCCTACTAAGCTCATTCCCGCACGTCTCGTGGCAACAGGAATCCGGTGAAAGCCCGGGGCGGTTCCGCCACTGTGAGGGCCTCGGCGTCCAGCCGGCGGTCCGAGCCAGACACTGGTCACGGGGCGCTCCACTACACGGGGCGAGAACCCCGGGGAGGACCTGAGTGAACACCGTCGATACGCCGACCCATCGCATCGCGTTGCTGTCCACGTCGGACACCGATCTGCTGTCGGCGCGCGCGTCACTGGCGCCGTACCGCCTAGGCAACCCGGCGCGCCAACCCGTCGAGGACGCACTCGACGGCGTCGACTTGGTGGTGCTGCGGGTGCTGGGTTCATCGGCGGAAGTCGCCGCGGAAATCGGCACGCTGCGGGCCACCGGGCTGCCACTGATCGTGCTCGGCGGCGAACGAACACCCAGTGCCGAGCTGATGGAATGCTCGACGGTGCCGATCGGGCTTGCGGCGCAAGCACACTCGTATCTCGCCGAGGGTGGGCCGACGAATCTCGCTCAGCTGCATGCCTTTCTGTGCGACACCGTGCTGTTGACCGGTCAGGGCTTCGACGAGCCGGTGGTGATCCCCGAGTGGGGTTACGGCGCCCGGGCCGCCGACGTGAGCGCACCGGCCCGGATCGGGGTGCTGTACTACCGGGCGCACGAAGTCAGCGGCAACTCGGGGTTCGCGCACGCGCTTGCCGACGCGGTCGACGCAACCGGCAGTGCGGTCGGCGTGCCGATCTTCGCGTCCTCGCTGCGCAGCGCACCCGACGAACTGTTCGACGCGCTGGGCTCGCTGGATGCCGTGGTGGTCAGCATGCTGGCGGCCGGCGGGTCGAAGGCGGCGGGCGCCGGCGCGGGTGAGGACGACGCGTCGTGGGACATCGAGCGCATCGCCGCGATGAACATCCCTGTGCTGCAAGGACTTTGCCTGACGTCATCCCGCGAGGAGTGGGAAGCAAGCGACGACGGTGTCACACCGCTCGACTCTGCGACGCAGATCGCCATTCCCGAGTTCGACGGCCGCATCATCACCGCGCCGTACTCCTTCAAGGAGGTCGACGACGACGGCCTACCCCACTACGTCGCCGACCCCGAGCGCTGCGCACGGGTGGCCGCGATCGCGGTCAACCATGCGCTGCTGCGCCGAATCCCCAACGCCGACAAGAAGCTCGCGCTGGTGCTGTCGGCCTATCCCACCAAGCATTCGCGGGTAGGCAACGCCGTCGGCCTCGACACCCCGGCGTCCGCGGTCCGGCTGTTGCACCGGCTGGCGCAGGAGGGCTACCAGGTCGGCGACGGGTTCGGGGTGCTCGGCATCGAAGACGAGACACAGGCCGGCGACCGTCTGATGCACACGCTGATCGACGCGGGCGGCCAGGACGAGCAGTGGCTCACCACCGAACAGGTCGCCGGCGCACAGGTGAAGGTGACACCGGCGCAGTACGCCGAGTGGACCGCGGACCTGCCCGCCGAACTGCGCGACGCGATGGCGCAGGCGTGGGGCCCGGCGCCGGGACGGTTGTTCGTCAACGACGACGGTGATCTGGTGATCGCGGCGTTGCGTTCGGGCAATGTCGTGCTGATGATCCAGCCGCCGCGCGGATTCGGGGAGAACCCGGTGGCGATCTACCACGACCCGGACCTGTCGGTCACCCACCACTACCTCGCGGCCTACCGCTGGCTGGAGCACGGTTTCGGCGCCCACGCGGTGGTGCACCTCGGCAAGCACGGCTCGATGGAGTGGCTGCCAGGCAAGAACGCCGCGCTGTCGGCGGCCTGCGCCACCGACGCCGTGCTGGGAAATCTGCCGCTGATCTACCCGTTCCTGGTCAACGACCCCGGCGAGGGAGCGCAGGCGAAACGGCGCGCCCACGCGACCATCGTCGACCACCTGATACCGCCGATGGCACGCGCCGAGACATACGGCGACATCGCGCGACTCGAACAACTCCTCGACGAGTACGGCAACATCGCGGCGATGGACCCGGCCAAGTTGCCGGCGATCCGCGGCGAGATCTGGAACCTGATGCGGGCCGCGGAGATGCACCGGGACCTCGGCCTCGACGACCGGCCCGACGACGAGGAATTCGACGACTTCCTCCTGCACGTCGACGGCTGGCTGTGTGAGATCAAAGACGCTCAGATCCGCGACGGGCTACACGTGCTGGGCGAGGCGCCCGCCGGAACGGCCCGGGTCAACCTGGTGCTGGCGATCCTGCGGGCCGCTCAGGTGTGGGGCGGGCAGGACCACGCCGTGCCGGGATTGCGCACCGCTCTCGGCCTGAAGGACGGCGCCGAGATCGCCGCGGTCGACGAGATCGAGGGCCGGGCGCGCGCACTGGTCGAGGCGATGGAGGCCGCCGGCTGGGACGCCGCGGCCGTCGACGCGCTGCACGAGGCACCGGATGTCCGTGCCTGCCTGCGCTTCGCCGCGACCGAGGTGGTCCCGCGGCTGTCCGGTACGGCGGGTGAGCTCGACGCCGTGATGCAAGCCCTGGCAGGCGGTTTCGTGCGGCCCGGCCCGTCGGGTTCGCCGCTGCGCGGTCTGGTCAACGTGCTGCCCACCGGGCGCAATTTCTACACCGTCGACCCCCGGGCGGTGCCGTCGCGGCTCGCGTGGCAGACCGGTCAGGCGATGGCCGAGTCGCTGCTGCAACGCTACCTCGACGACACCGGCTCCTACCCGGGGTCGGTCGGGTTGTCGGTGTGGGGCACCAGCGCGATGCGAACGTCCGGTGACGACATCGCGGAAGTGCTTGCGCTGCTTGGTGTTCGGCCGGAGTGGGACGAGGCGTCGCGACGGGTCAGCCGGCTCGAGGTGATCCCGCTCGAGGAGCTCGGACGCCCACGCATCGACGTGACGATTCGCATCTCGGGATTCTTCCGCGACGCCTTCCCGCATGTGGTGACGATGCTCGACGACGCGGTGCGCATGGTCGCGCTGCTCGACGAGCCGGACGACGACAACTACGTGGCCGCCCACGCCCGCACCGACCTCGCCGAGCATGGCGACGAGCGACGAGCGACCACAAGGGTTTTCGGCTCCAAGCCGGGATCGTATGGCGCGGGCATCCTGCAGGTCGTCGAAGCGGGCACCTGGCGCGACGACAAAGACCTGGCCGAGGTCTACACCGCGTGGGGCGGGTTCGCCTACGGTCGCGGGCTGGACGGCGCCTCGGCAGCAGACGACATGCGCACCAACTACGCGCGGATCAAGGTGGCCGCCAAGAACATCGACACCCGCGAACACGACATCGCCGACAGCGACGACTATTTCCAGTACCACGGCGGCATGATCGCGACGGTGCGCGCGCTGACCGGGTCCGATCCCAAGGCCTACGTCGGAGATTCGACCACACCCGACGCGGTGCGCACCCGCACGCTGGGCGAGGAGACCGCACGGGTGTTCCGCGCCCGGGTGGTCAACCCGCGCTGGATCTCGGCGATGCGCCGGCACGGTTACAAGGGTGCTTTCGAACTCGCCGCCACCGTCGACTACCTGTTCGGCTTCGACGCCACCGCGGGCGTCGTCCACGATTGGATGTACGAAAAGCTGGCCCAGTCTTACGTTCTCGACCCGGAGACCCGCGAGTTCCTCGACCGGTCCAACCCGTGGGCGCTGCACGGCATGGTCGAGCGCCTGCAGGAGGCCGCCGACCGCGGCCTGTGGGCCGATCCTTCGCCGGAGACGCTGGCCGCGCTGCGGCAGGCCTACCTCGAGGTGGAAGGCGACATCGAGGGTCGCGCCGGTGCCTGACCCGGTCCGGGTTCGCGTCCTGGGGGTCGGCATGGGCCCCCAACACGTCACGCCGGAGGTAGCCGAGGCGTTGCGGTCGGTCGATTACGTGCTGGCCGCGTTCAAAGGCGCCGACGACGAACTTCTGGCGCTGCGTTGGGAGATCGTCGATGCGTACACCGACGGGTCCGTCGACGTCGTGGCGGTCCGCGACCCGGAACGCGACCGCTCGACCGCACTGACCGGCGACGACTACCAGCGCGCGGTGGCCGACTGGCACGACGCACGCGCCGAGGCCTACGCCGACGTGCTACGCACCCGCGGCGGCACCGCTGCGTTTCTGGTATTCGGCGACCCGTCGTTGTACGACTCGACGATCCGCGTGATCGAGAAAATCCAGACCCTCGGCGTGCCAGTCGAATTCGATGTGCTCCCGGGCATCAGTGCTCCGCAGGTGCTCGCCGCCCGCCATCGGATCGTGTTGCACGACGTCGGCCGCCCGGTGCACGTCACCACCGGGCGTCTGCTGCAGGAGGCCGTCGCCGCCGGGCAGGACAACATCGTCGCGATGCTCAACCCCCCTCCCGACCGGCTCGACCTGACCGGGCTGGACGACTGGTCGGTGTGGTGGGCAGCCAATCTCGGCTCGTCCGGCGAACGGCTGCTCTCCGGGCGACTCGCCGACGTCGCGGGGCAGATCGCCGAGGCGCGGTCACAGGCTCGCGCCGACACCGGGTGGGTGATGGACATCTACCTGCTGCGGCGACGCTGATGGCGCGGCGGGTGCTACTGCTGGGCGGGACTTCGGAAGCCCGCACGCTCGCAGCGGCGTTGGTCGCCGACGGGGTGGACGTGACGAGTTCGCTGGCCGGCCGGGTCGCACAGCCGCGGCTGCCCGAGGGAGCGGTACGGATCGGCGGGTTCGGTGGCGTCAAGGGGTTGCGAAAGGCGTTGCAGGAATTCGACGTCGTGGTCGACGCGACGCATCCGTTCTCGGCGACGATCTCCGCCAACGCGGTTCGCGCCTGCGCCGACGAGGCGGTTCCCCTGCTGCGGCTGCAACGTCCCGGCTGGGCCGACCGCGCCACACCGTCCTGGCACTGGGTGAACTCGCACGCCGAAGCCGCCACCGAGGCGGTGCGGCTGGGCGATAGGCCGCTGCTGACCGTCGGCCGTCAGCAGTTGCCGGAGTTCGTCGCGCCGCTGGGCCGATCGGCGGTGCTGGCGCGCGTCGTCGACGACCCGGAGATCGCGTTGCCGCCGGCGTGGCAGGTCGTTCGCGACCGCGGGCCCTACGCACTGGCCGGCGAGCTGACGTTGCTGCGCGAACACCGTGGAGATGTGTTGGTGACCAAGGACTCCGGTGGTGAGTACACCTGGCCGAAGATGCAGGCCGCCGACGAGTTGGGCATCCCGGTTGTGGTTGTGCGGCGCCCCTCGGTGCCGGCCGGAGTGCCGGTGGTGTCCGACGTGGACGACGCCGTCGAGTGGTTACGCGCATCCCCCAAGGTCTAGTGGCGCCTCGACTGTGCACTCGGTGCTGGACTAGCGTTGACCGACCTTGTGGACGGCGTCGACGAAGCGTTGCGCCATGGCCGGGTGACCGGCCCAGTGCGTGTGCAGGTAGGCGGCGTGCAGCGTCGCGGTGGCGAATCCCTCCGGACTCCCGGCGAGGTCCCAGGCCGGCTCGCCACCGAGCGTAGTGGTTGTGGTGCGGTGGAATTCGTGCCCGGTGACCTCGGTGCCTTTCGTCGCCAGTAGGGAATCCGTGGGGCTGGTCGCGGTCCGGTAACCGAGGGTGAGCCGCGGTGTCATCGCCGCATCGGCGGGTACCGCACCGACCATCGGTGTGCCGTCCAGCGATCGGCACAGGTAGAGCAGCCCGGCACATTCGGCAGCGGTCGGAACTCGCGCGGCGATGACGGAACGCAATTCGGTTGTCAAGCAACGGTTCTCGGCGAGATTGGCGGCGTGGACTTCGGGGAAGCCCCCGCCGAGGTAGATGCCGGCCGTCCCGGGCGGCAACGACACGTCGACCAGCGGGTCGAATTCGACGACATCGCATCCAGCGGCGCGCAACAACTCTTCGGTCTCGGCGTAGCGGAAGGTGAAGGCGCGGCCACCGGCCATCGCGACGACCGGCCGGGCTGCACTCGGCGCCTGCACTTCCCGCGCCGGATCCCACGGGGTGCCGGTGAGCGGTTCGGCGCTGCGCGCCAAGCCCAGGATCGCATCGATATCCACATGAGCCGCAACCACTTCCGCCATTCGCTTGACGGTGACCTCTGATTCGGGGCGCTCGGCCGCAGGCACCAGGCCGAGGTGCCGTGACGGCGTCTGGATATCCGCGTCACGCGGCAGGACACCGAGCACCGGAATACCGTTCGGCTGCAAGGCATCGCGGACCTCGTCGGCGTGCCGGGCGCTGCCCGCCTTGTTGAGGATCACGCCCCCGATACGCACCGACGGATCGAATGCCGCCAGCCCGGCGATCACGGCGGCGTGCGTTCGCGACGCGTGCGAGATGTCGACCACCAGCACCACCGGCGTCGTTGTCAGCGCGGCGACATGTGCGGTCGACGATTCGCCACCGGTGCCCAATCGGCCGTCGAAAAGCCCCATCACACCTTCGATCACCGCGACGTCCGCCGAACGCGCGCCGTGCAGCAGCAGCGGGACGACGCGGTGTTCGCCGACCAGAAACGGGTCGAGATTGCGACCCGGTCGCCCGGTGGCCAGGGCGTGATAGCCGGGGTCGATGAAGTCGGGGCCGACCTTGTGACCGGATACCGCCATCCCGCGATCAGCCAGTGCGGCCATCAAACCGGTTGCAACGGTGGTCTTTCCGTGTCCGGAACCGGGCGCGGCGACGACGATGCGGGCGAGCTCGGCGGCTACCACTCGATACCCCGCTGGCCTTTCTGGCCGGCGTCCATCGGGTGCTTCACCTTGGTCATCTCGGTGACCAGGTCGGCGATGTCGAGCAGTCGCTGGTCTGCGGCGCGGCCGGTGATGACGACGTGTTGGCGCCCGGGCCTATTGGCGAGAGCGTCGACCACATCGTCGATGTCGACCCACCCCCACTTGATCGGGTAGGTGAATTCGTCGAGCACATAGAAGTCGTGGGTCTCCGCGGCCAGGCGCCGTTTGATTTCAGTCCAGCCCGCCGCGGCTTCCTGCGCATGGTCGACCTCGGTGCCCGCCTTGCGGCTCCACGACCAACCCGACCCCATCTTGTGCCATTCGACCGGTCCGCCCTCACCCGTCTCGGTGTGCAGCGCGCCCAACCGCTCGAGCACGTTCTGCTCGCCGATACGCCACTTCGCCGACTTGACGAACTGGAACACCCCGATGCGAAAGCCCTGATTCCAGGCGCGCAGCGCCAATCCGAAAGCCGCGGTGGATTTCCCTTTTCCGTCGCCGGTGTGCACCAGCAGCAGCGGCCGGTTGCGCCGCTGCCGGGTGGTGAGGTGGTCATCGGGCACCACCGAGACCTGACCCTGCGGCATCAGGCCGCCCCGGGTGTGGTTGCGCCGCGGACGATGTCGGCCAGCGCCTGAGCGTTCACCTGGGCCAGCGGTACGTGCTCGGCGTTGAGGTGCTCGGCGAGGTTGGCAGCCAGACCCATTCGCATGCGCCCGCTTTCGCAGTCGACGACGATGCTGTCTATGCCTTCGTGCAGCAGAAGTGCCGCCGCCTGATGAGCCCGCGCGACGGGATCGGGCCCCGCGGTCGCCCGGCCGTCGGTGACGATGACCAGCAGCGGGCGTCGACCCGGGTCTCGCAAACGTTCGCGTCGGACCACCTCGGCGGCCTTCATCAGCCCTTCGGCGAGCGGCGTCCGCCCGCCGGCCGGCAGGTCGTCGAGTCGCTTGGCCGCGATGTCGGTCGACCCGGTGGGCGGCAGGGCGATCTCGGCCGCCCGGTCGCGAAAGGTGATGACCCCGACCCGGTCGCGGCGCCGGTAGGCGTCGAGCAGCAGCGACAGGATCGCGGTCTTGACCTGCTGCATGCGTTCGCGCGCCGCCATGGACCCTGAGGTGTCGACGACGAACACCACCAGGTTGGCTTCCCGTCCCTCGCGGACCGCTCGACGCAGATCGGTGGGCCGCAGCAGCAGGCGGCCGGTGCTGCGCCCGCGCGCGGCCTGGTGCGGCGCCGCGGCGCGCACGGTCTCGACAAGGTGGATACCCGCATCCGACAGTGGGCTGGCCCCGGTGCGTCGGCCCGTCGTCGTTCGCGCGCGGCTGCGTCGACCGGCGTGCCCGTCCCCCACACCGCGGACCGTGAAAAGTTTTGTCCTATACGGCTCACCGGCACCGACCGGCGGCGGTGATGCCGAATTCTGTTGCCCACCGCCGGGATTGGGCGGTGTGGTGTCTGGGGCATCCTGGCCGCCACCGGGGTCGTCGGGATCGTTGTCCGGGTCGGGCTCGGGCGACTGGTCGGTCCCGGGCGGCAAGAGCTCGTCGAGTTGATCGTCGTCGAGCCCGGGAGCATCGAAGGGGTTGCGCCGACGACGATGTGGCAGTGCGAGTTTCGCGGCGGCACGCAGGTCGTCGATGTTGGGGTGGTCGCGGTCGTGCCACGCGGCGTGGGCCGCGGCGGCCCGGGCCATGACGATGTCGGCCCGCATCCCGTCGACACCGGCCGCGGCGCACACTTCGGCGATTCTGAGCAGTGCGGCGTCGGTCAGCTGGATTCGACCCAGCACCGACTGAGCGTGCTGGATCCGATGGACAAGCCGCTGTTCGGCGTTCGCGTACTTCGCGCGGAAGGCTTTCGGGTCGGCGTCGAACTGCAGCCGCCGGCGCACGACCTCGGCCCGCTGCGCAGGATCTTTCGGCGCGGCGACCTCGACCGTGAGGCCGAAGCGGTCGAGCAGTTGCGGACGCAGTTCACCCTCTTCGGGATTCATCGTCCCGACCAGAACGAACTTCGCGGCGTGGGTGACCGAGATGCCGTCGCGTTCAACGGTGACGGTGCCCATCGCGGCCGCGTCGAGCAGCAGATCGACCAGGTGGTCGTGCAGCAGGTTGACTTCGTCGACGTAGAGGATTCCGCGGTGCGCCTTGGCCAGCAGCCCGGGCTCGAAGTGCACGGCGCCGTCGCTCAGCGCCTGCTTGAGGTCGATCGATCCCGCGACGCGATCCTCGGTGGCGCCGACGGGGAGCTCGACCAGTCGCACGGGTCGGGTTTCGACGGGTGCGCCGGGCGCAAAGGTGCCGTCCGGAGAGGCGGGGTTCGGTTCGGCGGGGTCGGTGGAAAATCGGTCACCGGCAACGACGTCGATCGGCGGCAGCACGCGGGTGAGTGCGCGCACCAGGGTCGATTTCGCGGTGCCCTTCTCGCCGCGTACCAGCACGCCACCGATGCCGGGATCGATGACACTGAGCACCAGCGCCAGCGCCATGTCGTCCAGCCCACCGGGCGCGTCGGGATCGCCGCCGAGCACGGCGGGAAATGGATACAGCTGATCAGCTGTGGTCATGGTGAGGCTCCGCTCGTTTCATGCGAGGCCGGCAGTCGGACTGACCGCTCGTGCGCCCATGGACCGGGCGGCGCGACGGATCACCGTAGCGGGCCTGTGCCGGAATCTCACCGGCTTCCCTCGTTCCCCCACGAAACGATTACGCCTGTTCGCGGGGTGCCTCGCGGGCCTTACGCTAGCATCGCCGCCGTGCCAGCCTCCGACCTGCGGGTAACAGTCATCGGCGTCGGCGCCGAAGGCTGGGACGGCCTGTCGTCGCTCGCGCGGACCGCCATCGCAGCAGCGGAAATCGTGCTCGGTGGCCCGCGTCAGCTGGCGCTGCTGCCGGCCGCGGAGGGCCGGCTCCATCAGCCGTGGCCGTCCCCGTTGAGCGCGGCGCTGCCGGACCTGTTGACGCAGTACGCGGGGCGTCGTGTGGTCGCGTTGGCCTCCGGTGACCCGATGCTGAGCGGAATCGGCACCACGCTCGTCGACATCCTGGGCGCCGACCGGGTCACCGTTATCCCGCATCTGTCGTCGGTGACCATCGCCCGGGCCCGGCTGGGCTGGTCCGCGGAATCCACCGCGGTGGTCAGCGTCGTCGGCCGCGACGTACACGCCGCGCTGCGGGAGCTCGCTCCCGGACGCCGGGTCCTGGTGCTTTCGTCGGACGAGAAAACCCCTGCGGCTCTTGCCGATCTGCTCGTTGCGCGGGGATACGGGACGAGCCGCTTCGTCGTACTGGGTGACCTCGGCAGCGAGCAGGAGACGATTCGGCAGTCGACGGCCGGCGATTTCGACGGCGAGGCACCCCGGCTGAACATCGTTGCGCTGCAATTGGATGGCCCGCTGCTCGCCGGGTGGACGAGCGGCCTGCCGGACGAATTGTTCTCCCACGACGGCCAACTCACGAAGCGGGATCTGCGCGCCGCGGCGCTCGCCCGCCTGCTGCCGACACCTGGTCAGCTGCTCTGGGACGTCGGCGCCGGCGCCGGTTCGGTGGGCATCGAGTGGATGCGCGCGCACCCGAGCTGTCGGGCCGTCGCCGTCGAGGCTGACCCGGCTCGCGCCGAACGCATCGGCCGCAACGCCCGTTCGCTGGGGGTGCCCGCTCTGCAGGTGGTCCACGGCTCCGCACCAGAGTCGTTGAGCGACTTGGCCGCTCCCGATGCGGTCTTCGTCGGCGGTGGCGCGAGCAAACCCGGGGTGTTGGCGCGGTGCCTGGACGCGCTGTCGGCCGGCGGCCGGATCGTGGTGCACGGCGTGACGGTGGAGACCGAAGCCGTATTGGCCGCGGCGTACACCGAGCACGGCGGTGAGCTCACCCGGATCCACGTCGAACACGCCGCGCCGGTCGGGTCGTTCACCGGCTTCGCGCCGGCCCGCGCGGTGACGCAGTGGGCGTTCACCAGGCCGACCGGCTGAGGTCACCGAGGAGCCGATCGGTCGCGCTGCGGGTCGTACAGATGACTCTCCCCCGCTGGCGGGTCGGTGCTCTCGCCGAGTGCGTCACCCACCAGGATCACGGCGGCTTGCCGGAAGCCTGCCGACTCGACCTGCCCGGCGATGTCGGAGATCGTCCCGCGCAGAACAACCTCCTCCGGCTGCGAGGCCCGGTAGACCACCACGACCGGGCAGTCCGGGCCGTGTGTCGGCCTCAGCCCGTCCATCGCTTCCCGGATCGCGGTGATGGCCAAGTGCAGCACGAGCGTTGCCCGGGTCGCGGCGAAGGCGGCCAGCGACTCGGTCTCGGGCATCGCGGTGGAGCGCGCCTGGACGCGGGTCAACACGACGGATTGCGCGACCAGTGGAACAGTGAGTTCGCGACCGACCCGCGCGGCAGCGGCGGCGTAGGCCGGAACCCCCGGCGTGATGGCCCACGGCACCCCGGCTGAGTCGAGCCGTCGCACCTGCTCCGAAACCGCGCTGTACAGCGAGGGGTCACCCGACACCAGGCGCACGACCCGTCGTCCGGCGCCGTGCGCCTCGACGATCGCGGCGACGATGTCGTCCAGGTCAAGCTTCTGAGTGTCGATCAGTTCCGCTGTGTTGGAACAGGTTTGCAGCACTTCGGGGTCCAGATAGCTGCCCGGATACAGCACGGTGTCGGCCGCCGCCAGCAACCGGGTGGCCCGCACGGTCAACAGGTCGGCGGCGCCCGGTCCGGCGCCGACGAACTGGACGGCGCTCACCGCACCCACCGCGGCGTCCACACCCGACCGGACGCCGTGGCCCGGGTGCTCGATGCGCCCACCAGGACAAGACTTTTCATGTCGATGGTGTCGGTGTCGAGGTTGCCCAGCGTGGTCACGGTCAAGGATTCTTCGGCTCGTCCGACGTCCCGACCGACCACGACGACCGTTTCGGGTCGACGGTGTTCGAGCAGAATCTCCCTGGCCAGGGAGATCTGCTCGGGGCGAGACCGCGACGCCGGGTTGTAGATCGCCAGTATCAAGTCGGCATCGGCGATGGCGCGCAACCTCTTCTCGATCACCGACCACGGCTTGAGCCGATCCGACAGGCTCATCACCGCGAAGTCCGCGCCAAGCGGCGCGCCGGCCAGCGCGGCAACGGCGTGGACGGCCGACACAGCGGGCAGGACCCGGATGGGAACCTCGGCGAACCGCTCGTCGTCGGCGGCCTCGAACACGGCCGAGGCCATGCCGAACACGCCTGCGTCGCCGCCGGAGACGACGGCGACGGATTCGCCGCTCAGAGCCAGGTCGAGTGCGAAGCGGGCGCGGTCGACCTCGACGGTATTACCGGATGCGTGCCGCTGCAGCCCTTCTCGCTGCGGAACGCGCGCCACGTACGGCGCGTAGCCGACCACGTGCCGCACCTCCGACAGCGCCGCCGCCGCCTCAGGTGTCAGCCAGCCGTCCGGGCCGGGGCCGAGTCCGATCACCAGCAGTTCGGCCACTCCGGTGGAAACTGTTGCAGGACTGGGCTCTTCGACCATGACCCGGGACCGCGACCCGTTGATCGAGTCGCCGTTGACCACGATCAGCGACAGGTACGGCACGCTCGATGCGTCGACCTCGGTGACCGGCATCCAGCGCTGCTGAGGATGACTGGCTCGCTCGACGTACATCGCGTGCTCCAGACGTCCGGCTGCGGCGAGTGCGCGGCAGACGGCCGGGAAGGTACGGCCGAGCTTCATGATGATCGCGCCGTCGGTGTCGGCCAGGCGCCGGGCGAGCTCGGGCTCCGGGAGGGTCCCCGGCAGGACGGTCAGCACGTCGGTCTGCCGGACCAGGGGCGAGGCGACCGCCGCAGTCGCCGCGGCGAAGGCCGGGATTCCCGGTATGACTTCGGTGTCGAAGCGGGTGCTGAGCCGGTCGTGCATGTACATGAAGGAGCCGTAGAACAGCGGATCCCCTTCGGCGAGAAGGGAGACCGTGCGCCCAGCCTCCAGATGCACGGCGAGCCGGGCGGCTGACTCCTCGTAGAACTCGGCCAACGCTCCGGCGTATCCACCGGGGTGATCGGTCGTTCCAGTGGTCAGCGGGTAGCGCAGTTCCTCCTCGATGGCCTCCGCTGGAATGAGATCCGCGGCGATGGTCCGTGCGTAGGACTGTTTGTTGACGCCGGCGTGGTAGGCGATGACGTCGGATTCACTGATGACTCGCGCGGCTTTGCGGGTGATCAACTCGGGATCGCCTGGGCCCAAGCCGATTCCGTAGAAGCGCGCGGCCGTCATTCGACCTCCGAGGCCAGCGCGTTGATGGCCGACGAGGTGATCGCCGAGCCGCCACGCCGGCCGCGCACCGTCACGAACGGGATGTCGATGCCGTGGTCGCGAGACAGCGCGGCGAGTGCCGCCTTGGATTCCGCGGCCCCGATGAATCCCACCGGACAACCGACGATGGCGGCGGGCCGAGGCCCACCGTCGATCAGCATCTCCAGCAGATGGAACAGCGCGGTCGGCGCATTGCCGATGGCGACGACCGCGCCGGCCAGCAGCGGCTCCCACAGCGAGACGGCGGCCGCGGTGCGGGTGGTGTTCCATAGCTTCGCGAGTTCCGGGATTCCGGGTTCGTTCAAGAAGCAGTGCACCTCGTTGTCAGCGGGCAACCGGCCGGCCGTGATGCCGGTCGCGACCATCCGCGCATCGCAGAGGATCGGGGCTCCTGCCTGCAACGCGGAGCGCGCGGCCGACACCAGCGAGGTGTGGATCACCAAGTCGTCGACCAGATTGGGCTGACCGGTGCCGTGGATCATTCGTACGGCGAGCTTCTCGGCGTCGGCGGGGACCCGAGAGAGGTCGGCTTCGCGACGGATGGTGGCGAACGAGTCCACGTAGATGGCGGGGCCGTCGGCGATGTAGTCGTAGCGCCGGGTCGGCTTGCGGGTCTCGGTCACCCGGCCACCTCGTGGGTGCCCGGGACGAGGATGCCGCTCCACGGCGTGACGACGACATACGTTGCGTGAGTTGCCAGTTCGAGTAGCGACTGGAGAGCCTCGGGCGCGAGCACGCCGTTCTCGGCGGCCACGTGGGTGCCGCCCGGCACTTCCCCGTACGGCAATGGCGGGGCGGGTGCCGGGATACGTGGATCGGGGGCGACCGGCGGCCGTAGCGGCACGGCGAGCTCGCGGATGTGCCACGGCGCGTCGGCGCCGTTGCCCCGCACCCGGTAAAACTGTGACGCCAAATCAGCCAACTGGTAGGCGATCTCGTCGAGGGCCACCACGTCACCCCACTGGTTGCCGATGCGCAACTGAGCCGCTCCGTCGCCCAGCACGACGCATCCCAGGTCGGTCCCGCGCTTTCCCGCTCCGGTCAGCCGATCCAGCAGATCGCCGCGGCCGTCGTCGAGGGTGAACAGGAACCGCCCGGGCAGCAGAGCGAGATCGGGGTCGGCGCACAGCAAGGTGTCGAGGCGTTCGATCGTCGGGCGTAGATCGGCGCGGCCGCCGGCCAGACCCGTCTGCGGTGAGGCGAGCACGTTGCGGACGAGTTCGTGTGTGCGCGTCGGGATCAGGCCGGTCGACTCGAGTGCCGTCGCGGCGGCGGCCGTGAGTTGGGAGCCGTCGGCCGCGAAGCCACGCAGTTGCAGGTTTGCCCGCCGAGTGAGGTAGATGCGACCGTCGGCGTGGCGCAGGCTGACGTCGGCCAGGCGTCGCAAGGCCGCCGTGGGCAGCAGGCCGCCCATCAGCCGGAGGCGGATCAGTAGCCCATCGTCGGCCTGCCACGGTCGCCACACACCGGGGCACATATCTGCCCGAGTGCGGGTGTGGATGCTCATCAGCGTCGTCCGGTCAGCTCAGCTCGCTGACCTTCTCCATCATCGCGTGGGCGACATCGACCGCACTGGTGTCCGGCTTCGCCGATCCCGGATCCGAGGGCCGCCGCTCGCCGAAGAAAACGATCTCGACTTCGACGATGCAGTTCAGCCGGACGCCGACAGCACGCGCCTGCGGAGTAGGCGTCAGCGCCGGCATGTTGGGCAGCGTGGACGTCGCGGTATTGGTCACTGCGACAACGGAATCCAAGGTGTGCACGTCGCCGATCAGCGTCGTGGTGCTGATCGGCCCGGCTTCTTCGGTCGTCGTCTGACCTTTGCATCGCTGCCATTGCTCCGGGAACTTGGCGAACAACGCCTGCGCCTGTTCGGCATCGGGCAGCGCGACCACACCCTCCATCACGCTGATCACCTGGGCGGGGTCGCCGTTGTTCCACCACGACACCGAGGCCACGTCCTGGATGGCCGCGGAGTCGTACACGCTCTTCTGCAACATCGCCGTCACCCCCATGCAGCCGGCCGACTCCGGCGGCGCATCTCGCTGATCGAGCATGTCCGCGCCGCCGTATTTCGCGGGTTGACGGCCGACGAACGGCTGGCCGAGCATCCGCGACAGCACCTTGCCGTTGCGCAACACACGTTCGACGACCCTGCCGGACAACGGTTTTGGCTTCAGATTCGGCGCCGGCTTCGCCGTGCCGGCGATCACTGGCCCGCAGCCGACTGCGACAGCGACAATCACCGCACCTGTCGTCGCCAATCGGAGGCCGCGCATGGCTACTTCTTGTTACCTTTGTCGCCCGCGGCGTCCGTGGACAGCGCGGCGACGAACGCTTCCTGCGGCACCTCGACCCGGCCGATGGTCTTCATCCGCTTCTTGCCTTCCTTCTGCTTCTCCAGCAGTTTGCGCTTGCGGGTGATGTCACCGCCGTAGCATTTGGACAACACGTCCTTGCGGATGGCGCGAATATTCTCGCGGGCAATGATTTTGGATCCGATCGCTGCCTGCACCGGCACCTCGAACTGCTGGCGCGGGATGAGTTCCTTCAGCCGGACGGTCATCCTGTTGCCGTAGGCCGCGGCACCGTCCTTGTGCACGATCGCACTGAACGCGTCGACGGCCTCGCCCTGCAACAGGATGTCGACCTTGACCAGCGCCGCCTCCTGCTCACCCGACTCCTCGTAATCGAGGCTGGCGTAACCGCGGGTGCGTGATTTCAGCGAGTCGAAGAAGTCGAAGATGATCTCCCCCATCGGCATCGTGTAGCGCAGTTCGACGCGTTCGGGCGACAGGTAATCCATGCCACCGAGTTCACCGCGCCGGGATTGGCAGAGCTCCATGATGGTGCCGATGAATTCGCTGGGCGTGATGATGGTGGTCTTGGTGATGGGCTCGAAGACGGCACGGACCTTGCCTTCCGGCCAGTCCGACGGATTGGTGACGACGAGTTCGGAATTGTCTTCTTTGACAACGCGATACACGACGTTCGGCGATGTCGAGATGAGGTCGAGGTCGAACTCCCGTTCCAGACGCTCACGGGTGATCTCCATGTGCAGCAGTCCGAGGAAGCCGCAGCGGAAGCCGAAACCCAGCGCGACCGACGTCTCCGGCTCGTAGGTCAGCGCGGCGTCGTTGAGTTGCAGGCGCTCCAGAGCATCGCGCAGATCGGGGTAGTCGGACCCGTCGACGGGATACAAACCGGAGTACACCATCGGCCTGGGTTCGCGGTACCCGGTGAGCGGTTCGGTGGCACCGTGTTTCGCCGTTGTGACGGTGTCGCCGACCTTGGACTGGCGAACGTCTTTCACTCCGGTGATCAGATAGCCGACTTCGCCGACGCCGAGGCCGACGGAGGCCTTGGGCTCAGGCGAGACGATGCCGACTTCCAGCAGTTCGTGGGTGGAGCCGGTGGACATCATGGTGATCTTCTGGCGTGGAGTGATCTTGCCGTCGACGACACGGACGTAGGTGACCACACCCCGGTAGATGTCGTAGACGGAGTCGAAAATCATTGCGCGAGTCGGTGCGTCGGCGTCGCCGACCGGTGCCGGCACCTCGCGGACGACGTGGTCGAGCAGTTCGGCGACACCTTCACCGGTCTTTCCGGACACCCGCAGCACGTCGTCGGGTTCGCACCCGATGATGTGCGCGATCTCGGCGGCGTAGCGCTCCGGGTCGGCGGCCGGCAGGTCGATCTTGTTGAGCACAGGAATGATGTGCAGGTCGCGGTCCAGCGCCAGATACAGGTTGGCCAGCGTCTGCGCCTCGATGCCTTGGGCGGCGTCGACCAGCAGCACCGCACCCTCACAGGCCTCCAGCGCGCGGGACACCTCGTAGGTGAAGTCGACGTGGCCGGGGGTGTCGATCAGGTGCAGGACGTGTTCGACGCCGTCGACCTGCCAGGGCAGCCGGACGTTTTGCGCCTTAATGGTGATGCCGCGCTCGCGCTCGATGTCCATCCGGTCGAGGTATTGGGCGCGCATCGACCGCTCGTCGACGACGCCGGTGAGCTGCAGCATCCGGTCGGCCAGCGTGGACTTGCCATGGTCGATGTGGGCGATGATGCAGAAGTTCCGAATCTGCGCCGGCGCAGTGAACGTTTGGTCGGCGAAACTGCTGATGGGAATCTCCTGGTGAAGCCGGGGTGAGGCGCTATCAGCGTATCGAGCGAGAGGCGTCGCAGCACAATCGTGGTCCGGTGGCCCACAACGAAACCCCCGGAGTTGCCTCCGGGGGTTCGTTGTAGAGCGGACTTATTACATCGACGGCATGAGTGAACCGATGTCGAAGTATCCGGCCAGGTTGGCGAATCCATTGCTCAGGAAGTCCGAGATGGCACTGAAGACCGTGGCATCTTCGCCACCGATGGCGTCGAGGATGGAGCCCTCTGCCCCGAGCAGGAAGTCGCCGTAGTTGGCCTCGGGCACCAGGTCACCGCCACTGAGCAGCGCGTACAGCCCGACGTTGTAAGCGTCGAAGAACTGGGTGAGCGCACCGTTGAACACGTTGTAGCTTCCCGGGTCCGTCGAAAGCCCAGCATCGATCGGGTCGAGGCCGTAGACGAAGTAGGTGAACGGGGTGAGGTCTTCCACGTCGGCGCCGGCGACCGGCAGGAACTCTTCTGGCACCGTCGAGAAGCCTCCCGCGTCCAGAGTGATGGCGCTTGCAGGAACCCCGCTGAGCAGAGCGCCGGTGTCGAAGACCGAGTTCAGCGTGGAAATCTGCGAGCTCAGAACATCGCTGAAGTCGATGTCGCCGGCAGCCGCGCTGGCAGCGTCCGGGCCGTCCAAATCGATCTGGAAGTAGCCGGACAAGTTGCCGAGGCCGCGGTCGAAGAACCAGGCGGCAGGGTTGTCGGACGCCAGCGCCGCTGTGACGTTGTTCTCCGAGCCAAGGAAGATGTCGGTCGGCAGCTCGTCGCCGGGGTTGAAGAGGCCGTAGAGAGTCGCGTTGGACGCGTCGGCGAACTGAATCAGCGCACCGTTGAACACGTTGTAAGCGCCCGAGCCGGACGAAATGCCGGCGTCGATCGGGTCCACGCCGTACAGGAAGTATTCGAACGCGGTCACGTCCGCCGGGTCGGTTACGACCGGCGCGTAGGTTTCGATGCCCGCGGGCGTGAGGGCGAGGAAACCGCCGGGCCCAGCTTCGGCGTATGCGCTAGCAGGAACGCCGGTAAATGTGGCTCCGAGCGTGAAAATCGAGTTCAGCGAAGCGATCTGGCTGGCGTTGATCGCGTCGAAGTCGATGAGGTCGGTCGGCGCGGCGGATGCCAGCGGCGCGAATGCGATGGCGGCACCGGTAGCGAGACCGGCGACCGTCGAAATCTGGCGAACTTTCATTGTGTTCCCTCTCGGTCTACTGCCGGCGGTTCGGGCGTACCGCCGGAAGTTCCCCCCAACACAGGCTGCCGACGCCTGACCCCATTGTTGGAAACCTGAGAGGAACATAACAATATCCCCAGGTTTTTAAAAGGTTATTCACAGAAATTTATAAGGAACAAACCTGATGCCTATCGATCCCCGATTTCTCTCACCGCACACTCAAATTTTCTGCTGATCAGCTGCCGCGCGGCGTGCACCATGAAAACCGAGGTCCGACGGCCAAAACGAAACCCCCGGAGTTGCCTCCGGGGGTTCGTTGTTGAAAAGTTTTGGCTACCCAAGCGCCGCGGTTGTGGCCGCGGGGACGAAGTAACCGAGCAGGTCCTGGAAACCGAGGTTCAGGTACTCGCTGAACGCGGTACCCACGCCGTCACCCAGGAAATCGTGCGTCCCGAAGAGGAGGTCGGTCGGCAAGATGCCACCGTTGTTGACCAGCGCGTAGTCCGCGACGTTGAACGCGTTGTAGAACTCGGTGAGCGCCCCGTTGTAGACGTCGTAAGAACCGGGGTCCGTGCTCGGGCCAGCAGCTCCGAAAACAAGGTCGTTGAACGTGGTGTTCAGGTTTGCGGTCGGAATCGTGTCGAAGTTGATGTAGGTGCCCTGCGCCGAGTCGGTGTCCGGAATGATGAATTTGTAGACGTCGGCGAGCTGACCATCCTGTTCGAAGATGGTGTTGAGCTGGCCGATTTCGCTCGCAATCGCGGGGTGGATGTCGCCGACACTGGTGGCGTCAGGGGTGAAGAGCGCTTCGAACCCCTTGAGGTCGCCCAGACCGTAGTTGAGCAGGTACTGGTACGCCGAAGATGTGGTCTCCAGCGAAGGCGTACTCAGAACATGGGCAATCGCCGAGTTGTAGATGTAGTCATTGATGTTGGTGTCCAGTTGCCCGTTGTTGACCGCGGCGTAAGCCAGGACGTTGTAGGCGTTCTCGAACTGGGTCAGCGCACCGTTGAACTCGCTGAACGGGCCGCTGTTGCCAGAAATGCCCGCCACGATCGGGTTGGTCCCGTACAGGAACGTCTCGAGTGGCGTCACTTGGCCGAAGTTGGCCTCGCCGGGGAGCAGGTGCGGGGCCACGGTTGAGAGGTCGTCCGGCTTGATCTGATCGAAGACGCCGGCGCCACCTTTGATGATGTCCCCGGTGTTGCCGCTCAGCGCCGCGTAGGTCTCGAAAAGAGAGTTCTGGTAGGCGATCTCACTGTCGAGCGTGCTGGTGACTAGCGTCGGGTCTGGTGCCGCAGCTGCCAGGGGTGCGAATGCCAGCGCCGCTCCCGTCGCGAGACCGGCCGCGGCGGCGATTTTACGAGTTTGCATCATTGCTGCCTTTCGAAATATCCGCCGACGGTTTGGGCTGACCGCCGGAGGTCCCCCCCAACACAGGCTGCCGATGCCTGACCCCGCTGTTGGAAACCTGAGACGAAGATAACAATCTTGTATGCGTTTCAAAAGAGTTTCAGCTGAGAAATTTTTGGTTTTATAGGTGCTTCCCCAGCGTTCTTGATGTGTATGACCGGTGGGCCTCTCTCAGCTGGGGCCTCGTCGCCGCACCCCGGGCCTGCGAAAGGTCGCCTACGGGTCAACGACCTGCCAATGGCGCTACCAGCAGCGGCGCTGTCAGGCAAAACGAAACCCCCGGAGTTGCCTCCGGGGGCTCGTCGTGGGAGAGCTACTGAATCAATGCGGTCGGGTCGAACAGGCTGAACAGGTCAGCAGCAGCCGCGTGGCTGATGTCGAGGAAGCTCAGATTCGCCCCCAGGTAGCCGCCCAAGTCGCCCACCCCGAAGTTCCAGAAGTCTGAGAACGCGGTGGCAGCCGTGGCGCCCGCTCCAGTCACGAACTCGAGGTGGTTTCCGAACACGTCGGCGACAGGAATCAGGTCGCCCTTGTTCTCCGCGGCGTACAGGAACACGTTGTACGCGTCGTCGAACTTGGTCTCAGCGCCGTTGAAGACGTTGAACGGACCCGTGCCGTCTGTAGCGATGCCTGCCTTGATCGGGTCAACCCCGTAGGTCAGGTACTCCAGCGGGGTGACCTTCGAGGCGTCGGCCTCGCTGGTCAGCAAAGGCGCGTCCTTGGCCAGCAAGTCCGCCGATTTGAAGGTGTCGAACGTCCCGGCTGTGGTGGCGATGTTGAGGTCCTGATAGACGCCCGATAGCAACGCGTTGAACTCGAAGGTTGAGTTCTCGCCCGCGATTTCGGTGTTGACGAGCGATAAGAACGGGTCGGAGGCAGCCGGCGCCGCAGCCGCGGACAATGCGTCGGCAGCTGGCAACGAAGCCGAGTGAGCGTTACCGAACAGCGAGATGATGTCGTAGAGGTTGTTGCCGCCCGTGGCGCTCGCGTTGCCGTGGGTGAGCAGTACCTCGGCGAGGTCGCTGTTACCAGACGCCCCCGTCGTCGAGCCGGCGGTAGCGCTGTCGGCCGTGCTACCGAACGGGTCCGACACAAGGGCGATGTTGCCGTTGCCATCGTGCTCGACGGTGGTCGCGGTCGCCGCGACTCCGCCCGCGTGCCCGGTGCTGTTCGCGGGCCCGTAAATTGACGCGTAGTTGTAATTGCCGAAGGTTGCCGATACGCCGTGGTTGTCGAGCGTGTAGTTGGTGTCGGCGGTAGCGGAGTTGTAGTTGCCGAAGCCCGAGAACGCGCCTTCGTTGGTGCCGGTCTCAGTGCCGTTGGTGAAGGCGGAGTTGCCGGTGCCGCCGACCGCGGCGGAACCGTCACCGAAACCTTTGATGTCACCGGAGGTGTAGGCGGTGTTACCGCTGCCGGCGACGTGGTTGTAGCCGATCAGTCCGCTGTCACCCGCGAAGGCACCCGAGTTCCCGCCGTTGAGCGTCTCTGTGTCAGTGCCGCCGTTGCCGATGAACTGCGCGGTGTTGTTGGAGCTTGCGGTCAGAGCGTCGGTGTTGCCGATCAGGCTGCCGCCGCCGGCGTAGGCGCCATCTGGTGCGCCCGTGTAGGTCGAGGGGTCGGCGTTGTTGCCGATGTCGGTGGCCGAGTTGAAGTTGAATCCGGTGGCACCTTCGGTCTTCGATCCGGCGTCGGCCAGCGCGTAGGTGCCGATAGCCGATGCCGAGTTTCCGAACCCGCCTGCGGCGTAAGCGCTCGCATGGTCGCCGTAGGCGAGCGCGAAGCCGTACTGTCCAGAAACCGTCGTCGCGGTGGCATCGCCGCTCGATAGCAAGCTGATGCCGTCGAATGAGATGGCCAGGTTCAGCGCCGGGGTGTCGGCAGCAGGCAAGCCGGCCAGGATGCCGTCGATGCCGGGCCAGAAGCTACTTGCAGCGGTGGCGGTGTCCGCCGCACTGACTGGCGCGAACGCCATGGCCGCCCCGCAGGCAAAGCCTGCCGCTGCGGCGATTTTGCGGATGTACATCTGATGACCTTTCACGGGCGTTCCGACGCCTCGGGAGTAAGTCGCCGGAGGTCCCCCCAGCAACCTGGCTCAACACCACTCCGCTATGGAACCTGAGAAAAAGATAACAAACAGATGTGTGTCACAACAGAGTTCCACAGAAAAAATCTTTCAATAGTCTAGGTAGACGATGAAGTATTCGCACCAGCGTTAATTTAGCCGCCAAGCTGGGCCTATCACCGCTGGAAGGCGGCGGGGCACGGCCTCTTGAGGGTCGAGGACCGGGTGCGTATCGCGTCTAGGGTGGCGCGCTGCGGTCAACCCAACCTGAGAAACAAATTGTCGCTCGCTCAGTCTCAGCTATGTCACCAAGACGACCGCTCACGTAGGCGCGCGTGCTCACCTTGGCGGCCGGGCCGGTCTCTGCCAGCCCGTCGCGCCTCGCCCGCCCTTTAAACTGCGTAGATGCCGTCGCAATGGAGAACGTTTCAACGGCTAGCCGAGAATCTGGTGTTCAGCGACGCCCCGAAACTGGTCCGGCAGCTGCAGCAGTCACCCACCGTCCGTCGCAGCATCAGGCTCGGACTCGAGGTGCTCGCAGGCTCGGTGACCGAATCGCCGGCTGAGATCACCGCCGGCCGGCCGGTGACCAAAAAGAGTGCGCCCACTGCGCATCGGGCTCGCAAGATCGTCTACTCCCCCGACCTGGACGGCCGCGCCGACCCAGGCGAGGTCGTGTGGACATGGGTCACCTACGAGGAAGACCCGACCCGCGGTAAGGATCGCCCGGTGCTGGTCGTCGGACGCGATCACGCGACGCTGCTCGGCCTGATCATGTCGAGCCAGGAGCGGCACGCAACCGACCGATCCTGGGTGGGCATCGGCAGCGGCAGCTGGGACGGCGAAGGCAGGCCCAGCTGGGTTCGCCTAGACCGGGTGCTCGACGTGCCCGAGGAGAGCATCAGGCGCGAAGGGGCGATCGTCGAACGCCCGATTTTCGATCGGGTCGCCGCACGGTTGCGGCGCGACTACTCCTGGAGCTGAGCTAGCCCTGGGTGATGTAGGACTGCAGCTGCTCGTGCTCGCTTTCCAGCTCCTGCATACGCGTCTTGACCACGTCGCCGATGCTCACGATGCCGACCAGCTTGCCGTCTTCCAATACCGGCACGTGCCGCACCCGGTTCTCGGTCATCAGCAGCGTGAGGCTGTCGACGGTGTCCTCCTTGGTACATGTCGAGACGACGGCGGTCATGATGTTCTCCACCGCCCGCGACAGCACCGACGCCCCGTGATTGTGGAGCTGTCGCACCACGTCACGTTCGGAAACGATGCCCTTGACGCCGTCGGAGGCGGCCACCACCATGGCGCCGATGTTGTGCTCGGCGAGCCCTGCGAGCAGTTCCGCAACCGTGGCATCGGGGTTGATCGTCACTACCGCGCCGCCTTTGCCGCGCAACACATCTGCAATTCGCATCGAGCCTCCCGTCAGTGTGACCAGCTTCACACCCAGGCTACGGCGCGAACGGCCGACTCGTAAGTAACTAGCAAAGATCGGGTAAACAGCCGACTGACGCGCGCGCGGCGGGGACGTCAGCAGCGGGCTATGCCAATCGGGTGATCTCCACGACGACGTCGAGATCGGTGGCGCCCTGTCCGGAGTAGATGCCTTTCAGCGGCGACACGTCCGCGTAGTCACGTCCGGCACCGACGGTGATGTACTGCTCGTTGATCTCACTGTTGGTGGTCGGATCGTGATCCCACCAGCCGCCGGTCCAGGCCTGAATCCAGGCATGGCTCTGCCCATCGACCGTCTCCCCGATCACCGCGTCGACATCGGGATGGTAGTAGCCAGAGACGTAGCGTGCGGGAATTCTCATGCTGCGCAACAAAATCAGCGACAGGTGGACGAAGTCTTGGCAGACGCCCTTACCCTCGCGCAACGCGTCCAGCCCGGACGAATGCACACTCGTCGTGCCTTTCACGTAATCCAGTTCGCTGCGCACCCACTCCGATGCGGCAAGCACGGCATCGGCGGGCGAGTGCTCCTTGGCGATCTTCTTGCCCACGGCTGCAACGCGTTTGCTCGCCGGGGCGTGTTCGGTGGGCGTGAGGAACTCGTCGTAACGGTCCACGACGGTCTCGTGGCCGAGGTCCGACCAAGTGAGCTCCTCGGCCACCGGATCGGGCTTTTCAGTCTCGACCACCGACGCCGACGTCACCGTCAGTTCGGTGTGCGGCGCGTGCAGGTCGAACGCGGTGACCGCGGTGCCCCAGTAATCGACGTAGCGGTAGGACCTGGTCGCCGGAACGGTTTCGACCCGGTTGAGGACGACGTTCTGTCGCGAGTCCGATCTCGGGGTCAGACGGGCTTCGTTGTACGAAGCGGTCGCCGGAGACGGATACGCATAGCCGGTCGCGTGCAACACACGCTGACGCCACATCAGTTCTTCCCCTGCTTGGCCGGTGCGGGATCGCGGTAGCCGGCATCAGTCCAGGCAACCCACGGGACCGCGTGAAAGTACTGCACTGCCAACGCTTCTCCTACGTCGAAACAGGATTTCTGCAGCCCGGCCAGTCGCTTCTCGAGCGATTCGAGCAGCACACCGGGCCGGACGAATTCCAGTTCGCTGCGGGCTCGTCCCAGCAGTCGCTGTGCCTCGGAGATGGTGCCGACACTGTTGTAGGAGTCGCGCAACAACTCGTCGAGGTGATGCTCGGCCATCTTCAGCGAGTAGAAGATCGACCGCGGGAAACGCCGGTCGAGCAGAATGAACTCGACGACCCGATTGGCGTCCAGCACACCGCGATGAGTGCGCAGGTAGGTGTCGTGGGCGCCCGCGGATCGCAGCACGGTCACCCACGCCGGGGACGCCGCGCTGTCGCCGACTCGAGACAGCAACATGCGCACGGTCATGTCCACGCGCTCGATCGCCCGGCCGAGCATCAAGAAGCGGTAACCGTCGTCGCGAGACAGCGTCGAATCGGCCAGCCCCGCGAACATCGCCGCGCGGCCCTCGATGAACGACAAAAACTCATGCGGCCCAAGACGTTTGGCGGCACGCTCGCGTTCGCCCAGCGCATTGTAGGTGGTATTGAGGCACTCCCAGACCTCGGTCGAGGTCACCTCTCGGGCAGACCGGGCGTTCTCGCGCGCTGCCGAAATGGCGTCGACGATCGAGCTCCCACCACCGAGTGTGTTGCGCCGGAATGCGACCACGTCGGTCAGCGACCACAAGTTGAGTTCGTTGTCCGGCTCTTCAATTCCGAGCACCTGCAACAACACTCGTGAGGTGTGGTCAGGGTCGACGCTGGAGTCCTCCAGCAGCTGGTGCACAGTGACGTCGAGAATCCGTGCCGTTTGGTCGGCGCGTTCGACATAGCGACCGATCCAGTACAGCGCTTCCGCGTTGCGCGCGAGCATCAGCGAATCACCGCCTGCCGTTGTTGTTGCTGCTGGCCCGGTTGCGCTGCCGGACCGGCCTTCATCTGGGACTGCCGCTGACTCTGCTGAGTCGACGCCTTCTCCGTCTTGGCTTCGTCCTCGGCGGTGGCCGGGCTGGGTAGCGCCTTGACCACTTCGGCGGCCCCGAGTTCGCGGTCGGCCACCGAGGTGCGCGAGGCCAGCACCCAGGTGTCCTTGGACCCTCCGCCCTGGCTGGAGTTGACCACCCGGGACCCCTCGACCAGCGCCACCCGGGTCAGCCCACCGGGCAGCGCCCAGATCTCGTCGCCGTCGTTGACGATGAACGGGCGCAGGTCGACGTAGCGCGGCGTGAGGGTGTCGCCGATCTGGGTGGGGACCGTCGACAGCTGCATCATCGGCTGAGCGATCCAGCCACGCGGGTCGTCGCGGATGCTCTTGCTGATCGCGTTGAGTTCCTTGTTCGACGCTTCCGGGCCGAAGACGATGCCGTAGCCACCCGAGCCCTCGACGGGCTTGATCACCAATTCCGCAACCCGGTCGAGCACCTCCTCGCGCTCGTCGTCCAACCAGCACCGATAGGTGTCCACGTTCGCCAGTAGCGGCTTCTCGCCCAGGTAGTACTCGATGATCGTCGGGAGATACGTGTAGACGAGTTTGTCGTCACCCACCCCGTTGCCGACGGCGCTGGAGATCACGACGTTGCCGGCCCGTGCGGCGTTGAGCAGGCCCGCGACGCCCAGTACCGAGTCCGGCTTGAACTGCATCGGGTCCAGGTAGACGTCGTCGATACGCCGGTAGATGACGTCGACCTGCTGCTCACCCTCCGTGGTCCGCATGTAGACCTGATTGTCGCGACAGAACAGGTCGCGGCCTTCGACCAGTTCGACGCCCATCTGGCGGGCCAGCAGCGAGTGCTCGAAGTAGGCGGAGTTGTAGACACCCGGCGTGAGCACCACGACCGTCGGGTCCGCTTCGTTGGTGGCCGCGGAATTCCGCAACGCCCGAAGCAGGTGAGAGGCGTAGTCGTCGACGGCCCGGACCCGGTGGCTGGCAAAGAGGTTCGGGAAGACCCTCGCCATCGTGCGCCGGTTCTCCATCACATACGAGACCCCCGACGGCGAACGCAGGTTGTCCTCGAGCACCCGCCAGATGCCCTTCTCGTCTTTGATCAGGTCGATGCCGGCGACGTGGATCCGCACGCCGTTGGGCGGCATGATCCCGACGGCCTGACGGTGAAAATGCTCGCAGGAGGTGATCAGACGGCGCGGGATGACGCCGTCGCGCAGAATCTCCTGGTCGCCGTAGATGTCGTCGAGGTAGGCCTCGAGGGCTTTGACGCGCTGGACCAGGCCACGCTCGAGCTTGGACCACTCGGCGGCGGAGATGACGCGGGGCACTTGGTCGAGCGGGAACGGGCGCTCCTGACCGGACAACGAGAACGTGATGCCCTGGTCGACGAACGCCCGGCTCAGCGCTTCGGCGCGGTCGTCGAGATCGTCGGCGCTGGAGGGCGCCAGCTCTTTGTAGATGCCCTTGTAGGGGCCGCGGACGTTGCCGTGCCCGTCGAACATCTCGTCGAAGGCTTCGGAGTAGCCGTTGACGGCGTTATAGCCATCGAAAATTTGCTCGAATGTCTGCGACTGCTGCTGCGACTTACTCTGCTGCTGCCGCTTGGTCTCTGCGGAAACGGGTCGGTTGGCCACGCTGCCATGCTGCATCAGATCGTCACACTCCGCAGGGCCAGGTTCTTGACTTTGGGAGAAAGCATCCGGGACTGATACCCTGAGCAGTCGCCGCCTAAGCGTCAGTACGCTCCGGCAGACCCGTGACAGAACCAGCCGCTGATATTTGAAGAGGAATTACGCGTGGCCAACATCAAGTCGCAGCAGAAGCGCAACCGCACCAACGAGCGCGCACGCCTGCGCAACAAGTCGGTGAAGTCGTCGCTTCGCACGGCTGTCCGCGCATTCCGCGAGGCCGCCGAGGCCGGCGAGAAGGACAAGGCAGCCGAGCTGTTGGTGTCGACGAACCGCAAGCTGGACAAGGCTGCCAGCAAGGGCGTCATCCACAAGAACCAGGCGGCCAACAAGAAGTCGGCACTGGCCCACGCACTGAACAAGCTCGCGCAGTAGACCTTCGGGCCGTCAGGCCCGCATCGTCAATCGCGCCGCCCGAACCGCCGTCTCCTCCTCGGGCCGTCCCGGCCCGCATCGTCAATCGCGCCGCCCGAACCGCCGTCTCCTCCTCGGGCCGTCCCGGCCCGCATCGTCAATCGGCGACCAGCTCCGCGACTTTCCGCACTGCGGCTTCCAACGCGTAATCCGCATCCGCCGCTGCCCCTTTGACGTCGGCGTTCAGCGCCGCCACCAGCCGCATCGCGTCCGCCACCTGATCGCGGGACCAGCGCCGCGCCTGCTTCTGCGCCTTCTGCACTCGCCAAGGCGGCATCCCCAGCTCCGACGCCAGCCGATAGGGATCGCCAGACAGCGACCCGACCCGGCCGATGCTGTGCACGGCTTCGGCGAGCGCATCGGCGAGCACCACGTGCGGCTCGCCGCGCAGCATCGCCCAGCGCAGCGACTCGACCGCGCCCTCGACATCGCCCATCACCGCCTTGTCGGCGATGTCGAACCCTTTCACCTCGGCCTTGCCGTGGTGATAGCGCCGCACCGCGGCCACGTCGACGTTGCCACCCGTGTCGGCGACCAATTGTGAACACGCCGAAGCCAATTCGCGCACATCGGAGCCGACCGCGTCGAGCAGGGCAGTGAGCGTGTCGTCGTCGACCTTGACTTTGAGCGCGCGAAATTCTCTACGGACGAAGTCGAATCGCTCGCCGGCCTTGGTGATTCGCGCGCAGGGGTGGGTTTCTGCACCTAGCTTCTGCAGCTGACCGACCAACGCCTTGGCGCGGCCGCCGCCGGAATGCACGACGACCAGTTCGGTGCCCGCCGGCACATCGGCGGCAGCCTTGGCGATCAATTCCGCGGCGTCTTTGCCGGCCTCGCCGGCGGACTCCAGCACGACGACGCGCTCGTCGGCGAACAGCGACGGGCTCAGCAGCTCGGCGAGTTCGTAGACGCCGACATCCCCGGCCCGCACCCGGTCGACCGGCACATCGTCGGTGCCGGCACGCTTGCGCGCGGTTCGCAGCACCGCCGCGACCGCCCGCTCGACCAGCAGCGCCTCATCTCCCAGGACGAGATGCACCGCCGACCCCTGCTGGCTCACCGGTTGATCGTGTCATGTTCGGCCGACAGGTCCCCCGGCCCCCGCCAGCAGACCAGACAACGACCATGCCAGCAGCGCACATGCCGCCAGCGCCATCGCGGCCCGGAACCACGCCCATCGCCACAGCAGAACCGTCAACAGTCCACCGGCCCCAACGGTCAACACTCCGGAAAGCCCAGGCGGCACAGGCACACTCGCGCCAGGCACATTCGCGGCCCAGTGCGCGATTCGCAGTAGCCACCACACCTCAGGCCCGGTGAACCGGATCAGCACCTGCGCTCCAACCGGCCAGAGCAGGCACAGCGCTGCCGCCGCGGTCCCCAGCACCGTGATCGGTGCGACCAGCACCGCCACCGCAAGATTGGCCGCGGCGGACACCACGCTGAACCTGCCGGAGATGCCGGCGATCAACGGAGCCGTCACCAACTGGGCCGCGCACGCCACGCAGACGGCGTCCGCCACCGGCTTGGGCCAACCCGACGCCACCAGCCGTCGCGACCAGATCGGCGCGATCACCACCAGCGCGGCCGTCGCCACCACCGACAGGGCCAGCCCCACATCCACCGCCAATTGTGGAGTGATCACCATCAACACGAGCACGGTGGCCGCAAGCGCCGGGATCGCTTGGCGGCGCCGCGATGACAGCACACCGACCAGCGCGATCGCGCCCATCACCGCCGCCCGCAGCACGCTGGCCGAGGGCTGAACCACGATGACGAACAGCACCAGCGCCAGCCCGGCCAGCCCGACCGCGGCTCGCGGGCCGACCAGCCGCGCCGAGAACAACACGGCGCCGCAGACGATCGTCACGTTGGCGCCGGACACCGCGGTCAGATGAGTCAGACCCGCCGTGCGGAACTCTCGACCGGTCACCGGGGTGACCGTCGACATGTCGCCGAGCACCAGCGCGGGCAGCATCGCCGCCTGGTCCGCGGGCAACACGCGATCGGCCGAGGCCGCGAACCCGGCGCGCACCGCGTACGCGGCACGGTTCAACGGCCCAGCACGGCCCACCGTCGGTGCGCCGATCGCGGTGATGACCGCGACGCTCAGGTCTCGGCGAGTCGGCGCGCTGATCCGCGCGCGAAACCGCATCGGCTGACCGGCCATCACCGCGCCGAAGTCACGTGCCTGTGCGAAAACCACTGTGCGCCCGGATATCTGGTCGTCGCCGAACTGCCGCAGGCTGGCCCGGAACAACAACCGACCCTGACCTACCGACACTGCGCTCTCGGTCGGCGTGACCGTCACCTCGCCGCTGGTGCCGAACGCTGCCGCAATCGGGTGATGCGCAACGGCGTTGGCACGCAGCGCAATCGCGAATCCGAAGCCCGCGCCGACCATTCCAGCGGCGACCACACCGGCGCCGATGGCCCGCGCCCCGCGACGTCGGGGCCCGAAGCGCCAGAGCAACAATCCGGCCGCGCCGGCCGCCAGGCAGGCCACCCCCAGGATCGCGCCGACCGGCCAGATGATCCCTGTGCCGGTGACTGCCCAACTGGTCAGCGCCGCCGGCACCAGCCGCGCGTCCAGCGGCGCAACCGCGGGATCGGCGCCGACTGGCTGCGCCACCGGACTCAGACACGAACCAGTGGACGAAGCTTCTCCAGCCGGCCCGGGCCGATACCGTCCACCTCACCCAACTGGTCGACGCTGGTGAACTTCCCGTGCGCCTGGCGCCACGCCACGATCGCCTTCGCCATCACCGGCCCCACACCGGGCAGAGTGTCCAACTGCTCGGCGGTGGCGGTGTTGAGATTGACCACCTGCCCACCCTTGGCGGGGCTGGCCGCCGAACTGGTCGGACCAGGCGTGGCCGAACCCGGACTCACCGAACTTCCCAACACGGTGGGTTGCCCTTTGACCGGCGCGATGCCGACCACGATCTGCTCGCCGTCGTCGACCTGGCGGGCCATGTTGAGCCCGATGGTGTCGGCGCCGTCGGTCGTGCCGCCGGCCGCCTTCAGCGCGTCGGCGATCCGCGCCCCCGGCGCCAACGTGACGAGCCCCGGGGTGTGTACCAGGCCGACCACGCTGACCACCACCGGCTGGTTCGGGTGCGCAGCCGGGCTCTGGCTTCGGCTCGCCGTCGCCGCCATGTCGACGGGCGGCAGCTTGGCCGATGCCACCGGTGCGCGGTCTTCGCGCATCAACGTGAAGATGGTGATGAGCACGGCCACCGCCGCGACCGCGGCCAGCGCGACGGCACCGGCGCGGCCGGGATCGGCGCGGACCTTGGCCAACCAGCTGCCGTCCTGGGTCGCGCCTTCTGGCAGCCAGCGCGGCAGCAGCGAGTTCGGGTCGCTGTCGGCATCGTCGCCGCCCTCGGCGTCATGCTCAGACCGCGCCTCCGAGCTCGGTTGGGCGCCGAGTCGCCGGTGCAGTCGTTCGGCAGGCAGTTCTGTTCGCATGCGGCGACGGTAGGGCCGCCGGCCACCGTCGCGGCGCTGTGAGAACGCCCGTCACGGCTCCGCTGTGGATCAACGCGCGACTGTGCATGAACGATTCAGCGTCGAGCCGCCTGACTGGTTGGTTGAACAGGCGGATAACGTGCAACACAGGTACGACCGACCCAGCTAGAGGAGACTGCCGTGCAACTGGCGCTCACGAAGGACGAAGCCGCCTTCCGCGACGAGCTACGCGAGATTTATACGACGAAGATCCCGGCGGAGATCCGCGAGCGCACCCGCTCGGGTGAGGGGCTCGACCGCGATGACATCGCGACCAGTCACAAAATCCTCAACGAGCACGGACTGGCCGTACCGAGTTGGCCTGTCGAATGGGGCGGCAAAGACTGGACGCCGGCCCAGCATCAGATCTGGCTGGACGAGATGCAGCTGGCCTCGGTGCCGGAGCCGTTGAACTTCAACGCGAAGATGGTCGGCCCCGTCATCGCCGAGTTCGGGTCCCAGGAGATCAAGGAACGTTTCCTGCCGCCCACCGCCGCCTTGGACATCTGGTGGTGCCAGGGGTTCTCTGAGCCCGAAGCCGGCTCCGACCTGGCGTCGCTGCGTACCACCGCGCTGCGTGACGGCGACAGTTACGTCGTCAACGGGCAGAAGACGTGGACCACGCTCGGCCAGTACGCCGACTGGATCTTCTGCCTGGTGCGCACCGACCCGCAGGCACCGAAGAAGCAGGCCGGAATCTCCTTCCTGCTCATCGATCTGGACACCCCAGGCATCACGATGCGTCCGATCAAATTGATCGACGGCAGCGTCGAGGTCAACGAAGTCTTCTTCGAAGACGTCCGCGTTCCCGCCGACCAGCTCGTCGGTGAAGAGAACCAGGGTTGGAGCTACGCGAAGTTCCTGCTGGGCAACGAGCGCACCGGCATCGCGCAGATCGGTCGCACCAAGGTCAAGCTCGCGGACGTGAAAAAGCGTGCCGCCGAAAACGGCCTGCTCGACGATCCGCTGTTCGCTTCCCGCGTCGCCGAGGCCGAAAACGACTTGCTCGCACTGGAACTCACCCAGATGCGGGTCGCGTCCGGTTCCAAAGAGGGCAAGCCGAACCCGGCGTCGTCAGTGCTGAAGCTGCGGGGCAGCCAATTGCAGCAGATCGCCACCGAGTTGCTCGTCGAGGTCGCAGGCCCCGACTCGCTGCCGTTCGACGCCGGTCACGACATCGCCTCGCCGTCCTGGGCACAGGGCAGCGCGCCGCACTACCTGAACTACCGCAAGACTTCGATCTACGGCGGCAGCAACGAAGTTCAGCGGACCATCATCGCGTCGACCATCCTCGGCTTGTAAGGCAGGAACTGACATGGACTTTCAACTGAGTGAAGAGCAGACGCTGCTTCGCGACACCACCCGTGAGCTGCTGTCGCGGAGCTACGACGTCGAGAGCCGCCTCAAAGCCGTCGAATCCGAGCTGGGCTGGAGCCGGGAAGTGTGGAAGCAACTGGCCGAAACCGGCATCCTCGGACTGGGATTCGACCCCGACGAATCCGGGCAGCTGGAAGTGATCACCGTGCTCACCGAAATCGGTCGGCGGCTGGCGCCCGAACCCGTCATACACGCCGCGCTCGGACCCGGCGCGATCGTCGCCGAGATCGGCACCGACGCCCAGAAGGAACTCCTCGCGGAGGTCGCCGAGGGAGAGCGGCTGCTCGCATTCGCACACCTGGAGCCCGGCGCCCGCGGCACGTCGCACGACAAGGTCGCGACGACGGCTGTGCAGCAAGGAGATTCATGGGTTCTTTCCGGGAAGAAGAACCCGGTACTGGCCGGCGACTCGGCCGACACCCTGATCGTCAGCGCGAAGCTGCCCGACGGCGGTGTAGGCCTGTTCCTGGTCGACGGTGATGCCGTCACCCGCCACCCGTACCGCACCTTCGACGGTCTACGCGGCGCGCAGATCGACCTCGACAACGCGGCGGGCGAACCGCTCGGCGATGCGGTCGACGCGTCGCAGGCCATCAGCAACGGCGTCGTGCGCATCCAGTCCGCGCTATGCGCGGAGGCGGTCGGTGCCATGGAGGAAGCGTTGCGGTTGACGACCGATTATCTCAAGCAGCGCAAGCAGTTTGGCGTCACCCTGAACACGTTCCAGACGTTGACCCAGCGGGCCGCCGACATGTACGTGTCGCTGGAGTTGGCGCGCAGCATGAACCTCTACGCCGGCGTGTCCGTTGCCAACGGCAATCTCGATCCGGTGATCGCCGCACGCGCCAAGCTGCAGATCGGTCGGTCGGGACGCCACATCAGCCAGGAGGCGATCCAGCTGCACGGCGGTATCGGGATGACCAACGAGTACCCGGTCGGCCACTATGCGGCGCGGCTCACCGCGATCGATCACACCCTGGGGTCGTCGCAGGATCAGCTGCACGCACTGATCGACCAGGTCAACGAATACGAAGTCGTCACCCTGTAAGACCCGACATGGCTGACCTGACACCGGAAGTGGTCGAGTTCCTCTCGAAGGGAACTCGCACCGGGATGCTTGGGTTCCTGGCGTCGGATGGTCGACCGCTGGTGGCGCCGGTGTGGTTCATCATCGACGGCGGCCAGCTGGTGTTCAACACCAGCGCCGCGAGCGCGAAAGGCCGTGCGCTGAGCCGAGATTCACGCGTGGTGATCTGCGTGGACGACCCGCGTCCGCCGTTCTCGTTCGTCCAGGTCCAGGGCATCGCCACCACCTACGACGGCGCCGGGGACCTGCTCGACATCGCGACGCGAATCGGTGGCCGCTACATGGGCGCGGACCGCGCCGAGGAGTTCGGGCGCCGCAACGGCGTACCCGGCGAGCTGGTGGTGCGGGTTCAGCCGACGAAGGTCAACGCGATGTTCCGCGTCGCCGACTGAACCGCCGCGGCTTGCAACGAGATCGACGTTAGCGCGAGGGCTTCTCGAGTTTTCTCACGCTAACGTCGATCTCGACGCTCTATGTCGACTCGGCGGCCGATTCTGCCGGTGCAACTGCCCCGTTCGAGCCGTTCGAGCCGTTCGACGTCGCGGCCGGCTCGGCCTGCCCCTCGGCAGCGTCCGGAGCCGCACCGTCCGCCGGCTCCGCAGCCACCTCGGCCGGTGCCTCCTCCGAGGCGGGTTCGCCGTCCGAGTCCGGCATCTGAGCCGCGAGGTACTCGCCCAGCCCGCCGATTGTCGGGTAGTCGAACACCGCGGTGGCGTTGATCGTGAACTTGCCACCGAACTGGCTGTGCAGCCGGTTTCGGAGTTCCACCGCCATCAGCGAGTCGGTGCCCAGGTCCAGGAACCGGCTCGTCGCTGCGGGCGGCTGAGCCAGTCGCAGGAAGCCTTGCACCTCGCGCTGCAGGAACTCGGTGATGAACGTCGCCCGCTCGGACACCGGAAGCTCCTGCAGCTGCTTGAGCAACTCGCTGTCGACGACTTCGGCCATCTCGCTCGGCAGCACCAGATCCAGGATCGGTGGCCGCGAGCTGCCCATCACCTTCGCCGCCCGCGCCCAGTTGGCCTTCAGCACCGTTGCCTGCCCGGTTCCGTTGGCGACCACTTCGGCGAGGGCGCCGAGGGCACCCGAGGCATCCAGTGGGAGCAGACCCTGCGCACTGATGTTGGAGCTGGCGGCCTCCGAAGACGCCATACCCGCCCCGCCCCACGGACCGAAGTTGATTCCGGTGGCCGGCAAGCCGTGGGCCTTGCGGTCCGCGACCAGACCGTCGAGCAGCGCGTTGGCCGTCGAGTAGTTGGCCTGTCCCGGCGGGCCGAGCAGACTCGACACCGACGACGACACGATGAAGAACTCGAGCTTCTCGTCCCTGGTCAACCGGTCCAGATAGAACGCGCCGAACGCCTTGGGCGCCAACGTCGTCCGGAACCGGTCCAGATCCTGCTGGTTGAGCAGCGCGTCATCGAGGACACCGGCCAGGTGCGCGACACCCGCAAGCGGCGGGAGCTCACCGCGGATGCGCTCAAGCAGCTTCTCGACGTCCGATTCCACGCTCACATCGGCCGCGAAGGTGTGGATGCGCGTCTTGTAGCGGTCGGTGATCTCCTCGATCGTCTTCTGCGCCTGTGCATCCGGCTCACGCCGACTGGTCAGCACGATGTCACCGGCTCCGCGCTGCGCCAGGTACGACGCCGTGCTCAGGCCGATGGCACCAAGGCCACCGGTGACCAGGTAGGTGCGATCCGGTCGCGGCGCGAGCGGAGTCGGCATCTGGCACACGATCTTTCCGATGTGCCGTGCCTGCTGCATGCGCCGGAACGCCGTCCTGGCCTCCGTCAACGGATAGACCTCCGCGGGCAGTGGCGTCCACTCCCCCTTGGCCAACCCGTCGGACACCTCGGTGAGCAGGTCGCGGATGCGGTCGGGCTCGGTGAACATCACCGTGTCCAACGCGACGATCTCGTAGGCGATGTCAGGCCGGGCCTCAGCCATCTGCTCGGGAGTCCAGATGTCGCGCTTGGCGATCTCGGCGAACCGGCCGTTCTTGGCGGTGGCCCGCACGGTCGCCTCGATGAACCCCTCGCTGGTGAGGCTGTTGAGCACCACGTCCACGCCGGCACCGTCGGTGTCCGCGAGGATCTGGTCGGCGAAATCGGTTGTCCGCGAGTCATACACATGCTTGACACCGAGCTTGCGCAGCGTCGCCCGCTTGAAGGTGCTCGCGGTCGCGTAGACCTCGGCACCGTGCTGTTGCGCCATCTGGATGGCGGCCAGTCCGACACCACCACTGGCAGCGTGGATCAGCACCTTGTCGCCAGGGTTGAGCCCCGACCAGTCGAACGACAGCCGAACCGTCAGCGCCGCAGCCGGAATGGTCGCGGCCTCCACCGCGCTCACCCCGTCCGGGATCGGCGCCAGGAACTGCGCCGGCACGTTGAATCGGCTGGCGAAAGCACCCTGCATCGAGCCGTAAACCCGCTGACCGACCTCGACATGGCTCACCCCCTCACCCAGTTGGGTGACGGTGCCGGCGAAGTCACCACCGACCGGTCCCGGGTCGCCCGGGTAGAGGCCCAGCACGTTGAGCACGTCACGGAAGTTGAGACCGGCGGCCTCGACCCGCACCTGCACGTAGCCCGGTTCCGGCGCCTCCACTTCCTTCTCGGTCAGACGCAGGTTGTCGATCGCGCCACGCTCGGTGGGGAGCAAGGCGTAGTCGTCGGCACGCGGCACGTTGAGGTGACCACTACGCGACCACTGCAGCAGCCGGGATGCCAGCGCCTTGCCTTGGCGCACAGCGATTTCCGGCTCGTCGATCGGTGACGCGAGCAGACCGGTCAGCAGCTTCACGGCCTCCGGCGATCCGTCGACGTCGACCAGCTTGCTGCGCAGGCCGGGTTCCTCGTTGAGGATTGTGCGCCCGAGCCCCCACAGCGCAGCCTGCACCGCGTCGACCGGCTCACCCGACTCGGTGGCCACCGCTCGTTCGGTGACGATCCACAGCCCGCCCGGCAGTTTCACCGAGTTGTCGGCCTGTGCGGCGTGCACCGCGCTGAGCAGGTTCTCGACCTCGGCTTCCAGCCTCGAGATCTGCTCCGCGGTCGACTCTTCGGACTTGCGCCCAGAGCTGCGCCAGACGATGCCGGCGTACGGCATGCCCTTCTCGTGGGCCTGCGCCAGCACCTGACCCAGCAGCTCGGAGTCGCCGGTCCGGTCGAACGGGATGCAACCCGGCAGCGCGGCGGCCAATTCGCTGAACCCGGCCACCAGCCAGGTACCGCTGGGGGTCGTCGCTTCCTCGGTGGGAGCGATCGGCACCTCGTGCCATCCCAGGGTGTACAGCAGCCGGGTCGTGTCGCCACCGAGCCCGCGCAGCAACGCCTCTCGCGGCGCCCGCTTCACGGTGAAGCCGCGGATTCCGCCCAGGTTGCGGCCGTCCCGATCGAGGTAATCGAGGTCGAACACCTGCGTTTCGCTGTCGAGCTCGTTGGTGTGCCACTTCGCCCGGCAGTAGAACCGGCGCGGCATCTTGTCCTTCAGCGTCACCTGCTCGTATCGCAGCGGAAGGAACAGCCCGTTGACGCCCTGTTCGGCGGCACGCAGCGCCGGGAACGCCGGGAAGGCGACACCGGTGCACAGGTCCATCAGCACCGGGTGCATCGGTTCGGTGCCGAGGTTCTCGGTCAGTTCCTCACCGACCGAGATGTCGCCAATGGCTTCACCGTCGCCGAGCCACAGCGACTTCAGCGATCCGGACCAGTTCGGGCCCCAGTGCAGCTCCATGTCATCGAAGGTCTCGAACAGCTCCTGCGGACGCATGCGCTCCATCCGCTCGATCGCCGTGTCGATCGGTTCGGCGGGTTCGGTCGACTCGGGCTCTTCTCCGGCGCCGGCGATCGCGGTTCCGTCGGCGTTCAGCGACCATTCGGCGTCTTTCACGCCGTAGGGCCGGCTGTGCACCTGGAACTTCCAGCCCTCGTCGAGCGGGCTCAGCGTCAGCTGCACCTCGCGAGACGCCTTCTCCGGCAGGATGATCGGCTCGTAGAAGAAGACCTCTTTGACGTGCGCCGGCGTACCAACCGCGGCCAGAGCCATCGCGGCATACGTCGCGCCGGGAACGACGACGGTGCCGTAGATGACGTGGTCGTTCAGCCATGGCTGAGACTTCACCGACAGCCGGCTGGTGTAGACCGAGTCGCCGGAGGCGAGATCCTTTCCGCTGCCCAGCAATCCGGACATCGCGGGACCGTCGACGGTGATCGCCGAGCTCTTCGGCCAGAAACGCCGACGCTGGAACGGATACGTCGGCAATTCAAGCCGGCGACCGTGCCGCTCGTGCAACGCCTCGAACTTCGGCCGGTGTCCGCTGACGTAAGCGTTGGCCAGTGCGTCAGCAATCTGGCCCCGGTCACCCACACCCTTGCGCAGCGACACGATGGCCCGCGGCGCCGCCAGGTGCTCCGGCCAGACCTGCACCGCCGCGCCGGTCAGCACGGGCTGCGGCCCGATCTCCATCAGCACCGAGCATCCCAGTGCGGCGACGGTGCGCACGCTTTCCGAGAACTGAACCGGCTGGCGGGAGTGCCGCCGCCAGTACGGGGCGTCCAGCGGGGTCTCCGCGGTCAAGATGGCGCCGGTTCGGTTGCAGACCAGCGGCAGCGTGGGCGTCGCGAACTCGAATTGGCTTGCGAACGACTCGAATTCGTCCAGCACGGGCTCCAGCAGCTCCGAGTGGAAGGCGTGGCTGGTCTCCAGCCACGTGCAGCGCACCCCCTCCTCGCTGAACTTGTCGACGATCTGCGCGAGGTCGTCTCCCGGACCCGACAGGACGGTGTTGGGGCCGTTGTACGCCCCGACCGACACCTTCGGGAACTCGCTGGCAACCTGCTCGACCTGCTTGGGGTCGGCGAACACCGCCACCATCCGCCCGCCCACGGGCAGGCTGCCGAACAGCCGACCGCGCTCGGCCATCAACCGGGCACCGTCCTCGAGGCTGAACACTCCGGCGACGCAGGCCGCCGCGTACTGCCCCACGCTGTGCCCCAGCACCACATCCGGCTCGATGCCCCACGACTGCCACAGCCGGGCCAGCCCCATCTCGACGGCGAACAGCGCGGGCTGCGCGTTCGACGTGTGCTTAAGCGTCTCTCCTGCCTTGCCGCCCGTCTCACGGTCGGTGGCGAAGATCACCTCCAGCAGCGGCTGCTCCAGGATCCCGTCGACGGCGTCGGCGCACCGTTTCACCGTCTCGGCGAAAACCGGCTCGGCAGCGAACAATTCGCGCGCCATACCCGGGTATTGGCTGCCCTGCCCGGTGAACAGCCATGCCGTGGTCGGGCGGTCGGTGCATTCGCCCCGGACCACCCCGGGACGCAACTGGCCCGCGGCCAGGTCGGCCAGACCGGCGCTCGCGGTGTGCACCGAGTCGACGACGAGGGCGGCGCGGTGCTCGAAGTGGGAGCGTCCGACGCCGGCCGTCAGCGACACCTGGGCGATGTCGGCGTCCGGGTTGGCAGCCAACCAGGACCCGTACCGCTCGGCCAGTTCGACCAGCGCCTCCGCGGAGCGCGCCGACAGCGGCAACACGTTGACCGAGTCGGCAGCGCCCGAGTCCAGTGCTGCCACAGCGTCATCGGCCCCATCGGCCGGTTGCTCGTCGACGATCACCGGCTGCGCCGCCGGCGCCTCCTCGATCAGCACGTGCGCGTTGGTGCCGGTGAAGCCGAACGAGCTCACGCCGGCCCGACGCGGCCTGCCGTTGGCTTCCCACGGCGTCGACTTGTCGACGACCTTCACCGGCAGCGAACCCCACGGGATGTGTGGCGACGGGTTGTCGAAGTGCAGGCTCTGAGGCAGCAGACTGTTCTGCAGCGAGAGCACGACCTTGATCAGACCCGCTGCGCCAGAGGCGGATTCGGTGTGACCAATATTGGTCTTCACCGATCCCATCAGCAGCGGGCGGTTGGCGTCGCGGGAGCCGCCGTAGATGGCTCCGGCCGCCTGGACCTCGATCGGGTCGCCCAGCGGGGTTCCCGTGCCGTGTGCCTCGAGGTAGTCGACCTCGCCGCCGGACAGTCCGGCGCGAGCCAGGGCGGTGGCGATGAGACGTTGCTGCGCACCACCATTGGGCACGGTCAGACCGCTGGACGCGCCGTCCTGGTTGACCGCGCTGCCCGGGATCACGGCGGCGATCCGGTCGCCGTCACGCTCGGCGTCGCTGAGCCGCTTGAGCACCAGGATGCCGCAACCCTCGCTACGGACATAGCCATCGGCCGACGCGTCGAAGGTCTTGCACTGACCGACCGGTGACAGCATCCGGGCGCGGGAGGCGGCGACGACGGTCACCGGGCTCAGTAGGACGTTGACACCGCCGGCGACCGCGAGATCGCAGTCACCCGAGTGCAATGCCTGGACGGCCTGGTGCACGGCCACTAGCGACGAGCTGCAGGCGGTGTCGACCGCGACGGCAGGCCCCTCGAATCCGAGCGCGAACGCCACTCGGCCGGAGATCGCGTTGAGTGCGTTACCGGTGATGAAGTAGGGCTCGATCTTGTCGATCGACTCCGCGGACAACAAGTGCGCGTATTCGTTGGCGGCGACGCCGGCGAAAACACCGGTTCGGCTGCCGCGCAACGCGGCCGGCGAGTAACCGGCCCGCTCCAGGCCTTCCCATACGGTTTCGAGCATCAACCGCTGCTGCGGCTCGATCCACACCGCCTCACGCGGGGAGATGCCGAAGAACTCGGGATCGAATCCGTCGATGCCCTCCAGGAATCCACCGAAACGGGTGTAGGTCTTGCCCGCGACGTCGGGGTCCGGGTCGTAGAACTCGTCGATGTCGAACCGGTCCTCGGGGACTTCGCGGATCGCGTTGACACCGCCGGACAGCAGCTCCCAGAACGCTTCCGGGTTCGGCGCACCGGGGAAGCGGCACGACACCGCGATGATCGCGATCGGCTCGTCGGTGCGAGTCACCGCGGCCGCCAGCGACGGACCGGTCTTCTGTTCGCCCAAATCGAGCACGTCGCGCAGCAGGTAGTCCACCGTGTCGGAGAGCCGCGGGTGGTCCATCGCCAGCGTCGCCGGGATCTCCCTGCCAACCCCCTGCTCGATGCGCCGGCGCAACTCGACGGCCATCAGCGAGTCCATCCCGAGGTCGAAGAACCCGGCGTCTTCCCGGATCTCGGCGGGATCGACCCGCGTGACATCGGCCACCGCGTCGCGCAAGAAGTCCAACAGGAGCTTGCGGCGTTGTTGCACTGGCGCATTGGTCAGGCGTTCGACCAGCTCGGTCTTTCCGGACGGCAACGTCGCCGGTGCCGCGCTGGGCACCTCACGCTCCAACTCGGCCAGGAATGCCCGGCGGCCACCCTGCTGATACAGCGGGAGGAATTTCGCCCAGTCGATTCGGGCCACCACACCCTGTGCGGCACCCTGCTCGCCGGCGACCGCGATCAACTCGGCCAGACCCGCCAGTGCGTCGGCCGGTGCCAGGGTCTTGATGCCACGCTTGGCGAGCTTGGCCCGTGACTCCTCGTCGGCCATCCCAGCCGACCACGGACCGAAGTTCGCGCTGACACCGGCGACCCCCTGCTCGCGAAGTCGCCAGGTCAAGCCGTCCAGGAAGGCGTTGGCCGCGCCGTAGGCGGTCTGGCCGTACCCACCCCACACCGACGCGATCGAGGAGGTCGTGACGAAGAAGTCCAGCTTCAGGCCCGCCGCGGCCTCACTCAGATACCAAGCCCCCCAAACCTTTCCAGCGAAAACCCGATCGACTTCGGCGTCGTCCAGATCGCTCAGCGGGGTGGTGCCGATTTCGCCTGCGGCGTGCACGATGCCGGCCAGCGGCGGCAAATCGGACTCGACGGTGGCCAGCAGTCGCGACACGTCGTTCGCATCGGCGACATCAGCCGAGACGATCCGGATGTCGCTGCCGTGCTGCTCGATCAACGCGTCGATGCGCTGTTGCGCGGCTTCGCTCGCCGCACGACGACTGGTCAGAACCAGGTGCTTGGCGCCGTTCGCGGCCAGGTAGCCGGCAATCTCGAGTCCGATCGAGCCCAGGCCGCCGGTCACCAGATACGTTGCGTCGTCCCGCAATGCCAGCGGGGCCGAACTCGGCGCACCGGATCGCCGGACCAGCCGGGGTACGTAAACCGACCCCTCACGAACAGCGAACTGCTCCTCGCGGCGCGCCTCGGCCGTCACCTGGTTGACCAGGCGCGTCCACTCGTCGGCAGTCCCTTCGGCCAAGTCGGCCAAACCACCCCACAGGTGCGGCAGTTCCAATGAGGCGGCGCGACCGAATCCCCACAGAGCAGTCTGCTCCGGTGAGACGGTGTCGCCGTCGGTAACTCGTTGTGCGCCACGGGTTATCACCCAGATCGGCGCACGCAGTTCGGCGGCTGCCGCGGCACGGAAAAGCCGACGGCTACCGGCCAGCACCTGATGCTGCACCCGCTGCAGCGACCGCTGCGACGGGACGGTGTCACTCTCGAGCGCGGCGACGTTCAGGATGCGCAGGTTCGGCGACTCGTCGGCGGCGGCGCGCAACGCTGCCGTCAGCTCCTGCTCCTCGGCATCCGAGGCCGGCAACCCAAGGATCCGGTGCTGCTGACCGGCGGCGGCCAGCGCTTCGATCAGCGGGGCCACCGCGTCGCCGTTTTCGCCGATGAGCAGCCAGGTCGACGCCTCGCTCAGATCGGCGGGGGCCGCCGCGTTCACCTTGTCCCAGCGGAACTCGTAACGCGCATCGGAGATGGATTGGGTCTTGCGCTGGGCATTGTGTTGTGCCGCAAGCTTTGTCAGCACGCCGACGGTCTGGCCGTTGTCGTCGGCTCCGCCGAGGAGTTTGGCCAGGTCCTCGAATTTGCCGTCTTCGAGCAGGCGGACCGTTTCGCTGGTCGAGGTGACGTGCGACTGCTGCGTCGGCAGCTCGCGGTTCTCGCGGAACCAGTACTGGCGGTGCTGGAACGGATAGGTCGGCAGGTCGAGCTTGCGTGCCGGTCCGTGTTGTACCGCCCCGAAGTCGGGCAGGGCCCCCAAGACGTAAGCGTCGGCGAGTGCTTCGGTGATCTGACGGTGGTCGGCGGTGTTCTTCCGCAGCGACGCGATCGCCCGCGGTGACGTCGCCGGGTCCGGCCAGGCCCGCAGAGCCGACGCGGTGAGCACCGGCTGCGGGCCGATTTCCAGCAACACCTTGCAACCCAGTTCAGACAACGTCTGCACGCTCTTGGCGAATTCGACCGGCTGACGCGCGTGGCGGCGCCAGTAGTTGCCGTCCAGTTTCTGACTGCGGCCGATCACTGCACCGGTCCGGTTGTCGACCAGAATCCGTTGCGGCGATGCGTATTTGAAGCCGTCGGCGTACTTCTCGAATTCGTCGAGGATCGGGTCCAGCAGCGCCGAGTGGAACGCGTGGCTGGTTTCCAGCCAGTCGCAGCGCACACCGTCAGCAGTAAGGGTTGAGACTGCCTTGTCCAAATCGCCTGCGGGACCGGACAATACCGTGTTCGCACCGTTGTATGCCGCGACCGAGAGACTCGGGAACTGGTCGGTGAGGCTCTCGACGCGCTCGGCGGCGGCGAACACCGCGACCATCCGGCCACCGGCGGGCAGGCTGCCGAAGAGGCGGCCGCGCTCGGCCATCAGCTTCGCCCCGTCTTCCAAGCTGAACACGCCGGCGACGCATGCCGCCGAATACTGGCCGACACTGTGGCCTAGGACCACGGCCGGCTCGAAGCCCCAGGACTGCCAGAGCCGGGCCAGCCCGAGCTCGACCGCGAACAACGCCGGCTGCGCGTAGGTGGTCTGCTTCAGCGTCTCTTCGGCATCTGGGCCGTCGATGTCGAAAATTACGTCCAGCAACGGCTTTTCGAGCACGTCGGCCACCGCGGCGGCGCAACGGTCCAGGGTCTCGGCGAACACCGGCTCGGTGAGGTAGAGCTCGTGCGCCATGCCCGGGTACTGACTGCCCTGACCGGTGAACAACCATGCGGTTTTCGGCGCGGCATCAGACACCCCACGCACCAGGCCCGGTGCCGGGCGGTCGTCGGCGACTGCACCGAGCAGGTCGCCGGCAGCTTCCTTGGAGTTGACCACCAATGCGGCCCGATGCTCGAAGTGCGCGCGGCCCACCCCGGTGGTCAGGCAGACGTCGGCCAGCGTCGCGTCCGGATTGGCACTCAGCCAGTCGCGGTACTGCTCGGCAACCTGAACCAGCGCTTCCGGTGTGCGGGCCGAGACCGGCAGGATGTGGAATCGCTTGTCCGCGGCCTCGTCGGTCGGGGCGTCGATCACCGGCGCAACTTGCGCGGGTGCTTCTTCGAGGATGACGTGCGCGTTGGTGCCGGCGAACCCGAACGAGCTGACGCCGGCGATGCGTGGCTTGTCGGTGCGCTCCCACGGGGTGGCCTCCTTGACCACCTCGAGCGCCAGCCGCTCCCACGGGATGTGCGGCGACGGGTTCTCGAAGTGCAGGTGCGCGGGGATCAGTTCGTTCTCGAGCGAGAGGATCACCTTGATGACACCCGCGATGCCCGCGGCGGCCTCCAGGTGCCCGATGTTGGTCTTCGCCGAACCGATCAGCAGCGGGGCGCCGTCCTTGCGGCCCTCTCCGAGTACCGCGCCGGCGGCCTGCGCTTCGATCGGGTCGCCCAGCGACGTTCCGGTGCCGTGCGCCTCCAGGTAGTCGACGTCGGCCGGGGTGAGGCCGGAGCGTTTCAGCGCGTCGGTGATAACCCGTTGTTGCGCAACACCATTGGGAACGGTCAGGCCGCCCGAGGCGCCGTCCTGGTTGATCGCACTGCCGCGGATGACGGCGCGGATGTGGTCGCCGTCGTTGATCGCGTCTTCGAGTCGTTTGATGACGATGACGCCGCAACCCTCACCACGTACGTAGCCGTCGGCGGCCGCGTCGAAGGTCTTGCATCGGCCGTCGGGCGAGAGCATGTGTGCGCTGGAGAAGGTGATCATCGTCGCCGGGGTGAGCAGGACGTTCGCGCCACCGGCCAGGGCCAGGTCGCACTCCCCGAGCTGCAGTGCCTGACATGCCTGGTGGATGGCCACCAGCGAGGAGCTGCACGCGGTGTCGACGGCGACGGCCGGGCCCTGTAGACCCAGCCGGAAACTGATCCGGCCGGCCGCGGCGGCGTTGGACGTCCCGATCGCCATGTAGGCCTCGATCTCGGGGAACGTCAGCTCTCCGGACGCCATGCCCAGGTAGTCGTGAGTGGCCAAACCGATGAACACACCGGTGTTGGAATTCGCCAAAGATGTTGGCGCAGTTCCGGAATGCTCGACCGCCCGCCAGGCCGTCTCCAACAGCAACCGGTGCTGCGGGTCCAGCATCCTGACCTCGCGCGTCGACATGCCGAAGAACGGCGCGTCGAACCCTGTGACGTCGTCGACGAAACCCGCCCGCCGCGTCGCGACCTTGCCCGGGGTGTCGGGGTCGGGGTCGAAGAATTCGTCGACATCCCACCGGTCGGCGGGAACTTCGGAGATCGCGTCCCGGCCCTCGCGCAGCACATCCCAGAACTCGTCGGCGTTCGCGGCTCCAGGGAGGCGTGCGGCGTAACCGACGATCGCAAAACGGGGTGTTGACTGCTGCTGGCCTTCGACGGATGCCATGCGTTGTCCTCTCGACTTGGGGACGGTGAGAAAGATTCGGTCGCCGCGTTCGGCCCGGATGCGCAACAGAATTGCTGCCGCGGGCGACTATTGCAAGTGTGGCTCCGGCGACGGTGCCGGACTCCGCGAACCGTACCGCAGGGTATGGCTAAGGTCACCCTTAGGCACGCCGTGTGGATCTATGTCAATAGGTGTCGGGCTTGACATCATTGACCCGGTCGGGCAATGCGTACAGGCGTCTGTTGCTGGGGCGACACTGACAGCCGAGCGGGCTATCTTGGTCTCGCCGCGAGCACCAGCGGCCGGCCCGGAGCCGTTCAACTGAGGAGGAAGTTCTTTTGCGCATCGGGCAAATTACGGTCGGCTCACTGAGTGAGTGGACGCTGACCCCGGGCAATGTCACCTCCTGGCACCCGACTCCTACGGCTGCGGACAAAGCGCGCCAGGCGCCGGTGAGCTCGGTGCCGGTCAGTTATATGCAGGGCCAGCACCTACGTAACTACTACGAGCGGGACGCCGCCGGATTGAACTTCTCCCGGCAGATCATCGCCAGCTGCGACGCCAAGGGTGAGTGCGACATCGCCGCCATGGACGTCGCGCTCAACGCCTACCTGCGCCGACACGACACTTTCCGCAGCTGGTTCGAGCGCACCGACGACGGCGGATTCATCCGGCACACGATCACTGATCCCTCCGAGATCGAATTCGAGCCGGTCGACCAGGGCTACATGACCGTCGACGAGATCCACCGGCACACCACCGCGATTCCCAGTCCGCTGGAGTGGGGCTGCTTCACCTTCGGGGTGGTCCAACGCGAGGGCCAATTCACCTTCTTCGTCGCGATGGACCACGTTCACGGCGACGCGACGCTGATCGGCACCACGATGATCGAGGCCAACGGCATGTATGCCGCGCTGAGCAGCGGCGGTGAGGCACTCGAGCTCCCCGACGCCGGTAGCTTCGACGATTTCTGCGTCCGCGAGCGCGAATCCACCTCCCAGCTGACGCTGGATTCGCCGGGCGTACAGGCCTGGATCGACTTCGCCGAGAACAACGACGGCGGCTTCCCCGAGTTCCCCCTTCCGCTGGGCGACCCGAACAAGACGATCAGCAGCGAGATGTCGTCTGAATTGCTGATGGATCCAGCCCAGGCCGAGCGGTTCGACGCGGCGTGCGGGACGGCCGGCGCGCGTTTCGTCGGTGGTATCTACGCATGTCTGGCCCTGGTGGAGCACGAGTTCACCGGCGCCCTGACCTACTACGGGCTCACGCCACGGGATTCGCGCACCGGCGCGGACAATTTCATGACGCAAGGCTGGTTCACCGGCCTGATACCGGTCACCGTGCCGATCGCCGCGACGTCGTTCAACGAGGCGGCCTACGCGGCGCAGACCTCGTTCGACTCCGGCCTGGACATGGCGCGGGTGCCGTATTACCGCGTTCTGGAGCTGGCGCCGTGGCTGAAGTGGCCGCAGCCGAACTTCCCGGTGTCGAACTTTCTGCACGGTGGGGCCGCTCCGCTCAACGCCATCCTCGCGGCGGGCGACCTGGGCCTGGCGGACAACATCGGGATCTATCCCGACGGCCGGTTCTCCTACCAGCTGACTATCTACATTTTCCGATACAAAGAGGGCACGGTGATGGCGATCATGCATCCCGACAACCCCATTGCCCTGAAGTCGGCCACCCGCTACATGGAGGCGATGAGGTCTGTGTGCGTGCGGGTCGCCGACAGCGGGCACTGGGGACGCGTCGCCTGACGTGGGCTCGTCGATGGCTGCGGCCAGTCTGAAGTGCGCAATCGCCGGATGGGAACGGTGCGAAATTGTGCGGTGTAACTCATCCCGGGGGGAAAGCTAAATGCGACGACTAGCCGATTTCGTAGTGCGATGGCCATGGGTGGTGATCGGGGTCTGGGTCGCGATCGCGGTAGCCCTGCCGCTGTCGTTCCCGTCGCTCAACGAGATGTCCGAGAAGCATCCGCTGTCGATCCTGCCCAGCGACGCGCCGTCCAACGTCACCGCGCGCAAGATGACCGAGGCCTTCCACGAAGCGGGCTCCGAGGATCTCCTGCTGGTCGTCCTCACCGACGACAAGGGGCTCAGCCCCGCGGACGAGGCCACCTACCGCGCGCTGGCGGACACCCTGCGCAAAGACACCGCCAATGTGGTGATGCTGCAGGACTTCATCAGTACGCCACCGCTGAAGTCGATCGTCACCAGCAAGGACAACAAGGCCTGGGTGCTGCCTGTCGGGGTGGCCGGCGAGCTGGGCACGCCGCGGTCCTACGAGGCGTTCAACCACATCGCCGACGTCGTCAAACACACCGTCGCCGGGAGCTCGCTGAAGGCGAATCTGACCGGGCCCGCGGGCACCGTCGCCGACCTCACCGTCGCGGGTCAACATGACCGGATGCCGATCGAGCTGGCTATCGGCGTCCTCGTGCTCGTCGTCTTGCTGATCGTCTACCGCAGCCTGATCACGATGCTGTTGCCGCTGATCTCGATCGGGCTGTCGCTGGTGATCGCCCAGTCGGTGGTCGCCGCCTACTCCTTTGTGACCGGCGCCGGAGTCTCGAATCAGTCCATCGTCTTCCTGAGTGCCATCATGGCCGGCGCCGGAACGGACTACGCCGTCTTCTTGATCAGCCGATATCACGACTATCTGCGGCTGGGCGAGAACCACGAAACGGCGCTCAAGAAGGCGTTGCTCTCGATCGGCAAGGTGATCGCGGCGTCCGCCAGCACCGTCGGCATCACCTTCCTGGTCATCAGCTTCGCCCGAATGGGCATCTTCCAGACGGTCGGTATCGCTTCGGCGATCGGTATCGGCGTGGCCTTCCTGGCCGCGATGACCTTGTTGCCCGCCATCATCGCCCTCGCCGGCCGACGCGGGTGGGTCAAGCCGCGACGTGAGCTGACCGCGCCCTTCTGGCGGCGTTCGGGTATCCGCATCGTGCGCCGGCCGCGGCTCCATTTGGTTGCCAGCTTGCTGGTGCTGGCGGCACTGGCCAGCTGCGCGGGGCTGGTCCGCTACAACTACGACGACCGCAAAGCGCTGGGCGCGTCTACCCCGAGCTCGCTCGGCTACACCGCACTGGACCACCACTTCCCGGTGAACCAGTCGATCCCGGAGTACCTCTTCATTCAGTCACCGCGCGACCTGCGTAATCCCCAAGCCCTCGCCGACCTGGAGCAGATGGCGGACCGGGTCAGCCAGCTGCCGAACGTCGCGGCGATCAGCGGCATCACCCGACCCACCGGGAACGTGCCGGAACAATTCCGGGCCACCTACCAGGCGGGCGCCATCGGCTCGTTCCTGGCCGGCGGATCGACGCTGATCAACGACCACACCAACGACCTCAACCAGCTGTCGGAGGGTTCAGTCACGCTGGCCGACAAACTCGACGAGGTCCGCGGCCAGGTCACCGAGCTGGCGTCCAGCGTTCAGGAGTTGGAGAGCACCTTCAAGTCGTCGAAGGACCAGTACAGCGGCGAGACGCTGGTTCACGAGGTCGACCTCGCGGCGCAGCTCATCGACCACGTCAACGTGATCGGCAACGACATGGGCTGGAACTACACCGGGGCCAAGAACCTGTTCGGATGGATCCTCCCGGTGGTGAAGGCGCTGGAGGGCAACCCCACCTGCGATCTCGATGAGTCCTGCGCCGACACCCGCGGCGCTTTCGAGCAGTTGCTCGGCGGCCGTGACCAGGAACATCTCGACGCGATCAACGACCTGGCCCGCCAGATGCAGGACTACCCGGACAAAAACCAGCTCAAGGCATCGACCGACAAGATGCGGGCGTCGATCAAGAAGTTGACCGGTGTGCTGCAATCGCTGGGAATGGACCAGCCCGGCGGTCTGCAGGGCAATCTCGACCAGCTGCAAGGCGGCGCCAATCAGTTCGCCGGTGGCAGCCGCCAGATCGCCGATGCGGTCAACCAGCTGGTCGACCAGGTCAAGCAGTTGGGTGCCGGGCTCAGCGAGTCGGCAACGTTCCTGCTGTCGCTGAAGAAAGACGCCGCGCAGCCGTCGATGGGCGGATTCAACATCCCGGCGCAACTGCTTCACCTGAAGGAGTTCCAGGACGCCGCCAAGGTGTTCATCTCCGCCGACGGCCATTCGGTGCGGTACCTGGTGCAAACCAAGCTCAATCCGTTCAGCACCGAGGCCATGGATCAGGTGAATTCGATCCTGGCGACCGCGAAGGGCGCCCAACCGAACACCGCGCTGTCGGACGCCAAGATCTCGATGGCGGGCTACACCGTCGGCCTCAAGGACACCCGTGACTACTACCAGCACGACATCCGGTTCATCATCGCGGCGACCCTGCTGGTCGTGCTGCTGACGCTGATCGTGCTGCTGCGGGCGATCGTCGCGCCGCTGTATCTGGTCGCCTCCGTCGTGATTTCGTACCTGTCCGCGGTGGGCATCGGTGCGGTGTTCTTCCAATTCATCCTCGGCCAGCAACTGCACTGGAGCGTGCCGCCGTTGGCCTTCGTGGTGCTGGTCGCGGTCGGAGCCGACTACAACATGTTGCTTGTCTCCCGAATGCGCGATGAGTCGCCACACAGCGCGCGTTACGGCATCATCCGCACGCTGAGTTCGACCGGCGGCGTGATCACCGCGGCAGGCCTGATTTTCGCCGCCTCGATGGCGGGCTTGCTGTTCTCCAGCATCGGCACAGTGGTTCAGGGCGGTGTCGTGATCGGCGTCGGCATTCTGCTCGACACGTTCCTGGTTCGAACCATCACGGTTCCCGCCATCGCGGCGCTGATGGGTCAGGCCAACTGGTGGCCCTCGCGGCCGGGCCGACGCAGGCCGGCAGCCGGCCTGAGCCAGGCGCAGACGAGTTAGCGCGCATCCGATATGTATGTGAAACTACGACACGCACCCACGTGGTCAGGGGTAGGTATGAAGAAGCTTCTTGCAGGAGTATCGGCACTGGTAACCGTCGGTGCCACAGGGTGTTTCGGCGTCGGGACCGCTGGGGCCGACGGCCCGGAGATCAGCGGCCCGCCGACCCCGGGAGCGCCCGGCGACCAGACCGCCTACGCCCTCGGTGGCGCGCACGTTCTGGGTGTCCCGTACGACAACTACATCCGCATGGAAGGCGCGGAGTGGTTCCCCGGCCAACAGCGGCAAATCGTCCGCTACCCCGCCGGCCAGGTCCAGGGCCACGTGCTCGCGCGGCTGTTCCCGGGCCTCCGCGGCGAAATCAACAACATCGACAAGCAGTTCCCGGGCGTCGGCCTGGACGGCCAGAGCGTCGGCGAGTCAGTCGACGTCGGTGTCGACAACCTCGACGGGGCAATCCGCACCACCGGTCGGCCCGGTACGGCCATCGGCCTGTCCGAGGGTGGATTCGTGGTCGACGGTGAACAATCCCGGCTGGCTTCGGCCCCGGACGCTCCCCCGCCCAACACGCTGAACTTCGCCACCTTCGGTGACCCGATCGGCAGGCATGCCTTCGGCCAGAGCTTCCTCCGGGCGACGTTCCCGGTCGGCAGCGTCGTCCCGGCGCTCGACTACACCATGCCCCCGGAATACGTCAGCCAGTTCGACACCAACCGGTTCGTGGCCGCCTACGACTCGATCGCCGACTTCCCGGACCGCCCGGACAACATGTTCGCTTTCGCCAACACCCTGTTGGGCCTGGCCACTGGTCACACAGCGGTGGCATTCACCAACGCGAGCATGGTGCCGCCCGGAAACATCCGGACAACCATCAATGCGCGGGGCGCCAAAGACACCACGATCATGGTCCCGGAGCAGCATCTTCCGCTGGTCATGCCTTTGAAGTACATCGGTATTCCCGAAGACACGCTCAACAAGCTCGACGCGATACTTATCCCCCGTGTAAATGCGGGCTACATTAGGAACGACGATCCGGCGACGGCGCCGGTTCAGGTGGACCCGGTGCACGGTTTTGACCCGGCAGTGGTCACCGCTCCGACGAACCAAGCCACATTCGGCGGCGGTGCCGATCCGTTATCGCAGGCCCTCAGCGGTGCCTTGTCGGTGCTGTCGCACGGCGCAAGCGAATCGGGAAGCTGACCGTTGAGTCCGGGCCCTTAAATCGACTACCAGTACGGACGAAATATGCCTCAATCGACGATCCTCTCGATGCTCCACGGGCGTGCCAGCATGCGTCCCAACGACGTCGCGTTCACGTTCACCGATTACGAGAAGGACTACGCCGGCGTCGCCGAGAGTCTGACGTGGTCGCAGCTGTCTCGTCAGACGCTGAACGTGGCGCGCGAAATCCGGGCCCACGGATCGACCGGCGATCGGGCGGTCATTCTGGCCCCGCAGGGTCTGGACTACATTCGGGCATTCCTGGGCGCGATGCAGGCCGGGATGATCGCGGTCCCGCTTCCGCTGCCGCATCGCGGTTCGAGTTATGACCGGGTGGGCGCGGTGTTCGCCGATACCGCGCCATCGGTGGTGCTGACGACGTCCTCGGCGGCAGAAGACGTCGGCGACTACGTCGATCAGTCACGCATGGACACCGCGCCGAAGATCGTCGCGATCGACTCGTTGAACATCGATGCCACCGACGGTCCCAGCCTCGCCCTGGCCGAGGTGCCGGAGACCGCCTACCTGCAGTACAGCTCCGGTTCGACGCGGGTGCCGACCGGCGTGATGATGTCGCACCGCAATCTGACGGTGAATTTCGAGCAGCTCATGCAGAGCTTTTTCGCGAACTCCAAGGTGCCGCCCGCTTCGACGATCGTGTCGTGGTTGCCGTTTTATCACGACATGGGTTTGGTGTTGGGGGTGTGCGCGCCGATCCTGGGTGGCTATCACGCGCAGCTGACCAGCCCGGTCGGGTTCCTGGAGCGTCCAGCCCGCTGGGTGCGGGCGCTGGCGGAGAACACCCACGCGTGGTCCTCGGCGCCCAACTTCGCGTTCGATCTGGCCGCCCGTAACACCACCGATGCCGACCTGGCCGGGCTCGACCTGGGCGGGGTGCTCGGCATCATCAGCGGCGCCGAACGAGTCGAGCCGGCCACCCTGCAACGCTTCGTGGACCGCTTCTCCCACTTCAACTTCCGCGACCACATGATGCGCCCCTCCTACGGGCTGGCCGAAGCCACCGTGTTCGTGGCCACCGGCACCTGGAGCGAAGAAGAACCGACCAAGAACTTCGACGTCGGCGAACTCGGCGTCGGCCGCGTCGAGCGGTGCCCCGCCGGCAGCGGCTCGGCCCTGGTCAGCTACCGCGTCCCACACTCACCGCTGCTGCGCATCGTCGACAGCGAGACCTACCGCGAATGCGACCCCGACCTGATCGGCGAGATCTGGGTGCACGGCGACAACGTCGCCGAGGGTTACTGGAACAAACCCCCCGCCGAGCAGACCTGCTTCGGCGCGACACTGGTCGATCCCTCCCCCGGCACCCCCGCCGGTCCCTGGCTGCGCACCGGCGACCTCGGCTTCATCCACCAGGGCGAGCTGTTCATCGTCGGCCGCATCAAAGATTTGCTGATCATCCGCGGCCGCAACCACTACCCCGAAGACATCGAAGCCACCGTTCAACAAGTCGCCCACGGCCGCGTCGCCGCCATCTCCGTCCAGGTCGACAGCACCGAACAACTGGTCACCGTCATCGAGGTCAAAAAGAAACGCGGCGAAGCCGGCGAAGAACTGCGACACCGACTCAGCGGGGTCCGCAGCAACGTCACCGCCGCCATCTCCAACGCCCACGGCCTCAACGTCGGCGACGTCGTCCTGGTCCCCGCCGGCTCCATACCCACCACCACCAGCGGCAAAATCCGCCGCCAAGCCTGCGTCGAGCTGTACCGGCAGAGCCAATTCGCCCGGTTGGACGCCTAGCCCCGCCGAGGGTCGCACCACCACAATCAAACTCATGCTGGCGACTGTCCTGATAATGGCGCTTGCCGTCAGCGTTGAACCATTTCGCATCGGCATGACGGTGGTCATGCTGAATAGGCCGCGACCCGCGCGTCAGCTATTCGCATTTTTGTGTGGCGGATTCGCGATGGGGACGACCGTCGGACTGATTGTGCTATTCGTATTCCGGCGCATTCTGCTCGGAACGTCTTTTGTCACGGTGCCCCGGGTCCAAGTTCTGGTTGGGCTGGTCATACTGGCCTTCGCCGCCGTAGTCGCCATCGACCTCTTCGGGCGACTGGGTCCGCGGCCGGCCCAGTTGGCCAGTCCGGCTGCCAGGCTGCTGAAGGGAGACTCGTTGTCGGTGGCCGGGATCGCCGGCCTCAGCATCGCGTTGCCGTCGGTCGACTATCTGGCTGCGCTGGCGGTGATCCTGGCCTCCGGAGCGGCCGCGCTCACCCAAGTGGCCGTGCTGGTGGCATTCAACGTGGTGGCCTTCGCGCTCGTCGAGATTCCGCTGCTGGCCTATCTCTTGGCGCCCAAGCCGACCGCCAAGGCGGTCGCGGCTCTGCACGAGTGGATCCGGTCGCGTCGGCGACGGGATGTGGCGATACTGCTGGCGATGGTCGGCGGCGCGTTCGTGGTCGCCGGCGTCGCGGGACTCTGAGCTTCACCCATAGCGCGAAAACTGTTTGCGCTCAGATTGATTCAGTTTGCGTTGGACTCGAACTTGTCCGCGATCTCCTGCCAGGCGCGCGCATTCTTCCGCGCGATTTCCGCGAACGTGCCCGAACAATGGCTCGGCACGGCTTCGGCGAACTCGTTGCACGCACTGATCGCGACCACGACCGTCGACAGCAGCCGCAGTAGCGCCCGCCCCCGCTCGGACGATCGGACCGAAGGGTCGTTTCGCAGCCGCTGCAGCAGATCGCGACCGCGGCCTTCTGGAACCATCCGTGAACCGGTGCGCGTCGGGACGCGCGCGTCGGCGAGTTCCGGGACTGCGCTTTCCACAGTCGGCGTCGCTGCTGCCGCCACCCTCTTGGCGAGGTTGTCGGGCAGCGGACTCTCGCCCTTGCCCACACGCTGACGAACATCTCGCGCTGTCGTCACCGAGACACCTGCCTTGCGTGCGATTTTACGGAGCGAGGCGCGGGGATTCAAGGAAAGGAATTCAGCGGCACGACGACGGCCGTTAGCCGGGCTCACCGGTCGAATCTTTCCATCGCGGCCCAGTCGGGGGTTCAACTGGGATATTTCCTCGGTTGTACACCCGCGTAGTTTTCCGACCGTCTTGTTCGAGACCCCGGCGATCAACCCGATAGACCGGTCTGACCAATGCGGGTAAGATCGCAGGACCCTTTGCGCGGCGGCTTTGCGCTCTGAAAGCGTCAATGGCAGCCCGTGCGTGACATTCAAATGCACGGCGAGCGCGAATGCCTCGGCGTCATTGCCTTCGAACAGCCGTGCCGCAATTGTGCTGTGGCCGCGCAGCTCGGTGGCGCGGAGTCGGTGCACGCCGTCGATCACCCGCATCGAGTCCCGATGGACCACAATCGGCGGCAGGGGTAGTGGCGACTGCGCCAGCACCTGAACGTGGCTCTCGTTGGCCTTGTTCTTCCGAGGGGTGTAGGAGTTGCGGATCGAGGCGACCGGGACGTTCTCCACCGGCAGCATGCTCCCCCGCCGCACCCATTCCTCGACCGCGCAGGCCGACAGCGGATCGAGTTGACCGTAAGCAGGTAGTGGAACAGAGATCATGTCGGCCTCGCCGATGATCCGTGCACTGCTCTCGTGTAGTTGCGCCATCCGATCGGCCCCGAGTTATCTTCTCGGCCGTCTTTCACTGCAAGTTTGCTGTGTGGCCATGTGATCCGACCCCTTCCGGTGGCTCGAACAACTTACCCGGGCGTAGGTTACTTAAGAGTAAGAACGGCGAAGGTGGCTTGTCAACTTGCTGAGCCAAATTCAGTAAACAAATGCTCACTGACCGCCACGGGCCGAACAACGCGCCTCCATCGCTTGCGGCAGTGCATTTTTCGCTACAAGTTCAACGCTTGTTCAATGCGTTTGAGCACGTCCGGCGGGCATTGACAGGTGTTGAATACGGTTGCTCCGTGCTGCTGCCCGCAGCTGGCCGGCGGCCGCTCAGAACAGAGTTGGCGCGCTCGTTGCGACAGACGGTCGCCAAATTATCGATCACGGCAAAATTAACTCTGGGTGAGAGGCGCCCGGCTCCCGCGCCGATCGGCAGGGTTGAACATAATGAGTTCAATCACACCGGCAGAGGAGCCCCTGATGAGCGCTGACACCGCAGGCCATCCGCTTCGCGTGATCCAGTGGACCACCGGCAACATCGGGCGGCGATCGCTACACGCCATCATCGGTAGACCGGACATGGAACTGGTCGGCGTCTACGCGCATGGCAAGGACAAAATCGGAGTGGACGCCGCCGACCTGTCCGGCTGGCCCGAGCCGACCGGGGTCACCGCCACCAACGACATCGACGCGTTGTTGGCACTCCAACCCGATGCTTGTTGTTACAACCCCTTGTGGCCCGACATCGACGAATTGGTCCGACTGCTGGAAGCCGGCATTAACGTCTGCTCCAGCGCCGCCTGGATCACCGGTGGCAAGCAGACGCCGCAGGACCGGCAACGGATTCTCGATGCCTGCGCACACGGCAACTCGACGATTTTCGGCAGCGGTGCGCACCCCGGGATGACCAACCTGGTCGCGATGGCGCTGAGCGGATCCTGCGAGCGCGTCGACGAAATCCGTATCACCGAGTCGGTGGACTGCTCGACCTACGAATCGGCGGAGACCCAGACCGCGATGGGGTTCTCGCAGGACCCCGAGACGCCCGGGCTGGCCGAGAACGTCCGGCGTGAGAGCGAGGTCTTCGCCGAGTCGGCCGCCATGATGGCTGACGCGATCGGGGCGAAGTTGGACAAGATGACGTTCGACGTCACGTTCACCGCGGCTACCGGTGACTCCGACCTGGGCTTCATGCAGATTCCGGCCGGCACCGTCGGCAGCGTCCTCGGCTACCACCGCGGCTGGGTGGGAGAACGCAACGTCGTCAGCGTCGGGTTCAACTGGACCATGGGCAATCACGTGACACCGCCCAAGCCCCTCGAACACGGTCACGTCATCCAGGTATTCGGTGTGCCCAACATGCGCACGGTGGTGCACTGCCTGCCGCCGAAAGACTGGACCGAGCCCGGATTCATGGGTCTGGGGATGATCTACACCGCGATGCCGGTGACCAACGCCGTGCCCGCCGTCGTCGCCGCGAAGCCGGGAATCGTCACGCTGGCCGACCTGCCTCCGGTCACCGGGCGCGCCGCGGGGTAGAGGTAGCTGTCGCGCGAGAAAACATAGGGATTTCCCTGATTTCAGGGGACCCGTGTCGTTGATAGTTTTCGACGCGCCACTCCGATCGCCACCGGAATGGACGAGGCCGCGCAGCCTCCCTGTTACCGAGAGGACCCTGTCGTGAACAAGTTGATCATCGCTGCCGTCTTACCGATGGCGGCGACCGCAGCTGTCGTGATGTCCGCGCCGAATGCCGGTGCCACCGGCGACGGCTCGTTTCTCGACGAATTGAGCACCAACCACGTTTCGCTGCCCGGAAAAACGCCGGCGGAAGAGGTCGCGGCGGGCTACGCGACGTGCAATCACCTGAGAAGCGGGACGTCCGTCCTCGATGAGATGGACGCCGTCGAAAAGACGTATCACACCAACCAGGGCACCTTGTTCGTCAGCGCGGCAACCACCCATTTGTGCCCGGACGCCCCAGGCCATTAGCGGTCCCGCTGCCCCTGGCGGCTCGAAAGAGGACCAAACGTCCTGCACAGGGCGACGAGAAACACCCGGGTCAGGCCGCCTATCTTCGCAGCGCAGCGCCGCGCTCTAGACGTTCAGCTAACATAACCGCGTTTACTTGGGTAGCATCTCCGCTGTCCTGCTCTCGTCTGGAAAACGCGGATGTGGCGAATTCAACGGGCCGGCGCTGCTAGGCGCGGCCGATATGGGTGACGGCCATCGTCGCTCGGCGAGTGTCGTAAGCCGTTCGGCGGAATTCGGTTCGGTCGCAACGTTTCTCGCCTCGGCGGCGCAGGAACCGGCGGCACTGCTGCTGGAAGGCGAGCCGGGCATCGGCAAGACGACGGTCTGGCTGGCCGGCTTGGAACAGGCACGCGAACTCGGTTTCCGGATTCTGTCGACCCGGACCGCCGCGGTCGAGTCGGGTCTGGCCTACGCATCCCTTGCCGATCTGCTTCGCAGGGTCGACACCGCGATCCTCGACCGCCTGCCCCCGCCACAGAAGCTGGCCGTGGACCGGATCTTGCTGCGCACCGGCGACGACGACACCGCTACCGATCAACATGCGGCGTCAGCGGCATTCCTGGCGATCGTCGAAATGCTTCGCGAAACGTCGCCGGTGTTGGTCGCGATCGATGACCTGCAATGGCTCGACCCCTCCAGCAGACACGTGGTGGCCTTCGCCGCACGACGCCTCGCAGCGGGCGTCGGCATGCTCATCACCCGCCGCACCGACAACCACGGTGACGTCGTGCCGCTATTCGAATTCGCCAGGCCCGATCTGGCCCAGCGAATCACGTTGAAGCCATTGAGCCTTGGCGCTTTGCACGCAGTAGTCACCGCGCGACTCGGGCGGTCGTTCCCGCGCCCGACGATGGTCAAAATCCTCGAGGTGTCGCGGGGAAACCCTTTCTACGCAGTTGAATTCGCCCGGGTGATCGAAGCTCGCTTGCCGGTAGGGGAAATAACGCTGCCCCGCACCCTGTCTGAGATAGTCCAGTCGCGGCTGGACGGTCTGGACGGCGACCTACAGAACGCGTTGCTCGCACTGGCCTGTATGACGTCGGCCACCACCGAACAACTCGCCCGTGCAGCTGACGCCGCCCCAGGTCACCTGGTCGACTTGCTGGAGCAGGCCGAAGCCAAGGGCATCGTCGAGATCGAGGGTAGCCGAATCGAATTCGCGCATCCTCTGTTGGCGCGGGGCTCCTATGACGCCGCGACGCCGGCTCAGCGCCGCGTGATGCACCGCCGGCTTGCCGGCGTCGTGGACCAGCCGGAGGTTCGTGCCAGACATCTCGCGCTCGGCGCTACCAGGCAGGACAATCAGACCCTTCAGGCTCTCGACGCCGCTGCCGAGTCAGCGCGCATCCGCGGCGCGCCGGCCGCTGCCGCCGAACTGCTCGAACTGGCCCTGCAGCGGGGTGGAGACACGCCGGAACGCAGAATCCGAACGGCCACACATCATTTCGCGGCAGGCGATACAGGACGGGCCCGGTCGCTGCTCGAGAACACGGTGTCGGAACTGCAGCGCGGAGATACTCGTGCCGAGGCACTGCACACACTTGCCATCGTGCGGCTCGAAGACGACAGCTTTGCCGAAGCGGCGACTCTACTCAACGAGGGCCTCGACGGTCAGATCCAGAACGACGAGCTTCGCGCGCAGCTTTTGATCACCCTGTCCTACGCCCTCCTCAATTCCGGCGACTCCGCCGGCGCTCTGCGCACCATTGACGCGGCGGCGACCGAAGCCGACAAGATCGGTAGTCCGCATCTGGCCAGCATGGCGCAGAGCATGCGGGTGGTGCAGCGATTCATGCGCGGCGACGGCTTCGACGAGACGTCGATAGCCGAGGCGATCCTGACCGAGGACCGTGACGCGAACGTACCCTTGGCTTTTCGTCCTCACGTACAGAACGCCATGTTGCTCGGTTTGGTCGGGAAACTCGATCGCGCTCACGAGGAGATGTTGAGCATCCGCCGCGAATGCGTGGAGACCGGTGGAGAGAGCGAGCTGATGTTCGTCGGTTTCCACACTGTGCTGCAGGCGATTTGGCGCGGCGACATGAGCGAGGCGCTGCTGGTCACCGAAGACTCCATGGAACGCGCGAAGCAACTCGGCGGCGATTTCCCGGCTTTCATCGCATTGACTTTGCGGGCCACAGTCGCTGCCTACGCCGGCCGCGAGGACGACGCGCGGCGCGACATCGGCGAAGCGCTGGCAGCCGGACAGCGCAGTAGCGCGTTCGCGCTGCTGGGGTGGACCGTAAGCGTGCTGGGCTTCCTCGAGGTGTCGTTGGGAAACTACGCCGCGGCCGCGGCGGCTTTGGAGCCGCTGCTGGCCATGCTGAACGCGCAACCGCGAGCGACGGAGATCATTCCGGCGTCGTGTCTGCCGGACGCGATCGAAGCATTGACTCAACTAGGCCGCTTCGACGAGGCGGAGCGCCTCGTCGACAACACGGAGCACAATGGCCGACGGCTGAACCGTCCGTGGATCTTGGCCGTCGGTTCGCGCGCCCGCAGCACGCTGCTCGCCGCGCGTGGTGGTCTCGAAGCCGCGGTCACCGCGGCGCAGGACGCGATGTCCGAGCACGAGCGGCTGCAGATGCCCTTCGAGCGCGCACGCACCCAGTTGCTTCTCGGACAACTGTTGCGCCGACAGCGTCGCCGCGAGGCAGCGACAGCAGTCCAGCGGGAAGCGCTCGCGACCTTTGAGCAGCTCGACATGCCGTTGTGGACGGCGCGCGCGAAAGCCTCGCTGTCGCGCGACGGCAACAAGACGCCCCGGACCTCCGTGCTCACGGCCTCTGAGCAGCGAGTCGCCGAGCTAGCAGCGTCCGGAATGACCAACCGTGATGTCGCCGCCACGCTGTTCATCAGCGTCAAAACCGTCGAAGTCAACCTCACCCGGATCTATCGGAAACTCGACATTCATTCGCGGGCGGAGTTGGGGCGCCGCATCGACCAGTTCATCAAGTAGGGAATTCCCTGATTCGATGTTGTTCGTCAGCCGCTACCGTCGAGACGATGGGCAACGCTGCGAAGCCGCCGACGTGCTACCTCGTCGAGTGGTATCGCCCTGGAGTAGATGAAGACCAGCTCGTCGACATCTCCGCCGGCCTTGCCCTTTCATCGACATCGCTGACCGCCGAAGGCTCGCCGGTGCGGTGCGTGTACGCGCTCGCGGTTCCCGCTGACGAGGTGGTGTTCGGAATTTTCGAGGCCGACTCGGCGGACGTGGTCGCCCAGGCGTGCCGGCGTGCGGGCCGACCGCCGACGCGGCTCAGCGCCGCGATCGCCGATCGCAACGGCGGACCGGAGATTCACAAATAGAAACACCCCGCTCGCCGAGGCGAGCGGGGTGAATTCTGCAGCGAACAACCGGCTGATCAGCCGCTCACGTTTTGGCTGGCCTGACCGATCGAGGTCTGTTTGCCGTCGTAGGTGACCGTGCATTTGGCCGTGGCGCTGTAGCTGGAGCCCAAGGTCGGCCACAACAGGTCGGTGATCGTGCCGGTGCTGTTCGCGTCGACGTCGATGTTGCGGTCGACTTGCCCAGGCCCTACCCCGCTGTTCTTGGTGGCGGTGTAGCTACATTTCGCGGGCAGACTCGATTTGTTGGTGATTGCCACCCTGGCGTTGAAGTTATTTCGGGTGATGTTCATCGAGACCGCATTTGCCGGTGGCACACATTGCTGATCGGCCGGAACGGTGGCGCTCGCAGAGCCCTGCGGGCAACTCTTCGGTTTAGCCGCCGCACATTTGTCGAGGCTGGCCGCCTTCGGCGTCGGCGAACCCTTCGGGCAGTCCACCTGCGCCGCCGCCGGGCACTGCTGCCCCTGCGGAACGGACGCTACGGGCGATCCCGCGGGACACTTCACCTGCACCGGCGCCGGCGGGCTGTACTTGAAATCCGACCACGCACCGCAGTCGTCCGAACCCAATGTGCTCTTACGGCAGCCTTGAACCCCGTAATTGAACGACTGGGTAGCGACGTTGCGGCGGGTGTCGGTCGCGGTATTGCCGCAGCTCTTCTTGATTTCCGACTGCCCGCCACCGTTGACCATGGTGTGGATGACGTCACCTGCGTACTCTCCTTTGACCCGCGGGCATCCGGAGATGTTGCAGATCACGTCGTTACCGTTGGCCGCGCAGGTGACGACGTAGCCGTTCGGCAGATTGTCGGCACGAGCGATCGGTGCCGTCACGGGCGTCGCGATGACAATGCCCAACAGGCAGGCCACCGAGCCCAAAAATATGAAACATCGCGCAACGCGTTTCGTCATGACTTGTCCTCCAAAGTTGTGAATGGCACATAGCGCAAGCCGGACGTATTCGCGAAGCACATCCCTCAAGCTGAGCGGAGCATAAGACGGCGAACAGAGCCGAAGGAATTAGGGATTTCCCTATACTTTCGCCGCGCGCCTAGGGGGCAGCTTGGCTTTGCTGCAGCCGTGCAGATCCATTCGACCCAGCCGCCGCGCGCGCCGCGAAAAGGTTTGCTACTCCGGTGACGATCCCCGTCGTCGTGGCCGACCCGGGCGCCGTGGGACCCCAAACAGAACGCAGGCGTGCCCTATCGTCTAGCATCGTTAGCCGAGCAAAGGTTCTCGCGGGAGTCGGCGTTGACACCCGGCTGAGGCCGGCTCTTGTCGGTAGAGCTGCCCGAACGCGTCCTGGCGGACCGCTGGATGCACACGCAGCTTGGCGCGTTCGTGAACGACGTTGCGAACGGGGCGGGAGGACATCGAGTGAAGGCAATGTCTGTCGGCGGCGTACTCAAGCGGGCTTGGATCCCGCTGTTGCTCATCGTCGTCCTGTCGATCGCCGGGCTCGCGGTGACGCGGCTGCACAAGGTGTTCGCCTCGCAGGACCTCAACGCGAATTCAGGAGCCGGGATCAAGATCGTGCAGTTCAACCCGAAAGTCGTGAAGTACGAGATCTTCGGCAATCCGGGGAGCACCGCCAACATCAACTATTGGGACGCCGACGCCAACACCCACCAGATCAACGACGCAACGCTGCCGTGGACATTCACGGTCTCGACGACGCTGCCCACGGTGAGCGCCAACATCATGGCCCAGACCGACGGTGGCTACATCGGCTGCCGGATCACCGTGGACGGTGAGTTGCGCGAACACCAGAGTTCCGACGGGCACAATGCTCAGACTTTCTGCCTGGTGAAGTCCGCATGACCAACACGAATGGCGAGGTCGCGACAACCACCGAGGCCAGGACGCACCACCCGTTCATCCCGCACGTCATCCGCCTATTCGCGATCCCGATCATCATCGGCTGGGTCGTCCTGACTGTCATCGTCAACGTCGCGGTCCCGACGCTGGAAGTCGTCGGTGAGGCGCACTCCGCCCCGATGGCCCCACTGGACGCGCCGTCGATGACGGCGATGATGCGGATGGGCCACAACTTTCAGGAGTTCGACTCCAACAGCACGGTGATGATCGTGGTGGAGAGCCAGAAACCACTCGACGATGCCGCGCACCGCTACTACGACGACATCGTGCGCAAGCTGCGCAAGGACACCGCGCACGTTCAGCACCTCCAGGACTTCTGGGGTGACCGGTTCACCGCGGCCGGCGCGCAGAGCTCCGACGCCAAGGGCGCCTACGTTCAGGCGAACATCGCCGGTAACCAGGGCACCACGCAGGCCAACGATTCTGTCGACGCCGTCCGCAAGGTCGTCGACGAAGAAAAAGCGCCGCCCGGGGTCAAGGCCTACGTCACCGGGCCCGCGGCGCTCTCCGACGACATGCATGTCATCGGCAACGACAGCCTGGCCAAGATCACGCTGTTCACCCTCGGCGCGATCGCGATCATGCTGTTGCTGGTCTACCGCTCGATCGTGACCACGTTGATCCAGCTGTTCATGACGTTCGTCGCGCTGGCCTGCGCCCGCGGCATCGTCGCGGTTCTGGGCTACAACAACGCCTTTGGGCTCACCACCTTCGCCGCGAACATCCTGACGATGCTGGCGATCGCCGCCGGCACGGATTACGGAATCTTCCTCGTCGGCCGATATCAGGAAGCCCGCCGCGAGGGCGAAGATCGAGAAACCGCGTACTACACCACATTCAAAGGTGTCGCGCCGGTCGTGTTGGGTTCCGGACTCACCATCGCGGGTGCGACCTATTGCCTGAGCTTCTGCCGTCTGCCTTGGTTTTCCACCATGGGCGCCCCGGTGGCCATCGGCATGCTCGTCGTGGTGTTGGCCGGCCTGACGCTGGGTCCGGCGATTGTGTTCCTGGGCAGCAAGTTCGGCCTCTTCGAGAAGAAGAGTCAAGCTCGCGGCAAGCTGTGGCGGCGGGTCGGAACCGCCGTCGTGCGTTGGCCCGCACCGATTTTCGCTGTCAGCACCGCGGTGGTTCTGGTCGGAATGGTCGCGCTGCCCGGCTTCAAGACGAGCTACAACGACCGCCACTATCTGCCGGAGACCGCGCCGTCCAACGTCGGCTACGCCGCGGCCGACCGACACTTCTCCGAAGCCCGGATGAACCCGGACCTGCTGATGATCGAGTCCGACCACGACATGCGCAACACCGCGGACATGCTGGTGTTGGACAAGGTCGCCAAGAACGAGATTCGTACCGTCGGGATCGCCATGATCCAGGACATCACCCGGCCGCTGGGAATTCCCATCCAGCACAGTTCGATTCCGTTCCAGAACAGCATCCAGAGCCAGACGACCATGCAGAACATGAAGTTCCTCAAGGACAGAATGGCCGACATTCTGAAGATGGCCGACCAGATGCAGATCATGATCGACGTGACCACGCGGCAGGCGAAAGTCACCCACGATCTGGCGACCGCGGCCCTCGACAGCGCGAAGACCACGCAGGAGACCTCCGAGATCACCGACACCCTGCGGGATCACATCGCCGACTTCGAAGACTTCTACCGGCCGATCCGTAGCTACTTCTATTGGGAGAAGCACTGCTACGACATTCCGGTCTGCATCTCGTTCCGGTCGTTGTTCGACTCGATCGACGGCTTCGACCAGCTGGCCGAGAAGTTCCACGAGCTTTCCGGCGACATCGGGCGCACCGCAACGGCGTCGCACGAGTTGGAGCAGCTGATCCCGATCATGCTCAACACGTTGAAGACGACGCATGGGCTGACGCTGACGATGTATCAGACGTTCAAGGCGATGATCGACCAGATGGAGGCGATGAGCAACACCTCGATCGTGATGGGCCAGAGCTTCGACAAGTCGCAGAACGACGACTTCTTCTACCTGCCGCCCGAGGCGTTCTCCAACCCGGAGTTCATCCGAGGGGTGAAGATGTTCTTCTCCCCCGACGGAAAGTCGGTGCGGTTCTTCATCACTCACCAGAGCGACCCGATGACACCGGAAGGCATCGACCGGGTCGGCGCGGAGCGCACCGCTGCCCAGGAGGGGCTCAAGCAGTCCTCGCTGTCGGACGCCAAGGTGTATCTCGGCGGCACCGCCGCGACATTCCGGGACATGGCCGACGGTGAGAAGTACGACCTGATGATCGCCGTCGTGTCGGCCCTGACGCTGATCTTCATGATCATGCTGCTGCTCACCCGAAGTGTGGTGGCGGCGTTGGTGATCGTGGGAACGGCCAGCAGTTCGATCGCCGCGTCGTTCGGCCTGTCGGTGTTGATCTGGCAGGACCTGTTGGGCATCCACATTCACTGGATCGTGATGGCGCTGTCGGTCATCATCTTGTTGGCCGTCGGCTCCGACTACAACTTGCTGCTGGTGTCGAGATTCAAAGAAGAGATACATGCCGGGCTCAAGACCGGATATATCCGGTCGATGGCCGGCACCGGCGCGGTGGTGACGTCGGCGGGTCTGGTGTTCGCCTTCACGATGGCGGCCATGCTGGGTAGCGAGTTGACCGTGCTCGGCCAGTTCGGGTCGACGGTCTGCATCGGTCTGCTACTCGACACATTGGTCGTGCGAACACTTTTCATGCCGTCGTTGGCGACCCTGCTGGGCCGCTGGTTCTGGTGGCCGCTGGTGGTCCATCCGCGCGGCGACTACGGCAAGCCGAAGCCACCCGTCGTCACCGGCGAAGCCAACACCGCGCCGCTGGCCGTGCAGAAGTCCTAGTCTTCGAGCTGTACGCAGACCCCGAGCGCGCCGGCGCCGACGTGTAGGGCGAGCACCGGACCCAGACCGGTGACCAGCGCCGGCTCGCAATCGGGCAACCGTTCGGCGAGCGCAGCGACCAGGTCTTGGGCGCCGTCGGGGTTGGCGACGTGATGCACCGCGATCGAGGCACGCCGCTCACCCACGGTATCGACGACTCGGTCGATCATCGCCGCGACCGCCTTCGTGGCCGTCCGAACCCGTTGCGCCAGAACGAGTTTTCCGTCGTCGATGCGCAGCAGTGGCTTCAAGGAGAGCTTGGTGCCCAGCCACGCGCCGGCACCGCCGATCCGGCCGCTGCGGCGCAGGTTGTCCAGTTGGTGCACGACGATGAACCCGTGGTTGCGGTCGATCGCGGCGGCAGCTGCTGCCGCGACGCCCTCTAGATCGGCGCCCGCCGCGGCGGCCCGCGCAGCGGACACGGCGATGAAGCCGGTGTTCATCCCGGTGAATTTCGAGTCGAGAACCCGGATACCCGAACCGATTTCGGTGGCGGTGGACTCGGCGGCGGTCAGGGTTCCCGACAGCGCCGTCGAGAGGTGGACCGCCAGGACGCCGGCGCCGTCGCTGTCGGCCAGCGCCTGCCGGTACACCTCGCCCAATTCGGCCGGGGTCGCGGCCGCGGTGGTGGCCTGACCGTAGTCGTGGATGTTGTCCGGAATGTCGTCGACGCCGTCGCGTAGGTCGTTGTCGTCGAGCAGGATGTGCAGCGGAACCTCGCGAATCCCCCACTGCCGGCGCCATTCCGCGGGAAGGCGTGCCGAGGAATCGGTGACTACGACGACGGGCATCGGACGCCCACTTCGGCCAGTGCCTTCAGCATCAGCTCCGCGACGGCCCGGTGTGCTTCGAAATTCCAGTGAATGCCGTCGGGGTTGCCACGACCGTTCAACACCTCGTCGGCGACACCCGCCTTCAAATCGACCAACGCCACGTCATGCTCATCGGCCCACCGGGTGATCGCCGCGACGGTACCGTCGCGGCCGTGATGGGCCCTGCCGTATGCGTCGGCGATGTGCACGGACGGCAATGACGCCACCATCGGGATCCCGGGACGGTTGAAATCGATTGCGCCCCGGGTCTCTTCGAGGTATTCGGCGGAGAGGTGTGGCGGCAACGCGGCCCGGGCCAGCGGGGAGAACCGCGGCTGCACCCACCCGTAGCCGTCGCGCACCCAGCGACGCAACCATGGCGGGCGCACATAGCGGATCAGCTCACGCAGCGCGGTGGGCAGCGGTGACGGCAGCGAATCCATCCCGCTCGTCGCGAAGATCACCGCCCCCGCCCGGGGCAGCGCGGCCCAGGCCCGCGGGTCCTGGGTGGCCGCCCACCAGACGTCGCGGCACGTCCACCCGATGCGGCCGATCAATTCGAGGTCCCAACCGAGTTGCGTGGCAACGATATTGGGCCAGATCCGCGGATCGTCTGACGGAAGCCCGCCGGTGGGCCCGTAGTAGGCCAGTGAGTCGGCGAAGACCAGCAGGGTCGGCCGCGCCTCAGAGGACATCGCCGGCAACCTCGGCCGAGGCGTTCCACACGTCGAGTCGCCAGCGGATGTCGTCGAAATCGACGCTGCCGTCCGAGCTGTGCCCGGACAGTTGCGTCCAGCTGGCGTTGCCCATGCCACCGAGCACCGGCCAGTTACCGACCGGCAGCCGCAGCAGGGCGGCGGTCAACGCGGCGATCAGGCCACCGTGGGCGACAAGCACCACCGGCCGTACCGGTTCCTCGACGGCGCCCCACTCCGGTTCGCCGGCGACCAGTTCGGCGACCAGCGGCACGCTGCGGGCGGCCACGTCGACCCGGTTCTCGCCGCCGTGCGGTGCCCAGGACGCGTCGTCGCGCCAAGCCAGCCGGGTGCCGGGAGCTTTTTCGTCGATCTCGGTGTGCGTCAAACCCTGCCAGTCGCCGAGATGGGTCTCGCGTAACCGGTCGTCGGCCCGAACGTGCAGACCGGTTCGCTGCTGCAGCGCGACCGCGGTCTCGTAGGCCCGGCGCAGGTCGGAGGACACGATGAGCAGCGGCTGGTGCTTGGCCAGCGCTTCGGCCGCGGCAACCGCCTGGGCACGGCCCAGGTCTGTCAGGTCGGTGTCCAGCTGGCCCTGCATTCGGCTGCCGAAATTGAACTCGGTCTGGCCGTGCCTCAGCATCAGCAGCCGTCGGATCGTCACGACAAATCCATCGCGACGATGGGACAGTCACGCCACAACCGGTCGAGGGCATAGAAGTCGCGTTCGTCCTGGTGCTGGATGTGCACCACGATGTCGACGTAATCCAGCAGCGTCCAGCGTCCCTCGCGGGTGCCTTCCCGGCGGGCGGGCTTGTGTCCCGCTTCGCGCATCTTGTCCTCGACCTCGTCGACGATGGCATTGACCTGTCGCTCGTTGGACGCCGAGGCGATCACGAAGCAGTCGGTGATCACCAGTTGGTCGGAGACGTCGATCACGACGACGTCGTCGGCGAGCTTCGACGCCGCCGCGCGGGCGGCGACGGTCGCCATGTCGATCGCCTCAGGTGCGGCGGTCACGTCTGCTCCCCCGGTTTGCGGTACAGGTCGCGTTTGGAGATGTACTGCACCACCCCGTCGGGCATCAGGTACCAGAGCGGGCGGCCTTCGGCGGAGCGCAGTCGGCAGTCGGTGGAAGAGATTGCCAGCGCCGGGATTTCGACCAACGACAGCGCATCCTCGGGCAGACCGTCGAGGACGCCGGCGAGATGCTCACTGCCCAGTTCATAGCCGGGCCGGCTGACGCCGACGAATCGTGCAGCGGCGAACAATTCGTCGAGGTCCTGCCAGGACAGGATGGAGGCCAGCGCGTCGGCCCCGGTGATGAAGTAGAGGTCGGAGTCGGGATTGAGCGACTGCAGATCGCGCAAGGTGTCTTTGGTGTAGGTGGGCCCGCCGCGGTCGATGTCGACGCGGCTGACCGAGAAACGCGGGTTGGCAGCGGTGGCGACCACGGTCATCAGGTAGCGGTCTTCACCCGCGCTGACCTCGCGGCCTTTCAGCCAGGGCTGGCCGGTGGGGACGAACACCACCTCGTCGAGATGAAACCGGTCGGCAACCTCGCTGGCCGCGACCAGGTGCCCGTTGTGGATGGGATCGAACGTTCCACCCATGACTCCCAGCCGCCGCTTTTGCACGGTTTGCCAGCTTACTTGAGCCTGGTAGAGCGGGCCGAGCTCACATCAGTCACATCCGCACCCCGGCTCACCGGTGTCCGAGTTGCCCACCTTTGAGCGACAAATTCCGTGACGCTCCGGATTGTCGCTATGAGGCGGGCACAACGTCTGTCGCCCGGCCCAGGACTCGTGGGGCCGACGGGCTGAACCGGCACTCGAGTCAGAAGTAGTTGGGGTCGAACAGGTCGATGACGGTGTTTGCCAGCGCCAACAGCGAGCCGCTGTCGGCGAGCCCGTGCCCGAAGGCGTCGACCAGGGCGGTGAAGTCGTTGATCATCGTGCCTGTGTCCGACAAGTCCGGAATGTTGATCGTCGTGGTCAAGCCATCGGTCGTGGCGACCCCGGTCGCGATCTGGTCCGGCGTCAGGCCCAGGTACTCGACGTGGGTGGTGAAGAAGTGGAACAGGCCGTTCGCGAAGCCCAGCAGCGGGCTGCCACCTGGTGCGTTGAGCCCGATGTCGTAGTCCTCCTGCCAGTCCGAGACTCCGTCGTAGTCGATGTTGTAGATCGTGGTCGGGTATAGGTCGTTCGGGGTCACGCCGGCCAGCACACCCCCCGGGGCGAACTGGGCTTCGTTGATGCCGTTGAAGATGTCGTTGGCGATGGTGGTGCCGGTGGTGCCGCCACCGAACAGCTGCACCGTGTCGGCGTAGATGTTGGTGGCGATGCCGCTCTCGCTGCTCGGGTCGCCGATGAAGACGAAGTGCAGGGCGTCTTTCGGGATGCCGTCGTCGAAGAGCCGCTGTTCGGCTGCCGACGACAGGATGGCGCTCTGAGAGTAGGCGAAGACCGTCAAGGGGTTGTCGGCGCTGAAGTCTCCGGCTTTGTACTCGGCTTCGACCGCGTAGACGAGATTTGTCTCGCCCTGCAGGCTGCTGGGACCGAACTCGAACACCTCCGGAGTCGTCAGCACCTGCAGCGAACCGTCGCACGGCAGGTTGCCCACCATGTTGCAGATCGACGTCAGTTCGTCGGCGAACCCCAGCGGTTTCAGGTACAGCGAATCGGCGGCTTCGACGTAAGCCGTCGACGGCGTCGGCTGGGCGGTGCCGCCCATGAAAATCGCGTGGGTGCTGTCCACCAGCGAGCCGTCGTCGGCGTATGCGGTCGCTGAGGCCGCCACCGCCATGGCGGCCGCGGCGGCGACCGGCGCCAGGACAAAGAGACGATTCGCCATTGAAGGACCTCGGTTCGGTAGGCCTGCCTGCTGAGGACAGGCTGATACTAACCTGAGTCCGGCCTGTGCAACTGAGGATGTTTGTGTGAGCCGAGCAGGAGTGGCGTCGGTTGACTCAGACCGGCAGCAGCTGGTCGATCACCGAGGCGAGCTGCTTGGCCGAGCGGCATTCGTGCATGGTGATCACGTCCTGGTAGCGCGGCACCGCCGAGTCGCCGCTGCCCCACAGGTGCTTGGGCTCCGGATTGAGCCAGTGCGCGTGCCGGCTGGCAGTCACCATGTGCGACAGCACGTCGGTGGCCGGGTCGCGGTAGTTGGTCCGGCCATCGCCCAGCACCAGCAGCGAGCTGCGTGGCGACAGTACGTTCGGGTGACCCTGGATGAACGAGACGAAGGCGTTGCCGTAGTCGCTGTGGCCGTCGCGGGTGTAGACGCCCGCTTCGCGGGTGATCCGCTGGATCGCGACCGCCAGGTCGGCATCGGGTCCGAACATGTGGGTGACCTCGTCGGTCGTGTCGATGAATGCGAAAACCCGCACCCGCGAGAACTGCTGGCGCAGCGCATGTACCAGCAGCAGGGTGAAGTGGCTGAATCCGGCGACCGAGCCCGACACGTCGCACAACACCACCAATTCAGGGCGGGCCGGACGCGGCTTGCGCAGCACCAGGTCGATCGGCACGCCCCCGGTGGACATGGATTTGCGCAGCGTCTTGCGCAGATCGATCGCACCCGCGCGGGCACGGCGCCGGCGCGCGGCCAGCCGGGTGGCCAACGTGCGGGCCAACGGCTGCACGACGCGCCGCATGGACCGCAGCTGGTCTCCGGACGCGCGCAGGAACTCGACGTTCTCGGATAGTTGTGGGATCCCGTACATCTGGACGTGGTCACGTCCGAGCTGCTCGGCGGTGCGCCTTTTGGTCTCGGCGTCCACCATCTTTCGCAGCTGGGTGATTCGCTGTGCGGCAAGCGCTTTGGCGATCTGTTCCTGGGTCGGGGTGGGCTCGTCGCCGTACGGCGCCAGCAACCCGGCCAGCAGCTTGCCCTCCAGCTCGTCGAGCGCCATCGACTTGAGGGCCTGATACGACGAGTACGACGGCCCGCGACTGGAGTTGTATTTGCCGTAGGCGTCCACGATCTGGGCGATCATCGCGACCAGCCGATCGTCCATGTCGGCGAGATCGGGGTTGTCGGTCAGCAGGTCGAGCAACATTTGCCGCATTGCCTCGACATCGTCGGGCGGCAACTGCACTTCGGGATCGATGGCGTCTTCTTCGCTGACCGCCGCCCGGGTGCCGAGTGCGGCCGGCCACCACAGGTCGAACATCGCGTCGTAGGTCTCCCGATGCTCGGGCCGTCGCAACACCGCGCACGCCAGACCCTCGCGCAGGATCTCGCGGTCACCGAGACCGAGGACCCCCATCACCCGCCCGGCATCCACGGTTTCCGACGGGCCGACCGAAATGCCTTGTCCACGAAGCGCTTCGACGAAACCGACCAGATGGCCCGGTATGCCATGCGGGGCCAATGGCTGGCTGGGGCGAACGCGGCGGACGGCCATCAGCGTGCCTCAGTTCAGCCGGAGCTCGGAGGTGGCGCGGGTCTGGTCGGACTGATGTTTGAGCACGACGCCCATCGTGGCCGCGATGGTCGCGTCGTCGATGGTGTCGAGGCCCAGCGCCAGCACGGTGCGTCCCCAGTCGATGGTCTCGGCCACCGACGGCAGCTTCTTGAGTTGCATGCCGCGCAGCACCCCGATGATGCGGACCAGTTCTTCGGCGATGTGGGCCGGCAGTTCGGGCACGCGGGACAACAGGATTCGACGTTCCAGCTCGGGGCTGGGAAAGTCGATGTGCAAGAACAGGCAGCGGCGCTTGAGCGCCTCCGACAGCTCACGGGTGGCGTTGGAGGTCAGCACCGTGAACGGCCGCCGCTCGGCGGTGATGGTGCCCAACTCCGGGACGGTGACCGCGAAATCGGACAACACCTCGAGCAGCAGGCCTTCGATTTCGATGTCCGCCTTGTCGGTTTCGTCGATCAGCAGCACGGTGGGCTCGGTCTGCCGGATCGCCGTCAGCAGCGGCCGCGACAGCAGGAACTCCTCGGTGAAGACGTCGGTCTTGGTCTGATCCCAGTCGTTGGAACCGGATTGGATACGCAGGATCTGCTTGGCGTGGTTCCACTCGTAGAGCGCGCGCGCCTCGTCGACACCTTCGTAGCACTGTAGGCGCACCAGACCGGAACCGGTGGCCTGAGCGACAGCGCGGGCGAGTTCGGTCTTACCGACTCCGGCCGGGCCTTCGACCAGCAGCGGCTTGCCGAGCCGGTCTGCCAGGAATACCGCTGTCGCAGTGGCGGTGTCGGGTAGGTAACCGGTTTCGGCAAGACGCCGGCCGACGTCGTCGATGTCGGCGAACAGCGGCGCGGGCCGCGCGGGCACACTCACGTGGTCTTTCTCCTCAGCTATGTCAGACCTGGCGGGTCTGGCCGTCTCCCCAGCCGATCCACTTGGTCGAGGTCAGTTCGGCAAGGCCCATCGGGCCGCGGGCATGCAGCTTCTGAGTCGAGATGCCGATCTCGGCGCCGAACCCGAACTGCTCTCCGTCGGTGAAACTGGTCGAGGCGTTGACCATCACCGCAGCTGCGTCGACGCCTTCGGTGAACCGTTGCGCCGCAGCCATATTCGACGTCACGATGGCCTCGGTGTGCCCGGTGCCGTATTCGTTGATGTGCGTGATGGCCGCGTCGACCCCGTCGACGACCGCGACGGCGATCTCCATCTCCAGGTATTCGCGGCGCAGGTGGTCGTCATCGGGATCCAGGTGGACGGTCACACCGGCGTCCTGCAGCGCGCCGATCAGTCGCGGCATCGCCTGGTCGGCGATCGCCCGGTCGACCAGCAACGTCTCGGCGGCATTGCACACACTTGGGCGACGGGTCTTGGAGTTCAACAGGATTCGCTCGGCCATGTCGAGATCGGTGGCGTCATGCACGTAGACATGGCAGTTGCCGACGCCGGTTTCGATGGTCGGCACCTGCGAGTCGCGGACGACCGCGTCGATCAGGCCGGCTCCTCCGCGGGGAATCACCACGTCGACCAGTCCCCGGGCTTGGATCAGGTGTGTCACCGAAGACCGGTCGGCGGACGGCAGCAGTTGTACGGCGTCGACCGGCAGGTCCTCGCCGTGCAGGGCGTCGCGCAACACCGCGACCAGCGCCTCGTTGGAACGCACCGCGGAGGCGCTGCCGCGCAGCAGCGCCGCGTTGCCGGACTTCAGCGTCAGGCCGAACGCGTCGACGGTGACGTTGGGCCGGCCCTCGTAGACGATGCCGACGACACCGAGCGGGACGCGCTGCTGGCGCAAAGCCAGCCCGTTGGGCAGCGTGTAGCCGCGCAGCACCTCGCCGACCGGGTCCGGCAGGCCGGCGACCTGGCGCAGGCCAGCCGCAATGCCCTCGACGCGCTTGGGGTCCAGGGCGAGCCGGTCGATCATCGCGGTCGGCGTGTCAGCGGCACGGGCCGAGCGCAGATCCTCGGCGTTGGCCGCCAGGATGCGGTCGGTGTTGGCCACCAACGCGTCGGCGGCGACAGCCAGCGCCTGATCCTTGGCTACGGTCGGCAACGAGGCCAGTATCCGAGCGGCCACCCGGGCCCGTCGCGCCGCGTCGTGCACCTGCCTGCGCACATCGCTCGCCGACAAGGTGTGCACACTCATCGATCCAGGGTAGCGGGCAACTAACGCCGGGGTGAGACGACCCCGATCGACGATGTTTCTTTGCGGCGGTCCTCGATGATCCTGCCCAATTCCTGTAGCAGCAGCGGTGCCCGCATCACGAGATCCTCGATGTACTCCCGGTCGATCTCGAGTGCCGTCACTTCCTCCAGCGCGTAGGCACCGGAGAGACTCGGCTGCCGGGTCAGCGTGCTCAACCCGAGGAAAGAACCCTCTTCCAGCAGGCTCAGCGGCGTCACCGAACCGTCGTCACCCGCCGAGGTGCGCCTAATGCTGCCCTTGATGACGAACGTCATGGCGGTGGGCACTTCACCGGCGTATTGCACGATCTCGTCGGTGCCATACCGAATCAACTTCGCGTGCGGGATCAGCAGCTGCTGGTCGGCGAGGCTGAGCCGCAGGGCGGGTGCCACCACGTCCCGCATCGCCGACTGCACCCTCGCCGCCGTGGAGTAGTCGTCGGTGGCGCCGTCGAGATGCAGGCCCTCACGCCGGGCCGCGTACCAAATCCAGCGCAGGAAGGTCGCTTTGGCGACGCCGTCGTCGGCCGGAGACTTCAAGGCGATGCTCACCTCGTACGCGCCGGAGCCAGTTGCCGAGGATGTCGGCGCCACATCGGCCCTCCGCTGCGGCAATGCCTGAGCTACCCGAATCAGGAGGAGGCGTACGCGGTCGGGCGGGTCATCGACGGAAAACATCGTGCTGATCGACAACTTGTGCGCCCCCGGCGGACGGCTGAGGTTGGTGAACGACGTCGCGGCCAGCACCGAGTTCGGCGTGATCTGTAAACCGTGGCCGGTCTGAATGTGTACCGCGCGCCAGTTCGCTTCCACGATGCGGCCGCGCGCGGCGGGAGTGTCGAGCCAGTCCCCGATTCGGAATGGCTGCTCGAACAACATGAACAACCCGGACACGATCTGACCGACGGAGTTCTGCAGCATCAAGCCGATGACCACGGACGTCACGCCCAACGCGGTGAACAAGCCACCGACGCGCACTCCCCAGACGTAGGAGAAAATCAGCGCCAGGCCGACGGCGATCAGTAAAAACCTTGTGACGTCCCGGAATATCGTCGGAACCCGTTGACGCCAAGAGCCCTCCGGCGCCCCGTCGAACACCGTCGCGTTGAGGCCTGAGAGAAGCAGAAGCAGCACCACGAACCCGAATACCGTTGCCAGCACACGTACCGAGTCGATGTCGGCAGGTATGCCGGCCACCTTGACCAATAGCAGCAGCAATGCCGCCAGCGGCACCAGGTAACTGCGCAGCAGATAGACCGGCCTGGCCAACGGGCTGGCCCGGCGCGACAGGAAGTGTTGCCATTCGGTGAGACTCACCAGCAGCAGCGGCAACCCGACGGCCAGTCCGATGGCCCAGTACAACCAGAAGGGGTCGGGGACGGTCACTTTCGGTCCGCCAATCGCCAGATCTGCTGCTCGGAACCTCCGACGGTAACGGTCCCGGCGGCGGTGAACTGCCGGAGATCACGCATCACGTCATAGACGTCCGCGGTGACGAATATCCCCGGTTCCGTGGCCCCGCTGCGCAACTGGTGTGCCAAGTTCACAGCAGCACCCCACATGTCGTAGATGACGCTGGATCTGCCGACCAATCCGCTGATCACATTGCCGGTGTTGATGCCCACCCGCAGGCTGAGGTGGTATCCCCTGCCGCTGTTGAAGCGCTCGATGATGCGCTGCATTTCGACGGCGAAGTCGATCGTGCGCGGCACACTGTCCAGTCGTGGAACGTTCAGGCCGCAGCTGGCGAGATAACCGTTGTGCACTGTGCGAATCGGTTCGACGCCCAGGGTTTCGGCTGCGGAATCGAGTTCGCGGACCAGCTCGTCGACGATGCCGACCAATTCTTCACCCGACAGGTCATCGACATTCTCGTCGAGCCCGATGATGTCGGCGAAGATGACCGTCACGTCCTGATGCTCTTGAGCGATGGTCTGCTCGCCGTCACGGTAACGCTGAACTACGGTTTCAGGCATCAACGACAGCAACAGCCGATCGTTCTCCGCGCGCTGTTCGGCGAGCAAACCTTCTTTGATCTCGAGATTCCGGCTCATCTCGTTGAAAGCCTTGGTGAGATCGCCGATTTCGTCACGCGATGTCACCGGGATGGCGACGTCGTAGTTTCCGGCGCTGATCTCCTCGGCGCCGGCCTGCAGCCTGCGCAGCGGACGGACGAATCGCTGGGCGATCAGCATCGCGAGTACACACAGCACAACGACCATTGCCGCCGCCGTGACCACCAGCGTGCGGGTGAAGGCCACTACCCGCGCGTTGGCCTCTTCGCTGTCCCGGGTCGCCAGAATCGACCAGCGCAGATCGGAGTTCGGAATAGTCACCGGCGCATAGGCCGCCAACTCGCGCTCGCCCAGATAGCCGGTATCTGTGACTGTTCCGGACCGACCTTTTTGAGCCGCCCGGAAAGCCGGGGTTTCGACCGGTTGCACCAAAGTCGTGCCGTGCCAGCGGATCGCCTTGGCGACGACCTCGGGCGGGGTGCCCGCTGCGACGGCGTCGCGTTGATACCGCTGGGGATCCTCGAGGAACAGCCGTGAGTCAGACCGCATCAGCCCATCCGGTCCGGCCAGGAACGTCTCCGCCGTGGCACCCATGCCCGCAGCTTTCCAGTGCTGATCGGCGGTCATGATCCGGTTGACTTTCGAGATCGGCAGCGGGAGCGCCATGACGCCGTCGGTCTTGCCTGCCACTCCGATTGGCGATACCAGCCAGGCAATCGGCATCCCTGCGGCGGCCTGGAATGTCTGGAAGTCGGTGATCCACACGAAGTCGACCGAGTCGGCGGCCATCGCCTTTTCGTAGGCGCCGCGCAGATTCGACGAGCGATACGGGCCGGTGAGGATGTTGGAGCCGAGCGCAGGACCCTTGTTGACGTTGTAGACCACGTTGCCGCGAGTGTCGAGCAGCATGGCGTCGCGGTATTCGAATCGGGTGGCGATTTCGCGAAAGTAGCCGTTGAAGCGCGCATTCGCCGCCGACCATGCGCTGCCGTCACCGGCGTCTTCGGGTGCCGGCGACTTCTCTGACGCCCGGATCGTGTAGTGCGCTTGAAGATATCTCTGCGCGTTGCCGGTCGGCAGCACTGCGGGCAGGTCCAGTCTGACGCCGGTGGCTTTCTGGATCGGCTCGATCAACGTGTCCAGGTAATAACTCTCCAGTGCCTGCTGCTGGCCGGGATCGCCTGGTGCGTCGGCCAATTGGTCGAATCCCGCGGTAAATGCCTGCACCGCTTCGTCTGCCGTGTACCCGCGACTGTAGATCGCCAGCGAATTGGTCAAATCGGCGAACAACATTTCTATGGCCCGTTTCTGGGCTTCGCGCAACTGCGTCATGCGCTCGGCGGCGACGGGCATCAGGGTGTTGCGGCCGGACACGTATTCGACCACGCCGATCACCGCCAGCGACGCCAGGCTGGAAACCAGCAGCATCACCATGATTTTCGACTGGATGCTCAGTCCGGCCGGCCGCCGCCGACGACGGCGCCAGCCAGATTTCGCCGGCACCGTTTCATCGTGCGGTGCCGGTTCGGCTGAGCCTCGCGGCGTCAATCGGCATCCTTTCGCAGCCGGGCCGACAAGCCCAGATCACGCAGCAGGATATCGCCTCCGCAAGGGCGAAAACGGATTTGCCGAAAACCGTTATCAACACGACGTTTGTATATCCGAACGGTTCTACCTAGCGTCGGCGACATGACGCGGGTGTGTGTGGTGGGCAGCGTGAACATGGACCTCGGGTTCGAGGTCGAAACGCTGCCCCGCCCGGGCGAGACGGCACTGGCGATGTCGATGCGCTCGGCGCCCGGTGGCAAAGGCGCCAATCAGGCGGTGGCCGCGGCACGCGCAGGGGCGGACGTGCAATTCGTCGGCGCCGTCGGAGACGACACGGCGGCCGGACAGTTGCGCGACCACCTCGAGGAGAACGGCGTCGGCACCGACGCCCTGATCACCGTCGCCGGGCGCAGCGGAAACGCTGTCGTCGTCGTCGAATCCAGCGGCGAGAACCTGATCATCGTCGCCCCGGAGGCCAACGGCCGGCTGGCACTGGACGCGGCGGCGCTGGGTGACATCGTCGCCGACGTCGATGTGTTGTTGCTGCAGTTGGAGATTCCAGTCGCGACTGCGGCGGCGGCCGCCCGGGCCGCGCGGTCGGCCGGTGTCACGGTCATTCTCAACGCGTCACCGCCGGGTGGCGACGACGCCGAGTTGGCGCAGCTGGCCGAGCTGGTCGATGTTCTGGTGGTCAACGAAACCGAAGCCGCGCAGTGGAATTGGCCGGTACCGCAACGCGTGACCACGCTGGGTGCGCGCGGCGCCGCTTACACCGGCGACGGCGTGGAGTTCGAGGTGGCTGCGCCCGCGGTGGATGCGATCGACACCGCCGGCGCGGGCGACGTGTTCGCCGGTGTGCTGGCAGCCACTTGGGCCGCCGGACCGGGCCGCGCTCTGCGCCGGGCCTGCGCGGCCGGGGCGCTCGCGACGCTGGTAGCCGGCGCCGGTGACTGCGCGCCGGATGCCGACGCGATCGACAAGGCGACGGCGCCGGGCTGATGACGGTCTAGAGTCCAGCGGCGCGGGTGACCCGCGCGAAGCGGCTGGCGTGATCGCAGGCATCGCGCACCGCGGCGACGTCGTCGACGACGTCCACGTCGGCCAGCGTCGCTACGGTGGCAACTTCGATACCCTTGTCGCGCAGAGCTTTCGCTGTGAGGTCTCCGGTGTCCGGTTGCGACATCGGAACGCCACGGAGGTGTTCGGCCGCCGTCGGCGCGTCCAATCCCAGGATCCACCAACCGCCGTCGCGCGCCGGACCCAGCACGGCCGGCACCTGCAACAGGCGCTCCGCACAGTCGGTCAGCAGCTCGGCGCTCACCTGCGGAGTGTCCATCCCGATCTGCAACACGGGACGACCTCCGCCCGCGTCACCCGCGTCGGCGTGCGCGTTGGCCAGCCGGTCGGCGAAATCGTCACCACGCTGCCCGACCACGGTGAAAGACTCCAGCCGCCTGCGGATCTCGGTGCTGCAGGACGCGGCGTCCAAGTCACCGGTGAGCGCGACCACCCGCGCGGCCACCGGCGCGGCCGCCGCCGCGTCCAGGGTGTCGAGCAGTGCCGCAGCGGCGATGTCGGCGGCGACCTGATCGCCGACGGTTGCGGCCAACCGGGTCTTGGCTTTGCCCGGCTCGGGCGCCTTGGCCACGATCAGCAAGGTCACCGGAAGTGTGCTCACGAAATCACCTTCCAGAAGTCGAAGATCGCCGTGATGCTGCCCCGCAACGATCCGCTGACTTTCGACTTTCCGCCCGTGCGTGGGCCGTAACTGACGTCGAATTCGGCAACCCGCCATCCGGCCGCGGCGGCGCGAACCAACAATTCCAGCGGATAGCCCGAGCGGCGGTCGAGCACACCGAGATTCAGCAGGTCCTCCCGCCGTGCGACCCGCATCGGCGCGATGTCGTGCACCGGCAATCCGTGCCGGGTTCGCAGTCGCCAGCTCATCACCACCGTGCCCAACCGGGCGACGAACGGCCAGTGCAGACCGGGCACCGCGCGGCGCCGCCCGGTCGCCAGGTCGGCGCCGCTCTCGACCGCGGCTACCAGCCGGGGAAGGTCCGCGGGATCCATCGACCCGTCGGCATCGATGACCGCGACGATCGGGGTGGTTGCCGCGACCACCCCGGCATGCACCGCGGCGCCGTAGCCCGCTTGAGGTTCGAACACCACCGTGGCGCCGTGCCGTCCGGCCACCCCGGCGGTGTCATCGGTGCTGTTGTTGTCGACCACCAGGGTCCGGTAACCGGCCGGTACGGCCGCGAGTACCGCAGCCAGCGACTCCTCTTCGTTGAGACACGGAAGCACCACGGTGACCCGGTCGGCGGAGTCCGGAAGATGTTCTGGCATCAGCGAATACCGTTACCGTAGCGGCGCGAACGCGAAGTGGCGCAGACCGTCGCGCGGATCGATCGCGGCACGAAAATTCAGCACCTCCGCGGCGCGGGCCGGGTCGGCGACGATATGGCGCACATCACCGTGGCGGTACTGGCCGGTGACCTCCGGGGACAGCGCAGTGTCGCGGGCGTCGCACAGCGCGGCCGCAACCTCCCGGATCGAGATCGGTTGGCCGGAACAGACGTTGACCGCGGTGAAGCCCTCCCGGTCGGCTGTGGCAGCGACGTTCGCGGCGGCGACGTCGTCAACGTGCACGAAGTCACGCATCTGTCCGCCGTCCTCGAATACCTTTGGTGAATCCCCCTTTTCGAGTGACGAACGGAAGATCGCCGCGACCCCCGAGTAGGGCGTGTCGCGCGGCATCCCCGGGCCATAGACGTTGTGGTAGCGCAGCGCCACAACCGAACCGCCCGTCGACTCCGACCAGGCCAGCGCATAGTGCTCCTGGGCGGTCTTACTCGCCGCGTAAAGGCTGCGCGGTCGCAGCGGAGCGTCCTCGTCGACCAGCCGCCAGTGCAGTTCTTCACCGCCGACCGGACAGCGATGCTCGAACACCCCGGCGTCGAGGTCGGCGCGCCGCCGCGGTTGCGGGTCGACCGGACCATGGTCGGGACAGGCGTAGCCGCCCTGCCCGTAGACCACCATCGACGAGGCCAGCACCAGACGTCGGACTCCGGCGGCGAACATCTCGGCCAGCAGCACCGTGGTGGCCAAGTCGTTGTGACCGCCGTAGGCGGGAGCGTCCGCGGCGTTCACCCCGGCCCCGACCATTGCGGCCTGGTGGCAGACCAGGTCGACACCGGAGAGCAGCGGCGCCAGCGCGGATCCGTCCCGGACGTCGACGTGGTGGCAGCCGGCGGGTAGGCGCGCGCCGGGAGCGTGCGCGGCGGGCAACAGCAGGTCGACACCGACAACGTCGTGCCCGGCATCGCGCAGCGCCTTGTCCACCCTCGAACCGATGAAACCGGCGGCCCCCGTCAACAGAATTCTCACTGCAGATCCGCATCCTTTCGCTGCTGCCGACCGTAGCCGGGTCGCTCGGTCAACGTGTCGGCAGCAGTTCGGGGCCGATGATCTGCAGCCCGCTGTCGCCGCCGGGGGCACTGCCCGTCACCAGCACCGCGCCTCGACGCGGGTCGACGGCCACCGAATTGGGCTGTCGGATCGTCGGCACATCGGTGAGTATCCGCGGGGTGGCCGGATCGGAGAGATCGACCACCCGCAGCCTGTTCGATGCCGTCAGCGTGACGTACAGACGACGTCGCACGGCGTCGTAGGCGAGCCCGTACGGCTTGCCCGGAGCGTCGACCGTCGCGATACGGCTGAGCTGCGGGCCGACGCGCTCGATGACGACGGCGCCGCCGTCGGTGTCGGCGAAGGCCGCCATCTCCTCTCCGACCGCGGCCGCGTGCGTCAGCTTCACCCCGACCGGGCCGTGGGTCAGCAATCGACGCGTCGACCCGTCGTAAACCCACACCCCGTTGCCCTGCACGTCGGCTACCGCCGCCCGGTCTCCGACCGCCGCGATGCCACCGGGTTGAACTGGACCGGCGGGCAGTGAACCCCGCACCGCGCCGTCGCGCACGAACACCACCCCGCCGCCGTGCTCGTTGGTGACCACGATCGTGCCGTCGGCCGTCTGCGCCGCATCGTGTGGTTGCCGCCCGACGTTGGCCACGGTGAATGTCACCCGGCCGTCCGCAAGGCTCATCGCGGTCAGCGTGTTGGAGCTCTCCAACGGCACCAGCACCGGCCCGTCCGGTCCGCCCAGGCTCAGATGCCGCGCCGCCCCCACCGTCCGGATGGTCTCGCGGACGGCCCCGGTGACGGCGTCGACTAACGCGACTCCGTCCGGATTGCGCACGGCCACCGCTGCGATCCCGGACGTCCCGACGACGACACCCTCGGGTGCGTCGCCGACCGGCACCACCCTGCCGAGCGGGGGCACCGTCGCGGGGCCGGCGGTCGCGGGTTCGGCCGGCGGCGTACGCGCGGGCGAGACAACCGGCGTCGGCGGCCCGGCGCCACACCCGGCGGCCAGCAGGCCGATCGTCAGCAGACAGATCGACGCCGGCCGTGAGCTCATCACTCCACTGTGCCCGACCTCGACCACGGGAAGCGGCGGATCCTACAGCTCAGCGGGCTGTGCAGCCAGCCCGAGCTGGGCCGGGACGCGCTGCGATGCGCTTCCGGCGAGACTCGCAGCGGAGCGACCGTGGACGGGCTACCGCGCGTTTCGTGGAGGTTTCGAAATCCTGGCTCCGGCAATCCTTCGATCCGTCGGTGTCGAATCGCATTAAAAGCACTGTGCACAAATCGGCGAACGGGAGATGGATGTTGTCAAGATTCGCGGGCCGCGATGACAACTGAAGCCGTGGCCGCGTCGGTGTGGTCGGCCGATGTGATCTACCAATCGGCCGCGTCGGGCAGTTCCTGCTGGTCACGTAACCATCTTGGGCATCGTCGCGAGCTACCGATGTCGCGTTGGATGGGCGGACTGACCGCTACCCCCGACGACCGGCTGGCCGACGAGCACGTGTTGCAGCAATGCTCGTCGCGCCCGACTCTGGACATGGGCTGCGGGCCCGGGCGATTCACCGCCTGGCTGCAGGAGCGCGGCCTCCCCGCGCTGGGCGTCGACAGTTCGGCGACCGCCGTGCAGATGACCCGGCAACGGGGTGGCACCGCGATTCACCGCGACGTCTTCGGACCGCTGCCCGCCGAGGGGTGTTGGGCGCAGGTGCTACTCACCGACGGCAACATCGGCATCGGGGGCAATCCGGTCCATACGCTGCGCAGGACCGCGCGGCTGCTTGCCGACGGCGGCACCGTCATCGTCGAGATCGATTCCCCCACATCCGAATCCTGTTACGAATGGCTCCGGTGGGAAACCGATGACTATCTGGGTCAATGGTTTCCGTGGTCCCGTGTCGGAGCGGTCGAGCTCGGCGACATCGCGCGGGCCGCGGGTTTCTGCGTCACCCAGGTCAGCACCATCCACGACCGGATGATCGCGGTGCTGACCTTGACGACTCGCCGCGGCGCGAACCATTAGCCGTCCACCCGGGGCCCGGATGCTGCAGCGATGGCGTAGTCCGCTCCGGGGACCATGGCTGACCTCGGTGTTCGGTTCGGTGCTGCTGATCGCCCTGCCCATCGTCGGGCTGACCGGGCTGTTGTCGTACATCGCCTACGGCCCGCAATTCGGCCAGGCCATCCCCCGCGATGTCGGATGGCTCAAGCTGCCGACCTTCGATTGGCCGAGCCGGCCGTCGTGGCTCTATCGGTTGACCCAGGGTGTGCACGTCGGGCTGGGTCTGATCATCATTCCCGTGGTGCTGGCCAAGCTCTGGTCGGTGATGCCCCGGCTGTTCGCGTGGCCGCCATTGCGGTCGATCGCACAGTTGGTGGAACGGCTTTCGTTGCTGATGCTGGTCGGCGGCATCGTCTTCGAACTCGCCACCGGCGTGCTCAACATCCAGTACGACTACATCTTCGGCTTCAGCTTCTACACCGCGCACTATTTCGGAGCCTGGATCTTCTTCGCGGGCTTCGTGATTCACGTCGCGATCAAGATCCCGAAAATGGTCGCCGCGCTACGTTCGATGTCGTTTCGGACGGTATTGCGCACCGCACGCGCCGACACCCGCCCGGAGCCCCCGGATGTCGACGGGTTGGTCGCCGCTGATCCTGCGCCGCCGACCGTCAGCCGTCGCGGCGCGCTGGCGCTCGTCGGGGGTGGCGCGGTCTTCGTGGCCTTGCTGACCGCCGGGCAGACCATCGGCGGCGTCACGCGCCGCGCCGCGCTGCTGCTTCCGCGAGGTCGTGTTCGGGGTTCGGGCCGTAACGATTTCGAAGTCAACCGGACCGCGCTGGCCGCCGCGATCAGCCCCGCCGATGTGGGCGCCAACTGGCGACTGGAACTGCGCGGCCCGGCCGGGAGCCGGCTGCTCGACCGGGCCGCTCTGCTGGGCATGCCGCAGCACACCGTCGACCTGCCCATCGCCTGCGTGGAGGGGTGGTCGACCACGCAGACGTGGAGCGGGGTACGGCTGCGCGATCTGGCCGCCTTGGCGGGACTGACCGACGCCCGCGCGTCCGTTCGCTCCGTGGAGCGCCGCGGCGGATTCAACCGCGCCGTCTTGACGGCCGGCCAAGTCGGCAACGCCGACGCACTACTCGCCCTCCGCGTCAACGGCGCGGACCTGTCCATGGATCACGGTTATCCCGCACGCATCATCGTGCCCGCGCTGCCGGGCGTCCACAACACCAAGTGGGTGCGGCTCATCGAATTCGAGCGTGCCTGAAATGCGCTGGCTGACAGCAAAATTCACCGGATTCTACGGCAACGATCCGCTGCATCTGCTCGGCACCATCGCGGCCTGGGCTCTCGCCGGATATGTCATCACAAAGCTTGGTCCGCATGCCTTGTGGAACCACAAGGTGTGGTGGCAGTCGATTGGTGTGTGGTTTCTCGGCGCCATCGTCGCGCACGACCTGATCCTGTTTCCGCTGTACGCGTTGGCGGACCGCTCGGTAGTCGGTGCGCTTGCGGCCATCCGCAAGTTCCGGCCCGCGCGCACTGAGCACAGGGCGGCGGTGTCACCGCTCAACTATGTGCGCGTACCCGCGCTGGCGACCGGGTTGTCATTGCTGCTGTTCTTTCCCGGCATCATCGAGCAGGGGCAGTCCAGCTACGTCGCAGCCACCGGCCAGGATCAGCAACCGTTTCTCGGCCGCTGGTTGCTGTTGGTCGCCGCACTGTTCGGCACGAGCGCGCTCGCGTACGCCGCCCGACTCGGGTTGGCGGGCCGCCGCCGGACGGATACCGGGACGAGCACGCCGCCGCTGTAGCGGGCGGGTCAGATCCGGTGACCGACGGTGGTGGGAGAACATGACGGAGTGGAAGTGAAACTCGCACGCCGCGACGTCTTGGCGATGTCGCTGGCAGTCGTCCTGGTAGCGGCGGCATTCACGGTTCCGCACCTGCACCTGGGCATCGTGACCCCGCTGATCCACAGCTCGCCGAAGACCATCCACGACTTGGCCGACGTCGCCCCGCTGTTCGGCTGGTGGCGCCTGCACGTCGGCTGGGGCACCGTTCCGGCGATCGGGCTCGGCCTTGCGGCTGTGCGCTGGGGCCCCAGCCTGGCTCAGCGATTGTCTTGGCGCACACTCACACTCGTCACCTGGCTGACATCGTGCGCCTGGGCGTTTGCGCTGGCCATGGTCGACGGATGGCAGCTCGGGTTTGCGGGACGACTGGCCGCGCGCCACGAGTACCTGCGGCAGGTGCCGACGGTCACCGACATCCCGTCGATGCTGCGGACCTTTTCGAGTCGCATTCTGGACTACCAGCCGGACTCCTGGATCACCCATGTGTCGGGCCACCCGCCCGGTGCGTTGCTGACCTTCGTGTGGCTCGATCGACTCGGGTTGGGCGGTGGCGCGTGGGCGGGAGCGCTCTGCCTGCTGGTGGGGTCGAGTGCGGCGACGGCGGTGATCGTCGCTGTTCGCGCTGTGTCCGACGAGTCGCTCGCGCGGATGGCCGCGCCGTTCGTGGCGGTCGCGCCGACCGCGATCTGGATTGCCGTGTCCGCCGACGGGTACTTCGCCGGCGTCGCGGCCTGGGGCATCGCGCTGCTTGCGTTGGCGGCCAGTCGAACCGTGCGCCGGCCTGTTGCCGCGGCGCTCGGGGCGGGGCTGCTGCTGGGCTGGGCGGTCTACTTGAACTACGGGCTGGTGTTGACCGGCCTGCTGGCACTGGCCGTGCTGTTCGCTGTGCGCGACCGTAGGTCCGCGGTGACGACGGCGGCGATCGCCATCGGAGCGGCATTGGTGGTGGTAGCCGCGTTCACCGCAGCGGGCTTTTGCTGGTTCGATGGCTACAACCTTGTGCAGCAACGCTATTGGCAGGGGATAGCGAAGATCAGGCCGTTCCAGTACTGGGGTTGGGCCAACCTCGCCTCGGTCGCGTGCGCCATCGGTTTGGGCAGCGTCGCCGGTGTGGGCAGGGTCTTCGGCATCGCCGCGATCCGCCGGCGGTCCGGCTTGCACCTGTTGGCGCTGGCGGCCATCACCGCGATACTCAGCGCCGACCTCAGCATGCTGAGCAAAGCCGAGACCGAGCGGATCTGGTTACCGTTCATGGTGTGGCTGACCGCGACTCCGGCGTTGCTGCCGCGCGCATCTCAGCGATGGTGGCTGGCCGCGAACATCGTCGGCGCTCTGGTCATCAACCACGTCATGCTGACCAACTGGTAGCCGGCGGCCGCCTCAGTCCTCGGGAACGTCGCGTTCGATCGCGTCGAGCCAGGCACGAGCCGACATGTCGGACGGAGCGCGCCAGTCGCCGCGCGGCGACAGTGCCCCGCCCTGGGAAACCTTGGGCCCGTTGGGTAGAGCGGACCGCTTGAACTGGCTGAACGAGTAGAACCGCTGCACGAAGACCTGCAGCCAGTGCCGAATCTCTTTGAGCGGGTACGACGGACGCTTGTTCTCCGGGAACCCCGGGGGCCAGTTGCCACTATCTGAATCACTCCAGGCGTGCCAGGCCAGGAACGCGATCTTCGCCGGCCGGAAACCGTAGCGCAGTACCTGATACAGCGAGAAGTCTTGCAGCGCATACGGTCCGACTTTGGCTTCGCTACTCTGCAGTTCCTCGTCTTCACCGGCGGGCACGAGTTCTGGAGTGATCTCGGTGTCGAGCACCGACTGCAGCACCGCGGTCACATCCGGCGGGAACTGCCCCGACAGGTTCACCCAGCGAATCAGGTGCTGGATCAGCGTCTTTGGCACACCGCCGTTGACGTTGTAATGCGACATCTGATCGCCCACACCGTACGTCGACCAGCCCAAGCCGAGCTCGGACAGGTCGCCGGTGCCCAGCACGATGCCGCCGTGCTGATTGGCCAGCCGGAACAGATAATCGGTGCGCAACCCGGCTTGGACGTTCTCGAAGGTGACGTCGTAGACCTTCTCGCCGCGCGAGAAGGGGTGGTCCATTTCCTTGAGCATCAGCGCCGCGGTCTCGGTGATGTCGATTTCGGCGAAGGTGACCCCCAGCGCGCGGCACAACTCGATCGCGTTGCGTTTGGTGCGCTCACCGGTGGCGAAGCCCGGCAGGGTGAACGCCAGAATGTCGCTGCGCGGCCGGTCCTCCCGATCCATCGCGCGCGCGGCGACGATCAGTGCGTGGGTCGAGTCGAGGCCCCCGGAGACGCCGATGACGACCTTGGGGAAGTTCAAGGCCCGCAACCGCTGCTCGAGCCCGGACACCTGGATGCTGTACGCCTCGTAACAGTCCTGCTGCAACCGGTTGACGTCGGCGGGCACGAACGGGAAACGCTCGACGTGGCGGCGGAGCCCGATGTCACCGGCCGGCGGGCCGAGCCGAAAGTCGATCCGCCGGAAAGCTTCTGCCGAGCCGCGGTGGTGGCGCCGGTTGTCGTCGAAGGTGCCCATCCGCAACCGCTCGGCGCGCAGCAACTCGAGATCGACATCGGCGATGCTGCGCCGCTCTCCCTTGGGAAAGCGCTCCGACTCGGCCAGCAACGCACCGTTCTCCCAGATCATGGTCTGGCCGTCCCACGCCAGGTCGGTAGTCGATTCACCTTCTCCCGCAGCCGCATACACGTAGGCGGCCAGACACCGCTGCGACGCCGAACGTGCCAGCAGCGACCGATCGTCGGCGCGACCGATCGTGATCGGGCTGCCGGACAGGTTGGCCAGCACCGTGGCCCCCGCCAGCGCCGCTTCGGCGCTGGGCGGGATGGGGACGAACATGTCCTCGCAGATTTCGACGTGCAGGACGAAGCCGGGCAGATCAGTTGCCTCGAAGAGCAGGTCCGGGCCGAACGGGGCCCGCGTCCCGGCGACCCGGATGGTCCCGCGCTCGTCGTCGCCCGGCGCGATCTGACGGCGCTCGTAGAACTCGCGGTAGGTCGGCAGATACGACTTGGGGACCACACCCAACACGGCACCGCGGTGGATCACCACGGCGGTGTTGTAGATGCGGTGCCGGTGCCGGAGCGGCGCGCCGACCACCAGCACCAGCAGCAGCCCGCGCGAGGCGGCGACGACCTCGAGCAGCGCTTCCTCCACGGAATCCAGCAAGACATCCTGCAGCAGGATGTCTTCGATGGAATAACCGGACAGCGTCAGCTCCGGGAACACCGCCAGGGCCACACCGTCGTCATGGCATTGCCGGGCCAGCCGCAGCACCGAGTCGGCGTTGGCCGCGGGATCTCCGATCGCGGCGTGATGAGTACACGCGGCGACCCGGGCGTACCCCTGGCTGTAGACGTTGTAGAAGTCCATGACAAATCTATTGTCGCCGCACCGTCGAATATTCGGTAGCGGAACCCCGGTCAGCCGCCGGGAGCGGGACGCGGCATCCGGTAGCGGCGATCCCTCATCCGGAACACCGTGTTGTCGCCGCGCCGTGCACCGGCGTTGTTCAACGGGGCCATCGCCGGCACACCGGTGTGACCCGCCGACGCCGGCTCCTGCGCCCACGGCGGCAACACCCGGACAGCTGGCTCGGCCGCCTCCACCGGCTCGACCGCGGCGCTGTTCTGCGAGGCCAGCGTCCAATTCGGCGGAGTGGACAAGCCGCCCACCGAGACCGCGCGACCCGCACCGGCCAGCACGGGCTGCACCTGGCCCGACTCCAGCGCAGCCTGCGCCGCGGCGCCGTCCAGAGGTGCCGCCAATGCGGGCAGCAGCTGGCTTTCGACTTTGCTCTCGGTCAGCTGAGTGACGAAAAGTCCGGCTTGGAACGTTGCAAACGGTATTTGGTAGGCCGGAACCAGCGGCCCGGTGAGGATGTTGAAGGTCTCGAACGCGGCAATGATCGGCGAGCTGGTGGCGTCGGCCGCCACGGCGTTGCCCGCTCCGGCCGAGGCCAGGCCCTGCAACTGCTGCGGGACCGCCGCCAACAACTGGGCGAATTCGGTCGCGGATTGCCCGGCCGCCGATCCCACCGCATCCGAGGTCACCGCGGCCTGTGCTGCCGATCCGGCCGGATTCGTGGTCTGCGGTGGCTGCTCGAAGGGCGACAGTGCGGTCGCCGACGACGCGGTGGCGGCGTAGGTGTACATCGCCGCCGCGTCCTGTGCCCACATCTCGGCGTAGGCGATCTCGTTGGCGGCGATGGCCGGCGTGTTCTGCCCGAAGAAATTGGTCGCCACCAGCAGCATCAGTTGGGCGCGATTGGCCGCGACGACGAACGGCGGGACGGTCGCCGAAAACGCCGCCTCGTAGCCGGCGGCGGCGGCGCGGGCCTGACTCGCGGACTGCCCGGCCTGTGCAGCGGTGGCGCTCACCCAGGCCACGTAGGGCGCAGCAGCCGCCACCATGGCCGCCGAGGATGCGCCGGACCAGCTCTGCCCATGCAACTCCGACACCATGGCGGAGTAGCGGGCGGCGAACGTTTCCAGTTGCGCGGTCAGCGCGTCCCAGGCCGCCGCCGCAGCCATCATCGGGCCCGAGCCCGGGCCGGTGTACATCCTGGCCGAATTGATCTCGGGCGGCAGCACCCCGAAATCAAACATCACATCCCCTCTGCGAATTCGCTAACGCTGCAACACAACCGGTTTCGGCTAACCACCCTGGAACGGACGCGGCATCTTGAAGCGACCCGTCGGCACCCGCAGGATGTTGCTCACGGTCGGACGCGACCACATGCCCGGCTGCTGGGCCATCCCCAACATCGGCGCCGCACCCGGCGCACCGGCCATCTCCGAGGACGCCGGGACCGCTCCGAGATCCGCCTCCGACAGCCACTGCGGAGTCTCGACAGCACTGGCGATCGGGGTTGCCGAGGCCCATGTCTGCGGGACCGAAAGGCCCCCAATGGGTTCCGCCTGTCCGACACTCGCGAGCACGGATTGCTCGGCGGCTCCCAATCCCTGCGCTCCGGCTCTGGCAGCGTTCGCCGCACCGGCCGCACCCGCACCCTCCTCGGCGATCTTGGGCAGGTCCTCGGCCTGGATTCCGGTCCGGTAGAGCGCGGTGAAGAAGCTGCCGGCACTGGTCGCCGTACGACTCAGTGCAGCAGTGAGGTTCGTCGGACCCGACAGGGTGTTGAAGTTACTGAACGCGGTCAGCACCGGATCGGCGAGCGGATCGGCCGGTGCGGCTGCCGGTGCGGCGGCCGCGAAGTTCTGCAGCTGCTGCGGCACGGCGGCCATCAGCCGGGACAAGCTCGACTGGGCTTGCGTCGCACCGGAATTCCCGGCAGCTTGGGCGACGGCCGCGCTCTGCGCCGATTGCCCAGTCGCCGTTGTCGTTTCGGGAGGGCGGGTGAACGGCGTCAACGAGGTTGCCGCCGAAGACGATCCGGCATAGGCGTACATCGCCTGAGCATCCTGCGCCCACATCTCCGCGTAAGCGGCTTCGTCAGCGGCAATTTGCGCCGTGTACTGCCCGAAGATGTTCGCCATCACCAGGGCCGTGTAGTGCGCGCGATTGGCGGCCACCAGGGCCGGCGGCACCGTCGCGGCGAAGGCGGATTCGTAGGCCGCCGCGGCCGCTCGCGCTTGCATGGCCGTCTCCTCAGCCTGTGCCGCCGCGGCCGCGATCCATTCGACGTAGGGTGTGGCTGCTGCCGCCATGGCAGCCGAGGCGCCGCCGGCCCACGCCTCACCCAGCAGACCCGACACAACGGCCCCGTAACCCTGTGCGACACCGTCTAATTGGCTTGCAACAGCCTGCCAGGCGGATGAGGCCGCCATGATCGGGCCGGAGCCCGGACCCGCGTACAGCCGGCCCGAATTCACCTCGGGCGGTAATGCTCCGAAGTCGAGCATTTGCGTTACCCCTTTCTCTCGGCCACAGCCACGGAAGGTCCGCTGCCACGCAGCCGGATGTAGCTCACGGGGGCGTAGCCGGGGTACCGCACCGGGCTCGGAGGACTACCGGGCAACCGCTGGTAGTGGTCCATGCGATCAGCGCATTCCCCGCGATGCGCCGCAGCGTGAGCAAAGCCCCACTGACCGGATCGCCAACCCCTTCCGGCTACCAGGGCAGCCGGCAAACGCCACAGTTTTCACAGTAGCCTTCAGAATGGGCCAACTAGCTTCCACATATCGAATACATGTAAACGCTTTGGCTCACCGTGATTCGCACGCCGTGACGAAATCGCCGTCGCGTCGCCGCTGCTATGGGCGCCGGCCTGCGACGACAGCGGATCGCCTGGATGAATCCGTACCCTCGATGAGGTGACGGCAGTGCATGCGGAAGCTCCCGAATTGGTTGCTGCCCTCACCGGTCGCCGCGTTGCGGTGCTGACCGGCGCGGGCATGTCGACCGACTCCGGCATTCCCGACTACCGCGGCCCCGATTCACCGCCGAGCAACCCGATGACGATCCGGCAGTTCACGTCGGACCCGGTGTTCCGCCAGCGGTACTGGGCCCGCAATCACGTCGGGTGGCGGCACATGGACGACACCCGGCCCAACGCCGGTCACCGGGCCTTGGCCGCGCTCGAGCACCTCGGCGTCGTCAGCGGCTTGATCACGCAGAACGTCGACCTGCTGCACACCAAGGCCGGCAGCGCACACGTGATCAACCTGCATGGCACTTACGCGCAGGTGGTCTGCCTGAGCTGTGGCCACACCATGAGCCGCGCGGCGCTGGGCCAAGAACTGGATGCGCTGAACCCCGGATTCACCGAACGCGTCGAAGCGATCGGCGGCCTGGCTGTCGCGCCCGACGCAGACGCCGTCGTCGACGACACCGCATCGTTCCGCTATGTCGACTGCCCAGCCTGCGGCGGCATGCTCAAGCCCAACATCGTGTACTTCGGCGAGAGCGTGCCCAAAGACATTGTCCAGCAGGCATTTTCGATGGTCGAGGATGCCGATGCGCTCCTGGTGGCCGGTTCGTCACTGACGGTGTTCTCCGGTTACCGCTTCGTACGGCACGCAGCGGCCCTCGGCATGCCGGTCGCGATCATCAATCGCGGGCCGACCCGCGGCGACGACCTGGCCACCGTCAAGGTCGAGGGCGGCTGCTCAGAGTTACTGACCCTGCTCACCGAGGAGCTGGCCCCCGCGGCCGTCGACTAGAACGTGCAGGGCATGCTGCGGATGCCGTGGATGAAGTTGCCGGCCAGGTATGCCGGGTCTCCGGCCTGAATGTCCGGCAGCTGGTGCAGCAGCTCGCCGAAGATGGCCCGCAGCTGCGCCCTGGCCAGGTTCGCGCCAAGGCAGAAGTGCACGCCGCCGCCACCGAAACCGACATGCGGGTTGGGGCTGCGACTCAGGTCGAGGCGCTCGGGATGGGTGAACACGTCGGTGTCGAAGTTGCCCGACGAATAGAACATCACCACCTTCTCGCCGGCGCGCACACTCTGACCGCCGATCTCCACATCCTCTGCGGCCGTGCGGCGGAACGTCATCACCGGCGTCGCCCAGCGGATGAACTCCTCGACGGCTCCGCCGATCCGGTCGTCGAAGTCCTCCAACAACCAAGCCCGCTGGTCGGGGTAGTCGGTCAGGGCTCGCAACGCATGGCTGGTGGTCTGGCGGGTGGTGTCGTTGCCGGCCACCGCGAGCAACACGAAGAAGGCGGCGATATCGGCATCGGCCAGCCGATCGCCGTCTACCTCGGCGTTGACCAAGGCGCTGAGCAGGTCGTCACCGGGATTTTCGCGGCGCTCGGCGGCCAGACCGAAAGCCACCTGATGGATGTACATCTGTGCCTCGAACAACACCTCCAACGGCGGGCGGCCGTTGAGATAGATCGGGTCGGCCCACGAGACCATCGCGTCGGCGGCGTGCGCTACCTTCTGCCGCTCGGCTTCGGGGATCCCGACCATGTCCGAGAGCGTGCGGATCGGCAACTCCTTGGCGCAGCGCTCGACGAAATCGACCCCGGTGCCCGCGTCTTTGAGCTCCTCGACGATGGTCTTGGCGTTCGCCTGGATCGAGTCCTCGATTCGTCTGACCTGCCGTGGGGTGAACGCGGCGCTGACGAGCTTGCGCAGGAAGGTGTGCCGGGGCGGATCCATCGCCAGGAACGACTGCGACGCCTCGAGCAGCTCCTCGGGGACGTTTTCGAACATGACGCCCTTTTACCCGAAAGGAACGACTCGTTGTCGCGGCTGATCGCCACGATGTCATCGCGGCGGGTGACAGCCCAGTACCCGGGATCGTCGGGGTCGGGCAGTATCGCGTCCTCGACCGGCGGGTGCCAGCTGACCGGCCGGTCGGCGCGCAGCTCCGCGAACACCTGCTCGCGCTCCTGCGCGCTGGTCGACCAGAAGGCGCGGGAGGAGAGGTCGATGGGGTCGTAGGGGCGAGGGGTGGCAGCCGTCGCTGTCATAAGCGGATCCTCCATCGGATATGACACCGGTCACAGTTCCGGAACACCGACGACCCTAGAACTAGACAGAGTGTCTAGTCAAGGTGTCATACTGTCGCCCATGCCGTCAGTAACCCGCAAGCCGCAGGCCAAGCGGCAGGAGCGGCGCGAGCAGATCGAACGCCGGCTGCTCGACGCCACCGAGCGACTGATGCGCGACGGCGCCAGCTTCACCGAACTCAGCGTCGACCGGCTCTCCACCGAGGCGGGGATGTCGCGGGCCAACTTCTACATTTATTTCGAGGACAAGGGCGACCTGCTGCGACGGCTGGCCGGCCAGGTGTTCGGGGACCTCTCCGACAGCGCCGAACTGTGGTGGGGCGTGGCTTGGCGACACGATCCCGGCGATGTCCGCGCCGCGATGGCCGGCATCGTCGCCGGCTACCGCCGACACCAGCCGGTGTTGGTCGCACTCAACGAGATGGCGGGCTACGACCCGCAGGTGGCGGCAACCTACCGCGAACTGCTCGACGGAATCTCGAAGCGGCTGACACAGGTGATCGAGGACGGCCAGGCCGACGGCTCGATCCGCCGCGAGCTACCCGCGGCGACGACGGCCAGCGCACTCAGCTGGATGGTCGAGCGAGCATGTCAGCAGAATCTGCCCGGCAGACCGCCGGAGTACGACGTCGAGCTGACCGCGACGCTGACCGAGATAGCTTGGGGGGCACTGTATCTCGTGCCAATAGTTAGGGGCTAGACGGCCACGAGGTCGTCGGCGTGCACCGCGGGCCTACGTAGCTCGGCGGGAAGCTCGGACGTCGACCGGCCGATCATGGTGGCCAGTTCGGCGGCATCGTAAGCGACTACCCCGCGGGCCACCAGCTCCTTGTCCGGGCCGTTCAGATCGACGACGTCGCCGCCGTGGAAACGCCCGTCCAGCGCAGTGATACCTGCGGCCAACAGCGAGCGACGTTGACCCAGAACGGCATTCACCGCGCCCTGGTCCAGGGCCAGCGCGCCGGCGGACTCCGCGGCGTAGCGCACCCAGAACCGGCGCGCCGACATCCGGCTGGGCCGCGGCGCGAACACGGTGCCCACCGAGGCGTCCGCCAGGGCGGCCTCGGCGTTGGCGGCGGCCGCCAACAGCACCGGAACGCCGGCGTCGGCGGCCAGCAACGCCGACGAAAGCTTGGATGCCATGCCGCCGGTGCCCAGGTGGCTGCCTTGCCCGGCAATCACGCCGGCCAAATCGTCCGGCCCGGAAACCTCTGCGATGAAGCGACTTTCGTCGGACTTACGCGGGTCGGAATCGTAGAGTCCGTCGATGTCGCTGAGCAGGACCAGTGCGTCGGCGCCGACCAGATGCGCCACCAGAGCCGAAAGGCGGTCGTTGTCGCCGAACCGGATTTCGTTGGTGGCCACCGTGTCGTTCTCGTTGACGATTGCCACCGCGTGCAGCGCGCGCAGCCGGTCGAGGGTGCGCTGAGCGTTGTTGTGCTGCACCCGCATCGAGACGTCATGCGCGGTCAGCAGCACCTGGCCGACGCTGCGCTGGTAGCGGGCGAACGCGGTGCTCCAGGCGTTGACCAGGGCAACCTGACCGACGCTGGCCGCGGCTTGTTTGGTGGCCAGGTCGGTGGGCCGCTTGTTCAGCCCGAGCGGTTCGATGCCCGCGGCGATCGCACCCGACGACACGATCACGACGTCGGAACCGGATTTCATCCGCGCTTCGATGGCATCGGCCAGCCCGGCCAGCCGGCTCGCGTCGAACATGCCGGTCGGGGTGGTCAGTGCGGTGGTGCCGACCTTGACGACGACGCTGCGCGCGGTCCGAACTGCCTCGCGCGCAGGACTATTCACTCGGTCCGCTTTCACGACGCTGCTTGCGTGCCGCCTTGCGCTCGTCGGCGCCGATCCGATCGTTCGGATCCAGACGCGTATCGGTGCCGCGTCGAGTCATGAGAGTGTCGACGCCGGCTGGTGTCAGCGGCTCCCAGTCGAAGGTGACGTCGCCGATGGTGACTGCGCAACCGGGGCGGGCGCCCAGTTTCATCAGCTCGTCTTCGACACCCAGGCGGGCCAGCCGGTCGCCGAGATAGCCGACCGCCTCGTCGTTGTCGAAGCTGGTCTGCGAGATCCAGCGTTCGGGCCGCCGGCCGCGGACCACGAATCCACCCTGGCCGTCGGATTCCACCGTGAAACCGGACTCGTCGACCGGCACCGGACGAATCACCGGACGTCGCGGTACCACCTCCGGCAGGGCGGCCTGATAGGCGGTGACCATGTCAGCAAGCCCGAAGATCAACGGCTGCAGCCCTTCTCGAGCCACCGTAGACACGGTGAACACCGGCCAGCCACGCTCGGCGATCTCGTCGCGGACGAACTCGGCCATCTCGCGGGCCTCGGGAACGTCGATCTTGTTGAGCACCACCGCTCGTGGGCGCTCGATCAGGTCGCCCAATGTCGAATCCCCTTGCAGGGTAGGCGTGTAGGCGGCCAGCTCGGCTTCCAGCGCGTCGATGTCGGAGATCGGGTCGCGGCCGGGTTCGAGAGTCGCGCAATCCACGACGTGCACCAACACAGCGCAGCGCTCGATGTGGCGCAGGAAGTCCAGACCGAGGCCGCGGCCCTGCGAGGCGCCCGGGATCAGGCCCGGCACGTCTGCGACGGTGAACGTGCGCTCCCCCGCCGAGACCACACCGAGATTGGGCGCCAGCGTGGTGAACGGGTAGTCGGCGATCTTGGGCTTGGCCGCCGAGATCGTCGACACCAGAGAGGACTTACCCGCCGACGGGAACCCGACCAGGCCGACGTCGGCGACGGTTTTGAGCTCGAGGGTGAAGTCCCGCTCCTCGCCCTTCTCGCCCAGCAGCGCGAATCCGGGAGCCTTGCGGGCCCGCGACGCCAGCGCCGCGTTGCCCAGTCCACCGCGACCGCCGGCGGCCGCTTCGAAGCGAGTGCCGACGCCGACCAGGTCGGCCAGCATGCGGCCGTCCTCGTCGACTACGACGGTGCCGTCGGGAACCTTGATTTCGAGGTCGGGAGCCGCAGCACCGGAGCGGTTGCCGCCCATCCCCTGCTTGCCGGATGCGGCCACGACGTGCGGGTGGAAGTGGAAGTCGAGCAAGGTGTGCACCTGCGGGTCGACGACCAGCACGATGCTGCCACCACGGCCACCGTTGCCGCCGTCGGGCCCGCCGAGGGGCTTGAATTTCTCGCGGTGGACCGATGCGCACCCGTTGCCACCGGAGCCGGCGCGGGCGTGGATGACGACGCGGTCGACAAACCGAGGGGCCATCGGAGAGTCCTTTCAATCGCCGAGTGTGGAGACTGCTGCGAGGGAACGGCCTCAATCTCGCAGTGGTTTCACACTCGCGAGAGAGACCTACTCCGGTTGCGAGGCCAAGACGATGTTGACCGTCTTGCGGCCGCGCTTGACGCCGAACTCGACAGCGCCGGCAGCCTTGGCGAACAGGGTGTCGTCGCCACCGCGGCCGACGTTGACGCCGGGGTGGAAGTGGGTGCCGCGCTGGCGGACGATGATCTCGCCGGCCTTGACGACCTGGCCGCCGAATCGCTTCACGCCCAGTCGCTGCGAGTTCGAGTCGCGCCCGTTGCGTGAGCTGGAAGCGCCCTTCTTGTGTGCCATGTCTGTCGCCTCCTACTTGATTCCGGTGACCTTCAGGACCGTCAGCTGCTGACGGTGGCCCTGACGCTTGTGGTAGCCGGTCTTGTTCTTGAACTTGTGGATGCGGATCTTGGGGCCCTTGGTGTGCTCGAGCACCTCACCGGTGACGGCAACCTTGGCCAGCGCGGACGCTTCAGAGGTGACGGTGGCGCCGTCGACCACCAGGGCCACCGGCAGCGACACGCTGGCGCCGGGCTCGGTGTCGAGCTTCTCGACCTTGACGACGTCACCGACGGCAACTTTGTACTGCTTACCGCCGGTCTTGACGATTGCGTAGGTCGCCATGGTTACGTCTACCTCTTCTTCGTGCTGGTCTCGCGCGCGCGAGTGAAGCGTGCGCGGGCTTGTCGGGGGGTGTCGGCCAGCTACTTGTCCCACCTGGCAGGCCAGCGGGCCTGGCGACAACTGGTCTAGGGTACGTGACCAGCGGCTACAGGGTCAAACCGGCCGATCAGTCCGTCAGTGGGCGGGCGGACCGGCCGGGCGGGCCGCGGCGCGGCGTCGAGGTCGGCCCGCTGTCACCGCGGCGACCTGGTGCCCCTCGTCGTCGTCGTCCTCGTCGTCGTCCTCGTCGTCGTCGTCCTCGTCGTCATCGTCCTCGTCGTCGAGGTCGTCGTCCTCATCGAGGTCGTCATCGTCGTCGAGATCGACCTGCTCGGTGTCGTCGTCGTCATCGGAGTCTTCGTCGTCATCCGAGTCGTCATCCGAGTCGTCGTCGAAGTCGTCGTCGTCGAGGTCTTCTTCGGCCGTCTCCTTCGCAACCTGCTTGTGCAGCTGTTCACCGGTTTCGGCGTCGGCGAGGCCCTGGTCGTCGGCCAGAATCTCGGTGTCGTCCCCAGGCGTGGACTCGTCGTCCTCGTCGTGTCCGCCGTTTGCGGCGGCCATGGCCTTGAACATCGGATGCTCACCGGGCGCATGAACCGGCACGGTGGCAACCGGCGGCTCTTCGCTCTTGCCCTTCTTGCCGCGTCGGCCGCGCCGACCACCACCCGACTCCGTCTTGCGGCTGGTCGCCGCGATCGAGTCGACCGGATCGGAGTGCAGCGTGATACCGCGACCGCTGCAGTGCGGACACGTCGTGGAGAAGGCTTCGATCAGCCCGGTCCCCAGCTTCTTACGGGTCAACTGCACCAACCCCAGCGAGGTCACTTCGGACACCTGGTGGCGGGTCCGGTCGCGGGCCAGCGCCTCGGTCAGCCGCCGCAACACCAGGTCCCGGTTGGACTCGAGGACCATGTCGATGAAGTCGATGACGATGATGCCGCCGATGTCGCGCAGCCGTAGCTGGCGCACGGTCTCTTCGGCGGCCTCGAGGTTGTTCTTGGTGACGGTCTGTTCGAGGTTGCCGCCCGAGCCGGTGAACTTCCCGGTGTTGACGTCGACGATCGTCATCGCCTCGGTCCGGTCGATCACCAACGTGCCACCGGAGGGCAGCCAGACCTTGCGGTCCATCGCCTTGGCCAGCTGCTCGTCGATGCGGTGCACCGCGAACACGTCGGGACCGTCCTGCGCGGCCGACTCGTACTTCTCCAGCTTTGAAACAAGCTCGGGCGCAACCGAATTCACATAGTCGTTGATCGTCACCCAGGCGTCGTCGCCGGAGACGACGAGCTTGCCGAAGTCTTCGTTGAACAGGTCGCGGATGACCTTGACCAGGACGTCGGGCTCCTCGTAGAGCGCGACGGCGGCACCGGCGGCCTTCTCCTTGGTCTGCTGCGCACGCTCGGCGATCTCGGTCCACCGCTCCTGCAGACGGTTGACGTCGGAGCGGATGTCTTCCTCTTTGACGCCCTCGGACGCGGTCCGGATGATCACGCCGGCGTCGGACGGGACGACCTCGCGCAGGATCTCTTTGAGCCGCTGGCGTTCGGTGTCGGGCAGTTTGCGGCTGATGCCGGTCGAGGAGGCACCCGGCACGTAGACCAGATAGCGGCCGGCCAGTGAAACCTGGGTGGTGAGTCGGGCACCCTTGTGACCGACCGGATCCTTGCTGACCTGGACGACGACGTAGTCGCCAGGCTTGAGCGCCTGCTCGATCTTGCGGTTGGACCCGCCGAGGCCGGCGGCCTCCCAGTTCACCTCACCGGCGTAGAGCACGCCGTTGCGGCCGCGGCCGATGTCGACGAATGCCGCCTCCATCGACGGCAGCACGTTCTGCACGATGCCCAGGTAGATGTTGCCCACCAGCGACGCGGAGGCCGCGCTGGTGACGAAGTGTTCGACGACAATGCCGTCTTCGAGCACCGCGATCTGGGTGTAGCGGCTGCCGGGGTGCGGCGGTTCGGTGCGGTCCTTGTCGCGGACCACCATGACCCGGTCGACCGCTTCACGGCGGGCCAGGAATTCGGCCTCGGTCAGGACCGGCGGGCGGCGGCGTCCGGCGTCGCGGCCGTCGCGGCGGCGCTGCCGTTTGGCTTCGAGCCGGGTCGAGCCGTCGATGCCCTGGATCTCGTTGCTGCCGGAGTCGGATTTGTTCTTGGCCCGGGGCGCCCGCTCGTGCACGACGGTGTTGGGCGGATCGTCAGGGGACGCGCTCTCGTCGGAGTCGTCGCCAGAGCCGGACTTGCGCCGGCGCCGGCGCCGACGGCGCTTGGTGGCTCCGTCGCCGGAGCCGTTGTCGTCGTCTCCGGAATCGGAATCGTCGGACTCCTCATCGGAGTCGTCGTCCGAATCGTCGCCGGAGTCAGCCGACGGGTCCGATTTGCCGCCTTCGCCGTTCTCGGCGCCGTTCTGCTCGCCGCGACCGCGGCCACGGCCACGGCGTCCGCGGCGACGCCGGCGGTTGGCCGGGCGGTCAGCCTGGTCGTCGTCGCCGTCGCCGTCACCGTCGAGGTCGTCGTCATCATCGTCGTCGTCGTCGGGTTCGGCCTCTGCCTCGGCGGAGTCGTCGGCTTTTTTGGGCGTCTCCACCCGCTCGACCGGCTGGGGCGCCACGAACAGCGGCATGTATTCCGGACGCTCGGCGGGCGCGGTCTCCAGCATCAGCCGCGACTCGGGCTCTCCCGCCTCGCCGTTAGCGCCGGAGGCGTCCGTCGCGATCGGCGCGGCGACGGTCGCGGGGGCGCTGGCGACGGTCGCCGGGGCGTTGGCCAGCAGGTCGCGCACGCGGACGGCGTCGACGCGTTCGACGGTCGAGTGCGCGCTGCGAACCCGCCCGTCGAGCTCGATCAGCGCATCGAGCACCTGCCGGCTGGTGGTTCCCAGCGCTCGCGCCAGGGAATGCACCCTCAACCGTTCTGGCAGGTCTTCAGGCTGCGACGACTCTTCTGGGACTTCTGAGAATGGGCCACCGTTTGTCACGAATTCTCCTCAAGCCCCCGGGCGCGTCAAACGACGCGGCCACGCGAGGGCTTCGCTATGTACCCGGGTCACTTCCTCCCGGGCTTGTGATGGTCTTGCCCCGAGCAGTTCGGGTCGAACACACTCGGTGCCGGTCTGAATGATGGCTGGACAGCCGCGCCGCGGGTCGCGGTGGTCGCGCTTGTCAAAGTCTTCATCCGGGAGTCTGTCGACGTTCCTATGCCGGCCCGGCGACGTTCACCCGCCACTCAGTATCCCATACCGATGTGCCGGGCCGGACCAAGTGCGCCGACCCGTTATCAAACGTGGGAGAACCAGAGCGCGATTTCGCGCTCCGCGGACTCCGGTGAATCGGAGCCGTGCACCAGGTTGAACTGCGTTTCCAACCCGAAATCGCCACGGATGGTGCCGGGCAGCGCCTTTTCCACCGGGTCGGTGCCGCCGGCCAGCTGCCGGATGGCAGCGATCGCTCGCGGGCCCTCGACGATGGCCGCTACCAGCGGCGACGACGTGATGAACTCGACCAGCGAGCCGAAGAACGGCTTGCCGTCGTGCTCGGCGTAATGGTTCTTGGCCAGCTCTTCGCTGACGGTCCGCAACTCCAGGGCCGCGATGGTCAGACCCTTGCGCTCGACGCGACCAAGGATTTCACCCACCAGGCGACGCTCGACGCCATCGGGCTTGATCAACAACAGAGTCTGCTCAGCGCTCGTCACGGCGGACAGCGTACTGGATCAGTCGGGCGGTCCGTCCTGGCCGGGAAGCAGACCGAGTCGCTCGCGTCGCAGCACTTCTGATCGGACGTAAACGATCAGTGCCCAGACCGCGGCGAAGATCAGCCCGATCACGCCGATACCCGGATAAACCAGGAAGCCGGCGATCGGGATCACCTGCACGGCGAGGTCCGCCCAGATCGCCCAGGTACGGCCCTGCAGCCCCGACAGGACGATGAGGATCGCGGTCAGACCGAGCAGATACGTCAACGCGCCGGCGTGCAGTCCGCCGCCGACCGCCCCGACCACCGGCAGCGCGAGCAGCACCACGATCACCTCGAGGATCAGCGTGCCAGCCGTGACACCGCGAAAGCTCTTCCACGGATCGGGTTTTGGCGTCTCCGGCGGCGGGCCGGGCCGGTCAGGTGTGGTCACGCCGGATCACGACCGAACAACGTGCGCGCCGCGCCCGCGGTGACCACCGAGCCGGTGATCACGATGCCGGTGCCCGATAACGACTCGTCTTCGGCGTCGGCTTCGTCGACCAACGCGGTGGCGGTGTCGATCGCGTCGCGCAGGTTCTCGGCGGTGAGCACCCGGTCGGGCCCGAAATACTGCTGCGCGGTCAGCGCCAGCGTCTCGACGTCCAAGGCTCGCGGTGATCCGTTGTGCGTCACCACGATCTGATCGAACACCGGCTCGAGTGCGCCAAGGATGCCGCCGACGTCCTTCTCCTGCATCACGCTGAGCACGCCGACCAGGAACCGGAAGTCGAATTCCTCGGCCAGCGTCTGGGCCAGTGCCGCCGCACCCGCCGGGTTGTGCGCAGCGTCGACGAATACCGTAGGCGCGCTGCGCATCCGCTCGAGTCGGCCGGGACTGACCGCGGCGGCGAACCCGGCCCGCACCGCGTCGATGTCGAGCTGGCGATGTGGGCCGGCGCCGAAGAACGCCTCGACGGCGGCCAGGGCGAGCGCCGCATTGTGTGCCTGGTGTTCGCCGTGCAGCGGGAGAAATACCTCGGAGTACACCCCGCCGAGACCCTGCAACTCCAGCAGCTGTCCACCGATCGCCACCTGGCGATTCAGCACTGCAAACTCCGAATCCTCACGTGCGACAGCGGCATCCGCACGCACCGTCTGCGCGAGCACCACCTCCATGGCTGCCGGCACCTGACGGCCGATGACCGCCACGGTGTCCGGTGCGCCGTCTTCGGCCCGGTGGATGATGCCGGCTTTCTCGGCCGCGATGCCTGCGATGTCGTCGCCGAGAAATTCGACGTGGTCGACGCTGATCGGGGTGATCACCGCGACCGGCGCGTCGATCACGTTGGTGGCGTCCCAACGTCCGCCCAGGCCGACCTCGATGACACCGACGTCGATCGGAGCGTCGGCAAAAGCCGCGTACGCCATCGCGGTGAGCACCTCGAACTTGCTCATCGCCGGACCGCCCGCGGCCTGAGACTGCTGGTCGATCATCTGCACGAACGGTTCGAGTTCGGTGTAGGTGTCGACGTAAGTTGCTGGGCTGATCGGCTTTCCGTCGATCGCGATGCGCTCGACCGCCGACTGGAGATGCGGACTGGTGGTGCGGCCGGTTCGGCGCTGAAGCGCGGTCAGCAGGGCGTCCACCATCCGCGCCACCGAGGTCTTGCCGTTGGTGCCGGCGATGTGGATCGACGGGTAGCTGCGTTGCGGGGAACCCAGTAGGTCCATCAGCGCCGAGATGCGGTCCAGGCTGGGCTCGATCTTCGTCTCCGGCCAGCGTTGGTCGAGCAGGTGCTCGACCTGCAGCAGAGCCGCGATTTCATCCGGGGTCGGAACGGCCTCGACGGGGTGGACATGGTCGTGGTCGTAGTCGTAGTCGTCGGACTCCGGCTCCAGGGTCACTTGAGCCCGGCCAACCTGGCGGTGATCCGCTCAGCTTCCTCGCGCGCCAACCGCTGCCGCTCACGCTGTTTCTCGACAACCGCCTCGGGTGCCTTCGCCATGAAATCCGCGTTGCCCAATTTCGCTGTGGTGGAGGCCAATTCCTTCTCCGCGGCGGCCAGGTCCTTCTCCAGACGCCGACGTTCGGCAACCACGTCGATGGTGCCCGAGGTGTCCAGCTCGACGACCACGATGCCGCCTTTGAGGCCGACTTCCAACGAGGCCGACGGGGTGAAGTCGGACGGGGGTTCGGTCAGCCAGGCCAGCGATGTCACGGCGCTGATCTGCGTGCTCAGATCCGCGGTGTCGACGCCGGACAGTCGGGCCGGAACCCGCTGCCGGTCGGCCAGTCCCTGGTCGCTGCGGAATCTCCGAATCTCGGTGACCAGCTTCTGCATGTCGGCGATTCGTTGCGCCGCAGTGCTTTCCAGCGCAATACCGGAGGTCTGCGGCCATTCTGCGACCACGACGGACTCGCCGCCGGTCAGGTTCTTCCACAGCGTCTCGGTGACGAACGGGATGACCGGGTGCAGCAGCTTGAGCAGTGCGTCGAGCACCGCGGCGAGCACCGCGGTGGTGGACGCGGCCAGGGGGTCAGCGGGGTTCGACAGCTGCACCTTGGCCAACTCCAGGTACCAGTCGCAGAACTCGTCCCAGGCGAAGTGGTACAGCGACTCGCAGGCTCGGCTGAACTCGTAGCTGTCGAACGCCGAATCTACTTCGGCGCGAACCTCTTCCAGCCGGCCCAGAATCCAGCGGTCGGCATCGGTGAGTTCGTCGAGTGCCGGCAGCGGTGCGAGCGCTGCGCCGTTCATCATCGCGAAGCGGGTGGCGTTGAACAGCTTGGTGGCGAAGTTGCGCGACGCGCGCGCGGCGTCCTCGCCGATGGACAGGTCGCCGCCGGGGCTGGCGCCGCGGGCGAGGGTGAAGCGCAGCGCGTCGGCTCCGAACGACTCGACCCATTCCAGCGGATCGATCCCGTTGCCCTTGGACTTGCTCATCTTGCGGCCGAACTCGTCGCGAATCAGGCCGTGCAGAAAGACATTCTGGAACGGCACCTGCTGGCCCCGGGCGCCGTCCAGCGTGATCACGTCGTCACCGCCGACGAAGGTGCCGAACATCATCATCCGGGCCACCCAGAAGAAGATGATGTCGTAACCGGTGACCAGAACGGTTGTCGGATAGAACTTCTCGATCTCGGGTGTGCGGTCCGGCCAGCCCAGTGTGGAGAACGGCCACAGCCCCGACGAGAACCAGGTGTCGAGCACGTCGGGGTCCTGCTCCCAGCCATCGGGCGGAGTCTCGTCCGGGCCGACACAGACTTTCTGCCCGTCGGGTCCGTGCCAGATCGGGATGCGGTGGCCCCACCACAGCTGCCGCGAGATACACCAGTCGCGCATGTCGTCGACCCAGGCGAACCAGCGCGGCTCGAGGGATTTGGGGTGAATCACGGTGTCGCCGTTGCGGACGGCATCCCCGGCGGCCTTGGCCAGGGATTCGACCTTGACCCACCACTGCAGCGACAGTCGCGGCTCGATCGGCTCACCGCTGCGCTCGGAATGCCCGACGCTGTGCAGGTACGGCCGCTTCTCGGCGACGATGCGCCCCTGCGCGGCCAGCTCCTCGCGGATCGTCACCCGCGCCTCGAACCGGTCCTGCCCGTCGAACTTCGTTCCGGTGTCGGCGATGCGGCCCTTGGTGTCCAGCATCGTGGGCATCGGCAGCTGGTGCCGCATCCCGATCTCGAAGTCGTTGGGGTCGTGGGCCGGGGTCACTTTGACTGCGCCCGTGCCGAATTCGGGGTCGACATGGCTGTCGGCGACAATCACGATGCCACGTTCGACGAACGGATGCGGCAGGGTCTGGCCGACCAGGTGGCGGTAGCGGTCGTCGTCGGGGTGCACAGCGATCGCGGTGTCCCCCAGCATGGTCTCGAGCCGGGTCGTGGCGACGACGATGTGCGGCTCGTCGTCGTTCATCGAGCCGTACCGGAACGACACCAGCTCGCCCTCGACGTCTTCGTAGGTGACCTCGATGTCGGAGATCGCCGTCTCCAGCACCGGCGACCAGTTGACCAGTCGTTCGGCCTGGTAGATCAGGCCGGCGTCGTACAGCTGCTTGAAGATGGTCCGGACTGCGCGCGAGAGCCCGTCGTCCATGGTGAAACGGTCCCGTGCCCAGTCGACCCCGTCGCCGAGTGCACGCATCTGCCAGCCGATGTTTCCGCCGGTCTCACGCTTCCAGTCCCAGACCTTGTCGACGAACAGCTCCCGGCCGAGATCTTCTTTGCTCTTGCCTTCGAGCGCGAGTTGCTTTTCGACGGCGATCTGGACCGCGATTCCGGCGTGGTCCATGCCGGGTTGCCACAACACCTCGTAGCCCTGCATGCGCTTGCGGCGGGTCAGGGCGTCCATCAAAGTGTGGTCGAGCGCATGGCCCATGTGCAGCGTGCCGTTGACGTTGGGCGGCGGCAGCAGGATCGAGTACGCCGGCTTGCCACTCGCCGGATCCGCGGTGAAATAGCCGGCATCCAGCCAGCGCTGATAGATCGCGCTCTCTACCGCGCCCGGATCCCACGCCTTGGGCAGGTCTACTGCCCGCGAGTCAGCGGTGCGTTCTGGGCTTGTGGTCACGCGTCAAGTCTAGAAAGCCCTGACGCATGCGACGAACACCGCCCGTCACGGGAGGTCCAAAATGTGAGGCCTACTTCTTGTTGCCGAACAACCCGCCGAGGATGTCGCCCGCCTTGGCGCCCAGCGCATCGCCCAGCACGGTGCCCAACGACTTGTTGCCACCGGCCATCCCGCCGAGGATGCTGCCCAGCACGTCGTTGAGCGCTCCGCCGGAGGATGCCTCCGGTTTGGCCGGTTCGGTCTTCTGGCCGAGTTGCTTGCCGATGTAGGCGAGCACGATCGGCGCCAGGATCGGCAGCAACTGCTTGAGCAGGTCGCTGTTGCCACCGCCACCGCCGGCCAGTGCGCTGGCGACCTGCCCGGCGTCGTTGCCGCCGAAGATCTTTGCGATGGCCTGCGAGCCGTCGGCGTCGTTGACGTGATCGAGGCTCACGCCCCCGTCGAGCAATCCGCTGGCCGCGTGATTGTCGGCCGCTGACTCGATGCTGCTGGCGTGCTCGGGGTGCTGCGCATTCTCTTGCAGCCCGCCGACGAGCACAGGCACCAGCAGTTGCACCGCCTTGTTGACTTCGCCTTCGTCGGCACCGAGCTTGCGGGCGATGTCACTCGTGGGAATCTGAGACAGCAGATCTTCTAGGCCAGCCATGGACCCGTCCACCTAACGTCGCTGGGATGGTGCGATTCTTTTCGACACTAGTCCAGCTGATCTTGTCCGACAGGGGTTCTTTCCAGAGCTGATCCGTAGCTCAGCGGTGCATCAGCCGGGCGGTCTCGAGGGCCACCTCGGCGTCCGGGAATCGTCCCAGTAACGCGTCACCCATTGCCGCCGCGGGCGTCAACACGCCACGTAGGTCAGACAGGGCTTCCCGATCCAGCGCCAGTGCCAGCCCGCTCTCGCCGAGCAACACCGCGGTCGCCTTGTAACCCGGGTCGCCGCTTTGGGCCATGGTGGCCACGTACCGGGCGCCGGACGTGGTCTTGGTGTACGTCTCGACCTTGTAGTGGCCCCGCTCGCGGACGGCTTCGCTGGGCCCGGTGCCGGGTTTGGGCATCGCCCGGTCGACCAGCGTGCGGGGCAGGTAGCGGAAATACCGGCTGCCCAGTGCCGTCACCGCGTTACCGATCCCGCTGACGGCTGCTGCGACGACCGGCGCCGCCACCGAGGACCCGACGCTCAGATGCTCGGCGTACTGGAACCGCCGGCCGTAAGCCCAGTCTTGTAAGGCGTTGCTGCGCCGGACGATTCGCGTATTGGGGCCCGCCATCATGAATCCCGCGGTCCACAATCCGGTCAGCTCCGGGGCGATCTGGCGACCACGGCGCCGCGGCAGGTCGGGTTGCGGACCGAGTTCGGGTTCTGCGGCGCGGTCCGGGCTCAGCGTGTAGGGATCGGCGAATTGGCGACGTGCATCCGGATCCCGGGAGATGGTGTCCATCACTTCCAATCCGGAGGCGACAGTCCCGCCGGAAATTCCACCCGCCATCGAACGGACCACGAAATCGGTCTTGACGAGTTCACCCGCACCGTCTTCGATGGCTCGCCGATACAGCGCGTAGACGGTGAGATCCGAAGGGATGGAATCGAATCCGCAGGCGTGGACGATGCGGGCACCGGTGTCCTGGGCCTGCTTGTGGTACAGGTCGATGCTCTCGCGGATGAACGGCGGCTCGCCGGTCAGGTCCGCGTAATCGGTGCCCGCCGCGGCGCAGGCTGCGACAACCGGAAGACCGTACTTGCTGTAGGGCCCGACCGTGGTGACCACGACCTGCGTCTGGGCGGCCATCTCATCCAGGGTCGCAGGCTTGGACGCATCCGCGGTCAGGAGCTGCCAGGACTGGGCCGACTCCCCTAGCGTGTCCCGGATCGCCATGAGCCGGTCGGCCGACCGTCCGGCCAGCGCGATCCGCGCGCTTCCGCCGACCCGGGCCAGATATTGGGCCGTCAGCTTGCCCACGAAGCCGGTCGCCCCGTACAAGACGATGTCGTATTCCCGTGTTGAACTCACTGGCGCGACGGTACTCCGAGCGCCTCGGGCCAGTCAGCGCTCTCCCCGAGCACGTGCTCGGCCAGGAAGGCGAACACCGTTTGATACCAGACCTTGGTGTGTTGCGGCGCAAGGACCCAGTGGTCCTCGGTGGGGAAATACAGGAACCGGTGCGGACTGCTGCCGTCGTCGCCGGCTGGCAGCGCCGAGTTCGCCAGCAGCTCGTACCACAGCCGCAAACCCTCACCGATCGGAACGCGATAGTCCTTGTCGCCGTGGATCACCAGCATCGGAGTGCTGATGTTGCCGACGAAGTGGTGCGGCGAGTTCGCGGCGGTCATCTCCGGCGTCATCTCGCGTCGCCAGTAATAGGCCGTGTCGGTGGTCGGCCCGAACTGGTCGAGTGCCCACAAGCTGGCGTGTGTGACGATCGCGGCGAAGCGGTTGGTGTGGCCTGCGATCCAGTTGGCCATGTATCCGCCGAATGACCCGCCCATCGCCGCGGTCCGGGTCGCGTCGATACGCGGGTGCTCCAGCGCCGCGTCGGTGGCGGCCATCAAATCGTCGAACGGAGGCCCGCCCCAGGCGCCCCAGCCGCGCTGGATGAAGTCCTGGCCGTAACCGGTCGACAGCGCCGGATCCGGCAGCAGCACCCCATACCCGCGCGCCGCCATCAGCCACGGATTCCAGCGCCATGTCCAGCTGTTCCAGCTGCCCAAGGGGCCGCCGTGGACCCACAGCAGCAACGGGGCCGGCGCCTCGCTGTCCGGCAACACCAGCCAGGACCGGACCGTTGTCCCGTCGGCAGTCGTCGTCGCCACTTCTGTCAATGCGCCTGGAAGCGTTGGCAACTCGACGCACGGGAGCGGAACCACAGCACCGCCGGGATCGATGCGCACCGGATGTGGCGGTGCCGCATACGAACTGCGCAACGCATACAGCACACCGCCGGGCGCAGCGACAACGTTGACGTAGCCGAAGTCGTCGTCGGTGAGTTGGGTGACCGTCGAGGTCGCCACGTCGACGGCGAACACCGGCGCGCGTCCGTTCTGATCGGCGGTGACGATCAGTGCGGTGCCGTCGTCGGACCAGGTCAGCGAACTGGGCCGGCGGTCCCACTCCTCGGCAATCGGTTGCCGTGCTTCGCCGAAACGCAAGTGCTGCAACGTCATTCGTGGCGCTTGTAACGGGGTCGAGATGGTGTCACGGGTGAAGGCGACCGCCGATCCGTCCGGCGAGATCACCGGTTGCTCGAAACTGGCATCCGGATCGTCGGCAATCACCCGGCTTTCGCCTGATGCCAGCTCGATGCGCACGAGCACCGAACGCTGGGCCGGGCCGGGGCCACGCACCCGCCACGTCGTGACCAGAAAACTTCCGTCGGAACTGACGTCGAAGCCGGCTTCGAGCAGAGCCGTGCCCGGACTCGGCGTCAGGTCGCGCTTTCCGCTGGCGTCCAGCAGATGGAGCTCATCCGGGCCAATGTCCTTGTTCCAGAACCGAACTGGATAACCGGTGTGCAGGACCGCCGTGACAGCGGCGTCTTTACGCAACTCGCGAAGGCGCTTGTCGTCGTCGACGTCTCGGGCCGCCGGCAGCAATGCGGTCCCGATGACCGTCGTGTCGGCGCCGCGGGCAGCATGCACCGCGGTGATACCGCCCGGCGTATGGCAGACCTCGACCGCCTCGCCGCCGCCCGCCGGCAGCCGCCACAGGGAGGCGGGAGGCTTGTCGTCGGTGGAGTCTGCGGTCGGGCGCGACGAGAGGAACAGCAGGTCGTTGTCGGCAGCAAAAGTCGGCGCCGACTCTCCGTTGGGGCTGCGGGTCAGTTGTTTCGCGGGGCGGACACCGGCCGGATCAAGCTCCCAAATTGCGCTGACGTACTCGTTGCGCTTGTCGCTGAGCGCGGACACCGTGGCCACCACCCGCGATCCGTCGGCCGACAGGGCCAGGCCGGACACGCGCGGCAGCGTCAGATAGTCGTCGAGGTTGTCGAATGCCGTAGCGGTCATGAGTCGTTGTTAACACCTCTGGCCGCCACGACGCCAACGGCGGTGGCGGGCGTGAGCCCGGCCACCGCCGTCAGTGGGTATTCGTTGTCAGCCGCGACGGCCGCAGACCGGCCAGGCGCCGATGCCCTGCGAGTGCAGCACGTTCTCGGCCACCCGGATCTGCTCCTCCCGGCTGGCTCCGTTGGCCGAACCCGATCCGCCGTTGGCGTGCCAGGTGCTCGACGTGAACTGCAGGCCACCGGTGTAACCGTTGCCGGTGCTGATGGACCAGTTGCCGCCGGACTCGCATGCGGCGATCGCGTCCCAGTTGACGCTGTACACGCGCTTGGGCGCGGGGGCATCGTCCGGTGCGGCTTCTGGAGCCGGAGCCGGCGCCTCAGGTGCAGGCGCGGGAGCCTCAGGAGCGGGAGCCGGCGCTTCAGGAGCGGGCGCAGGAGCCTCAGGGGCCGGGGCGGGAGCCTCAGGAGCAGGAGCCGGAGCTTCAGGAGCCGGGGCAGGCGCTTCTGGTGCAGGAGCCGGAGCCTCGGGAGCCGGGGCAGGCGCCTCAGGAGCAGGCGCGGGAGCCATCTCGGCAATTGGTGCCGCGTCCGGCGCGTCGCCGGCGGGAGGTGCGGCCGGTGCCGGCGCAAAGCCGGCCTGCTCGACCGGAGCCGACGGCGCGTTCGGGGTCACCCGCTCGAAGTCAGCGGCGGCGATCGCGTTGGTCAACATCAACGGGGTCGAGGCAAGCACCGCGGTGAGCGCGGCTTTGCGAAGCGTCTGGCGGACGTCCTTCAAGATCGTTCCTTTCGCGGGTGCGCACGCCGAAGCAAGCCCAGCGATATGGGCTGTTGCCGGATTACGGCAGCTTGGATACTTCGAATCGCGCCGTCTCGATCAGGCACGACAGCCGGGGCATCAGCCAACACCGGGCAGTTGCCCGGCGGCCGCACGGCGGCGTCGTCGCCGTCCGCAGCCCCCGCTCACACGCGGGTCCGTGGTTTCGATTATTTGTTCGCCTTTTCAGGTCGAGAGGGACCGTACGAGAAGTGCGCGGCACTCGTCACCTCGAGACACGCCGCCGGCCGCGTCCTGCCGCGCGGCGGTCACGACAGTTGATCGGACTGATCCCGCTGGTCACCCGTAACTTCGACGCCCACGTCAGTACTTCGCCGGTGCGTGGCGATGGTGAGTCAAAACACACAGTTTTTGTGAGCTGCACCACCGGTTTTCAGCCGGTTCGCCGGTCGTGTGGACGGCTTTCGACTCGAGATTGTTCGCCGGGAGAGTTAGCAAGCTCACACGTTAGTTTGGCGCGTCGCAATGGATTTCGGTGAAGCACGGTAGGTGCAACTGGAAACGAATCCGCGTTCAGTCTGAAATTTCTGCAGCGCAGACTGTTTCAGCCATCGGATGCCGCTTCCCTGGACCGGCTCATCACGCATCGCCCAAAAGACCTGTGCCGCAAAAGACTATCCCTCGAGATGCGGCCTCGTCCGTGTGTTGCGCGCTGAGAGGTCCTGCCTACCCGAAAACCGCCGGACCCCGAACCGCCGGACGCGCGCCAATCAGCTGTGCGACAACAGATTTCGTCCGCCAGTGTTCACACACCGGCCCGACGATCGGCCGGTAACTAGGCCTCGACGAGCGAACCGGAATCGGCGATCACGACCCGTTGGGTGTCGACCCGGGCCACCAGAGCGGAGATCGTCCGCTCGCCGGCGGCGACGAGATCCTCTACCACGGAAGCCAATTCGGTCTTGTACACAGCGGCCAAGTAGTGGTTGCTGCCGTTCCAGGGCAACACGATGTCGGCACCGACGGCGACCGCTCGGGCCGCGAGTAAGTCGATCACCTCGGCGCTGAGCACCTCTGCGTCGACTGAACACAAGAAGGCATATTTCGCACCGGCCTCGTCTGCGGCGCGCAGACCACGCCCGATTGCGGAGAGTTGCCCGTGGCCGCGGAGATCGTCGCGGACGACCTGCGCCGGAAGATCTGGCAGCGCCTGCCCCTGGGAACTCACGACCAGAACCGGCGTGCAGCGCTCCCCCACGATGCTCACGACGCGCTCGACCGTGGTGGTGTGTCCGTCGCGAACCTGCTTCAGCGCCTTGGCGCGACCCTCCCATGGCGATGCACCCACGGCGACCACCACGCCGGCCAACGAGGACGGCTTGCCCGTAGCAGCCATGTCAGTTCACAGTCCAGGTGTCACGACCGTGCAGCAGCGATTGCAGGGCGGCCCGGTCGGACGGCTTCGCCTCCTGAGCAGCCTGGATCTGCGACCGCGCAGCGTCGTCGTAAGTGGGTCGGTTGACCTGCCGGAAGATGCCCATCACCGTGTGCTCGAGGTTCTGCTGTGAAAGCCGCGACAGTGCGAAGGCGTATGCGGAATCGTCGGCGTGCGCGTCATGCACCACGATCTCGCTGACACTGACGTCCGCGGTTTTGGCCACCTCGAGCCCGTAACCGGAGCGCACCACGCAGTATTCACCGTTGGCGCCGAACACGATTGGCTCGCCGTGGTGGACGTTGATGACCCGTTCCTCGGCACCCTCTTTCCGCAACGCATCGAAAGAGCCGTCGTTGAAGATCGGGCAGTCCTGCAGGATCTCGACGAGGGCGGAACCCCGGTGCTGAGCGGCGGCCCGCAGCACCTCCGACAGTCCTTTGCGATCGGAATCCAGCGCGCGCCCAACGAAACTCGCCTCGGCTCCAAGAGCCAGCGACACCGGGTTGAACGGTTGGTCCAGCGAACCCATTGGCGTCGACTTGGTGACCTTGCCGACTTCGGACGTCGGCGAGTACTGACCTTTGGTGAGGCCGTAGATCCGGTTGTTGAACAGCAGAATGGTCAGGTTGATGTTGCGCCGCAGAGCGTGGATCAGGTGGTTACCACCGATCGACAACGCGTCGCCGTCGCCGGTGACAACCCAGACCGAAAGGTCTTCCCGCGACAGCGCCAGGCCGGTCGCGATTGCCGGCGCGCGACCGTGAATCGAATGCAGACCATAGGTCTCCAGGTAATACGGGAACCTGCTCGAACAACCGATACCGCTGACGAAGACGATGTTCTCGCGCCGCAATCCCAACTCGGGCAAGAAGTTTCGCATCGTGTTGAGGATGACGTAGTCGCCACATCCGGGGCACCAGCGGACCTCCTGGTCACTGGTGAAGTCCTTGGCCTTCTGCGGCTGGTCGGTGGTGGGCACCCGGCCGTGTCCGGACAGCAGGTCCGTGAGGCCCAAGTCCGCGCCAATCAGGTCAGTCATAAAGCTAGCTCCCTGCTCCCACCGTGGCCGCCGCCAATCTCGCGACCATTGTCTTGTCCTGCTCGATTTCGGCCAGCGTGCCGCTCTCCGCCGCGCGGATGACGCGCCCGATCTCGTCGGCCAGGAACGCGGTGCCTTGCACCTTCGTCACCGATTGCACGTCGACCAGGAACTTTCCGCGCAGCAGCAGCGCCAACTGACCCAGGTTCATCTCCGGGCACACCACCTGTGGGTAACGGCGCAGCACCTCGCCCAGGTTGGCCGGGAACGGGCGCAGGTGACGCAGGTGGGCGTGAGCGACTTTGACGTCGTTGCGCCGCGCACGCCGGCACGCTTCGCCGATCGGGCCGTAGGAACTGCCCCACCCGATCAGCAGCAACTCGGCATCGCCGGTCGGGTCGTCGACTTCGAGGTCGGGAACCGAGATTCCGTCGATCTTGGCCTCCCGCAGCCGAACCATGAGGTCGTGGTTGGCCGGGTCGTAGGAGATCGCACCGGTGCCGTTCGCGGATTCCAGTCCACCGATCCGGTGTTCGAGCCCCGGAGTGCCCGGGATGGCGAACAGGCGGGCCAGCGTCTCCGGATCACGCGCGTAAGGCATGAACGGCTCGTCGGGGTCGGCGAACTTGTGCTGAATGGGTTGCAGCTCTTCGACGTTCGGGATGCGCCACGGCTCGGAGCCGTTAGCGATCGCGCCGTCGGACAGGATCAGCACTGGCGTGTGATACCCGACCGCGATCCGCACCGCCTCCAAGGCGACGTCGAAGCAGTCCGACGGTGACCGCGGCGCCAGCACCACCACCGGCGACTCGCCGTTGCGGCCGTAGAGGGCCTGCAGCAGATCGGCCTGCTCGGTCTTGGTGGGCAGACCGGTCGACGGGCCACCGCGCTGGACGTCGATGACGATCAGCGGCAGCTCGGTCATCACCGCGAGCCCGAGTGCCTCGGACTTCAGCGACAGGCCGGGCCCCGACGTACTGGTGACGCCGAGCGCGCCGCCGTAGGACGCGCCCAACGCCGCGCAGATGCCGCTGATCTCGTCCTCGGCCTGGAAGGTCAGGACATTGAAGTTCTTGTGCTTGGACAGCTCGTGCAGGATGTCCGACGCCGGCGTGATCGGGTAGCTGCCCAGCATGACCTGGATGTCGGCCAGCTGTCCGGCGGCGACGATGCCGTAAGACAGTGCAGTGTTGCCCGAGATCTGGCGATACTCGCCGGGCGGCAGCTTGGCCGGCGCCACCTCGTAGGTGACGGCGAAGGCCTCCGTCGTCTCGCCGTAGTTCCAGCCCGCTTTCAGCGCCAGGACATTGGCCTCGGCGACGTCGGGCTTACGGCCGAACTTCTCCCGGATGAACCGCTCGCTGGCCTCGAGTTCGCGGCCGTACATCCAGGACAGCAGACCGAGCGCGAACATGTTCTTGGCGCGCTGGCCGTCCTTCTTCGTGGCACCGATGGCCTCGACGGCACCGAGTGTCAGCGTGGTCATCGGGACGGCTTCGACCTTGTAGTCCGACAGCTCGCCGGTTTCCAGCGGATTGCTGTCGTATCCGACCTTGGCCAAGTTGCGCTTGGTGAACTCGTCGGAGTTCGCGATCACCAGGCCGCCGATCGGCAGGTCGATGATGTTGGCTTTCAGGGCCGCCGGGTTCATCGCGACCAGCACGTCGGGCCGGTCGCCCGCGGTCAGGATGTCGTAATCGGCGATTTGGATCTGGAACGACGAAACGCCGGGCAGCGTGCCCTGCGGAGCTCGGATCTCGGCTGGATAGCTCGGTTGGGTGGCCAGGTCGTTTCCGAAAAGCGCTGCCTCCGAAGTGAATCGGTCGCCGGTCAGCTGCATTCCGTCTCCGGAGTCACCGGCGAAACGGATGACGATCTTTTCCAGTTTCTCTGGCTTTCTCCGCCCCGGGGGCGCAGTGTCGGCTCCGTTTCCGTTCGGACCCACGTCGCAGCCTCCCGTAGCTGTTCACCGCCCCGGCACGTTGTCGAAACCGGGGCGCATCGCCCGAGTGCAGCCTCGACCGATTTTTATGTCACTCGCAGTACCGATTATTGCACTTCTCTTAGGGATTCATGGACACTCGTCCATACCGCCACGCTACCGCTTCGCCGCCAAAAGGCGAGGTCAGACACACGCGATCGACAGCGACAGAGAATGAGTGTGGCGTTGGTCACTTTTTGCGGGGACTCAACTCTAAGAACCTAAGTTACGCACGAGTAACGTTTGCCACGGCCCGCCTCCCCCATTTGGGGGAGGCCGTCTGCCTGGGCTAACCCGCTTCTGCGGGCGCCTTCGGACCCGTTTCAGGCATGGCCGCCGCGTAGAGCGCGAGGCCCGCGGCGGCGACGATTCCCAGGGACGTGAACGCCGCGTTGTAGCCCGCGACCACCACGATCCAGCCGGCGAAGATGTTCGAGACGGCCGCGCCTACGCCCCAGACGGTCGTCAGGACGCCAAGGCTGAGGTTGAATCGTCCGCTGCCGTGCGTCAGGTCTTGAACGACGAGTGGGAACAGTGCACCGAAGATCCCGGCACCCACCCCGTCGAGAACCTGGACGCCGACCAGCCAGTAGGGGTTGTCGGACAACGTGAAGAGGAAGCCCCGCGCGGTGAGGAAGGCGAACCCGATCAGGAAGATCGGCTTGCGACCCCAGCTGTCGGCCTTGGCGCCGGCCAGGTAGGCCACCGGCACCATCACGATCTGGGCGGCCACCACACACGTCGCCATCAACGCGGTGCCGACGTCTTTGTTCTGCAACGCCAACACCTGCCCGACCAGCGGCAGCATCGCGGCGTTGGCGAGATGGAACGCGAGCATAGCGGTTGCGAAGATCAACAGTCGGCGGTCGCGAAGCACCGAAGCGAACCCGGACGGCCGCGGTTGGGTCTCGCCTGCCTCGTGGTCCATACCGCGGGCGCGGTCATGGTCGATCGCGTCCTCGGGGATGCGCAGCGTCGCGACCACGCTCAAGGCGGCCATGGCGGCCAGCACCCAGAACACGACCTCGGGCCCGAAGCGGTAGGCCAATCCTCCGGTGATGGCTCCTGCGGTCGCGTTGCCGGCGTGATTGAACGACTCGTTGCGCCCGATCCGACGGGAGAAGCGTCGCGCACCGACCACGCCCAGCGTGATCGCGGCGAGCGCCGGCGCGAAGATCGATCCGGCGATCCCGGTCAGCACCTGCAAGGCCGCGATCGGCCCGAAGTGCGGCAGCAGCGGCATCGCCAGCGTCGCGGCGGTGACGGTCAGCGCGGCGACCACGATCAGAGCGCGCTTTGCTGTACTGCGGTCGACGAGCGCGCCGACGGGCGTCTGCGCGGCGATCGCGGCAATGCCGCCGATGCCCATCACGAACCCGATCGAGGCCTGATCCCAGTGATGGGTCAGCAGCAGATAGATCGACAGGTATGGGCCGAGGCCGTCGCGCACGTCGGCGAGGAAGAAATTCGAAAGGTCGAGCGCGCGGGTGATCCGACCGGATACCGCGGAAGCGGCATCGAGGCTCAACGTCTAGCGGAAGCGGTCGAGACTAGGCGCTCTTGTCGCGACGCTCGTTCCGCGACGGCTTACGCGGCACGATCGTCGGCAGCACGTTGTCCTGCACGGTCTCCTTGGTCACGACGACCTTGGCGACGTCGTCGCGGCTGGGGATGTCGTACATCACCGGCAGCAGGACCTCTTCCATGATCGCGCGCAACCCACGGGCACCGGTGCCACGGTGAATCGCCTGCTCGGCGATCGCCTCCAGGGCGTCCTGGCGGAACTCGAGCTCGACGTTGTCCATCTCGAACAGCCGGGTGTACTGCTTGACCAGGGCGTTCTTGGGCTCCGACAGGATCGTGACCAGCGACTCCATGTCCAGGTTCGTCACTGAGGCCACCACCGGCAGACGTCCGATGAACTCGGGGATCAGGCCGAATTTGATCAGGTCCTCGGGCATGACCTCGGCGAAGTGATCGGTGGTGTCGATCTCCGCCTTGGAGCGCACTTCGGCGCCGAAGCCCAGGCCGCGCTTTCCGACGCGGTCGGAGACGATCTTCTCCAGACCGGCGAAGGCGCCTGCCACGATGAACAACACGTTGGTCGTGTCGATCTGGATGAACTCCTGATGCGGATGCTTGCGGCCGCCCTGCGGTGGCACCGACGCCTGGGTGCCTTCCAGGATCTTCAGCAGCGCCTGCTGCACACCTTCACCGGACACGTCGCGGGTGATCGACGGGTTCTCGCTCTTGCGGGCGATCTTGTCGACCTCGTCGATGTAGATGATGCCGGTCTCGGCGCGCTTGACGTCGTAATCGGCCGCCTGGATCAGCTTGAGCAGGATGTTCTCGACGTCCTCACCGACGTAACCGGCTTCGGTCAGCGCGGTGGCGTCGGCAATGGCGAACGGGACGTTGAGCATCTTGGCCAGCGTCTGGGCCAGGTAGGTCTTACCGCAGCCAGTGGGTCCGAGCATCAAGATGTTGGACTTGGTCAGCTCGACCGACTCACTGGAGCGGGATTCGCGGCCCTTCTCACCAGCTTGGATCCGCTTGTAGTGGTTGTAGACCGCGACGGCCAGGGTCCGCTTGGCGGTGTCCTGGCCGATGACGTAACCCTCCAAGAACTCGCGGATCTCCGCGGGCTTGGGGAGTTCGTCGAGCTTTACGTCGTCGGCGTCGGCCAGTTCCTCTTCGATGATCTCGTTGCACAGATCAATGCACTCGTCACAGATGTAAACGCCAGGCCCTGCGATGAGCTTCTTGACCTGCTTTTGACTCTTCCCGCAGAACGAGCACTTCAGCAGGTCGCCGCCGTCTCCGATGCGCGCCATGGTGCTAGGGGCCTACTTCCTGTTCACCGTTGTGATTGTGCTGTGTCGCGTGTATCACCCGACGCTACCCGCTTGCTCCACGGCGATGCGACCGTTAGAGGTGAATCGCGTCGGTGATATTCGTGTTGTGCGCAAGAACATAACGCTTGGGGCGCCGCTACGCTCGGCGGGCGCGCCGCCGTGTCGCGGACGTTATCGGACCGAGAGCACGTGTACCAGGGGGCCCGGCCGATTAGGTGCCGGCGTGGGTGTCACGGCCGGTCCCGGCACAGCCATCGCCGTCGGTTGCGCCGCTCGGCCAACTCGCCTGCGCGACAGCCGGTTAGGCCGTCGACGCCGACAGCTTGCGGTACTCCAGGACGGTGTCGATGATCCCGTAGTCCTTGGCCTCCGGCGCGGTGAGGATCTTGTCGCGGTCGGTGTCCTTGCGGACGGTCCCGGGGTCCTTATTGGTGTGGTGCGCCAGCGTGGTCTCCATCAGCGTGCGCATCCGCTCGATCTCGGCGGCCTGGATCTCCAGGTCGGAGAACTGACCCTGGATCACACCGGACAGCGACGGCTGGTGAATGAGAATCCGGGCGTTGGGCAGCGCCATGCGCTTGCCCGGCGTGCCGGCGGCCAGCAGCACCGCAGCCGCCGAGGCGGCCTGGCCCAGGCACACCGTCTGGATGTCGGCGCGGACGTACTGCATGGTGTCGTAGATGGCCATCAGCGATGTGAAGCTGCCGCCGGGTGAGTTGATGTACATGGTGATGTCGCGGTCGGGATCCAGCGACTCGAGCACCAGCAACTGCGCCATGATGTCGTTGGCCGACGCGTCGTCGACCTGGACGCCGAGGAAGATGATGCGCTCCTCGAACAGCTTGTTGTACGGGTTCGACTCTTTGACACCCCAGCTGGAATGCTCGACGAACGACGGCAGGATGTAACGCGCCTGCGGCTGGATCTCGGGGTTCATTCGGCTTCTCCAGTGATGTGCTCGGCCCGGGTGATGATGTGGTCGACGAATCCGTACTCCAGCGCTTCCTGGGCGGTGAACCACCGGTCACGATCGGAATCGGCCTCGATGCGCTCGATGGTCTGTCCGGTGAATTCGGCGTTGAGCCGGAACATTTCTTTCTTGATGACGTGGAACTGCTCTGCCTGGATGGCGATGTCGGCCGCGCTACCGGTCACCCCGCCCAGCGGCTGGTGCATCAGGATGCGGGCGTGCGGCAGGGCGTAGCGCTTGCCCTTGGTGCCGGCGGCCAACAGGAACTCACCCATCGAGGCGGCCATGCCCATCGCGTAGGTGGCGATGTCGCAGGGCGCCAGCACCATCGTGTCGTAGATCGCCATGCCGGCGCTGATCGATCCGCCGGGTGAGTTGATGTAGAGGTGGATGTCTTTGGTGGCGTCCTCGGCTGCCAGTAGCAGGATCTGCGCGCACAACCGGTTGGCGATGTCGTCGTCGACCTGCGACCCCAGGAAGATGATGCGCTCGGAGAGCAATCGCTCATAGACCGAATCGGTGAGGTTCAGACCCAGCGCGCTGGCGCGCATTTCCGTCCCACGGCTCACAGTGGGTTACCTGCTTTCTTCATGTCGCCGCTCCTTCTCATCGCTGCGCTCTGCATCGTCGCCGGCGGCTTCGAGTTCCTTATTCACCGACACTAACCAAACAAGAGCGCCGAGGACTCCCTGAAGTCCCGGCGTTCGCTCACAGCGTCACTTCGTGTCGCCCGAGGGCTCCTCCGACGATGTGTCGGCGTCGTCGATTTCTGCGTCCTCTGAGTCTTCTTCATCCTCGGCGTTGCGGCCGCCGAAGAACTCCGAGGTGTCGATCACGTTGCCGTCGGTGTCGCTGACGGTGGCCGCTTCGACGGCCGCGGCGATGGTCTTGCCCCGGCGCACGTCGGCGAACATTGCCGGCAGCTGGTTCTGCTGCTGCAGGTAGCCCAGCAGTTCCTGCGGCTGGATGCCGTATTGCCGCGAGGTCATCACCAACCGCTCGGTCAGGTCGTCCTGGCCGACCTGGATGTCCAGATCGTCTCCGAGCGCGTCGAGCAGAAGCTGCGTCTTGATGGCCTTCTCGGCCTCGCTGCGAGCATCGGCGTCGAACTTCTCGCGGGTCGTGCCCTGCTTCTCGAGAGCCTCGGCAAGCTTGGCGTCGTCGTGGTCGAGCCCGTGCAGCGCGTTGTGGATGGTGTTGTCCACCTGGGCCTGCACGATCGCTTCCGGCAACGGCATCTCGACGCCTTCGAGCAACGCCTCCAGCGCAGCCGTACGGATCTCTTCAGCCTGCTGGACCCGCTTGACGCGGCTGACCTGCTCGGACAGGCTGGCCTTCAATTCGTCGATGGTGTCGAATTCGCTTGCCAATTGCGCGAATTCGTCATCGGGCTCCGGCAGCTCGCGTTCTTTGACCGAGCCGACGGTGACGGTGACCTCGGCCTCTTTGCCGGCATGCGGCCCGGCGGCCAACTCGGTGGTGAAGACCTTCGACTCGCCGGCCGACAGGCCGACGATGGCGTCGTCGAGACCATCGATGAGCTGACCGGATCCGACCTCGTGTGACAGGCCCTGTGTCGCGGCGTCCGGCACGTCCTCGCCGTCGATGGTGGCGGACAGGTCGATGGAGACGAAGTCACCCGTCGCGACGGGCCGCTCGACGCCGGTCAGTGTGCCGAACCGGGCGCGCAGGTTCTGCAACTCGGTGTCGACGTCCTCGTCGCTGACCTTGATCGGGTCGACGGTGATCTTCAGCGCGCTCAGGTCCGGAAGGGAGAAGTCGGGTCGCACGTCGACCTCAGCGGTGAAGACGAGATCGTCGCCGTACACCTTCTTGGTCACCTCGATCTCGGGCTGACCGAGCGGTCGGACCTCGGACTCCGTGACGGCCTGGCCGTAGCGGCTCGGCAGCGCCTCGTTGACCACCTGATCGAGAATCGCTTCTTTGCCGACGCGTGCCTCCAGCAGCTTGGCGGGGGCCTTGCCGGGACGGAAGCCGGGCAGCCGCACCTGCTTGGCGAGCTCCTTGTAGGCGCGGTCGAAGTCTGGCTTCAGTTCGTTGAATGGCACCTCTACGTTGATCCGAACCCTGGTGGGGCTCAGCTTCTCGACGGTGCTCTTCACGGGTGTGCTCCTCGGTTGTTACTGACGGTCTTGTCGTGCTCAAGCCCATGGGGTGTGGCGTGCCAGTCGGGGTGACAGGATTTGAACCTGCGGCCTTCCGCTCCCAAAGCGGATGCGCTACCAAGCTGCGCTACACCCCGCGGTGACCACGCGATCCTACGGCCACGGCTAGCCAGCCTTGTAGCGGCCTCGCGACCAGATCGCGGGACGGCAACATTTGGATTTGACGTCTGCCGAGCCGTAAAGTCGCGCTCGACTAACACACACGCGGGCGTAGCTCAATGGTAGAGCCCTAGTCTTCCAAACTAGCTACGCGGGTTCGATTCCCGTCGCCCGCTCCACACGGACCAGCGCGGGAACGGCATCGCGCCGCCCAGCTGGACCGCACGCCGGCTCTCAGATCAGCGTCGGATCCTCTGAAGCGCCGTCGAGCAGGACCTTCTTGCGCTCGTCGTATTCCTGGTCGGTGAGCAGTCCTTCGGCACGCTGCCTGGCGATGTCACGGATCGCGGCCACCACACCGGTCACGACCTTGCGCGGTGGCGCGGGCGAGACTGCGACGCGATCAACGGCCGAAGTGGCGGCGGTGTGCCCCGAACGCCGCGCGTGGGTCACGGGTTTCGCGTTTCGTTCACTGTTCGACGGTGCCGATCCACCCATCGCCTGTCCGACCATGGCCTGCCCAGCCAAAGCCTGTCCGAACCCCGGCGCCCCGCCTTCCAACGCCGCCGCTGCGGGCGGCACCGCAGTGAGCGGGGTGCTGAACGCGACGGCGCGGACCTCGGGTGCGGCGACGGTCCAGCCCGCCGGCACCGACAGTTTCCCGACCAGGTTCGCCTCGCCCAACGCCGCAGTCGTCGCCGGTGCGGAAAGTACGCCGGCGGGCGGGTTCGACAGCGGCGCCGGAAAAGCCCACAACGGTGCCGGTCCATCACCCGGCCAGGGTTGTTCGCCGTTGTAGTGGGAGAAGGTTTTGTCGTCGAGCAGACCCGACAGGGTGGTGAAACTAGCGCCTGGGACTTCGGCGAATCCGGTCAGCACGTCAATCGGTGCCAGCACGATGACGCCTGCGAAGTCGCCTGGCGCAACCAAGAGCAGCGTGACCAAGGCGGCGAGCAAGCCGAAATCGCCGCTCTCGGCCGGCGCCGCCAACACCGACAATGCCTGCGGCACAACGGATATAGCGTTCTGCGCTTGCCCAGCGACGTTGCCGGCGACCGCGGCGGCCTGGCCGGCGATCGCACCCGGGTCAACGGTTTGGCGCGGGGAGCTGAACGGCGTCAGCATGACCGCTGCCGCCGACGAGCCGGCGTAGGTGTACATCGCCATGGCGTCCTGTGCCCACATCTCGGCATAAAGCCCCTCGGTGGCAGCGATAGCCGGCGTGTTCTGCCCCAGAAAGTTGGTGGCCACCAGCAGCGCGAGCAAGCTGCGGTTGGCGGCAACCACGGCTGGCGGCACTGTCGCCGCGAACGCGGCCTCGTATGCGGCAGCAGCCATCTGGGCCTGGAAGGTGGTGTGCTCGGCCTGCGCCGCACTGGCGCTCAGCCACTGGACATGACGCTCGGCGGAGGCGCTCATGGCTTCGGAGGACGGGCCCGACCATGCTGTCTGGGTCAGGTCCGACACCACCGACTGGGACGCCGTCGCCGCCGCGTACAGCTCGTCGGCCAGGGCAGCCCAGGCCTGCGCAGCGGCCAGCATCGGCCCCGGCCCCGGGCCGGTGTACATCCGCAGGGAGTTGATCTCCGGCGGATAGATCGCGAAATCTGTTGGCACGCTTATTTCTTCCAGAAAATCGAGGAGTCCGGTGGGCGTTTCAGGTGCCGAGCAACCGCTTCTTCTGGTGGAGGTATTCGTCTTTGGTCAACAGTCCCTCGTCGACGAGCTTGGCGAACTCACGGAGTTCGGCCGCTACACCGGTCACCACCGGGCGGGGAACTTCCTGCGCGGCGGACTCGTCGCCGGCCGCGGTCGTCCGCGCCTGACTCACCGCCCCTGCACCGGCCCGCACCGCGCCGCGCGCGCCCTGTGCCACCCGGTCCGCACCCGCGCTCACCGTTCCGGCCATGACCCGCCCGGCCATCCCGGCCAGGGCCATCTCGCTGAACGTGTTGTTGGAGTCGGCCCCGGCCTCTGGAACGGCGTTGGCAGCCGCGACGGTCCCGGGCAATGTGTAGGCGACCGGCTGCACCGCGGGGGTGGCAACGGCCCAGGTCGGCGGCACGGACAGGTTTCCCACGATCTTGGCCTCGCCTAGGCCGGCCGCCACGCGTGGCGGCGGCAGCGTGCCTTCCGGCAGGTTGAGCAGTGGCGCCGGGAACGGCTTCACCGGCGCGGGGTCAGTGCCCGGATAGGGCTCTTCGCCGTTCCAGCCGCTGATGATCTCGTCGGTGTGCAAGCCGGCCCCGACACCGATGAGGCTCACCGGAAACCCGACGACGCCGACCACGCTGGCGGGCACGGCGATGAACAGTGAAAAGAGGGCCGGCCCGGCCAACAGAATGGTCAAAATATCGGCCAGGAGGATGAGGAATTCCTCTTCGGGAGTGGCAGCCGCACTTTGCAGCCCGCTGGCGGCGGCGGAGACGGCTTGCTGAACCGTGCTTTCCACGACGCCGCCGCCCTGGCCGGCGGCCTGGTCGACCAAGCCGGCCGGGTTGGTGGTCTGCGGGGGCGGGTCGAACGGCGTCAGCGCCGTCGAAGACGCCGACGAGGCGGCGTAGCCGTACATGGCCGCGAGATCCTGGGCCCACATCTCGCCGTATTCCGCCTCGGTAGCTGCGATCGCCTGGGTGTTGATTCCGAGCACGTTGGTGGCGACGAGGGTTGCCAGCTGAATGCGGTTGGCCTCCACCATCATTGGTGGCACTGTCGCCGAAAACGCGGTCTGGTAGGCAACGGCCGCAGACTTGGCCTGAGCGCTACTCTCGTCGGCCTGTGTGGCGGTGACCCGCAACCACGCCGCGTACGGCGCCGCCGCCGCACTCATCGACGCCGACGCCGGGCCCAACCAGGGGCCGGTGGTCAGTTCCGATATGACCGATTGGTACGAATTCGCCGCCGAATGAAGTTCTTTGGCGAGTGCGTCCCACGCCTCGGCCGCGGCCAACATTGGTCCAGCCCCGGCGCCGGCATACATCCGGGCCGAGTTGACCTCCGGCGGATAGCTGACGAAATCCATGGCTCGTTACTCCTTCACATCACCGCAGTGGGCGTCGTCGCCGCTAGCTGCCCTTGACAACCGACCGGGGAAGGGGGGTTTGTGCAGAGGCTTGGAGTCGCGAACGAAAACAGCGGAAGCCGCTCGGCCGTCCGCGTGACGTCGAGGCCGGCGCACTCGGTCGCCCTGATCTCGAACCGCTTCACCGGGGATGCTTGTCGGCAACGTACGCCTGGGCTTCCAAGAACGCGCTGTCCTTGGACTGCTGGGACCCCGGTGCCTGCAGCCGAATCAACTCGGCACGCTCGACAGGTCAAAGCGGTGCGGCGTCGCCATGACCGAGTGATCGGCCGGCCTCAGCGGCCGAAGTCGGTGGCTGTTGCCGGCGGATTCACTTCTGCCAGCGGTCCTCGGGTCAGTACCCCGGAGCAGACACTCCGGGGAACGCGGACATCGAGGACGAGACATGTGAACAGCCTTGCAGGAGACCGTCATTCCTGGCCTATCTCATCCACAACTCTGGGAAACCTCATAAGTCATCGTGCGTAGAACAACCATGGACGACGCTGGGTGCGGTGTCGTGCGGGACGGCCGTCACGGACCCACACCCGGCTTGCTCCGCCGGCAAGCCGCCCGGATTTCTCTGCGCTGTGCTGCTTTTCGCCTGTCAGGGGCGGCACCCTGTCGAGGTGACCTCGGGACCCTCGGCTGCGCGACAACCGGGGCGACGTAATTGGGTACGTTGGAGCCAATGAACCTCCGTAGGACGCTGCTGGCAGCGCAGGCAACCGTGGGCGCAATCGTCGGACGAACTGGCGATCTGTTCACCGGCGATTCGGTGGTGCACCAGGCACTCTTTGCGGTTGACGAGCACGCACGAACGCCCGGGTCTGCTCCCCTGTTCACCGAAGGGGTGCCACGAGAGATCTACGTTCGGCTCGGAATTGCCGAGTCGGGGCGCTCCGCCGTTCGATCTGTCAGCCTGAAGTTTCCCGACGCCTACGGATCAGGCCACGACCAAGACTTCCTGCTCGCTTCGTCCGGCGACGGCGCTCCCCTGCACCACGTCACGGTGCCGGTCGCGACAGGGCAGCCGGTGCTGTATTCGTCGCTGTGGCTCTACCTCGTCGGCGTGGTCCCGACCCTGTTCGGTCTCCGCGCCGACGATGTTGAACTCGGCGAAGGCGACGTCATCGAGTTCTGCGTCAGCGCACCCATCGGTAGATTTCGCAGGGTCGGAACCATCACTCTGCAAGGCCGGGACGACGCGGCCGGCGACCTGGAGTTCGCAGCTGGTCACTCCGGCGGCAATATTCGCCCGCTGCCGCCCGTGTCCTTCTACTGATCGCTCTGCGCCCGGTGCGGGCGTGGCGATATCGGCAGAGCCCGAACGGGCCTTACTGTGAGAGCGATCGTTCGCACATTCCGCTCCATACCGGCGTCAGTGGCCCGCGGGCTACGCTGAGGACGCTCGCAGCGGCTGCGTCGGCCCGGTGGCCGACAAAGCTGGACCGGCAAGCCGAGGAGGCTGACCATTCAGCATTCAGGCGCCACGGCCGACATACAGATCCACGGCACCTGTGTGCCCCGCTACCAGGGTGTGCAGGACGCTTTCGCGGAAAACTTCGTGCAGGGCAAGGAAGTTGGCGCAGCCGTCGCGGCCTGGGTGGACGGCGAATTGGTGGTCAATCTGTGGGCCGGCTCGGCCGATGAAGCCGGCAACCGCCCGTGGAAAGAAGACACCCTGTCGACGGTGCTGTCCGGCACCAAGGGCCTGACCAGCACGTGCGTGCACCAGCTTGTCGAGCGCGGCGAGCTCGATCTGGACGCGCCGGTGGCCCATTACTGGCCCGAGTTCGCGCAAGCGGGCAAGAAAGACATCACCCTGGCGATGGTGATGTGCCACCGGTCGGGTGTGATCGGGCCGCGTCAACGGATGGACTGGAAACACGTCACCGACTGGGATTATGTGTGCGAACGCCTCGCCGAGGCCGAGCCATGGTGGGCGCCGGGGACCGCGCAGGGCTACCACATGACGACGTTCGGCTTCATCCTCGGCGAGATCTTCCGCCGGGTCACCGGCCGCACGGTCGGTGACTACCTACGCACCGAGATCGCCGAGCCACTCGGCGCCGAGATCCACATCGGCACTCCCCGCGACGTGCAGCAGCGGTGCGCAGATCGGATCGCCAAGCCGCACATCCGCGACATGCTCGCCGACGTCAACGCGCCCGGTTACCCCACCTCGCTGTCCGAGCACCCGAAGGCGGGCTTGTCGGTGTCGATGGGCTTCGCGCCTGACGACGAGGTGAGTTCGAACGATCTGGACCTGTGGCGCGAACTCGAATTCCCCGGCACCAACGGTCAGGTCTCCGCTCTGGGATTGGCGACGTTCTACAACGCGCTGGCCGAGGAGAAACTGCTCACCCGCGCGCACATGGATCTGATCCGGGTCTGCCAGGGCGGGCTCGACACCGACCTGGTCCTCGGCCCCCGCGTCGCCGACCACGGCTGGGGCCTGGGTTACATGCTCAACCAGCGCCGGGTGAACGGCCCAAATCCTTCGATATTCGGCCACGGCGGGCTCGGCGGGTCGTTCGGCTTCGTCGACCTTGAGAACCGGATCGGCTACGCCTACGTGATGAACCACTTCGACCCGACCAAGGCCAATGCCGACCCGCGCAGCGTCGTGATGAGCAACGAGATCTACCGGGTGCTCGGCGTCGACGTGCGCTGAGCTTCCCGACGACCCCGTTGCTCACTCGAGCTTGGTATTAGTGGCGACCGCCACCGGGGCCGCCGTGGCCACCATGATCGCCGGGGCCACCGAACCCGCCACGGTCACCCGGTCCGCCACGGTCCCATCCGTGGTTGCCCGGTCCGCCGCGGTCGTAGAACCCACCGCGGTCACCGAATCCACGATCTCCGGGGCCGCGCCAATTGTCGTGGCACCGACCCGAGTCCCAGTTGTTGCCCCAACCTTGGTCCCAGAAGTCGCCTGGACACCACTGCGGGAACGGGCCGGGCTGAGCTTGAGCCACCGTCCCGACACCCATACCGGCCAGGCCTAAACCTGACGCCATTACTGCTGTTGCTGCGACAAGACGAGCGACTCTCTTCATACCTCCTCGATACCACTGCATAGTGTGTAAACCGTGTGAGGAGTGCGCGACAACCTCGCGTTGTGCCGTTGCGGCCAAATAAAATTCGCTATCGCGCCGATGTGGCAGCAGCGGCTTTCGTCGTCCGGTCGCGCCAATAATGTTCAACTGCAGCAATTTACGTCAGCTTCTTCCAATTCGATCTCGGAGGATTGACACCCGCTTCTCTTCGCGCGCACGAAAAACGTTGGATTCAAAATAAATTCGCTTCCCGACCTTTCCGTGCCGGTATCGACCGGATCGGTGCACGAATCAGCGTCGCTCCGGCCTAAACCTGCTCACGAGTCGCCCCGCCGGCCCCGCCACCGGAATCACCGCCGCCCCCGGCGTCACCTCCGCCCGAAACGTCGGGGCCGCCTGACCCATTGTCGGCTGGACCGCCTACTCCCGGTCCCGGCCCGCCGCCATCGGGGGCCAGGCCCCCGGAATCGTGCCCGCCCGCGTCGTGGCCTCCGGGGTCACCTGTGCCGCCTGGGCAGCGCATGAGCATCGGCGCCGCCGCCGAATCCAAGAGCTGCCGCCATCGCTGCCGACGCGATCGCACACCCGGCGAGCTTGTTCATAGCCCATGCCTACGCGCGCCGGCTATGCCCGCAGTCAGAAGATGCTGTCGACCGGCTGGGAAGACACTACGGTCAGGTCTGACAGGTCGGACACCAAAAGAGGTTGCGGCCCTCCAATTCAGCTGTGCGAATGGGGGTTTCGCATACCCGACAGGGGTCGCCGGTGCGGCGGTAGACGTATTTGCGCGCCCGCCCCTGTCCGCGGCCCCGCGGGGCCTCGCCATGATCGTGCTCGGGTCGCACGGTGATGATCTTGCCGCGGCGAACCCCGACCTTCATCAGGTCCACCAGGTCGCTCCAGGCGTCGGCGAACTCCGACTCGTCGATTTTCTGACCGGGCCGGTAAGGATCGATGCCGTGCCGGAAAAGCAGCTCGCTGCGATAGACATTGCCTACCCCGGCGATGATGGTCTGGTCCATCAAGAGGGCACCAATTGATCTGCGCGACTTCGTTATTCGCTTCCATGGCCAGGCCGGGTCGGCGTCGCGTCGCAGCGGGTCGGGCCCTAGCTTAGCGACGACGTCGTCGACTTGGGCCTCGTCGATGACCTCGCACACCGTCGGACCCCGGAGATCGGTGCCGTACTCGGCGCCGACCATACGCATTCTGACCTGCCCCACCGCGGCGGGTATCTCCCCGTCGTCCGGTCGCGCCCATTCCCGGAAGGTGCCGTACAAACCGAGATGCACATGCACGATTGCGCCGCCGGAGTAGTGGTGAAACAGATGCTTGCCCCAAGCGCTGGCACTCTCCAGCACGCGACCATCGACATTGGCCGCCGCCGTTACGAATCGGCCCTGCGGGCTCGAGACCGCTACCGGCGCACCGGCGTAACGCTTCTGATGCAACCGGGCCAGTCGGTGCAGGGTATGCCCCTCGGGCACGGCCGGTTACTCGCTGCCGGCGCCGGGCACCGGTGGCGCCTGGTGGGTGCGTTCGTATTCCTCGAGAATGTCGATACGCCGTTGGTGGCGTTCGGCTTTCGACCACGGCGTGGTCAAGAACGCGTCGACGATGGCGAGCGCCTCGGCCGCGGTGTGCATGCGTCCGCCGATGCCGATCAGCTGGGCGTTGTTGTGCTGGCGGGCCAACGACGCGGTCTCCACGCTCCATGCCAGCGCACAGCGTGCGCCCGGGACTTTGTTGGCCGCGATCTGCTCACCGTTGCCCGATCCGCCCAGCACGATGCCGAGGCTGTCTGGGTCGGCGACGGTCTTGGCTGCTGCGGCAATACAGAAAGCCGGGTAGTCGTCCTCGGCGTCGTAAGTGTAGGCGCCGCAGTCGATCGGCTCATGACCGGTCGCCGTGAGGTGCTCGATGATCTGCTGTTTGAGTTCGTAACCGGCGTGGTCGGAGCCGAGGTAGACGCGCATGACGGTGATCTTTGCACCGCCGAACGGAACTAGTCGAACTCGGGGCCCTCGGTGCGGCTGCGCTTGAGCTCGAAGAAGTGCGGGTAGGACGCGAACGTCACCGACGCGTCCCAGAGCTTGCCGGCCTCTTCGCCGCGCGGGATCCGCGACAACACCGGACCGAAGAATGCGATGCCGTTGATGTGGATGGTGGGCGTGCCCACGTCGTCGCCGACGGCGTCCATCCCGGCGTGGTGACTCTTCCGCAGCGCTTCGTCGTAGGCGTCGGTGGTGGCGGCGTCGGCCAACTCGACCGGTAGGTCCAGCGCCTTGAGCGACTGTTTGATGACGTCGTCGAGGTCTTTGTTGCCCTCGTTGTGGATCCGGGTGCCCATCGCCTCGTAGAGCGGCGCCAAGATCTCGAAGCCGTGGGCCTGCTCGGCCGCGATCGCGACCCGCACCGGGCCGAACGCCTTGGCCAGCTTCTCCTTGTATTCCGAGGGCAGGCCTTCGCGGTTCTCGTTGAGCACCGCCAGGCTCATCACCTGGAAGTTCACCGTGATGTCGCGGACCTTCTCTACTTCCAGGATCCAGCGGGAGGTGATCCACGCCCACGGGCACAGCGGGTCGAACCAGAAATCGGCGACTGACTTCTCGGACATGCGGGATCCTCTCCTCGACGGACGCTAGCCGTCCAGCACAACCCTAGCCGCGGCGGTCCAATTCCCGGTCGACAGCGCCGTGCGACTACGCCGCCGGACGGGGACCGATCAGACCGATGCCGTTCATGCCCGGCAGACCGTCGGCGTCGCCGAAGCCGTCGCCGCCGGCGCCCCCGAGACCGGGGGTCGCGGAAACCCCACCCAGGGCGTCGCCGCCGTTACCGCCATTGCCACCGGGAGCGACAAGGCCGCCGTTATTTCCGTCGCCTCCGTTACCGCCTGACGCGGCCCCGCTGGCCGTCGCATTGCCGCCGTCACCGCCGATGCCTCCGTTGCCGGTCAGTCCGCCGCTGCCGCCGCTGCCGGCCTGACCACCTTGAGCGTCGCCGCCGGTCGACACCGCGTCACCGCCACGTCCGCCGTAGCCGCCGGTGCCCGAGCCTGCAGAACTGCCACCGTTCCCACCGTTGCCGCCGGCTGCGGTGCCGAGTGCGGTCTGAGCCGCGCCACCGTTGCCCGCGGCACCGGCGTTGCCGATTACCGAGGCACCGCCACTGCCGCCACTGCCGCCGATCGAGGTGCCCACGCTGGTTGCACTGCCACTCTGTCCGCCGTTCCCACCGGCACCGCCGCTACCGAAATCACCGGCGGCACCACCGTTTCCGCCGGCCCCGGCGATCCCGCCGTCAGGCGCGTCGCCGCCGGCACCGCCACTGCCGCCGCTGCCCGCCAGCGACGCGCCGGCGCCCCCGTCGCCACCTTGGCCGAAGAACGTAGAACCGCCGCCATTGCCGCCGTTGCCGAACATCACTGCCGCGGCGCCGCCGTCTCCGCCATCGCCGAACGTGCTGGCGCCACCGTTTCCACCGGTGCCTGCGATGGCACCACCGCTGCCTCCGGCGCCCCCGCTGCCGTAGACGCCCCCGGTGCCACCGTTTCCGCCATTGCCGGCGAGCGCACCGCCGTTGCCGCCGTTTCCGCCAGCCTGACCGGTCAGCGTGGCGGCGCCGCCGTTGCCACCGTCACCGAAAATGCCCGCGTTGCCACCGCTGGCACCAGCGCCTCCCTCGCCGCCGTTGCCGAGCAGCAACCCGCCCGTGCCACCTGACCCGCTGCTGGCTCCAGCACCGCCGTCACCACCGTCGCCGCCGTTACCGAAAAGTCCGGCAGCTCCGCCGTTGCCGCCATCCACACCGACCGCTGTGCTGCTGTAACCATCCCCGCCGTCACCGAATAAAAACCCGCCGGCACCACCGTTGGGATCAAGGACGGTGCCGTCGGCGCCGTTTCCGATCAGTTCCTGCCCGAACAGCGCTTCGAAGGGCCTGTTGATCATCGGGTCCAGTGTCTGGCCCAACGGGCTGGCGATCCACTCCTGCATCATCCGCTCGAAGAGCTGTCCGCCGGAGGCGTCTGAAAGCCCCGAGCCGGCCGGCGACAAATCCATTGCAACCAGCTGACTTGCCGGCAGCGCTGACGTGAGATCAGCTGCACCAGAGCCGAATCCGCTGCTACCCGATGCTTCGGTGGCCCAATTCAGGATGTTGAGATCTACTCCCCCGAGCGGGTCGGCCCACGCAGTGAAGAGACCGGAAGCACTGTCGACGACCGGATTGATGACGAGGTCGTAGGCATCGGCGTTGCTGCTCGGCGCAGACACCAACGTGGCAATCCCACAGGCCAACAAGGCTCCGGCAACGGACCTGCGACGTCGCCGCACGATCGGCAACCGGGTCCTGCGAATGGTGGTGTGTTCAGGAGCCATCGGTTTTTCCCATGCATTCGTGCCGCGTCGAAATCGACGCGTGAGCGACGTCCGAAGTTTTTAGACGAACCGTGACGCAGATACCGCATCCCCGACTGCATCACCGGTTGCCAGATGACAATAGTCCCGAATTTCGGCCGTGCACCCACTTCTGCATCCTGCCCGCCCGCATTTGAACCGCCGCCGCAAGATGTGACCGCGCCCCCATGATCAGGCCACTCTCCGGCCCGTGGTTCGAACCGCCTAAGTTGGACACGTGGCTCTCCCCAACCTCACCCGCGACCAGGCTGCCGAACGCGCCGCACTGGTCACCGTCGACAACTACCGAATCGCCCTGGACCTCACCGACGGTGACGGCCGGCCCGGCGAACACACCTTCCGCTCCACCACGACCGTCACCTTCGACGCTCTTGCCGGCGCCGACACCGTCGTCGACATCGCCGCCACGACCGTGCGCGGCGCGACACTCAACGGCAACGATCTCGACGTCTCCGGCTACAACGAGTCGACCGGCATCGCCCTCACCGGACTGGCCGAACACAACGTCCTCGTCGTCGACGCCGACTGCCGCTACTCCAACACCGGCGAGGGCCTGCACCGATTCGTCGACCCGGTCGACGATGAGGTCTACCTGTACTCGCAGTTCGAAACCGCCGACGCCAAGCGGATGTTCGCGTGCTTCGACCAGCCGGATCTGAAGGCCACCTTCGACATCTCGGTGACCGCTCCGCAGCACTGGCAGGTGGTGTCCAACGGGAGCACGGTGAGCGCCGTCGACGGTGTCCACACGTTCGCCACCACCCCGAAGATGAGCACTTATCTGGTCGCGCTGATCGCCGGGCCCTACGCCCGCTGGGACGACGTCTACCGCGACCAGCACGGCGAGATCGCCCTGGGCCTGTTCTGCCGGGCCACGCTCGCGGAATTCATGGATCCCGAGCGGCTCTTCACCCAGACCAAGCAGGGGTTTGGCTTCTACCACAACAACTTCGGGGTCCCCTACGCGTTCGGCAAATACGACCAGCTGTTCGTACCGGAGTTCAACGCGGGCGCGATGGAGAACGCCGGCGCTGTCACGTTCCTGGAGGACTACGTCTTTCGCAGCAAGGTGACCCGGGCGTCCTACGAGCGCCGTGCAGAGACGGTGTTGCACGAGATGGCGCACATGTGGTTCGGCGACCTGGTCACCATGCGGTGGTGGGATGATCTGTGGCTCAACGAGTCTTTCGCCACCTTCGCGTCGGTGCTCTGCCAAGCCGAAGCGACCGAATTCACCACGGCCTGGACCACTTTCGCCAACTCCGAGAAATCGTGGGCCTACCGCCAAGACCAGCTGCCGTCCACGCATCCGGTGGCCGCTGACATCCCGGACCTGGCCGCCGTCGAGGTCAACTTCGACGGCATCACCTACGCCAAGGGCGCCAGTGTGCTCAAGCAGCTGGTTGCCTACGTCGGACTGGAGCACTTCCTGACCGGCCTGCGGGACTACTTCCGCGCCCACGCCTTCGACAACGCCACCTTCGACGACCTGCTGTCCGCTCTCGAGAAGGCGTCGGGCCGCGACCTGTCCGACTGGGGCCGGCAGTGGCTGAAAACGACTGGGCTCAACACACTTCGAGCGGACTTCGACGTCGACGCCGACGGCAAGTTCACCCGCTTCGCGTTGACCCAGAGCGGCGCCGCACCCGGCGCCGGAGAGACCCGGGTGCATCGCCTCGCCGTCGGCATCTACGACGACGACGGCACCGGCAAGCTGACCCGCTCGCATCGCGAAGAACTCGACATCGACGGCCCGAGTACGGAAGTAGCTGCACTGGTCGGGGTTTCGGCGGGCAGCCTGGTTCTGGTCAACGACGACGACCTGACGTACTGCTCTTTGCGACTGGATCCCGGTTCGCTGAACACCGCACTGGGTCGCATCGCCGACATCGCCGAGCCACTGCCGCGGACATTGGTCTGGTCGGCGGCGTGGGAGATGACCCGCGACGCCGAGCTGAAGGCCCGCGACTTCGTGTCGCTGGTGTCCGGCGGCATCCAGGCCGAGACCGAGGTCGGTGTCGCGCAGCGCCTACTGCTGCAGGCACAGACCGCGCTCGGGTCCTACGCCGACCCCGAGTGGGCCCGCACCGAGGGCTGGCCGGCGTTCGCCGACCGGCTGCTGGAGCTGGCCCGCGGTGCGGTGGAGGGTTCGGATCACCAGTTGGCCTTCGTCAACGCGTTGTGCACGTCCTTGCTGTCGGCGCCGCACGTGTCGGTGCTGACCGACCTTCTCGACGGTGACCCCGCCGACCTGGGTCTGGCCGGTCTGACCGTCGACACCGATCTGCGCTGGCGGATCGTCACCGCGCTGGCAGCAGCCGGCGAGATCGACGGCGATGGGCCGGCGACGCCGTTCATCGACGCCGAGGTGAAGCGCGACCCGACAGCGGCCGGCAAGCGCCACGGGGCGCAGGCCGCGACGGCGCGGCCGCAGGCAGCGGTGAAGGAACAGGCCTGGACTTCGGCCACCGAGGACGACACCCTGGCCAACATCACCACCCGGTCGATCATCGCCGGATTCGCCCAGCCCGGACAGGGTGAGCTGCTCAAGCCCTTCGGCGCCAAGTACTTCGCCGCGATCCCCGGCATCTGGGAGCGGCGGTCCAGCGAGGTCGCCCAGACCGTCGTGGTCGGGCTCTACCCGTCGTGGGACGTCAGCGACGACGGCATCGAGGCCGCAGACGCCTTCCTGGCCGACACCGACCTGCCTCCGGCGCTGCGACGACTGGTGCTCGAGGGCCGGGCCGGCATCGAAAGGTCTTTGCGGGCGCGACGATTCGACGGCGGCGGCGAAGCCTGACCCGCCGTCCCATCGGGGACGTGCGGAGTCATACGGAGTCCATCGGCGTGTCGTGTGCGAACACGCACGCACGCGGGGTGAAGCGCGGGATCAGGCGGGTGAGATCCCGGCGCTGGTCACCCGGACCGCGCTGACCAGACCGTCGATCAGGTTGCCGTCCTTGAAGGACGCCGCGGCGGCGGCGACGCCGAGCGGTGCGGCCGACTCGGCTCCGCGTCCGCGCACGGCTGAGCCGTAGACCACCTCGATCACGCGCTGATCCGGTGAGACGGCGATCAGCACGGCGTCGTTCGGGGTCGGCACCTTCGCCAGGATCTCGCGTGCTTTCGCCCCGGTGTCAGCACCCAGGTCGCCGACGTAGACCGCGAAGCGCGCACCCGCGGCACGCGATCCGTAAGTCAGCGCGTCGTCGAGGGTGACCAGGTCGTTGATCGGGAACGGATAGTGCACCGACAGTTCGCCCGGCTCGGTGACACCCGAGATCCGGCCGCTGGTGGTGATCGCCGAGCCGTGCGGCAGTTCGGCGGGAGTGATCGTCGCCAATTCACCACTTGCCACTTGCGCCACCCCCCACGCTGAAGTCGTCGTGGCCGTGCCCGTGACCGTGGCCGACGGACTCGTCGGTCGCGGCCCACAGGATCGGCGCGTGTGTCCAGGAATCCGGCAGCTTGTAGGTCGCCGGGTGGGGCCCCTTGCGTGACCAGATCGCTGCGGCCAGCAGGATCGTCAGCACCAACGGGACAGCCAGGAAAAGTGCGTGAATTTCCATGGTGTTCACGACGCAAACCGTATCCCACCGGCAGTCGGGGGGCCACACACGATGGCCGGTCCGGTCAGGCCGCGCCTTCGCCGAGGTACCGCGCCCAGGCCGGGTCGAGCTCCTTGACCGTCGACAGCAGCCGCCAGTGCTGACCTTTCGGCGGAGTCGGCGCCATCCGCAGCGACCAGCCCAGCTCGGCCAGCAACTTGTCGCCCTTGCGGTGGTTGCAGGTCGAGCAGCAGGCGACGCAGTTCTCCCACGAGTGCTCACCGCCTCGGCTGCGTGGCACCACGTGGTCGACGGTGTCGGCTTTGGCGCCGCAGTAGGCGCAACAGAACCGATCGCGGTGCATCAGGGCCGCGCGGGTCATCGGGACGCGGGCGCGATACGGCACCCGGACGAAGGTGCGTAGCCGGATCACCGACGGCACCGCGATCGACCTGGTCGACGAGTGGACGACCGGCCCGGTTGGATCATCGTGGACGACGTCGGCCTTGCCGCAGATCAGCATCACGATCGCCCGCCGGACCGGCAGTGCGGTGAGGGGCTCGTACGTGGAGTTCAGCAGGAGCACCCGGCGCCGATTCCAGACCGATCCGCCGTCGTGCGGTCCCGGCGGGTGCCCATCGACGGTGGGAACGCTGTGCAGGGTGGAGCCGTTTGCGGGCCCGGTGAGGCCAGCCGCGGCACCTGAACTGTGGTGGCTGCGGCGTTTTGTGCGCTGCGCCATACGTCCTCCGCTGACCAGTCCACCACGATTCGCTTGCGAGCGCACGCCAAATTGCCGAGTGTTCGCTGGTCAATCCGGTGAACACCGGGTAGCGCAGCGCTCGCCCAAGGTTCACATGTCGCTCGGCGGCCGGCTTCGGCCATGGCCCACAATGGAGACGATGGAACAACCACAAGAGACTTTCTACGATGCCGTCGGCGGGGCGGATACGTTCCATGCGATCGTGGCGCGCTTTTACGAGCTGGTCGCCGAGGACGAGATCCTGCGGCCGCTGTACCCCGAGGATGATCTCGCGGGTGCCGAGGTACGGCTGCGGATGTTCCTCGAGCAGTACTGGGGTGGCCCGCGGACGTACTCCGACCAGCGCGGGCATCCCCGGCTCCGGATGCGGCACGCCCCCTTTCAGATCGGCCCGTTCGAACGCGACGCGTGGCTGCGATGCATGCACACCGCGGTCGCCTCCATCGACTCGACAACTCTTGACGACGCGCACCGCAAGGCGCTGCTCGACTACCTGGAAATGGCGGCACACTCAATGGTCAACTCGCCCTTCTGATGAGCACCCGACAGCAGCGACCGTGGTGGGCGGACGCCCTGTTCTACCAGGTGTATCCGCGCTCCTTCGCCGACAGCAACGGCGACGGCGTGGGTGACATCGACGGTGTGGCCGAGCGGCTGGACTATCTGGGCCGGCTCGGCGTCAACTCGATCTGGTTCAGCCCGATCATGGTGTCGCCGATGGCCGATCACGGCTACGACGTATCAGACCCCCGCGACATCGATCCGTTGTTCGGCAGCCTGGCCGCACTGGAGCGTCTGATCGCCGCGGCGCATCAACGCGGCATCAAGATCACGATGGACCTGGTGCCCAACCACACCAGTTCCGAGCATCCGTGGTTCCACGAGGCGCTGGCCGCCGACCCGGGCAGCGCCGCGCGGGACCGCTACATTTTCCGCGACGGGCGCGGACCCGAAGGGGCTGAACCGCCCAACAATTGGCAGTCGGTCTTCGGTGGGCCGTCCTGGACGCGGGTCGTCGAGGCGGACGGTAGGCCGGGCCAGTGGTACCTGCATCTCTTCGATGTCGAGCAGCCGGACCTCAACTGGGACAACCCCGAGGTCTTCGACGATCTCGAGAAGACCCTGCGGTTCTGGCTCGAGCGTGGGGTCGACGGCTTCCGCATCGATGTCGCGCACGGGATGGCCAAGCCGCCGGGCCTGCCGGATACCGACGTCGAGATGCGTCCGCGGATGCTCAGCGACGGCGATCCCCGGTTCAACCATCCCAATGTGCATGCGATCCATCGCAATATCCGTCGGGTGATGGACGACTTCCCCGATGCGGTGACGATCGGCGAGGTGTGGGTCTTCGACAACGCCAGCTGGGCCGAATACGTCCGTGCCGACGAATTGCACCTGGGCTTCAACTTTCGCCTGGTGCGCGCGGAGTTCGACCTGGTCGAGATTCACGATGCGATCGAGAACACGCTGGCTGCGGCCGCGCTGGAAAATGCAACGCCCACATGGACGTTGGAGAACCACGACGTCGTTCGCTCGCCCACCCGTTACGGCGGCGGTGAGGTCGGATTGGACCGCGCCCGCGCCGTCGCGATGCTGACTCTCGCGCTGCCCGGGGCGGTGTTCCTCTACAACGGTCAGGAATTGGGTCTGCCCAATGTCGAGCTGCCCGACGAGGCGCTGCGCGATCCGACCTGGGAGCGTTCCGGGCACACCGTCCGCGGCCGCGACGGGTGCCGCATTCCGATCCCGTGGCGCGGTGACGCTCCCCCGTTCGGTTTCTCCACCTCGGCCGACACCTGGTTGCCGATACCACCGGAATGGGAATCACTCACCGTGGAGAAGCAGCTACTCAACGCCGCCTCGACGCTGTCGTTTTTTCAACAGGCCCTTGAAATACGGCGTAGTCGAATCGAATTCAGTGGAGACAGCGTCGATTGGCTGGACGCACCGCAGGGCACGCTTGCCTTCGCCCGCGGTGCGGACGGATTGCGCTGCGTGCTCAACGCCGGCACGAACCCGATACCGCTGCCTGATGGCGAGCTGATTCTCACGAGTGCACCGTTGGTCGACGGCGAGCTCGCACCGAACGCGGCCGCGTGGATCGTGCCGTCCTCTGGCCCCCGCGAGTAGCGCATGACTGCGCGAATCTCTATACATAACGCATGACTTATGCATGGGCGGTCATCGGTGCCGGGCCGGCAGGCATCGCGGCCGTAGGCAAGCTGCTCGATCACGGGGTGTCTGATTCCGACATCGCCTGGATCGACCCCGCGTTCGGAGCCGGCGACCTCGGCGCGAAGTGGCGATCGGTGTCGAGCAACACGAAGGTCAGCGCATTTCTGGAATACCTGAATGGCGCCAAGGCTTTTCGCTTCTCCGAAGCGCCCCCGATGCCATTGACCGAAACCGATCCCGAGGAGACGTGTGCCCTCGCGCTGGTCGCCGATCCCCTGCTGTGGATCACCGAGCATCTGCGGCAGCGGGTCGACACATTTGAAACCACCGCCACGACGCTGACCCTGCAGAACCGACAGTGGCACATCGGGACCGAACAACAGGCGATCACGTCGGCGAACGTGATCCTGGCAGTGGGCGCAACCCCGAATACGCTCGATTACCCGCAGCTCAAAGAGATTCCGCTCGAGGTTGCCCTCGATCCGGAGAGGCTGGCCGACGAACCGCTGGAGAACGCGACGGTCGCGGTGTTCGGGTCGTCACACTCGTCGATGATCGCGCTTCCGCACCTGCTTCGCCATCCGGTGGCAAAGGTGGTCAACTTCTACCGCAGTCCGGTCAAATACGCTGTCTATCTAGATGATTGGATCTTCTACGACGACACCGGCCTCAAAGGGCGGGCAGCGGTCTGGGCCAGGGAGAACATCGACGGCGTGCTGCCGGAGCGTCTGGAACGCTGCCTGGTCGACGGACCCGACTTCGACCGGAAACTCGCCGAGTGCGATCTCGCGGTGTACACCGTCGGCCTCGACCGCAGATCATCGCCCGAAACTCCGCAATGGGGTCAGCTTGATTACAACCCCGACAGCGGCATTCTGGCCCCTGGACTCTTCGGCGTCGGAATAGCCTTTCCGCAGCGCGCGGTCGATCCGTACGGCTACGTCGAATACCGGGTCGGCCTGAAGAAGTTCATGGAATACCTGCACGAGGTACTACCACTGTGGACTAAGTACTCGACGTAGTCGGCGCGAAACATGTTGCGCGCCGGACCATCACAAAGCTCAGCCGCGCAGCTCGACAAGGCGGCGCACCTTGCCCAGGTCGTACGGTGCGGGTAGACCCAGGATGATGTGCGTCGCCCCGGCGCTGACGAACTCCGAGATCTCCGCCTGGTCGACCCGCGGCACCCAGACCGTCCGCTCGATCGAACTCGGGTCCCGCCCCAGTTGGTCGCACCAGCGGTCCAGGGCGGCGCTCTTGGCCGCGAAGGTTTTCGGATCACCGAAGCCGTTCCACATGTCCGCGTACTCGGCCACCAGCCGGAGCGTTCGCCGCTCGCCGTTGCCGCCGATCAAGATGGGAAGCGGTCCAAGGGGGCCCGGTCGTAACGCGCTGAGCCTGCGGCGAATTCGCGTGATGCTGGCTTCCAGAGCATCGAAGCTCTCCGCGACCGTCGGCACCGGATAGCCGTACTCCACGCAATCCCTCTCACTCCAGCCGGCGCCGATGCCCAGCACACCGCGTCCACCGGACAGATGATCGAAAGTCCGCGCCATATCGGCCAGCAGATCGGGGTTTCGGTAGCCGTTGCCGGTAACCAGCATCCCTATCTGGCTGACATGTCGGGTCGTCACCGCCATCGCAGCAAGCAGCTGCCACCCCTCGAAATGGGAGTCGTCTGGGTCGCCGTACAGCGGCGGGAAGAAGTGGTCCCAGGTCCACAACGAGTCGACACCGAGTTCGTCGATCTCCTGCCATGCGGCACGCAGGTCAGCCACCGAAGTGTTCTGCGGGTGAATCTGAACTCCGACCTTCATCGGCCGCCTCGCTTTCTTCTCGTCGCACCCGCAACCGCGCGGGTGTGATCAGCGCAGCACCACCGCCGGGTTGCCCAGGCGGCGGTACACCGAGCCGAACCGCGCATCGATGCGCAACCAGGCCTTCGCCATGCGGACCCGGACAATCTCGTCGGAATCGACGGCATCGCCGTCCTGGGGAAGGAAACCCATTGCGGTCAAAGCGAACACACACCGCATCGGCACGCCGACGGATTCGCTGCCCGCGCTGACCTGGATCACCTCTTGATCCAGCAGCGACACCGGCGGACCCTGCGAGCTGCCGTGCTCTTTGGCCAGTTGAGAGCCGCGCTGCGCAAGCTCCAGCATCAGCCGGGCCGGCACGTCGTCCAGATGGGTGAAGCCCGCGTCCGGGGGCAGCGCGCCCCGCCACGCCGAGTCCATCGGAAAGCCCGGATCGACATAGCCGGCGCTGTCTACCGCGGCCAACCCTCGGGCCAATTCGTCTGCGCCGACCGACAAATCATCGGGTCGAACGACTCCGGCGACCACCCTGCTGGCCAGCACATCCAGGCCTGTCGACGCCCAGGCGGTGAACTCGCCGGCCGATCGCACACGCAGCCGGACAACGGTGGCGGCATCGAGTCGCACCGCCCGCTCGGCGAATGCGGCCAGGTCGGCACGGTGCGCGGCGATGGAGTCGGGGCCCAGCCACACTCCCCGGTCGGCTATCTCAGCCACCGCTGCAGGTACTCCCGATGGTGGGGCGCCAGTCGCACGAGTCGCTGCTCGTCGATGTTGAAAGCGGCCAGTTGTGACTCCCCGATCACTGCCGGCTTGGAGTCCGGGGCCGCGTTGACTGAGCGCACTTCGTAACCGAGGGTGAAATCGACCGCCCGCAGTCGCTTGGTCCACATCGTCACCTGCAGCGGTGAATCAATCAGCCGCAGTTGACCTTTGTAGGTGACCCGAACGTCGGCGATCAGCAGACCCACTTCGAGGATGTCGGCCTCGAAGGCCGGTTTGAGGAACGGGACACGCGCCTCCTCCATGATCGTGATCATGATCGCGTGGTTGACGTGTTGATACATGTCGATGTCGGACCACCGGACCGGTACCGGCGCAACAAAACCCGGCTGGTTCATGCGCCGCTCCTCATCGCGATGCTCTGCATCGTCGCCGGCTGGGTCACGCGCCGCTCCTCCTCATCGCGATGCTCTGCATCGTCGCCGGCTGGCTCAACCCGCTGCTCCTCGCCCGCTGGTCCGCGTCATCGAGCGAATCTGGCGCGCCGCCACCGATAGTGTGGCCAGATCACGCTGGCCGCTTTCATGGATCTCGATCAACGTTCGGCGTGCCCGCTCGACCCGCGACGCGCTGGTGTGCTCCCACTCGGCGATCTTCTCCTCGCCGGTCTCGTCCGGCTCGCCGACCGCGAGCACGTCGAAACACAGCGAGCGCAGCGACGAGTAGATGTCGTCGCGAATCGCCAAGCGCGCCAACGAGTGCCAGCGGTCGGCCCGCGGCAGCTCGGACACCGCGGTCAGCAGTCCGTCGGTGCCCAGCCGCTCCATCAGCGCGAAGTACGTGTCGGCGACCTCGGCGGGGTCGCGATCTTCGATGTCGGCGACATCGATGATGTCGAGCAGGCTGTACCGATACAACCCGACGGCGACCATGTAGCCGAGGTCGTCCGACGCACCTTGCCGGGCGAAGTCGGCGGCTTCCTTTTCGACGATCGCCTTGTCGTCGCCACGCAGCCACTCCGACATCCGCGGCGTCAGCGCCGCGACTTTCGCTGCGAATCGGTTGATTTCAGCTCCCACGGCCAGCGGCTGCGGCCGGTAGTTGAGCAGCCACCGCGCCGCTCGGTCGATCAGGCGGCGGGTGTCGAGCGTCATCTGATCGGACACCGTGATCGGCAGACCGGCGTCGCGAATGCTGTGCCACAGTTCCCCGATCCCGAAGATGGCGTCGGTCGCCGCGTAGGTACGCACCGCATCCACCGGGCTGACCCCGGTGTCCTGCGTGATGCGGTAGTCGTAGCTGATTCCGGCGGTGTCCACCAGATCGTTGACCAGCATGGTGGTCACGATCTCGCGCCGCAGTTGATGGGTACGGATCGCCGGCCCACACCGGGTCCGCAACGCTGACGGGAAATACTCCGGCAACTTGCGCGCGAACACCTCCTGATCCGGCAGATCACTTTCCAGCAGTTCGTCTTTGAGCGTCAACTTGACGTGGGCCATCAGCGTTGCGAGCTCCGGCGAGGTGAGCCCCAGGCCGATCTCGAGCCGGCGCGCGATCTCCTTCTCCGATGGCAGCGCCTCCAGTTCGCGGTTGAGCCCCCGCTCGGCGACCAGATACTTGATCTGGTCGGCGTGCACCTGCAACAGGCTCGGGGCGTTCGCGCGGCTGGTGCCCATCAGATCGTTCTGATCGGCGTTGTCGGCGAGCACCAATTCGGCGACCTCGTCGGTCATCGACTCGAGGAGCTCACCACGTTCACCCGCGTCGATGTTGCCCGCGGTCACCTCTGCATCGACGAGGATCTTGATGTTGACCTCGTGGTCGGAGCAATCCACACCCGCCGAGTTGTCCATCGCATCGGTGTTGATCCGGCCGCCGCACAGGTCGAATTCGACGCGGCCGAGTGCCGTGACACCCAGATTGCCGCCTTCGCCGACGACTTTGGCGCGCAACTGGTTCGCGTTGACCCGAAGCGCATCGTTGGCGCGGTCACCGACGTCGGAATCGGATTCCGCTTCGGCCTTGATATAAGTGCCGATACCGCCGTTGAACAACAGATCCACCGGCGCCCGCAAGATCGCGCGCACCAGATCGGGTGGCGTCATCTCGGTCACGTCGCCTTCGATACCCAATGCCGCGCGCACCTGGTCACTGACCGGAATCGACTTATGCTCGCGGCTGTAAACGCCGCCGCCCGCAGAGATCAGCGACGTGTCGTAGTCATCCCAGCTGGAGCGCGGCAGGTCGAACATCCGCTGCCGTTCCCGCCAGGAGGATGCCGGGTCCGGGTCAGGATCCAGGAAGATGTGCCGGTGGTCGAAGGCGGCGAGCAGCCGAATGTGCTTGGACAGCAACATGCCGTTGCCGAATACGTCGCCGCTCATGTCGCCGACACCGACCACGGTGAAGTCTTGACTCTGGGTGTCGACGCCCATCTCCTGAAAGTGACGCTTGACCGCCTCCCAGGCACCCTTGGCGGTGATACCCATCGCCTTGTGGTCGTAGCCGACCGATCCTCCGGAAGCGAAAGCGTCACCCAGCCAGAACCCGTAGGACTCGGCGACGTCGTTGGCGATGTCGGAGAAGGTCGCGGTCCCCTTGTCGGCGGCCACCACCAGGTAGGCATCGTCACCGTCGCGTCGCACGACTTCCCTTGGCGCCCTTACTTCTCGCGTGTTGTGGTCGACGTTGTCGGTGATGTCGAGCAGTCCGGAGATGAACAGCTTGTAGCAGGCGACGCCTTCGGCACGGTTCGCGTCGCGGTCGGCTGCGTCGTCACCGGTGGGCAGCGGTGGCTGCTTGACCACAAATCCGCCTTTGGCGCCGACCGGCACGATGACTGCGTTCTTGACAGCCTGGGCTTTGACCAGACCCAGTATCTCGGTACGGAAGTCTTCCCGGCGGTCGGACCAGCGCAGCCCGCCCCGCGCCACGAACCCGAATCGCAGGTGCACTCCCTCGACCCTGGGTGAGTAGACGAATATCTCGAACTTGGGCCGCGGCAGCGGGAGTTCTTCGATCAGCTGAGCATCCAGTTTCAGCGCCAGCACATTCTGGACACGCGCCGAACCTTGGTGCGCCACAAAGTAGTTGGTCCGCAACGTGGCCTGGATCAGTTCGGCGAAGGCGCGCAGGACGCGGTCGGTGTCCATGCTCACCAGTGCGTCTATGTCCTGGGCCACCGCGACGGCGGCGGCCTGCGCGTCACGGGTCTTGCCGCTCGACGGGCCGGGATCGAAGAGCGCCTCGAACAATGCCACCAGCGCCCTTGCGGTGGACGGGTTTTCGTTGAGCACCGACTCAATGTGCGACTGGCTGTAGGCAAAACCGGCTTGCCGCAGATACTTCGCATACGCGCGCAGCAGCACCACCTGCTGCCAGGCCAGGTCGGCGCGCATCACCAACTCGTTGAAGCGGTCGATCTCGGCGCGGCCTTCCCAGATCGCGGTGACCGCGTCGGCGAAGCGCTGGGCGGTGGCGTCCCGTTCCGGGCCCGGCCCGGCGAGCGGGACGGTCGGTTGCGGAGTGATCTTGAATTGGTAGACCCAGATCAGCAGCCCGTCGGGTCGGGTCACGGTGAACGGTCGCTCTTCGAGAACCTCGACGCCCATCGACTGCAGCATCGGTAGCAGTTCGCTCAATGACGCGGTGCGGCCACCCAGATACCAAGTCAGCCGGACGGTTTCGTCGTAGTCATGGTCCGAGAGCACGAGCTTGACCGAATCGTCGGTCAATTCGTCGAATATCGCTATGTCGCTGATCGCGTCGGCTGGTGTGACGAACTGTTTGTACGCTTCGGTGAAGACACCGGCGTAGTGCTCGGCCTCGATAGCGTCGACGCCGGCCGCGGTCGCCTCGGTGATCAGCCGGTCCGACCAGGTACGCGCGGCCTCGGTCAGCAGCGACTGAAGCCGAACCCGGTTCGCGTCGGAGGTGTCGATCTTGGTGGCGTTGTCTTCACGCAGACGGACCATGAAATGCAGCAGCGCCCAGGGCGATTCAGTGACGCGGGCGGTGAATTCGAGGCTGGTGCCGCCGAACTCGCGGACCAGTATGTCCTCGATCTGCAGGCGCACCGCGGTGGTGTACCGGTCACGCGGCAGATACACCAGGCACGAAACGAAGTAGTCGAGACGGTCGGCGCGCAGGAACAGCAATGCGCGGCGGCCCGACCCGAGATCGACAACGGACTTGGCCATCGCCAGCAGCTCTTGGGCGTTACGCGCGAAAAGCTCAGAGCGGGGCACAGTTTGGATGACATCGAGCACCAGCTGACCTGGGTGGCCGGGGTCGAGGTCGGCCAGCGCGATCGCCTCGTGCACCCGCCGGGCGATGATCGGGATCTCCAGGACGTCGGCATTCATCGCCGCCACCGTGAACAGTCCGATGAGGCGATGCTCGAAGACGTCGCCGTCGGCGTTTTCACGGACGGCGAAGACGTACGGGTAGGCACCGAAACGCAGGTAGCTGGCCACGTCGGTCTGCGCGAGCGCAAGCAGCTCGTTGTCCAGAGTCAACCGCGGGCGAGAACCCTTGCGGCGGCGCAAGACTCCGAGACTGGCCTTCGCCGTTTCGCCGGACACCCGACCGTCGCGCACCGGGCAGCGCTGATATCCCAGCAGGGTGAAATGTCCGGCGGAGAGCCAGCGCAGCAGTGTCGAGACATCGGCGTTGTCGTCACCGGGATAGTGGCCGTTCGCGTCGGACTCGACGTCGTTGGCCAGCTGATCGAGTACCGCGGTCATCGCCGCCGCGTCGGCGGCCACCCGCCGCAGGTCGGCGAGGACACCCGGCAGCAGACGTTCGGCCTCGTGCAGCGCGTTGCGATCCACCGACGGCGCCAGCTGGACATGGATCCAGGTCTCGTCGATGCCTGCGCCGAAGTCGTGGGGACCCACGGCAAGCAGGTCACCGTCGTCGTTGCGGCGGACCCGGAAGACCGGGTTCATGATCACGGCATAGGCGACCCCGAGCCGATGCAGCAGCACCGTCACCGAGTCCATCAGCATTGCGCCGTCGTCGGTGACCACTTGCAGCGCCGGCCCGAAGCCGGCGGGGTCGTCGGGCGGGTAGATCGCCACCCGGCTCTCCCCCGCAGGACGATGGGAGCCGAGCCGGTAATGCGCCGTCAGTAGTGCCGGGGTCACCGAGGGAGTTGTCGCCGACTCGCCGTCGACGTCGGCCTCGTCCGGATGGGGCCCTTGGTAGCTGTCGGAATAGGCACTCGAGATCCACTCGGGAATCTCGCCGCTGTCGCTGAACTGGGTCCAGGCATGCGCATCAACCGTCATGACGACCGCTCCTCAGACGCGTACCAACGCTGGCACGCCCGACACTAGTCGCGAGTCAACCTTCGGTGGGTCACCCTGTGCGGCCGCGCCGCGTCTGCTCCGAGACGTTCGATTTTGTTCTCCTCGTAGGCGCCGAAGTTGCCTTCGAACCAGAACCATTTGGCCTCGTGGTCGCCGTCGCCCTCCCACGCCAGGATGTGGGTGCAGGTCCGGTCGAGGAACCAGCGGTCGTGGGAGATCACCACCGCGCAGCCGGGGAACTTTTCCAGCGCGTTCTCCAGCGACCCGAGCGTCTCGACGTCGAGGTCGTTGGTCGGCTCGTCGAGCAGGATCAGGTTGCCGCCCTCTTTGAGGGTGAGGGCCAAGTTGAGCCGGTTGCGTTCACCACCGGACAGCACTCCGGCCGGCTTCTGCTGGTCGGGGCCCTTGAAGCCGAACGCCGACACATAAGCGCGCGAGGGGATTTCGTTCTGCCCCACCTGGATGTAGTCCAGCCCATCGGAGACGGTCTGCCAGACGTTCTTCTTTGGGTCGAGCCCGCCGCGCGACTGGTCGACGTAGCTCAACTTCACGGTTTCACCGACCTTGACGACGCCGCTGTCCGGTTGTTCGAGCCCGACAATCGTCTTGAACAGCGTGGTCTTACCGACACCGTTGGGACCGATCACGCCGACGATGCCGTTGCGCGGCAGCGTGAACGACAGGTCCTTGATGAGCGTGCGACCCTCGAAACCCTTGTCGAGATGGTCCACCTCGACAACCAGGTTGCCCAGCCGCGGGCCGGTCGGGATCTGGATCTCTTCGAAGTCGAGCTTGCGTGTCTTCTCCGCCTCGGCCGCCATTTCCTCGTAGCGCTGCAGACGGGCTTTGTTCTTGGCCTGCCGGGCCTTGGCGCCGGACCGGACCCAGGCCAATTCCTCGGTGAGCCGCTTCTGGAGTTTGACGTCCTTGCGGCCCTGCACCGAGATCCGCTCGGCCTTCTTCTCCAGGTAGGTGGAGTAGTTGCCCTCATAGGGGTAGGCGCGGCCGCGGTCGAGCTCCAAGATCCACTGGGCCACGTTGTCGAGGAAGTAGCGGTCGTGGGTGACCGCCAGAACCGCGCCCTCGTAGTCGGCCAGGTGCTGCTCGAGCCACTGGACACTCTCGGCATCGAGGTGGTTGGTCGGCTCGTCGAGCAGCAGCAGGTCCGGCTTGGACAGCAGCAGCTTGCACAGCGCCACGCGCCGCCGCTCACCGCCGGACAGGTGCGTCACCGGCTCGTCGGGAGGCGGGCAGCGCAACGCGTCCATCGCCTGCTCGAGCTGCGAGTCGAGATCCCACGCGTTGGCGTGGTCGAGCTCTTCCTGCAGCTGGCCCATCTCCTCCATCAGCTCGTCGGAGTAATCGGTGGCCATCAACTCGGCGACTTCGTTGAAGCGGTCCAGCTTGACCTTGATATCGCCGAGCCCCTCCTCGACGTTGCCGCGAACGGTCTTCTCCTCGTTCAGGGGTGGTTCCTGCTGCAGGATGCCGACCGTTGCGCCGGGGGCCAGGAAGGCCTCGCCGTTGTTGGCCTTGTCCAGCCCGGCCATGATCCGCAAGACGCTCGACTTACCAGCCCCGTTGGGGCCGACGACACCGATCTTGGCGCCCGGGTAGAAGCTCAAGGTCACGTCGTCGAGGATGACTTTGTCGCCGTGCGCCTTGCGGACCTTTTTCATCGTGTAGATGAACTCAGCCATTTGGCGGTGTTGCCTTTCTGATTGCGAGGTAATGCTCGCGCCCCATCCTAGGCATCTCTTGTCCGGGTCCTCCCCGCGCTGCTGGGCAGCAAGGGGAGGAACCGGACCGTCACCACCACGTTCGCGCAGCTAGGCCGAGAGCGGCAGGGGTGCCTCCGCACCGTCGGCACCGTCCGCGCCGTCCGCCTGCCGCACCTCGTCGGCCTCGGCTGTGGGTGCGGCCGCTCCAGACGAGACGGTCTTCTCGACGCGGGCGATGCACCGGGACAGGTCGGGGCCTACGGAGATGGCCCGCATTTCCAGGTTCGACCGCTGGTTGCCGTCACGGTCCTCGTATTCGCTGGTGTAGACGTGTCCGGTCACGATCACCGGCGAGCCCTTCCCCAGCGATGCGCCGACGCCGGAAACCATCCGGCCCCAGCAGTTGACGGTGATGAACAGCGAGTTGCCGGGTTCCCAGGTGCCGTCGGCGGCCCGGCGGCGGGAATTGCTGGCCACCCTGAACTTCAAGACCTCCTGATCGCCGACTCTGCGGCGCTTCAGGTCGTTGACGACGTTGCCGACCACGGTCAGCGGTGTTTCGAACATTTCTTGTTCACCTTTCTTCGATGGCGACGCAGCGCCGCCTGTGCTGCCCCCATTCACCGTGAGGCCGCCGACATCGCGGCCGGTTCTCGTGGCCGGCACGGCGGAGTTGTGGACAAAGCTCCAGGTGTGGATGAACCACCCCGGGCCGACGCCGCAGCGAGTCGGGTCAGTTGTCGCGCGAAGGTGGGCACAGCGACCACCCGGACTGACTGAGACTGGCGAGGCGAAAGTGGCCTGCGGGGTTCAGCGATGCTCCGACGGGTCGCCGTGGGCCAACTCGGCGAGCATCGCGTTGTAGGCCGCCAGCTCGGCGTCCTCGTCACGGTCAGCGGCACGATCCAACCTACGGGCGGTGCGCTCGTCACTGCGCGACCACTGCACCATCAACGCGATCATCACGACCGCCAACGGTATTTCGCCTGCCGCCCAAGCCATTCCGCCGCCGAGCCGTTGATCGCCCAGCAGGTCGGTATGCCAGCTCAGGTGCAGCGCACGGTAGAAGCTCTCGCCGAGCACCTGCTGCATGCTCATCAGGATGACCGCGAAGAACGCGTGCAGCGGCAGCGACGCAAAGACCACAGCGACCTTCGCCAGCGGTGGGATCGGGCGCGGCGTCGGGTCGACACCGATGACGACCCAATAGAACAAGTAACCGCTGGCCAGGAAGTGCAGGTTCATCACGACGTGGCCGATGTGGCTGCCGACCGCGGCGTCGAACAGGCCACCGAGGTACAACCCGTAGAACCCGGCAACGAACAACGCCGTCGCGATCACCGGGTTGGTCAGAAACTTCGACACCTTGCTGTGCAGGGCGGCCAACAACCACTCCCGCATACCCGGCGGATCACCCCGGCCGGCCGCCGGCAGCGCTCGCAGGGCCAACCCGACCGGCCCGCCCAGCACCAGCAAGATCGGGACCAGCATCGACAGCATCATGTGCGCCGCCATGTGCATGCTGAACATCGCCGGCATGTACCGGCCCACCCCCGACGACGTGACGAACAACAGCGTCAGGCAACCGAGCATCCAGGACACCGTCCGGCCCATCGGCCATGCGTCACCGCGTCGACGAAGCCGGTGCACCCCGGCCACATACAGTCCGGCGAACACGATCGCCGCGGTCCCGAATATCAGATCGAACCGCCAGTCGACGAACACCCGCAGCAAGGTCAGCGGCCCGGCGAAGTCGTAGCCGATCTTGACATCGGCGATCGAGGGAACGCCGATCGGCAGCGGCGGAGGCGGCGTGCGGCCCAGACCGACGGCAACACCGAAAGTGAGGCCGAACAGCACTGCCTCGACCAGGGCAAGCCGGGTCAGCCTCGCTCGCGAAGTCGGATCCGCCTGCAGCGCAACCACTCCGGCTCGCCGTTGACGCCAGCCGACGACACCGAGCAGGCACAGCGCCACGAATTTGGCGACGACCAGTCGCCCGTATTCACTGGAAATCAGATCCGACGGACGGATCCGCACGGCGGCGTTCATGACACCGCTGAGCGCCATCGCACCGAAGCACCACAGGGCGATCGTCGAGAATCGCCGCGCGGCCAGGTCGGCATGCTGCCCACCACGGACGACATGAGTCAACAGCGCCAGCAGACCGCCGGCCCACAAACTCCCGGCGAACAGGTGAATCAACAAGCTGTTGGTCGCCAAGTCGTGGGAGCCACCCGCCGACGAGTGACCGGTGAGCCCGAGCGGGACCAGCGTGACCAGCGAGCCGGCCAGCAGTAAGGGCGTCCATGACCAGCGCAGCACCGGCAGGCTGGCCACCGTCAGCACCGCTGCCAGCAGCGCGGTCCACCGCCAGGCGGCCGAGATGTTGATGATGCCGGCCAGCGACCACAGAGTCGCCGGATTCAGGTTCGCGGTGAACGGCTGGCCCGAGACGTCGGAGATGGTCAGCGGCACCAGCAGAGCGGCACACACCGCCCATGCGCCGGCCGCTACCGTCCCGACCCGCAGCGCCCGATAACCGTCCGCGTCCAGCACGCCGTTCTCCTGCGGCGGTACCAGGAACGCGGCCATCAGGAAGGAACCGACGGCCACCACCGCGGCGATCTCGCCGGCAGCCCGGACGAACGGCAGGCCGATCGTGGTCACCGGGCCCGGATCGGGCAATCCGGTGGCGGTCAACGCGGCCGTCAACGACAGCACCCCGACACCCGCGGCCGTGCATCCGGCCAGCGCCGCCACCGCGATGAGCAGCGGCCATGCCGCGCGCCGGGTGGCGACCGCAGGACCCGTCATACCCAAAGAGTACGGGCGCGTTACCTATGCCTGGCTCGCACCGCGCGCCTCGGCCTCGCGAGCGACGAACTGGTTGCGTGCGATCTTCGCGACGTGATCGAAATCCTGAAGAATCGCTTGCAATTCGCGGCGGAAAGCGACGCGTCGCTCGGCCAAATCCGGACCGGGCTCGAGGAGATCCTGATCGGCGACCACCTGTCGCGCAGTGTCGAACAGCAGCGTCGACACCGGCTCGCTGCTGCGCACCCGGCCTTGCGCGACGTACTGCTTGCCGACTCCGAGGGCCAGCTGGGTGAGCTCCTTGGCGCCGATTTCGGCCGGGGCGTCACGAAGCACGTCGGCCACGATCTCGTAGGCCTCGAAGAAGACCCTCAGCATCGCGTCCGACATCAGCGGCCGCTTGGCCCAGAGCATCGCGTCGATCTCGGCCGGTCCCGCGGCAACCTGCGCTTCCCAACCCTCGTTCCAGGCCATCTCATCGGCGATGTTCTGGCGGAACGCGGCCGAATCGGCGAAGTAGAAATCGAACTTCAACAGATCGCGCAGGCGCATCGCTTGGGTCCAGAACGCGTCGAGCCGGTCACCGTCGACCCGGGCGGCGTAGGCCAGTGCCAGCTCGACGATCACGGTCTCCAGGAATGCGTGAATCACCGAGTTGCGGTAGAACGCGGCGGTGTGCTCGTTCTCTGGAGCGATGCGCCACACAGGTTCGCGGCCACTGTCCACCCGGGTGACCGGATGGCCGTTGGACAGCGAATCGACTGCTGCCCGAACACCTTCCGGTGTGCGCAGCCGTAGCGCGCTGGTCGACATCGGAGTGTTCTTGCGTTCGAGGTAGTCCAGAGAGTCCTGCAGGGTGTGGTGCAACTGGGTGAGCGTCAAAGCCAAACCGTGCGTGGTGAGCAGCAGCGCCGACACCAGGCCGGTGGCGTTGACCGGAGTGGCCTGTAGGATCCGCCAGGCGACTTCGAACGACATCTTCTGCAGCGCAAGCCGTTTGGCCGCCTCATCGTCGGCGATACCACCGTGGCACGGGCCGAGATACTCGCGCATCGAGACCGCTTCGGGAAACCGGACGTAGATCTTGCCGTAATTCCGTTCGCCTTGGGCCTTGATGAATTTGTACATCCAGCTCAAGCCCTCGGCATGCTTCTCACCGCCACGGGCGTAAGCGGCGTATTCGGCCGTCTCGTGCAGCTGATCGAAACTGATCGAGACTCCCTGCAGCAGAATGTCATCGCTGCGGCCATCGAGGTAGGCGTCGGCCACGTAGCTCATCAGGCCTAGCTTGGGCGGCAACATCTTTCCGGTGCGGGAACGAGTGCCCTCGATCGACCAGCTCAGGTTGAACCGCTTCTCCACCACATAGCCGACGTACTCCCTGAGCACGTATTTGTACACCGGGTCATTGCCGATGTTGCGGCGGATGAAGATGGTTCCGGCGCGACGCAGCAGCGGCCCCATGAATCCGAAAGCCAGGTTGACGCCGGCGAATACGTGTACCGGCGGCAGCCGGTTCTCCTGCATCGCCACCGGCATGACCGCACCGTCGATGTAGGACCGGTGCGAGAACAGCAGCACCGCCGGGTGCGCCTCCAGCGCAGTCCGCAGCGCCGCCACTTGGTATTCGTCGTAGTCGATTTCACGATCGAAACCACGGCTGAACATCCTGCCGAGGACGGACACCAGGTCGACCGAGACCCGGCTCCAGCCGGTGGCGAGCTCGTCGAGCATCTCTCCGGCTTTTTCGAGGTCGGCGCCCGGAATCTTCTCCAGCCCGGCGCGGAACCGCGCGGACGCCATGATCTCCGGGCGCACCAGCCGCGGTGACTTGTACTGCGGGCCCAGGATTCGATACTCGGCACGTTCCATCGCCAACAGCGCGCGGCGGGTGACGAAATGCGCGAACTCACGCGGATTGTCTCCCACGGTGATGTCGCGCCACTGCTGCCGCAGTTCTGAAACCCTGGCAGACTCGCCGGCCACGACCTGCGCTCGCGAGCGGTCGGATCGGAGGATGTGGCGCTGCCGACGCTCACTGGGCTGGTAGGGATTCCACCCGGGCAGCAGTGCCGCAACCCGGTTCAGGGCCGTAGCGTCAGCCCGGGGCATCCAAAAGACACGCACGGGAACGATCGATCGGTCCTCGTCCAATTCGAGCTGCTCGACGAGTTGCGCCAGCTCACCGGGCGACGGGTTCTGATCGGGCAGCGCCAGCACTTCGAGCTTGACCTTCGGGTCGCGGTCCCGTTGTTGGTCCAGCCATGTCGCGAGCAGTTCCGATTCGAGCGGTGACGACGCCGACGCCAGCACCAACGTGCTGCGGCCGGAGCCCAGCGAGCCGTTGCCGGCGTCGGCGGTCACGACTGGCCCTTCGGCCGCGGCGTATCTGGTTGCGCCTTGGTCGCTTTGCGTGGCGCGGCCTTTTTCGCAGCGGTCTTCTTAGCCGCGGCCTTCTTTGCCGGCGTGGCCTTCTTTGCGGGCGCGGCCTTCTTTGCCGGCGCGGCCTTCTTCGCGGGAACGGCTTTGCGCGCCACCGGCTTACGTCGGTAGACGTCGTGATCGGGAAGCTCGTCCTCGGGCCAGTTGGCCAACGTGTCCAGGTACAGCTGGCGAACGTCGTCGATCCGGTCCGACAGCGTCTCCACCGTCCAATCGGCGACTGAGATCGGCGGGAAGACTGCGACATCCACCGTTCCGGGATTCATCGTGGTGGAGTTGCGCGCGGCAATGATCTCGGCGTTGCGGATGACGATCGGCACGATCGGTATCCCCACCGCCATCGCCATCCGGAACGGGCCCTTCTTGAACGGACCGACCGTGGTGGTGTCCAGCCTGGTTCCCTCGGGCGCGATCATGATCGAAAGGCCTTGCCGGGCACGCTCTTCCACCTGGTGCAACGACTCGACCGCCGCGGCCGGATTGTCGCGGTCGATGAAAACCGAGTCGAGAACCTTGCCGAGGGTGCCCATGATCGGGTCGCTCTCGAGCTCCTTCTTGCCGACAGCGACCCAGTTGTCGCGGATCAGCGCCCCGACGATGACGGGATCGACCTGGTTGCGGTGGTTGAAGATGAACACCGCCGGACGCTCCGCGGTGAGATTCTCGTTGCCCAGGATGTTCAGCTCAACACCGCTGGCGGTCAACAACATCTGCGACCACGTCGACGTGAAGAAGTTGACCCCGCGCCGCCGGCTGCGAGTCAGCAGACCGATCCCGAGTGCGCCCGCGGCCACCGGAAGCACCGACCCGACGCCAGCCAAAGTGCGCAGCTGAGCGGTGATCCCCCCGCCACTGCGACTGCTGAACCGCAGAATCGGCCAGCCGCGGCGCTTGGCGACGGCAGCCATCTTGCCTTCGGGGTTGGTCGGCCGCGGATTGCCGACCAAATACATCAGCGCGACGTCCTCGTCACCGTCGGCATAGAAATAGCTGTCTTTGAGGTCGATTCCGTTCTCGCCGGCGAACTTCTGCACCGCGGCGGCTTTGCCCGGCCCCCACAGAATCGGGGCGACCACGTTGCCGGTCAAGACACCATCGTCGTCGGTCTCGAACTTGTTGGTCAGTGTGTTGACGATGCCGAGGAAGGCGGCCACCGGCGCGACCTGAATCGTCAGCGCCGAGGAGCTGAGCACTACGGTGTGACCGCGAGCCAGATGAGCCCGGACCAACTCACGCATCTCCGGGTAGACCCGAGACTCGATGCGCTGGACGAACAGCCGCTCGCCGATCTCCTCCAAATCGCTGAGCATGCGGCCACGCAACGCCGCGGACGCCTTGCCGATCAGCTCTTCGAATTCGATCCGCCCGAGCTGATGGTTGAGGCCGGCGGTGACCATGCTGAACAATTCCCCGACGCCCATGTCGCGGCGGCGCAAGCGTTCCTGGGTCAGGATGACGGCAGTGAAGCCCGCCACCAAGGTCCCGTCCAGGTCGAAGAACGCACCGATCTCCGGTCCCGGAGGGCTGGCCATGATCTCCGCAACCGAGCCCGGCAGCCGCAGGTCGCGCGCGGAACGTCCATTGTCATCGGTGGTCACTTTGCGCCCTCCGACTGGTCCGCCCCGAACGACGACGGCACCGCCTGCGGAGCCGGATCGCCTGCCAGCGAGAGGATTTCGTTGAAACCGTCCAGCAGACAACGGGCCCACAACGCCTCGTCACGCACAGCGGCACGATCGTAGCGCGTCGTGATGGTGCAGTAGCCACCACGCGAAATCAGCACCACCATCATCCCCACCCCGGGCAGCGGGCCAATCCCGTACTGCCGCAGCACCTTTGCTCCCGCAATGAACGTGTCGCCCGGGTACACCGGCACATTGCTGGCCTGTACGTCCGAGCCCACCACCGATCCGGTCATCGATTCCAGTAGCGGCCCGGGCAGAACACTCAAGACCGGCGCGATGGAACCGATGATGTCCATTGCCGGCTCGTCACGGCGCTGGGTCATCTGCAATCGGATCTTCTGCATGCGCTTCACCGGATCTTTGGTGCCGACCGGAGCCGCCAAATTCACCCCGGTGAAACGGTTTCCGCCGACCGCGTCGGACTCTGCCCGCAGGCTGACCGGCACCGCCATCGGCAACGTCGAGATCGGCACCCCGAGCGCCTCGTGGTAGCGCCCCAGAGCACCAGATAAGCCGGCCAGGTAGGCGTCGTTGATCGATCCGCCACCGGCTTTCGCCGCACGATGCAAGTCCGACAGCGGGATGTCGATCGCTTCGCTTCGAGTCGCCAGGCTGCGGCGGCGAAGCAACGGCGACGGCTCGGCAGCCTGGCCGACCACGCGCGCTCCGGAGCGCGCGTAGCTCAAGGCGCCCGACAAGGCGGCGCTCGGCCGGGAAACGGCGCGCCCGACTACCGAGGCCGCGCCCCACAACGCACCGCCTGCGCCCTTCGCCACAGTCAGCGGCAACCGATTGAAACCCTCTCGCATCAGGTCGTTCGCCGTCAGATCCTCCGGAATGGGCTGGTCAGGTGTCGGCTGCGACGGTGGGTCCCGCTCGAGGTCGTAGATGTGGGCGAACATCTCCACGCTGCCGACTCCGTCGGTGACGGCGTGCGAGAGGTGCAGCAACGTCGCGGCTTTGCCGTCTTGAAGCCCCTCGATGAGGGTCGCGGTCCACAACGGGCGGGCAATGTCCAGCGGCGATTGCAGCGTCAGTTCCGCCAGGTCGAACACGTGGCGCAGCGATCCCGGCTCGGAGACCCGGATTCTGCGGACGTGGTAGTCGAGGTTGAAATCGGGATCGACCACCCAGCGCGGCGACGCCGTCGGCAACGTCGGCACGACCACCTTCTGCCGCAGCCGCAACGCTTTTCTCGACGCATAGTCGAAGCGAGTGCGGAACCGCTCCCAATCCGGCGTGCGGTCCAGGATCTCCAGGGCCATGATTCCCGAGCGGGTGCGAGGGTTTGCCTCCCCGCGATGTAAGAGGTAATCGACTGGTCCCAGCGCCGTGGGCAACCCGGCTGCGTCGACCCGATCAGCCATTGACCGCCCCTCGCGTCAACGCCGCCATCGCCACTCAGACCTCCCGTATCGACTGGGCCGCGCGCCCCGGCCCCGGGACGCCACAGGCAAACTCCAAACTAGTCTGGTTGGCGCGGCGGTGGTAGCCGATTGTCCGGATCGGAACGCGAGATCGAACACGTCTCAGGTGGCGTGCGAATCATCCTGCTGTGCATCCGAATTCGAACGAGCTGATGCTCGGGTGCCAGCGGCCTAGCCGGTCGATACCGCGCGTGTATCCAGAGCCCCGGCGTGCTGACCGTGGACCACACCCAAGAAGTCGGCGACCGCGTCGGCCGCCAGCCGGGACCGAACGGTGGCGAACAAGTCGAAAGCGTGGTGCGCGTTGGGCAATTCGGCGTAGCCGACGGTGGCGGCACCGGCTTCGCGGAGCGCGCCGCAGAAGGCCCGCGCCTGCACACTCGGGATCACCGAGTCGTTTTCGCCGTGCAGGACAAAAAATGGCGGCGCATTCCGGTGGACGTGCGTGATCGGCGAGGCCGACTCGAAAAGCTCGGGGTTGTCGGCGTAAGGCTCTTTCATCACGAACAGCTCGAGAAACGCCATCATCATGTCGTGCATCTTGGCCGGATCAGTCAGGTCGTAGACGCCGTAGTACGGCGCCGCGGCCTGAACAGTCGTGTCGGCATCCTCGAAGCCGGGCTGAAAACGCGGATCGTTGGCGGTGAGCGCGACCTGCGCGGCCAGGTGGCCTCCGGCGGAGCCGCCCGTGACGGCGATGAAATCGGGATCGCCACCGTAGTCGGCGATGTTCTCCCGAACCCAGGCCAGAGCACGCTTGACGTCGATGATGTGGGCCGGCCACGCGTTGCGCGGGCTCTTGCTGTAGTCGATCGAGACACAGACCCAGCCCAGCTCGGTCATCCGGCCCATCAGCGGATAGCCTTGCGGCCGCCGACCGTTGACGGTCCACGCGCCGCCCGGGATCTGCAGCAGTACAGGTGCCCGGTCACCGGCCTTGACGTCCCGATGACGCCAGATGTCCAGCATGTTGTCGCGCTCATTCGGGCCGTAGACGATGTCGGACGTCTGCGCCGCGTAGCGGCGGTGACCACCAGCGGAATGCAACATCCCGCCGCGACGCCCAGGACGGTCACTGATCGGATGGCGAACCGAGTCGCGGTAGTCGGCCCCGAAAGCGTCGTGCAGCGCGTCGGTGAGCACCCGGTCGGCGCGCTGGGCCGCCCAGCTGGTCGCGACCTTCGACAACGGCGTCACACCGGACAGCGCGTGGCCGGTGACGACGTGCGGGGGGAATTCCGTAGACAGCCACCCTGCCAGGAAGCTGGCAACCGTGGGCGAGCCGCGAAGCAAAAGTGAACCCGTGCGATACGCGCCGACCGGCCCGGAGGCGAGCTGCACGCCGTGGCGCAGCATTTCGGCACATGCGCGCGAGTACCGCGCTCTGACATCAAAGGCGACGGTCATGCCCTTGCCACTCCTCATCGTTGAGCACACGCGTTGGCTGGCGCGGCGTGACCGTCGGCAGCGTTCGTGTGTGGCGGGCCTCACACTAGCCCACTTACTCGTGACGCCGGGGCACGATGCTCCGGCGTTGCGGCGCTGGGAATACCCACTTTCTCGGTTGGCTACACTGACCTGGCCCTGGAGTCTTCGGCCCCCGTAGCTCAGCTGGATAGAGCACATGACTTCTAATCTTGTGGTCGCAGGTTCGAGTCCTGCCGGGGGCACAACAGGCGGGTGCCATTGTGACCGGTGTGATCCCTGTGGCTCATGTCCCCGAACGGCATACGACGTGCCGTCGCCGGCGAATCTGCGGAGGTAACCAATGGCCCACGATCTGGTCTTGTTCAGCGTCGACCAGCACGTCGCGCTGATCACCATCAACGATCCGGACCGGCGAAATGCCGTCACCGGGGAATCGTCAGCGCAATTGCGCGCTGCCGTCGAACGCGCCGAAGCCGATTCCGGGGTGCACGCGGTTGTGGTCACCGGCGCCGGCAAGGCGTTCTGCGCCGGGGCCGACCTGAGCGCCCTCGGCAGTGCTGCCGAGGAGGGCTTGCGGCAGCTCTACGACGGATTCATGGCGGTCGGCCAGTGCACATTGCCGACGATCGCCGCCGTCAACGGACCTGCCGTAGGCGCCGGGCTGAACCTGGCGCTGGCTGCGGATGTGCGTATCGCCGGCCCAAATGCGTTGTTCGACGCGCGTTTTCAGAAGCTGGGTATCCACCCCGGCGGCGGCGCCACGTGGATGCTGCAGCGCGGCGTCGGGCCTCAGGTAGCCCGTGCCGCCCTGCTGTTCGGTATGCGTTTCGACGCTGAATCAGCTGTGCGGCATGGCCTTGCGCTCAGCGTTGCCGACGACCCGGTGGCGGCGGCGCTGGAGCTGGCGGCCGGCCCGGCGGCCGCGCCGCGGGAGGTGGTGCTTGCCACCAAGGCCACCATGCGCGCCACCGCGAGTCCGGGCTCGGTCGACATCGACCTGCACGAACAGGCCAAGAACACCGAACTCGGCCCGCAGGCCCACTCCATTCAGTCGCCGGAGTTCGCTGCTCGACTCGCCGCGGCCAAACGCAAATAGCCGGCGGCCCGTTACGAGTCGGCTTCGCCTGCCAGCTGGACGATCCGCTCGGCTCGCCGCAACACCGGCGCGTCGACCATGTTGCCCTCGAACGCGAAGACACCACGCTGATCAACCGCGGCCGCGAGAACGTCACGCGCCCAATGGATCTGCTCCGGCGACGGCGCGTAGCCGGCCCGGATGACCGGCACTTGGCTCGGGTGGATGGCGACCTTCGCGTCGAAGCCCACTGCAACCGCGTCGTCGACCTCGCCACGCAAACCGTCGAGGTTTTTGATGTCGAGGTAGACCGAATCGAGAGCGAGGCGTCCGTATGCCCTCGCCGCCAGCAGCGATTGCGAGCGGACGTGTCGGGCGACCTCCCGGTAGCTGCCGTCCGGGTAGCGGTTGGCCGTGCCGCCGAGAACAGCGAAAAGATCCTCGGCGCCCCACATCACGGCGATCGCGTTGTCCACCTGAACGGTCTCGGTGACCTTCAGGGCGCCGAGCGGGGATTCGACCAGGACGATCACGTTGAGCGGCGCCAGAGCGCTGACCTGTTCCACCGCTTCGCATTTCGGCAACATGACCGTGTCGTACGGCGTGTTCTTCAAAGCCTGCAGGTCGAGTTCCTGATCTTCGGTACCGAACTGGTTGACCCGCACCACCGTTCGCGACGGGTCCAGCGCGACGTCGACCAACGCCTGACGGGCCGCAGGCCGGTCGGCGGCCGCACAGCCATCCTCGAGGTCGAGAATCACGACATCGGCTGCGGCAGCGGCCTTTTGGTAGCGCTCGTGGCGATCGGCCGGGCAGAACAGCCATGCGGGGCCGGGATTGCTCAACCCCATCAGTTACCCGCCTCGGCGGGCTGCTTTCTCACCATGGTCTTGCGGTTTGCGGTCGCGACGATGTCGCCGTGCTGGTTGCGGCCGGTGTGCGCGAACGTGACGATGCCCTCGCCCGGTCGGCTTTTGGATTCCCGCTTCTCGACGATCACCGACTCGGCATACAGGGTGTCGCCGTGGAAAAGTGGCTTGGGAAAGGCGATGTCGGAGAACCCGAGGTTGCCGACGATGGTGCCCTGGGTCAGTTGCGCAACCGACAGACCGACCAGAGTCGAGAGCGTGAACATCGAGTTGACCAGCCGTTGGTTGAACGGTGGTAGCGCGTCGGAAAACGCGGCGTCGAGATGCAGCGCCTGGGTGTTCATCGTCAGGGTCGTGAACAAGACGTTGTCGGCCTCGGTGATGGTGCGGCCCGGCCGGTGTAGATATCGCACACCGGTTTCGAATTCCTCGAACCACAACCCACGCTGAACTACTTCGCGGTAGTCATCGCCACCGGTCACAGGCCCAGTGTTCGCTTCGTTCCCGTCACTCACTGCGTTCGTTCCGCTCACTCAGCTTCACAGGCGATTGGTTCGCCTCGTTCCCGTCACTCACTGCGTTCGTTCCGCTCACTCAGCTTCACAGGCGATTGGTTCGCCTCGTTCCCGTCACTCACTGCGTTCGTTCCGCTCACTCAGCTTCACAGGCCCACCTCGCGGGCGATCAACATCAGCTGCACTTCAGTGGTCCCCTCACCGATCTCGAGAATCTTGCTGTCCCGGTAATGCCGGGCCACGGTGAATTCATTCATAAAGCCGTAACCGCCGTGCACCTGGGTGGCGTCTCGGGCGTTGTCCATCGCTGCCTCGCTGGCGACCAGCTTGGCGATCGCCGCCTGCTTCTTGAATGGCTTGCCGGCCAGCATCAGCGCGGCGGCGTCGTAGTAGGCCGTACGGGCGGTGTGCGCGCGCGCCTCCATCCGGGCGATCGTGAACGCGATGGATTGGTACCGGCCGATCGCCTGCCCGAACGCTTCACGCTCCCGCGCGTACTTGACGCTCTCGTCGACACAGCCCTGCGCGACACCGGTGGCCAGCGCCGCGATCGCGATGCGGCCCTCGTCGAGGATCCGCAGGAAGTTGGCGTAGCCACGACCGCGCTCGCCGAGCAGGTTCTCCTCCGGAACCCGGACGTCGTCGAAGCTCAGCGGGTGGGTGTCGGAGGCGTTCCAGCCGACCTTGTCGTACGCGGGCTCGACGGTGAATCCCGACGTGGGCACCGGAACCAGGATCGACGAGATCTCCTTCTTGCCATCCCGCTCACCGGTCACAGCGGTCACCGTGACCAGTTTGGTGATGTCGGTGCCGGAGTTGGTGATGAACTGCTTGGAGCCGTTGATCACCCAGCTGCCGTCGTCGAGCTGAGCAGTCGTCTTGGTCGCACCCGCATCAGTTCCGCCGCCGGGCTCGGTCAGACCGAACGCACCCAGGGCGGCTCCACTTGCCAACTGCGGCAACCATTCCTGTTTTTGAGCGTCGCTGCCGAATCGGTAGACGGGCATCGCGCCCAGCGAGACACCCGCCTCGAGGGTGATGGCCACGCTCTGGTCGACCTTGCCCAGCTCCTCCAGCGCCAGGCACAGGGCGAAGTAGTCGCCACCCATGCCACCCCACTCCTCGGGGAACGGCAGGCCGAACAGGCCCATCTCGGCCATTCCGGCCACCACTTCGTAGGGGAAGGAGTGTTCGGCGTCGTGCTTCGCCGCGACCGGGGCGACCACAGTCTGGGCGAAGTCGCGGACCGTCTTGGCCAGCTGCTGATACTCGTCCGGGAGCGTCCCGGTCGACAGGAAATCACTCATGTGTTGCTGTCCTCTTGTTGTGTTGAGTTCGTAGTGGCGGCAATTCGGGCCAATGGCTGGCCGACCTTGACCTGGTCTCCGGCCCGGACGAGCAGTTCGACGACACCGTCGACGGGCGCCGTCAACGCGTGCTCCATCTTCATCGCTTCGACGGTGATCACGGCGCTGCCCGCGGCGACCTCGGCGCCGTCGTCGACGCTGACCGCGACGACCGTTCCGGGCATCGGGCTGGTCAACTCGGCGTCACCGCTGTGTTCCTCGTCTTCGCGAACCGATGCCTCGCGCACCTCTTCGAGCACACCGACGGCGCCATCGCCGGCCAGCCAGATCTTGCCGTCCTGCACGGCGACGGTATAGGTGACACGCAGCCCGTCCAGACCAACCGTCAGCTGGTCGTGCACCAAAGCTGCTTGCAATGACCGGCATCCGCCGTCGGCAATCCACACCCGGGCGGCCTCCGGCTTGCCGACGATGTGGACGTGGTCGATGCGTTCGCCCGCCCGCAGCCGGATGCTCACCGGAGCATGACTGCCGACCCGCCAGCCGGACGGCACCCCCCACAAATCGGCGGCCGCCGCGGGAAAAAGGCGCAGCCAGTGCAACGCCGCCGCGGCGATGAACTGTTCGTTGGAGGCCTCTCGGGCGCGGAAGTCAGCGGCGCGACGGTCGAGCAGACCCGTGTCGAGGCGACCCGCGACCACGTCCGGGTCGGCGAGCAGGAAGCGGACGAATTCGATGTTGGTGACGACGCCGAGCACCGCAGTGTCGGCCAGCGCCCGATCAAGGGTTCGCAGCGCCGTGGCCCGATCCTGGCCGTAACCAATGACTTTCGCCAGCATCGGATCGTAGTCGCTTCCGACCGCCATACCCGCGGACAGACCCGAGTCGATCCGCACGCCGGGCGCACCCGGCTCGGTCACCGCGAGGACGTCGCCACCGGTGGGCAGAAAGCCGTGTGCCGGGTCCTCGGCGTAGATGCGCGCCTCGATCGCGTGACCATTCAAGGCGATCTCGGACTGGTCGACGGTGAGCTTCTCCCCCGCGGCGATCCGGACCTGCCACTCCACCAGATCCCACCCGGTCACGAGTTCGGTCACCGGGTGCTCGACCTGCAGGCGGGTGTTCATTTCCATGAAGAAGAACTCGTCGGGACGGTCGGCGGAGACGATGAACTCCACGGTGCCGGCGCCGGCGTAGTCCACACTGCGTGCGGTGTCGCATGCGGCGGCGCCGATCCGGGCGCGGGTCTCGGCATCCAGCAGCGGTGACGGGGCTTCTTCGATGACCTTTTGGTGTCGGCGCTGCAGGCTGCATTCCCGCTCGCCGAAGTGCACGACGTTGCCCTGTCCGTCGGCCAGCACCTGCACCTCGATATGCCTGGGCCGCAGCACGAATCGCTCGAGGAACAGTGTGTCATCGCCGAAGGCGGCGGATGCCTCGCGCCGGGCGCTGAGTAGCGCGGCGGCAAGGTCGTCCGGTCGCTCGACCATGCGCATGCCTTTGCCTCCGCCGCCGGCCGACGGCTTGACCAGAACCGGGTATCCGATGTCCTCGGCGGCCGCGATCAGGTCTGCGTCGCTGAGTCCGGGCCGGGCAAGGCCGGGAACCACCGGTACACCGAAGGCCGACACGGTGGCCTTGGCGGCGATCTTGTCGCCCATCGTTTGAATGGCACCCACCGGCGGACCGATGAACGCGATGCCGGCCACCGCCAGTGCCGCCGCGAAATCGGCGTTTTCCGAGAGGAACCCGTAGCCGGGATGAACGGCGTCAGCTCCGGTGCGTAAGGCCGCATCGACGATCGCGGAAATATTGAGGTAGCTCTCACGCGCTGCGGCCGGGCCGATGTTGATCGCGACGTCCGCCTCGGTGACGTGGCGCGCGTTGACGTCGGCGTCGCTGTAGACGGCGACTGAACGAATGCCCATCGCGCGAAGCGTGCGGATCACCCGCACGGCGATCTCGCCGCGGTTGGCAATGAGAACGGTTCGCAATTCCCTGGTACCCATCACACTCACATCCGGAAGACGCCGTAGGAGACCGGCTCAACCGGCGCGGTGGATGTCACCGAGAGTGCAAGCCCGACAACCGTTCTGGTGTCAGCCGGATCGATGACCCCGTCATCCCAGAGCCGGGCCGTCGAGTAGTACGGGTTGCCCTGGTGCTCGTACTGGGCGCGAATCGGAGCCTTCAACGCTTCTTCTTCGTCGGGGGTCATCTCGCCGCGTACCGTCGCGAGCACCGACGCCGCCTGCTCACCGCCCATCACGGAGATACGCGCATTCGGCCACATCCACAGAAAGCGCGGCGAGTATGCCCGCCCACACATCGAATAGTTGCCGGCTCCGTACGACCCACCGATCACCACGGTGAGTTTCGGCACCCGCGCACACGCCACCGCGGTCACCATTTTCGCGCCGTGTTTGGCGATGCCGCCGGCCTCGTATTCGCGGCCGACCATGAACCCCGAGATGTTCTGCAGGAACAGCAGCGGCACCATTCGCTTGTCACACAACTCGATGAAATGTGCGCCCTTGACCGCGGATTCGGAGAACAAGACGCCGTTGTTGGCCACGATGCCGACGGGGTGGCCATGGATGTGAGCGAATCCGGTGACCAGCGTGCTGCCGTATTCGGCTTTGAACTCCGCGAATTCACCACCATCGACGATCCGGTTGATGACGTTGTGCACGTCATAGGGAATTCGCGGGTCGACCGGGACGACGTCGTACAACTCAGACTGCTCGGCGATCGGTTCCACGGTGGGCAACACGTCCCAGATCGGTCGTTCACGCGGCCCCAGCGTCGATACGATGCGCCGCACGATCCGCAGCGCGTCGCGGTCGTCGTTGGCGAGGTGGTCGGTGACACCCGAAGTCTTCGAATGGAGCGCTCCGCCACCGAGATCCTCGGCCGAGACCACTTCCCCGGTCGCGGCCTTCACCAGTGGCGGGCCCCCGAGAAAGATGGTGCCTTGGTTGCGGACGATCACCGCTTCGTCGCTCATCGCCGGAACGTAAGCCCCACCGGCGGTGCATGATCCGAGCACTGCGGCAATCTGGGGTATGCCCCGTGCGCTGAGATTGGCTTGGTTGTAGAAGATCCGGCCGAAATGGTCGCGGTCCGGAAATACCTCGTCTTGGCGGGGCAGGAAGGCGCCACCGGAGTCGACCAGATAGACGCAGGGCAGCCGATTCTGTGTGGCGATCTCCTGGGCACGCAGATGCTTCTTGACCGTAATCGGGTAGTAGGTACCACCTTTGACCGTCGCGTCGTTGGCCACGATCATGCACTCCCGGCCGGAAATCCGGCCGATTCCGGTGATGATGCCGGCACCGGGACACTGGTCGTCGTACATGCCGTCGGCCGCCAGCGGCGCGATCTCGAGCAGTGGACTGCCGGGATCGAGCAGGCCGTCGACGCGGTCGCGCGGCAGCAGTTTGCCGCGATCGACATGGCGAGCACGTGACTTCTCCGGGCCGCCCAGCGCAGCGGTCGCGAGCTTGCCACGCAACTCCTCGACGAGGGTTGTGTGCGCCGTGCGGTTTTCGGCCGGTGAAGTCATCGGTTACACGCCATTTTCGGTTAATGGTCACTAACTCGTGTTATGTTAGTGGCCATTAACCGAACTGTCTAGGGAGGCTGGATGGCAGCATCCGCCCCGGCCGAGCATGGTGCACAGCCACCGGTGCCGAGCCCTCGCAGTCGGCGCAAATCGGATCGCCGTCTGCAGCTTCTGGCTGCCGCCGAGCGGCTCTTCGCCGAGCGCGGTTTCCTGGCGGTGCGACTCGAGGACATCGGTGCCGCGGCGGGCGTCAGCGGGCCGGCGATCTATCGGCACTTCCCCAACAAAGAGTCGCTGCTGGTCGAGCTGTTGGTGGGGATCAGCACCCGACTGCTGGCCGGCGCCCGCGAGGTCGAGGCGCAGCAGGCGGCGGACGCCACCGCGGCGCTCGATGGGCTGATCGACTTCCACCTCGATTTTGCGCTGGGCGAGCCGGACCTGATTCGTATCCAGGACCGCGACCTGGCGTATCTGCCGACCGCGGCCGAGCGGCAGGTGCGTCGGGCCCAGCGCCAATATGTCGAGGTGTGGGTGGGCGTGCTGCGCCGCATCGACCCGGGGCTCGCCGAGGCCGACGCCCGGTTGATGGCGCACGCTGTGTTCGGACTGCTCAACTCCACGCAGCACAGCCTCAAGCCCGACGGTGCCGCGCGATCGCGGGCGGTCATGCGGGCGATGACGGTCGCCGCGTTGACCGGCCATCGAGCGGCGGACTAGCGGCTTTTGCACTGTTCATCGGACGTTTCGGCGCCGACGGTTGCGCTGCAGGTACCCTGCAGAAATGAGGTGGGCATGAGCGATCGACGTCATCCCGGATACACCCGTTCGACCGGTGAGCGGAACGAGCAAACCCAGCGGCTGCACCAGCCGTACATCGATCCTGCCTACGGCGGCCAGCCGTCATACCCGCCGCCGCATTACGGCGGCTCGGCGCAAGACCCCAACGCCGCAAACCCCACCGACAGGCTGCCGCAGTACTGGACTCAGGCTCAGTCGCCGACCGGCCAGCCACCCCATGACCCTGACCCGGAAAAGCCGAAAGCTCCTCGTTGGCTGTGGATCGCGGCCGTCGCGGCCGTACTGCTGGTGACCGCCCTGGTGGTCGCGTTGGTGATCGCGAACGGCACGGCCAGCAAGCAGACCGCCGTGCCCGCGTTGCCGTCGACACCGAACTCGCAGCGGCCCGTCCCGGTGGTGCCCCGTTCGCCGTCTCGGTCGGCCCAGGCGCCCGGGCCGGCGACCACCGAGCCTGGCCAGCCCGCCGATCCGGGCTCGATGCAGACCGTGATCTACAACGTCAGCGGCGACGGCCGGGCCATCAGCATCACCTACGTCGACAACGACGGCATGATGCAGACCGAATTCAACGTCGGGTTGCCGTGGACGAAGGAAGTCAGCTTGCCCGAGTCGGGCAGCAAGACACCGAACGTCACGATCGTCAACATCGGGCACGACGTGACATGTTCAGTGACCATCGACGGGGTCGAGATCAATCAACGCAGCGGCGTGGGCCTGACCAACTGCACCGGCAACGGCTAGACCCGGCGGAACGGGGCGCGCACCATCAGCAGGCCCAGCAAGCCGGCGCCCACCACCAGAAGCAGCCCGCCCATGCCGGCCCGCTCGGCGTGAAATTGGTCGACGAAGATCGAATACAGCAGTGGCGCAACAAAAGTCACAGCCCGCCCGGTCATAGTAAACAGACCGAACGCCACGCCCTCTTTGCCCTCACTGGCAAGTCGTAGCAGCAGCGTGCGGGCGGACGCCTGCGCCGGACCGATGAACACGCACAGCAGCAACCCGGTGACCCAGAACGCCTTCGGCCCCGAGAGCAGCATCATGGCCAGCCCCGCCGCGAGGATGCTGCTCAGCGATCCGACGATTACCGGCTTGGAACCGAACCTGTCGTCCAGGTATCCGCCGACGACGGCCCCGATTGCCGCCACGATGCAGAACGCGACACCGAACATCGGTACCTCGGAAGGTGAGATGCCGTACGCCTTGACCCCCAGCACGCCACCGAACTGAGTGACGCCGGCCAGTCCGTCCCGGAAGACGGCAGCAGCCAGCAGGTAGTAGACGAGGTTGCGATCGCGGTGCCACTCCCCGACCAGATCGCGCCAGAGTTTCCGGTAGCCCCCGAAGGGTCCGTGCGAGGGTGCGGGGCTATCGGCTCGTGCGGGCAGCCGATACGCAGTCAGCAGCAGCGGCAACGCAAACACCGCCAGCCATCCGGCGGCCACCAGCATTGCGATCCGGATATTCATCCCGTCGGCCGCGGGCAGCCGCAGCAATCCGCGGGTGGGACCGTCGCCGGAGATACATCCGAACAGCACGACCAGTAACAGGCCGACGCTGCCGATAAACGCCGCCGTCAACCCCAACCCGGATATCCGGCCGGAGTTCTGCGGTGTGGAGAGCTGACGCAGCATCGCGTTGTACGGGACGCTGGCGAGATCGCCACAGGCCGCACCGATACCCAGGAGCGCCAGCCCCTGCCACAGGTATCCCGGGCTCTCGCGCACCAGACTCATCGCGCTGATCAAGGCCACCACCAGCCCGGTCAAGACGGTCAAGGTGAGGCGCCGCCGCCGGGGGTCGTCCACCCACACCCCGATCATCGGCGCCAGGAGAGCGACGATCACCCCGGAGATGGCCAGTGCGCGACCGAGCCAGCTCGCCGGCGTCGCGCCCAGCGGCGCTCCCTTACCGACAGCGGTGGTCAGATACACCGAGAACACGAAGGTGACGACGACCGCGGTCACACCGGCTGAACCGGTGTCCCACAGTGCCCAGGCCAGCACCTGAGACCGCTTGGCTCCCTGCGAAACGTCACTGCTGATTTCCGACATCGTTGGTCTGTCTACCATTAATCCATGCCGGTACCCGCCCCCAGTCCCGACGCTCGCGCAGTTGTCACCGGAGCTTCACAGAACATCGGCGAAGCGCTGGCCGTCGAATTGGCCGCGCGCGGCCACAACCTGATCATCACGGCGCGGCGCGAAGATCAGCTCAACACCCTGGCCAGCCGCCTCACCGAGCAGTACGGCGTCACTGTCGAAGTGCGGGCGGCCGACCTCGCCGATGCAGGCGACCGCGCGAAACTGGTCGACGAGCTTGCGACGCGGAACATCTCGATCCTGTGCGCCAACGCCGGCACGGCGACGTTCGGTTCGGTGTCGACGTTGGATCCCGAGGTGGAACGTGCGCAGGTTCAGTTGAACGCGGTCGCCGTGCACGATCTGGTGCTCGCAGTACTACGCGGCATGGTCGAACGCAAAGCCGGTGGCATCCTGATTTCCGGCTCGGCGGCCGGTAATTCGCCGATTCCCTACAACGCGACTTACGCGGCGACCAAAGCGTTTGCGAACACCTTCAGCGAGTCGCTGCGCGGCGAACTACGCAAAACCGGTGTGCACGTTACGGTTCTGGCTCCCGGGCCGGTACGCACCGAACTGCCCGACGCGTCGGAGGCGTCCATCGTCGAGAAGCTGGTGCCGGACTTCTTGTGGATCTCCACCGAGTACACAGCCAAGAAGTCGCTGGATGCGTTGGCGCGCAACAAAATGCGCGTAGTCCCCGGCGTGACGTCCAAGGCCATGTCGGCAGCCAGCCAATACGCGCCGCGCGCGATCGTCGCGCCGATCGTCGGGAGCTTCTACAAGAAGATGGGCAGCTGACCTAGCGGCGTTTGGAGAATGCCTGCAGCGCTAGGTTCAACAGCTTTGTTATGAGGCTGCGGCCTTCCCGGCTTCTGAGGTAAGTCCTGAGCCAGCTCTCTTTTTGGGCAGGCGCCGGTGTGGATTTCGTAGATTTCTTCGCAGCCGGCTGATTGGCTTCGGCCTGAGCTTTCGCCTTCGCGATGATCTCCTCCACCTTTTCGGCAGCGGCAGGAGAGTTGTCGTCTTTGCCGTACTTCTCCTGCAGCGGGCTGGATTTCGCTGCTTTGACAATCTCACTGGTCTCGACGGCGGCCATCAGCGAGCGGGGCGAACGAAGCCTCGTCCACGCGACGGGCGTCGGCGCCCCTCGCTCCGACAACACAGTCACCACCGCTTCGCCGATACCGAGCGAAGTCAGTGCCGTCTCCAGATCGTAGACGTCGGTTTTGGGATATGTCCGAACAGTTTTGGTGAGGGCTTTCTGGTCGTCAGGAGTGAATGCCCGCAGCGCGTGCTGGATTCGAGCACCCAACTGAGACAGCACTTCATTCGGAACATCGGTGGGGAGTTGGGTGCAGAAAAAGACACCCACGCCCCGGGAGCGGATCAGTTTGACCGTCTGCTCGACCTGTTCCAAGAACGCTTTTGATGCATCGCTGAACAGCAGGTGAGCTTCGTCGAAGACGAACACGAGCTTGGGCTTGTCGACGTCCCCGACTTCCGGTAACGATCTGAAGAGCGTGGACAACATCCACATCAAGAAAGTCGAGAACAGCACGGGGCGTGATGCTTGATCGCCCAGTTCGAGCAGCCAGATGGTCCCGGATTCAGTTTGGTCGGAGTTGAGTAGCGCCTTGGGGTCGAGTTCTGGCTTGCCGAAGAATGTTTCGGCGCCTTCGGATTCCAAATTCACCAGAGCGCGCAAGATGACGCCGGCCGTCTGCGCGGACACACCACCCAGAGTTTTCAATTCGGGCTTGCCCAAGTCGCTGGTCAGATAGCTGATGACAGCGCGCAGGTCTTGTAGTCGGACCAGCGGCAAGTTGTTCTGATCGGCCCAACGAAAAATCAATCCGAGAGTGGACTCTTGAGTGTTGTTCAGGCCCAACACCTTTGACAAAAGGATCGGCCCGAAGCTGGCAATGCTTGCGCGCACCGGGACACCAACTCCCTTGGTGCCCAGCGACAGGAACTCCACCGGGAAGCCGCTCGCTTCCCACTTGTCGCCGGTTTCCTCGGCCCGCTTGGTGATCCGATCACTGCTCTCACCGGGCTTCGCCAGGCCGGACAGGTCACCCTTGACGTCGGCCAGCAGCACCGGCACCCCCGCGGCCGAGAGCTGCTCGGCAATCACCTGCAGAGTCTTGGTCTTTCCGGTCCCGGTCGCCCCGGCCACCAGGCCGTGCCGGTTGACGGTCGCCAGCGGAATGCGGATCTGCGCGGCCGGATCGGTCTTCCCGTCGACGACAACGGTGCCCAGCTCCAAAGCCTGGCCCTCCACGGCGTAGCCGGCCGCGATTTGCTTCGCAGGGGTCGTGGTCGAATCAGAGCTCATAGGACGGTTGCCTCTCCCCTTTTCCGTGGTCCGAGATCACGCCCGACCTTACTGGCTGTCGCGCTCAGGCGGGGTGGCTGTGAGCCCGCCAGCTAACTTTGCCTACTGTGAACTCCGTGCGGGACGAACTGGTGTGGATCGACTGCGAGATGACCGGGCTGGACCTGGGCTCGGACAAGTTGATCGAGATCGCCGTATTGGTGACCGACAGCGACCTCAACATTCTCGGCGACGGCGTCGACGTGGTGATTCACGCTGACGACGACGCGCTGACGTCGATGGTCGACGTGGTGACCGAGATGCACACCCGCTCGGGGCTGATCGAAGAGGTGCGAACCTCGACGGTCGACATCGCCACCGCCGAGGCGGCGGTGCTGGATTACATCCGTCAACACGTCAAGCAGGCCAAGACGGCGCCGCTGGCCGGTAACTCGATCGCCACCGACCGCGGCTTCATCGCCCGCGACATGCCGACGCTGGACTCGTTTCTGCACTACCGCATGATCGATGTGAGCTCGATCAAAGAACTGAGCCGCCGGTGGTACCCGCGGATCTACTACGGCCAACCGGCGAAGGGCCTGGCACACCGCGCGCTGGCCGACATCCACGAATCGATTCGTGAGCTGAAGTATTACCGGGGCACCGCATTCGTCGCCCCGCCTGGGCCCACGACCAGCGAGATCGCCGCTGTGGCAGACGGGCTCGGGGTGGTTCCGGCCACGCCGGAGGAAACTGATTCGGCCACCGGGGACACGACCGGTTAGTATCGACGGCGCCGCTGCTCGACTGGCGGCAATGGTGGCTGTAGTTCAGTTGGTAGAGCGTCAGGTTGTGATCCTGAATGTCGCGGGTTCGAGTCCCGTCAGTCACCCCGAATGGGGCGCCGCGCGCTGCGAGGTCGCCGTCTAGCGTTGGCTGCGCAGGGCGGCTCGGCGCATCTCGAGTTCGAATCCGCCCGCCTCGGCGGCGTAGCCGATGGCGCCCGCCGCCGCACCGACCACTTGCCACAACACAATGCCGCCGAAAACGGCGAGGCGGCCTCGTGCTTCGGATGCCCCGCGATGCCTGGAAGATTCACCCATACCACTCAGGCTAAGTGCGTCCACGCCCGTCAGGGCGCACGAGTGATGAGATCGGCGCGTCAGGCGTCCATCCGATTAACTGAGCGCGAATGAGGTTGCCGGGTAACCAATATGGCGTTGCGAATCAGTGTCACGCCTTGGCGTTACCGGCGTGCCACTGGTCCCACGGGATGTTCCAGTCACCGAGACCCTCGGTGCCCGAGAGCGGCGGGCCGACGGTGTTGAGCACCTCGACGATGTCGCCCCGCTTGGTGTGCTCGAAGAACCACTGCGCGTTACTCGGACTCACGTTCAGGCAGCCGTGGCTGGTGTTGGAGTGACCTTGGGCGCCGACCGACCACGGAGCCGAGTGCACGAAAATGCCGCTGTAGGACATCTGGGTGGCGAAATCCACCTCGGTGCGATATCCATTGGGCGAGTTGGCCGGAACGCCGTAGGTCGACGAATCCATGATCATGTGCGCGAACCGCACGCCGAGGAAGTAGGTCCCACTGGCGGTCGGCGTGCTGTCCTTGCCCATTGATGTCGGCATGGTCTTGACGACCTCGCCGTTGACCCGAACCGTGACCATCTTGGTGTTGTCGTCGGCGGTCGCGATGACCTCGTCGCCGATGGTGAAGTGGGTCCGGGCGTTGTCCTGCCCGAACAATCCGTCACCGAGATCGACCCCGTAGGTGTTGACCGCGACGTCGACGTTCGTTCCCGGCTTCCAGAAATGCTCTGGGCGCCAGCGCACTTCGCGATTGTTCAGCCAGTAGAACGCCCCTTCGACGGGCGGGTCCGTGGTGACGCGGATCGCCTTCTCAGCGGCTTGGCGGTCCGCGATGTTCTCATCGAATTGAACGGCGACAGTCTGTCCGATGCCCACCACCTCGCCATCGCTTGGTCTGGGGTACGCCATCGTCAAGTTGTGCGGCGAATGGGTCTGAAAAGACAGCTGCCGGGTCGCGACCCCGCCCAGCCCCCGCGCCTTGGCGGTCAGCGTGTAGTTCCGGTTATAGCCGAGCCGCTCGCTGGTGGCCCAGTGCACGCCGTCGGGGCTGAGTTGCCCATCGACCGTCCCGCCGTTCTCGTTCACCATCTCTACCGAGGCCAGCACACCGTTGTCGGCGCTCACCGTCACCGGGGTGTCGACGGCGACACCGACGGCACCGTCGGTGACCGACGTGGTGAGCTTGGGAACGAGCAGGTCACCGAAGGGGGTGGCTTTGTCCATGATGGCCTTGGGCGCCGGCGCGCCGCCGTTGCCGCTGCACGCGGCCGCGCCGAAAACGGCAATCGGCACCATCAGCACTGCCAGCGACCGGCGGCATGCGTGCTGAAGTCCGGTAAAGCGACCTGCCACCTGCGCTGTTCCTCCTTGCGACCTGTAGTGCTGCGATTCTGCGGAATATTCTAGGGTGTAGACGACTGTCGACAGTGACCCGCAACCGATCCCGGACCCAACGATTTCGTCGGTCGACGGAATGGCTGTTATTGTCTCAGACGCAGTCCTGTAGGGCGCACGCGCCGTTAGCTCAGTTGGTAGAGCAGCTGACTCTTAATCAGCGGGTCCGGGGTTCGAAACCCTGACGGCGCACCATCACCCACCACATCGCGTATCACGATGCCGGAGCAACTATCCGGCGCGCCGCTTCCACCGCGGCAGCCCGCCGGGCCGCGACGACAGCCGGGTCCGCTGCTGAAGCATCAGGATGCGGCGACTGAGCCCAGGCCAGCCCGACGCCGAAGAGCAGAACCAGTAGGTCCATCGGGTTCCACGACGCGTCCACATCGCCGGCGGCTTGCGCTGCTTCGATGACGGCGACGTCGCGCAGGGCGACGGATTCGATTCCCTCGATCCGCGGCGGCTCGAGCGCCAATCCTTCGAGGTTGGCCCAGGTCATCATGCGAAGGTGCTCGGGCCGCCGCGACGCCAGGTCGTAGATGTCGCCGACGAATTCGGGTACCGCGTCGCCGCGCAATGTCACCGCGGCGAAGAACTCCGCCATGTCGATGGCCACCACTCCGCGAAACAACGCCTCTTTGTCGGTGAAGTGCGCGTACAGGCGTTCCTTACTGGCGGAGGCGGCTTTTGCGATCCGGTCGATCCGGGCGCCCGCCAGCCCGTACTGGGCGAACTCGGAGCGTGCCGCGGCCAGGATCGAGTCCCGCAACTCTGTGGTGGTTCGCACAGCAAGATTCTAACCATACGAACTAGTTCGTTTGGTAGCGTGTACCCATGACTTTCGATCAAACGGAGATCGCTGTGGATCAGCCCACCGATTCGTCCACCCCAGAACTCGCCTCGCGGCGAGTGCAGGCGTTGCGTTACGCACTGGACGGACTCCAGAGCCGTATCGCTCCCCTCATCGACCTGTATCAACCGCACATCAGCGGGCTGGAGCAACTACCGGCCGACGGCCGGTTCCTGTTGGTGGGCAACCACACCCAGTTCATCGGCGGTGAGGTCCTGTTGATCCCGCACTTCGTGCGGCGTGCGATCGGTGCACGCGTGCGGCCCTTGGCCGACCGACGAATCGGCGGACAGCCGGGCCTGAGCCGTGACGTGATGCTCGCCTACGGCGGCGTGGTGGGGGAACGCGAAACGGCGCACGAACTGATGCGCAACAACGAGACCATCCTGGTTTTTCCGGGCGGGGGTCGTGAGATCGCCAAGTTCAAAGGCGAGGAATATCAACTGAATTGGACGGGCCGGTCCGGATTCGCGCGGATCGCGGCCGAACACGACTATCCGATCATTCCGGTAGGCCTGGTCGGCGGTGACGACGTGTACAAGAGCATGGTCAGCCGCAACGGCCTGCTCGGCCGGCTCTGCCAGGCGGTCAGCAACAAGATGACCGGGAATCCAGAGCTGGCGATGCCGCTGATGCGCGGCGTCGGCCCCACCCTGCTCCCCCGTCCGCAACGGATGTACCTGCGCTTCGGCCCGCCCATCACCACGGCCAAGCCGAGCGGCATTTCGGCCGACGCCTGGACGGCATCGCTGAAGGCACAGACCCAAGACGCGGTGGAGACAATCCTCGCCGACCTGTTGGCCATTCGGGCCGATGACCCGTTCCGTGAATTGAATCCGCTGGCGTGGAGGAACGCGGCTCGAGCCGCCTAGCCGACTATCTGTTGCGGATGCGCTGTACCGCCAGAGCGGCAGCCAACGCCGCGATCCCGGCCAGCGAGATCACCACCGCGGGCTTGGTGACAAAGCCGATCGCGCGGGCCTTGGCGTCGTCGGCGAGTCGGCGGGGATTGGCCCGCACAGCCAGCGAGTCGACGGTCGACGCGAGCTGATCGCGGGCCTTGTCGATCTCCTGCTTGATGGTGTCGGGATCCCGCTCCGCCACGCTCGTCCTCCCTGTCGTCGGCGACCCCGGACCAGGCGCGGTCTAGGTTGGTGCCTGCCGGACCTACCCTAGATCAGCCGGCGCCCGTCCCACCTGCCGGTGAACAGAAAGGTAGCTTCGTGACCGACTCCACCCGCCTCGCACCGGGCGACAAAGCGCCCGCCTTCTCCCTCCCCGACGCCGACGGCAACAAGATCTCGCTGGCCGACTACAAGGGCCGTCGCGTGATCGTGTACTTCTACCCGGCGGCGTCGACGCCCGGATGCACCAAGCAGGCCTGCGACTTCCGGGACAGCCTGAGCGAACTCAGCGGGGCCGGCATCGACGTCGTCGGCATCTCTCCCGACAAGCCCGAGAAGCTGGCCAAGTTCCGCGACGCCGAGAAGCTGACCTTCCCGCTGCTGTCCGACCCGGAGCGCAAGACCTTGACGGCCTACGGCGCGTACGGCGAGAAGAAGATGTACGGCAAGACGGTCCAGGGCGTCATTCGTTCGACGTTCGTCGTCGACGAGAAGGGCAAGATCGCCGAGGCGCAGTACAACGTCAAGGCCACCGGGCACGTCGCCAAGCTGCGCCGCGAGCTGTCCGTCTAGGACGAGACACCGATGACGACGATTCCACGCGCACTAGCGGTGTGCGCTGTCCTTGCCGGCGCGGCGGTCGGGTTGTCCGGCGTCGCATCGGCCGCCCTGACCCCCGGTTCGTACACCTGGCAGGCGACGAGCGTGCACGACATGCCGCCGAAGGCCTGGACAGTCACCTCATGCGGCTCAGGCTGTATGCGTCTCAGCGAAAACGACGGCGCGTCGCCGGACCTCGATGTCCATCTGCACGGCAACACGTGGACCGGCGGAGTGATCACCATCGACAACGATTCGCTGACCGGTACCCGGGCCTGGACGAGCAGCAGCATCGAGCTTCCCCCACTTCAGTTTCAGCTGACCAAAGTCGGGTGACGCCGGGTACTAGGCCAGGTTGGCCAGCAGCAGTGCCTCGGCGGTCGCGGCGCGCTCGAACACGCCCAAGTGCAGGCTCTCGTTGACGCTGTGCGCCTGCGTCCCCGGATCCTCGACTCCGGTGACCAAAATCGCCGCGTCTGGATAGGCGGCGGCGAATTCGGCGATGAACGGGATCGAGCCGCCCATCCCCATGTCGACCGGCTCGGTCCCCCAGGCCTGGCGAAAGGCGGCGCGCGCGGCGTCGTACACCGGGCCGGTCACGTCGATGGCATAGGGCTGCCCGACGTCTCCCGGCGTCACGGTGACGTGGGCGCCCCACGGCGCGTGCTGCTTCAGATGCGCGGTCAGCGCCTCGAGGTGCCCGGCCGCGTCACCGCCCGGGGCGACGCGCATGCTGACTTTGGCCCGGGCGCGCGGAATCAGCGTATTCGACGACGCCGCAATAGAAGTGGTATCGATACCGACCACGGTGATCGCGGGCTTGGCCCACATGCGTTGCGGCACTGAGCCGGAGCCGATTTCGCTCACCCCGTCCAGCAGTCCCGATTCGTCACGCACCCGGTCAGCAGGGTATTCGACTGCGGCAGCTGTACTTTCGTGCAGACCGGCTACCGCAACGTTGCCGTCGTCGTCATGCAGGCTGGCCAGCAGGCGCACCAGCACCGACAGCGCATCGGGTACCACCCCACCCCACAGACCGGAGTGCAGACCGTGATCAAGGGTGGCCACTTCGACCACGCAGTCGGCCAGCCCGCGCAGCGAGACCGTCAGCGCCGGGATCTCGGTGGTCCAGTTGTCGGAGTCGGCGATCACGATCACATCGGCCTTCAGTGCGTCACGGTGGGCGGCCAACAGCCGGCCCAGCGAAGGCGATCCCGACTCCTCCTCGCCTTCGACGAACACCGTCACTCCCACCGGCGGGTTGCCGTCGTGGGCCCGAAAAGCCGCCAAATGCGTTGCGATACCCGCCTTGTCGTCGGCGCTACCGCGACCGTAGAGTCGCCCGTCGCGTTCGGTCGGCTCGAACGGCGGCGACACCCATTGGTCCGGGTCACCTTCGGGTTGCACGTCGTGGTGGGCGTACAGCAGCACGGTCGGTGCTCCGGCCGGTGCGGGGTGCCGCGCGATGACGGCGGGCGCACCGCCTTCGCTGACAATCTGCACGTCACCAAAACCGGCTTGCGACAACAGGTCTGCGGTGGCCTGGGCGCTGCGGTGCACCTGGTCACGACGTGCTGGGTCGGCCCACACCGATTGGATGCGGACCAGGTTTTCCAAATCGTCGCGCACCGACGGCAACAACTCGCGTACGCGCTCGACGAGATCGCTCATGACGTCGAGGCTAGCGGTTGGTCGAAGCGTCGAGATCGACGCCAGCGCGCAAAAGTGCGACTTGGGTTAAAGGGGTGGTTGCAACACTTCGTAGGTAGGGGTGTTGATGGCGACTCATCATTCGTTGGTGGCGGTGCAGCGTCAGTTCTGGGAATTGGTCGCTGCGGGTATGTCCTCGGAGGA
>NZ_PKEK01000040.1 GCF_002863225.1 Mycobacterium sp. | reverse complement strand
CCCGGAAGCTAAGCCTGCCAGCGCCGATGATACTACCCACCCGGGTGGAAAAGTAGGACACCGCCGAACACACACAACACACCCGTGCCCCCCAAAAACCCTGGGGGGCACGGGCATTTGTGCACCTAGACGACTACGTAGGTTTCTCCCAATGCAATGAGTAGCGCCAGAACACGAGTCGGCGCACCCGCACACCGGGCAAAGCCTCAGCCGCCCGCTCGGCCACTTCGCGCATCGACAGCTCCGGGGCCAGCACGACAGGCATCAACGAATGCGTCGAATCCTTCGCGAACCAATCGTCGCGACCAACCGCGCGGGCGATCACAAATATCGCACCGAACAATCGATGCCCCAGTGCGGCAATGATTTCCGCGCCCAGCTCGTGGCGCAGGTCCTTGCGAGGCAAGGCGATGATGGCCAGCGTGCCGCCGGGCCGCAGCAGCTCCGCGCAGCGCCGCAGTGCCTGTTCCAGGTCGAGATGGTGCACAGCGCAGATCGAGAAGATCGCGTCATAGCCGTTCGCAGGCAGATCGCACGTCATGACGTCGTCCAGGATGCATGTCACGTTGCCGGGTGTGCGCCGGCGGGCGAGATCGATCATCGCCGCCGAACGATCGATCGCGTCCACTCGCTCCACATGCTGCGCCAGCCGAGACGCGAATGTTCCGGCACCGCAACCGACGTCGAGCACACGTTGGCTTCGCGGCGGCGATGACCGGAGCAGCATCCGGTGGTAGTAGGCGTTGTGATCCCAATCCAGCACGGTCGCGAGGCTACCGGCCGTTGGCGAGGGACGGCCGATCCGTCACAGATTTACGAGCCCGGTCGGACCAGCCGGCCGTGCGCAACCAGCGAGCCGGCCTGCTTGAGGCGTTGGGCACGAATGCTCATGTCGTAGCTGTGGACGTGCTCGATGCGGGCCAGTCGCTCAGCGACGTACCGGTAGAGGTGGTCGACGTCGCGGCAGATGACGACCGCCATCAGGTTGTTGCGTCCGCTGACCGCGATCACCGAGGCGACCTCGTCATGCGCGGCGATTTGGTCGGCGACGCTGGCGAGGTGCCTGGGCGATGTGGTCAGCCACAACATGGCGTTGACGTCAAAGCCGAGCTGCGCCGGCAGTAGGTCGACGTCGAATGTCAGGGTGCCTGCTGTCTCGAGGGCGGCAATGCGCCGTTTCACCCGCGCAGGTGACCACCCGGTGTCGGCGGCGAGACGGGCGTGCGGTGCACGCCCGTCGGCGGACAGCGCATCGAGCAGGGGCTGATCCGGCTCGCCCGGAATCGCCGGACCGGCCGGTTGATCCGCCGGTCCCGCGTTCTCCTCTCTGATCAGGTCAGCCTGGGTCGAGTCGAGGGTGTGACCGTAGGCGGTCCACTGGGCGTTGGCCGGCTCACCGAACACCCGCAGAACCAGATCGACTTCCAGGGCCAGCACTGTCGATGTCCGCGGAAGGCGCTGCAGGATACTGTCTTTCGTTTCGCCAAGTGGTGCCCGGATGATGCAGACGAATTCGGTCCACCCCGAAAGCACGTTGGCATGGGTGACTTCGGGCCGCCGTGCAAGCGCAGTAGCCAGCCGTGGCACGTCATCCGGCTTGGCTCGCACCCGTACCACCCACTGGCAATCGCCGTAGACCTGGGGGTTCACCAGTCCGATCACGCGAACCGCGCCGCTACGGTGCAGTTTCCGGTAACGACGGGCTACCACCTGCTCAGGCGCGCCGATGACGTCAGCGACCCGGCGGAACGACACCCGCGGCGATAGCTGAAGCGCATGAATAATCTGGCCGTCAGAGCGTCCAACACAGCGAAAACATTACGTCTGATGCTCACCTGCTGCCTATTTGTCGACAGTTATGTGGTGGTGCTGGCCGAAAGACCCCGTCAGGGCCGACTCTCGAAGGCGAATGAATCACCACCCGAGCGGAAAGAAGGCGGGCCCAATGCGATTGACGGACAACACCATTCTGGTGACCGGCGGCGGCAGCGGGATCGGCCGCGGCCTGGCCATTGCACTGCGTAAAGCCGGCAATCGTGTCGTCATCGCGGGCCGCCGTACCGACGCGTTACGCGCCGCCGCCGATGAATGTCCGGGCATCGGCTACCTGCGGCTGGATTTGACCGACGGGCAGTCGATCTTGCGCTTCGTCACTGAGGTCGAACGGCAGTATCCCGACCTCAATGTGGTGATCAACAACGCCGGCGTCATGGCGCTGGAGAATGTGGATGCACCCGATCCCGACAGCGCGTCGGCAGTCGTCGCGACCAACCTGCTCGGTCCGATCACGTTGACCTCCTTGCTGATCCCCGGACTGAAGTCCCAGCCGACTGCGGCGGTCGTCAATGTCACCTCTGCGCTGGCGTTCGTCCCGATGGCGATCGCGCCGACCTACAGCGCCACCAAGGCGGGGTTGCACGCCTACACGGAGGCACTACGTTTCCTGCTGCGGGACAGCCAGGTTCGCGTCGTCGAGGTCGCGCCGCCGCGAATCGAGACCGAGATGGACGGTCTCGGGGACTCCTTCACGATGACCGTCGACGATTTCATCGACGAGATGCTCGGCCTGATGGTGGCCAATCCAGACTCCGACGAGGTGATCGTGACCGCTGCTCGCGATTTGCGTGACGCGGAGCGCAACGGGGAGTACGCGGAGCAGTTCGCCGTCGTCAATCCTGACCCGACGTTCAACCCGTGGGTCTGACACAGCCGCCGCTGACGGCAAGTGAGAAGGGAACTTTCATGGACATCGGAATCGGACTGCCCAACAATGTCGCCGGAGTGCCAGGGCCGCTCATGGTGGAATGGTCCCGCCGAGCCGAGGAACGTGGCTTCGAGTCGATTACCACGATCGACCGGCTGATCTACCCCAGCATCGACTCCGTCATCGCCCTGGCGTTGGCTGCCGGAGCCACCACCCACCTTGCGCTGGTGACCAATATCCTTCTGGCGCCGCTGTATCCGCCGGCGATTCTGGCTAAGCAGCTCGCCAGCCTCGCGCTGGCCGCGGGCGATCGCCTGGCGGTTGGTATCGCTGTCGGCGCGCGTGAAGACGACTACACCGCCGCGGGTGTCGACTTCGACAAGCGAGGCCGGTTGCTCGACCAGGAAGTGACCGCCATGTGGGAGGTCTGGCGGGGCAAGCCGCTGGTCGGGGAGAGCCCGTTGGTGCCTCGGCCGGTAAACGTTCCGCTGCTCTTCGGTGGAAAGTCGAAGGCGACGCTGCGACGCGCGACCATGATCGGCGACGGCTGGGTCGCCGGAGCGCTGCGCGACTACAAGGCTCAAGCCGAGTTCATCGACCGGGTCCGGCAGGGATGGCAAGCCGCCGGACGCGCCGGAGAGCCGACCAATCACGCGTCGGTGAACGTCGCCATCGGCGGCAATGGCACCGCCGACGCGGGTCGCGCGCACCTTGCGCACTACTACGGATTCAAGCCGGACTACGCCAAGCTCAATGTCGACGACATCATCACCACGGCGCAGGATGCGCGCCACACGGTCCGGGTCTATCGCGACTTGGGCTTCGATCGGCTGCTCTTTCACCCGGCGGTCGCGTCGCTGGATCAGGTGGACCGGCTGGCTGACGCCGTGCTCTGACCCGGAGGGTCGGGATTACCGGGCGAACCGACGCTGCCCGTATCCTGACACGAGGTTTCGTGGCGAAAGGTTTCCGTGGTCGACAACAGAACAGGTGGTGATCGCCGCCCGTCTCGCGGCAGAGGCGCAGACGGCCCACGCGGACCGCAGCGACGGGACGGGCGTCCCGACGGCCGCTCATCCGGCCCGGGCCGTGACCGTCAACCGCCACCACGGAACGGCGCCGACAACGACCGCGACGAGCCGCCGATTCCCAAAGAGATCGAGGCGAAGCAGCTCGCGCCCGACGTTCGGCGAGAGCTCAGCACACTGGACAAAGCCAACGCAGATGCTGTCGCACGTCACCTGGTCGCCGCGGGCGAGTTGCTCGACGAAGATCCTGAGGCTGCGCTCAACCACGCCCGGGCCGCGCGGGCCCGCTCCGGGCGAATCGCCGCTGTCCGTGAAGCGGTCGGAATCGCCGCCTATCAGTGTGGGGATTGGGCGCAGGCTATCGCCGAGTTACGGGCTGCCCGCAGGATGGGCAGCAAGTCGCCGCTACTTCCGTTGATCGCGGACTGCGAACGAGGCCTGGGCCGACCCGAACGGGCGCTCGAGCTGGCCCGCGGCGAGGAGGCCGGCAAACTCACCGGAGACGAAGCCGACGAGATGCGCATCGTCACCGCCGGCGCCCGCGCCGACCTGGGTCAGCTGGAGCAGGCCCTCACCGTGCTGTCCACCCCGCAGCTGGACCCGAGCCGCACTGGCACGATCTCGGCCAGGTTGTTCTATGCCTATGCCGAGACGCTGCTGGCGCTGGATCGCGGTGACGAGGCGCTGCAGTGGTTCTTGCACGCCGCCGAAGCCGACATCCACGGGGCCACCGACGCCGAAGACCGCGTGAGCGAGCTCGGCTGACGTGGGAACGCTTGCCCGGGAACATGATTGCCTGCTCCTCGACCTCGATGGCACGGTTTTTCGCGGCCATGAGTTGACCGAGGGCGCCATCGAAGCGCTGGACGAGGCGTCGGGCCGGGCGCTGTACGTCACCAACAACGCCTCGCGAAGCGCCGAGGAGGTCGCTCACCACCTGACTGATCTCGGTCTGCGGGCTGTCGCCGAGGACGTCGTCACCAGCGCTCAAAGCGCGGCTCATCTTCTGGCCGGCCAATTGTCGCCGCAATCTCGGGTGTTGGTGATAGGCACGGAGTCGCTGGCCGCCGAGATCACTGCGGCCGGGTTGACACCGGTCCGCAGCTACGACGAGAACCCCGACGCCGTGGTGCAGGGTCATTCGCCGGACACCTGCTGGGCCATGCTGGCCGAGGCGGCGCTGGCGATCCGGGCAGGCGCGCTGTGGGTGGCCGCCAACGTCGACGCCACCCTGCCGACTGAACGAGGTCTGCTACCCGGCAACGGGTCGATGGTGGCCGCGTTGCGGGCTGCGACCGACGCCGAACCGCAGGTCGCGGGTAAGCCTGCGCCGACATTGCTGCGAGATGCATTGGCACGCGGCGACTTTCGGACACCACTGGTGGTCGGTGACCGGCTGAACACCGACATCGCCGGCGCCGGCGCCGCCGAGCTACCCAGCCTGATGGTGCTGACCGGCGTCAATTCAGCACGCGACGCCGTGTTCGCCGGTGCCGAGGAACGCCCGACCTTCATCGGCCACGACCTTCGGTCGCTGCACCAAGAGGCCGAAGAGCTCGCCGTCGGCCCGCAGGAGGCCTGGAAAGTCGACTCCGGAAACAGCACAGTCACGGTCAGCAGCGTCAAAGACGACTACGGCGACGGGCTTTCGATCGTTCGGGCCGTCGCCCATGCGGTGTGGTCGACGCAGGCCACCGGGGTCGAGGCCGGCGACGACACCGCACACGCGGCCCTTGAACGGTGGTCGTTGACCTAAATCCCGTAGCGTAGAACAGCGATGAGTCGCGCCGACGACGATGCAGAGCAACGCGATGAGGAGGAGTGGCGCCATCAACACCGACCCTGACGAGATCCGCGCACGGATCAACGCCATCCTCGCCGAGCTGCCAGATCCTGCGAACCCCGACAAGATGCCCGCCGAGGCCGACCTCGAGGAGCTCGCCCGCCAGCTTTCCGAGGCACACGACATGCTCGTGCGGGCGCTGGAGTCGGCGGAGAGAGCCTGAGGCCGCGGTGCCGCGGCGCACGCGTGTCGACGCCGAGCTGGTCCGTCGCGGGCTGGCCCGATCACGGCAGCAGGCCGCGGAGTTGATCGGCGCCGGCAAGGTGAGCATCGATGGGATGCCCGCGGTCAAACCCGGCACCGCTGTCGCGGCCACCGCCGCGCTGAAGGTCGCCGAGGACGCCGAACGTCGCTGGGTGTCACGCGGCGCGCACAAGCTGATCGGTGCGCTGGACACCTTCGGCATCGACGTCGAGAGCCGGCGCTGTCTGGACGCAGGAGCATCGACGGGCGGATTCACCGAGGTCCTGCTGGATCGTGGTGCCCGCGAAGTCGTCGCCGTCGACGTCGGCTATGGACAACTGGCCTGGTCGCTGCGCTCCGACGCCCGGGTGGCGGTCATCGAACGAACCAATGTGCGAGAACTCACGCCGGAGGCGATCGGCGGCAAAGCCGAGACGGTTGTCGCCGATCTGTCCTTCATCTCGCTGACCACGGTGCTGCCCGCGCTGACTGGATGCGCCCTGCCCGGCGCGGATATCGTTCCCATGGTGAAGCCGCAGTTCGAAGTGGGTAAGGGGCAGGTCGGCGCAGGTGGGGTCGTCCACGACCCGGAGCTGCGCGTCAGCGCGGTCCTCAGCGTCGCCCGCCGCGCCGGCGAGCTGGGTTGGCACGGCGTCGGCGTCACCGCCAGCCCGCTGCCGGGTCCGTCGGGCAACGTTGAATACTTTCTGTGGTTACGCGCCGAAACCGATCGGGGTTTGTCTGGAGATGAGCTGGAATTCGCGGTCCGCAACGCGGTCGAGGCAGGCCCGCAATGACGAGTGAGCGCACCGTCCTGCTGGTGGTCCACACCGGGCGTGAAGAGGCGACCGAAACCGCGTGCCGGATCGAAAAAGTATTGAACGACAACAACATTCACCTTCGCGTGTTGTCGGCTGAAGCCGTCGATCGCGGACCTGTTCCGCTGGGACCCGACGATGGCCGCGCCCTGGGTGTCGACATCGAGCTCGTCGACGCCGATCCCGATGCCGCGCAGGGCTGCGAGCTGGTCATCGGCCTAGGCGGCGACGGCACCTTTTTGCGGGCTGCCGAGCTGGCCCGCAACGCCAACGTGCCGGTGCTCGGCATCAATCTGGGCCGCATCGGCTTTCTCGCCGAGGCCGAGACCGAGGCCATCGACACCGTGCTCGAGCATGTGGTGGCGCGCAGCTATCGACTCGAGGAGCGGCTGACGCTGGACATCACCGTCCGGGTCAAAGACGAAGAAGTTTCGCGCGGGTGGGCGCTCAACGAGGCCAGCCTGGAGAAAGGCCCTCGGCTCGGAGTGCTGGGCGTGGTCCTCGAGGTTGACGGACGCCCGGTGTCGACATTCGGCTGCGACGGTGTTCTGGTGTCGACGCCCACCGGATCCACCGCCTACGCCTTCTCCGCCGGCGGCCCGATCCTGTGGCCCGACCTGGAGGCACTACTGGTGGTGCCCAACAACGCGCATGCACTGTTCGCCCGTCCGATGGTGACCAGCCCCGATGCCCGCATCGCCATCGAAATCGAGGGCGACGGGCACGATGCCCTGGTGTTCTGCGACGGCCGACGCGAGATGCGGGTGCCGGCCGGGGCGCGGCTGGAGATCCAACGCTGCGACGCATCGGTGAAGTGGGCCCGGCTGGACAGCGCGCCGTTCACCGACCGGTTGGTGCGCAAATTCCGGCTCCCTGTCACCGGCTGGCGCGGACGGTAGCGGTGCTTTCCGAGATTCGGATCGAGTCGCTAGGTGCAATCAGTGTCGCGACAGCCGAATTCGGCAGCGGCTTAACCGTTTTGACGGGGGAGACCGGCACCGGCAAGACGATGGTGGTGACGAGTCTGCATCTGCTCGGCGGAGCCCGCGCCGACGCGAATCGGGTGCGCTCGGGCGCCGAACGAGCCGTGGTCGAGGGTCGGTTCACCACAGCGGACCTCGACGACAAGGCCGCCGCCCTGCTCGACGAGTTGCTGGACGGGTCTGGAGCCGAACGTGACGAGGACGGCAGCATCATCGCTTTGCGATCGGTCAGCCGGGAGGGTCCGTCGCGGGCCTACCTCGGCGGCCGGAGCGTGCCGGCCAAATCACTGAGCGGGTTCACCGCGGAGTTGCTCACCCTGCACGGGCAGAACGACCAGTTGCGGTTGATGCGGCCCGACGAACAGCGCGGCGCACTCGACCGGTTCGCCGGGGTCGACTCTCGACTGGAGAAGTACCGCAAGGTGCGTGAGGCGTGGCAGATCGCCAAGCGTGACTTCATCGACCGCAGCAACCGGGCGCGCGAACTGGCCCAGGAGGCCGACCGGTTGAAGTTCGCTTTGAACGAGATCGACAGCGTCGATCCCGCCCCCGGTGAAGACGAGTCACTGGTCGGCGACATTCGTCGGCTCTCTGAGTTGGATGCACTGCGCGAGGCCGCATCTGACGCGCGCAGTGCGTTGACCGGGGCGAGGGATGAGGCAACCGCCGACCCGTCCGCGCAGATCGCTTCCGCTGCGGACTGCCTGGCACGGGCCAAGGCGGCGCTGGAGTCGACCGAGGATTCGACGCTGCGGGCATTGGCCGCGCAACTCGAGGAGGCCCTCGCGGTGGTCGGCGATGCCTCTCGTGAACTGAGCGGCTACCTGAGTGAATTGCCCTCGGATGCCAGCACATTGGACGGGAAGCTGGCCCGGCAAGCGGAGCTGCGTACCCTCACCCGCAAGTATGCCGCCGACATCGACGGCGTGTTGCTGTGGGCGCGTGAAGCCCGCGACCGGCTGGCGCAGCTCGACGTCTCCGAAGAGGCATTGGCCGGCCTGCAGCGACGGGTCGATGAGTTGGCCGTCCAATTAGCATCTGCTGCAGCAGAACTCAGCAAGGTACGGACCCAGGCCGCTAAACGGCTTGCCAAGGAAGTCACCGGCGAGCTGTCCGGTCTGGCCATGGCGGACGCCGAGTTCACCATTACCGTGTCGATGATGCCGGCCACCGCTGACGATCCCGCGGCACTCACCCTTGCCTCCGGCGCACAGGCCCACGCCGGGGGTGACGGCGTCGACGTGGTCGAATTCGGCTTCGCCGCGCACCGCGGCATGACTGTGCTGCCGCTGGCCAAGAGTGCCTCGGGTGGGGAACTGTCCCGAGTCATGCTCGCCCTCGAGGTGGTCCTGGCTGCGTCGACCACCGGCACCACGATGGTGTTCGACGAAGTCGACGCCGGTGTCGGCGGCCGCGCGGCGGTGCAGATCGGCCGGCGACTGGCGCGCCTGGCCCGCAACCGGCAGGTCATTGTGGTGACCCATCTACCGCAGGTGGCCGCCTACGCCGACATCCACCTGATGGTCGACACCAACGGAAAGAACGGCGCCAGTGGAGTCCGCCGCCTCGACGGCGACGACCGGGTCGCCGAACTCGCCAGAATGCTGGCCGGACTGGGTGATTCGGACACCGCACGCGCGCACGCCCGCGAACTGCTCGACGCCGCGGACTGTGACCGTATTGCGACCTGAAAAGCGCGACGAGGCCTGTGACAGGTGTGACACGATATAACTTCTGAGGCTTTTGTTACGGCGCGCCTCCCCGCTCGTTCTCGGGTTCACCGACAGAATCGCCTCCATGAGCGTGACCACCACCTTGTCCTCACTGTTGTCCCGCAACACCTCGCGGCCCGGGCTCATCGGAACCGCCCGTGTCGACCGCGACATCGACCGGCTGCTGCGCCGGGTGTGCCCGGGCGACATCGCGGTCCTCGATGTGTTGGACCTCGATCGAATCACCGCCGACGCGCTGGTCGACGCCGAGATCGCCGCCGTGATCAACGCGTCCCCGTCGGTGTCGGGTCGCTACCCCAATCTGGGACCCGAGGTGCTGCTGGCCAACGGTGTCACGCTGATCGACGAGACCGGGACCGACGTCTTCAAGAAGATCAAAGACGGGTCGAAGGTCCGCCTCTACAACGGCGGCGTCTACATCGGAGACCGCCGGCTGATTCGCGGCACCGAACGCACCGACGAAGAAATCGCCGACCTGATGCAGGAAGCCAAGAGCGGGCTGGTCGCCCACCTGGAAGCGTTCGCCGGCAACACCATTGAGTTCATCCGCAGCGAGAGCCCGCTGCTGATCGACGGCATCGGCATTCCCGACGTCGACATCGAGTTGCGTCGTCGCCACGTCGTCGTGGTGGCCGACGAAGAAGACGCCGCCGACGACCTCAAGCGACTCAAGCCGTTCATCAAGGAGTACCAGCCGGTCCTGATCGGGGTCGGCTCCGGCGCAGATGTGTTGCGCAAGGCCGGTTATCGCCCGCAGTTGATCGTCGGCGACCCCAGCGAACTGAGCACCGAGGTGCTCAAGTGCGGGGCCCAGGTGGTTCTACCGGCCGACGCCGACGGACATGCCCCCGGCCTGGAGCGGATCCAGGACCTCGGTGTCGGTGCCATGACGTTCCCCGCCGCGGGTTCCCCCGCCGACCTGGCACTGCTGTTGGCCGACCACCATGGCGCCGCGCTGCTGGTGACCGCGGGACACCGCGCCAACATCGAGACGTTCTTCGACCGGACCCGCCAGCACAGCAACCCGTCGACGTTCCTCACCCGGCTGCGAGTCGGCGAAAAGGTGGTGGACGCCAAAGCCGTTGCGACGCTGTATCACAACCGGATCTCCGGCGGCGCGATCGCGTTGCTGATCATGACGATGCTGGTCTCCATCATCGCCGCACTGTGGGTGTCGCGCACCGACACGGTGGTACTGCACTGGGCCGCCACCTACTGGAATCACTTCATCCTCTGGTTTCAACACTGGATCCATTAGGACGGTGGCGACGTGATATCTCTTCGTCAGCATGCGATCTCGCTGGCCGCGGTGTTCCTGGCCCTGGCGGTGGGAGTCATCCTCGGCTCGGGTTTCCTGTCGAACACGATGATGTCCGGATTGCGTGACGAGGCCCGCAGCCTGCACCGCCAAGTCGACGAGCTCAACGGCGACAAGACCAGCTTGAATGCAAAGCTCAACTCCGCCAACGCTTTCGACACGCAAATGGCCGGCCGGATGGTCCACGACGCGCTGAACGGCAAGTCCCTGGTCATCTTCCGCGCCCCCGACGCCAAGGACGAGGACGTCGACGCGGTGTCGAAGGTCGTCGCCCAGGCAGGCGGAGGGGTCACCGGGACGGTGTCACTGACCCAGGAATTCGTCGATGCGAACTCTGCGGAGAAGTTGCATTCGGTGGTGAACTCGTCGGTGCTGCCCGCCGGGGCGCAACTGAGCACCAAACAGGTCGATCAGGGATCGCAGGCCGGCGACCTGCTGGGCATCGCGCTGTTGATCAACCGCGACCCCGCCGTCCCGCCGGTCGACGACGCGCAACGAGACACCGTGCTGGCCGCGCTGCGCGACACCGGATTCATCGGGTACGGCAACCAGCACCTCGGTGCATCCAATGCCGCGGTCGTGATCACCGGCGGCGCGCTGAGCAACGACGCCGGTAATCAGGGGGTCAGCGTGGCGCGTTTCGCCGCTGCGCTCGCGCCGCACGGCACCGGGGTGCTGCTCGCTGGGCGTGACGGCTCGTCGGACGGACCCGCCGCGGTGGGAGTGGCCCGTGCCGACGCCGGGGTCACCCCGGTGATCAGCACCGTCGACAATCTCGGCGCCGAAGCCGGCCGGGTGACGGTGGTCCTCGGAGTGGCCGATCTGATCAACGGCGGTCGTACAGGTCAGTACGGAACGGGCCACCGCAGCACGGGCCTCACCGTCGCGACCTAGCCCGCGGGCATCGTCGTGGTCTCGTCGCCGGGCGTGTTAGCGACGGGTTGGCGCAGTGTTTGTTAGGGTAAGTTTCCGTGGGTCGGCAGGCCCCCAAGCTGGAAAACAGCCCTCATCAGAGGCTAGCCCTGCGCCGTCTTCACGGAGGTCGCCACATTGCGAAAGCATCCGCAGACCGCCACCAAGCATCTCTTCGTCAGCGGCGGGGTCGTCTCGTCACTGGGTAAGGGACTGACCGCGAGCAGCTTGGGTCAGTTGCTTACCGCCCGCGGGCTGCAGGTGACGATGCAGAAGCTGGATCCCTATCTCAACGTCGACCCGGGCACGATGAACCCGTTTCAGCACGGCGAAGTCTTTGTCACCGAGGACGGCGCCGAAACGGACCTCGACGTCGGCCACTACGAACGCTTCCTGGACCGCGATCTGTCCGGTTCGGCGAATGTCACCACCGGACAGGTGTATTCAACGGTCATCGCCAAGGAGCGGCGCGGGGAGTACCTCGGCGACACGGTTCAGGTGATCCCGCACATCACCGACGAGATCAAGAGCCGGATCCTGGCGATGGCCGAGCCGGACGCCGACGGCAAGCGTCCCGATGTCGTCATCACCGAGATCGGCGGCACCGTCGGCGACATCGAGTCGCAGCCTTTCCTCGAAGCGGCCCGCCAGGTGCGCCACGACATCGGCCGGGAGAACGTCTTCTTCCTGCACGTGTCGCTGATCCCGTATCTGGCACCGTCGGGCGAGCTGAAGACCAAGCCCACCCAGCACTCGGTGAACGCACTGCGCAGCATCGGTATCACCCCCGACGCGTTGATCCTGCGCTGCGACCGCGCTGTTCCCGAACCGCTGAAGAACAAGATCGCGCTGATGTGCGACGTCGACATCGACGGCATCATCTCCACTCCCGACGCACCGTCGATCTATGACATCCCGAAGGTGCTGCATCGCGAGGAGCTGGACGCCTACGTGGTGCGCCGGCTCAACCTGCCGTTCCGCGACGTCGACTGGACCGAATGGGACGACCTGCTGCGCCGGGTGCACGACCCGCAGGAGACGGTGCGAATTGCGCTGGTGGGCAAATACATCGACCTCTCGGATGCCTACCTGTCGGTCAGCGAGGCGCTGCGGGCGGCCGGTTTCAAGCACCGCGCGAAGGTCGAGATCCGCTGGGTGGGTTCCGATGACTGCGAGACCGCGGGTGGCGCGGCCGCCGTACTCGAGGACGTCCACGGCGTGCTCATCCCCGGTGGGTTCGGCATCCGCGGCATCGAGGGCAAGATCGGCGCGATCTCGCACGCCCGGGCCCGTGGGCTGCCTGTACTGGGCCTCTGCCTGGGCATGCAGTGCATCGTGATCGAAGCCGCGCGCTCGGTCGGCCTGTCCGGGGCCAACTCCGCCGAGTTCGACCCGGACACCTCAGATCCCGTCATCTCCACGATGGCCGATCAGGAAGAGATCGTCGCCGGCGAAGCTGATCTCGGCGGAACCATGCGGCTGGGTGCTTACCCCGCGGTGCTGGAGCCCGATTCCATTGTCGCCCAGGCTTATCAGGCAACCGAGGTATCCGAACGGCATCGGCATCGCTACGAGGTCAACAACGCCTACCGGGACCGGATCGCCGAGAGCGGGCTGAAGTTCTCCGGCACCTCGCCGGACGGGCATCTGGTCGAGTTCGTCGAGTATCCACCGGAGATGCACTCGTTTGTCGTCGGCACCCAGGCGCACCCCGAGCTCAAGAGCCGACCGACCCGACCGCATCCGCTGTTCACCGGCTTCATCGGCGCGGCCATCGAGTACAAGGCGGCCGAGCGGCTTTCCCTCGAGATGCCGGAGCGGCGCGCCAACGGCAGCGAGCAGCACGAGGGGTCCGAGTCGACACTGCCTGAGCCCGAGCCCGTCACCCGTGGGTGAGCACGTCTTCGAGACGATGTCGTCCGAAACACTGCACAGCGGAAAGATTTTCGCGTTGCGGGTCGACCGGGTGCGGATGCCCGGCGGCGGTGTCGCCACCCGGGAGGTCGTCGAGAATTTCGGCGCGGTCGCGATAGTGGCGTTGAATGACGACGGCCAGATTCCGCTGGTCTACCAGTACCGCCACCCGTTCGGCCGTCGGCTGTGGGAGTTGCCCGCCGGGCTACTCGACATCGAGGGCGAGGCACCGGAGCTGAGCGCGGCACGCGAACTCCAGGAGGAAGCCGGGCTGCACGCCGAAAACTGGGAGGTGCTGGCGGACCTCGATTCCGCGCCCGGCTTCAGTGACGAGTCGGTGCGGGTGTTTCTGGCCACCGGGTTGACCGAAGTCGAGCGGCCCGCGGCGCACGACGAAGAAGCGGACATGACGATGCAGTGGTACCCGCTCGCCGACGCCGTGCAACGGATCTTCAGCGGTGAGATCACGAATTCCCTTGCGGTGAGCGGGATTCTGGCGGCCCATGCGGTCACCGAGGGCGTCGCGCGAACGCGGCCGGTGGATGCGCCGTGGATCGACCGGCCGACGGCGTTCCGCGCGCGGAAGTCCCGCGGGGGAGTCGGGCGATCGGACGGTGCCCGGTGACGACGCTGGCGCTGCCGTTGGAGGGCCAACTGCAGGGATACCTCGATCATCTGACGATCGAGCGCGGCGTCGCGGCGAACACGTTGAGCTCCTACCGGCGAGATCTGCGGCGGTACTTCGAGCACCTGACCACCCGCGGCGTCGACGACCTGGCCAACGTCGCCGAAGACGACGTCAGCGAATTCCTGGTGGCACTGCGCCGAGGAGACCCCGACGCCGGCATCTCACCGTTGTCCGCGGTCTCGGCCGCGCGAACCCTGATCGCGGTGCGTGGCTTCCACCGATTCGCCGCCGCCGAAGGCCTGGCTGAGTTCGACGTCGCACAGGCCGTCAAACCACCGACGCCGGGCCGGCGACTGCCCAAGAGCCTCAGCCTCGATCAGGTGCTTGCGTTGCTGGCCGGCGCGGGCGGCGACAGTCCGTCCGACGGGCCGCTGACGCTACGCAATCGCGCGCTGCTCGAGCTGCTGTATTCCACCGGGGCGCGAATCTCCGAAGCGGTCGGTCTCGACGTCGACGATGTCGACACCGAAGCCCGGTCGGTGCTGCTGCGCGGAAAAGGCGGCAAGCAGCGACTGGTTCCGATCGGACGTCCCGCCGTCCAGGCGTTGGACGCCTACCTGGTTCGCGGGCGCACCGAATTGGCACGTCGCGGCCGAGGTACACCGGCGATCTTTCTCAACGCTCGCGGCGGGCGCTTGTCGCGGCAGAGCGCGTGGCAGGTGTTGCAGGATGCTGCGGACCGGGCCGGCATCACCTCAGGCGTCTCCCCGCACACGTTGCGACATTCGTTCGCAACACATCTGCTCGAAGGCGGCGCCGACGTCCGCGTCGTCCAGGAGTTACTGGGACACGCATCGGTGACCACCACGCAGATCTACACGATGGTCACCGTCCACGCCCTGCGCGAAGTCTGGGCCGAAGCCCACCCGCGGGCGCGTTAGCCGCCCAGGTACTCCGACTCCAGCACCAGATCCGACAGCAGGCTCTGGTATTCGACGTGCGTTTTGTGCTCGGTCGTGTTCCAGAGCGTGCCCTGTTGCCTGCGCATGTATTCGCGGTACTCCGGTGCGCCCGGCATCTTGACGTTGTCGGCGACCACAATCGAACCGGTGTGCAGCCAGCCCCGGTCGAGGATGCTCTGCAGATCGACGAGATAAGCATCCTTGTCGTGGTCGATGAAGACGAAATCCAAAGCGCCAGAACCGAACTCAGCCGCGCCGCCCAATGCGTCGAGAGTACGTCCGCCGTCGCCGAGGGTGCCGACCACGCAGGTGATCCGGTCGGCGACGCCTGCGTGCGCCCAGATCCGGCGGGCGTTGTCGGCGTTGGCCTCGGCAAGCTCCACGGAATAGACGTGGGCACCAGGCGCGGACCGGGCGATACGCAGCGCGCTGTATCCGCAGTAGGTGCCGAGCTCGAGCGCCAGTTTCGGGTCGGCACGCCCCACCGCGGCGTCGAGCAGAGCGCCTTTCTCGTCGCCGACATTGATCAGCAGCGATTTCTCGTAGGCGAACCGGTCGATCGCTGCGAGGACGTCGTCGATATCGCCCGCGCGGGCGTGCTTCAGTACGTACTCGACCGCAGCCGCTTCACGCCCGTCGCCGATCTGGCCCGTCGTGGTGATATTTCGCACGCCGGCCGCCATCCGCCAGAACGACCACCGCAGCAAGGGGATGCGCTGCTTCAGACTCATGCCGCCACACTAGACCGCCGCGCGACGCAACTGGCGCCCTCAAATTCGCAGGTGACGTTGTTGCGGGTCTTCCGGCGCGGGCGCACATACCCGTTAGACTTTCGAGCCATGCCCGCCGCTGCCCGATCGCCGTACGAGGGGCAATCATGTCCACCGCCGGCGACGATGCAGAGCGCAGCGATGCCGAGGAGCGGCGCAGATGAGTGACGATGCCGATGGCACCGAGGTCGGCCTGACCGGGCGTCTGCCGCGGACGATTCCCGAACCCAAGCCGCGCAGCTCGCATGGGCCGGCCAAGGTCATTGCGATGTGCAACCAGAAAGGCGGCGTGGGAAAAACCACGTCGACGATCAACCTGGGTGCCGCCCTGGCCGAATACGGCCGCCGGGTGTTGCTGGTCGACCTGGATCCACAGGGCGCTCTCTCGGCGGGACTCGGCGTGCCGCATTACGAGCTGGAACACACGATCCACAACCTGCTGGTCGAGCCGCGGGTGTCGCTCGACCACGTGCTGATGCACACCAGGGTCAAGAACCTCGATCTGGTGCCCAGCAACATCGACCTGTCCGCGGCAGAGATCCAGCTGGTCAATGAGGTGGGCCGAGAGCAGACGCTGTCTCGCGCGCTGCATCCGGTGCTGGACCGCTACGACTATGTGCTGATCGACTGCCAACCCTCGCTGGGCTTGCTCACGGTCAACGGGTTGGCGTGCTCCGACGGCGTCGTCATCCCGACTGAGTGCGAGTTCTTCTCGCTTCGCGGTCTGGCCCTGCTGACCGACACCGTCGAGAAGGTGCGCGACCGGCTCAACCCGAAGCTGGACATCAGCGGCATCCTGATCACCCGCTACGACCCGCGAACGGTGAACTCCCGCGAGGTGATGGCCCGGGTGGTGGAGCGCTTCGGCGACCTGGTGTTCGACACCGTCATCACCCGTACCGTCCGCTTTCCGGAGACCAGTGTCGCCGGCGAGCCGATCACCTCGTGGGCACCGAAATCCGGCGGCGCGGTTGCCTACCGGTCGCTGGCCCGCGAGGTGATCGACCGGTTCGGCGCGTGAACGCCCCCGCGACCTGCGAGGAACCACCCAAAAACGGCTTCCAGGTCAGGCTGACGAATTTCGAGGGCCCTTTCGACCTACTGTTGCAGCTCATTTTCGCTCACCGGCTGGACGTGACCGAGGTGGCGCTGCACCAGGTCACCGACGATTTCATCGGCTACACCAAAGCCATCGGCCGGGCACTGGAGCTCGACGAGACCACGGCATTCCTGGTGGTCGCCGCGACGTTGCTCGACCTGAAGGCGGCCCGGCTGCTGCCGTCCGGCCAGGTGAGCGACGAAGAAGACCTGGCGCTGTTGGAGGTCCGCGACCTGCTGTTCGCGCGGCTACTGCAGTACCGGGCGTTCAAGCACGTCGCGATGATGTTCGGCGAGCTCGAAGCCGCCGCGCTGCGCAGCTACCCGCGCGCTGTCTCGCTGGAGGAGCAGTTCGCCGACCTGCTGCCCGAGGTGATGCTCGGCGTCGACGCCCAGACTTTCGCGGAGATCGCCGCAACCGCTTTCACGCCGCGGCCGGTGCCCACGGTCGGCACCGAGCATCTTCACCAGATCTACGTATCGGTGCCCGAGCAAGCCAAACGGTTGCTGTGGTTCCTGGAACAGCGTGGAGTTGGGCAGTGGGCGTCGTTCTCCGACCTCGTCGCCGAATGCGAACCCATCGAGATCGTGGGCCGCTTCCTGGCTCTGCTCGAGCTGTATCGCTCCCGAGCGGTAGCATTCGACCAGTCAGAACCGCTTGGTGTGCTCCAGGTTTCGTGGACCGGAGAACAGCCGACCAGCGCAGAATTGCGGGACGAATACTCATGAGCGAACCGCTCGATGCAGACCTGAGCGTCGACGTGGCCGAGAACGACGCGGCCGAGACGAACTTGGGTATCGACGTCGCCACCGCACCCGAGCTCGAAGACGGCGAGCTGGGGGCGGTCCTCGAAGCTCTGCTGTTGGTCGTCGACACCCCGGTGACGGTGGAACAGCTGGGCGCGGCCACCGAGCAGCCCGTTTACCGGATCGCCGCCAAGCTCCGCCAGATGGCCGACGAGCTCACCGAAAAGGACAGCGGCATCGATCTCCGCGAAGCGGGCGGCGGGTGGCGGTTGTACACGCGGGCCCGGTTTGCGCCCTACGTGGAGCGACTGCTGCTGGACGGATCGCGTTCGAAGCTGACCCGGGCCGCGCTGGAGACCTTGGCCGTGGTGGCCTACCGACAGCCGGTTACCCGCGCGCGGGTGAGCGCGGTCCGCGGGGTCAACGTCGACGCGGTGATGCGCACCCTGCTGGCGCGCGGCCTGATCACCGAGGCCGGCACCGACGCTGACACCGGCGCGGTGACGTTCTCCACCACCGAGTTGTTCCTGGAACGCCTCGGGTTGTCATCACTGGCCGATCTCCCGGACATCGCACCACTGCTTCCCGACGTCGACATGATCGACGATCTCAGCGAATCTCTGGACGCTGAACCACGTTTCGCGAAGCTTGCGGGCGGTCCGGTCGCCAACGACCAGCCGTTGTCGTTCGACGTGGATCACGAATGATGGCAACAGCCGGCGAGCCCGATGGGGTTCGCCTTCAAAAAGTGTTGTCCCAGGCCGGAATTGCGTCGCGCCGTGTTGCCGAACGAATGATCACCGACGGCCGTGTCGAGATCGACGGACAGGTGGTGACCGAGCTGGGCACCCGGGTCGACCCCGACGCGTCGGACATCCGCGTCGACGGTGCGCGGGTGATACTCGACGAGTCGATGGTGTATCTGGCACTGAACAAGCCACGGGGCATGCATTCCACGATGTCGGACGATCGCGGGCGACCGTGCATCGGCGACCTGGTTGAACATCGAGTCCGGGGCAACAAGAAGCTCTTTCACGTCGGACGTCTGGACGCCGACACCGAGGGGCTGATCCTGCTCACCAACGACGGCGAACTCGCACACCGCTTGATGCACCCGTCGTACGAGATACCCAAGACCTATGTCGCCACTGTCAACGGCGCGGTACCACGCGGCCTCGGCAAGAAACTGCGCACCGGCATCGAATTGGAGGACGGCCCGATCGCCGTCGACGATTTCGCGGTGGTGGACGCGATCCCGGGTAAGTCCATGATCCGGGTCACGCTGCACGAGGGGCGCAAGCGAATCGTGCGCCGGATGCTCAAGGCCGCCGGTTTCCCGGTACAGACTTTGGTGCGCACCGACATCGGCGCGGTCACGCTCGGCGATCAACGGCCGGGCAGCATCAGGGCGTTGCGCCGTAGTGAAATCGGGGAACTCTACAAAGCGGTCGGATTGTGAGCGCGGCAAACGGTACGGTTGTCGCCATCGACGGTCCGGCCGGCACCGGAAAGTCTTCGGTGTCAAGAGGTTTGGCGCGACTGCTGCATGCCCGCTACCTCGACACCGGCGCCATGTACCGCATCGCCACGCTAGCGGTGCTGCGTGCCGGAGTCGACCTTGACGACCAGGCCGCCGTCCGGGACGTTGCATCGACGGCGGACATGTCGGTGGGCCACGATCCTGACGACAGCCGCAGTTACCTCAACAGTCAAGACGTCTCGTCGGAGATCCGCGGCGACGAGGTCACCAAAGCCGTCTCGGCGGTGTCCTCGGTGCCCGCGGTGCGCACTCGGCTCGTCGATCTGCAGCGCGCTCTGGCCGACGGGCCAGGCAATGTCGTGGTCGAGGGGCGTGACATCGGAACCGTGGTGTTGCCGAAGGCCGACCTCAAGGTGTTCTTGACGGCCTCGGCCGAGACCCGCGCGCGGCGCCGCAACGACCAGAACGTCGCCGCCGGTCTTCCCGACGATTACGACGGCGTGCTCGCCGACGTCCGGCGCCGTGATCACATCGACTCCACCCGCGCCGTGTCGCCACTGCGGGCCGCCGACGACGCGGTGATCGTCGATACCAGCGAGATGACCGAATCCCAGGTGATCGATCACCTGTTGAATCTGGTCCAGCAGCGAAGCGAGTCGGTCAGATGAGTGAGGACGGCACCTGGGTCGACGAAAGCGACTGGGAATCAGCGGAATTCGAAGAAGTCTTCGATGAGCTGGACGCGGGACCGCCGCCGGTGGTGGCGGTGGTGGGCCGCCCCAACGTCGGCAAGTCCACTCTGGTCAACCGAATTCTGGGTCGCCGGGAAGCGGTGGTGCAGGACATCCCGGGGGTGACCCGGGACCGTGTCTCCTATGACGCTTTGTGGACCGGGCGCCGTTTCGTCGTGCAGGACACCGGCGGATGGGAACCCGATGCCAAGGGTCTGCAGCAACTGGTTGCCGAGCAGGCCTCGGTGGCCATGCGCACCGCGGACGCGGTGATCCTGGTGGTGGACGCGATCACCGGCGCGACCACCGGTGACGAGGCCGCGGCACGCATCCTGCGCCGCTCGGGCAAGCCGGTGTTCCTGGCCGCCAACAAGGTCGACAGTGACAAAGCGGAGTCCGACGCCGCCGCGCTGTGGTCGCTGGGAATCGGTGAGCCGCATGCGATCAGCGCGATGCACGGGCGTGGCGTCGGAGATCTGCTCGACGCGGTCGTCGACGCACTTCCTGAGGTGGCCGAAGCGGCGTCCGGCAAGGGCGGTCCGCGGCGGGTCGCGCTGGTGGGCAAGCCCAACGTCGGCAAGAGCTCGCTGATGAATCGGCTGGCGGGCGATCAGCGGTCGGTGGTGCACGACGTCGCCGGCACTACCGTGGATCCGGTCGACTCGCTGATCGAATTGGATGGCAAGATCTGGAGATTCGTCGATACGGCCGGTCTGCGACGCAAGGTCGGTCAGGCCAGCGGCCATGAGTTCTACGCCTCGGTTCGCACCCACGGTGCGATCGACGCCGCCGAAGTGGTGATCGTGTTGATCGACGGATCGGCGCCGCTGACCGAACAGGACCTGCGGATCCTGTCGATGGTAATCGAGGCCGGCCGGGCCTTGGTGCTGGCGTACAACAAATGGGACCTGGTCGACGAAGATCGACGGTATTCGCTGGAGAAAGAGATCGATCGCGAACTGGTCCAGATCCGTTGGGCGCAGCGGGTGAACATCTCGGCCAAGACCGGTCGCGCCGTGCAGAAACTGGTCCCGGCCCTGGAAAGTGCGCTGGCAGCCTGGGACACCCGAATCAGCACCGGCCGGTTGAACACCTGGATCAAGGAAGTCGTCGCGGCCACTCCGCCGCCGGTGCGAGGCGGCAAGCAGCCGCGGATCCTGTTCGCCACCCAGGCCACCGCCCGCCCGCCGACCTTCGTGCTGTTCACCAGTGGCTTCTTGGAGGCCGGCTACCGCCGGTTCCTCGAACGTCGCCTGCGCGAGACCTTCGGCTTCGAGGGCAGTCCAATCCGGATCAACGTGCGGATGCGCGAGAAGCGCAAACCCAAATCCCGCTGACTGTGACGCAGGCGCCGAAACCGGGCCAACTACAGTCAATTCAGTGTCGTCGAGCCACGCAATCCTGATTCTTCTCGCCGGTCTGGGCGCAGGCGCCATCAACGCCGTCGTCGGCTCGGGCACGTTGATCACTTTCCCCACGCTCGTTGCCATGGGCTACCCGCCGGTGACAGCGACGATGTCGAATGCGGTCGGCCTGGTGGCCGGCAGCGTATCGGGAACGTGGGGTTATCGCCGCGAATTGCGCGGCCAGTGGGATCGGCTGCGCTGGCAGATACCCGCGTCGATCGTCGGTGCCGCGTTGGGCGCCTGGCTGCTGTTACACCTGCCCGACCGGGTCTTCACCCAGGTGGTGCCGGTGTTGCTCGTCGCGGCACTGATCCTGGTGGTGGTCGGACCGCGAATACAGTCGTGGGCGCGTCAGCGGGCTGAGAAGTCAGGCCAGTCGGCTGACCACGTCTCGCCGCGCCGGATGGCCGCCCTGGTGGTGAGCACCTTCCTCATCGGCATCTACGGCGGCTATTTCACTGCAGCGCAGGGGATCATGCTCATCGGTGCGATGGGAGCACTGCTTCCCGAACCGGTGCAGCGCACCAACGCCGCCAAGAACTTGTTGGCGTTGATCGTCAATATTGTTGCGGCGCTTGCGTATACCGTAACCGCCTTCGACCGGGTGAGCTGGGCAGCGGCTGGGCTCATCGCCGGTGGCTCGCTGATCGGCGGCTGGCTGGGCGCGCACTACGGTCGTCGGCTGTCGCCGAACGCGCTGCGTGCCACGATCGTCGCGGTCGGGCTGATCGGCTTGTACCGGCTGCTGGCCCCCTGAGCCTCAGCCCTTCTGGACGACGTTGTCGAAGCCGGACTTGGCGATTTTCGGAGTTCCGGTGTGGAACGTGACCCGGTTACCCGAGCCTGAGGCTTGGATCGAGTCGGCCACGTCGAGGGTGAGTTGGTTCTGGATACCTGAGACATTGACGCTCGCACAGTGGCCGGTGACGGTCACGATGTTGGTGATTCCGCTGATGCTGACGCCGCCTCCCGTCGCAACGGATGGTCCGGACTTCGTTGATGCCGGAGACGGTGACGTTCTCACCCGCCGGCGCTGTCGTCACCGAAGTACCCGGTGTCGCCGGACCCGGCGTGCTCGGAATCGTCCGCGACGCGGTGGGACTCTTCGACGACACGCTGGGAATGGGCGCCATGGAGGGCAAGGCGCTGCGCGAGACCTGGTGTTTGCCGAAGAGGAAGATGGCCACGGGCAGGCACATCACGCCAATCACGAAGAGCGCGACCAGAATCCAGCGAAGCTGCCCACGCGCGGGCGTTGCGGCGCTGGGACCGGAAAACGGTCCGCTGTAGGCCAGGGGGAGCGGCGGCGGCACCGGGGGACCGGACGGCGGCGCCCACTTGCTAGGCGACTGATCCGCCGCGGCCTCGGAGGCGCGTGCCGCCTCGGCCAGTGGCTGTTCCAGTTCCCGGATACGGGCTTCTGGATCATCCTCGGATTTCATTGATCGATGCTCGCATACCACGAACATCGCTGACGGGGCATTCGCATTCGGTAGTTTCTGGTGCGTGCCCGAGTTAGCCAATCGCCAGGTCCTGCTGCGTCGCCGCCCGAGCGGGCTGGTCGAGCCGGGAGACACCGAACTCGTGACCACCGCGGCGCCGCAGCCGGCCGAGGGGGAGGCGCTGGTGCGCACCACCTACGTCGGCCTCGACGCCGCAGTGCGGACCTGGCTCAACGATCAGCAGGGCTATCTGCCGCCGGTCGGACTGGGCGAGGTGATCCGAGCGGCCGGGATCGGCGAGGTGGTGTCGTCCCGGTGCGATGCCTACGCGGTCGGCGACGTGATCACCACGCTCACCGGTTTTCAGGAGTACGTGATCATCCGTGACGACGTGTTCAGCACGCCCATCCCCGGTGAGAGCGATCAGCTGGCAATCATGTCGGTCTACGGACCGACCGGCGCGACCGCTTATATCGGGATGACCGACGTCGGCAAGCCGCAGGCCGGCGACACCGTTGTCGTGTCGGCTGCCGCGGGCGCCACCGGTTCGATCGCCGGGCAGATCGCCAAGATCGCCGGGGCGCGGGTGGTGGGCATTGCGGGCGGCCCGGAGAAGTGCCGGGCGGTGGTCGAGGACTTCGGTTTTGACGCCTGCATCGACTACAAGAACGACGATCTGCCGGCCGCCCTCAAACAGCATTGTCCCGATCGGGTGAACGTGTACTTCGACAATGTCGGCGGTCCGATCCTCGACGCGGTGCTGGGCCGGTTGGCCATGAACGCCCGAGTCGTGCTCTGCGGCATCATCTCCAGCTACCTCAGCGGCGATCACCCCGGCCCGGTCAACTACGTCAACCTGCTGTCCAAGACGGCGACCATGCAGGGCTTCAACGCACTCGACCAGTGGGGCCGCTTCGACGAGGCCTCGGCCGCGCTACGGCAGTGGGGCCATGAGGGCCGAATCAAGTCCCGCCAGACCATCTTTGACGGCATCGAGTCCTGCGTCGACGCGCTCAACGGGCTCTTCACCGGAGCGAACATCGGCAAGATGCTGGTCAAGCTGAGCGAGCCGACGACGACCTGACGGCTTGGCTTGCGGCCGCCTCTTCGGTCTCCTGTAGGCTCTTCACCTGCTGCCGGTCATCAGGACGGCGGCTTCGGGCTGTGGCGCAGTTTGGTAGCGCACTTGACTGGGGGTCAAGTGGTCGCAGGTTCAAATCCTGTCAGCCCGACCATAAAAAATCGTTTGAACAGCGCTTTTCCCTCTTTGCGGAGTGCACACGCGTTCGACAAGTTCGGAAATTGTCACAGATTGTCACAGTCGATTATTTGGTGTCACCGCACGCGTGTGCGACTGCGTCAGTCGCCGGCGCGGGATGCCGGCGGAGCAAAGCTGCGTGCTGCTATCTCGAGAGCGTCAGGCTGCGCATGTACATAGGTGCGAAGAGTGAACGACACGTCGGCGTGGCCCAGCCAGGCCGCCACCAACGCAATGGGAACGCCCTGAAGATGCATGAGTGTCGCGCAGGTATGTCGGGCGTCATGCAACCGCACCTGCGGCACGGCGAGACTCTTGATGGCTCCATGCCACATGGTTGAGAGCGTCGACGGGTGGTAAGGCTCGCCCGCCTCGTTGCAGACGACATAGTTTTTGCCGGCGTAGGCCTCTCCGAGTGACAGCCTTTCTGCCGCCTGGCGGGCTTTCGCTGCGTTGAGTTCGGCGAGCAATGCGTCGGGCAGTGGTAGCACTCGGCTAGCTGATGCCGTTTTCGGGTCATCTTGGTCAAGCGCGCGGCCCCCGACATCCACGCGGGTCTTTTCAATCAGCACTGTCCGCCGGTCGAGATCCACGTCTTCCCAACGCAAACCAGCGATCTCCCCGCGTCGTAAGCCGGCCAGAGCGAGGTGCCACGCATGTCGGTTGCGATCACTGGCGATGCCCCTTAAGACGGTGCGCACCTGGTCGGCAGTGAACGTCTCGAATTTTCTGGCCTTGCCCGGAACCCGATCGACCAGTCCTGCAACATTTCTCGCTAAACGGCCCTCGGCGACCAGCTGCGCGAGGACCTGCGAAAGTGCTCCCAGCATGTAATTGCATGACCGCGCGCTCCAAGCTTTCCGCGGCCGACCTCCTGGTCGCTCGAGAGTTCCGTCGCGCAACTGCACGATCAGTTCGTCGATGTGCCGGCGTGTCAGATCTTGAACACCGAGGTCTCCAAGCTCGCTGCGCACCGGCTGCAGGACGTACTCATAGCCCACAGCTGTGGTGGGCCGGATCTTATGGCGAGACTTCAGCCAATCCGCACAAGCGTCGTCTACCGTGAGCGTCGACGGCTGGACATAGGTGCCTGCGTTTACCTGACCTTGGATCTCTGCCAGAGCCGTCCGGGCTTCTTTCTCCGTGCGATAGCGGCGCCGTAGCTGTTTGCGCTTTCCGTCAGACGAGCCTGTGTCGACGGTCAGCTGATAGCGCACGACAGCCTTGCTCCCCGCGCGTCGAGCTAGCTCGACGCGTCGGATCTGCGGTGGAAGCTGCCGGCGTTCAGCCATATGCGCCTGGGCGTTAAGACGCGGCTTCGGTGTGGGCCGCGATGAAGCGATGGATCTCGGCGGATGTGACTCGCCGAGACGACCCGATCTGAACCCAAGCAAGTCCGCCGCCATCGAACAGTCGATAGATCGATGAGCGCGAGATCCGCAGAGCTGCTGCGGCTTCCGACACTGTCAGAAGAAGTCTGCCGTCGATCGGGCGCCCGACGAACGGCCTATGCTGCATCGGGTCCGGGGAGTGCATCTGGTTCATGGGATCCCCTCGTGGTGAGTACTGTTCCACCACTGTAATTCGCCCCAGTGACTACTTCATGCACACTTTTTGTGCCCCTTCATTAGTAACGCTTGGCGTTAATAACGAATCGCGTTACTATTAATCAGTGATCCGCTCGTTCCGGGACAAGGACACAGAGGCGGTATGGCGCCGTCGTTACGTCAAGAAGCTCAGCCCGGAGCTCAGCAAGCTCACGTACAACAAGCTCGCTCTCATCAACGCTGCCGAGAGCATCAACGACCTGCGCGTGCCGCCAGGTAACAGGCTGGAGAAGTTGAGCGGCGGTCGCGCCGGCCAGTACAGCGTCCGCGTCAACGACCAGTGGCGCATCTGCTTCACCTGGAGCACAGCTGGCGCCGGAAACGTCGAACTAGTCGACTACCACTAGAAGGAGAAATCGATGGCAGACTTCGCACCCACCCACCCAGGCGAGATCCTCCTCGCCGAGTTCCTTGAGCCGATGGGGATCTCGCAATACCGCATTGCCAAGGCCATTGATGTACCGCCGCGACGCATCAACGAGATCGTGCACGGCAAGCGGGGAATCAGCGCCGACACCGCGTTGCGGCTCTCGCGAGCATTGGGAGTGAGCGATATGTTCTGGATTAACATGCAGGCCCACTTCGACGCCGAGATTGCCCGCGACCATATTGCGACTCAGCTGGACGCTATCGAACGGATCGCCTAGACCGCGCCAGTCGCAGCAGGACACCTAATTGCGTGAGAAGACAGCCGGACCGGCGAACGCGACAACGTCGACCTTGATTGCCGACCCAGTGGAGCCCAGGCCCGCTAACTGGCGCCAGTGGTCGCAACCGTGAAACGGATCGGAGTGAGCGCTACCGCGCTCGATCGCCACCAATCGGGAATGATCACGCTCTAGGGTGTTCACTCGTGGCCGGGCTTAGTGGAATAAATAGAGCTTTCAACAAGGTGCCTCGCCGGGCCGAGGCCCGGGTCTCTACGTTGCTGCGTGCAACGTTCGTAGATTTGGGCGTGGCGACTGCCCTGGAATCAGTCGACCATCAAGTTCTTTACGGGCGACGAGGCACCGGCAAGACGCACGCATTCCGATATCTGGCGGCCATTCGCGGTGAAGCGGGCGACATCGGCGTCTACATCGACCTGCGGACCATAGGATCGGCCGAGGGCATATTCGATTCCGAGCAACTGACACCGCTTGAGCGAACTGCCAGACTTCTGATTGATCTCCTCACGGAGATCCACGACGCGATCATGTATGCAGCACTGGATGACAACAGCCTCATCGACGACAAGTCATTCGTGAGTGCGCTTGATGACTTGTTGGCCTCGCTTCGCAACATCAGATTCGAGGGCCAAACAGAAGCGACGACTGAGACTGAAACTGAGGCATCGTCATCGGCGAAAGCGTCTGCGAAAGCTAAGATTTCAGCCGCGAGCCTTGGCGCCTCGGCGCAGGCTGGAGCCGAACTATCAGAATCGCAGACTCAGCCAACGATATTCTAGCGATCCACTGCTCAACGAACTCTTCGATGCTCGCGTCCTTCACCTGGTCCGACGTGGCTACTCCGCCCAGGATCAGCCGGGCGAGCGTTACGACGTTTATCTGATTGACTTTGGCGCCTACGTCGACCTCATAAACACGCAGAACTCACCGCAAGAGCTAGCCTTGTTTGAAGCGGAAGAAATTGAGTCCGACGACGATTCGGATGATGCTGGCACATCAACTATCGAGGTACCTGAGCAGGATCTTCGCGCGCTCCGCCGCGCAGTGCTTGACCTCGACCGATTCCACAGATCGAATCCGCCGTTCCGAACGCAGTGACGGGTGGAGCCGCTGAGAAGCCCAGCTGGGCACCTAGGCCAGTGCCCGGAACGCGGGGCCGGCCCAGCCAATCTCAACGGGGTGTAACTCGACGTGAGCGGATCGCGTATCGCACTTTGCTCAGGATTACCAAATAGTCTAGATCCTCTGTATCTCAGCGCATCTCATCCTTAACCCCCTTGCGCCAACAGTAAATGCAAATCCAATCCATCAGCACCGCAACACCTTCCAGCTCAGCTTCACCCTGGCCGCTCCCAAATAAGCGTCTGGCACATTTGCACAAGGGTGCGAGAATGGTTGTGGCGCAGCAAGTGCCGCAGCCGCAGTCGCTGACCCGGTTGCAATGCATTCACCGTCAGTGGGTGGTTCAGGTGTTGACGATCTCCAAGCTGAAGCGGTGGTCGATCAACTACTACATCGACACCGCCCGCACCGCAGAGACCGCCAGCCGCGATATGGCCAGTGTCGGTGGCGGGCTGGGGGAGTATTACTCCGAGCACGAAACCCGGACGCCGACATGGCTACTCACCGGCAATCCTCACGCCGTCGCCATGTTGGTGGGCCTCACCGACGCTCAGCGTGCCGGTGGTGAAGCCAGCGCCGAAATGGTGGCGCGGTGGCTCGACGACGGCATCGCCCCAAATGGCGCGCGGGGGCGCGCGTTCGGGCAGCACGGGGTGTACGGCTTCGATCTCACCTTCTGCGCCCCGAAAAGTGTGTCCCTGGTGCGGGCGCTGCGCGGCGATGATGACGTGTTATCGAAGGCGATCGCCGACGCCCACGGCGCTGCGATCGCAGAGGCTATGGAATACCTCAGCACGCATGCGGGCTACACGCGAGTTCACAACTCGCACAGCGGAGAAAAAGACCTCATGCGACTCCCTGGCCTGGCAGCGATCGCCTATCAGCATGAGACCTCACGAAGCGGCGATCCTCACCTACATACCCACGTGATCGTTCCGAACCGCCAGGCCCGCGCCGACGGCGCGATGGTCTCGATCGACGGGACCTCGCTCTATCACGAAGCGCGGGCAGCAGGGGTGATCTATCAGGCCACCCTGCGACGTGAACTCTACAACTCCCTCGGCCTCGAGTGGGAGCCCATCGACCCATCCACCGGTATGGCCGAGTTGGCAGGCGTCGACCGCAACACCATCACCGCCTGGTCGCGCCGCTCCACCCAACTTCGCGAGTGGGCCGCCCACAACCTGGTGCTCGTCGACCAGCCGTTGACCGCCGCGCAGCTGGCAGCGGCGCAAAAAGCCACCCGCCCTTCGAAGCCCGAAGAACTCTCCTGGGCGCAACTCGTGGCACAGTGGCGCACCGACCCGCGCGGACTAAAACTGGATCGCGCCGCCTTCAACACCGCGCGCGCAGCGCGGCGCGCATCAACGCGCACCGGATTCAACACCGCGCGGATCCTGGCCGCGGCCGAGCAGATCGACAAAGCCGCGTTCACCCGCGCCGACCTCATCGAAATCCTCGGCGCACACCTGCCGGTGCACACCGAGCGCACACCCCGCGAACTGCTCGAATTCGCCATAGACGAGATCGCGGTGCGCCTGACCGCGCCCCGAGCCGCACACCAACGCGAAGGACATGAGCGCTACACCCTCGACGCGATACTGCGCGAAGAAGCCGCGGTGCTCGATCTAGTCGACACGCGTAACAACCGCGCCATGCTCTGGGTCAAGAAAGAGGACACCGCGCACCTGTCCGCGGACCAGGCGCGCGCGGTCGAGAACATCGGCCGCTCACCGTGGCTGGTGCAGCCACTGTCCGCGCCCGCGGGTGCGGGCAAGACCACTTCGATGCGCGCTCTGCGCGCCGCCGCCACCCGCCGCCGCGGCGGCACTGTCATTGTCCTCGCGCCGACCGGAAAGGCCGTCGACGTCGCCGTCCGCGAGGGTGCCGGCGACATCGGCTACACGATCGCTAAAGCCGTACAGCTGTTGCGAGACAACCACTTACAACTCGGCCCCCAGACCCTCGTCATTGTCGATGAGGCCGCCATGGTCGGCACCGGCGACCTGCTCCAACTGTTAACCGCCACGACCCGGTCGGGTGTCAAAAGTGTGTTGGTGGGGGACCAGCACCAGCTAGCCCCGGTCAAAGCCCGCGGCGGCATGTTCGCCCAACTTTGTGCCGATCTGCCTTGGACACAATGCCTGTCGGCGGTATGGCGGATGCGCGACCCCGAGGAACGCACCGCCTCCCTCGCACTACGCGACGGGGGACCGGCATCAATCCGCCGAGCAATCCGTTGGTACGCCACTCACGACCGGCTGCACTGCGGGGACGAGATCACCATGGCCGCCGACGCCTTCGCCGCGTACAAGAAAGATATCGCCGCCGGCAAAGATGCACTACTGCTATGTGACACCGCCGAGATGGCTGACGCCCTTAACCAACGCCTCCACCACGACACCATCGATTCCAGCGCGCCCACCCTTTCCGGCGCTCGAGGACACCGACTCGCGGTCGGCGACCTCATCCTGACCCGTTACAACGACGTCTCCGTCGCACTGCGCAATGGCGAAGACATTCATGCCGAAGAAACTCCGGTGCGCAACGGTCAGCGCTGGCGAGTGACCCAGATCAATCCCGACAACAACCGCCTCATCGCACGCCGCCTCGACGACCACACGTTGGGCGCCTTTTCAGGCGACTATGTCCGCCAACACATCACCCACGGCTACGCCCTCACAGTGCACTCCGCCCAAGGCGCCACCGCCGACACCACCCACGCCATTCTTAGTGAAACCGCCACTCGCGCACTGGCCTACGTCGGCCTCACTCGCGGTCGAGAGACAAATATCGCCTACCTGTACGAACACGCTACTGAGCACGAACAGCGCGACGGTTCGGCAGAAGTCACACGTCGCGTCAATCGCGGTCGCGTCCAGTACTCAACGAAACTGCTGCGCGGCATCATCGGCAACGATGTACACGCAATGACCGCCCACGAAAACGCGGCGGAGAGCGCAGTTGATTTATTGCCCGCGAGCGTCCGCGTTGCTGTCGCTGGCCGAGCGCAATCAGTGCGCGGCCGCGGTGCCGCCTACGGTCGGTGGCGCGCCAATGTGGCCATGGTCAACGGCGGAACTCTCGGCCGAAACATGGGGACAGGCCGCTCGATCGGTGACGGGCTCGAACTGTAGCCGCGGACCAATCCCCGGCTGAAGAACGAGGAGCAGTTCGGGGCGTGTGTTGTCCTGTACTTGACTTCCAGTGCCGGCAATCGGCATTCGTCGGCTCGAGAATGATTGACTACTCACATCCCATAGGCCCGCCCCTGTATCAGGATTGAGATCCCAATGGCGATGAGCGCGACTGGAAGGATGACGTGGTCCCAGCGGGTAAGTACCTTCGCGATCACGGGATGTGTCGCCACATACCGTCCCGAAGCACAAAGGATCGCCGCTCCGATCAGAAAGACGACCGCGAACACCGACACCACCGTGACAGACGAGACGGCAAAGATCGGAACTTAGACACCGATATTGTCGGCGCTGTTGCCGAAGGTGATCGCCGCTACGTGCCACGCTGCCTGGCCGGCGCCTAATCCGAAGAGCAAGAACGCAATCAAGCGGAAGGTGGCCGTCACGCGTGCTGTGATAGCCGCTCGGCCAGTGTGGATTGCCCCGGTCCTGCCAGTTCGGAAATGACCGCCGGCCTTCCAGTCATAGCCAGCAGCAGTGCTTCTCCGGTTCCTCTAACCTCGGGGCCGTCGCCGTGTTGCCAGTCGAGATCGGTCGCGACAAGACGAAGTCCTTTGATGCGCCGTCCTGCGCCCAAGCGCGGGTTTCGAGGCACCAGCGGCAGAATCCGCGTCAACCGCTGGACGGGCACCACGCGCGGATGGCCAAGCGCTCGACGAATGTCCTGGTGATGGACTGTCCCGTCGATGAGCCCGATCATGCCGCCGAACGCGGCGGTCAGCCCGCGAGGGCGTAGATGCCGGCCAAGGAAGCCCTTCAATTCTTCGGGTGACATCGGCGAGAACTCCTGAACGCCAACATCGTTGGCATTCACGACGCGACCCTTGGCGATCCGTTTCATCAACCCGAACGCGGTCAGTTCTTCATAGCTGACGACGTGCGCGACCACGTCTTTCACGGTCCACGACTGGCACAGGCTGGGTGCGCTCCACTCCTGCGGTGACAGCGTGTCGAGAAACGCGGCCAGGTCGGACCGCTCGTCCTGAGCCATGTCCATCAGTGACTCCTCGACCGTGCTCATGATGTCGCCAACTCCAAATACCGGTTGAGGTATAGCGGCCAACCTTCATCACCATCAACGCCATTGGCGATGGAATGCCAGTTGTCGCCGTGGCGCTTGAGTAGCCGGTGCTCCAGCTCCACTCGAGTGCGGTCGTCGGTCTCAGGGATGAAGCGCACTTCGACTTCGCTGGTCTTACTGAGATCAGTTTCCAGTCGCCAGGTCGGGCCGATGTCCCAAGAGAAGACGATGCGCTGCGGTGGTTCGAAGACAAGAACGCGCGACCATTCGCACCGACTGCCGTCTGTCCCGACGTCGTAGATGTGTCCGCCCACCTTCGGCTCGAAAACTGTTTCGGCAATCGGGACCGCAAGCAGGTTGTGTTCACGCGGCTTGACAGCATCGAATCTGTCGATGAACAACGCGAATGCCCTCTCGAGGCCAATGTTCACGATGACGCTCTTGCGTATCGGCTCTATTGCTGATGGCCTCATTCGCCTTTTCCTTCCGCATCGGCGATCGATTTGAATGCGTCCAATGCTTGACCCCAGAACACGTCCAACTCGGCCCGCAGCGCCTCGACGCCCCTGGGATCAATTTGGTATAGACGGCGCGTGCCAGCGGCGCGATCGGCCACCAACCCGGCGCACTTGAGCTTTTTCAGATGCTGCGATACCGCTGGTCTGCTGACGGGCAAACCCGCGGCCAACTCGCCCACCGCCATTGGCCCAGCGGCAAGCCGTTTGAATATCGCTCGCCTGGTCCCGTCCGCGAGTGCGCCCCAAGGATCGACCGCTTCGTCAGTGACCACAAACGGTAAGTATACACTTACGGACACCAAGAATGAGAAGCTGGTGGATCCAGGTCAGTCAGTTGCCCCGGTGCGCGATGTCGATGCGTCCGGTAAATAGCCAGTCGCCTGAAGGACGACCCGACGCCCGATCTCGACGGCGTGATCGGCGAAGCATTCGTAGAGCCGGTGACCCAAGACGAGACAGAGCACCCAACTGGAGCAGAGCTAACGGGTGGTGGAGCGTAGAGCCACCTTCCAGCAAGCTACCCGGTGCGACACGCGGTCCTCAGCCGAGAGTGACTAGCCGCGCTCCCCTGTGACGACATCGGCGCGGGTGAGACCGAAGTGCTCCTGGACCCACCGCAGATGGTCGTCGCGTCGACTAAGCACGTTGTGCCACATATTGTTCAGCGGCGGCGTGTCTGGTCGTTGGCATCTGGCCCACGGAAGAGCCGAATCAGGCAAGTGGACCGGGGAGATTCGGGATCGCCGCAGCGCGGCGTTATCCGGCGTTGGATCGTTCGCATTCCCAGATTGCCCGCCAGTCGGTTTCCTCGTCCTGCTTGTCGTGGTGCAGATCTTGCGTGGGTGGGCTTAGGTGGATGGCGGGGTGGGGCATGGTGAAGAAGTCTCCTTGCCCGAGCGCGGAGTGGCCGTTGCCGGTGTCGACGTAGCAGTAGCCCTGGCCAGACAGTGCGGTGTCGGTGTTGGCGAGTCCGAGGTGGTGCAGGGCGTTGAGCGCGGCGGCTTTAGCGCCGTTTTTGGCGAAGATCGCCGCTTTGGGTAGTGGCCGGCCTGACGGGGAGGTGATTGCGGTGGTGTCACCGATGGCGAAGATGCCGGGGTGGCGAGTTTGCATGGTGGTGGCGTCGACGCTGATCCAGCCGGGTTCGTCGAGGGTGACTGCGGGTTCGTGGGGTGGGATGAACACGAGCAGGTCGAAGGTGGTGGTGGCGCCGTTGTGGAAGTGGATCTCGTTGCGGTCGGGGTCGATTCGTTCGACGGCGTGCTCGCCGAAGAATTGGATTCCGTTGTCGTTGAGCAGTGTGATGAGCTCGGGCCCGGCGTAGGGGCCCGCTGAGGGCATCGGCTGTTTTTCGGGGCTGTAGACCGAGATCTGGGTGTTGTCGCGGGTTCCGTTGTCGCGCAGGAGGTCTGCTGCCAGAAGTGATCCCTCGTAGGGCGCGACGGGGCAGCGGAAGGGCTGAGATGTGACCAGGAAGACCAACTTACCGCCGGCGAATTTGTCGAGCGTGTCGTGGGCGCGTGCGGCGGCGTCGGCGCTGTAGTAATGCACCGCGGTGCCGGCGTCAGCGGCTTTGCGCAGGCCGGGAATGTTCTCGATGGCGTTGCGGGCGCCGGTCGCGATGATCAGCGCGTCGAAGGCGACATCGGTGGCATCGGTCAGCGTCACGGTGCGCTGCTGCGGGTCGACGCTTTCAACCGTGCCGGTGATGGTGCGGACGCCGGCTAGCGCGTCGGCGGTGGGCCGGATGGGCACGCTGTCGCGGTCGCGCCAGCCGCGCATGACCCACGGCAGGGTGAAGCCTAAAAAGTGCGAGAAATCGGTGTCGATCACGGTGATGTCGACACCGTCGAGGTTCACCCCGGATGTGGAGAGCTCGTTGACGACGCTCAGTCCACCGATGCCGGCGCCGAGGATGACCAGGTTCTTGTTCATGGGACTCCCGTTCAGAGTTGTCGTGTTGTCGATTGAAGGCCGGTGAATGTTGTTGTGGTGCAGCGGTGTGCGGCGCCGGCGGCCTCAGTGGGTGCGGGGACGCTGGAGCTGATGGAACTGCGGGGTCGCCACTAACGCGACGAGCGCGTCGAAGACCGCCAGGGTGCGGTCGGGCGCGGGTGGCGCGCTGAGCACCGGACCGAACACGGTGTGCCCGCCTATCGTGACGAGCGGGCTGCCTCCGATGTCGCCCAGCGCGCTTTGACTGGCCTTGTGGGCGAGGCGGACCGCGGGATCCCAGCTCGGGTCGGTCATTGCCGCGGCGGTGGTGCGGCTTGCACCGGCGGACCGCAGCAGCGACGTTGCCAGGTCGTCGTCGACGGGCGCCGACTGGTCAAAGTAGAGCTGCCCGAAGGCGAAGTAGGCGTCGCTGAACGCATCGGCGCCGAGTTCGTCGCGCAGGGCGGCCATGAGCCGACCAACGGTTCGCGAGTCGTTCATTCGCGCCTGCTGGGGTGGGGGGAGTTCGCGTCCCTCGTTGAGTACCGCCAGATTCATCGGCCGTATCTCGAGGGAGAAGCCGGCTTTGTCCGCGGCGGCTCGCAGCCAGCGCGCGGTGTTCCACGAAAACGGACACACCGGGTCCAGCCATAGCGTCACCACATCGTGTCCCACGGCTGGTGCATGTTGATCGGTCATTAGCACTCCTCATCGTTGACATCGCGGAAAGCGGCCGCCGTCGGTCCTGGCAGCCCGGCAGGCGAGCGCCTGCCGGGCATATAACCGGTGGTCGCCGGAGCGCGATGTTGCACTCTAAATACCATACCCCCTACCGTATAATGCAGAACGGGGCAGTGCAATGTCTAGTTCTTCACAAACGGAGGGATGGCACGTTCGGAATAATACCCCTGGGGGTATTGTCGCTTAGTGTGTCGCGGCGAGTTGAGTTGCGGTGCAAGCAGAAATGAGGAAACGGTGATGCGTCAGACATCGATGGCAAAACGTGCCGCAGGTCTGTGGGTTCCGGTGGTTGTGGTGGTGGCGGTCGTGCTCGGTGGGGTGGCGGTGATGCGGCTTCGCGGTGTGTTCGGGTCGGAGGGCATCTTTTCCGCGACCGGCAGCGCCGCGGCGCCGCTGACGCCGTTCGTCGTCAAAACGGTGACCTACGACGTGGACGGGCCGCCGCAGGCGAGCGGCAGCGTTAGTTACCTCGACGAGACAGCGCAGACCCGCCAGGCCGTCTTCGGTGCGTTGCCATGGCACGTGACGATTTCGACGACCCAACCGGTGGTGATCGCCAGTGTGGTCGCCCAATCCGACGCCGACCAGTTGCAGTGCCGGATCGCGGTCAACGGGGTCATCCACGACGAGCAGACCGCGGCCGGAGAGCACGCGCAGACGTTTTGTTTGGTGAAGGCCGCATGAGCGCCACGGCCGAGACCCGTTCCCGCTTGGCGCGTTTCGTGCGGCGATTCGCGGTGCCGATCATCGTGGCGTGGGTGTTGGTGACCGTCGCGGTCAACGTGCTGGTGCCGCCGATCGAATCGGTGGCCCGACACCATGCTGTGACGATGTCGCCGCAGGATGCGCCGGCGATGATCGCCGCCACACGCATCGGCGCGACCTTTCACGAGTCCGATTCCGACAGCATCGCGATGATCGTGATCGAAGGCCAGCACCCGCTGGGGGCAGACGCGCACCGCTACTACGACGACCTCGTGACCAGACTGGCCGCCGATCACCGCCACGTGCAGCACGTGCAGAACGTATGGGGAGATCCCCTGACCGCGGCGGGTGTGCAAAGCAGAGACGGCAAAGCGGCCTATGTCGAGCTCAACCTAGCCGGTGACCAGGGCAGCACACAGGGCAACGAGTCCGTCGACGCCGTCCGCGCACTCATCGATTCCACCCCCGCCCCGCACGATGTCTCGGCCTACCTCACCGGCCCGGCAGCGCTGAGCACCGACATGAACCAGGCCGCCGACAAGAGCATGATCACGATGATGGGCGTCACTGGCGTCATCATCATCATCATGCTGTCGATCGCGTACCGCGCGATCAGCACCGTGCTGCTCGTGCTGGCCATGGTCGGAGTGGAAATGGGCACCGCGCGTGGCGTGGTGGCCATCCTCGGGAACTATGATCTGCTCGGCTTTTCCACCTTCGTCGTGGCCATGTTGTCTTCGCTGGCGATCGCGGCCGGCACTGACTATGCGATCTTCCTCATCGGCCGCTATCGCGAAGCCCGCGCCGCCGGCCAGGACCCAGAAACCGCCTACTACACCATGTTCGCCGGGACCGCGCACATCATCGTGGGCTCCGGGCTGACCATCGCCGGGGCCACCCTGTGCCTGCACCTGGCCCGGCTGTCGTATTTCAAAGCCCTGGGCGTTCCCTCGGCACTTGGGCTGCTCATCGTCGTTGCCGGCGCCCTGACCGCAGCACCGGCGATCGTCGCCGTCGCCAGCCGCTTCGGGCTGCTCGACCCCAAACACGCTGTCAATGCGCGCCGTTGGCGGCGCATCGGCACCGCGACGGTGCGCTGGCCCGCCCCGGTGTTGGCGGCCGCCGTGTCTCTGGCGGTGGTCGGCATCGCGGTCATGCCCAGCATGAAAGTCAGCTACAACGATCGCTTCTACATCCCTGCCGCACTGCCCTCCAACGTCGGATATGCCGCCGCCGAAAGACATTTCAGCGCGGCCACCATGAACCCTGACATCCTCATGATCGAGGCCGATCACGACATGCGCACCCCGGCCGACATGATCATCCTCGACCGCATCGCCAAAGATGTCTTCCGCGCCCCCGGCATCGCCATGGTCCAAAGCATCACCCGCCCACTGGGCGGACCCATCGACCACACCTCGATCCCGTTCCAGATCAGCGCCCAATCCATCCCGATCCGGGAGAACCTGCACTTCATGCAAGACCGCGCCGCGGACATGCTGACGATGAGCGACGATCTCGGGTCGATGACCAACTCGGTGCAGCACCTCTATGACCTGATGGGCCGCATGGCCGATACCACCCATCGCATGCGCGCCGACGTCACGACCATGAAAGCCACCGTCGACGAGATCCGGGATCACCTCGCCGATTTCGACGACGTCGCCCGCCCCGTGCGCAGCTACCTGTACTGGGAACAGCACTGCTTCAACATCCCCGTGTGTTGGGGAGCCCGATCGGTGTTCGAGGCCCTCGACGGAGTCGATGCTTTCAGCGCCGCCATGACCGGCCTGCTCACCGACATCGGCGACGTCGATACCGTGATCCCACAGATGAGGGCGCAGCTGCCCCCGATCATCGCCGTCGCCCACTCGATGCAAACCACGTTGCTCACCATGCACAGCAGCTTTTCGAGTCTGCTGCAACAGATCTCACGTATGACCGACACCGCCGCAGCCATGGGCCAGGCCTTTGACGCCTCCAAAAGCGGCGACTACTTTTACCTGCCACCCGAAGCTTTCGCCAACTCCGACTTCCAACGTGGCCTGAAACTATTCCTGTCCCCGGACGGCAAGGCCGCCCGCTTCATCATCACCCACGACACCGACCCCGCCACCCCAGGCGGCATCGCCGCGGTCACACCCGAACTCACCGCCGCACAACACGCCGTCAAAGGCACCACCCTGACGGAGGCCCACTTTTATCTCGCCGGCACCGCCGCGATCTACCGCGACATCCAATCCGGCGCCCACTACGACCTGCTCATCGTCGGCATCGCCGCCCTGACCCTGATCTTTGCCGTCATGATCATCATCACCCGCGCACTAATTGCATCCCTGGTCATCGTCGGCACCGTCCTGCTCTCCCTGGGCGCCGCCTTCGGACTCTCCGTTTTAGTGTGGCAACACATCTTCGGCCTCGACCTCAACTGGATCGCCCCCGTCTTCGGGCTCATCATCCTGCTCGCGGTCGGATCGGACTACAACCTGCTCCTAGTCTCGCGTTTCCAAGAAGAAAACCGCGCCGGCCTGCACACCGGAATCATCCGATCCATGGGCCACACCGGGGGGGTCGTCACCTCAGCGGGGCTGGTCTTCGCGTTCACCATGATGTCCATGATCGCCAGCGACCTACGCTCCATCGGCCAAGCCGGCACCACCATCGGCATCGGCCTGCTCTTCGACACCCTCATCGTGCGCTCCCTGATGACCCCCTCCATCGCCGCCCTGCTCGGACGCTGGTTCTGGTGGCCCCAACGCCTGCTGCCACGTCCGCGCCCGGCCACACGACACAGCGTTCAACACCCGCCCACTACACCCCAACCCGGCACGCCGCCGCGCCAACACCAGCCAACCCCCGACGCAGAGCAACCCACCCCGATACCCCCCGGGGTAGAATGAACACACCTGATCCCGCTGGAGGAACCATGATTGACGACGCCGACCGCATCGATGCAGTGCTCAGCAGACTGCGCCGCGCCCAAGGCCAACTCGCCGGTGTCATTACCATGATCGAAGCCGGCCGCGACTGCAAAGACGTCGTCACCCAACTCGCCGCCGTCTCCCGAGCCCTCGACCGCGCCGGCTTCAAAATAGTCGCCTCTGGTATGCGCCATTGCATCACCGACAGCGAATCAGGCACGACACCGCGGCTAACCGAAGACGAGCTCGAAAAGCTCTTTCTCTCCCTGGCCTAGGGCATGAGATCAACGGCCGTCTCCACGGGACTGATTAGCCACACATCCGGTCGCGGACAGCGACGAGCCTGCCGGCGGTGGAGTGCGACTCGCGACCGGCAGATCTCGTAGCTGCCGGAACGCATTCCAAAGATTCGTGTAGCACCGGGCAGTACGTAATACGTCGCGCAGCGCGTTCACACGGGCACAGCCCGAACGCGTCGAGCACAGGCACGATCCGATGCGGCCCGCCCGCAGAGAAACGCAGAGGGCCCGGTGTCACTTGCGCATGGACCCCGAACAGCCCGTTGACCGAAGGACGGCAGCCGACCCAACGCGCGTTAATCCCATGTTGCGGCGCTCATTTGACAAGGCTGTCCTTGCTGGCGCTGCCGACGCGCGTGCAGTTGACTATCCGACATGACCGACGATCACGCGTTCACCCACAGCGCCGAACCCCACAATGATCGTCTGACACGACGACTGAACTGGCTGCGCGCCGCGGTCCTCGGCGCCAACGACGGCATCGTCTCCGTCGCCGGTGTCGTCGTCGGGGTCGCCGGTGCCTCAACGCTGCGCGGCCCGATCTTCACCGCGGGACTAGCGGCTTTAGTTGCTGGCGCGGTGTCGATGGCCCTCGGCGAATTCGTGTCAGTCTCCAGCCAACGTGACAGCGAAACCGCCCAGCTGACAACCGAACAACGCGAACTCCGGCAGATGCCCGACGCCGAACTGGCCGAACTCACCGCGATCTATCAACGGCGAGGCCTCTCACGCACGACCGCCGCCCAAGTCGCCCGCGAACTGACCGCCCACGACGCGCTCACCGCACACGCCCACGCCGAACTCGGCATCGACCCCGACGAGCTCACCAACCCATGGCAAGCCGCGACCGCATCCGCTGCCTCCTTCACGGTAGGAGCGATGTTGCCGTTCGCCGCGATCCTGCTCCCGGCGCCGTCCTGGCGCCTCCCGGTGACATTCATCGCCGTCCTTACCGCCCTCGGCATCACCGGCGCGCTCAGCGCACAAATCGGCCGGGCCAGCACCACGCGCGCGGTACTGCGCGTCGTCCTCGGCGGCGCCGCCGGCATGGCCCTGACCTACACCATCGGCCACCTCTTCGGCGCCGCACTCGGTTAAGGCCACCACAGCCAAGCGAGCCTGACTCAAATGAAGTAACACGCACACGAACGAACCCCGCACAGGACGAACAGCAATTGCACCGCAGCGGTCACCGTTTATTGACCGGCAATGACCCGGAAGCGACCGGAATTGCCCGGATAGCATCGGTGGTCGACGATCGTGAATCTGTTTGTTGCACACTGCGAAACTGGCAATAGCAGGAATCGTCAGGATCAGAGGATCGGTAATCCGTAGATCGTAAGCTCGGTCCACGAGGACGGCTTGCCAGGACGAATTCGATATGTCGATTGGAGCGACGATAGCCAGCGCTCCGGTGGTGCGTGTTCGTCGTCGTTGCCGGACGGTTTCGAAGCGGTTCGCTGGAGTGGAGAGCCCAAGGACTTTCAACGCGCCAGCTGCTGGCGCGCGGGTGTGGCCACCCTACGCGGTCGGGGTTTCGGCGTGGCCAGCTGAGGTGGCGGAGTTCGTCGCGTAGTCGAGTGTGAATAGGGCTCGGTTGTCGTTGATGAATTCTTCGACGGTAATGAGCGGTTGACCGATGATCTTTCGCGCGGCGTCGTCGACGCCGGCAAGCCGACCCTCTTGTTGGTCGATGGTGACGGCCTCAAAGTGTTTGAGTTTCGCTTTGTCGTCGGGTTGGCCGATGAGTTCGAGGAACGTGGTGACGGTGACGTGCTCGTAGGGCAAGTCGGTGCCGAGAACGCGATTGACCTCAGCGGCGAGCTCTTGGTGGCTGTACTCCGTTGGGCCGGTCAACGTGTAGGTGTGACGACCGTGCTCCTGGGGGTCAGCGAAGATCTTGGCTGCGGTTAGGGCGATGTCACTGGCGGCGATGGGGGCGAACCGGCTGTCGGCGTTGTAGGGCATGGCGTAGCGGCCGTAGCGGATGAGGTCGGATACGTAGAGCAGCCACTGCATGAAGAACGTGATCCTCAGGTGCGTGGTCGGCACACCGGACCAGCCGAAGACTTGCTCGGAGAGCCAGTGGTTCTGCGTGGCCTTGCTGCGTGCGTAGGGTCTTGACTGGATGTGTGACATGTTGACGATAAGTTCGAGGTCCTGCTCCTTGGCGGCTTGGGCGAACATGACGGCCGCCTCGACGAGTCCTTCGCCCACGGGGTAGTTGAAGTAGGCCCGCTGCACGCCGTCAAGGGCGCCGCGGACGTCGCGAAAGTTCAAGAGATCACCGAGCACGACGTCGACTCCTTTGTCGCGCAGTGTTTGTGCGCGGGCGTCGTCGGTGCGGACCATGGCTCGCACGTTAAATCCTTCGGCGGTCAGGTAATCGATCATGGGTCGGCCGGTGTCGCCGTTGGCGGTGGTGACCAGAATTGTTGTTGGCATCGCCTTTCTTCCTCTCGCCGTGAACTTTTGGTGTTGGCCGCTGTACGCGGGCTCGCTCCTCTGGGCGTGAGCGGCGGGCAGAAACGTCAGAAGCCCTTGGAAGCAAGCCAGTTCAACGTGACGTCGGCGACATCCTTCCAGCCAGCGTCGATCGTCAGGGAGTGGCCCTTGCCTTCGAACACGTGAAACTCGGTGTCGGCAGGCCCCTTTGAATACATCTTGAACACCTCCTTGGTCACCTTGAGTGGCACGGTGTGGTCCTCGGTGCCTGAGGTCAGCAGCAGCGGCCCACGGTCGGCCAGGTGGGTGTCGACCTTGGCCGGTGAATGCGGAAAGAAGTTCGCCGCGGCGTCCTGAAACAGTGGCAGGCCGGCGCCGGGGATGGTCCACGCGTCGTGCAGAGCGTCGGATTCCTCCTCAGTCAGCGTGTCGCCGAAGGCGTAGTGGAATTGCTTGGCCGTCAGCGACACGGTGCGATGGAGATTCGCCGGATTGCCGAGCACGGGAAACGCGGACTTGAGTTGCGCGAGCGGCAATGCCTTGACGCCCTTGATGGCGGCGGGGTCGATAGCCACGGCGGCGGCGACGGTGCCGTTGGCCAACAGTTCCTGGGCGATGAGGCCGCCGAAGGAGTGCCCGACAACGACGGGTTTCACCACGGGGGTGCCGATGAGTTGGGTGTAGTGATCGACCATCTGCGGAATGCCCATGTCGTTGAGCGCGTCGGGGTTCTCGCGGGTGGCGGCCACGGTGGGGCCGTCACCGGGCCAGCCGGGCGCCGATGCGCTGTACCCGTGAGCTTCGAAGAGTTCGATCCAGGGCTGCCATGCGCTCGAGTGGATCCACAGACCGTGGATGAAGATGACGGGGTGGGTCTTGGTGGCTGTGGTCATGGGACTGCTCCTTCGAGTTCAATATGGCTGCGCCCAGGTTGGTTTGGACGCCGCGTGAGTACACCGGCTCGGCTTGATTAGACGATGCGCCAAAGGAGAGGTCCGAAAAAGGGGTGATCCTTTCGCGTACTGATCAGGCCTAGCGATCAATGACACCTGCCGCAGCCGTCGGCTATCGCCTAGCCTTCAGGTGGTGGAGGTGCGGCAGCTCGAAGCGTTCGTCGCCGTCGCGACCGAGCTTCATTTCGGGCGTGCAGCGGAATCGCTTCACGTCTCGCAACCGACGCTTAGCGAGATGGTGCGCCGACTCGAACGCGAGGTGGGTACGCCCCTGCTCAGCCGGACAACGCGGCGGGTCGCCCTCACCGGGGCGGGTATTGAGTTGATCGAGCGGGCGAGGGTAATTCTCGGTGACGTGGCGGAGGCCAAAGCAGCGGTGCGACGGGTTGCCCGCGGGGACGCCGGAACGGTGCAACTAGGTATCACACCACCGGTGGCGCCGGTGCTGGCCCCACACCTGGCTGATGCGTTGGCCTCGAGCGCACCCGAGGTGAATCTCGTTACCCGGCGGATGTGGTCGCGTGATTTAGCCGCGGCCATGTCGGACGGTGCGGTGGACGTCGCCATTGGGTGCGGTCGCATCGTCGACCCCCCTGGCATCGTTGGCGAGTCGTTTTGTGCCGAACCGTTGTTCGTTGTGGTTCGTGGGAATCATCGGCTTGCGGGCAGGGATCGTGTGGCATTCGCCGATTTGCGTGACGAACGCCTTGGGATGCCGTGCGCAGCTTTGTTTCCGGCCTGGCAGCAAGCGCAGCAGCAGGCCCTCGAAGATGCCGGTGTCGCCCCTCAGGTGACCGAGCTCGCGGTCGCCGACTTGGCCTTGTTGGGATGGAAGGCGATGCCGGAGGTGGATTGGTTCATCACCACCGCGGTGCTCGCGGCGGCGGCGCCGGATTCGGCTGTCCTGCCGTTGGATCCGGCGGCGTTGATGCCGCACAAGCTGCAGTGGAACCCCGACCGCGCGCAGACTGCCGCAGTGGCCCGCTTCGTGCACCTGGCGCTCACCACGGCCGTGCCGGCGGGCTGGTGCACGCTGTCGGCGCACCTGCGTCACCAGGATTCACGGCTTCAGCCTCACGGGCTTACCTCAACACTTCGTTAGCCCGCGCGCAGTGCGACCGTCGCGAATTCCGTGTCGAAGCGCTTCGGAGACAAACTCCTTCGCGATCCGCCGGCGCGTGGGACGAGCGGGCCGAGCATGGTTTCTCTGCCGCGCCCTCACGCGCCATTGAGGGTGTCGAGGTGCGCTCGCGCGAAGTCCCCGACGGTCATCGGTGGCTGGCCGGTGATCTTCTCGACGTTGTCATCGGCGCCTGCCATGTGCCCATTCTGATAATCCACCATGGCGCCACTGAGGTGCTGCACAATGTACGGCGAAACGTTCATCTCCCGCAGCGACGTCACGTACTCCGCGACGGGCAGATCCTGATAGACGATCGAGCGGCCCAACGCTTCGGATAGCTCGGCCGCCATCTGCTCGTGGTCCATCTCCACGGGCCCTGAGATCGGGATGGTGGTGCCGATGTGCGCGTGAGCCTCTTGCAGGAGTGCGGCGATGACGCGTCCTTGATCGGCCGCGGCGATCGGGGAATGCCGCCCCCTGCCGGCCGGGATGCGCAGCACTCCTTGCCGCAGGTAGGGCAGCTGCCAGGGGTAGAGGAGCCATTCCAGGAAATACGTCGGGCGCAGGTGGACGACATCGAGGCCAGACCAGTCGAGGACCTGCTCCGCGATGAAGGTGTCGCGGCACGAGTCGCTGGTCGACCACCGGTCGGCGGAACGCTGCGACTGATTGATCACGGTGTCGAGGTGCGCTTCGCGCGCCGCCTGCGCGAAGTTCACCGTGGCGTGGATGAGACCCGGCGCGACGGGCCAGACCAGGTAGGCCGCGGCGACACCATCCATTGCCGGGCGCACACTGTTGATGTCGAGGAGGTCGCCCGTGACGATCTCGGCGCCGAGGTCGCACAGAGCAGCTGAGCGGTCGTCGGCGCGGTGCACCAGCGCGCGCACCTTCAGTCCGAGGGCGGCGGATTCCGCTACGGCCGCCCGGCCGGTGTCACCGGTGGCACCGCAAACGAGGACGGTCTTCGGCGTGGAGGGTCGGGTCATGTTGGCTCCGGTACGACTTGGCGTATCGCATGCTCCGCGGGAGCCGTGCGGTGGACGAGGTCCACGATGCCGCCGACGGATGCTGGCATAAAGACCGAATCGCTGAGGGCAGTGATTGGCCGTGCCTATCAATGCGCACAAGGCCGGGGCACCGTCGCCCCTGATCGCTGTACTGAGAGCACTGGCGCCGAGGACGCTGGGCTGGAGACGGTGTCGGCAATCAGGTCGAGCGCAGCGGAGTAGGCGGCTCGACGACCTCGACGCGGCCGGTCGCCACGTCGTACACCAATCCGGACACCAGAAAGTCGCTACCGGTGAGGGCGGCGAGAATGACTGCGACGTCGACGCGGATCGAGCTGTGCGGATCGGTGATCCACTTGCCGGGCAGTTGGTCCTCGTCGACCTCGAAGTAGGCGGCAAGCAGTTCCGGATAGGGGGCCAAATCGGTCATGCCGCAATCGGTGTGGTGCATGATGACGAGATTCCAGGTGCCGGGGACGTGGGTATCAGCGTTGGCTTGCCCCACCTTGCCCAGCATGGTCATGGTCCGCAGGGTCGCGGGGGTGATGCGGCCCCCCACGTTGCGGATGATGGCCGCTTCGCCGTTGCTCAGGCCCAGTACGTGGGCGGGGTCGACCCTCGGATCCACGCATCCGACGATCATCATGTTGCCTCGTGGGTTGATGGTCAGTCCGCTGTCGTGGCCACTCGCCGCGAAGACGGCATTGCGTTGGGCCAGTTCCGATGTCGTGGTCACGGCTGCTCGCTTCTGGTGGGTGGCGGGTCGGCGGCGAAACGCAGATGGCCAGGCTGCACGAGCCAGCCCGGGGGGACGTCGACCGTGAGGACCAGTTGAACGAAGCGGGCAAGGGCCGCGGTCTGGGTCCGGGCGGTGTTCCACTGCAGTTTGTAGACGAATGCCTCGGTGGGAGACATCGGCAGCACCCGCACGTCGTCGTCGGGGGCGTGCAGATCTGCCCCGGTCATGACCCACTGCACGACGCTTTGTCGGGCCCACCCGGTCGCCCCGACGTCAATGGTCTCGAGTTCGGCCGTCGGCGGATTGATGCGGGCCTTCTCGAGCACGCGCTGTTGGGCGGCATGCCAGTCGGGGAACAGGGAACGACTGGGCAGACCGAGGCATTCCTTGGTTAATTCGGGCCATGTCACCGCGGATCGGTCGGCAAGACGGTGCGTGGAGCGAAGCGCGACCAGAACACCTTCGCCGCAGAATACCTCTCCGGCGATGCTGGGTGGGTCTGCGACGTAACCGCAGGTGATGGCCGCATCCACCGTGCCTTCGGAGACGGCGTGCAGCAAGTCTGGTGGCCACATTCGGTGAATGTCCACGGTGATCTCGGGTGCGTGCCGGCGCATCGCGTCGATGATGTGGGGCGCCAGGACGGGCTCGGCGTTGGGTACCACGCCCAACCGGACGGTCCCGATTTCGCCCGTCGCCACGCGACGCACCGCCTCGGATGCCGCTGACACGTCGTTGACGATGGCCTCGGCGCGCGCCATGAGCTCTACTCCGGCGCCGGTGAGTGCGACGCGGCGAGTCGTGCGGGTCAGCAGCGGCGTGCCGATCTCGCGTTCCAAGCGACGAATCAGTTCACTCAGCGTGGGCTGAGACATGTGCAGTTTCTCCGCGGCCCGACCAAAGTGCAGTTCGGTGGCCAACACCACGAACGCCTCGAGCTGCCGGAACTCCATGCAGGCACCATAAGCGCAGATCCGGTGACCCGCCGATTCATTGACGCACACGATCAGTCCGATAGGGGATTGCTGCTTTTTCTCCTCGGCACGCTCGGTGCACTGTAGGAGCAGTCACGAACGCTTTGGCCTAGCGACCCGGCAGCTAGCTAAGAAGGAGAGACCGAGATGACCGATCCGGTGCAGAAATTGATTCAGGGCAACGCTGGGTTCGCGACGCACCGCTTCGAGTCGGGACTCACCATCATTCCCTCGTTGAAGGTCTTTCTCATTGGCTGTGTCGACCCCCGAGTCGATCCGTCGAAGATCCTTGGGCTCGACCTGGGCGAGGCAGCGGTGATCCGCAACATCGGCGGCCGCGTTACGGCATCGGTGCTCGACGAACTGACACTGCTGCGCAAGCTGACCCAGGCCGCCGGTGGTGACTTCAACCAGGGATGGACGTTCGTCGTCCTCCAGCACACCGACTGTGGAATCTTGCGCATGCAAGGCGAACGCGCGCGGCTGGCTGCCTTCTTTGACGTCGTCGAAGCCGGCCTCGATAACAAGAAGCTGAACGACCCCTACGCCGCCGTCCGAGTCGACGTCGCCGTCCTGCACGCCGCCGACGACCTCCCCGAGGACATGCGGTGCCTCGGCATGGTCTACGACGTGTCCACCGGCCTCGTCGAAACCGTGACCGACGGCTAACGGCATGATGGCCTCCCCACCCTCGACGCAACCAGACCTCGCGCGTCCTAGCGATGTCCTAAAACTCACGACCACCCACCGGAACACACGAGACGTGTCGGCATCAGAATCACTTATCTAGCTGTGAAGATCGCCATTCCCGAGACAGTGTAAAACCGCCTCGAAGACCCGCTTTCACACTGGCAGTGTGAGTCCGAAAATTGAGCCAGCAAACCACTCGAGTTGCCGTTCGTCCGGACACCGTCGGCGCGAACGTTGTCACGACGTTGTCACAAGTGGCCGCAGATGCCGCGAATCAGTGGGAGACGACCCGACACACTTCCCGCTGGTCTAGAAACTTTCAGACACGTTGCACGACAGCCGAAATCGCCAGATCTCCGACTGGGGGTCAAGTGGTCGCAGGTTCAAATCCTGTCAGCCCGACCATTTGAAAAGCACGGTGCCAATCCTTGCGATGTTCCTGCAACTGGCTCTCGCGCGGCCCTGATCACCGGAATTGGCCATGAGCGCTACCCACGTCCGACAGATCGCGATGGCGCTACTAGAAGGCACCCAGTCGCTCAACGAATTCGGCGGCTGCTACGGGCCGGAACAGGATGGCCACAGACAGCAATCGACTCTCGCCCCGATCTCTGCTCTGCGCGGACCCAGCTGTGTGTTTGGCGAACAAGCCAACCGAACCCCGTCGAGCGATGTCTACTGTCGCCATTGATTCCAATGGCGCGGAGGTAACGATGAAAAGACTGCTAGTGGCCTCGGTCGCTACGATCGCATTCGCTGCTCCTGCACATGCCGACGACCAAAGCTATCTGCGCTTCCTGAACGACCATGGGACGCGGGTGATGGCATTTAACGATGAAACTCGGATCGCTTACGGGTACCAAGCGTGCGGGATGCTTCGAAATGGGATGTCGATTGATGCGATCGCGGGTGCGTCGCCGGTTAGTGACGGTCGGGGGATCGCCGACGCCGCGCAGCATGAGTTGTGCCCGGATACGTTGCACCGATGAAATTAGCCGCTTCCGTCGTTCTGGTTGCCGTTGCTGTTGCCGCACCCGCTCATGCCGACGACCAGAGTTACATTCGCTTCCTCAACGATCACGGCATCGGCATCGGGGTGAACTCTCCGGCCATTCAGTTGCAGGCTGGTCGGATGGTTTGCGACAACCTGCGGGCCGGTGCCGATCCTCGCGCAGGTATGAACTTCCTCGACCGCGGCCTGGTGCCTGACGCAGCTGTCGACACTGCACAGCACGAACTTTGCCCAGACACGTTGCCTGCCTGAGGAACCGCAATCGACAAATACCTTCTGGCAGGCAAGGCCCGCCCCGTTCTCTCCTTGGGACGGGCCTCTCTCCGCGAGCATGGGATGCTGAAACGACGATGAGCAACGACAACGAAAACAAATTCCGATTCATTGACGGTCTGCTGCAGAATCACGCCGACGAGCCGGGCCTGCCCGGTCAGACAGTCACCGATCTCATTTTTGTCAACGGGCTGCTCGAGCGCGTCGACTCGAGGGCAATGGGCGTGTGACGGTTTAGTTTAAGAAGGTCACGAAATGGCGGATCGGTCTGGCATTGAGCGGGGATCTGCCCCAGTTGTACTGCCGCAGAACGGATCACATTCCGCCCGCCCGATCGAGCAGCGGCAATGACCGCTATTTCGTATCGACGACCAGCACCTCGGTCTTTGCGCGATTGCGAATAGCGCGCGGAACCGATCCGATCAGTCGCCCGACCACAGAGTTCATCCCGACATTGCCGACCACGATGAGATCGGCGTTCACGTCCTCCGCCAGCTCCACCAAGGCGTCCACCGGGGCACCTTCGATCGCCCTTTCCTCGACGTCGTGCGCGCCGGCGTTTTTGGCCCGCCCGCTCGCATCGCGGAGCATCTCGTACACCGGCGCGTTGCCTTCGGTCCGGTAGCCCTCGTCGGATGCTTGATCGGGATCGGGCCCGCCCTCGCTGGAGTTGGCCGGCAGATGAGCCGACGCCACGATCAACTTCGCGCCCGATTTTGCGGCGATCGCGCCGGCTTCGTCCACCGCTCGAAGCGACGTCTCGGACCCGTCGGTTCCCACCAGGATGACCTTGTAATCAGCCACGCTCTCCACTCCCATCACCGTTGACGCTGTGCGTCCGCCTGCGCCGGACCGACCTCACTATAACGGTGCACAAGTGTTCACTCAATGTGACCGCGGATAATCAGGTGGCCGGAATGCTCTCAGACTGGGTGACTGCCGTCGCGGGATCGGGCTCATGCATGCCGTTTTCCAACGTTTTCCGGTGTCGCCCGTAAGCCAGTTCGAACACCGGAGTCGCCATCAGCGTGGTGACGATCGCAACCAGAACGAGAATGGTGAACAGCGTCGGGGTGATGATGCCCGCCTCGAGCCCGATGTTGAGCAGAATGAGCTCGATCAGGCCGCGGGCGTTCATCAACGCCCCCAAGGCGATGGATTCGCGGCGTGGGACCTTGTTGAGCCGGGCCGCCACTGCGCACGCGATTCCCTTACCCGCGATCGAGACGAACAGGATCCCGATCGTCACACCCCACAACGCAGGTGTGTTGACCAGCCCGATCTGCGTGTTCAGGCCCGAGTAGACGAAGAACAGCGGCAGCAGGAACGTGGTGACGAGCGGTTCGAGGTTGACCGTCAGACGCTCGGCGAAGAATCCGCCCGGCATGGCCACGCCGAGGATGAAAGCACCGAAGATGGCGTAGATGCCGATGGTGTCGGTGAACCAGGCGCACGTCATCAGCAGAATCAACACCGTGCTGAGCACCGGGGGCGTAATCGCCTGACGACGCTCCGACAGCGTCCCGAAGATGCGAAATGCCCTGCGCCCCAATGTGAGAATGAACGTCGCGTAGAGAATCCCGCCGACAATCGCAATCACCGCCACCGAGGCGCTACCGCGGTGGATGGCGAGCACCGTCGCCAGGATGCACCAGGACAGCGCGTCGTCAGCCGCGCCGCACGCCAATGCAAGCGTGCCCAAAGTTGTTCCGGAGAGCTGTCTTTCGTAGATGATCCGGGCGAGCATCGGGAACGCGGTCGTCGCGATCGAAGCGCCCAGGAACATCATTGCCATGATCAGGGTGACGCTCTTGTCGAAAAAGATGCCGCTGGACAACAGAGGCACCGCGATGAGCGCGCCCATCGTCAGTGGCGCAAAGATGCCTGCCGCCGACACGGCTGCCGCGGTGCCGAGGCGGTGTTTGATCAGATCGACGTCGAAATTCAGCCCGACCAGGAACATGTAGAGCACCAGTCCGAGTTGAGCCGTCGTGTACAGCACGATGTTGGCCGGTCCATGGGGGAACAGGTGGTGTTGGAGATCGGGCGCGATGCGGCCGAGTAGCGACGGGCCCAGCAGAACACCGGCGATCATCTCGCCGACGACGGGCGCCTGCCCGATCCGCTGAGCCGCCAACCCGGTCAGCCGGCAGGCGAGCAGGATGACCGCCAGTTCGAGGATGAAATGGACCGCGGTTGCTGCGGGCATGCCGACATCCTTAACGAGGTAGAGGAGTAAAGCGTTGGGTCGCTGGCTCCTGCTTCGGGGCCGGTCAATTTGTGCCATGCTTGAGCAGCGGCAGCCCCTTTGCGGCCCCTCGTTTTCGGCTTGCCAGAAACCAGCTTTAGTGTAGCTTTTTAAATGTTAAGTAACTGTCCTATCCGAACAGCGGGAGCGGACTCATGGATGTGCAAGCACAGCTGTCACAACTGAGCCCGGATGCGCGGGCCGCGCTGATGCAGAAGATCAAGACGCGGTTGGTGGACAGCGACAGCGACGGCCCGGCGCACGACGTCGCCATCGTCGGTGGGGGCATAGCTGCACTGACCCTGGCGATGGAATTGCGTAGCGCGCGACCGGACACCCGAGTCCTCATCGTCGAGCCACGCGCGCATCCGGTGCCCGAAGTCACCCACACGGTCGGTGAGTCGACGGTGGAGATCGCTGCGCAGTACCTGCGCGATCGCCTCGACATGGCCGACCACCTGAACACCGCTCAGCTCCGCAAGATGGGGCTGCGGATGTTCTTCACGCACGGCGCGAACACCGACATCTCCCAGCGGATGGAGCTGGGTAGCTCGTCGTTCACCCCACAAGTCACTTATCAGATCGACCGCGGCAGGCTCGAAAACGAGCTGAACCGGCGATGTCTGGCCGACGGTGTCGAGATCACCGCCGGCCGCGTGACCGCCGTCGAACTCGGTCAGGGCGGGCATCCCCATACGATCTCCATCCAGCACGACGACGACACCAGCGTTACCACCGCCCGCTGGGTGGTCGACGCATCCGGGCGCAACCGGACGCTGCCACGCCAGTTGGATTTGAAGCGTTCCAACGAACACCACTGCAACGCCGTCTGGCTTCGCGTCGCGACCGAAATTGACATCGGCCAGTGGAGTGACGATCCCGATTGGCAGGCGCGACTTCGCGAAGGTGATCGGGCGATGTCCACCAATCACCTTATGGGCGAAGGCTATTGGGTCTGGCTGATCCGGCTCGCGTCCGGATCGACCAGCGTCGGAATCGTCGCCGACCCCGCCTTCCACGACTTCGACGGTTTCAACACCCTGGCCAAGGCCCAGACCTGGCTGGCCGAGCACGAGCCACAATGCGCCGCCGTGCTGGAACAGAGTGAACACCTCATCCAAGACTTCCGGGTGATGAAGAAGTACAGCCACAGCGCCACCAAAGTCTATGACGCACAGAACCGTTGGTGCCTGACCGGCGACTCCGGCGTCTTCCTCGATCCGCTGTACTCATCCGGGCTGGATCTCGTCGCGATCGGAAACGGCCTCATCACCGACATGATCACCCGTGAGCTCGACGGTGAGAATGTCGTCGCACGGTCCGCGATAGACGATTCGCTGTTCCGCTCGCTCACCGATATGTGGCTCAACATCTATTGCGATCAGTACACGCTGATGGGCTCGCCCGTGGTCATGTCGGCGAAAGTCATCTGGGACATCGCTTTTTATTGGGGCTTCCTGGGTCTGATGTACAGCAACGGCCGATTCGTCAGTGTCGCCGACGACCCCGGGGTGGTCCCGCACCTGGAGGGTCTCATCGAGCTGAGCAATCGCATGCAGCAGTTCTTTCGCGAGTGGGCCACGGTCGAGACCGCCCGTCCTTCTTCGCGTTTCGTCGACCTGTACTCGCAGCACAACTTCATGGTGACGCTGCACACCGCGATGATGGGCAAAGTTCCGGACTTCGCCACCCAGTTCGATGCGAACGTCCTGCTGCTCCGTCAACTGGCCGGCCAGCTGATCGAGACGATTCTCACCGACAAGTGCGCGGATTTTTCAGACGACGGCGTCGTCCATCAGGTGCAAGCCTGGCAACGGGACTCGTTCCTGCAAGAACTCCGATCCGTCTACCGGCAGGGGCGGCACGATGCCGACCCGCTCAGCCAGGAGTGGATCGTCCGGACCGCACCTGCACTCGAATTCAGTTGAGCACGCACGGATCAGAGTTGGTGAACGGCCTGCGCTCTTTCGCACCACAGGTCATTGAGGCGCGCCGATGAACCTGCCGGTGGGACCAGGCACACAGCAGCCGCTGGCGATCATCGGTGTCGGCTGCCACTTTCCGGGTGGCGCTCTGACGCCGGCCGGCTACTGGGAATTGCTGCGCAACGGCGTCGACGCGACCTGCGAAGTCCCCGAAACACGCTGGAACGCGGACAAATATCACGACACGAACCCAAAGAAGGTCGGAAAGATGGTGACCCGCCGGGGCGGGTTCCTCCGCGAGATCGATCAATTCGATCCTCAGTTCTTCGGTATCTCACCGCGGGAGGCCAATCTCATCGATCCTCAGCAACGCCTGTTGCTCCGGACCACGTGGGAGGCGCTGGAGGACGGCGGCATCTCCGCCGAGAGTCTGGCCGGCACCGATGTCGGGGTATTCGTCGGCGGCTTCACCCTCGACTATCAACTGCTGCAAAACCAGGGCCGCACCAGCCGCTATCGCTTCAAGACCCATTCCGCGACCGGGATGATGATGACGATGCTGGCCAACCGCATCTCCTATGCGTTCGATTTCCGCGGGCCCAGCATGACGATCGACACCGCGTGCTCGAGTTCGCTGGTCGCGGTACACCTTGCCGCGCAGAGCATCTGGAACGGCGAGTGCGATCTGGCACTGGCCGGCGGCGTCAACATCATGATCGGCCCGAACACCGCGATCGCGGAATCCAAGAGCGGCTTCCTTGCCCCGGACGGACGATGTAAGGCTTTCGATCAATCCGCCGACGGATACGCGCGGGGAGAGGGCGGCGGAATCGTCGTCATCAAGACCCTGGAGCAGGCGCTGCGCGACGGCGACGACATATACGCCCAGATCCTCGGCACAGCGGTGTCCCAGGACGGCCACACCGACGGCATCACCGTGCCGAGTGCCGACGCGCAACAGTCCGCGATCACGAATGCGTTGCGCCGAGCCGGCATTCACCCCAACGACGTCGGCTACGTCGAGGCGCACGGAACCGGCACCCCTGTCGGCGATCCGGTCGAAGTCCAGGCCCTGGCGGGCGCACTCGCCGCAGACCGTTCGGCAACGCACCCCTTGCTGATCGGTTCGGCGAAAACCAACATCGGCCACCTCGAGGCCGGCGCCGGCGTGGCCGGACTCATCAAGGCAGCACTGGTGGTCAAGCACGGCTACATTCCGGCGAACTTGCATCTCCGCGAACCCAGTGACCAGATTCCGCTGGGGGACTTGGCTATCGACATCCCCCGAACCGGGCGCGCGTTCCCGGACAGCGATCGACGCATCGCCGGCGTCAACTCATTCGGCTTCGGCGGCACCAATGCCCACGTCGTGCTCGCGGAGCCGCCCGCCTCACCCGTCACCGACGCTGAAGGTCACGTGCCGCAGCTCGTGCCCGCCCTGCTGCCGATATCGGCGCGCGCCGAGGACGCGCTCGTGGCGACCGCCCGCCAGCTGGCCGACCATCTGAGCGCAAACGAGGACTGCACACTGCTCGATCTGGGCTACACGCTCGGACAGCGCCGCTCTCATCTGTCCTACCGCCGCGCATTGGTCGTCGACAGCATTGCCGATGCCCGACAACAACTTCAGGCTCTCGCCGACAGCAGTTCCCTCTCCGCGAGCCGCACCAGCCCGTCCGCAGCCAAGCTGGCCTTCGTCTGCACCGGAATGGGGCCACAGTGGTGGCGGATGTGCCGCGGCCTGCTCGACGTGTATCCGGTGTTCACCGAAAGCATCCGGCGAAGTGACCGCGAGCTGTCCCGCTACACCAACTGGTCACTGATCGAAGAACTACGCGCCGACGAAACCCACTCTCGGATGGACGAAACCGAGTTCGCGCAACCCGCCAACTTCGCCATCCAGGTCGCACTGGCCGAGCAACTGAAGGAGTTCGGGATCACCCCGGACGGGGTGATCGGGCACAGCGCCGGCGAAGTGGCCGCCCACTACCTCGCCGGCGTACTCACCTTCGAGCAGGCGATTCTGGTCACGTATCACCGAAGCCGGCTCCAACAGCGCACGAGCGGACTCGGTCGCATGCTGGCCGTCGGCCTCAGTGCCGAATCGTTCATGCACACCATCGATCCCCGAACACATGCTGCGATGGGGGACCGGGTTTCGATCGCCGCGATCAACGGCCCGTCGACGGTCACCGTCGCCGGCGACAGCGACGTGCTCGCCGACATCGCCCGCCAACTCGACGATCGTCAGATCTTCAATCGATTCCTCAACGGACGGGTGCCGTATCACACCCACTACATGGACGCGATCCGCGACGAGTTGACTTGTGCCCTAATGGGTCTGACGCCAAGTTCCGCGACCGTCCCGCTCTATTCCACCGTGACCGGTGAACGGCTGGACGGTTACGGCGACGGCAGTGGATATTGGTGGCAGAACACCCGCGCGACCGTCCTGTTCGAGCCGGCGGTGCGCCGAATGCTCGACGATGGCTACACGCATCTCGTCGAATTGGGGCCGCATCCGGTTCTCGCCGCGTCACTGTACGAGGTGGCCGCCGGCCATCAGACGGAATCAGTGGTGCTGGCGACTCAGCGACGCGACGACGACGACGCCCGCACCCTGATGAACTGCCTCGGTGCCCTGCACTGCCACGGCCACCAGATCTCGTGGGACGCGCTCTATCCGCGCCGAGCAGCGAGACTGGTCAAGCTTCCGTCGTATCCGTGGCAATCCAAGCGGTACTGGAACGAAACCCAGGAAGCCGCCGAGGATCTGCACTACAAGCCGATACACCCGCTGCTCGGGCAACCGGTCAGCGGCATACACCCGGCCTGGGAAGTCGAATTGAACGCCGCCACCGCACCCTTCCTTGCCGACCATCGGGTGCAGGGCAGCGTCCTGGTACCCGGCGCGGTGTACGTCGAAATGGCCTTGGCGGCAGCGAAAGTGGTGTACGGGTCCACCGACTACAGCGTCGATGAGCTGGCGCTCGTCCGTGCCGTCATCCTCGACGAGACGTGCGATCCGGTTCTGCGGACCACCCTCCACCGCGAGACAGGGAGCCTTGAATTCGCCTCCCTGACCGCCACTTCCGGAGGCGAGGTGAAATGGACCGTGACGGCGACCGCCGAACTCAACATCCTGGCGCCGGCACCGGCGCCTGCCCACACTCCACGGCACGCGAAATCTCAGACCACCATCGACCGGGACGAGTTCTACACCCGCGCCCGCGCGGTCGGGTTCGACTACGGCGAGGCCTTCCAGAGTATTGCGGGCATCACCTCCGGCGATGGCTGGGCGACAGCGGACATCACCATCCCGGCGCCGATCGACCACGACGTCGACCAATACCGATTCCACCCGGCGCTCATCGACGGCGCCTTCCAAACGCTGATCGGGACAACTCTTTTCACCGACGATCGCGAAGAAGACGCATACCTGCCCAGCCGAGTTCGGCGCAGCGCGATCTACCGCGCACCCGAACAGCACATGACCGCCCGAATCACGGTGGTGTCGGCCACCAAAGACGAGATCGAAAGCAACGTCACCCTCTTCGGCGCCGATGGAGAGCCGCTGGCCGTCTTCACTGGTTTCACATTGCAATCGCTGGGCGCCTCGTCGCGCATGTCCCCGGAGCGGGTGGACAAGGGACTCTACGAGATCGACTGGGTCGCTCGCGACCTGCCGGCCGAGCAGGCTGAAATTACGGCTCCACCAGAAAGCCTGTCCTGGTTGGTGTTTCTCGATACCGGTGGCGTCGGGGCGGCACTCGCAGACCAGCTCCGGCGCAGCGGCCAACGCGTCCGGGCAGTCCTCTACCAATCAGTCGCCGAGCTGACAAAGGTCGACGGCGGATATGCGGTGAACCCGCGACACCCCGAGCACCTGCAGCAGCTGATCGAAACACACCTCGCCAACGAGGGTGACCTCGCCGGCATCATCAACTGCTGGCCACTGGACATCGGCACCGAATCCGTCGGCCAGGATGCCCGGCTCGATGGCGAGGGAAGCGAATACCTCGGCGTTTTCCCGGTCCTGCATCTCGCAAAAGCGTTCGCGCAGAATGACACCGCGGCCCGGCTCTACCTGCTAACCGGCAATGCCCAACCCGCATCTGGCACCGAGCCGCTCACCGTCGAACAGGCCGCCGTATGGGGCCTCGGTCGGGTCGTCGGCCACCAGGAGTTCGCCGACCGATGGGGCGGGCTGATCGACATCGACAGCGCCGCCGACCATGTCGAGACCGCTGCACGTGTCTGCGACCATATCCTGGCCGCCGACTCGGAGGATCAGATCGCCATCCGTGGCGGCACCGTGTTTGTGCCGCGTCTCCGCCAGGCCAGCAGCCTGACGCAAGCCTTCCCGACCAAACTCACGCCCAATGCGACCTACGTCGTGACCGGTGGAACGGGCGCGCTCGGCCGGGTCGTTGCCTTGTACCTCGCCCAACGCGGTGCCCGTCACATCGCCCTGCTGTCGCGAAGTGAGATCCCGCCGAGGGATCGATGGTCGACGCTGCCCGAAGATCACCGGCATCATGCGACCGTCGCCACCATCCGCACGATCGAACAACTCGGCGCCCAGGTGACCACCGCGAGCGTCGACATCACCGATCCCGGTCAGGTGCAAGACTGGCTGACCGACCTCGAGCGCGCAGGAAGTCGTCCGGTAAGCGGCATCATTCACGCCGCAGGATCCGTCGAAGACCGCCTTCTGGTGAACATGACCGAAGACGACTTCACCACAGTGCTGTCGCCGAAAGTCGACGGTGCGCGAGTGCTACACAACGCCTTCCGCGAAACGGACTTGGAGTTCTTCGTGATGTTCGGGTCCGCGGGGTCAGTCGTCGCGTCCCCCGGACAGGGCAATTACGCCGCCGCGAACGCGGTCCTCGACGTCTTCGCGCATTACCGGCAGGCCCAGGGCTTGCCCGCCCTCACCATCGGTTGGGGCCCGTGGTCGGTGGGCATGGTCGAGGAACTCAAACTGGAGAAGACCTACGCACAGCGGGGAATCGAGCTGATCACGCCGGCCGCCGGCGCACGCATCCTCGACCGGCTGATCCGCCAGAAGGCGCCGCACGTCATCGCAATCAGCGCCGACTGGATCAAAGCCCGCCGCGCCGGCCTCACCGGCCAATTGCCGCCGATGTTCTCCGAACTGGGCGCCTCCGAGACGTCTGCTGACGCAGCGGATTCAGACTCCTCGATGCTCGATCATCTAGCGGCGTGCCCGGAAGCAGACCGGCTCGCGGTGGTCACCGGTCACGTCCGACAGATCGCCGCCGCGGTCTTCGAGCTCGCGGTCGATGACATCAGCCTGGACGACACCCTCGACGACATCGGCCTGGACTCCCTGATGGCCATGGAGTTTCGTCTCCGGGTCAATGCGGTGTTCGCGATCGATCTTCCGCTGCTCGAACTCCTTCGCGGTGTCAGCGTGAATACGCTCGCGGTCCGGATCCTCAGCGATCTGCACCTGGCCAGCGCCGAGCCGGCGGCCGCCGATGCGGAACCGACGTCGACCGACGCTGACGGTGACATCGACAGCGTGATCGACCAGCTGTCCGAAGCCGAGCTACGCGAAATGCTGGCCGAGCTAGAGAAACAGGGCGGGGCCCAGTCGTGACCTTGGCGGTTCACGTTCGCGGTCTGGCGAAATCCTACGGCCGGCTTCCGGCCGTGCAGAATGTGGATCTCGATGTCGGACACGGCGAGGTATTCGCGATTCTCGGCCCCAACGGAGCAGGCAAAACGACGATCATCGAGATCCTCGAAGGCCATCGGAAGCGCGACTCCGGCCACGTGAGCGTGCTCGGGCAAGACCCGGGAACCGCGGGCCGACGTTGGCGCGCCGACATCGGCATCGTTCTGCAAGAGGTCAGCGACGCCGGGATGCTGACGGTCGCCGAGACCACCCGCATGTTCGCCAAATGCTATGGAGCGGCGCGAAATCCGGAGGAGGTACTGGCGCTTGTCGGACTCGGCTCGGTGGCCGAATCCAAAGTGAGGACGCTGTCCGGGGGCCAGCGGCGTCGGCTCGACGTCGCGCTCGGCATCATCAATGTCCCGAAGCTGCTTTTTCTCGACGAACCGACGACCGGGTTCGATCCCGAAGCGAGACTGCAGTTTTGGGAGCTCATCCGACTCCTGGCCGCCGGCGGCACAACGATCCTGCTCACCACTCACTATCTCGAAGAGGCGTCAGCGCTGGCCAATCGGGTAGCCGTCATCGCCGGCGGCCGAGTCATGGCGGTCGACTCGCCGCACAACCTGATCAGATACGTGAGTTCATCGGCGACCGTCCGGTGGCGCGCCGGCGGTGAGGTCCAGACGCGGGTCACCGACCGTCCGACCGAACTGATCAGGCAGATGTCCACGGACGGCGCCGAACTCACCGAGTTGACGGTCTCTCGACCGACGCTGGAAGACGCTTACCTCCAACTGATCGGGCTGAGCTGATGAGCGCCGACCGCGTCGCCGCGCAGCCCCGTCGACGACACGCCCAGCCGGGTCCGCCGCTCCCGACACCGCTGCGGATCGGTCTCTCGCGAGTTGTCCCAGAACTGAAGATGTTCTACCGCCGTCCTGAGCAGGTAGTGCTGACCTTCTCGCTGCCGGCGGTGATCTGCGTCCTGCTCGGCTCGATTTTTTCGACGAAGCTGCCCAACACCGAAACCAGCACGGGCGCCGTGATCGCGGCCAGCATGCTGGCGTACGGAATTCTGTCGACCTCGTTCATCAACCTCGGCATCAGCATTGCCGCCGATCGTGACAGCGGTGCGCTGCGACGACTCCGGGGGACTCCCACCACCGCACTGTCGTATTTCGTCGGGAAGATCTGCCTGGTGGCGATCGTGAGCCTCGCCGAGGCCTTCCTGCTGGTGACCGTGGGATTGCTGTTCTTCGATTTACACCTGCCGACAACACTTTTCGGATGGTTCACGTTGACCTGGGTGTTTCTGCTGGGCACCGTGAGTTGCTCGTTGCTGGGCATCTTCATCAGCAACCTGGCCAGTAACGCGGTCGCGGCCGCCGTCGTCACCAACGGACCCGCGGTGGGCTTGCAGTTCGTGTCCGGCACCTACGTCCCGCTCGTCGTGCTGCCGACCTGGATGTTGGTCATCGGGTCGATATTTCCGGTGAAGTGGATGGCTCAGGGCTTTCGATCGGTCCTGCTGCCGTCGAAGATGGCCGCCTTCGAGCCGGCCGGCACCTGGGAACACTGGAACATCTTCTTCGTGCTGACCGCATGGACCATCGGCGGTCTCGCGGCCTGCCTCGCGGTCTTCCGGTGGTCAGACCGCCGCTGATATCAGGACCGGGGCGACAGCAGCTGTTCGGCCGCCCGTCGGCCGCTCACCAAAGCGCCCTGGATGGAGGCGGTGTCCCGGTGATCGCCGCACCACCACAGGCCGTCACCGATGGCTACTGACTGGCGTACTCGCAGTGGTGCCGGCTGGGCGGGAAGCGCATGGTGGATGATGTTGCGCGTCAACAGTTTCCACGGCCTGCCGTCAGCGCCCAGGATGTCGGCCGCGTGCCTGCGCGTTTCGCTCTCCGGTGGGGCCGACCCGTCGGAGCTCAGGAGAGCCGACGCGGCGATCAGATGCCGCCCCCGCGGGGCATAGCTCGGCGCCGCGGCGCTGATCACCGCGGTGTTGAGCACCGGGCCCGGTGCGGGGTCGCGACCATCCACCCACAGAATCGGTTCCGAACTGGGCGCCTCATCGGCGGACCACCATTCGGTGACCACGCCGTGGGTGGCTGGAGGAGTCGAGTCGATCAGCGCGGCGGCCGCCACCGGATCGGTTGCCACGACGACGTCCCTCGCCCGCACGCTGCCGCCCGGCCCCGACACCTGCCAACCCGACCCCGCGCGCTCGATCCGGCTCACCGGACTGTTCAACGCGATCCGGCCATTCAGTCGCTCGGCCAGCAGTCGCGGGAGTGCCTGCATGCCTGCAGCGGGTAACGCCGGTACCCCCAGCACGAATACGCGAGCCAGCAGCAGGGCGAAGGCGTTGGACGTGCTCCCGGTGTCTTCGAGGACCACCCCGGCGAGGAAGCGATCGATCACTCGCCGCAGCTCGCCGCCCACGCCGGCGTGGTCCAGCGCCGCTTTCATCGTGACATCGTCGGCCGCATGGGATTTGAGCGCACCGGGACGCAGCGCCGGAAGGATCCATCGTAGGACGGCGACGATGTCGCCCGATCGAATCGCCCCGGAGGCCAGCATCTTCGGCACTCGCGTCGGTTCGCGGAGCGGATGGGCCAGCACCACTGACGAGGACTGCCGCCGCACCGAGACTCCGGCGGCGAACGGCTGGAGATCGAGCGCGGTCACGTCGAGGGCGCGCTTCAACTCCGAATACGCCGGATTCAGGACCTGGAAACCCCGATCGCACAGGAACCCGTCGACCGCATCGGTACGGACTCGACCGCCGACCTCGTCGTCCTGCTCCCAGATACGGACGTCGCGTCCCGCAGCGGCGACCAGGCCGGCGCAGCGCAGCCCGGCCAAGCCCGCGCCGATGATCAACACGTCGACGGCATCCTCGGCCACGGCCTGCTCCTTAGCCCGAAACGCTGGGGTGCGCCTGCGGGCACACACGGTGATCCGTCTGCAGCAGCGCGACCACAGCCACATTGCCACGATCCGGGCGGTTGAAACCCTGTGACGGAACCGCCGGCATAGATCTGAATCAAAGTGGGAATCCGCGTCCTTCGAGACGGGACGCCCGCTCGGCTGAGCTTGACGGCGCGGGCTCGGTGTTGCGGCTGAGACTGGCGTCAAGGTCTGAAGGAACGGTTGTCTGAGCAGGGCGACACGAAACGTGCATGTTCTGAGGACGCGTCACACCGGTTGAAAGGATGCCAGTGGTCTTCCGCGCAGACCCTGAGATCGGTCGGGATCTTGCTGCTGTCGATTGGGAATCGACTCCTCTCGGCCCGGTCGACGGATGGCCGCAGAGCCTCCGCACTGCCGTTGACATTCTGTTGGCGTCGCGGTTTCCCATGTGGATGGCGTGGGGTCCCCAGCTGACCTTTTTTTGCAATGCCGCCTACCGTCGCGACTCGCTGCGGGACAAGTACCCATGGGCGTTGGGGCGTCCCGCCGACGAGGTGTGGTCCGAGATCTGGCCCGAAGTCGGACCTCGGGTCGACAGCGTGCTCTCAACCGGCACGGCGACCTGGGACGACGCGCTGATGCTTCTTCTGGAGCGTTCCGGGTACCGCGAAGAGACCTTCCACACCTTCTCCTACAGCCCGCTCCACGACGAAGAAACCCAGGTTGTCGGGATGCTGTGCGTCGTCAGCGAGGACACCGACCGCGTGGTCGGCGAACGCCGGATGACGACGTTGCGCAACCTCGGCTCGGACCCCAGCGTGGTGCGCACCGAGCGACAGATGCTCGACTTCGCCGCCGAACAACTCGCCCGCAACCCCTACGACCTGCCCTTCACGCTGACGTACCTGTTCGGCGATGACGGCGACGCACACCTCGCCGGCGCTAGTGGTATCGCGCCCGGGCATCCGGCGGCACCACCGACCCTCGCGCGCGGTGCATTTTCGCGGTGGCCGTTGGAGAAGGCTGCTGCAGGTGAATCCGAATTGGTCGATCTCGACGGGATGGCGGACCTGCCCAACGGCGCCTGGGAGCAACCGCCGCAGCGTGCGCTTGTCGTGCCCTTGTTACAGCAGGGCGCCGCTCCGCAGGGGTTCTTCGTGGCGGCGTTGAATCGGTATCGCCCCTTCGACGATGCCTACCGCGGCTTCGTCGAACTCGTTGCCGGTTACATCGCCGCCGGAGTCGCGACCACGCGCAGCTATCAGGCCCAGCAACAACGAGCCGAGGCCCTGGCCGAACTCGATCAGGCGAAAACCACCTTCTTCTCCAGCGTCAGCCACGAATTCCGCACACCGCTCACGCTGATCCTGGGGCCGGTCAACGAATTGCTGGGCCAGCAGTCGGGCATCGACCAGCGGGCCCGCCAGGAGTTGGAGCTCGTCCAGCGCAACGGTCTGCGGCTGACCAAACTGGTCAACACGCTGCTCGATTTCTCGCGCATTCAGGCCGGTCGCATGCAGGCTCGCTTCGAGCCGACCGATTTGCCCTCGGCCACAGCAGAACTGGCCAGCGTGTTCCGCTCGGCGATCGAGCGGGCCGGCCTGACCTTCACGGTGGACTGTCCGCCGTTCGACCGTCCGGTGCATCTGGACCGGGAGATGTGGGAGAAGGTGATGCTGAACCTGCTCTCCAACGCCCTGAAGTTCACCTTCGACGGCTCCATCACCGTCAAGGTCGACCGCGACGGCACCGATGCCGTGGTCACCGTCGCCGACACCGGTATCGGCATACCTGCGGCGGAGATGCCGCGGTTGTTCGAGCGGTTCCACCGCGTCGAGACGGCTCGGGCCCGATCCACCGAGGGCAGTGGGATCGGGTTGGCCTTGGTCAAGGAACTGGTCGGCATGCACGGCGGCACCATCACCGCCGACAGCCAGGAAGGCACCGGTACGACGTTCGTCGTGCGGTTGCCGTTGGAGGCCGCGTACCCGCTGGCCGATCTGCCCGTGCCGAGCAACCGCCCGGGCACGGCGGTGACGGCGGACCCGTATGTGCAGGAGGCGCTGCGCTGGCTGCCCGGTGAACGCGGGTCGACCACGCCGGCCGAGGCCACCACCGCTGGCCTGACACCGGCTGCCGGCACCGGGGACAGCGCACGCGTGCTCATCGCCGACGACAACGCCGACATGCGCGAGTACCTGACCAATCTTCTACGCAACTCCGGTTATGACGTTGCCGTTGTCACCGACGGACAGCAGGCGCTCGACGAGGTTCGCGCGGACCTGCCCGACCTAGTCATCAGCGACGTGATGATGCCGGAAATGGACGGCTTGGAACTCGTCGCGGCGTTGCGCGCCGACTCGCGGACAGCGGCCGTGCCGGTCCTGTTGCTTTCCGCCCGTGCCGGCCAAGAAGCGTCGATCGAAGGTCTGGAGGCCGGTGCCGACGATTACTTGGTGAAGCCTTTTGCGGCGGCGGAATTGCTGGCGCGAGTGCGTGCCAACATCGAGATGGCGCGGCTCCGGAATCACCAGGCGCGCTGGCGTAGCGCCATGGTCGAATCACTGCAGGAGGCGTTCTTCGTCTGCGACCAAAGCGGCGCCGTCGTCGAGATCAACCACGCCTTCACCGAGATACTGGGTTACGGGGCCGATCGTCTGCCCTATCCGGCCCCCCACCCGTGGTGGCCTGACGCCGTTTCCGACCCCGAGGCTCATCGGCTGGTGGAAGAAGCGCTCGCGGACATGCTCGGCAACACGCAGGGCAGCTTCACCGTTCCGGTCAACCACCAGGATGGACACCGGATCTGGGTTGCGGCCACCTTCAGCCATGCGGAGGACCCCAAGACCGGGCAGCAGATGATGGTCGGCACGATGCGAGACGTGACGGCCGAGCACTACGCCGTGCAGCGTCAGGCAGCGCTCGCTGCGCTGAATCAGCAACTGGCTCAAGCAGATACGGTCGATGCCGCCTTGCGCGGAGCGGCCCAGGAGCTGCGGCGCGTCTGGCTGGCGCACCGCGTCCTGGCCGTGACGTTCGCCGGCGACGATGAATCCGCAGCGCCGGATGTGATCTGTGCGGGCGATCCGGTGCGTTGGGCTGAGTTGCCCACGCGCCAACGGCATCTGATCGAGTCGCTGCGCGAAGCCGACGTTCTGACCACCGTCGCCGAGGAGCCGGGAGCCGCCGGCATCACCCTGCACCACGCTCGCGGAACGTCGGTGTTCTGGGTCGAACTAGCCGAGAAGCGACCTTTCACCCCCGAAGACCACACGCTGCTGACGGTGCTCGCGGGACGTCTGGGCCAGGGTTTGCAACGTGTTCACGAGGTGGACGAGCAGCGCGAAACCGCTGTCGCGCTGCAACACGCCATGCTCGGTCCGGAGCACTTACCGGGTGGTTTCGCCGTCCGGTATCGGCCGGCGAGTCGGCCTCTGCAGGTCGGCGGCGACTGGTATGACGCCGTCACCCTGGATGCGGGCCGCGTCGCGCTGATCGTCGGTGACTGCGTCGGCCACGGGTTGGCTGCCGCCACTGTGATGGGACAGCTGCGGAGTGCCTGCCGCGCCCTACTGCTCGAAAAGTCAAGCCCGAGCGAAGTTCTCGCGGGGCTCGACCGTTTCGCGGCGCGGCTGCCTGGAGCCGATTGCACGACCGCGTTCTGCGCGGTGCTCACGGTGGCCACCGGCGAAGTGGTGTACTCCAGTGCGGGCCATCCGCCGGCGATCATCGTGCATGCCGACGGCGCCACCCAGGTGTTGGAGGGCGGGCAGGGATTTCCGCTGACAATTCGTCCGAATCAAACCCGGCCCGAAGGTCATGCCACCATCCCGGCCCGCTCGACGCTGCTGCTCTACACCGACGGTTTGGTCGAACGTCGCGGCGACTCGATCGAAGACGGCATGGCGCGCGCCGCCGACCTCGTCGGTGGTGGCCGGTCGCGGGAACTCGACGAGCTTGCCGACGATTTGATGACCGGTCTCGAGCCCACCGGAGGCTATCCCGACGACGTCGCCATCCTGCTGTACCGACAGCCGGCGCCCCTGAAAATGGATTTCCCCGCCGACGTGCGGAATCTCGAGCCGAGTCGGGCGGCGCTGCGAAGCTGGCTGACGGACGTGGGCGTCGATCCCGAGCAAATTCAAGACATGCTCGTCGCGACCGGCGAAGCTGTGGCCAATGCGATCGAACACGGTCACCGCACCCGTCCCGAGGGCATCATTTCGCTGCGTGCGACCGCGGTGGTGGACGGTCTACACGTGAGCGTCGTCGACAGCGGCGTGTGGAAAATTCCGCGACAGGTGGCCAGCGAATACCGCGGCCGCGGCCTGACCCTCATGCGATGTTTGGTCCACGACTTGAGCATTCACTCCAGTGAGGCAGGTACTACCGTTCATATGTACGCAAGGATCACGTGATGATGACCCCGCTCACCCTGAACACCGACACCGGCGTCGACGGGACGCCGCGGGTGACGGCGGCGGGCGAGATCGACATCAGCAACATTCACGTGTTCACCGAGGCATTGACGACGGCCAGCGAGGGCAACAGCAAACCGATCACCGTCGATATGAGCGCGGTGAAATATCTGGACAGCGCAGGCGTCAACGTCTTGTTCAAACACGCCGACGCCATCGAAAGCCTGCATCTGATCGTGCACCCGCTACTGGTGCGCGTGTTGTCGATCACCGGCCTCAGCGACATCGCAACGGTCGAGTCGGCGCCCTCCGACCCGGGCCGAAACAGTCGATGACACTGCCTAATGGCCTTTGTACCGGCGCAACTGAACCGCGCCGTTGGCCGCTGCAGCCACACCCGCAATCAGCAACGCCATGGACGCCACCGCAGTGGCCGCCAGACCGACCGCCCCGTGCAGCGGCACGTTCACGAACAAGGACAACACGATCAGAACGGCGCCGGCAGCGATCAGGACGCGGGCACGAGCCATTGGTCAATCCTCCTGAGTGTCAACAGCAATCAGGGTAGGTGACGTTACTTTGAGGCACCTGAGGATAATCGAGCCGTGAAGTCACCATCGGGCCGTCGATGAATGCGGCCGCCCTGACGTTCGGTGTTGCCCTCATCGAACTCTGCGGGCTGATCGCCCTGGGCGTACTGCTGACGGTGTCCCGCCACCAACTGAAAGACACCAGAGCGCAGCTCGAACGCGCTCGGCAACCCCGCACCGACCGACGCCGACGGCGTCCCGGGCTGGCCCCGTTCGCCATCAGGACAGCGTGGCGAACAGCCGACTCGCTGATGACCAAAGGCATTGGCGCGACTGTCCGTAACTCGGTGGAGGATCTGGCCGGCTGGGCGCAAGTCGAACGTCCCGATCTGGCACGGCTCACCGCAAACGGAGATGTCGTGATCGTCTTCTCCGACATCGAAGACTCCACACTGCACAACGAGGAGCTGGGGGACAAGGACTGGGTCAAGCTCTTGGAGCGCCACAACCGGCTCATCGAAAAACTCGTCACCCAGCACGGCGGGCACGTCATCAAGACCCAGGGTGACGGTTTCATGATCGCGTTCGCCGATGCCGAACAGGCCGTGTCGTGCGGGATCGGCGTTCAGCGGGCGTTACTCGACAAGGCAGAACAATGGGGCGGGATTCGCGTCCGGATCGGCATCCACATCGGTCCGTCGGTCCGCCGCGGTGACGATCTGTTCGGGCGCAACGTCGTGATGGCCGCCCGCATCGCCGGGGAGGCGGAGGGCGGCGAGATACTGATCAGTGAAGCGGTGCGCGACGCCGTCGACGGGGCAGCCGGGATTGAGTTCGGCGCGCCCCGTGCGGCTGAACTCAAGGGCCTGCAAGGGACCCACAGCGTTTATGCCGTCACGATTCCCGACCGGTCGATTACGGCCTGATTTCCACCTGGTCACTGGGATTGAAATAGCGCTCGGTTCCGTCGGTGAACTGCACCGTGCACACTTCCGGCAGAAACGTGCCGTCGTGCGGGGCCAATTCCGAGACCACCCGGGTCTTGACCCGCTTCCACGCGTTGTCGCCTTCGCCTTGCTCGCGGAGTAGATAACCCGGCAAGCGGTTGGTGAGATCGACTGCCCGCAATTGGAGCACCCGGCTAGATGGCGTCGGCATAGCTTCTAATTCTGCCCAGCAATTCTTACGAGGAGGTGACGACTAGGTGCTGACGGGAAGCGGATCCCCCGGCCGACGGCGCACCACCGTCGGCCACCAGAACCACGGACCCAGGATGGTGAGAATTGACGGCACGACGAACGAACGCACGATCAGAGTGTCGAGCAGCAGACCGATGCAGACGGTCGAACCCATCTGACCGATGGTTCGCAGACCGCTGGTGAGCATGGCGAGCATGGTGAACGCGAACACCAGTCCGGCCGACGTGACGACGCCACCAGTGCTGCCGAGTGCGCGAATCAGACCGGTGTGCAGTCCACCGTGCAGTTCTTCCTTGACCCGATTGATCAACAGCAGGTTGTAGTCCGAACCCACCGCAACCAGGATGATGAACGTCAGCGGCAGGATCAGCCAGTGCAACGGCAGCCCGATCAGGTGCTGCCAGAGCAGGACCGACAACCCGAACGCGCCGGCGTACGAAAACGCCACCGTGGCGGGAATCACCAACGCGGCCACCAGACTTCGCGTAATAAACATCATGATCAAAAAGATCAGCACGAAGGCAGCGATCGCCGCGATGAGCAGATCCGATGCGGCATATCCCTTGATGTCCTTGTCGGTGGCTCCCGAACCGCCGATGTAGACGCGGGCGCCCGCCAGCGACGTCTCCTTCAGAATCGTCTTGATCGCCTCGGGGAACATTTCGACGTGCTCGACCCCTTCGGGACCCATCGCGTCGCCCTCGTGGGTGACGATGAAGCGGGCGGCTTTGCCGTCCGGGGACATCATCAACTTCTCACCGGTCTTGACGTCTTCGTTGTCGAAACCCTCGTGCGGGATGTAGAAGAAGTCGTCGCTACGGGACTTGTCCCAGTCATTGCCGACGTTGATCGAGTCGTCGTAGGTCTGCTCGGTCGCGAGGGACTGAAGGTCGGCCGAGCCGTAGGAGTTGACCAGCTTCGCTTTCAGCGCCTCGGTGTCGTCGGCGGTGGCTTTCAATTGCTCGATGATCTTCGGGAAGGTCTTGTCGACCTCGGCGAGCGAGATCCTGGCGAAGTTGATGTCCTCGGCCAGCTTGTCGATCTGGTCGACCGTGTCGAATACCGACCGGAACGTCCAGCAGATCGGGATGTCGTAACAGTGCTTCTCCCAATAGAAATAGCTCTTGATGGGCCGGAAGAAGTCGTCGAGATTCGAGACGTCGTCACGCACGTCTTCGCTGACCTTTTGCAGATCCTCGACGGTGAGAACCGTCTTGTGCAATTCGTCGGAGACCTTCTGGAAAAACGTGATCTCTTTGCGCAGAACCGTGACTGAGTCCGCCTGGATTTTCGCCTGCTCGTCGGTGTTGGTGTTCTGCTCCCGGTTGAACGGCAGCTGTTGACCGTTGCCGCTGCCCTGCGTGGTGAACAAGTAGGGAATGCTGGCGTGCTCGAGCGGTCGGCCCAGGGGTCTGGTCATACCCTGCACCATCGCGACACCGTTCAGGCGGATCAGCGCTCTGTTGACTCGGTCCAACGAGATGAAGTCCGCCGAGTTGCGCATGTCGTGGTCGCTTTCAACCATGATCATTTCGGAGAACAACTTGCTCTTGGGGAAATGTCGGTCGGCGGCTTGGAAACCCAGGTTCGACGGCGAGTCGTGCGGCTGATACTGCCGATCATCGTAGTTCTGTCGATAGCTCGGCACGAAGATCGCGCCCAGCATGACGATGGCCGAACTGGCGACCAGGATCGGCACCGGCCAGCGCACCACGCTCGCGCCGATCCGCCGGTAGACGTGCGCCTTGGCGGCCTGTCGCGGATCGAACATCCCGAACAGGCTGCCCACCGTCAAGATCGCGGGACCGAGAGTCAGCGCTGCGACGATGGTGAAGAGCATGGTGAGCGCGACAGCGGGGCCCATGGTGTGGAAGTAGTTCAAGCGCGCGAACGTCAGGCAGTAACACGCGCCGGCGATCGTCAGACCCGAGCCGATGATGATCGGCGTGACACCCTTGTAGGCGATGTAGAAGCTGTCCTCCCGGCTCTCGCCGGCTTGCCGTGCCTCGTGATAGCGACCCATCAAGAAGATGCCGTAGTCGGTCCCGGCCCCCAGGGTCAGCGCGATGACGATGTTCACTGCGAACGAGGACAATTCGAGCCATCCGTGATGACCGAGGAACGAGATGAGCCCCTTGGCGAACAGCATCTCGATGAGGACGCCGAGCAACACGGGCAGCAGTGTGGGTGGAGAGCGGTAGACGAACATCAGCATCACCAGGATCAGGAGGATCGTGATGATCGTGACGTTGTTCAGGCTCGAGTTGGCGATGCTCAAGGTGTCTGAGGCCAGTGGCGCGGCACCGCTCACGAACGCCTTGAGTCCTTGCGGTGGCGGATCTTTGGCGATGATGTCGCGGACCGTGTTGACCGACTCGTTGGCCTGCATCTGCCCGATGTCCCCGGCCAGTCGCAGCAACACATAGGTGGACTTGCCGTCCACACTTTGTGCACCGGCCGCGGTGAAGGGCTGTCCCCACAGGTCCATCACGTACTGCACGTGGGTGGTGTCATGTTTGAGGCGCTTGACCAGATCGTCGTAGTACGCGTGATCCTGGTCGCCCAGTCGACGGTTTTGCGCCTCGAACACCACCATGGTCAGGTTCGTCGAGTCAGACTCGTGGAACTTCTCGCCGATGTGCAGCAGCGCCCGCTGCGACGGCGCGTAGTGCGGGACCATCGGGCCGGCGAGTTCCTCCGCGACGTCCTCGACCTTGGGGGTGAACGCGGTCATCGTGACCGCGGAAAATCCCCAGAAGAAGATGAGTGGGATCGCGAATCTACGCACCATTCGGGGCAGGAACGGGCGTTTGACCCGGGGTTCATCGAGCCGGTGTTCGCTCACGCGGATTTCACCCTGCACTCGACGTCGGCGTCCGGATGGTTGTCCGACGCCTCGGGGACGCCGGACTCCGGGGGTGGCGGCATGCCGTTCACCAGCATGCGGCAGCGCAGCGGACCGCCGTGGACGTGCACGGAGATGGCGCCGGACGCCACCGTCAGCGTGGTGGTCTCATCATGCGTCCAGGGGTCCCTGGTGAAGGTCACGTCGACCGGGTGCGGGTGCCCTTCGATATCGACGTAGACGATCTTCGCGGCTCGTCCGACGGGGCCGAAAACCTGATACGTGAGCCGTTTGACGTTGAATTGCTCCGGCGCCTGCGGACCGTTGACCGTGATGACCGGCTCCGGCTCGGAGAACTGGTGCACCTTGTACATGCACACCAGGCCGACGCTCACGGCGACCACGGCGACCAGCGGCATCCAGATTTTCGACAGGACAGTCCGCCCCCTTGAACGAGGACTCACTCGATCACCTTTCGGAACGCGTTTCCCCGGACCTTGTGCACTGGACCCGACTCCATCGTCGGACCACTCATATCAATTAGATTGATATGAGTGCGTTATGACGTTACCAGTACAGAACGCTAACGACTACAACTTGCGGAACGTTATCACTAGCCCACGTGCTCAGCAGCGCGGAATTGCGGCGCCTCGGCCACCACTTCGGTGGTGCGTAGGCGGCCTTTGAGCCGCTTGGCGCGCAGCAACTGGATGGCGAGGTTCGACGAGGTGAACATCGGGATCACGCCGATGAACGTTCGCTCGGACGGCGTGGCGCCCTGCAGATATTCCAGACATCCGAAGACGTAGTACGTCGACAACGCAAACAAGGTGAAGGGGATGCAGAAGGCCATGGGGTTGCCACGGATCGCGACGATGCGCTGCGCGTACTCGAACTCCTCCGGCGTCATGGATTCTCGTTTACGCAGTTTCTTGATGACGTGCGGCGCCGCGCCGATCTCCTCGCTGAACGGAAGCGTGGGCGTGCTCTCCAGGCGACGTACGTAGATGGTGGCGATCGTCAGCAAAAGAAACGTCACCGCCAACGCGATCAACGCCAGCAGTCCCCAGAAATACGTACTCACACCCAACTCCTTTGCTTCGCAAATCGAACTTAACACCGCGAGGTGGCACCGGCGGGTCTGCGGGACTGGAAGACTGGCGCCATGAGCGCCCAAACCGGAACCATCACCACACGCGTCCCGGCGCGTCTGGACCGACTGCCGTGGTCACGGTTTCACTGGCGCGTTGTGATCGGCCTGGGTGGCGTGTGGGTGCTGGACGGGCTCGAGGTGACGATGGTCGGCAACGTGTCGTCGCGCCTCACCGAGCGGGGCAGTGGAATCGCGCTCACCGCAGCGGATATCGGCACCGCCGCGGCGTTCTACATCGCCGGGGCATGCCTCGGCGCGTTGTTCTTCGGCCACCTCACGGACCGCTTCGGGCGGCGCAATCTGTTCATCCTGACGCTTGCCGTATATCTGACCGCAAGTGTGGCCACCGCATTCGCTTTCGCCCCGTTGGTACTTCTTCCTCACCCGATTCTTCACCGGGGCCGGTATCGGCGGCGAGTACGCGGCGATCAACTCGGCCATCGACGAATTGATCCCCGCTCGGGTGCGTGGTCGGGTCGATCTCATCATCAACGGGACCTACTGGCTGGGATCGGCCGCGGGCGCCGGCGCGGCGCTCATTCTGCTGAACACGTCGAACTTCCCGACCGACATCGGCTGGCGCCTGTCGTTCGGGATCGGTGCCATCTTCGGGATATTCGTGCTTCTGGTCCGGCGCAACGTTCCAGAAAGTCCGCGCTGGCTCTTCATCCACGGACGTAACGGCGAAGCCGAGAAGATCGTCGGGGAGATCGAAGCGGACGTCGAGCGTGAGACGGGCGAGCCCCTTCCCGAACCGCACGGCAAAGCTCTCAAAGTCCGCCAGCGCGAGACGATTTCGTTCGTCGAAATCGCGCGAGTGGCGTTCAAGCTCTATCCACGGCGCGCCGTTCTCGGCTTGGCCTTGTTCATCGGTCAGGCGTTTCTCTACAACGGCGTCACGTTCAACCTGGGCACGTTGCTCAGCGGTTTCTACGGCGTTGACGCGGGAAAGGTCCCGCAGTTCTATGTGCTGTGGGCGCTGAGCAACTTCGCCGGTCCGCTGATCCTCGGCCGCTTCTTCGACACCATCGGCCGCAAAACGATGATCACCATCTCCTACGTCGGCTCGGCGGTAGTGGCGGTCGGGCTCGCAATCCTGTTCCTGAACCAGACCGGCGGCGTCTGGGCGTTCATCGTCGTACTGGCCGTCACGTTCTTTCTCGCATCAGCCGGCGCGAGCGCCGCGTATCTGACTGTCAGCGAGATCTTTCCGATGGAGACCAGGGCGCTGGCCATCGCGTTCTTCTACGCGGTCGGCACTGCGATCGGCGGAATCAGTGGACCCTTGTTGTTCGGCCAACTGATCGCGTCGGGGGAGCGCAGCCAGGTGATGTGGTCGTTCCTCATCGGGGCGGCCGTCATGGCCTTGGCAGGCCTGGTCGAGCTGTGGCTGGGAATCGATGCCGAGCAGCGTCCGCTCGAGGAGCTCGCCCTTCCCCTGACAGTGGCGGACGCCGAGAGCGATCACGAGGCCGGCGAGCGCTGACAGGCAACACGCGAGCCACCACCGCGTGAACACGCGCTGAATTCGTGGGAATCTGCGGCGGAGAACGCCCGGGGGAGGCTGCGGTCAGCTCGGCACTTTGCAAGACTCGGACCTCATGAGGAGTCTGCTGATCACGCTTGGCGTCGCCGGAATGCTCGTCGGGTCTGCCCCGGCGCACGCCGATCCGCCTCCCAACAACGACGCAGATTTCCTCAAACAACTCACCGCGGCCGGACTCACCTATCAGGATCCTGCCCAAGCTGTCACCGTCGCCAAAGAGGTGTGCAAGCTGGTCGACAAGGGAACACCCGACACCGACATCGAGAAGAACCTGAAGCTTCGCAACCCGTCATTCACCGGCAACGGTGCGGCCGAGTTCATCACGCTGGCGGCCGGGGAGTATTGCCCGAAGTACCTGACCGGCGAAGGCCGCCCTCCGAAACCGCCTGGTGCAGTGGGGAATTAAGCTCCACCCCGCACAACCGCGTCGGCGGCGGCCCGCATCCGCTCCGACATTCGAAGCAGATCGTGTTCGCCGATGCCGTTCTGGAAGGTGTAGGCGAGCTGACGCAACTCGACAGCACAATTACGGAGCTCGTCTTCGAGGCGGGACTGAACAGGGATCATGGCGTTCTCCCTCGCGCGGGTCGGACTGCGAGCCCGACAATCTGATTAGGAAAATGTACGCAGCTCGCTAGCCGATCGGCGAGATGGCGCGGGCTGTATTTACGAGACATTGACATCGCGTTCACGTCCCAGCCTGCGCACACGTCATCGTCTGAGCGGCCGGGCGTGTGGCGGACATTGGTTATTCGCCGCCGGAATACGTTGCACGACAATTACATCGCCGGCTCCGACGCCGGCTGCAAGAACCTACCTGCCAGTCGCGGCAACAGTGCAGCGGTGGCGTCCCGTACGCCGGAGAGACGTGCATCGAGTCACCGACCGCGGGCATACGGGGAATGTAGGCGCCGTCCCTGCGCGCGGCATTAAGAAATCAGATGGACTCGCTGAGAAAACGTCAGCTCGATGCGACCGTCGCGCCGCAAGCCGAGTGTGAAAGAAATTGAGCATTCCTATGTTTCGCGGGTTACCCGTGTGGCGAGGTGCTAGCTTTCCTGCGTGCCCGCACAGGAAAAGCCGTTACGTCTCGGCGTGCTCGGCGCGGCCCGTATCGCCCCGGCCGCAGTGATCAAGCCCGCACGCGACAACGCCGAGGTCGTGGTCGCTGCAGTAGCCGCGCGCGACGTCGGCCGTGCCCGGGCATTTGCGGCCAAGCACGGCATCGCGCGAGTGCACGACAGCTACCAGGCGCTGATCGACGACCCAGAGGTGGATGCCGTCTACAACCCACTTCCGAACGGCTTGCACGGCAAATGGACTCGTGCCGCGCTCGACGCCGGCAAGCACGTGTTGTGCGAAAAGCCGTTCACCGCCAACGCCGCCGAGGCAACAGAGATCGCCGACGCGGCTGCGAAGTCGGATCGGGTGGTGATGGAGGCTTTCCACTACCGCTACCACCCGCTGGCGCTGCGCACCGAGCAGATCATCGCGTCGGGCGCGTTGGGCAAACTCCAGCGGGTCGAGGCGACATTGTGTTTCCCGCTGCCGGTGTTCTCCGACATCCGCTACAGCTACCCGCTTGCCGGTGGTGCGTTGATGGATGCGGGGTGCTACGCCGTCCACATGGTCCGCACCTTCGGTGGGTCGACGCCCGCGCGATGACGGCCGAGTTGACGTTTGCCGAGGGGCACACCGGTCGTGTGCGCTGCTCGATATGGTCGGCGCGGCTGCTCGAGACCAGCACTCGGGTGATCGGCGATCGAGGCGAGTTGTCGCTGTTCAACCCGGTGACGCCGCACTACGTCCACCGGCTGGCCGTTCGCGTACCTGAGGGGAGGCGGGTCGAGCGCTTTTCCCGCCGCCCGTCCTACGCGTATCAGCTCGACGCGTTCGCCGCGGCGGTACTGCGAGGGGAACCTGTGCGAACCACGCCCGAGGACGCCATCGAGAACATGGCGGTCATCGACGCGATCTACCGCGCGGCCGGGCTGCCACTGCGTCAGCCGACCTGATCAACCAATGCCGGTCTGCCGGGCGGCCCGTCGCCATATCATCGGGTGATGAGCACCGGCGGCCTGGACACGGTGGGCTCGCCGGCCTTCACCGACGAGGAATCAGCCCGCTATCGCGCTGCGGGCTGGTGGTCCGACCTGACGCTTTCCGCCGCGGTCAGCCGTAACGCCGAGCAGAGTCCAGACCGCCCGGCCTACATCGACCACCACGGCCCGTCGTTGACGTGGCACGAATTCGATGGCATTGCAACTAGTTTGGCTGAACAACTGGCCGGCGCCGGCGTGTCGCGAGGAGACCGGATCGCGGTATGGCACGGCGACTCCGCAAATATCCACGTGCTGTTGGTCGCCATCGAGCGCTGCGGCGGGATCGTCGTCGGTATCGGCGCACGAGCCGGCACCCGAGAGGTGACCTCGATACTGCACAGCTCGCGGCCGGACATGTTGATCTGCGACGCACCACGCAAAGACGACGCGGTCCGCGCCGCGGCCGGCCTGGTCGACGCTTCCGTACCGGTGGTGTCACTCACGCCCGGATCGCGCCTGGATCTCCAAGCCCCGCCGATCGGATTGCCGGCAGGCGAGCCGATCGGCTCCGACGACCCCTTCCTGATCAACTCCACGTCCGGCACCACAGGACTGCCCAAATGCGTGGTCCACACCCAGAACCGTTGGTACTACTTCCATCAGAAGGCCCTCGCGAACGGTCGCCTGATACCGGACGACGTTTTCCTGCCCGTCATTCCCACGCCATTCGGATTCGGGCTTTGGACCAGTCACACCACGCCGATATTCCTGGGTGCCACCGCCGTCCTGCTGGAACGCTTCAGCGCCAGGGCGACGTGTGAGGCGATTGCCGAGCATCGCGTCACCGTGCTGTGTTGCGTCAGTACGCAATTGACAATGCTCATTGCGGACAGCGCGTCGAAGGAGTACGACCTGAGCTCGTTGCGGGTGGTGTTCACCGGCGGCGAGGCGCTGCCGTACCGGCCTGCCGCAGAGTTCGAGAAGTTGACCGGGGCAACGATTCTCCAGTTCTACGGCTCGAACGAGACCGGCATGCTGAGCGCCACCACGGTGGACGATTCGCAGCCCCGCCGGCTGCGGACAGGGGGCCGGATAGTGCCGGAGATGTCGGTGCGACTGTTCGACGGCGATCGGGATGTCACCGACATCGGCCGTGGGCAGCCGGCCTGTCGGGGTCCCGCCACCAGTCTGGGCTACCTGGGCGGCACCGGCCACGACAAGCTGTTCACCCGCGACGGCTGGATGCGGATGGGTGACATCTGCGAGATCGACGCCGATGGATATCTGAGCGTCACCGGTCGCACGTCGGATTTCATCCTGCGCGGCGGCAAGAACATCAGCGCCGCCCAGGTCGAGGACGCTGCGACCATGCACCCCGCGATCGCGGTCGCCGCGGCGGTAGCGATGGCCGACCCGGTTTTCGGTGAAAAGGTTTGTCTCTATACCGAACTGGTCGATTCGCAGACGATCAGCCTGCCCGACCTCACCGACTACCTCCTGGCGGCCGGAGTTTCGAAAGAGCTGTTGCCCGAGCGGCTTATCGTGATGGATGAACTGCCGCGATCGTCGGGTGGCAAGATCGCCAAAGGTGTACTGCGCGAAGATGTTCAGGTCAGGATGGAGACCGACGATGGACGTTCCTGACGCTCACCGTCAAAACCGATCCCGCGGTGCTGGACTGAAGGGGTGGCGATGAAATCGATCGACGACTTGGCTGCCGACCTGAACTTCACCACCGCCAAGACCGGAGAAGACCGATCGGTGACCTTCCTGCCGGATCCGCCCCGGGCGCACCGCCGCTACACGCTGATCTCCGTGGATGACCACATCGTCGAACCGCCGGACACCTTCACCGGACGCCTTCCACAGCGCCTCGCTGACCGCGCCCCCAAGGTCGTCGACACGGCCGACGGTGGTCAGACCTGGGTCTACGACAACCAGGCACTGCCGAATGTAGGCTTCAATGCCGTCGTCGGGCGGCCGGTGTCCGAGTACGGTTTCGAGCCGGTTCGTTTCGACGAAATGCGTAGGGGCGCATGGGACATCCACGAGCGGGTCAACGACATGAACCTCAATGGCGTCTACGCGTCGTTGAATTTCCCCTCATTTCTGCCGGGCTTCGCCGGCCAGCGCCTCCAGCAGGTGACCAACGATCGCGACCTTGCGTTGGCCTCGGTGCGGGCTTGGAACGACTGGCACCACGAAGTGTGGGCCGGTTCCTACCCCGGACGGATCATTCCGTGCCAGCTGCCGTGGCTGCTCGATCCCGACCTCGGCGCCCAGATGATCCGGGAGAACGCCGGGCGCGGCTTTCACGCCGTGACGTTCAGCGAGAACCCGTCGATGCTGGGATTGCCGAGCATCCACTCGGGCCACTGGGATCCGATGATGGCTGCCTGCGCCGACACCGGGACCGTGGTGAACCTGCACATCGGATCTTCGGGCTCGTCGCCGTCGACGACCGAGGACGCGCCACCGGATGTACAGGGCGTGCTGTTCTTCGCCTACGCCATCTCAGCGGCGGTCGATTGGCTGTACTCAGGGCTGCCCAGCAGATTTCCCGATCTGAAGATCTGTCTGTCCGAGGGCGGAATCGGTTGGGTCGCTGGGCTATTGGACCGGCTCGACCACATGCTCAGCTATCACGAGATGTATGGCACGTGGGCGGCGCTGGGTGAGAGGCTCACGCCGGCCGAGGTGTTCACCCGCAACTTCTGGTTCTGCGCAGTGGAAGACAAGTCGTCCTTCGTGCAGCACGACCGTATCGGCGCCGACAACATCATGCTGGAAGCCGACTACCCGCATTGCGACTCGACATGGCCGCACACGCAGGAAACCGTGCACGAGCAGATCGGCGACCTATCCCCACACCTGATTCGAAAGTTCACCTGGGAGAACGCTTCACGGCTCTACAACCACCCGGTCCCCGTCGACGTGCAACAGAATCCGGAAGCGTTCTGAGGCCATCGGCGAACAGCCCGTTGATTGCGAATTGCCGTGGATCTTGGCGGTCAGCCGCCGAAAGCCGCTTTGACCGCCTCGTCCTGCTTCTGGCCGACCTGGGTGATGAACTCCTGCGGGGCCAAGGCAAACGAGGGACCGTCGAATTCCAGCGTGACCAACACCCTGTCCCGGGTGAACACCAGCACCGTCACCCCTTTGGAGTGGTCCGGCGACAATCCCGATATCGTCGCGCCGCTGACGCCGACCTCGGCGTTCAGCGACTTGGCGAGAAGAGTTTCACGGTGAGTGGCCTTCGCCGATTCCAGGGCGCCGGCTGCGGCTTGGATGTCCGGCAAGACGTGGATGGTGTCGACAATGGCGTGGCTGTGATCTTGGTCGGTGAACGTGACCGTCGCACCCTGCTCACCGTTCGGGTTTTTCGTCGCCGGGCCCGCGGTGAAGGCATCGGGTGCTTTGATGTCGCCGGCCTTGATCAGCAGCGTGGTGTAGTCCGTGATCACCGGGCGGGGAGTGGTGCTCGAACTCGACTCCGGCTTGGCCGATTGGGAGTCGTTCCCGCAGGCCGACACTCCCACCAGAGTCGCCGTGATCACCGCGGCGGCTGCCACTGCCGGGGGAATTCTCATCGACCGCTCTCCTTTGACTCCTGTGACGGAAACCGTATCTCATCGGCGACCGGCGGCAGTACTCCTGAAACAGTGCTCTCGCGGCGCACGCGCCGAAGGCAGCGACTGATCTGAAAGCCGCTCGCGTCAACCACCGTTGCCGAAGCACACGACGCTGAGCATCCGATGCGTGGACTCAGATCCCCGAAACTTCAGTGAGAGAGTAGTTTTCGAAACTAGCGGGCGGCGACCTCGTCACGGGCGTACAACGCTCGACCGGTGACTAGCGGGAGGTCCAGCGTCGACCTGATGCCCGGTGCGGCCGCGACCACTGCCGGAATAGCGTTGACGATGCGGCCGGCCGCGCCGCAGATCGCGGCCTGGTTGTGGTCCCCGTACCGACTGCTCGGCACGATGTCGACCGCGTAGGAAGGCTCGCCGGTGATCTCGATGCGGTACGAGCCACCGCCCGCGGCGGGCTGCGGTAAGTCGGGTCGCAAATCCGGACGCAACCGGGTGATGTGCTCGATGACGATCGCCGGGTGGCCGTTGACCATGCCGCGGATTTCGAACTGCAACACCGCCAACGTTCCTTTGGCCACGTGACCGACCGCGATGTCGAAGTCCTCGGGCGCCGGCTCGCGTTGGTAGGACTCGGTGATTTCGTCCACTTCGATGCCCAGACCCGCGGCCAACTGCCGGATCGCAGTGCCCCACGCGATGCTGAGCACACCCGGCTGCAGCAGCATCGGAATCTCGTCCAGGGGCCGCGCGAAACCCATGTAGTGCATGACCTCTGCACCGTCGTAGGACGCATAATCGTGGATCTCCATGCAGCGGACCTGCTCGATACGCTGACACGTGCCGGCCAGCGCGAACGGGATCAGGTCGTTGACGAACCCCGGGTCGACGCCGGAGATGAAAAGACTCGAATTCCCCTGCACCGCAGCATCTTCGACACGTTGAATGTACTTGTCCGGCATCACACCCCAGGGATACTGCAGCAACCCGGGCGACGACCCGACCACATTGACGCCGGCGGCGAGAATCCGCATGACGTCGGCCATCGCTTCGGGCAGACGCGTGTCGCCCATCGCGCAGTACACGACGCAATCCGGTTCGGCGGCCAGCAGGGCATCGAGGTTGTCGACCGCGGCGATTCCGGTCACGACCGCCAAGCCGGCGAGTTCACCGGCGTCTCTGCCGACCTTCGCGGGCGTCGAGACGCAGACTCCGGTGAGCTCGAACTGTGGGTTCTCGATCAGCTCGATCAACGCCAGCCGACCGACATTCCCGGTACCGACGTGGGCGACACGTATCGTCATCGATGTTCTCCGTTCGGCATGCGGCAACAGACCGACCTCGACGCTAGCCCACGCAGAATCGCAGGCGCGACGAATCGCGTTTTGCGCCGTACGGAAATGTCGCGGCGCCGCGAGTCCAACCGAATCAGGTTGAGCGCCAAACTGATGACGACCCACCGGATGGGCTCAGGAGCGGTGCCGGAGCAGGCTGGTTCAGCTGCCGAAGCCGCCGTGCTGAGCCGTCCGGGCTGCCGGTGATCCGCCGGGTCCTTGCAGACGATTGGCGGCGAAGTCGGCTCCCTGCGCGATCACACTGCCGTCGTCGACGTAACTGTTGTGCGCGGAGAAGTTCACGCCCTCCGAGCAGACCGGATCTTCGACCGCACAAACCTCGATGGTCTTGGCCTGGTACAGCGGCCCGATCACCAGCTGGGGTTGGCCGAGGAAGTCCATTGCCCGGACGTTGGGCGTACCGAACAGCACGACTGCCGCGACGTGATCAGCCAAGGCTGGGTCCAGCGGCTTCGGGATGGTCGCCGGATCGACGTCTTTCGGCACCGAGTCCGGAACCGCGGGAGACGTCACGAAGCCTGCGACCGCCGCGCCCTGTGAGTAGCCGCCGAGCACCATCTTGGTGTTGGGGCACGTCTTGGCCTCCGACACCACGTGCGCTCCGGCGTCCCGGATGCCATCCAGACCGGTCGACCATTGGTCGCTCGCTGGATAGTTCACCGGGTAGACCTCCAGCGACTTGTTGCCCAGGCGGCCGCGGAGCGCGTCGATGAAGGCCTGTCCGGTCGGCCCCACACCCGGCTCTTCGCCGGTGCCGCGGGCGAATACCACCTGGGTGTCGGGACACGGCTGGGCGGATGCCGAGGGGACTATGCCGACGGGGAGAGCGGAGGCGCCCAGCCCCCACGCTGCGATCAGTGCGGCACCAACTGAACGATTGACTCGACGCGCATTCATGACGCAGAAGGTTCCCATACAAAAGCTTGGCCAAACTAAGAATTCTCTGGGCGTAGCCTGTGGCACTTTCTGCAGGCCGACGGCGCCCGACCCGACAGGTCGCTATCAGTTGGGTAGCGCTGCAGACTGATTCAACACGGGCCGTCGATACCGGTCGGCGCATCAGCCACTTTCACCAGTTGCGCGCGGGGCAGGGCCGGCACCTGATCGGCCAGAAACCAGCGAAACGCGAGGTTACCGCGGGGATAGTCAAGTGTGGTCAGCGAATTCGGATGTGCCGTCAGGCCCCGACTGAGCACAATCGTCACCGATCCGTCGGCGTTGGGTACCGCGCTGTGGCCATTCAATGAACAACGGCCGTCACTGACACCGTGCGTTGCCATGAACTGGTTCCACACCACCAGGTTCCAGAAGCGGCAGGCGGGCGGCCGGTGGGTGATGACCAGCGCTTCGTCGTCGTCGAGCTCGAAGCTGCCGTAGGAGTAACAGGCATCGCGGGCCGACCAGCCGAAGTTGGCGTCGGGCACCTGGTAGGGCTCCGCGAATTGGTTTGCTGCGTGGACGATCTCGTGGCCGAGGGCATGCGTGTCATCGACCCTGGCACCCACCGCCAGCGGGATGATCGCGAACATGGTGCGCATCCAGGCTGCCGCGGCGCGAAGCTTCGCCGCCGTCTCGGCATCGCCATGCCGAACGTCCGCGGGTTCGTCGAGCGACTCGATGTGCCAGCGGACCCGGCGTCCGGTCCGTGGGTCGGCCTGGTAGTCGCGGGTCATCAACACTGCGGCATCGGGTGTCGGCCCGAAGTCGAACGAGAAGTTGCCGTCGGCATCGAACTCGAGGTCGTCGTCGCGCGCGATGGCCACGATGCGGTCCGACCAGGCTCCCGGCGCCGGCTCGTTGTAGGCGGTAAGGGAGAAGTAGACGCTGTCACCCCGGTTGCCGCTGATGCGATAGCGGCGACGGGGGTCCACCGGGCAGATGTAGTAGTAGGCATCGGTGTTGTCTCCTCCCCAGCGGCGGTCCCGCCGGAAGGGAGTGTTGACCGCCACGAAATCCGGGCGACTCGGCTCTGCGAACAGATAGGTGTCGAAGGCCACCCCCAACGTGGTGGCGAGCATCCGGTAGCCGTCAGCGATCTGCCGGTCGTCGGTGACGGCGCGCTCTCCGTCGAGGAACGACCGGTCCAAACCGCCCAGGGTCGCCAGCAGTTCATGCCATGCGGCAGTGGATTCATGCTGGACGTCGGTCATCCGCGGATTCCTCTCGTGATGAAGTCGGCGGTGCGGCGCACCCACGCGTCGCCCAGAGTGTCGCCGCGGGTGAGCAGGGCCAGAAAGGTGGTGCCGGCGACGACCTCGACGACGTCGGCGGCCGTGACGTCGGGCCGAACCTCGCCGCGCACGACGGCATCGGCAAGCCGGTCGGTCAACCCGCGCGAAAGGATGTCGCCGAACCGCTCCAGCAGGACCCCGTGCAAAGTCAGGTCGGCAGCCATCTCGCCGACCAGTCCGGGCAGCGCCGCCCGAGCAGCTGGAGTCGTGAGCACAGCCGCGGTCCGGCGGACCATCTCGCGAACATCTCCGGCCAGCGAACCGGTGTCCGGCAGCGCCGTGGCGTCATCGATGGGAAAGACCGCCTCGTGGACCAGGTGTGCCTTGCTGGCCCAGCGCCGGTAAATGGCGGGCTTGCTGGTGCCGGCCCGGCGCGCGATGGCGTCAACCGAAAGGGCGGCGTATCCGGTCTCGGCGAGCAGGTCGACCGTCGAGCGGAGCACCGCGCCGTCGATGCGCTTGTCGCGTGGCCGCCCAAGTTCCGTCGTCATTACGAAACTCAGAGTAACATAATTCGCCATGACCAATACGGCACCGCCGCCGGTGCATCTCGATGACCTGGACGCACCGCGGTTCAGCCCCGAGATCGATCAACTCCACCAGCTGATGGCCGGTATGGCCGCCGAGTGCCCACTGGACAGCGCGACACTGCACGCCAAGGCCGCGGTCGAGACGGGGCTGACGGACTTCGGACCGGACGATTATCGGGAGCGCCTCGAGGTCTACCTGGCCGCCTTGGGTGAGATCGGCGGCCTGCACGGCGCCGGGATCGTCAACTTCCATGCCCAGGTGCTGCAGTCGCTCAAAAATCGGCTGCTGCTCAACGACCTGTTGGCGCGTCATCCCGAGATCCACCAGATCGAGTTGCTGCCACCGGTCGTCATCGCCGGCCTGCCCCGCACCGGCACCACCCACCTGCACAATTTGCTCGCGGCCGGGCCTACCTTCAGATCCCTTCCGTACTGGGAGAGTGTGGAGCCGTTCCCCTTGCCGGCCGAGCGGGGAATCGAACCGGATCCGCGCCGAGGACGGATGGATGCCGCGGTCGACTTCATGAATGCGGCGATGCCGCACTTCCCGCTGATGCACGAGATGACCACTGAGCATGCCCACGAAGAGATCCAGCTGCTGGCCAACGACTTCTCCACGATGCTCTTCGAGACACTCGCTCATGTCCCGCGCTGGCGCGACTACTACCTGGGCCACGATCAGACGTCGTCCTACGAGCATCTGAAATTGCAACTGAAGGCGCTGCAATTCCTCCGCGGTGGCCGACGCTGGCTGCTGAAGTCGCCTCAGCACCTCGAACAACTGCCGGTTCTAGACGCGGTCTTTCCCGGTGTCGTCGTGGTGTTCACCCACCGCGACCCGGTGCCGGTGGTGTTGTCAATGCTCGCAATGCTCGCCTACACGGCACGAATGCACCGCTCACCGGTGCCGGTGCACGACATCGCTGAATCGTGGTCGCAGCGTCTTGCACTGATGTTGCGGGCCCTGATTCGGGATCGGGACCTCATACCGCCGGAACGATCGATCGACGTCCGCTTCGACGACTTCATGGCTGACGAAATCGGCACCGTCGAGCGGATCTATCACCTCGCCGGCGAACCGCTCACGGACCCGGCGCGCGGCGCGATGGTCGGATATCTGGAAAGTCACCAGCGCGGGCGAATGGGCAGCATCGCGACGTCGGCGGAGATGTTCGGCCTCGACGAACACGAGCTGCCCATCCGGTACACCCGGTATCGGGAACGCTTCTCGGTCTGACGGTTGTCAGGCTGCTTGCGGTGGAACGGGTGCGTCGGCAGTTACATCGCCGGCCGGGGCCGCTTCGGGCGCCGGTGCGGGCGGAGCGGGCTCCTCGGGTGCGGGACCCGGCGGTGGCGGTTCCGGGGTAACCGCGTTGACCAGGATGGGCGGGGCGTCCGGGGGACCCTCGGGGTCGACCGGCAGATACATGTGGTGGTTGAACTGCGGTTGGTAAGCGCCGCCGCCGCCGATCCGCACGCCGCCGCCTTCGCCACTGGACACCGGAGTGCCGTCGGGCAGCGTCACGGCCGTGTGACCACCGTTCCAGCCGATCACCAGCGCGCCCGGGGCAGTGCCGTGCCTGAAGCCGCGGGCCAGCAGAGCGGACTCTTCGTCACCGGTGTTGAACCGGCCACTGAAAGCCGGTCGATCGGTTGCCACGTTCGATACCAAAGACGCCAGGCCCGAACAGTCCGTTCCCGCCGGGGAGTTTCCTCCGGTGATGTACGGCGTGCCTGACATCTGCTGGAGCAGGGTCATCAGCGTCGCTAAAACAAACATGAGCCGGGACGGTACTGATCGAATCAATAGACAACCAAACTTTGTGCAGCCCATCACTTTTGCGCAGATGGCATGACGTGGATCTCATTCACCAGGAATAAGCGCTGGTGAAAGGGGTGACACAAAGTCAATTCGACACGCGTGGAAGAGTAACTCGTTCTTGACTTTTCGCCCGATAAAGCCTCAGATGCAGCAACTTTAGGCCAAAAGCCCTGTTTAGCAAAGTGTTATTCGTCACCGGGGTAAAACCGCTTTGGAGCGCGGTGTTTTACGTCAGATGCATCGCTAACGTGGCAGTGGGAGCGGGTTATTCATCGGTTCTCCAGCCACTGTTCGAGACTCGCACCCGCGCGCCGACAAGTGATCGACCCTCGCGGCAGGAAACTCGCTGACGCCAAAAATGCTGTGAGTCAGTGACATTGAGCAGCAATAGTTGAGCAATGCTGACGGACAACTACTTTCGACTGATTCGTCTGATCATCCGCACCGTTGCCCGCTCGATCGATTCGCGCCGCGCCTCCGGGCTTCGTTTGCGTGCGGCGTGCCGTAACGCCGGAGCGATGGTCAGGCCCTGTTCATAAGCCAAGACCACACGGGGGTCGACGTAGGACCGCCGTGCCACAGCCGGCGTGTTGCCCAACTGATCGGATACCGCGCGCATGACGGCCGCTTCTTCGCGCCGACGCGCCGTCTTCGACGACGGTTCACGTGCAATGGCGAACGCCTCGGCAGCCAGCACCGTGCCGTGCCACGTCCGCAAGTCTTTGACGCTGTACTCGTCACCGACCAATTCCCGGAATCGCAGGTTGATGTCGTCGGCGTGCACCTCGGACCAGCCGTCCGAGGTGCGGAACACCAGCAGGCGCGGACTAGTCGTATCGGCGCGCAGCAGCGAACGAACCGCGCTGAGCACCAACGGGTCCTCCAGGGAAATCGTCCGGCGCACACCGCTTTTCGCGGGATAGTCGAACTCGACAGCGTCGCGGTGCAGGTGCACGTGTTCGCGTAGCAGCGTCGAGAGTCCGTAGCTGCCGTTCTCCTCCACGTACTCTTCACCACCGGCCCGGAAATATCCTTGGTCGATCATGTGCTGAGCCAGCGCCAACACGCGGTCGCGCGCCAGTCCGCGACCGCGCAGGTCGGTCAGCAGGTTGAGCCGCCACCCCGGCAGATGCTTGGCCAGATTTATCGTGCGCTCGTACTTTTCCTCTGAGCGCTCGGCCTGCCATCGCTCGTGATAGATGTACTGGCAGCGACCGGCCGCATCGGTGCCCACCGCCTGGATGTGGCCGTTCGGGTGCGGAGAGATCCACACTTTTTTCCATGCCGGCGGGATCACCAAGGCCTCGATCCTCGCCAGCACTTCATCGTCGGCAATACGACACTCGTCGTCGTCGACGTAGGAGAATCCCCGACCCCTGCGGACCCGGTGCAGCCCGGGCCCGCCGACCGTGCTCTTGCGGAGCCTCATCGCAGCGCATCACCACGGCACACATACGGGAAGCCGACCGGCTGCTCCACGCGTCGAATTCGCTGCATATTCATCGGCTGGCGGTTACCCAGACGACGAATATCAGTAACGCCGACGCCTGCGCGACACGGCCGGATCAGGCGTCGTCACACGAGTCGGCATGAGACGGTATTTACTCATGCAGGGCTTTGAGTACGTCAGCTACGAGACTTTTGGGCGGCGCTTCTTCGAGGTGGCGGTGACCGAAGAGCGGGTCGGCGCTGCCTTCGCCGCAATTGCCGGCAGTCAATTCGAGATGCCGCCGATGGCCCAGGGACCGGGCAAACTCGCCAGAGTCAGCGCCGCCGTCACCATCAAGCAGCCCAAGGTCACCCGGAATGTTGCCGATAGCATCACGTTTGACATCCACATCCCGTTGCTGATCGACCTGTTGGTCGACTTGCGAATCGACAAACAACGATTCACCGTCGACGGAGACATCGCGCTGAGCGCGACCGCGCGGGCCGCCCAGCCGCTGCTGCTGATTGTGGACGTCGCCAAGCCGCGTTCGTCGGACATCGCCGTGCACGTGTCGTCAAAGAGCATCCGCGGCGAAATCGTGCGAATCATCGGTGGCGTCGACGCCGAGATCCGGCGCTTCATCGCGCAGTACGTCAGCGAAGAAATCGACGCACCAGAATCGCAAGCCGCGCAAGTAATCGACGTCGCCGAGCAGCTCGATCAGACCTGGACGGGTATTTGAGCCGGTTTGTCCCGTCGGCAGGTCAGGGTATGTTCAGCCGACACACGGGAGTCATCGCGATAGGGAGTCAGCCGACGTGGCACAAGTCAATGTCTCGACGACGTCGAACCTTTCGCCGGAGTCGGCCTGGAAACTCGCGTCGGATTTGGGGCGTTTCGGCGACTGGATGACGATTTTCGGCGGCTGGCGCGGTGAGATTCCCTCGACCATCAAGGAGGGCACCCGCGTGTCGTCGTTGATCAAGGTCAAGGGGTTCCGGAACGTCATCCACTGGGAAGTGACCAAGTACGACGAGCCCCACCAGATCGAACTGACCGGCCGCGGGCGCGGGGGAGTAGGCATAACGGTCGCCATGTCCGTAAAGGACAATCAGCCCGGCTCGACCTTCGACCTCACCGCCGATCTGAACGGTGGTCTACTCAACGGGCCGCTCGGAAAGCTGGTGGCCAAAGTCATCAAGTCGGACGTCCGCAAATCGGTGGGCAATCTCGCCGTTATGGAATGACCCCGGCGCGGCTCAACGAGGGACGCGGCGACGCAATCTGCGCTGAGCGTCCCGAATACGCCGCGACTCCGAAGTCAGCCACGACAAGGTCAGGCCGCTGGCTAGGAGCATCACGCACGCCGCGTCGAGTCCGACGCCGATCCGCCTGGTGGCAAAGCCGATTAGGCAGATGACAAAGGACACTGCGACTGTCACGGACAAGACCAGGCCGGTCGTCGAAACCCTTGCCGCCGCGGCGACGGAGGGCTGTGCGGACCGATCCGCTTCGACGGTGTCCGTTGCCGTTTCTCCCATCAGCCCCGGCTACCCAGATGGCTTGCAGCGAAAACAGAGCGAGTGGCGAACGGTTTTAGCGCGCGGGCCGATGGCTACAGACACAGGGTGACGTCGGTAGTGGTAGTCGGTAGTGGATTCACCGGGTTCGAGTGCGCGCGGCGGCTGGCCCGCAAGCTGCGCAAGACCGATGTGGATGTGACCATCATCTCGCCCGTCGACTACATGCTCTACACCCCGCTGCTGCCGGATGTGGCCGGCGGAGTGGTCGACGCGCGCTTTGTCGCCATCCCGTTGGCTGGGACGCTGAAAGGCGTCCGAGCGATCCGCGGCCGGGTCGACCAGGTGGATCTCGACGGGCATCGCCTGCAATTCACCGACCTCGAACAGCGCACCCGTGAACTGTCCTGGGACCGGCTGGTGCTCACGCCCGGTTCGGTGACCCGGCTGTTCGACATCCCCGGATTGTCGCGGTACGCCAGGGGATTGAAGTCGACCGCAGAGGCGCTTTATCTTCGTGATCATTTTCTCGAGCAGCTGGAGCTGGCGTCCCTGGAGGAGGACCCGGCCGTGGCGCAGGCGCGAAGGACCATAGTTGTCGTGGGCGCCTCGTATTCCGGCACCGAGCTCGTCCTACAGCTTCGTGCGCTGGCCCACGCCGCGGCCAAGCAGATGAACTTCGATCCGGCGTCGATGAAGTTTCTCCTGCTCGACTTGGCCGAACAGGTGATGCCGGAGGTCGGGCCGAAGCTGGGGGAACGCGCGAGGAAGGTGCTCCGGCAGCGCGGCGTCGACGTCCGGCTCGGGCTGACCCTCAACGAAGTTCACCCGGACCACGTTGTGCTGAGCGATGATTCGCGAGTCGACACTCACACCGTCGCCTGGGTGACGGGCGTGACCGCCGCGCCTCTGATCGGGACGCTGGGCCTGCCCACCGAGAAGGGCCGGCTGAAGGTGCAGACCGATCTCTCCGTCGCGGGTCATCCCGACGTCTTCTCCGCCGGCGACGCGGCCGCGGTGCCCGACTTGACGCAGCCGGGAAAAATCACGCCACCCACCGCGCAGCACGCGACGCGGCAGGGTAAGACACTCGCCAAGAACGTCGCAGCCAGCCTCGGGCACGGCAAGACTCGCGAATACAAACACCACGACATGGGACTGGTCGTCGACCTGGGGCCGCACAAAGCGGTCGCGAACCCCTTGAAGATCCCGCTTTCCGGCTTCCCGGCGAAAGTGGTCGCCCGTGCCTACCACCTGTATGCGATCCCGCGCGGAGTCAACCGCTGGGCCGTCACGCTTGCCTATCTGACCGACGCGGTGTTCGCCCGTTCGGTGGTGTCGTTGGGATTGGCCTCCTACAACGATGCGGAGTTCTCCACCAGCGAAGGCATTCCGCTGCCGGAAGCCGGTTGACGCCAACACCCCCGGGCACCACGCGGGCGGGACGCTTCCTCGCGAGATAGGTTGTGCCGGTGAAGTTCGTCCTCGCCGCGTACGGCAGTCGCGGCGACACCGAGCCGTGTATCGCCGTCGCTGAGGAGTTGCAGCGCCGCGGCCACGACGTGGTGACGGCCATGACAGTGCCCCCCGAGATGCGTGCCTACGTCGAGTCGAAGGGCTTGGCCGTCCAGCCATACGGACGGCACTGGCAGGAGTTGCTGGGCGACGAGGACTTCACCCGCATGCTGCGGGACCCGCTCGGCGCGATTCCGCAGGCGGTCGAATACGTCGCTCAGGTCGGGGCGGAAAAGACGGCAACCCTGACTTCGCTGGCGGCCGGCGCGAACCTGCTGGTGGCCGGGATGACCGAGCAGGAGACTGCCGCCAATGTCGCTGAGCACCAACGTATTCCGCTCGCCGCTCTGCACTTCTTCCCGTCCGAGATCCTGCCGTCACGGCCATCGCCGGATCAGCCACAACGCCGAGAGCCGTCGCCCCTGGGGTCGTTGGAGATTCAGGCTTACGACGAGATCTGCGTACCCGACCTGGCCGCCTCGTGGGCGGGGAGCGCCGGCCGGCGACCGTTCGTCGGAGCCCTGACCCTGCAGCTGCCGGCCGACGCCGATGCGGACGTCCTGTCGTGGATATCGTCCGGCGCACCACCGGTGTACTTCGGCTTCGGCAGCATGCCGGTACCGGGGCCGAAGGACATGGTCACCGTGATCGGCGCGGCATGCGCGCGGCTCGACGTGCGTGCGTTGATCTGCTTGGGCCCCAACTATTTTGACGACACCCCGGATAACGATCGGGTCAAAGTCGTCCGCGACGTGAACCACTCCGCCGTCTTTCCCGCATGTCGCGCAATTGTTCACCACGGCGGAGCCGGGACCACGGCGGCGGTCTTGCGTGCCGGGGTCCCCGCCCTGGTGCTGTGGAACGGGCTCGACCAGCCGGTGTGGGCAGCGTCGGTGGCACACCTCGAAACCGGTTTCGGACGCCGCTTTCTGGAGTCGACTCTGGATTCACTCGTTGCCGACCTGCACGCCATCCTCGAGCCGCGGTACGCCGTCCGAGCCAGGGAGGTCGCCGAACTGGTGACCGCTCCGGCCGAAAGTCTCCGACGGGCCGCTGATCTGCTCGAAGACGCAGCGATGCTCGGCTGCTAGAACTGACGTCTCACTGCTCGTCGGCGGGGCGAACCTGCTTGATCGTGGTGGTGTCGATCGCGTCGATTGCCAAGGCTCGGCGGTGAATTCGCCATTGCCTGCTCGACACTTGTCGATACTCGTCGTCGTAGCGCAGATACCAGATCACATCGCGGATCTGGTCGCCGTGACGGATCCAGTGGTGCGCGACGCCGGCGATGCGGCCGCGGGCGGTGCCGGGCTGCGACGTCGCGTCGTACACCTCACCGACGATCGCGTGCTGAGTTCGCAGCGTGGCGGCGACGGCGGCGACCGCTTCGCTGATTTCGGTGTGGCCGCGGTGGCAGCCAGTCGGCTCCAGAGTCGCCGGGGGATCGGGTAGCCACAGTTCAGCGTCCGCGGTGAAAAGGGCTGCGACGGCGTTGAATTGACGATCGTCGACGGCGGCGGCGTAACGATGCACCAGCTCGCTGAGAGCTGCCCGATCGACTCCGGTGAGCGTCACGTGGACAGCGACAGCCGTTGCGCGCACGCCGACAGCTCGTCCCTGGCCTCGTCGAGGTCTTGCACCGGTGGCATCGCCAGGACCACCCGGTCCGCGCCCTGGGCAGCCAGCCGCTCGGCGCGCCCGGCGTCGATCTTGCTGACCGAATGGCCCAGCGTCAGTTCGATACCGGCCGGATCCCGTCCGGCCGCGAGCGCTTCGTCGCGCATCAACGCGAGCAGTTCGGCCAGCTGTGCGCCGGCCACGCCCAGCGGCTGGAAGCCGTCGCCCAGCTGCCCGGCCCGCCGAGCCGCCGCCTTGCTGTGTCCGCCGATATGCAACGGAAGATGCCTTGCCGCATCCGGTTTCGGGTTGCAGACCACGTTGGAGAACTGGAAGAACTCACCGCGGTGGGTGACACCGTCGGGACTTTCACCCCACAACGCCCGCAGCACCGCCAACTGCTCGTCGGCGCGTCGGCCTCGCGAGGAGAAGTCGGTGCCGCAGGCTTCGATCTCCTCCCGCAGCCAACCGACACCGACACACAGCCGGAGCCTCCCGTTTGACAGCGCATCGACCGTGGCTGCCCGTTTGGCGAGCACAACGGGATGGTGGTTGGGCAGCACCAGCACGCCGGTCGCCAACTCGAGACGATCTGTGTGCGCGGCCAGAAACGACAGCAGGTCAAGGGGATCCGGGACCGGACAGTCCGGCTCCAGCTCCACCCGTCCCGACGGGTCGTAGGGATACACACTGTCGTAGTGAGTCGCGAGCACGGTGTGTTCGACGGCGACGATCGACTCGAAGCCACACGATTCGACGTGCCGCGCGAAGGCCGCCATCCAATGTGGATCCGCAGTGACCCCGGCGGCGACCGGTGCGACCACACCGAATTTCAGTGTCTTCATGGCAAACCGAAGCTAACAGGAGTTCTCGGTTGGCCCACCGGCTGTCTGCACGCGCAGAACCTCGGCGAGCGCGGCGGCGCGGTGGTCGGTGAAAACGTCCTCCAGCAGGATCGGTCGACCATCGGGTCCGCTCAACGGGACGCGCCAGTTCGGGTATTCGTCGGTGGTGCCGGGCTGGTTCTGCGTTCGCTTGTCGCCGACCGCGTCCGTGAGCGCGAGACCGAGCAACCGGGACGGAGTGCGGCCGAGATACGAGTACAGGGCCAATATGGTCTGCTCTTCATCGGCGTGTTTGGACAGCAGCCCGACCCGGCGTAATTCAGCCAGCCACGCGGCACGTTCCTTTTCGGCGGCCGCGAGTTCCTGGTCGACGGGCCGGGTCAGCAAGCCCAGCGAATCACGCAGTCGCACATGCTCATTCGCCAGGTATCCCGCGGTGGGTGGCAGATCGTGAGTAGTGACCGACGACAGGCAGTATTCACGCCACCGATCGGCCGGAAGTGGGCCGCCGGAACCGTCGCGATCGAGTTCGAACCACAGAATCGACGTACCCAGCACTCCCCGGGCGCGCAGGTAGTCGCGGACCCATGGTTGGACCGTGCCGAGGTCCTCGCCGACGACCAGCGCCCCGGCGCGATAGGCCTCCAACGCGACGATGCCGATCATCGCCTCGTGGTCGTAACGCACATAGGTGCCCTGCGTCGGCAACTCGCCCTGCGGAATCCACCAGAGCCGGAACAAGCCGATGATGTGGTCGATCCGAACCCCGCCGGCATGCCGCAACACGCTTCGGATCAGGGCGCGAAATGGCCGGTATTCCTGTTCGTCGAGGCGATCCGGCCGCCACGGCGGCTGCGACCAGTCCTGACCGAGTTGATTGAACTCGTCGGGGGGCGCACCGGCCGAAACCCCCAGTGCCAGCGTGTCCTGCATCGCCCAGGAATCCGCTCCACTGGGGTGCACGCCGACGGCCAGGTCATGCACGATGCCCAGCGGCATCCCGGCCGATCGCGCGCGGGTCTGCGCGGCGGCCAACTGCTCGTCGAGCTGCCATTGCAGCCACCGGTGGAAATCCACTGTCGCCGAATGCTTTTCGACGAACTTGGCGACCCCGTCGGCATTCGGATGGCGCACCGCCTTGGGCCATCGACGCCAATCACTGCCGTGCTTCTCAGCCAGCGCGCACCAGGCGGCGAAGTCGTCGAGAGCCGCACCCTCGCGAGCGCGGTACGCCGCGAAGGCCAGTTCGCGGCCTGCGGTGCGGGGGACCGCGTAGACCAGCTCCAGCGCTTCCCGCTTCGCCGCCCACGCACTGTCGCGGTCGATTGCATCCCGCGCGGCCGCATGTTTCTGGATGCCGTCACGCAGCCGCTGAGCGCGACCGCGCTTGGCCAGCTGCGCGAACTCCGGGATGGCCTCCACCCTCAGGTAGAGGGGGTTGACGAACCGGCGTGAGGTCGGCAGGTACGGCGAGGGCTCGATGGGCGACGTCGGCTCCGCCGCGTGCAGCGGATTGACCAGGACGTATCCGGCTCCGTGCAGCGACGCCGACCACACCGCGAGATCCACCAGATCAGCGAGGTCGCCGATACCCCACGATTGTTTGGACCGGACGCTGTAGAGCTGAGTGGCCAGCCCCCAGATGCGACGTGCGCCGAGACGTTCGGGCACCCCGAGCCATGCCGGGGTCACGATCAGGGCGGCGCTGGCCTCGTCGCTCTCCGAGCGCAACCGGACGCGGTGATAACCGAGCGGCAGATCATCGGGCAGCACGAAGCTGGCTTCCCCGATCCGTCGTCCGTCCAGGTCGAAGGGCGGAGTGAAGTTGTCCACCTGCCGTACCCCGGTGCGAATGGTTCCGTCTTCCAGCTCGAGCGTGACCTCGGCCGGTTGACCATGCGTGACGTGCACCCAGAACTTCGTCGATGCGCCCGCCTGGGTCAGGATGGTCGGCGGCAGCGGCCGCGACCAATGGCTGCGCTCCTGGGCGGTCAGCGCCGCGTTGCGTTCGGCCTCGTCGGCGGCCCTGACCCCGAGCGCACCCAGAACGGCCACCAACGTGCTTTCCGGGACGTCGATCCGGCGACCACTCCAGTCCTCGTAGTCGGTGGCGACGCCGAATCGACGCGCAAGTTCAACCAGCGACGGGGCCATCAGGCTCATACCGACATCTTGCTTGGCGAGATGACGAAGATGCGACCCGAGTGTTCACCTCGCTGTCGTCTTATCGGCGGGCCCAGTTTGCTCGTGGCCGTACCATGCGCAATGAAGATGTCCCGCACATCTTCCTCCTACCAAACATCTCCCTCCTACTAACTGGCAGGTGACAGCACTGTGGCTCAAACCACAATCGGCGCAGACACGAACTTCGCCCATGGTCAAACATTCGCGTGGCGAGGTCGCGCGGGGTGCCCTACCGTTATCCCTGTGAATCGTGGGACTACGCATGCCTCGGTCTCTGCGTCTGACTGGAGTGTGAGCAAACATGGCCGGTGACCAGCAGCGGGGTTCGGGTTACGGCCTCGGACTGTCCACCCGGACCCAGGTAACCGGTTACCAGTTCCTGGCCCGCCGGACGGCGATGGCGCTGACGCGCTGGCGGGTGCGGATGGAAATCGAGCCCGGCCGGCGCCAGACGCTGGCCGTGGTGGCCTCGGTGTCCGCCGCCTTGGTGTGCTGCCTGGGCGCCTTGCTGTACTCGTTCATCAGCCCCTCCGGACAGTTGAACGAGTCGCCCATCATTGCCGACCGCGACTCCGGCGCGCTCTACGTCCGCGTCGGCGACAAGCTGTACCCCGCGCTGAACCTGGCGTCGGCCCGGCTGATCGCCGGACGCGCGGACAACCCGCACAAGGTGCGCGGAAGCCAGATCGCCCAGCAGCCGCACGGACCGCTGGTCGGCATCCCGGGAGCGCCGTCGGAGTTCTCGCCGACCACGCCCGCGACATCGTCGTGGCTGGTGTGCGACTCGGTGACGCCGACCGTGGGCGTGGGTGCGGTGTCACCGGTGACGGTCACCGTCATCGACGGCACGCCCGACCTGTCGAACCGTCGCCGCGTGCTCAACGGATCCGACGCCATCGTGCTGAAGTACGAGAAGGACACCTACGTGATCCGGCAGAGCCGCCGGTCCCGGATCGACTCGACCAACCGTGCCGTGCTGCTCCCGCTGGGCCTGACCCCGGAAAACGTCAGCCAGGCCCACCCGATGAGCCGGGCGTTGTACGACTCACTGCCCGTCGGCCCCGAGCTGTCGGTGCCGAAGGTGCCGGATGCCGGCAAGCCGGCCGAGTTCGCCAACGCGCCCGGACCGATCGGCACCGTGATCGTGACCCCGCAAATCAGCGGGCCACAACAGTATTCAGTGGTGCTCGGCGACGGTGTCCAGACGGTCAACCCGGTGGTGGCCCAGATCCTGCAGAACGCCGGCACCCCGGCCGGCAACTCGCCGGTGGTGGTGGCGCCGGCCTCGCTGGCGAAGATGCCGGTGGTCAACGGACTGGACCTGTCGGCCTACCCCGAAGCTCCGCTCAGCCCGGTGGACCTGAAGGAGAACCCCGCGACATGCTGGTGGTGGCAGAAGACCGCCGGCGAGGAGCGCGCCCGCATTCAGGTGATCTCCGGACCGACGATCCCGGTGCCCAACAGCTCCACCGACAAGGTGGTGTCGCTGGTCAAAGCCGACACGTCGGGCCGGGAAGCTGACCACGTCTACTTCGGCCCCGAATCCGGCAACTGGGTGGTCGTCACCGGAAACGACCCGGGATCGAGCACGTCCGAGTCGCTGTGGTGGCTCACCAGTTCAGGTGCCCGATTCGGCGTCGAGAACACCCGCGACTCCCGATCCGCACTGGGGCTGACCACTGAGCCGTCACCGGCGCCGTGGGTTGCCCTGCGTCTGCTGGCGCCCGGCCCGGCCCTGTCCCGTGCCGACGCGTTGGTGCGTCACGACACCCTTCCGACCGATATGAACCCCGCAGAGTTGGTGGTACCCAAGTGAAGCAAGGTTTCGCACGCCCGACGCCCGAGCGCGCCCCGGCCGTCCGGCCGGAGAACATCGTCCTACCGACACCGCTGAGTGTTCCGCCGCCCGAAGGCAAGCCGTGGTGGTTGATCGTGGTCGGCGTGCTGGTCGTCGGCCTGCTGGTCGGCATGGTCGGCATGACCGTCGCCAACGGCTCGCGGATGTTCCTGGGCGCCGGCTCGATCTTCCCGATCTTCATGATCGGCGGCGTCGCGATGATGATGTTCGGTGGCCGATTCGGTGGCCAACAGCAGATGAGTCGCCCGAAGCTGGACGCGATGCGCGCCCAGTTCATGCTGATGCTGGACATGCTGCGGGAGACCGCAAACGAGTCCGCCGACAGCATGGACGCCAACTACCGGTGGTTCCACCCCGAGCCGACGACGCTTGCCGCCGCGGTGGGCTCGCCCCGGATGTGGGAGCGCAAGCCGGACGGCAAGGACCTCAACTTCGGTGTCGCCCGGATCGGGGTCGGTATGACGCGTCCCGAGGTGACCTGGGGTGAGCCCCAGAACATGCCGACGGACATCGAGCTCGAGCCGGTGACCGGTAAGGCGCTGCAGGAATTCGGGCGCTACCAGAGCGTCGTTTACAACCTGCCCAAGATGATCTCGCTGCTGGTCGAGCCTTGGTACGCGCTGATCGGCAACCGTGAGCAGACGCTGGGCATGATGCGCGCGATCATCTGCCAGTTGGCCTTCTCGCACGGACCCGACCATCTGCAGATGATCGTGGTCACGTCGGACATGAGTAAGTGGGACTGGGTCAAGTGGCTGCCGCACTTCGGTGACCCGCGCCGCCGCGACGCCGCCGGCAACGCGCGGATGGTGTACGCCTCGGTGCGCGAATTCGCTGCCGACCAGGCTGAATTGTTCGCTGGGCGTGGATCTTTCACGCCCCGGCACGCGAGCTCATCGGCCGAGACGCCCACCCCGCACCACGTGATCATCGCCGATGTCGACGACGCCCAGTGGGAGTACGTCATCAGCGTCGACGGCGTCGACGGGGTGACGTTCTTCGACCTCACCGGGTCTGCACTGTGGACCGGGAACCCGGAGCGGGTCCTGAAGTTCACCAACGACGTCGGTGTGATCGAGGCGCTGCCCCGCGACCGCGACACCTGGATGGTGATCGACGACAACCGGTGGTTCTTCGCGCTGGCCGACAACGTCACCGAGCCCGAAGCCGAGCAGTTCGCCCAGCGGGTCGCCCGCTGGCGGCTGGCTGAGGCCTACGAAGAGATCGGTCAGCGGGTCGCCCAGATCGGCGCCCGAGACATCCTGTCGTACTACGGGATCGACGATCCGTCCGAAATCGATTTCGAGGCACTGTGGAGCAGCCGGCGGGACGCGCTGACCAGTCGCTCCCGGCTCCGGATCCCGTTCGGAAACCGCTCCGACAACGGCGAGCTGCTGTTCCTCGACATGAAGTCCCTCGACGAGGGTGGCGATGGCCCACACGGGGTCATGTCGGGAACGACCGGTTCGGGTAAGTCGACCCTGGTGCGTACCGTGCTCGAGTCGCTGATGCTGTCGCATCCGCCGGACGAGCTGCAGTTCGTGCTCGCCGACCTCAAGGGTGGGTCCGCGGTCAAGCCGTTCGGCGGCGTGCCGCACGTCTCGCGCATCATCACCGACCTCGAAGAGGACCAGGCGCTGATGGAGCGCTTCCTGGACTCGCTGTGGGGTGAGATCGCGCGCCGAAAGGCGGTCTGCGACAACGCCGGTGTCGACGACGCCAAGGAATACAACGAGATGCGCTCCCGGATGCGCGCACGCGGTCAGGACATCCCGCCGCTGCCGATGCTGGTGGTCGTGATCGACGAGTTCTACGAGTGGTTCCGGATCATGCCGACCGCGGTCGACGTGCTGGACTCCATCGGTCGTCAGGGTCGCGCCTACTGGATCCACCTGATGATGGCCTCGCAGACGATCGAGAGCCGGGCCGAAAAGCTCATGGAGAACATGGGTTACCGGTTGGTGCTGAAGGCGCGCACCGCCGGTGCGGCCCAGGCGGCCGGTGTGCCCAACGCCGTCAACCTGCCCGCGCAGGCCGGTCTGGGTTACTTCCGCAAGAGCCTCGACGAAATCGTCCGGTTCCAGGCCGAGTTCCTCTGGCGCGACTATCGCCGCGGGGTCTCGCTCGATGACGGCGGGCCGGCGATGCTGACCCACTCGGTCGATTACATTCGGCCGCAACTGTTCACGACCGGGTTCACGCCCATCGAGGTCGACGTGACAGGGCCCGACGATTTCGCAGCTCTGACCAACGGCGACAGCGGCAACGGCGAGGTCTTCGGAAGCCTGGGCGCCGACGTGGTGGAGGAGGAAGAGGAAGAGGAGGCGATCCGGACGCCGAAGGTCGGTACCGTGATCATCGACCAGCTCCGCCGAATCGACTTCCAGCCGTATCGGTTGTGGCAGCCGCCGCTCGACCGGCCTGTGTCGATCGAAGACCTGGTCAATCGCTTCCTCAACCAGCCGTGGCAGGAGCAGTACGGGGCGAGCACCGACCTGATCTTCCCGGTCGGCATCATCGACCGGCCGTTCAAGCACGATCAGCCGCCGTGGACGGTGGACACCTCGGGGCCCGGCTCCAACGTGTTGATCCTGGGTGCCGGCGGGTCCGGCAAGACCACCGCCCTGCAGACACTGATCACCTCGGCCGCCCTGACTCACACGCCCGAGCAGGTGCAGTTCTATGTCCTGGGGTACAGCAGCACCGCGCTGACGACAGTGGCCCGGCTGCCGCACGTCGGTGAGGTCGTCGGTCCGACCGACCCCTACGGTGTCCGCCGCACGGTGGCAGAACTGCTGGCGTTGCTCCGTCAGCGCAAGCACACCTTCCTGGAATACGACGTGCCGTCGATGGAGGTCTTCCGTCGACGCAAGTTCGGTGGCGAAGCCGGCCGGGTGCCCAACGACGGCTTCGGCGACGTCTTCCTGGTGATCGACAACTACCGTGCGCTCGCCGAGGAGAACGAAGTCCTCATCGAGCAGGTCAACCAGATCATCAACCAGGGTCCGTCGTTCGGTATCCACGTGATGGCCACGGCGGATCGCGAGTCGGAACTGCGTCCACCGGTGCGAAGCGGTTTCGGATCCCGCATCGAGCTCCGGCTGGCCGCCGTCGAAGACGCCAAGCTGGTGCGATCGCGGTTCGCGAAGGACGTGCCGGTCAAGCCGGGCCGCGGCATGGTCGCGGTCAACTACGTCCGCCTGGACAGCGACCCGCAATCGGGCCTGCACACACTGGTGGCCCGGCCGGCGATGGCCAGCACTCCGGACAACGTCTTCTCTTCGGACAGCGTCGCGGCGGCCGTCAGTCAGATCGCGGTCGGCAACGCGCCTCCGGTGCGCAGGCTCCCGGCGAAGTTCGGCCTCGAGCAGGTGCGGGCGCTGGCGCAGGCAGATCAGCGCCAGAACGTCGGTGCCGGCGGGATCGCTTGGGCCATCAACGAATTGGACCTGCAGCCGGTGTACCTCAACTTCGCCGAGAACGCGCACCTGATGGTGACCGGTCGACGCGAGTGCGGGCGTACCACGACGCTGGCGACCATCATGGCCGAGATCGGCCGGGTCTACGAGCCGGGTGCGAGCATCGCGCAACCGACGTCCCGACCGTCGGCGCAGGTCTGGCTGGCCGACCCACGTCGTCAGCTGCTGACGACGCTGGGCACGGACTACGTCGAGAGGTTCGCTTACAACCTCGACGGAGTCGCGGCCATGATGGACGAGCTCGGTCAGGTGCTGGCTCGGCGCGAGCCGCCGCCGGGACTGTCGGCCGAAGAGCTGCTGTCCCGCGCATGGTGGACCGGACCCGAGATCTTCTTGATCATCGACGACGTCCAGCAGCTGCCGCCCGGTTTCGACTCGCCGCTGCAGAAGGCGGCACCGTGGGTCACCCGGGCAGCCGATGTCGGCCTGCACGTGATTGTCACCCGCACCTTCGGTGGCTGGTCGTCGGCCGGCAGCGACCCGATGCTGCGGGCGCTGGCCCAGGCAAATGCGCCGTTGCTGGTCATGGACGCCGACCCCGACGAAGGCTTCATCCGCGGCAAGATGAAGGGTGGGCCACTGCCCCGGGGTCGTGGTCTGCTGATGGCCGAGGACACCGGAGTGTTCGTCCAGGTCGCGGCGACCGAACTGCGGCGCTAGCCCGATCTCGAAAAAGTCCCCCTGCCCGATGGCAGGGGGACTTTTTCGCGTCCGAGGGCAGGTGTATCGCACCGCAACGAGCTGCCAGACCTTTCATAGCCAGCGCATAGCTTCGGCATGTCGGCAGCCCATCTTTCCTAGTTAACGTCTCTAACTAGTGACAGGTGGGTCTTGTTGTGAAGGGAGTGCCAGATGTCGTTTGTCAGCGCTCAGCCGGCCGAGCTGACGGCCGCCGCGGAGAACCTGCAGGGGATCGGGTCGACGATGACGGCGCAGAACGCCGCGTCGGCGCCGCCGACGACCGGTGTGGTGCCCGCTGCCGCAGACGAGGTCTCCGCGATGACAGCGGCACAGTTCGCCACGCACGCACAGATGTATCAGATCGTCAGCGCCCAGGCGGCGGCGATTCACGAGTTGTTCGTCAGCACTCTGCGCGCAAGCGCTGGTTCCTACGCGGCCACCGAGGCCGCCAACGCGGCTGCGGCCGGCTAGGCAGGCGGTCGCGAACATGTTGGATTTTGCCGCCCTGCCGCCCGAAATCAATTCCAGCCGAATGTATGCCGGCCCGGGACCGAGTTCGATGCTGGCCGCCGCAACGGCTTGGCAGTCGTTGGCCGATGAGCTGAGTTCTGTTGCGGCAAGCTATGGTTCGATTCTGTCGACACTGACGAGCGGACCCTGGACGGGTGCGAGTTCGACGTCGATGGCCGCTGCCGCCGCGCCGTACGTGACGTGGTTGAGCGCGACCGGCGACCAAGCTCAGCAAGCCGCCGCGCAGGCAGGCGCCGCCGTCGGCGCCTACGAGACGGCCTATGCCGCGACAGTTCCGCCGCCGCTGATCGACGCCAATCGGAGTCTGCTGGCGACGCTGGTCGCGACGAACGTCCTAGGGCAGAACACACCGGCGATCGCCGCCACCGAAGCGCTCTACGCCGAGATGTGGGCCCAAGACGCCGCCGCCATGTACGGCTACGCCGGCGCATCGTCAACCGCATCCCAGGTGACACCGTTCACCGCGCCGCCGCAGACCACCAACCCCGGCGGCCTGGGCACCCAGATGGCCGCTGCCGCGCAGGCCGCCGGCGCCTCGGGCGGGACCGATGCCGAGACGGTCATGTCGTCCGGCCCGCAACTCATCTCCGGCATGCCGCAGGCGTTGCAGAGTCTGGCGTCCCCGCAGGCTGTGAGCGGGATCGCGTCGACCGCGACCGATTCGTCGTCGGGGTCGACCAGTTCCTCCACCTCGTCGCTGATCAACGCACTCAGCATGCCGATGAAGTTCGCCTCGATGCCGATGAGCATGCTGTCCAAGCTGTTCACCGCGGGCAGCACCGCCACCGCCGCCAAGGCGGCAACGACCGCTGCCAACGAGCTGGGCGCCGTTCAGTCAGCCGGAATGGGTTCCGGCGCAAAAGTATTGACGCTGTCCGGCCTCAGCGGACTCGGCACCGGCGGCGCACCGGCCATCTCGGCCGGGATGGGTCACGCCACGACGGTCGGCGCGTTGTCGGTGCCGACCGCCTGGACCGGCCTGACACCGGCCGCGAGCCCCACGGCGGCGTTCCCGGCCAGTGCCGCCGTCGCCGCGGCACCGGCACATGCCGGCATGCCGCCGATGATGCCGATCACCTCGATGGGCGGCCGACCGGGTGCTCAAGCAGCCCCTCGCTTCGAGCTGCGCTCGACCGTGGTGCCGTTCAGTCCGGCCGGCGGTTAGCCGTCGCCCGGGTGGCGAAAAACCCAACTCCGAGTGAACAGCAGTTGATGGCGGATGAACACTGCCTCAAAGCGAATGAATAGTGGGCGTCTTCGTTTCAGATCGCCCGCGGCGCCCTCTAATGTCTCAGTCAGCGACTGCTCAGCGATGAGCACCGAAGCTCAATGTTGTTGATGCGCCTGCGTTACCGAGGGAAGAAAGCACTTCGTCTGTGACCGCACACCGCTTGGGCGCACGGATTGCCGATCAGCTCGCGACGACACCGACAGTGCTGCACGCCGCCCAATCGACATGGCGAGCGGTGCGGCCAATGCGATTCCGGCTTGTTGACGGAGGGGTTTAGTGCTGGATTTCGGGCTGTTGCCACCGGAGGTCAACTCCGGCCGGATGTACACCGGTCCCGGACCGGGGCCGATGCTGGCCGCCGCGGAGGCGTGGGATGGGCTGGCCGCCGACCTGGGCTTTGCATCGTCCGGTTACGGGGCAACGCTGGCGGAATTGACCAGTGGTACGTGGATCGGTCCCACGTCGCTGGCGATGATGGCCGCGGTCACCCCGTACGTGAACTGGCTCGCCACGACCGCCGCGCAGGCGGAGGAGACTGCGAACCAGGCGCGTGCCGCGGTCGCCGCGTACGAGGCGGCCTTCGCCATGACCGTGCCGCCCCCGGCGATCGCGGCCAACCGCGCGCTGTTGATGGCGCTGATTGCGACCAACTTCTTCGGCCAGAACACCCCGGCGATCATGGCGACCGAAGCTCTCTACGCCGAGATGTGGGCCCAAGACGCGGCAGCGATGTACGGATATGCGGGCGCCTCGGCGGCCGCGTCCCAGGTGACGCCGTTCGCCGCACCGCCACAGACCGCATCCGACGAGGGAACGGCCAACCAGGCCGACGCGGTGGCCAAGGCCGCCGCGACACCGGCCAGCCAGGCCGCGACCGCGGTGCAGAACGCTGTCGCTTCTGCGCCCACCTCGACGCAGGCCACCACGGTGCCCGCGGCGACAACCGGGACGGGTGTGGGCACAGCCGCGACGCCGCCCACGTTCACCGGTCCGTTCGCCTGGCTCGAGGAGTTGATCTACAACACCTACAACGCCTATCCCAATGGCGGTCTGGGCCTCGGGTTCAACACCGCCACGTTGACCGCGGTGCTGAAGCAGACGTTGCAGGCCTATTTCGGCGTGGGCCTGGGCCAGTTCAGTGCCTCGATCGCGCAGCAGCTGACATTCGGTACCGGAACGACGGCGGGTTCGGGTGGCGCCTGGTACCCGACACCGCAGTTCGCCGGGCTGGCTCTCGGCCAGACCGGAGGCGCGCCGGTGTCGGCGGGGATCGGACAGGCCAGCACGCTCGGTCGGCTCTCCGTGCCGGGGAACTGGCCGGGAGCGACGCCGGCGGCGATGGAGGAGGCCGAGCTTGCCAGCACCTTCCGGCCTATCGCGGCACCGACTGAGAACGCGATGCTCAACGGCATGCCGATGGCCAACGCCGCCACCACCGGCCGACGCAGTGCCGGCTACGTCGTCAAGTACGGCTTCCGGCACGCAGTGATGCCGCGGCCACCTTCGGCGGGTTAGTGGCCTTGGATTTCGAAAAATGTTGCAGTGCAAGCAATGTGGGCTCAGCGCTGTCGATCAACGGTGATCAGTGAGCCACCTGCGGGCGGAGGTCGTCAGATGACCAACGCTGGAAGAAAAGTAAAACGCTTGGTGAACAACGGATATCGAGGGATGAACTCTCACCGATCAGGCATGAACAGTTGGCTCGGCAGGGGCGTTACGCCCGCGTGACCATCTAACCTTTTATCGACGACCTTGCCCAAGGTCGAAAACGCTTACGGTTATTGAGGAGGAAACCGGATGTCGTTCGTAACCACGCAGCCGGAGGCACTGTCGGCCGCGGCCACCAGCCTGCAGGGGATCGGGTCTTCGGTGAACGCCCAGAACGCCGCCGCGGTGGCACCGACCACCGGAGTGGTTCCCGCTGCCGCCGACGAGGTTTCGGCGCTGACGGCGGCCCAGTTCGTCGCGCACGCTCAGCTCTACCAGTCGGTCAGCGCGCAGGCAGCTGCAATCCACGAAGCATTCGTCAACACGTTGGGCACCAGCGCCGGTTCCTACGCAGCCACCGAAGCCGCCAACGCGGCTGCGGCCGGCTAGGAGGATTTTTCATGGTGGATTTTGGGGCGTTACCGCCTGAGATCAACTCGGCCCGTATGTACGCAGGCCCCGGTGGGTCGTCGCTGCAGGCGGCCGCGTCGGCGTGGAACTCGCTCTCCGCCGAGCTCCAATCGGCCGCCCAGGGATACGAGACGGTCATCACTCAACTCTCCAGCGACGAGTGGATGGGACCGGCCTCGGCGCAGATGGCGAGCGCTGCCCAGCCCTACGTGACCTGGATGCAGGAGACGGCTGCGCAGGCCGAGCAGGCCGCGACCCAGGCCCGGGCGGCAGCCGCGGCCTACGAGCAGGCGTTCGCGGCCACCGTGCCGCCGCCCCTCATCGCGGCGAACCGTGCGGAGACCGCAGCGGCTACCCAGGCCAACGTCTTCGGTCAGTACACGCCACTGATCGCCCAACTCGAGGCGCAGTACAGCCAGATGTGGGCGCAAGACGCCGCGGCCATGTACGGCTACGCCGGTCAGTCGGCGGCCGCCGCCAAAGTGACGCCGTTCGCGGCGCCGGGATCGAGCACCACCGCCGAAGGTCCGGCGGCCCAGGCGGCTGCGGTCGGTCAGGCAACGGGTACCTCCGCAGCGACCAACTCGCAGGACATTCTGCAGCAGCTGCTTGCCTTGTTGCCCAGCAACATTCAGTCCTGGTTCACGCCGGCGGGATTCAACAGCGCGTTCGGCAGTCCGGCGTCGCTCGAGTCCACGCTGTACGGATTCTTCTTCGGGAGCTCCGTGCTGCCGACCAACCTGCAGGCGTTCGTCAACGCCTACTCGCCCTACGCGGGTTTCCTCTACAACACCGAGGGTCTGCCGTACTTCAGCATCGGTATGGGCAACAACTTCGTCCAGATCGCGAAGACCCTCGGGGTACTCAACGGCGCTGCTCCTGCCGCGGCCGGTGCCGGTGCCGCAACCGGTGGCCTCGGTGGACTGGGCGGCATGCTGGGTGGCGGCAGCGCAGCTGCGTCCGCGCCCAGTGGAATTGCCGCCAACCTGGGCGGCGCGGGCGCGGTCGGCAAGTTGGCGGTACCGCCGTCCTGGATCGGTGGGGCCCCGCTGGCGGCGCCGCACGCGCCTTTGCCGGTCAGCAGCGTCAGTGCCGCCCCGGAGTCCGGTAGCGGCAACCTGCTCGGCGGTATGCCGTTGGCCGGGGCCGGGGCCGGGGGCTTCGGTGGCGGCGCAGGACCCCGTTACGGTTTCAAGCCGACGGTGATGGCACGCCCGCCGTTCGCCGGCTGATCATCGGATAACCACTCACGCCTTGGGACGCCGCGCGGTCGCGTGGCGCCCCAAGCGTGTGCAGGGGACCGCGGGTGGCGCGCCCTGAAGTTCAGTGAATGTTGGGCGTCTTCCACATGAACAATTGGTTCACCTCGAAAACGCCTGGAGCTGCCCGAAAGTCCTGGCGTAGGTTACCTCTTGGTGAACAGTAGGGTGTTCGGGCGGGAGCGGCGGCATGGCGCAAGAGACTGGCGTATCGGGCGCGCTCGCGCTGTCACCGCGACTGGGTAACGGTGCCGGCACAGCCTCACAAACGGCTGACGATCGCCGGACGCTGCGCACGGCAGCCGCATTGGACCCGGCCCAGTCCGCCGAGATCGCCCAGGCGCGGGTGTTCGAAAGGCTGCTGCGGGCTGAGCGCACCGAACTGGAAGAACTCGCCCATCGCATCGCCCGTACCGCCGACCGTCCGGCCGAATCGGAGGCCGCCGAGCCAGGGGATGAGCTGGCGCAGGTCCGCGTCCGACTCGGTGAGATTCGCAGGCTGCTTCGAGCGCTCCAGGGCCGCTTTCCCGACTCCGCATCTGACCCCGGGCGATAGCGCACATCAATTAGCCTGCCTTGCAGGCCATTTGCGAGGCTATCCGTCCTCGAGGATCAGCGCCATCTCCGGACACGACGCGACGCCGTCCCGGGTCACCTGCGCCTCCTCGGGCGCAACTTCGTGGTCCTCCATGATGGAATTGCCGGCCTCGTCGATCGGAAATAGGTCCGGATCGACGGCATAACACTGCGCGTGCCCCACGCACCGCGACTGCTCCAATCGGACCTTCATCGGATGACTCTACGACGACTGCACACATCGCCGATTCTAGAAGACGCAGCGAACATCGTCGCGGATGCGCGGTGAACCGATGCAGTCTCATTACGACGGGACACCTACCATGGACATCGACACCGGCGGGCGGCGTCGCTGGTGAAACAGACGATCTGACAGGGAAAGAACGCGGGCATGGGCATCATCGATGAAAGCCTGTACGGCACCGGCTTTCACCTTCCCCGGCTCGAGTACACGAAGCTGCCGATGACTGCGGACCGCGGCGCCGGATGGAAGGTGCTGCGCGAGGCGGGACCTATCGTCTACATGAACGGCTACTACTACGTCACCCGCCGCGAGGACGTGCTGGCGGCGTTACGCAATCCAACGGTGTTCTCGTCCAGGTTGGCACTTCAGCCTCCTGGTAGCCCGATCCCGGTGCTGCCGTTGGCATTCGATCCCCCGGAGCACACCCGGTACCGCCGCATCCTGCAACCGTTCTTCAGTCCCTACGGCTTGAGCAAATCACGGCCCGTACTGGTCCGCCATGCCGCCGACATGATCGACGCGATCGCCGGACGCGGTGAGTGCGACGCGATGCGAGATCTGGCGCGGCTCTATCCGTTCCAGGTTTTCGTCGATCTCTACGGCCTGCCGCTGGAGGACCGCGATCGTCTGATCGGCTGGAAAGACTCCGTGATGGCGGACAAACCGTACGTCACAGAAGCCGACGCAGCGGCGTCGCGCGACCTGTACGAGTACCTCACCGACGCGATCCAGCAACGCCGAGCCACGCCCGGCGACGACATGCTCTCGGCGGTGATGGCCAGCGATGGCGACTTCTCCGACATCGAGCTACTCGGAATGAGCCACCTACTCATCCTGGCCGGATTGGACACCGTCACTGCCGCAATCGGTTTCGCGCTGCTGGAGTTGGCCCGGCGACCGGAGTTGCGCACTCAGCTACGCAAAGATTCAAGGCAGATACGGGTTTTCATCGAGGAGATCGTACGCCTGGAGCCGTCGGCCCCGGTGGCTCCGCGCGTACTGACCGAGACCACTGTCGTCGGCGGCATGACCTTGCCCGCCGGATCTCCGGTGTTCCTGTGCATGGCCGCGGTCAATCGCGACGACAGTGACCCGACATCCACCAACGACCTCGTAATGGACGGTAAAGTACACCGGCACTGGGGATTCGGTGGTGGTCCGCATCGCTGCCTGGGCTCGCATCTGGCGCGGATGGAGCTGACGGTGATCGTCGACGAATGGCTCAAGCGAATTCCCGACTTCGAAACTGCGCCGGACTACGAGCCCGTCATCAAGTTCCCCAGCAAGACCTTCGCCTTGACGGAATTGCCGCTGCGGTTCTGAAGCGGCACCCGGTCAGCGGGGCGGACCCGACGGAACGGGTGCCGGGGGAGGAGCGCTCGGCACGGTCGGTACCTCGACGCCCGGCGGGACCTCGGCGACCCGGGCAGCGACCGTCGGGATCTCGATCGTCGCGCCCTGCTGCCTGCACTCATTGCTCTCCACCGTGACCGTCATCGTGCCTCGGAAGTCACCGTGATCCTTCTGCAACGAAAGCGCTTGCGTCGTAGTCTGTTTCGCTGGCGCATTGTCAGGACCGACGCAGGCGAACAGCAGCGTGTCCGGCCGCGAGTGCCACCCACCGTTGCGAAAATCCATGACGACGGTTTTGCTGCCACCGGACTCGCCGAGTTGAAGGTGGCCGGTTTCGTCCAGCATGGCGCCGGTGGCAACACACGATGCCGGCGTGCACGCCGTCCGAAATGCCCACCAGGTATTGACATTCGGCGGCTGCGGATCAGGGCTGCCGTTGTAGGTCTGCTGTTCGCGGTTGACATCGATGCGGTACGCGCCGTCCAGCGCCTCGCCCGGCCCGGGGAAGTCGTGTTTGGCGGCCGGGGGGGCCGCTTTCGGCGCCGGACCCTGCACGGGGGCCAGCGGTCCCGACGCATGCGGGGCGCCGGTGTTGTCGTCGCGGCCGATGATCACGCCGACGGCAACCAGGCCCAGACCGAGCGAAGCGGCTGCCGCGCCCAGCCCGATGACCCACGGCCACCGGTTGCGGCGGGACTTCGACGAGGTGGTCGGGACTTCGTCGACCGACTTCTCCGCGGTCTCCTGATGGTGCTTCGCCAAGCCCCGCACCGTTTTCGCCCACGTCGGAAAGAAGGAAGCCGTTTCCCCGGCCGATGCAAGCCTGGGCACCGGCGCATCGGGGTCCTCGGGATAGTCGACGACCGTCAGGTAGGCCTCCGGACTTCGGTCACCGCTCCAGGCACCGGCACCGTGACTGAGTGCGTCCGCGAACGCCCGGCAATCCGCAAAGCGATCATGAGGGTGTTTGGCCAGTGCCACGGCGAACACGCCGTCGAGGCGGGCGACCTCGGGGCGCTGGGTGCGCAAGCTCGGCGGCGGAGCAGTCAGATGTTGACTGATCACCGCGACCGGGTTCGATTGCTGGAACGGCGGCCGCCCGGTCAGCAGGTAGTAAGCAGTCGCGGCCAGCGAGTACTGGTCGGCTCGTCCATCGATGTCCGAGCCCGTCAGCTGCTCGGGGGAGGCGTAGGCCACCGCCTCGGCGGTCAGCTCGGGCGAACCCGGCCCATCGGGATCGCCGAGTTGACGCGCGAGCCCGAAATCGGTCAGCAGTATCTGTTGCTCGCCGTCCGCTGGATTGGTGAACAGTATGTTGGCCGGCTTGACGTTGCGATGCAGCATGCCTCGGCCGTGGGCGTAGTCGAGCGCATCCGCGACAGCGGTCACGATCGCCAGCACCTCGCCCGGTGGCAGCCCACTCGGATAACGACTCTCGATCAACGCGCCCGCATCGCTGCCGTTGACGTAATCCATGGCGACCCATAGCCGGCCGTCGAACTCACCGCGGTATTCCACACCGACGATGTGCGGGTGGTACAGGCTGGTGGCGACCGGCGTCTCGCGCATGAACCGGTCGCGGAACTCGTCGTCGTCGGTCAACGCCGCAGACAGGACCTTCAATGCGTTCCAGTGCGGCAGCCGGGGATGCTGCGCGAGAAACACCTCGCCGGTGTGGCCGCGGCCCAGGAAACGCAGGACGCTGTATCCCTTGAAAGTAGAGCCGCTGGTCACCGGCATGGGCAGATATTAACCACGCATGCGGCTGGTAGGCACCCCACGAGACCGGCGGCCGCCGCCACCCGCCCGGCGTCACCCGGCCAGGCTCCGGCCATGACCCCACCCGGCGGTAAACCCGCAGTTGAGGCCCATATATCGAACTCGCCGAAAACGTTAATTGCGACTAGATTTTTTCAACTCACACAACTTTCACACCATCGCCGGTCCATCTGCGACGCGCGCCGACGCGATAGGCGTAGCGGCGGGGGCCCGGCCCACGCCTCGATATTTTCGCACGTCAGCCGCCTCCGAGAACTGGAACAGCGGCGCTCCGCGGCCGCTGCTGTTACCCGGCTGTTACGCAAGATGAACAGTTGTTGCTGTCGGGTGAACAGTTGCAAACTCGCAGCTTCAGCCGAGGCGTGGAGCGGTGCTCACGTCTATTCTCGTGCACGAACAGTTTGCCAGGAACGCTAAAGGAGGACGCTGGAATGTCGTTCGTGACCACCCAGCCGGAGGCTTTGTCGGCGGCAGCCACCAGCCTTCAGGGGATCGGTTCAGCAATGACCGCCCAGAACGCGGCTGCGGCGGCTCCGACGACAGGCGTCATCCCGGCTGCGGCCGACGAGGTCTCGGCCCTGACCGTCGCCCAGTTCGCGGCCCACGCACAGCTTTACCAGGCAGTGAGCGCCCAGGCGGCAGCGATTCACGAGGCGTTCGTCAACACATTGGGCACCAGCGCCGGTTCCTACGCAGCCACCGAGGCTGCCAACGCAGCCGCTGCGGGCTGAGTGTCGCCGATGAAAGCCATCCCACTGTGGCGCCACAGCCGGTGGCAGCCATCACGCGGGGAAGGGGGGAACAGCCGTGTGTTGCAAGTCGGCGGTTACCCCGGGTAACCGATCCGACTACCACGTTCATTCCAGTCAGTAACCACTCAATACAAGGAGACAGGTAAGTGCCTACGCGTTTTATGACCGACCCGCACGAGATGCGGGCAATGGCGGGCCGTTTCGACGTGCACGCGCAGACCGTTGAGGACGAGGCCCGCAAGATGTGGGCGTCGAGCCAGAACATCGCCGGTGCGAGCTGGAGCGGTACTGCTCAGGCCACCTCGTACGACACCATGGGCCAGATGAACACGGCCTTCCGCAACATCGTCAACATGCTGCACGGGGTGCGCGACGGTCTGATCCGGGACGCCAACAACTACGAGAGCCAAGAGCAGGCATCTCAGCAGATTCTGAGCAGCTAGCTCGCTGACCAGCGTAAGCTTTCACACACAGGAGGACAGATAGATGTCGATCAACTACCAGTTCGGTGATGTCGACGCCCACGGCGCGCTGATCCGCGCCCAGGCCGCTTCCCTGGAGGCCGAGCACCAGGCCATCGTTCGCGATGTGCTGGCTGCCGGTGACTTCTGGGGCGGCTCGGGTTCAGTGGCCTGCCAAGAGTTCATCACCTCGTTGGGACGTAACTTCCAGGTGATCTACGAGCAGGCCAACAGCCACGGCCAGAAGGTGCAGACCGCCGGCAACAACATGTCGAGCACCGACTCCGCCGTCGGCTCCAGCTGGGCCTGACAGTCAACGCAGGGCGCGGCAGCACACCGATTCAGGTGTGCTGCCGCGTTGTGCGATAGCCGAGAAAAACCCGAGACACGAGAGAAGCGATGGATCAGAGCACACGCACAGACATCACCGTCAATGTCGAGGGTTTCTGGATGTTGCAGGCGTTGCTGGACATTCGACATGTCGCGCCGGAATTGCGATGTCGGCCATTCGTGTCCACCGATTCCATGGACTGGCTCAACGAACATCCCGGCATGGCGGTGATGCGCGAACAGGGCATCGTGGAAGGCGAGACGGTCAACGAGGCGATCGCGGCCCGAATGCGTGTGCTGGCCGCGCCCGACCTCGAGATCGTGTCGTTGTTGTCACGCGGGAAATTGCTCTACGGCGTCAAAGAAAAAGACGAGACCGGCGAAGAGGAACAGGTCGGCTCCCGTGACATTCCGGACAACGAGTTCCGGGTTCTGCTGGCCCGTCGCGGCCAGCACTGGGTATCGGCGGTTCGAGTCGGGGACGAGATCACCGTCGACGACGTCGCCATCGCCGACACCACATCGATCGCGACCCTGGTGTTCGATGCACTCGAGTCGATCCACCACGCCGAGCCCGCCGCGATCAACGCGGTCAACGTGCCGCTCGACGAAATGCTTGAAATCACAAAGGCCTGGCAGAGTTCCGGGTTCAACGTCTTCTCCGGCGGCGATCTGCGCCGGCTGGGCATCAGCGCAGCAACGGTGGCCGCACTCGGCCAAGCGCTCTCAGACCCGGCCGCTGAAGCTGCGGTCTACGCCCGCCAGTACCGCGATGACGACAAGGCGCCGAGCGCCTCGGTGCTGTCCCTCAAAGACGGATCAGGCGGCCGAATCGCCATGTATCAGCAGGCGCGCACAGCGGGCTCGAACGAGGCCTGGCTCGCGATCTGCCCAGCCACTCCGCAGTTGGTACAGGTCGGCGTGAAGACCGTCCTGGAGACCCTCCCCTACGGAGAGTGGAAGACGCACAGCAGAGTTTAACCAATCTTCACGCAGATACCGCGCGCGCCAGGGATTTACGATGCAGCATTTAGCAAAGATGCGGATGCCGCTGGTTGCTTTTAGAATCTGCTCAACAATTGCGACGCGACGTCGCAATTACACATAGCGAGGCTAGACAGATGGACCCACAATTCGTCGATAGAGGGGTGCAGCGATGACCGCAGTAGCTGAGGCGTCACAGCCAGGCACAGAGGCGCTTTCGTCGCCTCAATCCGCCGTGATCGGCATCATCGCCGGCGAGGGCGTGCAGATCGGTGTCCTGCTCGACGCCAACGCCCCGGTCTCGGTGATGGTCGACCCCCTGCTGAAGGTGGTCAACGTCCGGTTGCGGGAGCTGGGACTGTCGGCGCTGGAAGCAAAGCAGCGCGGCCGGTGGGCTCTCTGCCTGGTTGACGGCACCCCGTTGCGCGCCACCCAGTCGCTCACCGAGCAGGACGTCTACGACGGCGACCGGCTGTGGCTGAGGTTTGTCGACGACACCGAGCACCGCTCCCAGGTGATCGAGCACATCTCGACCGCCGTATCGGTCAATCTCAGCAAGCGGTTCTCCTCGGTCAACCCGACGGTGGCAGTCCAGGTCGGCGCCGGAATGGTCGGCGCGGGTGTGGTGCTGGGCGCGTTCCTGCTCGGTTGGTTCCGCTGGCACCACGACTCGTGGGTCCCCGCGCCCTACGCCGCGATCATCGCCGTGCTGGTGTTCACCGTGGCGCTGGTCATTCTGGGCCGATCCCACACCGTGCAGAACCGCCGCGCCGGCGACATGCTGCTCTGGAGCGGTCTCGCGCCGCTGGCAGTTTCCGCGGCGTCCGCGCCTCCCGGGCCGGTCGGCTCGCCGCATGCGCTGCTGGGTTTCGCGGTGACCACCGTCGCCGCGCTGCTGATCATGCGTTTCACCGGGCGCCGACTGGGCACCGGTACCGCGATCGTGACCATCGCGTTGGTTGCGACCATCGGCAGCCTGGCCCGGATGGCTTTCGACACCGGAGCGGTGACGCTGCTGACCACCACCTTGCTGGTCTGCGTCTTCGGCTACCACAGCGCTCCGGCGATGTCGCGCTGGTTGTCCGGCATCCGGTTGCCGGTCTTCCCGTCGGCCACCAGCCGCTGGGTCTTCGAGGCCCGTCCCGACCTGCCCACCACCGTGACGCACGGCGTCGACGGCGGCCGCCCGACCTTGGAGGGCCCCGCGTCCATCCAGGACGTGGTGCTGCGCGCGGAGCGGGCCCGCTCGTTCCTGACCGGACTGCTGGTCGGCTTCGGCGTTCTCACGATCGTCTCGCTGGCCGGGGTGTCGGACCCCCGCACGCATGACCGCTGGCTGCCCCTGCTGTTGGTCGCGTCCACCGCAGGCTTCTTGATGCTGCGCGGCCGGTCCTACGTGGACCGTTGGCAGGCAATCACTCTCGCGGTGACCTCGGTGCTGATCGTCGCAGCCGTGGTGGTGCGCTACTCGCTGGTGCTGTCCTCGACTGCGGCCGTGTCAGTGACGGCAGGCCTGGCGGTGCTGCTGCCCGCTGCCGGACTCACCGCAGCGGTGACGGTTCCCAACACGATTTACAGCCCGCTGTTCCGCAAGCTCGTCGAGTGGGTTGAGTACCTCTGCCTGATGCCGATCTTCCCGCTGGCATTGTGGTTGATGAATGTCTATGCAGCGATCCGTTATCGGTAGCAAGCGACTGCGGCCGCTTCGTGCGGCCGCAGTCACTGCCGCCACTCTGATCGTGGCGTCGGTAGCCCTGCCCGGCTCACCGGCGTACGCCATCAACCCCCCGGGCATCGACCCGGGGGCGACACCGCCGGACAGCGCACCCGGGCCCTCCCAGTCGATGAAGCAGAATTCATACTGCACCGAGGTTGGGGTGTTGCCGGGCAGCGACTTTCGGGTGCAGCCGAAGTACATGGACATGCTGAACCTGTCCGAGGCGTGGAAGTTCGGCCGCGGCGCGGGAGTACGGGTCGCCGTCATCGACACCGGTGTGACCCCACACCCGAGGTTGCCGCATCTGATTCCAGGCGGCGACTACGTGATGGGCGGCGGCGACGGGCTCTCCGACTGTGACGCCCACGGCACGCTGGTGGCGTCGATGATCGCCGCGGCGCCAGGGTCGGCCGGCGGCCTCGAAGCACCGGGACCGCGGCGGCCACCGCCCGTTCCCACCAGGGAACCACCGCCCCAAGCTCCGCCACCGCAGACCATCAGCGTGGCCCCGCCGCCGCCGCAGACCATCACCTTGGTCCCGCCGGCACCACCGCAGCAAGAGGACGCTCCGGCGTGCCCGTGGTGCCCCCCGAGCAACAAGGCCGGCCCAGCCGCCAGCCACGACCACGGAAAATTCGTGCTGCCTGGCCTCCCCGGCAGCCGGCACGGTCAAGTGGTCTCGGTGGACTACCCCCGCCCCGCTGCACCGCGGGTGCCGTTGGACCCGCCGCCCGCACCCGCACCAAGCGACGCGTACAGCGGCGTGGCACCCGATGTCGACCTGATCTCAATCCGCCAGTCCAGCCAGGCTTTCGGACTCAAGGACGCCTACACCGGCGACGAGGATCCGCAGACCCGGCAGAAGCGGGACAACATCTTCACCATGGCGCGCGCGATCGTCCACGCGGCCAACCTGGGCGCGAAGGTCATCAACATCTCGCAGGTGATGTGCATGAGCGCACGGAGCCTCATCGACGCGCCCGACCTGGGTGCCGCGGTGCGTTACGCCGCGGTCGACAAGGATGCCGTGATCGTCGCCGCCGCGGGCGACACCAGTCAGCGCGACTGCAAAGAGAATCCTCTGGTTGATCCGTTGCACCCCAACGACTCTCGCGACTGGGGTGGGGTCACCACGGTGGTCACACCCTCCTGGTACAGCGACTACGTCCTGACCGTCGGCGCGGTGGACTCCTCCGGCACGCCGATGGACAAGCTGAGCGTGGCCGGGCCCTGGGTGTCCATCGCCGCGCCCGGTACCGACGTGATCGGCCTCTCGCCGCGAGATGACAGTCTCGTCAACGCAATTGACGGTCCGGACAACTCGTTGCTGGTGCCGGCCGGAACCAGCTTCTCCACCGCGATCGTGTCCGGGGTGGCCGCGCTCGTGCGGGCCAAGTACCCGCAATTATCCGCACACCAGATCATCAACCGCCTGACTCGTACCGCGCGCGCACCTGCTCGTGGCGTCGACAACCAGATCGGCTACGGGGTCGTCGACCCGGTCGCGGCGCTGACCTGGGATGTACCCGATGGATCTGTCCTGCCGAAGGATTCGGCCAAGCCGCTGAAGCTGCCCCCGGCCCCCGCACCGCGCAACATGACGCCGGTATGGGTCGCCGCCGCCGGTATGGGTGCCGCAGCGCTGATAGCCGGTCTCGTCTTCGGCGGAGCCGTCTTGATGAGAAAAACAACAGGGAGACAGGAATGAAGGCACAACGGGAGTACGGGCTTTCCCTCTCGTGGGCACGAGTCACCACGGTGTTCCTGATCGACGTTGCGCTGCTGGTGGTCGCGAGCCGTCTTCCTGATTCCTGGCAGGCCGGCCGCAACCTCACCTTCTGGATCGGTGTCGGGCTGGCGGTGATCCTCACCGTCGTCGCCCTGCTGACCAACGGGGGAGTACCGGTGTCATCGGCCCCGATTGCCCGGGTCCGGAACTGGTATGCCGACCCCGAAGCGCTGACCGTCGGATGCACCCCGGCGATCGATCATCGGCGGCAGTTCAGCCGCGAGACGGTGGGAATCCGCGAGCACGACGGGAAATTGATCGCCGTGATCGCTGTCGACGGCGCCGGCGAGGCCGGCCGGCACCGCCACCGCGACGCGCTCGCGACCACCATCCCGCTCGAGGCGGTCATCTCGTCGTTGCGACAGTTCGACGTTCGCCTCGACAGCGTCGACATCATCTCGGTCGGCACCCGTAACGCCAGCAAGGGCGTCCAGGCCGCGGCCCGCGACGACTTCGGTGGCGAGCGCCGGCCCATCGAGGAGCGCCACACCTGGCTGGTGCTGCGGATGGACCCGCAGCACAACGTCAGTGCGGTCGCCGCGCGTGACTCGGTGGCCTGCACACTGGCCGCCGCCACCGAGCGGCTGGCGAACGACCTCGACGGGCGCAGCTGCGTCGCGCGGCCGCTGACCGCCGACGAGATCATCGACGTCGACGATGCCGTGCTGGCCGGACTGCAGCCGGCGCACGTCCGGCCGTTCTGGCGCTACCTGAAGACCCCGGACGGCTTCGTGACCAGCTTCTGGGTCTCACCCGGCGACATCACCAGCGAGACGCTGGAAGAGCTGTGGCTCACCGACGCCGACACCACCGTGATGACGATCCGCATCATCGCCGAGGGCCACGACGCCGACGTGTCGGTGTGGGTCCGGTACCACAGCGACAAGCGCCTTCGTAAGGAGGCGTTCAGCGGCCTGAACCGGCTCACCGGTCGTCAACTCGGCGCAGTGGCGGCCAGCCTCCCGGCGCCGACGTCGCGCCGTCCGCTGCCGATGCCGAGCCGCACACTGGGCCACACCGAGGACATCCTGGTTCCGGTCGGCGCGGTGGCTGGGCAATAGCTGAGCGGTTTCCAAGCCTTACGATGAAAGAATGACGCGACCGCAGACCAACGCGCCGGACTCCCGCAACGCGATGGTCGCAGGACTGCTCGCGTCTGGAATATCGGTCAACGGCCTTCAGCCCAGCCACAATCCGCAGGTCGCCCAACGGATGTTCGCGACGGCCACCAGCCTCGACCCACAAATGTGCGATGCCTGGCTGGCCCGCGTGCTGGCCGGCGAGCAGAGCATCGAGGTGCTCAGCGGCGCATGGAATTCGGTGAAGACATTCGGCTGGGAGATGCGCCGACTGGGCCTCACCGAGCTGGAATTCCGCCCCGAGATTTCCGACGGGATGTTCCTGAAGCTCGCGGTCACCAGCGTCGAGTCGCTGGCGGCCGGTTACGCGGCCGCCCTCACCGAAGCCAAGCGGTACGCCGAAGCGGCCGATCTGCTGGATTCGATCACGCCGCGCCATGCCTCCGACGAGGAGCTGGTCAAGTACGTCCGTGGACTCCTGCATTTCCGCACCGGGCGCTGGTCGGACGTATTGACGCAATTCCCGCCCGGGGCCGGCTGGCGGCACCCCGAGCTGAAAGCCGCCGGCGCCGCAATGGCGACCACCGCGCTGGCGTCGCTGGGCGTCTTCGAGGAGGCCACCCGTCGCGCCCAGGAGGCGATCGAGGGCGACCGGGTGCCCAGCGCGGCCAACGTCGCGATGTACACCCAGGGCATGTGCTACCGGCACCTCGGCCGTGAAGAGGACGCCGTCGAGAGCCTGCGCCGGGTCTACTCACGCGACGCCAAATTCACTCCGGCGCGGGAAGCCTTGGACAACCCCAACTACCGGTTGGTGCTGACCGACCCGGAAACCATTGAGGCCCGGACGGATCCGTGGGACGCCGACAGCGCACCCACCCGCGAGCAGGCCGAGGCCGCCCGGCATGCCGAGATGGCCAAGAAGTATCTCGACGAAGGCGACGCCGCGCTCAACGCGATGCTCGGCATGGACGCGGCCAAGCGGGAAATCAAGCTGATCAAGTCGACCACCAAGGTGAACCTCGCTCGCGCGAAGATGGGCCTTCCGGTACCGGTGACATCACGGCACACATTGCTGCTCGGCCCTCCCGGGACCGGCAAAACATCTGTGGCACGGGCATTTTCGAAACAACTGTGCGGTCTGACGGTGCTGCGCAAGCCGCTGGTCGTGGAGACGAGTCGCGCGAAGTTGTTGGGCCGTTACATGGCCGACGCGGAGAAGAACACCGAGGAGATGCTCGAGGAAGCGCGGGGCGGGGCCGTCTTCTTCGACGAGATGCACAACCTGCACGAGAGCGGCTACTCCACCGGTGACGCCTACGGAAACGCCATCATCAACACCTTGCTGCTGTACATGGAGAACCACCGCGACGAGCTGGTGGTCTTCGGCGCCGGATACGCCAAAGCCATGGACAAGATGCTCGAGGTCAACCAGGGTCTGCGACGCCGTTTCTCCACCGTCATCGAGTTCTTCAGCTACAACCCCAAAGAGCTCGTCGCGCTGACCCAGCTGATGGGCAAAGAAAACGAGGACATCATCACCGACGACGCCGTCGAAGGGTTGCTGCCGTCCTACACCAGGTTCTACGAGGACGAGTCGATCTCCCAGGACGGTGACCTGATCCGTGGTATCGACACCCTGGGAAATGCCGGATTCGTGCGCAACGTGGTGGAGAAGGCTCGAGATCACCGCAGCTTCCGCCTCGACGACGAGGACCTCGATGCGGTGCTGGCGAGCGACTTCGACGAGTTCAGCGACGATCAGCTGCGCCGATTCAAAGAATTGACCCGCGACGACCTCGCCGAAGGGCTCAGCGCGGCGGTAGCCGAAAAGAAGAGCGACTAAAACCGTTGGCGTGAAACATCTTTCGAAGTAGAGGCGCCAAATCTGTTGGGCGAGAACCGAAATTGAACCGCGGCTACCTCGAAAGTTTGGCTCGCCGCACATTTGAATTTCCCCAGTAGCGAGTTGACTCCGGCCGATCTTGGTGGAACTATGACCGGAGCAAGCACCTCGCTAGGTGAGGCGTCTGCACGGATACAGGCCACTGACCTCAAATGTCGAAAGACGCCCAGGGTCAGGACAGCTCCTCCCGGCTTAAGGGTTGAGCCCAAGTGGCTTCCAGTGCCCGCATGAGAAATGCGAGCCCGGATACGCCGTGCAGTGCCAAAGCTCTGTCGAGAGGGGTGCAGCGACCGGCTGACCTGGCCGGATTCGCTACGTCCCGCGTGCACCGTGTCGGCACCCCCGTGTGCCCTGGCCGCGAGGAGGTGAGGCGAAGTGAGTCCCAGCGACGGTCCATATCCGAGACCGGTGACCGTTTCGTCGTTATCCGGCCCCGGCACCCGCTTCACTCTCTGAACCGGCTCACGCCGATTCGATTATCAACGCGCGCTTGATTTTTCGTGCCCGCGTCCCCTTGACGTGCCCTGACGCGGCGCGCTCCGCTGCCCTCGTGAAGGAGCAACCGATGACTGCAGCATTCGACTTCGGCGCTTTCCCGCCAGAGATCAACTCCGCCAAGATGTATGCCGGTCCCGGATCGGCATCGATGATGTCTGCGGCCTCGGCCTGGAACGGATTGGCAGCCGAATTACGTTCTCAGGCAGCAAATTACCGTTCCGTCGTCACGAACCTGACCACCGATGGCTGGCAGGGCAGGGCCTCGACGGCGATGGCGGCCGCCGCCGCGCCGTACACCGCCTGGATGGACACGACGGCGGCGCAGGCCGAGCAGACGGCCGGACAGGCCACCGCCGCCGCCGCCGCCTACGAGGCGGCATATGCGATGACCGTGCCGCCACCGGTGATCGTGGCCAACCGGACCCAGCTGGCGGCGTTGGTAGCGACGAATCTGCTGGGGCAGAACGGTCCGGCGATCGCGGCTACCGAAGCCCACTACGGCCAGATGTGGGCACAGGACGCTGCGGCGATGTACGGCTATGCCGCGCAGGCATCGGCAGCCACCAAGGTGCCGTCGTTCACCGCGGCACCACAGACCACGGCTCCCGGTGCGCTCGCCGGACAAGCCGCCGCCACCGGTCAGGCCACCGGCGCCAGCACGCAGGCAGCCTTGTCTCAGTTGACGTCCGTGCTGCCCAATACGTTGCAGGGGATGGCTTCGCCGGCCGCGACTTCCACGACGTCGTCGTCGACGTCGTTCCTCTCCGAACTCGAGGGCCTGCTGAGCGGCGGATCGTCCGGCAACTCCCAGCTCGACAGCTTCTGGAGCGCATGGGGACCCAACGCGAACTTCTGGAACACGCTGACCTCCACCGGGGCGGCCAACCCGCTGCAGGCGGCGCAGATCGTCACCAGCGCCAGCTTTCTCGGCCCCAGTGCCGCCGGCGCGATGACGGGCGGCGAAGGCCTGGGCGGACTTTCGCCGATCGGCATGGCCGCCGGCCTCGGCTCGGGGACGCAGGGAATGTCCGGAGTCGCCGGACTCGGCGCGGCCGGCTCTTCGATGTCGGCCGGGGTCGGTCAGGCGCCATCCATCGGGCAGTTGTCGGTGCCGCCAGGCTGGACGTCCGCGACTCCCACGGCGACGGCACCGACCGCCTCGGCGCTGGGCGGCACACCGCTGGCCGCGCCGCCGGAAGTCGCGGCCGGCGTTCCCGGTGTCGCCCCGGCCGGCGCCGGCATCGGCGCTCGGGCCGGAGCATCCGGCGGCATCATGGACAACCGCTTCCTGACCCGCCCCCCGATGGTCCCGTCGTGGGCCGCGGTCGGGTAAGCAGGACAACCATTTAGAGTCGCGCCCGTCGACCGGCCAGCGCATCGTCCACACTGGTGAACACCTCGGCCCGGGGAAAGGAGACGTCTCATGCAGACGCTGACGATCGCGGAATTCACGCTGCGGCTCGGCGTGGGCGTCGGCTGCGGTGCCCTCATCGGGATCGAGCGGCAGTGGCAGGCGCGACGGGCCGGGCTGCGCACCAACGCGCTGGTCGCCACCGGCGCAACGCTGTTCGTGCTGTACTCCGTGGCCACCAACGACACCAGCCCCACCCGCGTGGCGTCCTACGTCGTCTCCGGGGTCGGCTTCCTCGGCGGTGGAGTGATCCTGCGTGAAGGATTCAATGTCCGCGGGCTCAACACCGCGGCGACGTTGTGGTGCTCGGCGGCGGTGGGCGTACTCGCCGCCGGCGGGCACCTGGTGTTCGCTCTGATCGCCACCGGGACCATCGTGATGATCCATCTGCTGGGACGCCCGGTGGGACATCTGATCGACCGTGACAACGTGGTCGAAGAGGACGAGGACGACCAGCCGTATCAACTGCAGTTGATTTGCCGGCCCAAGTCGCAGAAATACGCCCGTGCGCAGATCGTGCAGCGCACCGGATTCGGTGGAGACCGTCTGCTGTTGCGCGGAATTCACACCGGTCGCAACGCCGACGACAGCGTCACGTTGACCGCCTATCTGCTGAGCGACGGTCACGCGCCGTCGAGGCTGGAGCAATTGGTCGCCGAATTGTCCCTGCAGGAAGGTGTCCAGGCGGTGCACTGGTATGCCGGCGACCAAGATGACCGGATGCCGCCGGCGCATTGAACCGTCGTCGTAGGGTGTGGGATGTGAACGCGATCGCCGAATTCCTCTCCGTCCTGCCTGCGCAGATGCGAGACCCGGTATTGTTCGCGGTCCCGTTCTTCCTCTTGCTGCTGATCGTGGAGTGGACCGCGGCCCGCAAGCTCGAATCCCTCGAGCGCGAAGTCGGTGTGCAAGACCGCCCGGGCTCGGGCGCGTACCTGAAGGCCGATTCGTGGGCCAGCATCCGGATGGGTCTCATCTCGGTGGCCACCACCGCGGGCTGGAAATTCATCGCGCTGCTCGGCTACGCCGCGATCTACGCATACGTGGCGCCCTGGCACCTGGCGGCGACGCGTTGGTACACCTGGGTGGCCGCGATCCTCGGTGTCGACCTGCTGTACTACTTCTATCACCGCAGCGCACACCGCATTCGGTTGATGTGGGCCACCCACCAGGCTCACCACTCGAGCCAGTATTTCAACTTCGCCACCGCGCTACGTCAGAAGTGGAACAACAGCGGCGAGATCCTCATGTGGATTCCGTTGCCGCTCTTGGGAATTCCACCTTGGGTGGTTTTCTGCAGTTTCTCGCTCAATCTGATCTACCAATTCTGGGTGCACACCGAGCGAATCGGCAAGATGTGGGCGCCTTTCGAATTCGTCTTCAACACGCCCTCGCATCATCGCGTGCACCACGGTATGGACACCGAATATCTGGACAAGAACTACGGCGGAATCTTCATCGTCTGGGACCGTCTGTTCGGCACCTTCCGGCAGGAGACATTTCGGCCGCACTACGGGCTCACCAAACAGGTGAACACCTTCAATGTCTGGAAACTCCAGACGCACGAATACCTGGCTATTGCCAGGGATTTCCGCTCCGCAACGCGCCTGCGCGATCGGCTCGGCTTCGTCTTCGGTCCGCCCGGATGGCAACCCGCGTCAGCCGTTCGACGTGACGTGTCGGCCCCGCTGACGCCTTCGCACTAGTCGCCGGCGCAGCGATCTGCCCTTGTTCACCCGCCGTTTTGATTGCGGCGAGCCGAAAGCCCCCACTGCGGAGCCACGATCAGTAAGTTCGATTGCGAGGCCGGTATCCGCCTGCCGTCACCACGAGAAGGGAATTGCTGTGGGAGACACTCTCACCGAGGGGCAAAAGCTCGTCAAAGGTGAATCGCTGACGTCGAGCAATGGGGCCTACACCCTGACGCTGCAGGACGACGGCAACCTGGTCCTGGCATCACGCGGACATGCAATCTGGTCGTCGGGCACCAACGGCGAAGACGTTGTGCGCGCTGAGGTTCAGAGCGATGGCAACTTCGTCCTCTACACCGGCGACAAGCCGGTGTGGCACACCGAAACCAAGGGCAAGAAGAACGTTCGTCTCGTTCTCCAGGACGACCGCAACCTGGTGCTCTACGCGGCCGACGGTGCCGCATGGTCGACCAAGACCGAGACCGACGCGCCGCCGCCGCCCGAACCCGAAGCCGCCGCACCGGCAGAAGAAGAGGCGCACGCCGAGAACGCTGCCGAGCAGGACCCGACCCCGGCGCCCGAGCCTGAGCCGGCCGCCCGGACTTACACCGTCGAGTCCGGCGACACTCTGTGGGCGATCGCCGAGCAGTTCTACGGCGACGGAAACAAGTACCAGATCATCGCTGACGCCAGTGGAATTTCCAACCCGGATTTGATTCAGCCCGGACAGGTGCTGACCATTCCTTGATCGCAACGGGAAGCGCGCCGGCCGGGAATACGGTCGGCGCGTTTCTCTTTCGATCCGCTTCCTGCGCAATTTCGCTTAACATCGGCTAGGTAATCTAAAGGCCGGCCGGTGGGGCGCCGGCCTCGATGGATCGGAGTCGACCGGTGGGGGGTTCGGCAATTCGTGCTGTGGGCGCGGTAGTCACTGCCGTCGTTGCCGCAGTGTGCTACCCGATCGGCGCAAAAGCCGACCCCGTTCTGGTGTTCCCCGGGATGGAGATTCACCAAGGCCCCCATCTGTGCACGCTGGGCTACGTCGACCCCGCGTTGCGGGTGGCGTTCAGCGCGGGCCACTGCCACAGCGACGGCCCGGTGCTCGACAAGGACAACAAGGTCATCGGCACGGTCGCCACATTCCGCGACAACACGCCGAACGGCGCATTCGTCAACACCGACCAGCAGATCGCCGACTATGAATCGATCGCGCTGGCTCCCGACGTCACGGTGAATGACGTCCTGCCGGTCGGACGCGTCCTGCAATCCGACCCGGGGTTGGTCGTCACGCCCGGCGAACCGATCTGCCATTTCGGCGTGGTCAGCGGTGAAAGCTGCGGGACTGTCGAGGCCGTCAACAACGGCTGGTTCACGATGGGCCACGGCGCGGTCAGCCAACAGGGCGACTCCGGCGGACCGGTGTACCTCACCAACGGCCCCGGACCGGCTCGAATCGTCGGCATCTTCAACAGCGTGTGGGGCAACTTCCCGGCGGCGGTGTCATGGCAGTCGACCAACCAGCAGATCCGCCAGGACGTCGGCGTCGGCGGCCCGGCGATCTAGGGGACACCCCCCGCCGCGCGGTGGTGACTCCTCCAGACGGTGGCCTGGAGTCATCCCGGCCAGGCGGGTCGAATTAGAACATGTTCACCCGCGTGCCGGGGTGCCGTTCGCGTCGGATGACGGCAACATCAATCCAACAGTTTCAGGCTGGGCTGGCACTGGGTTATTCTGCGATGCGATGAGCCTCTCCTTCGGATCGCCGGTTCAAACCGCCTGGGTGACGCGCGACCTGGACAGCACGGAAAAAGCTCTCACCGGCCTGTTAGGGGTGAAGAAGTGGGTACGCCTGCCTGATGTGCACTTCGCACCCGACGCGTGCAGTTACCGCGACGCCCCTGCCGACTTCGTCGCCGGCATCTCGCTGAGCTATCTCGGCGACATGCAGCTCGAACTGATCCAGCCGGTCCGCGGAGCTAATATCTATAGTGACTTTTTGCAGGGCAGCGGCCCGGGTCTGCACCACATCTGCGTCGAGGCCGAAACCCTCGAGGACTTCGACGCCGCGCTGGCCGCAGCGGCCGCGCAGGGAGCCACGGTGCCGCAGCAGGGCACGATGCCCGGTGGCCTGCGATTCGCGTACCTGTCCGCACCGCAATACGGGGTTCCCTTCGTGGAGATCGCGCATTTCTCGGCCGAGATGCGCCAGTTCTTCGACTACATCAAGCACGAGCAGGAAGAGGAGTGGCGTCATGTCAACTGACATCCCACCAACTTTGAGCGTGGACGACGTGACGGCATGGTCCGACGACGTGGACGTCGTCGTGCTCGGCTTCGGCATCGGGGGTGGATGTGCAGCCGTCAGCGCGGCCGCCGCCGGCGCCCGGGTGCTTGTGCTCGAACGGGCCGCGGCCGCCGGCGGCACCACCTCGATGGCCGGGGGCCACTTCTACCTCGGTGGCGGCACCGCGGTGCAGGAAGCGACCGGGCACCCCGACTCAGCCGAGGAAATGTACAAGTACCTGGTGGCGGTGTCGCGCGACCCCGATCACGAGAAGATCCGCGCCTACAGCGAGGGCAGCGTCGACCACTTCAACTGGTTGGAAGACTTGGGTTTTGAGTTCGAACGCAGCTTCTACCCGGGCAAGGTGGTGGTTCCGCCGGGCACGGAAGGGTTGAGCTACACCGGAAACGAGAAAGTGTGGCCCTTCTGTGAGCAGGCCGTCCCGTCACCGCGCGGACACTCGGTCCCGGTGCCGGGTGAGCTCGGCGGCGCAGCCATGGTCATCGATCTGCTGGTCAAACGCGCCGACGAGCTGGGTGTGCGGTTCCGCTACGAGACCGGCGCAACGAACCTGATCCTGGACAACGACGGCGCCGTGGTCGGCGTCGCGTGGAAGCACTTCACCGAAACCGGTGCGGTACAAGCCAAGTCGGTCGTCATCGCGGCCGGTGGTTTCGCGATGAACCCGGAGATGGTCGCCGAACACACTCCCGAGCTGGGCCAGCCGCGACGCACCAAACACCACGGGCTGGTGGCGCCTTACATCCTGGGCAATCCCCACGACGACGGACTCGGCCTGAGAATGGGCGTATCGGCCGGCGGCGTTGCCGAGAACATCAACGAGAAATTCATCACCGCGGCGGCGTACCCGCCGGAGGTCTTGCTGACGGGTGTGATCGTCAACAAGGAGGGCAAGCGATTCGTCGCCGAGGACTCGTATCATTCGCGCACATCGGCGTTCGTGCTCGAGCAGCCGGAGCAGACCGCCTACCTGATCGTCGACGAAGCGCATACCGAGATGCCGGCCATGCCGTTGATCATGTTCCTCGACGGCTACGAGACGATCGCCGAACTCGAAGAAGCTCTTGGCATCCCGGCCGGAAACGTCGCCGCGACACTGGATCGCTACAACGAGTACGCCGCCAAGGGGGAAGATCCGGACTTCCATAAGCAGTCGGATTATGTTGCGCCGCAGGACAATGGACCGTGGGCCGTATTCGATCTGTCACTCGGGCGGGCGATGTACTCCGGTTTCACCATGGGCGGTCTGGCGGTCACCGTCGACGGCGAGGTCAAGCGCGACGACGGCAGCGTGATTGCCGGCCTGTACGCGGTGGGCGCGTGCGCGTCCAACATTGCTCAGGACGGCAAAGGCTATGCCAGCGGCACCCAACTCGGCGAAGGTTCGTTCTTCGGGCGCCGCGCCGGGACGCACGCCGCCACCAAAGCCGTTGCCGCGCAGGCGCTCTAGACCTCGACCGGCTGCTGGCCCACCGGGCCCAGCTGCCACCGGCCTTCGCCGAGCAGTTGAAGTCGCTGTTGGTGATGCGACTCGACGGTGCTGCGGTGACTGACGCTGACCAGGACGGTGTTGGGCAACTCCGCGCGAAGTAGTCGATACATCGTCAACTCCAGCCCCTCGTCCATCGCTGAGGTGGCCTCGTCGACGAATACCGCCTTGGGCCTGGTCAGCAGCACGCGCGCGAAGGCCACCCGCTGCTGCTCACCGGGTGACAGCACCTTCACCCAGTCCTTTTCCTCGTCGAGCTGGTCGAGCAGATGCGGCAGCATCACCTTCGTCAACGCCTCGCGCAGGTCGTCGTCGGTGATGTCACCGGAAGCCGCCGGGTAGGACACCACCGCGCGCAGATCGCCCAGCGGAATGTAGGGCAACTGAGAAAGAAACATCGTCTGGTTCGGACCCTCCGGGCATCGCAGGGTTCCTGACCCGTAGGGCCACAGCTGGGCGAGGCTTCGCAGCAGCGTGGTCTTGCCGCTGCCGGACGGGCCGGTGATCACCAACGCGTCACCCTCGGACAGATGCAGATCGAGGGAGTCGATCAGCTGGTCACCATCGGGCGTGCGCACTTCCACACCTTCGATGTCGACCGCGCCGTCGACGCTGGGCCGGACCAGCAACTCCGGCAGCTCGCGAGCCCGCTCGTCAGCCACCACCAGGCCGTGCAATCGGATGATCGCGGCGCGGTAACTGGCGAACTGGTCGTAGACGTTGCGGAAGAACGACAGTCCGTCGGAAATCTCGTTGAATGCCGCCGCGGTCTGCGTGACGCTGCCGAACTTGATCTGTCCGGCGAACAACCGGGGGGCCTGAAGCACCCAGGGCAGCGGGACGATCAACTGGCTCATCGAGATGTTGAAGCCGAACCAGCCGATGGTGCGGTTCACGTAGTGCAGATAGTTGTCGATGATCAACCGAAAACGCCTGGTCAGCTGCACGCGTTCAGCGCTCTCGCCGCGATAGAAACCGACCGCCTCGGCGGCGTCACGCACCCGGACCAGTGCGTACCGGAAGGCGGCGTTCGTCAGCTCATTGCGGAAGCTGAGCCGGATCAGCGGGCGGCCGATCCAGAACCCACCGATGGTGGCCACCAATACGTAAACGATCAGGATCCAGAACATCGCCCGGGGGATGCTCACACCGAGCAGCGTCAGCGTGCCCGACAGGTTCCACAGGATGGCGGTGAACGAGACCACCGACAACACCGACTGCACAGCGCCGAACACCAGCAGATTGCCGGTGCCGTTCGAGGGCACGTTGGGGGTGCCTCCCACTCCGGCGGTCAAGAGGTCGATGTCTTGCTGGATACGCTGGTCGGGGTTGTCGATGGTGCCGTCGATGAATCGAGCGCGGTAGTAAGCGCGCCCCTCCAGCCAGTCGCCGGTGAACCGATCGGTGAGCCAGATCCGCCACGCAACGATAAACCGTTGCGTCAGATAGACATCGAGCACGATGCGCGCGATGAAAATCGCCGCCATGATCGAGAAGTGGAAGATGGACATCCAAAAACCGTGTACGCCAGAGGCTTTGACGACGTCGTCGCGAGTTGCCATGCCCTGTACCGCGGTCTGGATGGACGAGTTCAAATCGTTGGCCTGGTAGCTGAGCAGTACTGACAGCCGCACGCCGATCACGACCGACAGCAACAGCACTCCGAGCATGAGCCACACCCGCGCGCTGCTCCGACCGGTGAAATAGTCGTCGGTGATCCGCCAGAACTGGCGACCCCAGGGCGTGAGAAGACGGAGCGCCAGGAGTACGACGAGCAGGCACACCGCGCTGATCAGCCAGGCCGTGGCGATCCAGGACACCGATTCGGTCAGCGCGTGACCCCACTCGATAGACGGCTTGAACACTTCCACCGTGCGCCTACTCCCTTAGATTGCAACTTGCTCGGCCTGGCGTGACTGACCGCCCGGCCCGAAAGACCTTCCGCGAAGCTACCTGGACACCGCGCCAGCATGGTGTCTGGGCTGTTGGGCCCGATCTTGCCATTGAAACGAAGGCCGGCACGCGGAAGCTCGGTGGCCGCTCACGCGTTGGCCGGCTCCGGTGCGACCGGCCGCAGTTCCCATTTGCCGTCGCCGAGCAGTTCGAGCACGCGATCGTGATGCTGCTCGACCGTGGGGCGATGACTGACGCTGACCACGACACAGTTCGGCAGGTCGGTACGCAGTAGCTGGTAGAGCGCGAATTCCAGCCCCTCGTCGAGCGCGGACGTCGCCTCGTCCAGAAACACCGCCCGAGGCCTGGCCAGCAGGACACGGGCGAACGCGACGCGCTGCTGCTCGCCGGGGGACAGCACCTTGGCCCAATCCCGCTCTTCGTCGAGCCGAGCAGCCAGCGGGGCCAGCGAGACCTTGGTCAACGCCTCCCGCACCGCGGTGTCGGCGATGTCTGCCGACGAATTCGGGTAGCAGACCACGCCACGAAGATCGCCCAGCGGTACGTAGGGCAGCTGCGACAGGAACATGGTTTCGTGTTCGCCCGCGGGCCGGCTCAAGGTGCCGGACGCATAGGGCCACAACTGCGCCAGGCTGCGCAACAATGTGGTCTTGCCCGCCCCCGACCGTCCGATGACCACGAGCGCTTCGCCGCTGCGGAGGCGGACGTCGAGCGGGTCGATCAGTTGCTCGCCGCTAGGCGCGCGCACCTCGACGGCTGCCATCTCCACGGATCCCTGCTCGCTCGCGACCACGGACACCTCGGGTAGTTCCCGGCCCCGTGCGTTGGCGTCGATCAAGCCGTGCAACCGGAGGATCGACGCGCGAAATGCCGCGAATTCGTTGTAGCGGTTGCGGAAAAACGACAGCGAATCCTGGATCGTGCCGAACGCGGCTGCGGTCTGCGCCACGCCGCCCAGGCCGATTTTGCCGTCGAACAGCCGCGGTGCCTGGATCAGCCAGGGCAACGGCACCATCGTCTGCGTGACCGACACATTCCACCCGAAATACCCGATGGTGCGGCTGACGTAGCGGCGGTAATTGCTGATGATCGGCGTGAAGCGCTGCCCCAGTCGCAACCGTTCGGCGTTTTCACCGTGATAGAAACCCACGGCTTCGGCTGCATCGCGCAGGCGCACCAAGGCGTAGCGGAACGCGGCATTGAGCCTTTCGTTGGCGAAACTCAGCGCGATCAAGGGGTGACCGATCCAGAACGTGACGCTGCTCGCCGTCAGCACGAAGACGAAGACGCTCCAGAACATCGCGCGTGGAATGTCAACGTGCAGAAGGGGAACCGTCAGCGGGCCGGACAGATTCCACAAGATGGCGGCGAAGGAAATCACCGACACCACCGCATGCACCGCGCCGAACACCAAGGTTTGATTGGTGCCGATCGTCGGGACGTTCGCGGTTGCGCCGGCTCCGGCAGTGAAGACATCGACGTCCTGCTGAATCCGTTGGTCCGGGTTGTCGATGGTTTCGTCGATGAATCGGGAACGGTAGTAAGCGTGTCCGGTCAGCCAGTCGGCGGTGAGGTGCTCGGTCAGCCACACCCGCCAGGCGATGATGAAGCGCTGCATCAAGTAGAGGTCGACCATCGCCAAGGCGATGAAGATGGTGGCCAGGATGCAGAACACCGTTAGTGCCATCCAAAAGCCATGTATCCCAGACTGTTTGACAACATCATTCTGTGCTCCTGAGCCGGTGAATGCTGTCTCCAGCGCGTTGTAGAGGTCTTTGCTGAAAAAGCTGAACAACACGTTGACCCGGACGGTGGTGACCACCAACAACAGCAGGGCGCTGAGCGTCAGCCACACTCTGGCCGATTGTCTACCGGAGAAATAGCCACCGGTGATCCGCCAATACTGGCGTCCCCATTCGGTGGTGAGCCAGAGGAGCACGCAGACGGCGAGCACGCTCACGGCGCTGATCAGCCACGCCCGGGCGATCCACTCCATCGACTCGGGCGCCGCCCGGCTCCAATCGATCGAGGGGGTGAACGGCTGCAGAACAGGCACGGCGTCTCCTCACGGTGTGATGGATAAGCTGCCGGGATGAGCTCCGACGACGCAGCTAACGAAGCCTTTCACGCCGGACGACTGATTGCCCGGCGCTTGAGAGTCAGCGGAATCGACACCATCTTCACGCTGTCGGGTGGCCACCTGTTCTCGCTCTACGACGGCTGCCGCAGCGAGGGCATCCGGCTGATCGACACCCGCCACGAGCAGACCGCCGCGTTCGCCGCCGAAGGCTGGTCGAAAGTGACACGGCAGCCGGGTGTCGCAGCGCTGACCGCCGGGCCGGGCGTCACGAACGGGATGAGCCCGATGGCCGCCGCGCAACAGAATTCGTCGCCGCTGCTGGTTCTCGGCGGCCGCGCACCCGCCGGGCGGTGGGGGATGGGCTCGCTACAGGAGATCGACCACGTTCCGTTCGTGGCACCGCTTACCCGATTCGCCGCCACCGCGCCGTCGGCCGACGCCGTCAGCGGACTGATCGACGAGGCGCTGCGGGCCACGGTGGACGCTCCATCGGGAGTGGCGTTCATCGATATCCCGATGGACCACGCGTTTTCCGTTGCTGCCGACACCGGCGGTCCTGGGGCGCTGACCACGTCACCCGCCCCCACGCTGCCCGACGGCGATGCCTTGGACCGCGCCGTCAGCCTGCTCGCCGACGCGCAGCGACCGGTCATCATGGCCGGAACCAACGTGTGGTGGGGCCACGCCGAGCAGGCGCTGTTGCGGCTTGCCGAACAGCGCCGCATCCCGGTGCTGATGAACGGCATGGCCCGTGGCACCGTGCCCGCCGATCACCCGCTGGCGTTCTCGCGGGCCCGCTCAAAAGCTTTGGGGGAGGCCGATGTCGCGATCGTGGTCGGAGTGCCGATGGATTTCCGGCTGGGATTCGGCGGCGTGTTCGGCCAGGACACCGCGCTCATCGTCGCCGATCGCGTGCAGCCCGAACGCGACCACCCGCGGTCGATCGCGGCCGGGCTCTACGGCGATCTGTCGGCGACGCTGACGGTCCTGAGCGAGACTCCGCGCACCGAGATGACGGGCCACGAGGAGTGGGTCGCCGAATTGCGGGCGACCGAGTCCGCCGCTCGCGACCGCGAGCAGGGTGAGCTGGCCGACGATCGCAGCCCGCTGCACCCGATGCGGGTCTACGCCGAACTCGCTCCGATGCTGGACCGCGACGCGATCGTGGTCGTCGACGCCGGCGACTTCGGGTCCTACGCGGGCCGGGTGATCGACAGCTACGTCCCGGGCGCCTGGCTGGACAGCGGCCCGTTCGGCTGCCTCGGCTCGGGACCGGGTTACGCGCTGGCCGCGAAGCTGGCCCGCCCGCAGCGTCAGGTCGTTCTGCTGCAGGGCGACGGCGCATTCGGATTCAGCGGGATGGAGTGGGACACGCTGGTACGGCACAACATTCCGGTCGTTTCGGTGATCGGCAACAACGGCATCTGGGGGCTGGAACATCACCCGATGAAGGCCCTCTACGGCTATTCGGTGGTGGCCGAACTGCGGCCCGAGACCCGCTACGACGAGGTGGTGCGTGCCCTCGGCGGGCACGGCGAGCTGGTCTCGACGCCGGCCGAACTCCGCCCGGCGTTGACGCGCGCCTTCGACAGTGGTCTGCCCGCCGTCGTCAACGTCCTGACCGATCCCGACATCGCCTATCCGCGTCGGTCGAATCTGGCGTAGCCGACCGCGACCGTGCGCGGATGGACGCCGACCGTCGGCGTGTGGTGTCCAGACACGCACACTCGCGACGGGATAACCGGCGGCTAGTACCGTTGACCTGTGCCAAAGACCACAAGCTCCTCGTCCGGGCGCCTGAGCGGCCGCTTTTGGCGCCTGCTCGGCGCCAGCACCGAAAAGAACCAGGGGCGCTCGCTGGCCCAGGTGACCGCGTCGGCGGAGTACCAGAAGAAAGCGGCCGGGCTCGACGACGAGCAGCTGCGCAAAGCCGCCGGCCTGCTCGACCTGGCCGATTTGGCCGACGCCGACGACATTCCGCAATTCCTGGCCATCGCGCGCGAGGCGGCCGACCGCGCCACCGGGCTGAGGCCTTTCGATGTGCAGCTGCTGGGCGCGCTGCGGATGCTGGCCGGTGATGTGGTCGAAATGGCCACCGGTGAGGGTAAGACGCTGGCCGGTGCGATCGCCGCCGCCGGTTACGCACTGGGTGGCCGGCACGTACATGTCGTGACCATCAACGACTACCTGGCCCGCCGCGACGCAGAGTGGATGGGGCCGCTGCTGGAGTCGCTGGGCGTCACCGTCGGCTGGGTCACCGGCGAGTCAACCGCCGAGGAGCGACGCGCGGCCTACCAGAGCAATGTCACCTACGCCTCGATCAACGAGATCGGCTTCGACGTGCTGCGCGATCAGCTGGTCACCGACGTCGACGACCTGGTATCGCCCAACCCGGACGTCGCGCTGATCGACGAGGCCGACTCGGTGCTCGTCGATGAGGCGTTGGTGCCGCTGGTGCTGGCCGGCACCAGCCACCGCGAGCAGCCCCGGCTGGAGATCATCTCCCTGGTGGGCCGATTGCAGGCCGGCGAGGATTTCGACACCGACTCCGACAGCCGCAACGTCCACTTGACCGATGCCGGCGCCCACAAACTCGAAAAGCAGCTCGGCGGCATCGATCTGTACTCCGAAGAGCACGTCGGCACGACGCTCACCGAGGTCAACGTTGCCCTGCACGCGCATGTGCTGCTGCACCGCGACGTGCACTACATCGTCCGCGACGACGCGGTGCACCTGATCAACTCGTCCCGCGGCCGGATCGCCCAGCTGCAGCGCTGGCCCGACGGCCTGCAGGCGGCGGTCGAGGCCAAAGAGGGCATCGAGACCACCGAGACCGGCGAGGTGCTCGACACCATCACCGTCCAGGCGTTGGTCAACCGCTACCCGACGGTCTGCGGCATGACCGGAACCGCCTTGGCCGCAGGCGAACAGCTGCGTCAGTTCTACAAGCTCGGGGTGTCGCCGATCGCGCCGAACACGCCCAACGTCCGCGAGGACGAGACCGACCGGGTCTACATCACCGCCGCAGCCAAGATCGACGCGATCCTCGCCCACATCAGCGATGTGCACGCGACCGGGCAGCCCGTTCTGGTCGGCACCCACGACGTCGCCGAATCCGAAGAGCTGCATGAGCGTTTGCAGCGTCGCGGTGTCCCGGCGGTGGTGCTCAACGCCAAGAACGACGCCGAGGAGGCACAGGTGATCGCCGAGGCCGGAAAGCTCGGCGCGGTCACCGTGTCCACGCAGATGGCCGGCCGCGGCACCGACATCCGGCTCGGCGGCTCGGACGAGGCCGACCATGACAAGGTGGTCGAGCTCGGCGGTCTGCACGTGGTCGGCACCGGCCGGCACCACACCGAGCGACTGGACAATCAGCTGCGCGGCCGGGCCGGTCGTCAGGGCGATCCCGGGTCGTCGGTGTTCTTCTCCAGCTGGGAGGACGACGTCGCCGCGGCCAACCTGGAGCCCAACAAGCTGCCCACCCAGACCGACGACGAGGGTCGTGTCGTCAGCAACAAGGTCGCGGGCCTACTCGAGCACGCCCAGCGCGTCGCCGAGGGCCGCCTGCTCGACGTGCACGCCAACACCTGGCGCTACAACCAGCTGACCGCTCAGCAGCGCGCCATCATCGTGGAGCGGCGGAACACGCTGCTCAGCACCGCCGCTGCCCGTGAAGAGCTGGCCGAGTTGGCCCCCGACCGTTACGACGAACTGTCCGAACAGCTTTCCGAGGAACAGCTGGAGAAAATCTGCCGGCTGATCATGCTGTACCACCTCGACCGGGGCTGGGCGGACCATCTCGCCTACCTGGCCGACATCCGGGAGAGCATCCACCTGCGCGCCCTGGGGCGGCAGAACCCGCTCGACGAATTCCACCGGATGGCCGTCGATGCGTTCGCGTCGCTGGCCGCCGACGCGATCGAAGCCGCCCAACAGACCTTCGAGACCTCACCGGCGATCGAGAACGAGCCGGGCGTCGATCTGTCGAAACTGGCCCGTCCGACCTCGACGTGGACGTACATGGTGCACGACAACCCGCTGTCCGACGACTCACTGTCCGCGCTGAGCCTGCCCGGCATCTTCAGATGACGACCGCCCAGCCGCCCGCCCACGACAGGCTCCTCACGGTGCCCAACGTGCTCAGCGGGCTCCGTCTGGCGCTCATTCCGGTCTTCGTCTACCTGCTGCTGTTCGCGCACGCGGACGCACTCGCGGTCGCCATCCTGATGTTCAGTGGCGCGTCGGACTGGGCCGACGGCAAGATCGCCCGGCTGATGAACCAGTCCTCGAAGCTGGGCGCCTATCTCGACCCGTTCGTCGACCGGCTGTACATGGTGACGGTGCCGATCACGTTCGGGCTCGACCACATCATCCCGTGGTGGATCGTCGCCGTGCTGCTGGGCCGCGACGTGCTGCTGGCGGCCGAGTTGCCGCTGCTGCGCACCCGCGGCATCACCGCGTTGCCGGTGATCTACATCGGCAAGGCGGCGACGTTCGCGTTGATGTCGGCGTTTCCGCTGATCCTGCTCGGCCAGGGGGACGAGCAGTGGAGTCGCGCCGTATTGGCTTGCGGCTGGGCCTTTTTGGTGTGGGGCACCTACATGTACCTGTGGTCGTTCGTGGTGTACGCCTGGCAGGTGATCATCGTGTTACGCCGGATGCCTCCGGTGCGGGTCGGCCATGCCTGACCAGGCGCTGGGCGGCTACGAACCGTACGCGGGGCTCAGCGCCCACGAGGCCGGTCGGGTGCAGCGCATTCCGGTGCCGTCGCTGCTGCGCGCGCTGCTCTCCGAGCACCTCGATCCGGGTTACGCGGCCGCGGCGGCCAATCGGGCCGGTGACGAGAAGCCGACAGGGCGCGCGCGCATCCAGGGTTGGTTCTGGCAGGCGCTGGCTGCGTTGCTGGTAGCGGCGGTGTTCGCTGCCGCGGTCGCCCAGGCCCGGTTGGTAGCACCCGGTGTCAGCGCGGCGCAGCGGGTGCTCGCCAGCGGTGTGCGCTCGGAGGAAAAGACCACCGGGCAGCTCACCCGGCAGCGCAATACGCTTGCGGCGCAACGTGATGAGGTGCAACGGCAGGCGTTGGCCGAGGACGCCGCGGGCCGGAAGTTGCTCGCCAGCCTCGACCGGCTCAGCCTGGCGGCCGCCAGCACACCGGTCACCGGTCCGGGCCTGAGCGTGACGGTGACCGACCCCGGCGTCGGACCGAACCTGTCGGATGTGTCCAAACAGCGGGTGGCCGGCAGTCAGCAGATCATCCTCGACCGCGACCTGCAGTTGGTGGTCAACTCGTTGTGGGCCAGCGGCGCTGAGGCCATCTCGGTCGGCGGAGTACGGATCGGGCCGAATGTGACGATCCGGCAGGCGGGCGGCGCAATCCTTGTCGACAACAACCCGACGAGCAGCCCGTATGCCGTTATCGCGGTGGGGCCGCCGCATGCCATGCAGGATGTGTTCGACAACAGCCCGGCGCTGCGTCGTCTGCGACTCCTGGAGACCTCGTACGGGGTCGGCGTCAACGTCAGCGCGAAAGACAACCTCACGCTGCCCGCCGGGGCGGTACGAAACGTGAAGTTCGCCAAACAGATTGGCCCGTCGTAATGCGACACAAGCGAAAGGTTGAGGTCGTAGAAGTGAGGCATCGATGATCGGTATCGCAGCCCTGGCCGTCGGCATCGTGCTCGGCTTGGTCTTCCACCCGAACGTGCCGGAGATCGTGCAGCCGTATCTGCCGATCGCGGTGGTCGCCGCCCTGGACGCGGTGTTCGGCGGGCTGCGGGCTTACCTGGAGCGGATTTTCGATCCGAAGGTCTTCGTGGTGTCGTTCGTGTTCAACGTCCTGGTAGCGGCGCTGGTGGTCTACGTCGGTGACCAGTTGGGTGTCGGCACGCAGCTGTCGACCGCGATCATCGTCGTCCTGGGCATTCGGATCTTCGGCAACGCCGCCGCGCTGCGCCGCAGGCTGTTCGGGGCGTAGCGGGTATGAGGCCGACATGAGCGACACCGGCACCGATCCCGACGACGCGACCCAGAAGCTGGAGCACGTCGCCGACGACGAGGCGACACAGAAGCTCGAGCAGGCGTCACCCGACGACGACGACCACCACGGACGACACGAATTGGCGCCGCACGAGCCGAAACCGGCCATCGGCGAGTTGCAGCCGCGGGGTTTTCTCCGGCGTGGCCGCACCGTGTTCGGCACGCTGGCGCTGATGCTCTGCCTGCTGTTGGGCGTGGCAATCGCAACTCAGGTGCGCCAGACCACGACCGGCGACTCCCTGGACACCGCCCGTCCGGCGGACCTGTTGGTGCTCCTGGATTCGCTGCGCCAACGCGAAGCCACGCTGAGCACCGAGGTCGCCGAACTGCAACGCTCCTTGAACGCTTTGCAGGCCTCGGGCAGCAACGACCAGACCGCCATTCAGAACGCCCAGGCCCGGCTGGCGGCGCTGTCGATCCTGATCGGCACCGTCGGCGCCACCGGGCCCGGTGTCAACGTCCGGATCGACGATCCCGGACCGGGGGTGGCGCCGCAGGCGTTGCTCGACGTGCTCGACGAGCTGCGGGCAGCCGGAGCCGAGGCCATCCAGATCAGCGATCGACGCGACGCGGTGCGAACCGGCGTCGACACCTGGATCGTCGGCGCTCCCGGGGCTCTCACCGTAGACGGCAAGACTCTGACGCAACCGTATTCCGTTGTCGCCATTGGTGATCCACCCACCCTGGCAGCGGCGATGAACATTCCTGGCGGGGCGGTGGACAGCGTCAAACGCGTCGGCGGAACCATGACGGTGCAGCAGGCGGACAAGGTGAGCATCACCGCCTTGCGGCAACCAAAACCGCGCCAATACGCTCAGCCAGTCAAATAGTCAGCGACCAGAACAGGAACACCGTGAGCGAAATCCCGCCCGATTTGCACTACACCACCGACCACGAGTGGGTTCGGCGCACCGGTGACGACACCGTCCGGGTGGGCATCACGGACTTCGCGCAATCGGCCCTCGGCGACGTCGTGTACGTCCGGCTGCCCGACGTGGGCGACAAGCTGAACGCGGGTGAAGCTTTCGGCGAGGTGGAGTCCACCAAGTCCGTATCGGACCTGTACGCGCCGGTGTCGGCGAAAGTCGTTGCAGTCAACGAGGATCTGGATGGCAGCCCCGATCTGGTCAACTCCGAGCCATATGGTGGCGGCTGGCTCGTTGACCTCCAGGTTGACAGTGCCGCCCTGGACAAGAGTTTCGGCGAGCTGCTGGACGCGGAGACGTACCGTAGCTCGCTGGCCGAATGACCCTGTTATCGTTCCCTGCGCCCGGCGACAACGCGGGCCGCACCGGGGCGGAAGTCGCGCGGCTATCAGATGTAGCCGCCGATCCGGCGGGGGACGGCACATCGGGCTCCCGTGCGCGGTACGGTCGTCACATCGACGGTCACTGCGGGTGGGAAGCCGGTCGACCGGACCCAACCGGACAACGCAGAAGTGGCTAGTGAGGAGCAGCGGGTGACGGACAAGGACAACGACTTGAATTCTGATGAAGTCACCGTGGAAACGACATCGGTTTTCCGCGCCGACTTTCTCAATGAGCTGGACGCTCCCGCACAGAAGGGCGCCGATACCTCGGTGTCCGGCGTGGAGGGGCTGCCGGCCGGTTCAGCGTTGCTGGTCGTCAAACGGGGGCCGAACGCCGGCTCCCGCTTCCTGCTCGATCAACCGACCACGTCGGCCGGTCGGCACCCGGACAGCGACATCTTTCTCGACGACGTCACGGTGAGCCGGCGGCACGCCGAATTCCGTTTGGAAACCGACGAGTTCCACGTCGTGGACGTCGGCAGCCTCAACGGCACCTACGTCAACCGCGAGCCGGTCGACTCGGCCGTGCTGGCCAACGGCGACGAGGTCCAGATCGGCAAATTCCGTTTGGTCTTCCTGACTGGGCCCAAGGTTGGTGAAGACGGAGGGCCCGGAAGCTAGTGACCGCGCCCGAGACCTCCGCACTGAGCGGGATGTCGATCGGAGCGGTCCTCGACCTGCTGCGGCCGGACTTCCCGGATGTGACGATCTCCAAGATTCGATTCTTGGAGGCCGAGGGTCTCGTAACGCCGCAGCGCGCGGCGTCGGGCTATCGCCGGTTCACCGCCTACGACTGCGCTCGGCTGCGTTTCATTCTGACCGCGCAGCGTGATCAGTACCTGCCGCTGAAAGTGATCAAGGCCCAGCTGGACGCCCAACCGGACGGCGAGCTGCCACTTGCCGGATCGCCTTACGGTGTACCGCGATTGGTGACGGTCGGCGAAGTGACGCCGGCCGAAGCGGACCCGGTGTCAGTCACCGCTGCCGGTGTCCGGCTCAGCCGCGAAGACCTGCTGGATCGCTCGGGAGTGGACGAAGATCTGCTGACCTCGCTGCTCAAAGCGGGCGTGATCACCACCGGCCCGGGCGGATTCTTCGACGAGCACGCCGTGGTGATCCTGCAGTGCGCTCGCGCGCTGGCTGACTACGGAGTCGAACCGCGCCACCTACGGGCATTCCGCTCGGCCGCCGATCGACAATCCGACCTGATCGCGCAGATCGCCGGACCCCTCGGAAAGGCCGGCAAAGCGGGTTCTCGCGACCGCGCAGACGACCTGGCGCGCGAGGTCGCTGCCCTCGCCATCACGCTGCACACCTCACTGATCAAGTCCGCAGTGCGCGACGTTCTCCACCGCTGAAGGACTAGACTTCAGAACCACAGCTTGTGTACGGCGGCTTGGTGTTTGCAACGCGACGCCTACGCAGGTCTGAGTCGTAACGGCAGCACGTGCGGAGGGCAGACACAGATGGGTGAAGTTCGCGTCGTCGGCATTCGCGTCGAGCAGCCGCAGAACCAGCCGGTGCTTTTGCTGCGCGAGGCCAACGGCGACCGTTACCTGCCCATCTGGATCGGCCAGTCCGAAGCCGCCGCGATCGCCCTCGAGCAGCAGGGAGTCGAGCCGCCGCGCCCGCTGACTCACGATCTGATCCGCGATCTCATTGGTGCGCTTGGCCATTCGCTCAAAGAAGTCAGAATCGTCGACCTGCAGGAAGGCACCTTCTACGCCGACCTGATTTTCGACCGCAACATCACCGTCTCGGCGCGACCGTCCGATTCGGTGGCCATCGCGTTGCGGGTGGGCGTGCCGATCTTCGTCGAAGAGGCGGTGCTGGCCGAGGCCGGCCTGCTGATCCCCGACGAGAGCGACGACGAGCCGTCCACGACCGTCCGCGAAGACGAAGTCGAGAAGTTCAAGGAGTTTTTGGACAGCGTCTCGCCCGACGATTTCAAAGCCACTTAGCACGCTGACCGGCGGGGGCCGGCACATTTTTGCGGCGTGCCGCGATTGCGCAATGCAGATCTGAATCGGCAACATCACGGATCCGTCTCATCTGCGAGTTCGACCTCGACACGCCCGGCGGATAGCGTCGAGTACCGGCTGCCACCGCCATACTTTCCTTCGACTGAACAGTTCTACAAACACGGCAACGGGTCGAAAAGCGTATGCTCACAGGCACTCGATTGAGCAAACGCGGAAACCTGCAGCCCGTAACGAGCGCGATCGGCGAGAGGATGCCCCCGTGGGAGATCAGCCACGTCAGGATCAACTGGATCTCGAGTCCGTGACTACGCTCGACGACAGTGCGGCGGCTCAGCCCGATCCAGCGATCCACGTGTCGGCCGAACCCGTGCAGGGCGGCCTGTTTCCCGACGATTCGGTGCCCGACGAACTGGTCGGCTATCGCGGCCCCAGCGCATGCCAGATCGCCGGCATCACCTATCGGCAGCTCGACTACTGGGCCCGGACCTCGCTGGTGGTGCCATCGATTCGCGGCGCCGCCGGTTCGGGCAGCCAGCGCCTGTACTCGTTCAAAGACATCCTGGTGCTCAAGATCGTCAAGCGCCTGCTCGACACCGGTATCTCGCTGCACAACATTCGCGTCGCGGTCGACCACCTCCGCCAGCGCGGGGTGCAGGACCTGGCCAACATCACGCTGTTCTCCGACGGCACCACGGTGTACGAGTGCACGTCCGCCGAGGAGGTCGTCGACCTGCTGCAGGGCGGTCAGGGCGTGTTCGGCATCGCGGTCTCCGGCGCGATGCGCGAACTGACCGGAGCCATCGCCGATTTCCCGGGCGAGCGCGCCGACGGCGGCGAGTCGATTGCCGCGCCGGAAGACGAGCTGGCGTCGCGGCGCAAGCATCGCGACCGCAAGATCGGCTGATCCGAACTCCTCACTCACCGCGAGCGTGCGCAGTGGCACGCTGGAATCGGTGTGTCGCCGTACGAACACGCACGCTCGCGGCCTAGTAAGCTGGCAACGCATCGTTCTTGCGCGGGAGAGTTCCGTGGCCGCCAGCCACGGGCGCCGAAGGAGCAATACCTCTCCGTCAACCTCTCAGGCACCCGGACCGCGCCGGACCCCGATGCCTCTGGAAAGTGGTGACCTCTGGTCACCCGCCCATGGGGAAAGACATCTCGATGTCGAATCTCTCAGGCGCCGACGACAGAGGGGGAGGACCTGCCCTCGTGTCTGGAGTCCGCCCATGTCCGACTACACCAACCCGCGCTTCGCCGACCGACACATCGGCCCAGACAGTGCCGCCATCGCGACGATGCTCGAGGTCATCGGCGTCGACTCGCTCGACGCGCTGGCCCGGCGTGCGCTGCCGGCCGGAATCCTCGACGCGCTGACCGAGTCGGGCGACGCGCCCGGACTGGACCAGTTGCCGCCGGCGGCCAGCGAGGCGGAGGCCTTGGCCGAGTTGCGGTCGCTGGCGGATCAGAACACCACCGCGGTGTCGATGATCGGCCAGGGTTACTACGACACCTACACACCGCCGGTTCTGCTGCGCAACATCCTGGAGAACCCCGCCTGGTACACCGCCTACACGCCGTACCAGCCGGAGATCAGCCAGGGCCGGCTTGAAGCGCTGCTGAACTTCCAGACCATGGTCGCCGACCTGACCGGCCTCGAGGTGGCCAACGCGTCGATGCTCGACGAGGGCACCGCGGCCGCCGAAGCGATGACGCTGATGCACCGGGCCGTGCGCGGTAACGCGAACCGGCTGGCGGTCGACGTGGACGTCTTCGCCCAGTCCGCCGCGATTCTCGCCACTCGCGCCGAGCCGCTGGGCATCGAGATCGTCACCGCCGACCTGCGGGACGGCCTGCCGGACGGGGAATTCTTCGGGGTGATCGCCCAGCTGCCCGGCGCCAGCGGCCGGGTCACCGACTGGTCGGCGCTGATCTCCGAAGCACACGACCGCGGCGCGCTGGTGGCCGTGGGCGCCGACCTGCTGGCGCTCACCGTGATCACGCCTCCGGGAGAGATCGGGGCCGACGTCGCCTTCGGCAACACTCAACGTTTCGGTGTGCCAATGGGATTCGGCGGACCGCACGCCGGCTACCTGGTGGTGCACCAAAAGCATGCCCGCCAGTTGCCGGGCCGGCTGGTGGGGGTGTCCGTCGATGCCGACGGCTCGCCCGCGTTCCGGTTGGCGCTCCAGACCCGCGAGCAGCACATCCGCCGCGACAAGGCGACCAGCAACATCTGTACCGCCCAGGTGCTCCTGTCGGTGATGGCCGCCATGTACGCCAGCTACCACGGTGCCGACGGGCTGACCGGTATCGCGCAACGCGTGCACAGCCACGCCCGAGCGATTGCCGCCGCTCTTGGCGATAAGTTGGTGCACGACAAGTTCTTTGACACCGTCGTGGGTAAGGTCCCGGGCCGGGCCGACGAGGTGATCGCGGCCGCCAAGGCCAGCGGTATCAACCTGTGGCGCATCGACGACGATCACGTGTCGGTGACATGCGACGAGGTGACCACCGACGCCCATGTCGCAGCGGTGCTGAATGCGTTCGGCATCGATGCAGCCGAAACCTCGTCGAGTGACATCGCCACGCGCACATCGGAATTCCTGACCCACCCGGCCTTCGTCAACTACCGCACCGAGACGTCGATGATGCGATACCTGCGCGCGTTGGCGGACAAGGATCTTGCGTTGGACCGCACGATGATTCCGCTGGGCTCGTGCACGATGAAGCTCAACGCGGCGGCCGAGATGGAGCCGGTCACCTGGCCGGAGTTCGCGCGTCAGCATCCGTTCGCCCCGGCCTCCGACAGCCAGGGCTTGCGTCGGCTGATCGCCGACCTGGAAACCTGGCTGGTGCAACTGACCGGCTATGACGCGGTGTCGTTGCAGCCCAACGCCGGATCGCAGGGGGAGTACGCCGGCCTGCTGGCCATCCACGCCTACCACGCGAGCCGCGGCGAGTCAGAGCGCAACATCTGCCTGATCCCGTCCAGCGCCCACGGCACCAATGCCGCGTCCGCCGCACTGGCCGGCATGAAAGTCGTCGTGGTGGCCTGCCGATCGAACGGCGACGTCGACCTCGACGACCTGCGCGCGAAGGTCACCGAGCACGCGGATCGGTTGTCGACGCTGATGATCACCTACCCGTCGACGCACGGAGTGTACGAGCAGGACGTCGAGGAGGTCTGCGCCGCCGTGCACGACGCCGGTGGCCAGGTGTACATCGACGGCGCCAACCTGAACGCGCTGGTCGGATTGGCGCGTCCGGGCAAGTTCGGCGGCGACGTCAGCCATCTGAATCTGCACAAGACCTTCTGCATCCCGCACGGCGGCGGCGGTCCCGGTGTCGGACCAGTCGCGGCGCGGTCGCACCTGGCGCCTTTCCTGCCCGGCCATCCGTACGCACCCGAGTTGCCGTCCGGTCCGCCCGTCTCGGCGGCGCCCTACGGTTCGGCGTCCATCCTGCCGATCAGCTGGGCCTACATCCGGATGATGGGCGCACCGGGATTGCGCGCCGCGTCGTTGACCGCGATCGCCTCGGCGAACTACATCGCCCGACGTCTCGACGAGTACTACCCGGTGCTCTACACCGGCGAGAACGGCATGGTGGCCCACGAGTGCATCCTGGACCTGCGGCCGATCACCAAGTCGACCGGCGTGACCGTCGACGACGTCGCAAAGCGGTTGGCGGACTACGGCTTTCACGCTCCGACGATGAGCTTCCCGGTGGCCGGCACGCTGATGGTCGAGCCGACCGAAAGCGAGAGCCTTGCCGAGGTCGACGCGTTCTGCGAGGCGATGATCGCTATCCGCGGTGAGATCGACAAGGTCGGCGCCGGGGAGTGGCCGGTGGAGGACAACCCGCTGCGCGGTGCACCGCACACCGCCGAGTGCCTGCTGGTCGACAAGTGGGAGCACCCCTACACCCGCGAGGTTGCCGCGTACCCGCTGGGCAAGGGTTACCGGCCGAAGGTGTGGCCGCCGGTGCGCCGCATCGACGGCGCCTACGGCGACCGCAACCTGGTGTGCTCGTGCCCGCCGGTGGAGTCGTACGCCTAGCCGAGCGACGACGCAGAGCGCGCAGCGCGATGCGGAGGAGCCCGGCAATCAGGCCTAGCCGGGTGACGATGCAGAGCGCGCAGCGCGATGCGGAGGAGTCCGGCAATCAGACCTAGCCGCTGAGCGCGGCCAGGATCTGCTGCGGGATGGTGTCGACAAGCTGAGTGATCAGCCCGCCGAAGCCATCGATGTCGATGGTGGCGATGTCGCCGAGGCCCAAGTCGCCGAGCAGCCCACCGATGGTCAGGTTGGTCAGGTCGCCGAGGTTGCTCAGATCCAGCGCATAGTCGGAAAGTCCAAGGTCGCCCAGCAGCGTGTTCAGATCGATGGTGTTGAGCAGGTCGGTGATCTGCAATCCACCGGCACCCAGGTTGTCCAGCAGGCCAGTGAGGGACAGGTCACCCGTAGTTGCCGGGAAGCCCAGGCCCTCGAGCAGGTCCGCGACGGACAAGTCGGTCGGCGTGATGTCGCTGACCCCGAGGGCCCCGAGGATATTCGCGAGGCTGTCGTTCAACGTCTGACCACCCAGCAACTGTCCGATGCTGATGTCGTTCAGCTCCGATGTCAGAGAGCTGAGGCTGAGCAGGTTGCTGGTGTTCAAGCCGATGGTCCCGAGGATCGGGTTCAGGAGTCCGGCGACCGGCCCGAGCACACCACTCAGTACGCCGTTCAGGGAGTTGAAGAGGGGCGCCAGCAGGCCCAGGTTCGACAGTCCGGTGCCCAAGCCCGTGTCAAGGAAGGAGCCGAACCCGAGGTTGTCCAACAGTCCGGCGAGCCCGATGTTGACCGTCGGGTCGATCCCGAAGAGGTTCAGCACACTGTCAAGGCTGAGGCTGTTGAGGTCGACATTGGTGTTCAAGCCCAGGTCGCTCAAAAAGTCGGTCAGGCTGAAGCTGCCCAGCCCAAGGCCGCCGAGGCCGAGGTCACCCAGCAATCCGCTCAGTGTCGGGTTGCCAAGTAGTGTGCCCAACCCGTCGTCGCCGATTCCCAAGGCGGTGAACAGTCCGCCCAGATCCAGATTGCCCAGGCCGATCTGGTTCAGCAGGTCGGTCAAATTGATCCCGAGGCTGCTGAGGCTGATGTCTCCCACGCCCAGCGTGTCCAGCAGGTTGGCCAGGTTGAGGTTGACGCTGACGTCCTGCAGCGGCGCCAAGATGCCGTTGAAGCCGGCGATGTTGATCAGCCCGCCCAGCAGGCTGATGTTGTCGGTGCCGTTGAGGAAGGCGTTCGCGATGACGGCCGGCGCTTCGAGCAGCGTGGTGAACGCGCCGGACGGGTTGGTGGCGAGCTGCGCGACCACATCGTTGACCGCGTTGAGCGCGGCACCTTCGGCACCGATCTGGGCGAGAAGCAATTCGAGCCCCGGCGGCAGGTCGATGTTCACTGTCGCGGGCAGGGTGCCGACGCTCGCATCAACGGTCGGGGACAGATCCGTCAGTGCCTGAAAAACGCCGAGCGGATTACTGAGGAGCGCCTGAAAGACGCCCGTGATGGCCGTCAGGTCGGTGTTGGCGGAGATGTTGGCGAGGTTGGCAGTCGTGTCGGTGAGCAGATCCGACCAGGCATCGACCAACTTCACCGAGTGCGTCTGGATCTCCGGCAGCGGCACGACGACCGGGGTGACGGCGATCATGCTGGCCCCGACCAGTGCAATCCCGGCGGTGGCGTACGGGCGAAGTACCTGTTGCATGGCCCCCAACTCCTTCAAGACAACGGGTCGACTGTGACTCGCACCACAACTTTTGACTGGACATTAACTACGGAAAGCGTTGCACGCAAGTACAACGCCTCAGCAGAAATTGAGTGTCGTCACAGGTAGCGAGCTGGTTCGCCTATTGACATCACATTCTTTTCACAGCTTCGCGTCGCACTGTCATGCGAAAAAATCGAACGAGCTCGAATTTTAGCTGAGTGCAGTCTGAGACATCGGACGATTCGGCCGAAAATCCCACCCCGGTCGGGCGTCGAACAGAGCCTTACGTGTCGCACGGCGCTGCCCGTGTCTGACCGGCTGGACTTCTTGGCCGTTCAGCTCAGGAAATTGGTCACCGCTGTCGTGAGTTCGGGCGACGCGGATGTCGACAGGTTCTGGTAGCTACCACCGGAGAGCTTGGCGACCGCTTCCCACGTTTCCCGGTCCGAGTCGGAGCCGAAATCGATGACGTTGACGGCGACCGGCTTGGCCGGGTCGGCGCTCTGCTTGATGAAGTCCTGCAGGCCCTGGCCGCCGAGACTCTGGTCGGTATGCGGTCCTGATGTGATCACCAAGACCGAATTGGTCTGTCCGGCATGAAAATTGGCCTGGGCACTCTGGTAGATCAGCCGCAGCGTGGTGAAAGACACCGCCCCGCCCGACGTCGCGTGCTGTCGATCCAGTGCCGCCGCCAGCGCTTCGGCGCGTGGTTTGCCGTCGATCTGGTCGCCCAGCGGGCCTGCCGGCACCTCCGACCGTCCCTCTTTACCGTCGAAGGTCCACAACCCGATCACGGCGTTGGGGGCCAGCGCTTTGATCCGGTCGTCGAGGGCACCGACTACGTTGCCCAGCCGGGTCTTGCCGCCTTCGTCGGTGGTCATCGACTGCTCGAGCATGATGGTCGTCGCAGGCGCGCTGGCGGGTGCCGATACCGCATTGGCCAGCGCGGCACGGGTGCCGTCGTCACCGACCGACAGCGTCGACGGCAGCGCGGGGAATCCGGCCACATCGCTCTTCGGCGGCTTGGTGCCCTCGGCGCGGAAGCCGGCCTTGGCAAGCTCGGCGAGCTGGTCGGGCTTGTGCATGAAACGGGCGAACTCGCTGGCCGCCGTTACCTGCTCCTGTGACAACCACGATCCGCTGAGCAGCACCGTGGGGTAGTCGGCGACCGCTGCGGCACCCGGCGGCAGCCACGCGCTCAGCGTGTTTCCGGCATCGGTTTGCGACTGTCCGCGGGCAAACACCTGCTGCTCGGTCGTGACCACCGCGTGCACCGGCGCGGTTGCCGGGTCGCCGCCCTTGAGCAGCGCGTTCATCGCCTCACCGAGCGAATTGTCGGCCAGCTTCGGCTGCCCGCCGATCAGTGTGCGCACCGCACCGCTGCCGTCGGTCGGCGGCGCCCCGGGCGGCACCGACGCGGCGGCCACCGCCTCACCCGCGAGGAATGCCGCGTCGCTGTTGCCGGCCAGCGGCAACGCCAACCTCAACGAGCCCCATGCCGGCAACCGCAGACCGGCCAGCGAGTCCGGCTTGACCTGCAGATCGGGCAGATTCGCCCACTTCTGGTCGCCGAGGGCCTTCTGGAGTTCGGGCCGGACGGCGAGCACCACCGGAGACGTGACCAGTGACCGGCTGTCGGTCACCGTTTCTTTGCCGGCTGCGGCGGTGAGGCGGGCCGCTGACACCGAGCTACCGGGTATCCACAGCGCGGGACGCTGACCGAGCTCGGCGGGCCACTTGCCGATGAAGCCGTCGACGACGGCGTCGGAGCCGGCCGACTTCACCCCGATCGCGACGCAGTGATCCCCGACCGGAGCGGCGATGGCGTTGAATCGCTCGGCGAGATGCTGGACCTCGTCGGAGATGGAGGAATCGGCGATAACGGCGACCGGCTGCTTCTCGCCCACGCATCGCGCGCTGTGCGAGCGGTCGGAGAGCGCGTCTCCGAAGAAGCGCCACAGAATGACCACGCCCACCACCACGACGACCGAGACCAAGGCCGCGACCACGCCGATGCTGACGCCGCGGCGTGCACCCTCGTCGCGGTGGCCACCGCTGAAACCGGGCAGGCCGCGGTGCCCGCCGGTCGGTGGGTCGGACGGCGGCGGGGTCGGCGGTTCCGGGTCGCGCCGCGGAAAGTCGGGGAAGTCGTCCGGCGCCTCGATGTCCGCCGGGGGGAAGTCCCGTTGCGGAGGCTCAGGGGTCGAGAAACCACCCGGGCGGGCTTCCGGTTCGTCGAAGCCGAAAAACCCTGCGTCGTCGGCGAACTCGTCGCCAAATTCGTCAGACGGTCGGCTCGGATAGCGCGGCGCGGAGAAGGATCCCGGGTAGGGGGGCTCATCGGTTGCAAAGCTCGGAGGCTCGCGATCACCGACGGTGGCTCCGAAGTCGTCTGACTCGGGAAAGTCGTCCGACGGCTCGTCGATCGGCTCGTCGTCGATCGGCTCCTCGTCGTCGTCGGGAGCTCTGTGCCTACCCATGCCGGTCCTCTCCTGAGCGCCGGAGGTGTCCGCTACCGCTGGTCATCGGTGTGGCCCAGGGATCCCGAACCGATGTCACCCTTGAGCGCGAGCCTTGAACTCGCGCCGGCGCCGATGCAGGATCGGCTCGGTGTAGCCGCTGGGCTGTTGGGTGCCCTGCAGGATCAGCTCCTGGGCGGCCAGGAACGCGATGCTGTCGTCGAAGTTGGGAGCCATCGGCAGGTAACCGGAGTCACCGGCGTTCTGTTCGTCCACCAGCGGAGCCATCCGCTCCAGGCTAGCGCGCACATCCTCTTCGGTGATGACGCCATGCCGTAGCCAGTTGGCCAGCAGCTGGCTGGAAATCCGCAGCGTGGCACGGTCTTCCATCAACGCGACATTGTGGATGTCAGGGACTTTCGAGCAACCGACCCCGGCGTCGATCCAGCGCACGACATAGCCCAGGATCGACTGGCAGTTGTTGTCGACCTCTTCGCGGATCTCCTCCGGAGCCCAGGCCAGTTCCTTGGCCAGCGGCACGGTCAGCAACTCGTCGATGGTGGCGCGCTTCTTGCCTTCGAGCTCTTCCTGCACCGAAGCGACGTCGACGTAGTGGTAGTGCATCGCGTGCAGCGTGGCTGCCGTCGGCGACGGCACCCACGCGGTGGTGGCACCGGCTTTGGGCTGGCCGATCTTCTGCTCCATCATGTCGGCCATCAGCTCGGTCATGGCCCACATACCCTTACCGATCTGCGCCTTGCCTTTGAAGCCGGCCGCCAAACCGGTGTCGACGTTGTTGTCCTCGTAGGCCTTGATCCAGGTGGTGCTCTTCATCGCACCCTTGCGGATCATCGGCCCCGCTTCCATCGACGTGTGGATCTCGTCGCCGGTGCGGTCCAGGAAGCCGGTGTTGATGAACACCACCCGGTCTGCCGCGGCCTTGATGCACGCCTTGAGGTTGACCGTGGTGCGACGTTCCTCGTCCATGATGCCGACCTTCAGCGTCCCCTGCGGCAAGCCGAGAACGTCCTCGACGCGGCTGAACAGCTCGCAGGTGAACGCGACCTCTTCCGGGCCGTGCATCTTGGGCTTGACGATGTAGACCGATCCGGTGCGGCTGTTGGTCAACGGACCGTTTCCGTCGCCGGTCTTGAGTCCGTGAATCGCGGTCAAGCCGGTGAACAGCGCGTCCTGGATGCCCTCGAACACCTCTTTTTCTTCGTCACCTTCGCTCCACACGATGGCGTCGTTGGTCATCAGGTGACCGACGTTGCGCACGAACAGCAGGCTGCGCCCCGGCAGGGTCAGCTCACCGCCGTCGGGCGTCTTGTAAGTGCGGTCCTGGTTGAGCACCCGGTGGATGGTCTTGCCGCCCTTGTCGACCTCTTCGGACAGGTCACCCCGGTTCAGTCCGAGCCAGTTGCGGTAGCCCAGCACCTTGTCGTCGGCGTCGACCGCGGCGACCGAGTCCTCGAAGTCCATGATCGTGGTGATCGCCGATTCCAGCACGACGTCCTTGATGCCGGCGGCGTCGGTCTTGCCGACCGGCGACTCCGGGTCGACCAAGACCTCGATGTGCAGCCCGTGGTTGACGAGCAACACCGACCAGTTGGGGGAGCCGAGTTCACCGGTGTACCCGATGAACTTCTCCGGGCTGGCCAGCTCGAGCGAGCCGTCGGCGGTCGCGATCTTCAGCTGGTCGTCCTCCACGCTGAGCCCGGTCGCCTCGGACCACGAGCCCGACGACAGCGGGACCGCCTCGTCGAGGAACTTGCGCGCATAGGCGATCACCTTGTCGCCGCGGACCCGGTTGTAGCTGGTGCCCTTCTCGGCGCCGTCGTCCTCCGGGATGACATCGGTGCCGTACAGCGCGTCATACAGCGAGCCCCAGCGGGCGTTGGCCGCGTTCAGCGCGAACCGTGCGTTGAGCACCGGCACCACCAGCTGCGGGCCTGCGGTCGTGGTGATCTCGTCGTCGACGCCGGCCGTGGTGATCGCGAAGTCGGCGGGTTCGGGCTGCAGGTAACCGATTTCGGTCAGGAACTCGCGATATCCCTCGGGGTCCAGCGGCTCGATGACGTGCTGGCGGTGGTACTTGTCGATCTGCGCCTGTAGTTGGTCGCGGCGCGCCAACAGGTCCTGGTTCTGTGGCTGCAGGTCGGTGACGACCTTGTCGACACCGGCCCAGAAGCTGTCAGGGTCGATGTCGGTGCCTGGCAGAGCCTCGTTGTTGACGAAGTCGTACAGCACTTGGGCAACGCGCAGGTTCCCCACCGACACGCGATCAGTCATCTTTTCCTCCGCACTCACCTGTCAAAACCACATCTCAGCCTACCGGCCAGCGGCCCGCCTACTGGCAACCGGCAACCTGCAGCAGCAGGTCACACCGCGCCAGCAACGCCGCCCGCAACGGCTGGGCGCGGGCGGTGATGGCCTTCTGGCATCGCACATACTCGGCGCGGCCCGCCGCGTCTTCGACGGTGATCGGTGTGTACCCGTAGTCGCTGAGGTCGTACGGGCTGGCTCGCATGTCGATCTCACGCGCGGCCGCCGCCAGTTCCAGACAGTCGAGCAGCGTCTCGGAATCGATCAGCGGGCTCAACTTGTACGACCATTTGTACAGGTCCATATTGGCGTGCAGGCAGCCGGGCTGCTCCCAGTCGTGTTGGGCGGCACGGCTTGGCGACCCGGCATTACGCGGTGCGGCTTCGGCACTGAAAAACCGGAACGCGTCAAAGTGGCTGCAGCGCAACGGCCCTGCGATCTCGTCGTCGACCACGGCGTCGGTTCCGGCGGCGCCCAGGCGCAGCGGGACCCGGTCGTGACGGACCTCGCCGCTGCGATAGACCATGGCCCACTCATGCAGGCCGAAACAGTTCAGCTGGGCGGGCCGTTCCGCGGTTGCGCGCAGCAGCCGCGCGATGAACGAGATGGTCTCCAGCCGGCTGAGAAGGTGGTCGCGGCTGACCGTGACGCCGGCCGCGTCGACGACGCCGTAGCCGCGCCGATCGCGGTAGCGGCGGACCGCGTCGTCGCCGGCCAGCACCACCCCGAAACCGGGATGCCAGCAGCGCAATTGACCGGGCTTCAGGCTGTAGTAACTGAACAGGAAATCCCACACGGGGTGGGACTGACCTGCGCGAGCCCGCTCCGCATGCGGCGTGATGAACCCGTCGACCCGCACGGCGTGGTCGTGGGCGCGAGCTTTCCACTGCGCGGCCTCCAGCCGGACGGTCGTGCGATCGCCCAGCTGCGCCGGCCGCCGGAGTCGCCGCTCGGCGTCAAGCACGCCCTGTCCCGTCGCGCACGACGCCGACCAGATCCCGCACCAGGTCCTCGAGGGCGACCATGGCCACCACGGAGGCGCCGTCCCGCGCGGTCACCAATGCCAGGTGGCTGTTGCTGCGGCGCATCCGGGACAGCGCGTCGGGAACACCCAGCGAGGCCGGAATGCGGGGCAGCGGGCGGACTCTGGCCAGATCGATCACGGCGTGCGGGTCGTCCGCCAGCGACAGCACGTCTTTGATGTGCAGATAACCGATGAAGACATTGTCGACGTCGACCACCGGGAACCGCGAGTAACCTGTTGCCGCCAAAGCCTTTTCGAGGGCATCGACTGTCGGGCCGCAGCCCGCTGCCGACACTGGCACGGCACGGATGTCGGCGAGCGGAACCGCGATGTCGGCGACCGAACGGTTGCGGATCTGCAGCGCTCGGGTGAGCCGCGTGTGCTCTTCGGGATCCAGCAGCCCCTCCGACACCGACTCAGCGATCATCTCGCTGAGCTCGACGGTGGAGACCGTCACGTCGAGCTCGTCGCGGGGGCTCACCCTCAGCAGCCGCAGGATGGCTTTGTTGCACCGGTTGTAGAAGTTGATCACGGGCCGAACCGCGCGCACGTAGAGCAGGTAGGCCGGAAGGAGCAGGATCGCCGCGCGTTCCGGGCCGGCCATCGCGATGTTCTTCGGGACGATCTCGCCGAGCAGCAGGTGCAGCGACACCACAATCGCCAGCGCCACCAGCAGCGACGACGTGTGCAACAGCGTGGGGGAGGCATCGAGCAGGCCGAGTGGCTGGCGCAGCAGGTCGGCCACCGCGGGTTCGCCGATACGTCCGAGCAGTATCGACGCCACGGTGACACCGAGCTGCGCTCCGGCGAACATCAGGGGCAGTTGCTCGCCGGCCCGGATCACGGTCACCGCACCCGATCTGCCCTGTTCGGCAAGCGCCTCCAAGCGGTCGCGCCGCGCCGAGATCAGCGAGAACTCCGCGGCCACGAAAAAGGCGTTCACGGCGACCAGGAAGAAGGTCGCCAGCAACTTGAACACGTCGCCCATCAGCGGCCTCGCGTCGCGGGGGATTCGGCGCGGTCGGACAGTTGAGTCAGTTCGAGCAGGTCGATGCGGCGGCCGTCCATCCGCAGGACTCGGGCTCGCCAGTCGGAAGCGTGCGGGACGCCGTCGTTTTCGTGTCCGCTCAGGCGCACCTCGTCGCCGATCACCGGGATGCGGCCGAGCTGCTGGAGCACCAGCCCGCCGATGGTCTCGTACTCACCCTCGGGTGCGTGGTAGCCGGTCGCGGCAGCGACCTCGTCGATACGCAGCAAACCGGACACCCGCCAGCCGCTGTCGACGGCGACCACGTCCTGGGTGGCGTCGTCGTGCTCGTCGCGCACGTCGCCGACGATCTCTTCGATCAGATCCTCGACGGTCACCATTCCGGCGGTGCCGCCGTATTCGTCGACGACCATCGCGGTCTGCAGGTCGTTGGCCCGGATCTGTCCCATCAGAGCGTCGCCGTCGAGCGTGGAGGGAACTTTCGCGACGGGCCGTGCGACGGCGGTGACCAGCATCGCCTCCCGGTCTGCCGGCGGCACTCCGAAGACCTGTTTGACGTGCACGATGCCGACCGTCTCGTCGAGGTCGCCGTCGATCACCGGAAAGCGGGAGAAACCGCTCTCCACCGCGGCTTCGACCAAATCCGCGACGGTGTCATCCACTTGCAGCGCAACGATTTTCGACCGCGGGGTCATCAACTCCTCGGCGGTCAGCTCACCGAACTGCAGCGACCGGTCCAGCAGGGCAGCGGTCGTCGGATCCAGCGAGCCGCTGCGGGCCGAACTGCGGACCAGCGAAACCAGCTCCTGGGAGGAACGGGCTGAACGCAGCTCCTCGGCGGGTTCAACGCCGAGCTTGCGCAGAATCCAGTTGGCCACGCCGTTGGTCAGGCGGATCGGCCAAGTCATCGCCCACGAGAACAGCAACTGGATGCCGGCGACAGCCCGCGCGGTCGCCGGCGGATGTGCCACCGCGAGGTTCTTCGGGACCAGTTCACCGAAGATCATCGACAGCGAGGTGACGATCAGCAGCGTCACGAAGGTGATCACCGCGTCGGCGATCCGGTTGGGCATCCCGAGCGCATCCATGGCCGGATGAGGCAGTTGAGCCACCAGCGGTTCGATCAGGTACCCGGTGATCAGGGTGGTGATCGAAATGCCCAGCTGCGCCCCCGAGAGCTGAAACGACAGGCTGCGGTGCGCGCGCTGAACGTAACGGTCGCGACGGCCACCCGTGCGGGCGTTGGATTCGACGGTGCTGCGTTCCAGGGTGGTCAGCGAGAATTCAGCCGCGACAAACACGGCCGTACCTGCGGTGAGCAGGACAATCGCCAGCAGGCTGAGCAGGATGACGAGCACATTCATCGGGGCCACCCCGAAGAAGGAGGCTCCTCGGAGTCGGCGTCACACACGCCGGTCGGCGCGGGTGCCTGCGGCACGGGGACCCCTTCTTCGACGTATCCACTGATGAGTGAACACCGATGGTAGCGAAGGAGCGACGCGCCCGAGTCCTCGTTGCCGTGCCGACACGCCCGGCTTACCACCCGAAGGGCAGCGGATGCCCCTCGGCGAAGCCGGCGGCGGACTGAATGCCGACCACCACCCGCTCGTGCAGTTCGGCCAGCGTCGACGCACCGACGTAGGTGCAGGTGCTGCGCACCCCGGAGGTGATGTGATCGAGCAGATCCTCGACGCCACCACGCGCCGGATCCAGCGCCATCCGCGAGGTCGAGATGCCCTCCTCGAACAGCGCCTTGCGGGCCCGCTCGAAAGCGCTGTCGGCGGCGGTGCGCGCCACCACGGCACGCTTGGAGGCCATGCCGTAACTCTCTTTGTACGGCTTGTTGTCGCGATCGCGCAGCAGGTCGCCGGGGGACTCGTAAGTGCCGGCGAACCACGACCCGATCATCACGTTGGATGCGCCGGCAGCCAGCGCCAACGCCACATCACGCGGGTGCCGCACACCGCCGTCAGCCCACACGTGCGCACCGAGTTGCTTTGCCGCCGTTGCACATTCGAGGACGGCGGAGAACTGCGGCCGGCCCACCCCGGTCATCATCCGGGTGGTGCACATCGCCCCCGGGCCCACCCCGACCTTGACGATCGACGCACCGGCGTCGACCAGATCGCGGGTGCCCTCCGCCGAGACCACGTTGCCCGCGACCAGCGGCACACCCAGGTCCAGTGACGCGATCGACTTGATCGCGTCCAGCGCTTTCACCTGGTGACCGTGTGCGGTGTCGACGACGACCAGATCGGCCCCGGCCTCGGCGACCGCCTGCGCCTTGGCGACGACGTCGCCGTTGATCCCGACGGCTGCTCCGATGCGCAGCCTTCCGGCGGCGTCGACCGCCGGGGAGTAGATGCCGGCACGGATGGCGCCGGTCCGGGTCAGCACGCCGGCCAGGGTGCCGTCGTCGGCGGTCATCACCGCGACATCGACCGAGGCATGCTCGAGCAGATCGAAAACCTTTCGCGGATCCGTTCCCACCGCTGCTTTGACGAAGTCGGTGATCGCGATGTCGCGCACCCGGGCGAATCGGTCGACTCCCTCGCAGGAAGATTCGGTGATCAGGCCGATCGGTCGTCCCTCGAACGTCACCACCGCTGCCCCGTGCGCCCGCTTGGAGATCAGCGCCAATGCATCGGAGACCGAGTCGTCGGGCTCCAGCGTGACCGGGGTGTCGACCACCAGGTCGCGGCTTTTGACGAAATCCACCATCTGCTGGACCGCGGTCACCGGAAGGTCTTGCGGCAGAACGACAATGCCGCCACGACGAGCAATCGTTTCGGCCATCCGTCGGCCGGCCACCGCGGTCATGTTGGCGACGACCACTGGGATGGTGGTGCCGGAGCCGTCGGCGGTCGACAGGTCGACGTCGAACCGCGACGCCACGTCCGAATGGTTCGGCACGATGAAGACGTCGTCGTAGGTCAGGTCGTACGCGGGGCGCTGCCCGTCCAGGAACTTCATCGCGCCCCGCTAGGCAGGCACTTCGCTGCGGTCTCCACTCCACAGCGTGTGGAACTTCTTGCTCGAGTCCTCATCAGTCCGTCCGTAGGTGTGTGCGCCGAAAAAGTCCCGCAGTCCCTGGGTGAGTGCGGCGGGCAGTCGCTCGGTGCGCAGCGCGTCGTAGTACGAGAGCGCCGAGGCGAAGCCCGGGACGGGGATACCCAATTGGGTGGCTGTCACCACTACGCGGCGCCAACTGTCGACGGCCGCCTCGATGGCACTGCGGAAGTACGGTGCGGCGATCAGCGTGGGCAGGTCGGGGTCTTCGTCGAACGCGTCTTTGATCCGGTTGAGGAATTTGGCCCGGATGATGCAGCCGCCGCGCCAGATGGTGGCCATGTCGCCCGGAGTGATTCCCCAGTCGTATTCGGCGCTGCCGGCCTGGATCTGGTTGAAGCCCTGCGCGTAGGCGATGATCTTCGACGCATACAGCGCTTTGCTGACGTCATCAATGAATTGCGCTGCGTCGCTTGGCTTTTGCCCGAGGTCACCGGAGGCCAGTCCGGTGGTGGCCTTGCGCTGGGCCACCGAGCCGGACAGCGCCCGGGCGAACACCGCCTCGGCGATACCGGTCACCGGCACACCCAGGTCGAGCGCCGACTTGACCGTCCAGCGCCCGGTGCCCTTCTGCTCGGCCTCGTCGACGATGACGTCGACGAGCGGCTTACCGGTCTTGGCATCGGTCTGGCGTAGTACCTCGGCGGTGATCTCGATCAGGAAGCTGTCCAGGTCACCGGAGTTCCACTCGGAGAACACGTCGGCGATCTCCGGCGCGCTCTTGCCGAGGCCGTCACGCAGGAGCTGGTACGCCTCGCCGATGAGCTGCATGTCGGAGTACTCGATGCCGTTGTGCACCATTTTCACGAAGTGACCGGCGCCGTCGGGGCCGATGTGGGTGCAGCAGGGGACCCCGTCGACATGGGCCGAGATCTCTTCCAGCAGCGGGCCCAGCGACTCGTACGACTCGGCAGGTCCGCCCGGCATGATCGACGGACCTTTGAGCGCGCCCTCTTCACCGCCGGAGATGCCGGCGCCGACGAAGTGCAGTCCGCGCTCGCGAATGGCCTTTTCACGGCGAATGGTGTCGGTGTAGAGCGCGTTACCGCCGTCGATGATGATGTCGCCGTCTTCCATCGCATCGGCGAGCTCGTTGATGACGGCATCGGTCGGCTCGCCCGCCTTGACCATGATGACCACCCGTCGCGGCTTCTCGAGCGCGTCCAGAAATTCTGCGATGGTCTCCGACCGGACGAATTTGCCCTCGTCGCCGTGTTCCTTCAGCAGGGCGTCGGTCTTGGCGACCGACCGATTGTGCAGCGCCACGGTGTATCCGTGACTGGCGAAGTTGCGGGCGAGATTCGAGCCCATCACCGCCAGACCTGTCACGCCGATCTGCGCGGTTCCGGTCGTTGACTTCGACGAGCTCATGGGAATGCCCTTCTCGATTCGTGGCTAGTGGCCCTGCACCGAACACTGTGGCACAGCAGGATTCATGCCCGTGCAAAGTATCGCCATTGTCCAATGCCGCACCGGTCGCCGGGTCAGGCAGCGGTGAACAGCCGGTGCAGTTCGGTGAGCCAGGGAATGGCGAGCGCGACCGTCGGAACCACCAGAACCGCTGCAGCGGCGAGATAGGCCGCCACCGACAGCCAGAAGCTGTTGCCGCTGCCGGAAAGCCGTCGCACCCGCAGCAGAGTGTGCGCGCCGCCGGCGGCCAGCGCACCCAGGGGAGCGCGTCCGGACGCGCAGGCGACCAGCGCCCGGGCCAGCGGAGCGCGGCCGGCCACCCGGACCGCGGCGTCGTCGGCCAACAGCTCGGCCAGCAACTGCACCGCGTCCAAAGCGCTTGCGCTACGGACGAATCGGGGGAACGCGGCGTGGGCGGCGGTGAAGGCCTCGAGCACCAGGTCGTGGCGGGCCCGCAGGTGTGCGCGCTCGTGACAGAGGATCGCGGCGACTTCGTCGTCGGTCAGCGAGTCCAGCGTGCCCTCGCTGACCACCACCCGGCTCCGCACGCCGGGAAGGCAATAGGCCAGCGGCTGAGCCACTTCCAGAACGCGCAGGTCGCGGCCGCGGGCGCTGGCCCGAGCGGCCACCAGATCAGGCGACAGGCCGAGCAGGTCGACGAGCATGCGGTGATGGGCTCGTCGCCTACGGGTGGCGACCGCACCCCGCACGACGGCCACGAACAACCTGGCCCCGATCAGCAGAGTGAGCCCCAGGACCGCGACGTCGAGAAGCCACAGCGGCCAACCGAGGCGGCCGATCTCCGCGGCGGGGCTGGCGGTCGGGCGACCGTTGGCGCCCGGAACGAACAAGCGGCTGGCGATGGCGATACCCGCACTGAATGCTGACAGCACAGCTGCGACGGCGATCGCCTGCCACAGCACCATCGCTGCCCGGGGAGCGCGCAACGGCCAGGTGGCTCGGGCCAGCAAAGCGGGCACCGGGCCGACCAGCATCACCGCAAGAACGGTGAAAGCCAGCCCGGACATGGTCCCAGTGTCTCTCAGTCCTCCGGCCGCGCGCCACCAGACGAGGTTTTCCGATGACCGGATTCCAATTCGTCGAGGGCGCGCCGCAGCGCCTCGGCCTCGTCGGCACCGACGCGCTCGACAAAGTGCACGAGAACGGCATGGCGGCTGCCGGTGTCGGCGGCCTGGTCGAGTGCATCCACCATCAGGCCGGCAACCAGTTCGTCCCGGCCGTGCACCGGGGCATATTGGTGAGCGCGGTCGTCGCGGATTTGCGACACGAGATTCTTCTTGGCCAGCCGTTGCAGCACGGTCATCACCGTCGTGTAGGCCAGATCGCGCTGCTCGGAAAGCGCTTCGTGCACCTGGCGGACGGTTTGCGGTTGGGGAGCGGACCAGAGGTGATCCATCACCGCGCGCTCGAGATCCCCGAGCCGCGTCAGCTTAGCCATGTTTGCTCATCTCCTTGGCAATGCCGCTAGCGTACCCGCGCTTACTACTGACTGTCGTACCTCACCTGCCGGAAGCGGTCCGACGGCCGTCAAACCCTCTGGTGCCGGCGGCGGCGCAGCAGGTCCTTGTGAGGGTCCCCACAGATTCGAAGTCAATCATATGGTTAGGCTAACCTTACAACCGGAGGTGACCGTGACGATAATGATCGACGACCCGCTGATCGCGGCGATGTCCATTGACCGGGTGCTGCCGCTGCACGAGTCCAGCAGGCGGTTACGCGAGTTGTATCCCCAATGCCCACGGGTCTACGGCGTCGCGGTGTTGGGCGATGTGTCGGTGCGCCGTTGGTGGCCGTTGACCTCGGCGCTCAGCACCGATCGATTGCAGACGATGTTCGACGCCGCCGCGGTCGACATGGATCGGCGAAGCGCCGCAAGGCAATTGGCGGCGACGCTGGTCCACACCGTGATCGGCCGAGTGGTGGCGCTGGTCGTGCTGGAGGCCAGGGCGTGGGACACCGGGCTGGAGAACTTGTGGGTACACGTCGACTCCGACGGCGTCATCGACTGGGCCGGCGTGGTCGACGCCACGGTCCGCGTGCTGCCCGATGACCCGTGCGCCGCGGACGCGCTGAGCGACGGCGTGGTTCGCCTGCCGAGCGAGGCGGCGCTGACGACCTGGGTGGCCCATCGCTGCCACCGCACCCTGGATCCGCTGTTCGCGAGGCTGCATGCGGTCAGCGGGGGAGCGCTGTCGGTCGCGGCGATGTGGAACATCGTCGGCTCGATGGTGGTGGCGTCCGCGACCCAGGTGCCCCAGCTGGCGGGCACCGACGAGCTGGCCGCGATGCGACGCGGTCAGGCCGTGCTGGACGCGCTGGTCGGGTTCGGCCTGCCGGTTCGCGGGCTGTCGGCGGCGCGGACACGCGCGCGAGGGACCTCTTGCGAAATTAGGACAGCCTTGCCTATGCTTCTGGCATCGAGCGTTGAATGACCGAGACGGTGTCCTGAGGGCTGCAGTGACCCCCGGTCTCTCGATACGGCGAGCCCCGTGCATTACGCACGGGGCTCGCTGCTATCTGGGGGACGCGCGGCGTCGGGGTCAGTTCTTGACGAAGTGGTACACCCGGTAGGACGCCTTGCCGGTCTGCATCTGGCGGTATGCCAGCGTTCCGGGCGCGCCGGCGAACATCTTGCCGAAACCCTGCAGGAACTTCGGGATGTGGCGGGTGTTCAAGTCCAGGAAGACCTCGGCACTCTTGTCCCGGGCGCGCAGCACCTCTTTGCTGATGTCGCGCTTCGAGGCCATCTCCATCGGCATCGCGGCCAGAGCGGCGTCCCAGTCGTCGTATTCGAGGTACCCGCGGAAATCGGCGTACAGGAAATGACCGCCCGGGCGCAGCACCCGCGCCACTTCGGGAAGGAACCGGTCGAAGTGCGGATAGGTGTGCGAGGCCTCGACGTTGACGATCGCGTCGAAGGACTCATCGGCGAAGGGCAGGCTCTCGGCGTTGCCCTCGACGAAGTCCAGCCCCGGCAGGTTGTGGCGTTTCTTGGCGAACGCGACACCGTCCGGGTTGAAGTCGAGGCCGGTGTAGGAGCCCGGCTGGAAGGTGCGCGTCACGTACGCGGCGCCACCCCCGTGGCCACTGCTGATCTCGAGAACTTTCTTCCCGCTGAGATCCGCTTGACCGGCGGTGGTGTGGTAGAGCTGGATGGAGTATCGATTCGGCTCGTCCTCGGCCGCCAGCTGCAGTCCCAGCGGCGGGTCTTCCTCGTAGCCCCAGTTGAGAAAGACGATGTCGTCGCTTTCCCACCGTCGGGTGATCAAGGGGTACCAGTACTTGTTCATGGCCAGCTTCAGCCATGGCAGCGGGTCGACGGGCTTGAGGTATCGCTGGAGTGTGTTTGGCACAGCGGCGAGTATGCCAGGCTTTACTACGAACTGGTGCGATCGGCCACCAGGGCCGAGTTGGCATCGTGCGACGCCGTCGCGGTTCGCCGGCGGACCGTCGCTCGTGCGCCTCGCGCCGGCTGGTAGGCGATGCCGCGCCAGTGTGGTCGCTCGTCCGGCGCATCGGTTGGCGTGAAATGGAATTCGCGCAATATCAGGCGCAGGGTAATGTCCATCTCCATGGTGGCCAGCGCGGCACCGACGCAACGGTTGACGCCGCCGCCGAACGGAACCCACCCCTTCGGCTTCGCGGCACTGCCGAGGAATCGATCCGGGTTGAACGACATCGCGTCTGCGAAGACGTCATCGGAATCGTGGACCAGGGCGAGGCTCAGGACGATCCTGGTGTTCTCCGGAATAACCCACTCACCCAGGCGAAGACGCGCTTTGGTGCAGCGGACGGTGGAGTCGAGAACGGTCCGCGTGCGCTGCACTTCCGCGATCGTGGCCTGGCGCAATTCCGATCCGCCGGCGTCGACCTCCTCGGCCAGCCGCTTCAACAAATCCGGATTGCGGGTCATCCGCTCCACCGCCCAGCCCAGCGATCCGGCCGTGGTCTCGTGGCCGGACACCAGCAAGGTCAGCATCTCGTCGGCGATGTGCTGATCGGTGATCGGTTCGCCGTTCTCGTAGCGTGCCCGCACCAGCAGCGCCAGCACGTCGCTGCGCTCTTCCAGCGTGGGATCGACCCGGGCGTCCGCGATCAGCGAGAAGATCGCGGCGTCGAAACGGCGCCGGTACCGCATGTAGCGACCCCCGAGACTCCACCGCCCCAGGTCACGCCGCAGGGTCGTCGGCAGCGTCAGGTACACCCCGACGATGTCGGCCATGGGCGGAATCAGGTCGTACAGTTCGTCGAGGGTGTCGCCCTCGGCACCGAACACCGCGCGCAGGATGGCACCGAGGGTCATCGTCGTCATCGACGGCAGCGTCTCGAACTCCTGCCCTTCCGGCCATTTCGCGATCTCGCGCAACACCTCTTCTTCGATGACGGGCTCGTAGCTGCGCATCCGCTTGCCGTGAAACTGGGGGAGTATGAGCTTGCGGCGCTCGAGGAGTTCATCGCCGGCAAGGGCGAACGTCGACCCCGCGCCGAAGCCGTCGCCCAGGCTGGCGGTCCCCGTTGTCGCGCGTTCCAGTAGATCGGTGCTGGTGTTCAACACTTCCTTGACCAAGGCCGCGTCTCTGACCACGACAGCGCGGCCCAGGCGCGGCATGTTCACCCGGAAAACCGGGCCGTGCCGCCGACTGAGAGCGCCGTACATGTGGTGGTACTCGCGCAGGAACCACAGGCCCTGAACCGCTTTCGGTAGCCGCGTGCCCGGCGGTAGCCGCACCGGCTCGGTTGTCGGCGTGAGCATTTCGTTCCCTCCCCGCTTCGGCACTGGCATGGCTTCCGCGCCGGAATCTCAGAGTACCGGCCGCAATCGTTTGAGCGTCGTTTCAGCCCTGAAGTCCGATTAACTGGACTCTATACGGTATGCGGTCGCACTCGGGCGGCACCCGAGGCGAGAGAACGAAGTGTGGCGGGTCAGTCTTTGACGAAGTGATGCAGCCGGTAGGACAGCCGCCCACGTTGCAGTTCCTTGTACATCAACGTGTCCGGCGCACCGGCGAACAACTTCCCGAACGGACGCACGACGAGGGGTAGCCGTCTGTTGATCAATTCCACGTGGTGGGCCGCGTTGTTGTCGAGCCCGCGAAGGACGTCGGCGTTGATCTCACTCTTGGACTCCATCCGCAACGGCAGGCCGGCCAGGGCCGCGTCCCACTCGTCGTACTCGAGAAATCCGCGGAAGTCGACGTATAGGAAGTGTCCACCCGGACGCAGGACCCGAACCACCTCGTCGAGAAAGCGGTCGAAGCGCGGGTAGGCGTGGGACGCCTCGACGTTGAGCACCACGTCGAAAGAATCGGCGGGAAACGGCAGATCCTCGGCGTCGCCGTGCACAAAGTTCAGCCCCGGCAGGCGATGCCGGCGCTGGGCGAATTCCACCCCGCGCGGGTTGAAGTCGAGGCCGGTGTAGGACGCGGGCCCCAGTGTCTTCGTCAGGTAGGCGGCACCACCGCCGTGCCCGCAGCTGGCCTCCAGCACGGTCTTGCCGCCGAGGTCGATCTGCGTTGCCGTGCGGTGGTAGAGCTGGATGCCGTACCGGTTTTTCTCGTCCTCGGCAGACAGCGGCAGGCGCATCGGCGGGTCTTCTTCGTAGCCCCAGTTGAGGAAGACGACGTCGTCCTGATCCCATTTGCGCGTGACGAAGGGATACCAGTACTTGTTGATCGCCTTCTTGAACCAGGCGTAACTGCCGAGGGGCTTCACGTAGCGGCGACCGCCCGTCGCGGCGGGGCGCACGCCGGTGCCGGTCATCGTTGGCCTGCCGCGGACAGCGAGCCCACGCCCTCAGGTACACCGTCACTCCGCCGGTAGACCATCGACCTCGCGCCTCGCGCCGGCACCGTCGCCAAACCGCGCCACCTGGCCTTCTCATCCGGCGCATCGGTGGTGGCGAAACGGAATTCACGCAGCAGCGTCCGCAGCACGACGTCCAGCTCCATGTTGGCGAACGCCGCACCGACGCAGCGGTTGACCCCGCCGCCGAACGGGATCCAGGCAGCCGGCTTGATCCCCGTTTCCAGGTATCGGTACGGGTTGAACGAGTGCGCCTCGGTGAAGTCGTCTTCGGATTCGTGCGCAAGCTTGATGCTGATGATGATGTTCGTGCCTTCCGGAAGGACCCACTCGCCCAGCCGGATTCGGGTCTTGGTCCGCCTTGTGGTGCCGTCCAGCACGGGCCGGGTGCGCTGTACTTCCCAAATCGTGGCTTGCCGCAGCGTGGAGCCACCGGCGTCGGCTTCCTCGGTCAACTCGGAGAGCAGTTCCGGGTGGCGACTCAGTCGCTCCAATGCCCAAGCCAGCGAGGCGGCGGTGGTCTCGTGACCGGACGCCAGCAACGTGAGCAGCTCGTCGGCGATGTGCTGGTCTGAAATACCCTCGCCGTCTTCGTAGCGGGCCTGCAGCAGGAGCGCCAGAACGTCGGCTCGCTCGTCTATCGCGGGATCGGCGCGAGCTTCGGAGATCAACGAGGCGATGATCGCGTCGAACCGTCGGCGTGCCCGCAGGAACCTGCCCCACGGACTCCACGGGCCGAGGTCCTTGTGCACGACCGGCGGGCAGACGGCGAGCATCGAACCCAGCGTGACCATCGGGGGCACTATTTCGCGCAATTCCTTCAACGCAGGACCGTCGGCGCCGAAGACCGCGCGCAGGATCGCACCGAGAGTGATCCGAAGCATCGGCTCGAACGCGGAGAACTCGCGACCGTCCTTCCAGTGCGCGATCTCGCGCAGCACCTCTTCTTCGATGATGCGCTCGTAGCCGCGCATACGTTTCCCGCGGAACGGCGGGGTGAGCAGTTTCCGGCGCGCGCGATGCTCGTCGCTGGCCAAACTGAACGTCGAGCCGGGACCGAAGACCGCGCCGATCGCACCGGCACCAGACGGGGCTCGCTCGACGAGATCAGTGCCGGTGCTGAACAGATCTTTGGCCAACAGCGGATCGCAGATGACAACCGCATCGTTGTTGCGCGGCAGGTTCACCCGGACAACGTCGCTGCCGTAGCGTCGAGCGAGCGCCGCGAACATGTCGTGGCTCGACATCAAGAAGGCGGTGGTCTGGATCAGCTTCGGAATACGCGAACCCGGCGGCAGCCGCACTGGGTCCATCGTCGCCGTGGCCATGCTGAGCCTTCCATAAGTATGTTCAAAAGTGTTTTACATTCAAAAAGAATCATACAGTCCCGTTAACATACCGCGCAATAGTTGGCTTGGGCCCGGTGGGCTCGTAGGGCAACGGAAGGGGAACCATGCAGCCGCTAGCTGAGGCACCGTTCGACAAGGAATTGGGACTTGCCTTCACCGAAATCAGCCCCGACCGCACCCGCGCGCACCTCGAAGTCGCGCCAAAACTGCTGCAGCCCATGGGAATCGTGCACGGCGGCGTGTGGTGCTCGATGGTGGAGAGCCTGGCCAGCGTGGCCGCCTACACCTGGATCGACGCCAACGGCGGTGGCTCGGTCGTGGGTGTCAACAACAACACCGACTTCCTGCGCGCTATCCGCAGCGGGACGGTCTACGGCACCGCGACGCCGATCCACCGTGGACGGCGTCAGCAGCTCTGGCTGGTCACCATCGTCGACTCGGACGAGCGTTTGGTGGCGCGAGGCCAGGTACGGCTCCAGAACCTCGAAGCCGAGAGCTAACTGGCGGCTTTCGCCGTCTCGTCCTGATGCGCCTCGGCGGCCAAAACCGCCAGTTGTTCGAGCCGGGTGCGGGCAAAGGCCTGCTGCTCGGTGATCGTGAGCTGACCACGTCGGCCACTCAAGAACGTCACCAGCCACGACAGGACTGTGGTGACCTTGTTCTTGAAGCCGATCAGGTAGACCAGGTGCAGCAGCAGCCAGGCAAACCATGCGATGACTCCGCCGAACTCGACCGGACCGACCTGCGCAACGGCCGAGAACCGCGAGATCGTGGCCATCGAGCCCTTGTCGAAGTACTGGAAGGGTTCGCGCTGCGCGGGGTCGGCCCCGGCCAGCTCGGCCTTGATCGCCTTGGCGGCGTACTTGCCGCCCTGGATCGCGCCTTGAGCGACGCCCGGCACCCCGTCGACGGCTGCCATGTCGCCGACCACGAAAACGTGGGAATGCCCGGGAATCGACAGGTCAGGTAGTACTTTCACCCGTCCGGCGCGGTCGAGTTCCACACCCGACTGGCGGGCCAGGTCGCGGCCCAGCGGGCTCGCGGAGACACCGGCCGACCACACCTTGCACGAGGACTCGATACGGCGGAGAGTGCCGTCGCCATCCTTGACGGTGATGCCGTCGCGGTCGACGTCGGTGACCATCGCGCCCAGCTGGATCTCGACACCCATCTTCACCAGACGCGCAGCGGCCTTCTTGCCGAGCTTCTCGCCCATTTGCGGAAGTACCGCGGGCGCGGCGTCGAGCAGGATCACCCGCGCCTTCGTCGAATCGATGTGGCGGTACGTGCCTTTGAGCGTGAAGTCGGCGAGTTCGGCGATCTGGCCGGCCATTTCCACACCGGTCGGCCCTGCGCCGACGACGGTGAACGTGAGGAGCTTCTTGCGCCGCTCGGGATCACTGGACCGCTCGGCCGCCTCGAACGCGCTCATGATGCGACCGCGCAGTTCCAGCGCGTCGTCGATGGACTTCATCCCGGGTGCGTATTCGGCGAAGTGGTCGTTTCCGAAGTACGACTGTCCGGCGCCGGCGGCGATGATCAAGCTGTCGAACGGGGTTTCGTAGCTGTGGCCGAGCAACTCCGAGACGACGAACTTGCCCTTGAGATCGATGTGCGTGACGTCGCCGAGCAAGACCTGGGCGTTGTGCTGCCCGCGCAGGATCATTCGGGTCGGGGGAGCGATCGCACCTTCGGCGACGATTCCGGTCGCCACTTGGTACAGCATCGGCTGGAAGAGGTGGTGGGTGGTGCGGGCGATCAACTTGATGTCGACGTCGGCCCTCTTCAGCTTCTTGACCGCGTTCAAGCCGCCGAATCCCGAGCCGATGACCACTACCCGGTGTCGACGGTTCAGTGCAGTGTCTTCGAGCTGGGCGTTCATGGCGTCATTGCTCCTCAGCGGCGACAGGGTTCAGGCTCTACGATAGCCCCCCGGACCTGCAATTTTCGATGTAAGCAGCTGTGATCGCCCACACCCGCGACCTCGCACGTGACGCAGGTCGCTGGCGTCAGGCGGCAACGGGCCGCAGAGCCTCGGCGACCGCTGCGATCCCTCCCGGGGTGTAGCGCGGCATGTTGATCACCACGCCGTCGATGCCGACGCCGGCAATGATGTTGAGGTGGTCGGCGTAACGAGCCGCGATGGAGAACGTCTTCTTCTCGCCGCTGCCACCGATGAGGATCGGAGTGCGTTCGCGACAGCGCGGTTCGGCGAACGCCGAATCGGTGCCAACGCGCCAAGAGCGGTGTACGCCTCGAGCGTCGGTTGATCGGGGGAGCCGAGCATCGGCAGCTGATAGAAGTGCTCCATCACGAAAAGCGCGTCATAGCCCGCTGATTCGGCCTCACGCGCCTGCGCGATTACGGTGGGAAAAAAATTGTTCGACACCGGTGCCGTAGGAAAAGTTGGGGATTTGGAAGCCAAGTCGAATGGTCACAAAACCCACCCTGGTGACCGACGCGTGGCTGCAACGGTCGCCGACGCGAACTACGCGTTAGGCGAACTGCGCCAGCGCGCCGTGGCTGACATGCAGTGTCTGCCCGGTGATGTGGCGGGCGGCCGGGCTGGTCAGGAACAGCGACATCCGCGCGACTTCGGCGGCCACCGACGGCGGCGTGCTCGACAGGCCTTCGTAACCCGGCTGGGCACTGCGCCCGGTCGCGACGGCGTTCACGGTGATCCCACGGGTGCCGAACACGGTCGCCTGGCCGGCCACCCAGCTGGCGAGGGCGGCCTTGACGGCGGCCTCGGCGCTGCCGGGGCGGGGGTTCTCCGGCACGACGCTGATGATCGACCCACCCGAACGCAGGTGGTCGCCCACGGTCTCGAGGGTGAGTACGGAGGACAGCACCGTGTCGTCGAGCGAGCGGCGCCATGCGCCGGCCAACTCGGACAGCGAGTACGCACGCGGGTCACCGGAGTCCCAGCGGGGTGCCGGAATGTTGACGATGGTGTCCAGGTGGTGCGGGAACAGGTGGCGGACCTCCGCGAGAGCGGCGGGGTCGGTGTTGTCGCAGACGATCGCGTCCGCCTCGATCTCCTTGGCGGCTACCTCGAGGTCGTCGCGGCGGGCGCCGAGCAGCGTGACCGTGTGGCCCTCGTTGTGGAACCCCTCAGCAACAGCGCGACCCAGTTCGGTGTCGCCGCCGGTGACCAGTACCTCCATCGCCATGACCTCCTTGTATTCAGCATTGAATCCAGGTGCCGGCTCGTCGTGAGCAGCCGCGGCGTCCGCCTAGAGCAACGGTCTTCCGATGCTTCGATGGTGGCACACCGCAACGCCGGTCCCTGGGATTTCAGGGCGTGTGTGGCATTAACGTTTCCTTATGTTACTGGACGGTAGCTAGATATGAAACTCCAAATCCGGCACGGCGAGGTCACCATTTGGACAACGCTGAGCACTGTGACGTCATCCCGCGGCACTGCGCGCCGGTCCGCGATGGCATGGCTGTTGACGTGTGCAGTGCTGACGAGCCTGGCCGGATGCGGGCAGCCGTCTCGACCGCCGACACCGGCGGTCTCGTCGTCGGCGCGCGCGCCGGCCACCCCGGTCAAGGTGTTCGCCGCCCTGCCCCTCAGGCCGGCCTTCACGTTGCTGGCCGGCAAGTTTCAGACCGAAAATCCCGGCGCGACTGTCGATTTCGTGTTTGCGACGTCTGCCGAGCTCGCCGACAAGCTGACCCAGGGCAGTCGGGCCGACGTCTTCGCCTCGGCCGACAGTGCGCAAATGGACACAGTGGTCAAGGCGGACCTGACAAGCAGCGAACCGGTCGACTTCGCGTCCAACACCCTGGTGATCCTCACCGCCCCGGGCAACCCCAAGCAGATTCGATCCTTCGCAGACCTCGGCAGACCTGACGTGCGCGTCGCGGTCTGTCAAGCGTCGGCACCGTGCGGGGCGGGGGTACAGCACATCGAGGACAACACCGGCGTACACCCCAGCCCGGTGCGCGAGGAGCCGATCGGGTCCGCGGTGCTGGCCAGCGTCACCGCCGGCGACGCCGACGCCGGCTTGGTCTACATGAACGACGCGCACAACGCCGGCGACACGGTCGACACCGTCAGATTTCCGGAATCCGCCGACGCGGTGAACGCCTATCCGATCGTCGTCCTCAGGAATGCGGCCCAGTCGGCGCTGGCGCAGAAATTCGTCGATCTGGTCGTCGGTCCGACCGGCCGCCAGGTGCTACTTGAGGCCGGATTCGCCGGTCCGTGAACAGTGACGCGCCCGGCGGCGCGTGCGTTAGCGAATTGTCACCCGGAGGCCTATCCCGACATCGTCCAACCAATGAGCTGCGCGTAGGTCGCGCGGCCGCCGACAGATCAGAAAAACCAGGCGAAACGACTGCTATTCACCCTTGCGTCACGGGTGTAACACGGTAGCTTTTTCGTCATGAACGAGGCAGAGCGCTATTCGTCACGGACCAAAATGCGCTGGATGATGCGGGTCATCGCCGCAGTCGGCGGTGCTGGTGCCATCACCCTCGCACTGCCCGCGGCCGCCGGTGCCGATCCGGCGACCCCGCCTCCCGGTCCAGCCGCACCCGCTCCCGCCGGACCGGCCCCCGCCGGACCCGCCCCCGTGGGACCCAACCCGGGGGCGCCAGCTGCGCCCGCGCCGGGAATACCCGCGGCGGATGCGGTGCCCGGTCCCGGCGGTCCCGCGCCGCAGGGCATCGGCCCGGTCCCCGGCCCGGCGGCGACGGATCCCGCAAATCCGGTTCCGGTCGACCCGAACGCGGGCCGAATCGACAACCCGGTAGGCGGATTCAGCTTCGTCCTGCCCGCCGGATGGGTGGAATCCGACGCGACGCACCTCGATTACGGATCGGCGCTACTCAGCAAGATTTCCGGAGCACCCAACCCCGGTCAGCCGCCACCGGTCGCCAACGACACCCGCGTGGTCCTCGGGAAATTGGACCAGAAGCTCTATGCCAGTGCCGAGGCCGACAACACCAAGGCAGCGGCCAGGCTCGCGTCGGACATGGGCGAGTTCTTCATGCCCTATCCCGGCACCCGGGTGAACCAGGAGACCATTCCGCTCGGCGCCAACGGCGCCGCCGGTGGGGCGTCGTTCTACGAGGTCAAGTTCAGCGACACGACCAAGCCGAACGGTCAGATCTGGGCGGGCGTGGTCAGCGCGCCGGGCCCGGCAGGCGCGGCGCCTCAGCGCTGGTTCGTGGTGTGGCTCGGAACCGGCAACAACCCGGTCGACAAGGCCGGTGCGAAGACGCTGGCCGAATCGGTCCGTCCACTGGTGGTCGCGCCGGGCCCGGGGGCACCTGCGCCGGCCGGTCCCGGTCCGACCGGTCCGGCACCCGGTCCCGGCGGTCCTGCTCCCGCCGGCCCCGGCGTTCCCGCTCCCGCCGGTCCTGCACCCGCCGGCCCCGGCGTTCCCGCTCCCGCCGGTCCTGCACCGGTCGGTCCTGGCCCAGCCGGTCCCGCTCCGGCCGGCCCCGCGCCCGCGGGACCTCAGCCGGCCGGAGGAAACGGGGTGAACCCCGCCCCGGGCGCGGTATCGACCTGATCGCACGGTGGGCGAAGATTCCCTAGCCAGCCATCGGCTCGTTAGGCTTCTCGGGCACACCCCAGACAGTCCGGCAGTGGGCTGAACACAAATCAATACGCAAGGAGCCGGTCGTGATTCTGCACATCATCTGGATGCTCATCCTCGGCCTGATCGTCGGCCTGATTGCACGATTGATCGTTCCCGGCAGTCAGCCACTCGGACTGATTGCAACCTCTCTGCTCGGCATCGTGGGTGCTTACGTCGGTGGCACATTGGGCAGTCTCGTCTTTCCGCCACACAAGTTCACCGTCACTCCGCCGATCAATCACTCGTTCCTCGGAGCACTGGTCGGCGCCGTGCTGCTGCTGTTCATCTACAAAGCGGCCAAGTCGCGCACCTGACAGCGCGACTGCGCCGGGTCAGATGACTCGCGCCGCGTTGCACGCCCGGCAGATCGCCCGCCCCAGTCCCGTCTGAGTCAGCTGGACGCCTGCCAGACCAAGGCGGCGGCTAGCGCGCCCAGCCCGTTGAGCGACCAGTGCAGCGCGATCGGCGCCAGCAGGCTGCCGCTGCGCCGCCGGAGCCAACTGAAGACGAAACCGGCGGCCGCGGTTGCGATCACGGCCAGCACCACCCCGGCCAACATGCCGAGGAAGCCACCGCCCAACACCCGGGTGAAGCCGACATTGCTGTAGGTCAATCCCAGCGACGTGGCGATATGCCAGAGGCCGAACAACAGTGAGCCGGCCACCGCCACCCCGCGAAACCCCCACGCCCGGTTGAGCGTCCCGTGCAGCACACCGCGAAACGCCAGCTCCTCGGGAATGACGGTCTGCAAGGGAATGATGATCATCGAGGCCATCAGCGCGCCGGAGATCGTCGCGTAATGGTGATTCATGAACATCGGCCGGGTGAGCGGCAACCACGCACCCACTGCGATCGCCGCAACCACCAGGACGATGGCACCCAGCGCGTACGCGGCACCCGACTTCCAATGTTCACGGCCCAGCCCGAGCTCGGCCCAGCCGAGTCCGGTGACGCGCAACCAGGCGACCAGCCCGACCGCGGCGACCGGGACGGTCACGACGCTCGCCCAGGGAGTGGTGAAGTGCGCGATCAGATTCGTCAGCGCGAGCACGACAATGACGACCGCGACGTCGACCTGAATACGGAACTGGTGCAGCGCCGAGAGCTGCGCCAGCAGCGGGTGCGGTTCCACCGCGGCGCTCTCGTAGCCAGACATCTCACCAGGCTACCGGCGGCCGCCGGGCAGCTGATCAAAGTTGACACCTGCCAACTACGCTGACCTGATGCCTGACGACCTGCTTGCGTCGCTACGGGTGCTCGACCTGTGCGACGACGACGGCGATGCTGTCACCCGGCTGTTGGCCGACCTCGGCGCGGATGTCTTGAAGGTGGAGCCGCCGGGCGGCAGCCCCGCGCGCACCCGCCGACCGACATTGCGCGGCACCGGGGTGCGCTTCGCCCTGCACAACGCAAACAAGCGCAGTACGGTCCTCGACCCGTCGAGCCCGCAGGACCGCGAGCGGCTGATCGGGCTCGCCGGAAGCGCCGACATCGTCGTCGACAGTGGATCGCCGGGGCAGGCGGCCGGGTACGGGACCTCGTGTGAGGAGCTGGCCGACCGTTTTCCACAGCTGGTCGCACTGTCGATCACGGACTTCGGCCGGACGGGGCCACGCGCAAACTGGCGAGCGACCGACCAGGTCCTGTACGCGCTGTCCGGCGCGTTGTCCCGCTCGGGTCCTACCACCGGCACACCGGTTTCGCCGCCGGACGGCATCGCCTCAGCCACCGCCGCGGTGCAGGCAACCTGGGCCGCACTGGTCGCGTACTACAACAAATTACGTTGCGGCACAGGCGACTACATCGACTTCTCGCGTTTCGAAGCGGTCGTGATGGCGCTCGATCCCGCGTTCGGTGCGCATGGCCAGGCCGCCGCGGGCGTCCGCCGGCCCGACCGGTGGCGCGGACGCCCCAAGAATCAAGATGCCTACCCGATCTATGCGTGCCGCGACGGTCACGTTCGGCTGTGCGTGATGTCCCCCCGGCAGTGGCACGGACTGCGTCGCTGGCTGGGGGAGCCGGCGGAATTCCAGGACCCCGAATACGACGTCATCGCCGCACGATTCAAGGCCTGGCCGCAGATCGGCCTGCTGGTCCAGCGGCTCTTCGCCGAGCAGACAATGAAAGAGCTTGTTGCACAAGGCCAATCGCACGGCGTCGCGATCTCCGCGGTACTGGATCCGGCGCAGATTCTGGCCTCCGAACACTTCGAGACCGTCGGCGCCGTCACCAGTGCCGAACTCGTTCCCGGCGTGCAGGGCACCATCCCGACCGGCTACTACTCGGTCGACGGCCGGCACATCGGGTTTCGTGCACCCGCTCCACGCGCGGGCGCCCATGAGCCGCGCTGGGCCGCGGACCCGGCGACCATCGTTGCGCCCGCAAAGGCCGGGCCACGTCCGTTCGACGGACTGCGGATCATCGACCTCGGCATCATCGTCGCGGGCGGGGAACTCAGCCGGCTGTTCGGCGATCTCGGCGCCGAGGTGATCAAGGTCGAAAGCGCGGCCTACCCGGACGGGCTGCGGCAAGCCCGTGTCGGCGACGCCATGAGCGAGTCGTTCGCCTGGACACATCGCAACAACCTGGCGCTCGGTCTCGACCTGCGCAGCGAGCAGGGTAAGCGGGTTTTCAGCCGGCTGGTCGCCGACGCCGATGCGGTCTTCGCCAACTTCAAACCGGGAACGCTTGTCGCACTTGGCTTTCCTCATGACGTCCTGCAGTCACTGAATCGCCGCGTGGTGTTGGCCGAGAGCAGCGCCTTCGGCGATCGCGGGCCGTGGAGCAACCGGCTGGGGTACGGACCGCTGGTGCGCGCCACCGCGGGTGTCAGCAAGCTGTGGACCGACCCACATTCGCAATCGGACGAATCCGACACTCGGCACAGCTATTACGACGCGACGACGGTCTTCCCCGACCACGTGGTCGGACGCATCACCGCGATCGGAGCGCTGGCCGCGCTGATCCATCGCGACCGCACCGACACCGGGGCTCGCGTCCACGTATCGCAAGCGGAAGCCGTCGTCAACCAACTCGACGCCCGCTACGTCACCGACACGGCGCGCGAGGACGACGCGGCTCAGCTGAGCGACGACACCAGCGTCCACGAGGTCTTCCCGTGTGCGGGTGACGACGAGTGGTGCGTGGTCTCGATTCGAGACGACGTTGACTGGCGTTCGGCCAGTGCGGCATTGGGGCTGCCGGAGCTGGCCGACGACCCGCGGTTCGCGTCGGGTTCCGCACGAACCGCGCATCGCGTCGAATTGGTCGAGCTGGTGTCGGCGCGGACCGTCAGCCGCACGCCAGAACAGGTCGCGGACGCGCTGCAGAGCGTCGGCGTGCCGGCCGGGCAGATGAGTCGCCCGCCGGACATCCTCGAAGATCCGCAGCTGGGTGCACGAAAGTTGTTCAGCGACATGCGTCATCCGTTGTTCGACAATGTCCTGCCGGCCGAGACGGGCCCGGCCCCGTTTCGGCACATTCCGGTGGCACCGCAGCGCCCGGCCCCGCTGCCCGGGCAGGACACCCGGGAAATCTGCCTGAAGATCCTCGGCATGAGTAGTGAGGAAACCGAGCAGTTGATTCATGACGGGGTGCTGTTCGCATCCACCGATTCCGCGGAAGGTTCCACGTGATGGCCGTCAACCCCAGAACGCCTGTTCTCGTCGCGCACGGTCAGATCAACCACCGAGTGGCGGCCCAGGACAACACCCTCGAACCGGTCGACCTGATGGCAGCGGCGGCACGCGAAGCCGCCGACCCTCGAGTGCTCGAGGCGATCGACTCGATCCGGGTGGTCAACCTGTTGTCCGTGTACTACCGGGACCCGGCGCTACTGCTCGGCGAGCGCATCGGTGCCGCGAAATTCACCACCAAGTACAGCGGCATCGGGGGGAACGTCCCGCAGACCCTGGTCAACCGGGCGTGCGCGGACATTCAACAGGGCCGCGCCGACGTGGTGCTGGTGGCCGGTGCGGAGATGTGGCGGACTCGCACGCAACGGCGCGCTGACGGAGAGCGGCTGACCTCCACCGAGCAGGACAACGCGATTCCACTGCCGGAGGGCAGTGACGAGAACGTGCCGATGGCCGGCGATTCCGAGATCCGAATCAAACTCGACCGCCCGGCCTACATCTACCCGATCTTCGAGCAGGCGCTGCGCGTCAGCACGGGAGAGTCGGTCGACGATCACCGGCGCCGTATCGGTGAGCTGTGGGCTCGTTTCAACGAGGTCGCGGTGCAGAATCCGCACGCGTGGATTCGTCAACCGATTACCGCTGAAGAAATTTCGCGGCCCGGCCCGTCGAACCGGATGATCAGCTGGCCGTACACCAAGCTGATGAACTCCAACAACATGGTGGACCAGGGCGCCGCGTTGATCTTGACGTCCGTGGAGGCCGCGACTCGCCTGCAGATCCCCTCCGAGAAATGGGTCTACCCCTACGCCGGCACCGACGCACACGACACCTACTCGATCAGCGAACGAGCCGAACTGCACCGGTCGCCGTCCATCCGGATCGGCGGGGCACGCGCGCTGGAGCTGGCCGGATTGGGCATCGACGACATCGACTACGTCGACCTGTACTCGTGCTTTCCGTCCGCGGTGCAGGTCGCGGCCAACGAACTCGGGCTCCCGGTCGACGACCCGGCCCGGCCGCTCACCGTCACCGGCGGGCTCACCTTTGCGGGCGGGCCGTGGAACAACTACGTCGCCCACTCCATCGCCACCATGGCCGAACTCTTGACGTCCAACCCGGGCCGCCGCGGTCTGATCACCGCCAACGGCGGTTACCTCACCAAGCACAGCTTCGGCGTGTACGGCACCGAGCCGCCGAAGTCGGAATTCCGTTGGGAGGACGTCCAATCGGCCGTCGACCGGGAGCCGACCCGGACGGCGGCGGTGGAGTGGGAAGGCGTCGGCACTGTGGAGGCCTGGACGACCCCGTTCGACCGGGATGGTAAGCCCGAGAAGGCATTCCTGTCGGTCCGCACGCCCGACGAACGCCGGACGCTGGCGTTGATCGACGACCCGTCGGCGGCCGCGCAGACCGTGAATGAGGACATCGGCGGAGCAAAGGTGACCGTCCACGCCGACGGTTCCGCCACGTTGCAATGAGTTAACCGGGTTAGCTGAAGGCTACCGGGAAGTGCCCCGCGAGACTATTGTCTTTCAATCGACTAGACGCGCCGGGGAGGTGCTCGGGCATGCGCATTCTGCTGACCGACGTCACCGGTCTACTGGGGCGCGCGGTGGCCCGGCAACTGATTGCTGCCGGCCATACCGTTACCGGCATCGCAGCGCATCCGCACGAGAACCTGCATCCCGACGTCGATTTCGTCAGCGCGTCGCTCGGCGACCCGATACTGCAGCGGCTGGCCAACGCCGCCGATGTCGTGTTGCACCTCGCGTCGATCGAGCCTGGCGTGCCCGGCAGCGCCGGGATCGACGGGTTGGTCCGGGTATCGCACACGGCGGCACGCGCCGGCGCCCGGCTGATCTACGTATCCGCGGCAGCGGGCTCGCCGGCGCTCTACGAGCACGCCGAGACGCTGGTGGCCAGCGGCTGGGCACCGAGCCTCGTGGTGCGAATCGCCCCGCCGGTCGGCCGCCAACTCGATTGGATGATCTGCCGAACAGTCGCCTCCCTGCAGCACAGCAGCGCTGCTGTCGACCCGATTCGGGTGGTTCATTTCGACGACCTACTTCGGTTTCTGGTGCTCGCGGTGTCCACCAACCGCACCGGAATCGTCGACCTGGCAAGTCCTGACGCCATCGATGTGGCCACCGCCCGCAGCATGTTGCGGGCTGCGGGCCAGTGGCCACGGCGCCCGCGTCCGCCAGTCTGGGATCGACTGACACCCGATCTCGATCTCACCGCGTTGGGCGACGGGTGGCGATTTGAATTCGCCTGGCCGACAAACGATGCCATCGCCGACACCGCTCGCGGCTTGTCCGGCCGCAAGCTGGCGACCAGCGGCGCCACGACACTGGCCGGGCATTCGCCGTTGCCGGTCGAGGTTGCCCTGCCCACCGAACCCGTGGACGGCGCGCCGCTGGCGACAGCATCGTCGGACGAGAAGGAAGGTGAGTTCGACGACCGGGTCGACCCGCGCTTTCCGGTGTTCAGCGCCGTCCCGCTGGGCGAGAAGCTCCCCGGTCCGTTGACCCCGATGACCCTCGACGTGCAGATCAGCGGCCTGCGTGCCGCGGCACGGACGATCGGCTCGGTGCTGGCGTGCGGCGACGTCACCGCAGCCGAATGGAACAGCAGGGCAGTTGCGGTGTTCGGCCACCGGCCCTACCTCGGCGTGTCGGCCGGGGTGTTGGCCGCCGAACAGCTACCCGGCTGGGACGTCGACGAATTGGTACGGACGTCGTCGAGCGACACTTCAGTGGATTCGCTGTTCCCGCTGGGCCGGCCGCCGCAAGGCGGGCTGCTCGGATCCGCCACCGCCAAAGCGGTGGTGCTCAAACGCGCGTTGGCCGTGCTGCGACACCTGAAGAGCGAATCCCAGGCGTACGTCGCGGCTGCCGAGTCCGAACACATCGGTGCGGCACAGTTGAATTCGTTGTCGGATGCTGAACTCCAGGCACGCGTCCGGCTGCTGCGTGACCGGATCCAGCAAGGCTGGGCCTTGACCGGACTGTGGCTCATCGACAGCGGCGTCACCGCTGCGACGGTGGAGCGCCGCGGGGTGTGCATCGCCGTCGCCGGTCTGGGCGCCCTGCTGGACAGCGACGCCGTTGGCGCCGAGACTTCCTCGCTGGCATCGCTGATCCGCAACGACGCGCAGATGTGTGCGTCGGCCATCGACGGGGACCTGCCCGGCATCATCGCCCGATCGGAAACCGTGGGAGCCGCCTTCGCGGCGGCCGTCGACCGGATCGCGCATCGCGGACCCGCCGAGGTCGAGCTGGCCAACTTGATGATCGGTGACGACCCGTCCACCCTGCTTGCCGCGGCCGGCCGGGCGGCGATCGAGCCGACGACGCGAATGCCGCATTCCGGATCGGGTGAAAAATTGTCCGAGCGGCTGGCGGCCAGCGCACGAGCCTCACGCGAACTGGCCTACGACACCACCATCCGCTTCACCCATGAGCTTCGAGTAACGTTGCGCGAGTTGGGATCTCGCTTTGTCGCGGCTGAACTCATCGATGTGGCCGGCGAAATCTTCTACCTGACGAGCGACGAGGTCGTCACGCTACCTGCTGATGCACGGCTGCGCATCAAGCGTCGGCGCGCCGAGCGGGAACGGTTTCAGAGCCTGCGCCTTCCAGACGTCGTCACGGTCAGCTGAGCGCGTCGCTCAACGACACCTCGGGATCGGCGAGCTTGTCCGGATCGACCGGCGACCTCCTACGGATCAGGTTCTTGATGTCGTCGAGCGCATCCCAGATGTTGACCTGCATTCCGGCCAACACGCGGTTCTCGCGATCGAGCCAGAAGGCGATGAATTCGCGGCTGTTTTTGTCGCCCCGAAACACCACCCGCTGGTAGTCGGGCGCGTAGCCGGCGTATTCCATGCCCAGGTCGTATTGGTCGGTGAAGAAGTACGGCAGTTCTTTGTATTCGCCCGGGTCGCCCAGCATTCCGGACGCGGCGATCTCGGGTTGCTTGAGCGCGTTCGCCCAGTGTTCGGTGCGGATTCGTTCCTCGAACAGCGGGTGCTCGGCGGCAGCGATGTCACCGACCGCGAAGATGTCCGGCGAGCTGGTGCGCAGCGCCGCATCGACGAGTACGCCGCCGTCTTCGGTCGCCAGACCGGCTCGCTCCGCCAACTCGATGTTGGGCTGTGCGCCGACGGCTATCAGCACGCGGTCGGCGGTGATCGTCGATCCGTCGCCCAACTTGAGGCCGGTGGCCCTGCCGTCCTCGGTGGTGACCTCCTTGACCTCGGTGTCGAGGCGCAGATCGACGCCGTGGTCACGATGCAGCTGCGCGAACACCTTGCCGATCTCTTCGCCGACTGCGGCGCTCAGTGGGACCTTGGCGGTCTCGACGACGGTGACGTCGACTCCGCGCGCGCGGGCGCTCGCCGCCACCTCCAGCCCGATCCACCCGGCTCCGATGACAGCCAGCGAGGACCCCTCCTTGAGGGTGGTGTCCAGGTTGGATGCGTCGTCGAACTTCCGCAAGTAGTGCACGCCAGTGGATTCGGCGCCCGGAATGGTCAGCCATCGCGAACGCGATCCCGTGGCCAGTAGCAGTTTGTCGTAGTTGAGGGTGGTCTCGTCGGAGAGCGTCACCGTGTGAGCGGTCGCGTCGATCGAGACGGCCTCGGTGCTGGTCCTGAGCTCGATCTTGTTCTCGCGGTACCAGTCTGAATCGTGCACGGTGAAATCGCCGAGCGACTTCTTGCCGGCCAGGAAGTCCTTGGAGAGCGGCGGTCGCTCGTAGGGGAGGTGATCCTCGTCGGCCAGCAGGACGATCTTGCCGCTGAAACCCTTCTCCCGCAACGCTTCAGCCGCCTTGGCTCCGGCGAGCCCGCCGCCCACGATGACAAAGGTTTTCGAGTCAGCCACAATTGCTCCTATCTGTTCGCCACCTGCCGGCGCAGGTCGGCGTCGAGCGCTGCCCGGACCAGAGCCGCCGCCAACCGGGCGTCGGCACCCGGGGGAGCAGGAGCTGGAACAGCGGCGTGGGCGGGTCGCTCAACCGGACGCCCGCCTTATCGGCGAACGTGGTGCGCGCAGCATCCAGCGGTTGGCGAACCACCCGCTTGTGCCCGGCCACGGGCCAGGGCGTACCCGCATTTTCGGGGTGCGCAAACCACGGCGGCTACTTCGGCGGCAACTCCCGGGCGTAGTCGGCCCCGCGGGTCACCCACTGCGTCAGCTGCCGTTTCGTGGTGAGGCCGCCGGCGTCCACGCGCACCCACCCTCGGGTTTCGCGACCGGCCATGACCATGGGGTTCGCGTGTGCTCGGGCTACCAGCTTGTCGGTCTCCGCGGGCGGCACCCGGACCATGAGTCCGCCCTGCCCGCTGACCGCCACGGCCAGGTTGCCGTTGATCAGGAACGCCAGGCCGCCGAACATTCGCTTCTCGTCGACGCCCCGAATCGGCCCGAGCAGCTCGCGGACGCGATCGGCCAGTTCGGTGTCGTAGGCCATGCCTAGTCCAGGTCGACCCGGATCGTGAGCAGGTCACTGCCCATCAGCCGGACCAGCGCGCTGTTGACGCCCGGTAGACCCTTGAGACGCGCGTTGACGTCGTCGTCGGGCAGCAGATGGGCGGTTCCCGTGCGCCACTGGCCGTGCAGACGAAGCCGTACCACCGGATTCGCCTTGATGTTGAGCACGTAGTGGGAATGCTCGCCGTGCTCGGACACCAGCCAGAACTCGTCGCCGATCAACCGGCCGCCGATCGCGGTGCGTCGAGGTTGGCCCGACTTACGCCCGGTGGTCTCCAACATGGTCATCGGTGAACGACGACCGATGGGATTGACCACCAGGCGTTGGGCCGTGTGAACAACACTCCGTTTGAGTTGCTGCAGATCAGGCATGACCGCAGGCTAACTCAGATCAGGCCGCCGCGGTCACCTCGTGCGCCACCGGCTCCAGAGCCTGCGCGACGATCTCGGCGACGTCGGTCATCGGCCTGACGTCGACAGCGTCGAGCACCTCGCCGGGCACATCGTCCAGGTCGGGCTCGTTGCGCTGCGGGATGAACACCGTCGTGAGTCCGGCCCGCTGCGCGGCCAGCAGCTTCTGCTTGACGCCGCCGATCGGCAGCACCCGGCCATTCAGGGTCACCTCACCGGTCATGCCGACGTCGGCGCGGACCTGTCGCCCGGTGGCCATCGACACCAGCGCGGTGACCATCGTGACACCGGCTGACGGGCCGTCTTTCGGAACGGCGCCGGCCGGCACGTGCACGTGGATCCGCCGGTTCAGCGCGGCCGGGTCGACGCCCAACTCCGCAGCGTGCGCCCGCACGTAGGAGAGCGCGATCTGAGCGGACTCCTTCATCACGTCGCCCAGCTGACCGGTCAGTTGCAGACCCGGCTCGCCGTCATTGGCGCCGGCCTCGATGTAGAGGACGTCGCCTCCGAGCCCGGTCACCGCAAGGCCGGTGGCGACCCCGGGCACCGCCGTGCGCTCGGCGGACTCCGGCGTGAACCGCGGCCGGCCCAGGTATTCGACCAGGTCCGGCTCATCGATCGTCAGCGGCTCGTCGGCGATCTTGGTGGTCACCTTGCGCAGCGCCTTGGCCAGCAGCCGTTCGAACTGCCGCATGCCGGGCTCGCGGGTGTAGTCGGCGGCGATCTTGCGCAGCGCTGCGTCGCTGACGCTGACCTCGTCGCCGGTCAGACCGGCGCGATCACGTTGGCGGGGCAACAGGAAGTCCCGCGCGATGGCGACTTTGTCGTCCTCGGTGTATCCGTCGATCTGCACCAGCTCCATCCGGTCCAGCAGCGCCGACGGGATGTTCTCGATCACGTTGGCGGTGGCCAGGAACACCACGTCGGACAGGTCCAGATCCAAGTCGAGGTAGTGGTCGCGGAAGGTGTGGTTCTGCGCCGGGTCCAGCACCTCCAGCAGCGCCGCACTCGGGTCGCCGCGGAAGTCCGAGCCGACCTTGTCGATTTCGTCCAGCAGCACAACGGGATTCATCGATTCGGCCTCGCCGATGGCACGCACGATCCGGCCCGGCAGCGCACCGACGTAGGTGCGACGGTGACCGCGGATCTCGGCCTCGTCGCGCACACCACCCAGAGCGACGCGGACGAACTTGCGGCCCAGGGCGCGGGCGACGCTCTCGCCCAGCGAGGTCTTGCCGACCCCGGGGGGACCGGCCAGCACCATCACGGCACCGGAACCGCGGCCGCCCACGACCTGCAGTCCACGTTGGGCGCGACGGGCACGCACCGCCAGGTACTCGACGATGCGGTCCTTGACGTCGTCCAATCCGTGGTGATCGGCGTCCAGGATTTCGCGTGCCGCCTTCAGGTCCGTCGAGTCCTCGGTGCGGGTGTTCCACGGCAGGTCGAGGACGGTGTCCAGCCAGGTGCGGATCCAGCCACCCTCCGGGCTCTGGTCGCTGGAGCGTTCCAGCTTCGCGACCTCGCGCAGTGCGGCCTCGCGGACCTTGTCCGGCAGCTCGGCCGCCTCGACGCGGGCCCGGTAGTCGTCGGAACCTTCGGGTTCACCTTCGCCGAGTTCCTTGCGGATCGCGGCCAGCTGCTGGCGCAGCAGGAATTCCTTCTGCTGCTTCTCCATACCATCGCGGACGTCGCCGGCAATCTTGTCGTTGACCTCGACCTCGGCGAGGTGTTCGCCGGTCCACTCGATCAGCGCCTGCAACCGCGCGCTGACGTCTTCGGTCTCCAGCAGTTGCCGCTTCTGCACGTCGGTGAGATACGACGCGTAGCCGGCCATGTCGGCCAGCGCCGACGGGTCGGTCAGTTTGTTGACGACGTCGACCAGTTCCCATGCCTCGCGACGCTGCAGCATGGCCAATAGCAGCTTCTTGTATTCGCCTGCGAGGGTGCGGGTTTCATCGGTGGGTTCGGGGTCGGCGATCTCGGTCACCTCGACCCACAGCGCGGCACCAGGTCCGCTGGCGCCGACGCCGATGTGGGCCCGGCGCTCACCGCGCACGACCGCCGCGGTGCCGCCGCCGGGTATCCGGCCGACCTGGACGATCGTGGCGAGCACGCCGTAGGACGGGTAGCGGTCGTCGAGCCGGGGAGCGATGAGCAGCGTGCCGGATTCGGTGGCACGTGCGGCATCGACGGCGGCACGGGCGGCGTCGTCCAACGCGATCGGCACGACCATTCCGGGCAGAACAACCGGGTCGCTGACGAACAACACCGGCACTGATTTGGCTTCAGCCATCATTCCTCCAAAGTTAAGCCTGATGCGCTCAACCTGGACCCCATCTGATTTGTTCCCCGGCTCTCGTCGGCGACCATGCCGCGGTGCATGACACGGTCGCCGAGCACCCCGCTGTGGTCGGCTTTGTGCAGCACGCACCGGTTGTCCCAGATCACCACGTCCCCGGGAGACCAGGTGTGCCGGTACACGTTGTCCGCGCGGGTCGAGTGGGCGAAGAGGAACTCGACGGTCTCGGCGGCGTGCTCCGGTGACATGCCGCTGACGTGCACGCATCGCTCCGGGGTGGAGAGATACAGGTACGTCCGCCCCGATATCGGATGGACTCCGAACACCGGATGAGTAGCCGAGGTCTCAGCGTCGGGCGAGAGCTGCAGGCCGGTCATCACATGCGTGATCTCGCGTCCGTTCAGCTGCTGGCGAACGTCGTCCGGCAGCGTGGCGTAAGCCGCGTATTGATTGGTGAACATGGTGTGGCCGCCCCGGTCCGGCACCGTCACCGCCCGCAAGGCGGTGAATGCCGGCGGCCGACGCACATAGCTGGTGTCGGTGTGGAATGTCGATCGTGGCGCCCGCTTTCCAGGACCCGACCTGCCCAGATTGCTCACGACGTTGAGGTCGGGGTGTTCGGGCACCGGAGTTTCACCGACGGTGAACATGATCGGCCCGAAGCTGCGGAGGAATCGCAGGAACGCCGTGTCGTCCGCGTACTGGCCGGGCAGTACCAGCACGCCGTGCTCGGCCAGGAGACGTCGGACGTCGGTTACGGTGGCTTCGTCGAGCGCGTCGACGCGCAGTCCGGTCACCCGGGCACCGACGGGCTTCATCCTGATGATGTCAAGCATTGCGCCCCTTCGCGTTTCAACTCGGCCAATCCGATGTCGAGCAGTTGAGGCACGTCGAGACCGATGGCCGATGCCATGACCGCGATCACGCTGCCCGGTGAGTACGAGCAGTACAGGCCCGCTTCGAGAAACCACGGCCGGCCGGACGGGTCGACGCGGAAATCGAACAGGCTGTAGTGCCGGCAGCCCAGGGCCCGATGACACTGCCGTGCCGCGGCCCAGACGCGCTCGGTCAACACGTCGTCGTCGCTGACGATCCACGCGCGTTCGGGATCTTTGGCGACGAGGTACAGATCGCCGCTGTCGGTTCGGGCCAGCTTGTCCTCGCCGGTTCGGATGGGTTTGCTCGCTGGGTCCATCGCGTACTCTTCGAGCGGCAGGCAGATCAGCTCGTCGTCGCGAACGATGATGCCGCAGCGAACTTCTCGGCCGAGCTCGACGTATGACTCCACCAGAATGGCGTCGCTGTGAACCAGCGCTGACCGGGCGGCGATGTCGTACTCGCCCGGTGTGCGTGCGAGCGAAACCCCAACCGAGTTGTCGGTGTCGAGGGGCTTGACCACTACCGGGTAGGACAGTGTGGGTCGTTCACCGGCGTTCAGCACCTCGCCCGCGGGCACGTCGACCCCGGCGGCAGCGACCGTGACGCGCGCCCGGGCTTTGTCAACGCCGAGAGCCATCACGTCGGCCGGGTTACCCAGGTAAGGGATGCCCAGTTCGTCGAACAGCGCGCGGTAGGTCGTCATGCCCGGGATACAGAACATCTGCGGAATCACCGCGTCGACTCCGAGCGTGCAGATGTGGCTGACCGCGTCCGAGAGGTTCAGCGCCGGTGCACGTTCGAGCGCACTGACGCTCAGCGCGTCCGGGAACCGCCAAGATCCACCCGGGGAAACCCAGGCGATCTGATTGACGTGTTTTCCGCCGGCCAGCGCATCCAGGCACGCGCCCGCGTAGAGCCGGGACAGCTCGGCGTGGAAGTCGTCCGAGGGGGAGCCGACCAGATGCAGGAGCCTGAGCGAACTGTCGAGAGACACTCAATCGCCGTCCGGTTCGACCAGCTTGCCGATGTTGAAGTCGATCTTCGCCCAGCCTCGTCGGCTCTTCAGATTGTCGATCAGCAGTGCGGGGATCTGCAGATGATGAACCATCAAGTACGGCAACGGATCCCACCAGGTGAAGATGGCGTCCTTGCCGCTCAGAATGCTCTTCACCCGCGCCAGCCGGCCTCGCTGGGTGAGCAGGCGCCACAGTTCGTGGTAGATCCAGTACGTCGGTCGGGCACCGGCCAGCGGTGTGATGGTCGGGTGGCCGTCCTTCAGGTAGGCCGATGCCAGCTGCGGGTGGTTGTGGAACGTCGTGATCGCCGAGTGGGTACGGGGATTGCATTCGATGGCGTAGACCTTGCCGTCAGCCGCCTCGATGAAGTCGAACGAGAATTGTCCGGTGACACCCAACGCGTCCACGAAGTGTTCTACCCAGGACCTGATCTCGGGCTTGTCGACCATGCCGTAGTTGAGCTGAGAAGCCGACGACTCGCAGCAGACGTGCACTTGCAGCTGCCCATTGATGGCGGTGCCATGGGTGCAGTACTCGCGACCTTCGATGAATTCCTGCAGGATCCAGGGGTCACTTTCGGAGATCGGAAGCCATTGCGCCAGTGCGGCATTGCGCTGCGGTGTCTTCTTGGACAACCGGGGAAGATCCAAGCGGCCAACCGGGTTGTAGGCGATCCGCTTCAGGATGTAGCTACGGCCCTGAGGGAATTCGAAATCGACGATCTGCCGGGGGTCGGTGATCCGCACCCAGTCGGGAACCCGAAGCCCGAGTGCGACGGCGACTTTGGAGAACTCGGCCTTGTCGTCCAGCATGCGCACGATGTCTTCGGTGGCGTGCACGACGTCGCAGTACCCGTCGAGGATGTAGCGCGCCCGCGCGTCATGCACGCTCGCGGCCGGGCTCGACACCGGGATCAACGTGTCGACCGCCTCATAGCGGATGATTTCGTACAGCGCGTCTTCGTAGCCGGGTTCACCCGGTTCGGGAATGCAGTAGAACTCGTCCACGGCGTTGGAGAACTTGTGGCCGGTGTGCCGGTACCTGGCGGTCTCCGCCAAGATCACCCGATGGCCCGCGCAGTGGAATGAGCGGGCCAGTTGCAGCGCCTTGGTCATCTTGCCGCCGGTGAGCAACACGGTGCGACGGGACGCCCCGGGCAGCGTGGCTCTCGGCGGCTGCGGCCTGCGGATCAGGGCCATCGCCACCAGCATCGCATCGACCGGCAGCGTGATCAGCAACCCGATCAGCGTGCTGAGCGTTCGGAACGCATTCGCCCGGTGCCGACGTTCCGGCCATGCCGCTGCGTAGCTGTCGCCGCCTGGCGACGAACTACGCAGCGGTACAACCTCGTGCATCGCCGGTGCCTACGCCGCTGAGGTGAACATGTCGACGCCGTCGCCGTTGCGCGGGTAGCTCAGGCAAAGCTTCCGGTGCAGCACAAGGGTTTCGGCGAGCTCTTCGACAGTGACGTCGTTGAGAAACAGGCAGGTTCCGATCGGTGCCGGAACAGCTGCGCGCAGAATCCCGTCGCGGGTCTTTAGAATCGCCGCCGTGGCCGCGGCCAGCAGTTCCGGGGTCAGGTGCTCGCTGTCGAGAGCGAGACCGAGGTTGCTCATCAGTCCGAGTACCCGATCTCGCTCGTCGACCGAGAGCAGCCCGCGCTGTTCGGCCAACGTGGTCGACAGAGCCATGTCGATGTTGATGGCGTGGCCGTGAAAGAAAGGATCCGGAGGGCTCAACTCCAGCGTCGGACTCCAGGTGTGTCCGAAGGCGATCACCCGGTCGAGGTTGAGCTCGTGCAGATTCGGAACCTCGAGTTCGAGCATCGTTGCGATGGCCTGGTGAGTGAGTCTCTCACCGGCAGAACGCAATTGCGGTGTCCCGTCCAGGTAACCGAATCGGGTGTGCAGGAGTTCTTCGCCGTGCTTCTCGAGGAGTTCGAAGATCTCGGTGTTGCCGACCACCGAGATCTTGATCAGCTCGGCCATTCCGTTACGGACCTGGTCCTCCGGCAGCGTCTTGAGGAAGGAGAAGTCGAGCAGCACCTTCTGCGAGGCGTGATAAGCACCCAGTCGGTTCTTGTGCTTGCCGTGGTTGACGGCAACCTTGATCGAGACGCTGGCGTCGATCAGACCGATCAGGGTGGTCGGGATGCGGATGTAAGGGGTGTTGCGCCGATAGCTCGCGCAGGCGAATCCCGCGACGTCGGTGGTCAAGCCGCCACCTACGACAAGTACGGGCTCGGTACGTACCAGTCCGTAGTTGTTGAATTCACTGACAATCCGCTCGAACGTCTCCAGCGATTTGGCCGTCTCCCGGATCTGCACCGGCACAACGGTGAGCGCGATCTCGTGGTGGTCGAAGTACGCGTGGATCTCTTCCCGGTACAGGTCGTAGACGGTTTCGTCCACCACCATCAGGGTGCGGCCGTAGGGACCGTAGGTTTCGGCGAGTTCCGGGTTGTCGCGGCTGAATACGCCGTCGACGTAGATCAAGTCGTACTGGATCTTCTCGTAACCTTCGACGTGAAACGCCCTGGGGCTACTGATAACTCGTGCTTGCAGATCACTCATGTTTTTGATGTCCTTGCTAGTCGAACGAGTGGGAGACGGACGCGGGTGCAGGGCTAGGCGACGAGCTCCACCAAGCGCTCCGCATTGAGCGAGTCGACGGTGTCGTCAGCCCCGCTGAAGTCACCGTCCGAGGTGTTGTCGTTCGGAAATGCGATGCACTTGACGCCGGCAGCGGAGGCCGCGGTGACGCCTCCGACGTTGTCTTCGATCGCCACCACGGAGTCGGTGGTCTCGCCGAGCTGCTCCAAGGCATAGAGGTACGCGGCGGCGTCGGGCTTCGGGTTTGCCACCGAGTCGCGGTCGACGATCAGGTCGAACGTCTCGGCATCGATGTCCGGGCTGAGCGTCTCGAGGAGAGCGGAGATGTTCTCCGGCGACGTGGTCGTGACAAATCCGAGTTTGATGTCGCGGCGCTTGGCTTCGTTGACCGTCTCGATCACCCCAGGCCGCGCCTTGAGCCCGGCAGATGACAGCAGGTCCTGGAAGATCTGCGACTTGGTGGCGTGAACCGCCTCGGCGTCGACATCGTCACCGCGCGACTCGGCGTAATCGGCGATTCGCTGCGCCCCGCCGTTGGAGTCCAGCATCGCGACGTAATCCGGCTGCGACCACTGCCAATCGAGACCATGGGCTTCGAAGGACTCGTTGAACGCGCGGCGCTGGAGTTCGGAGCTGTCGACAAGGGTGCTGATCGAACCGAAAAGGATGGCAGACATGAAATTCCTTCTCACGAAGTGGGCAGTCGGGCCGGATCGGCCATCTGGCCAACCGGTACGGTAACCACTTCCCAGTACACTATTGGTCTAAACGTACATTAGTGACGGGATCTTCCATTACAGAAACAGTTCATCATCGGCTAACTTCTTTTGGGCGGCTCGACTCAAGCAAGGCCAGCGCAAAGGTGGAGTGCAGAGATGACACCCGGCTCGGGCGATAAAGCGTCCGGCACCGGCGAGGACGCGCGGGTGGCTCGTACCCGCGCAGACGTCGCGCGCGCTGCTCTCGGCGTGCTGACCGACGAGGGCTCCGACGCCGTCACGCACGCACGGGTCGCCGAACTGGCCGGTTACTCGAAGACGACCCTGTACACACACTGGCCGTCCCGGGTGGATCTGGTCGCGCTTGCACTTGATGCCCTCGGCGATCTACCGCACTTCGAACGGACCGGCGACCTTCGTAGCGACATCATCGGCGAGCTCTGGGCCTTCCGCGGGGGCATCACCGACATGCGGCTCGACCGCATCCTGACCGGCATGGCCCAGTGGGCGTCATTCGACGAGATGCGCGAGATCCGCGACAAGATCAACAACTCCGGCCAGGGACAGATGCGCGCCATGCTCGGAGAATTCCTTGACGGGGCCGAACTCGAGGCGGCCCTGTCCATGCTCACAGGCGTGGTGGCCTGCCCATCCATCATGTTCGGCACCGTGCCGGACGACGACGTGATAAACGCCGCGGTCGACATCGTGCTGCGCAGTACGGCGCAGCGGCAATAGCTACCCGGTCGCCGCGGCCCGCCGCCGCTCCCGGAACGCCCGGACCTTGGCTCTATTGCCACACGTACCCATCCCGCACCAGTGGCGGTTCTTCGCCCTCGACGAGTCGACGTAAAGACGAGTGCAGTTTTCGTGCGCGCAGCGCTTGACGTTCTCGATGTCCGCACCGCCCAACAAATCGAGAAGGTCTGCGGCCACGCCGGCCAACAGTTGGGCAGGGGTGCCCGCGCGCCGGGTGCCTCCGGTCCGCAGTAACCGCGGCGTGAGCTGAGGTTCGGCGGCCCATTCGTTGAGCAGGTCGACATCTGCGGGCCGGGGCCGTCGACCGTCGAGCCGGGCAACCACCGTTCGGTAGATCGCCTCGCGCAGGTCGATCGCGGCCGCCAGGTCGTCGGCCGTGACGTCGATAGCCGAATCCAGCAACCCCGCCTCAACCGCCCAGTCCGACAAGGACTCCGGCTCGCTCAGCAGTTCCTCGCGGGCACTGTCCCGCCGCTTCATGGTCCCAGCGAAGTTCAGGCATCGCCGGCCCCCCAGGTACACGAATGTCACGAGTAACCACTTTGACAGGTTTCACCGGAGGCGGCAATAAGTAACCGGTCGAAATGGTTACACGCACAGACGAGAAACCAGCAGGCCCACTCGGGTGTCAGCAGGTATCGAAGGCAGAAGGAGCCGATGACATGGACCTCGACCGCATCACCCACCCGCTGAGGTTGGCCAGAGGATCGCACCAACCGGGCTCGGGCAAAGGGTGCGCAATGAACGTCATCTCTTACATCAACGGCGACCAACACGTCACCGATTTCCCGGCCGGCTCGGCGCGGCCGCTGAGCCTGCTGGTCCAATCGGCCAACGATCTGCTCGCCGCCCCGGATGGCTACCTGTCACCAGAGCACAGCGTGCTCGCCCTCGACCTGGCCTGGCTGACGGTCGGCACCGCCGACGTCCCGGAGTCGGTGGTGCACAGCTGGTTGGCGGAGTTGCTGACCGACGACAACTGGGGACTGCTGCGGTTCGCCAAGCTCACGGCGCACACAGCGATCCGCGACATCGCCGCGCTGCACCGTTCCGCGGCGGCGGGGGAGACGCCGTCGGTGGAACAGTGGGACGCCGCCGCCCGGGCCGCCCTCGCGCTGGCCACAACGCTGAACGGCGCTGGAAATCGGGCTGTCCGCGCTGCTTTCGAGTCCACCAGGTTCGTCGACGGTGAGCTTGTCACGTCATTGGACCGGGTGATCGCGCACGCGGAGAACGCCCACGCGATGGCGTCCGGCACGGAAACCAGAGCCGGCACGATCACCGCGTTCGCCGGTCAGGCCATCCATGCGTGGCGCCGTCTGGCCGATGCGCAGCGTGCCGACACCGCGGCCGCCTCGTCACGGCGAGATGCCGAAATCCCGGCTCAGGTCTGAGTCATCAAATCCGCAAAAGCCGTGGTCGTGGCGCGTAGATTCAGAGTTCATGTTTCGCGGACGGGTGACTCTCATGCAGGCGAATGCCCGCGTGAAATCGGTGTTCGGCGGGTCGGTGGCCGCCTCGCTTCTGCTGGTCGCCGCTATCGCCCTGCTGCCCGGTTCGACGAAGCTCATTGCCGCTGCGGTCATTCTCGTCGGGTTCATCACCATTTACCCGCGCGCCTTGTCCTGCGCCCTGACGCCGCAGCGAGCCCCCGTTGATCTGTACGTCGACCACAACGGCATCTACGCCGGCGACACAATGCTCGCGCAGCGCGGGGACATCGAGCATGCCTACATCAGGCCAGCACTGGCCAGCCGTCACGCGAACCACGGCGGGGCCGGATCGGCCGGCTACGACGCAGATCTACCCTCGTACCCCTTGACCATCGAACTTCTGGTGCGCGGCCGCGGTCAGGTCAACATCGACCCCGGCGGTCCGGGGCCAGCTGCGGAAATCCTTACCGCGCTTGGTTTTCCAGTGACGACGTGTGCACCCAACCACCGCGCGCAGACGAACAGTCAGCGAGCCACCTCCGCCATCCTGGTCGCAGGGTTCGTCGTCGTCTACGTCAGCTACTACCTCTTCATGTCGACCCGGCACTAGGAACAAGCCGGCGTAGCTGCGTGACGTGCTTCGGCGAGAGTTCCTCCAGGCATGTGACGCCGAGCAACTTCATCGTGCGGACCAGTTCCGCCGACAGGATGTCGACGGCGCGGCGTACCCCGGCCTGGCCGCCGGCCATCAACCCGTAGAGGTAGGCGCGACCGATCAGAGCGCTACGGGCGCCCAGCGCGACCGCGGCGACGACGTCCGCGCCGGACATGATGCCGGTGTCAACCAGGATCTCGGTGTGGGCACCGAGCTCACGCGCCACGGTGGGCAGCAGGTGGAACGGCACCGGAGCTCGATCCAGTTGGCGGCCACCATGATTGGACAGCACGATGCCGTCGACCCCCAGATCCACCACGGCCCGGGCATCGTCGAGCGTCTGAATGCCCTTGACGACGAGCTTGCCCGGCCACTGCGCTTTGATCCACGCCAGATCGTCGAAGGTCAGGCTCGGGTCGAACATCGAATCCAGATACTCACCGACGGTGCCCGACCAGCGATCCAACGACGCGAACGACAGCGGCTCGGTGGTCAACAGGTCGAACCACCAGCGTGGCCGCAGCGCGGCGTCGAATGCGGTGCGCAACGTCAACGCCGGCGGAATCGACATCCCGTTGCGGACATCGCGCAGTCGTGCTCCCGCGACCGGCACATCGACGGTGGCCAGCAGGGTGTCGAAACCGGCGTCAGCGGCCCGTCGAACCAACGCCATCGACCGCTCTCGGTCACGCCACATGTACAGCTGAAACCATCGTCGGCACTGCGGCGCCGCGGTCGCCACGTCTTCGATGGACGCGGTTCCCAGAGTCGACAGCGAAAACGGGATACCCGCCGCGGCGGCCACCCGGACCCCGGCGAGTTCACCTTCGGTATGCATCAGCCGGGTGAAGCCCGTCGGCGCGATGGCCAGCGGGAGCGCAACCGGTCCGCCGAGCACCTGCCAATCCGTCCGGGTGCTGCTGACGTCGCGCAAGATCGTCGGATGAAACTCGATGTCGCGAAACGCCTGCCGCGCGCGCCGAATCGAGATTTCGTCCTCGGCCGCGCCGTCGGCGTAGTCGAACGCCGCCCGCGGGGTTCGGCGCCTGGCCAGCAGCCGCAGATCGTCGATCGTCAGCGCATCGTCGAGCCGGCGCTGCCCGCGGTCGAGTCGGGGCTTGCGAAAACCGATCAGCGGCGCGAGATCCCGCGCCTTCGGCATCCGCCGTTTGACCACTGTGCCACCGTAGGACATATGGAATCCGCAAGCGAACCCTTCGATCTGCAACGGTTCGTCGACGCGCAGGCGGGCGCCTATCCGCGCGTCCTCGACGAGCTTCGGGCCGGCCGCAAGCGCAGCCACTGGATCTGGTTCATCTTCCCGCAGATCGCCGGGCTGGGCAGCAGCCCAACCGCCGCCCGGTATGCGATCGTGTCGCTCGACGAGGCCCGCGCCTATCTCAACCACGACGTCCTGGGCCGCGGCTGCACGAATGCACCCGACTGGTCAACGCCGTGCCGGACCGCTCGATCGGCGAGATCTTCGGCTCACCCGACGACATGAAGGTCCGCTCGTCGATGACGCTGTTCGCTCATGCGAGCAGCGACAACGGCGATTTCGTCGAGTTGTTGACCCGCTACTACGACGGCGAGCAGGACCCCCTGACGCTGCAGCGCCTCGGCTAGACCTGCCGCAGGATCCGCCAGCCGTGCGGCTCGACGGTCACCGAGTCGACGATCTCCGGCGGCGGCGCTCCGCTGCCCGCGATGATCTCCGCGCGTCCGGTGTCCAGCCGCACGCGCAGGGGCGTGTCGCCGATGTTCAGCGCCACCGTCAATGCGTCGTCGCCATGCCGGGTCTCGTAGACGTACTGCGTGTTCTCCAGTCGCAGCGCCGTCGTCGATGCGGCGTACAGCCACGGGTGGCGGCGGCGCAGACCGACGAGGTATTGATGCAGCGACCATATCTCGACGCCGTGCTCATCGAGGTCGATTGGGGGAGAAGCGAATTCAGGCCGCACCGCATCGTCGCCACCGTACCGTTCCTCTTTGACGCCCCGGAAACCCAGCTCGTCGCCGGCGTAGATGCTGGGCACTCCGCCGACCGTCATCAGCACGACCAGCGCGTGAGCCAGGTGTTCCGCGTGGTCAAGCTGACTGGCGATGCGGGTGACATCGTGGTTGCCGATGAAGGTCAGCGGCGCGAAGGATTTCCGGAATTCGTCGTGGCGCTGCAGTGCATGGTCGAGCTCGAAGAAGTTGGCGTCGTTCAGTCCGCTCCAGATCGCCTTCCACAGCTCGTACTGGGTAGCGGAGTCGAACCCGGTCTCGCGGACCGTCGCGGCGTAGTCGCCGTGGATCAGCTCGCCGACAAACCACGAATCCGGATACTCCTGACGGACCCTCGGCAGGACTGATCCCCAAAAATGTTGCGGCACAGCATAAGCGGCGTCCAGTCGCCAGCCGTCGGCACCACGGCCCAGCCAGTGCGTCATCACGTCGGCCACGTAGTCGGCGACCTCGGGATTATCGTGGTTCAACGTCAGCAAACCGTCGTGGCCCTCGAAGGTGTGAAACCGGCCCGGCCGACCGCGGAACCAACGCGCGGCGGCGTCGTCCTCCTGGGCGTCTCGATGGCGCGAAAAATCGGCGCCGACGTGGTTGAACACCCCGTCGAGAAGCACCCGCAGGCCACGCCGGCGCGCCTCGGCGATCAGGTGGTCGAAGTCATCATCATCACCGAGTCGCGGGTCGATGCGGTAGTGATCGGTGGTGTCGTACCCGTGGGTGCGCGAGTCGAAGATCGGCCCGAGCGCGATTCCGGAGGCGCCGAGCGCGATCGCGTGGTCGAACCAGTCGACGACGCGGCGCAACCGGTGTTCATCGGCGGCGGGCGGAGCATCCGAGGGGAACGCGCCCACGAACCCCAGCGGATAGACCTGCCACCAGATCACATGCTCTACCCAGCTCATCGTCGAAACCTGGCCTCGTACAGGGCTTTCATCTCTTCCTCGAGTTCGGGCGCGGGGCCATCGAACACGGCTCGCGGAACCACCGTTGCGATCGGCAGCATCGCCACCGGAGGTGTCATTGTGCGCCATTCGGTCAGCCAGCCGGTCAGTTGCGCGTTTGAGGTCGCATAGACGATTCGTCCCAGCCCGGCCCACGCATGGGTGGCCGCACACATCGGACAATGCTCACACGACGTGTACAAGGTGGTGCGAATCCGTTGCACCGGAGCCAGATTCGCCACCGCCCAGCGGATGACACCGGTTTCGGCATGCAGCGTCTGATCGTGCTCGGTCACGCGATTGTGATCCTCACGCAGCACCCGGCCACCGCCGCCCACCAGCACCGCACCGAAAGGACCGTGTCCGGCTTCCAGGGCGGTGCGGGCAAGTTCGACGCAGCGCCGCAAGTGCGCCAGATCGACATCGGTGACGACCACAAGCCCGAAGTGTACGGGCGCGAGCTAACCCGCGGTCGCCAGCGTTTGGGCAGTCGTGATCGCTTGGGCGACCCCGGTCACGATCGCCGCGACCTTCAGGGCCTCGAGGATCGCGTCGCGGTCGACGCCGGCTTCGCGCAGGGTGTGCTCGTGGGCGGTCACGCAATGCCCACAGCCGTTGATCGACGACACCGCGAACGACCACAACTCGAAGTTGGCCTTGGCCACACCGGGGTTGCCGATGATGTTCATCCGCAAGCCCGGGCGCAGATCGTCGTACTTGCCGTCCAGGAACCCGCGACCGCGGTAGAACACGTTGTTCATGCCCATGATCGATGCGGCGCCCAGCGCTGCCTGGTAGGCCTCGGCGGACAGCTCGTCAGCCGCCTCGGCACCGATCTCGCTCAGCACCTGCGGGTTTCGCGTCGCAGCCGCGCTGGCCAGCAATGTGCCCCAGAGCTGCTCGGTGTTGAGCACTGTGCTCCGGCTGATCGAACCGAGGTTGAGCTTGAGATCCTTGGCGTACTCCGGCAGCGCTTCTTTCAGATTGTCGATACTCATGCGCTCCTCCTCCTCATCGCTTCACTCTGCATCGTCGGAGGCGCGGCCTCATGCGCTCCTCCTCCTCATCGCGTCACTCTGCATCGTCGGCAGCGCGGCCCACGATCAGGCCGACGCCTTGAGCAGTTCGCCGGCGTCCAGGGTGGGGTCGCCCTTCTTCCAGTTGCATGCGCACAGCTCATCGGATTGCAGCGCGTCGAGCACACGCAGCACCTCGTCGACGTTGCGGCCGACCGAGCCGGCTGTGACCGAGACGAACTGAATTTCGTTGTTCGGGTCGACGATGTAGGTGACGCGGTCCGCGACACCGTCGGCGTTGAGCGCGCCGGTGGCCTCGACCAGTTCGCGCTTGAGGTCCGAAAGCATCGGGAACGGGAGCTTTTTCAGGTCATCGTGCTGGGCACGCCACTGGAAGTGCACGAACTCGTTGTCGACCGACACGCCGAGCACCTGGGTGTCGCGGTCGATGAATTCGTCGTTCAGCTTGCCGAAGGCGGCGATTTCGGTCGGGCAGACGAACGTGAAGTCCTTCGGCCAGAAGAACACCACGCGCCACTTGCCCGCGAAGTCGTTGCTGGAGATGGTGGTGAAGTAGTCCTCGGGTTGCTGCGCATTGACCTTGGACAGGTCGCCACCGATCAATGCCGTCAACTCGTAGGCCGGGAACTGGTCGCCGATGGTCAGCAGTGCCATGTCGCTCCTTAAGTCTTATTGGATTTAGTCAAGTTTTCCGTTGTTTCCATCCTGCCCGAACCACACTTTGAATGAAAGGTGATTTTTCCCACTACACTCATAGGCATGACCGATAAGAGTTATCAGCCGACGATTGCCGGCATGCGGGCGTTTGTCGCTATTGCCGAGAAGCAACATTTCGGCAGTGCTGCAACAACTCTCGGTGTCAGCCAGTCCACTCTTTCGCAGGCATTGTCGGCGCTGGAGACCGGCATCGGAGTACAGCTCGTCGAACGATCGACGCGACGCGTTTTTCTGACCGAGGAAGGCCACGCACTGCTGCCACAAGCCCAGGCGGTGATCGAGGCCGCGACCGCGTTCAGCGCGGCCGCGGCAGGTTCGGCCGACCCACTGCAGGGCAGCATCCGGTTGGGCCTGATTCCGACCGTCGCACCGTACGTGTTGCCCACCCTGCTCGCCGGATTGGCCGACCGACTGCCCGGCCTGACCCTGCGGGTGATCGAAGACCAGACCGAACGACTGCTGAACGGGCTGCGTGAGGGGTCGGTCGACGCGGCGCTCGTCGCACTGCCCTCCGACGCCGGCGGCATGACCGAGATCCCGATCTATGACGAGGATTTTGTGCTGGCGCTGCCACCGGGCCACCCGCTGGCCGGGAAGCGCCGAGTCCCGCCGACCGCACTGGCCGAATTGCCCCTGCTGCTGCTCGATGACGGCCACTGCTTGCGCGATCAGGCGCTCGATGTCTGCCGCAAAGCGGGCGTGCACGCCGATTTGGCCGACACCCGCGCCGCATCGCTGGCCACGGCGGTGCAATGCGTCGCCGGCGGGCTGGGCGTGACGCTGATCCCGCAGAGCGCGGTGTCCGTCGAGAGCGTGCGCAGCCACTTGGAGCTGGCGTACTTCGCCTCGCCCCGGCCGGGTCGCCGGATCGGGCTGGTGTTCCGCTCGTCGAGCAGACGCGAAGGCCCCTATCGGCATTTGGCCGCCGAGATCGGCCAGCTGCTCGCCGACGACCAGCAGGTACGGCCTGTGCACTAGCCACGGGCACCCCAGCACACCGGCCGAAATGAACGTGTTCTAGTTTCGCTTGATGTTGGACTTCACGCTGGAGAACATCAGCGCCGAGGAGGTCGAGCGGCTGCGGGCGATCTACCAGCCGTTGGCCGAATCCGTTCGGGAGTTGATCGACGCGACGGTCCGGACCGAGGTGGAGGCGACCGCCGTCGCCGCCGCAAAGGCCGAAATCGACTCGGCCACAGCACGTTTGCGACAGAAGCAAACCGATGGCAGCTTCGGGGTGCGCTACCTGGCCTCGGGCGAGCGGATGGCTTGGGGCAACGCCGTCATCGGCATTCGGAACCCGATTGCCCCTCCGGTGCAGATCCACCGCGCGGCCGACGGCACATCGGTCTGCGATTTCCACCTGGGCGCCGCCTACGAGGGGCCGCCCGGTCACGTTCACGGTGGCGTCGCCGCGCTGTTGCTCGACCACCTGCTGGGGGAGGCCGCCAGCGACGGCATCAATCCGCGCCTGACCGGCACGATCAGCTTTCGCTACGTACGGGCCACCCGGCTCGGCGACCTGCATGCCGAGGCGAGGATCACCCGCACCGAAGGGGTGAAGACCTACGCGGTCGGCCACCTCGCCGACGCCGAGGGGATCACCGTCGAAGCAGAAGGCGTATTCATTCAGCCGCGCTGGGCGCGCGAGCGCTCCGAATAAGTTGCGACTGTGGAAAAGGTAATCGCGGTCCTGCGGGCGACCGACCGGGACGAGGCCTGGTGCGAGCGACAGCGGGGTTCGGTCGCCGACGCGGTCCTGGCGCTCGGAGTCGCCGGCTTGACCGTCAACGTTCGCGACGCGGCGGTCAGCAAGTCGCTGATGACGTTGACGACGCTCGACCCGCCCGCGTGCGCCGTCGTCGGCATCTGGACCCCGCAGTGCTACGGCGATCACGTCGCTGCAGCGTTGCGGCTGCTGGCGGCCGAATGCGATCAGCTCGCCGCATATCTGGTCACCGAATCGACCCCACTGCTCGCTCCGGCCGAACTAGGCCGGCGCACAGCAGGTTTGGCGAATGTCGCACTGCTACGCCGGCCGGCCGAGCTGGATTACCCGACCTGGTTGCACCGTTGGCAGCACGACCACACGCCGGTGGCAATCGAGACTCAGTCGACGTTCGGGTACACCCAGAACGCGGTCGTTCGTGCCCTGACCCCGGACGCGCCGCCACTGGCGGGCATCGTCGAGGAGCTGTTTCCGATCGAGGCGGTGACCGACCTGCGGGCGTTCTTCGGCGCCGCCGACGACGCTGATCTGCAGCAGCGATTGTCCCGGATGGTCGCCAGCACGTCGGCGTTCGGCGCCAACGAGAACATCGACACCGTGCCCACCAGCCGCTACGTGCTCAAGACACCCTTCCAAACCTGAGGAGACCGGTGATACTCCAGATCGACGACCAGAACCGGGTGCGCACCCTTACCCTGAATCGGCCTGACGTGCTCAACGCGTTCAACGAGGCGCTTTACGAAGCGACCGCCGTGGCCCTGCAGCAGGCTGCCGAGGACCCTGAGATCGCCGTGGTGTTACTGACCGGGGCAGGCCGCGCCTTCAGCGCCGGCAACGACCTCAAGGAGATGCAGGCGCGCATCACCGACCCCGCGATGGCCAACCAAGGCTCCCATTTCACCGCGATGATCGACGCGCTCACCCGGTTCCCCAAGCCGTTGATCTGCGCGGTCAACGGGGTCGGCGTCGGAATTGGCGCCACGATCCTGGGATATGCCGATCTTGCCTTCATGTCGTCGACGGCACGGCTGAAGTGCCCCTTCACCAGCCTGGGTGTCGCACCCGAGGCCGCGTCGTCGTATCTGCTCCCGCAATTGATCGGCCGCCAGAACGCGGCCTGGCTGCTGATGTCCTCGGAATGGCTGAGTGCGCAGGAAGCACTGGCCATGGGCATGGTCTGGAAGGTGTGCGAGCCCGAGGAACTGCTGACCGAAGCCCGTCGGCACGCGGAAATTCTCTCCGCCCGGTCGATTCCGAGCCTGATCGCGGTCAAGCAATCGATCGCCGAACCGATCCAGCCTGACATCGCCGCAGCAACGGAGCGCGAGAATGCGCATTTCGCACAGCTCTTGGGCGGTCAGGCGAATGCGGCGGCGTTGGCGGACTTCACCGCCAAGCGGGGCGGGTGACGACTAGCTGCCGGTCGGCTGCAACTGCGCGGCGGCCTCGATGATCGCCCGCACCGTGCGCCGGCAACGACCGCAGTCCAGACCCGCGCCGCACTTCGCGGCCACTTCTTTCGACGTCGATGCGCCTTCGGCGACCGCGTCGGACACCACCTGGCTGGTGACACCTTCACAGAGACAGACGTACATCAGCGAACCCCGTCGCTATGGGTCTTCGGTGACCGCGCCGCTCGCATGTAGGCAAGTCTAACCTAACTTAGTTCGCGAAGGCTATCCTTACTTAGGATAGCCTCTGACCAGCACTTTTAGTTAAAACGCGGTCCAAATCAACGCGCCGATGTCGGCGATTTCGACTAGATTCGACGTGGCGGGCGGTGGCGTTACAGCCCAACTCCACCGCCATTCGCCGCGACTCGAAGCGTGCCCAGGGGAGAATTAAGGAGCGACCGTGCAAGGTGATCCCGACGTTTTGCGCCTTCTGAACGAACAGCTGACCAGCGAACTCACCGCGATCAACCAGTACTTTCTGCACTCCAAGATGCAGGAGAATTGGGGTTTCACCGAATTGGCGGGTCACACCCGCGCCGAATCCTTCGACGAGATGCGGCACGCCGAGGCGATCACCGATCGCATCCTGCTGCTCGACGGGCTGCCGAACTACCAGCGACTCTTCTCGTTGCGCATCGGCCAGACGCTGCGCGAGCAGTTCGAAGCCGACCTGGCCATCGAGTACGACGTGCTGAACCGGCTGCGACCGGGTGTCGTCATGTGCCGCGAGAAGCAGGACTCGACCAGTGCCACGCTGCTGGAAGGCATCATCGCCGACGAGGAAAACCACGTCGATTACCTCGAGACTCAACTCGAACTGATGGACAAGCTCGGCGAGGAGCTCTACTCGGCCCAGTGCGTCTCGCGTCCGCCGTCGACGGGTCAAGCCGGCGGTTGAGCGGGTATAGCCGCCGTGTATGACTAGCGCACAGACAGCAGTCCCACCGGGCCAGGAGCTCACTGGTGGGCTGGTCAGCCCGCAGCGGCGCAACTTCGTTTTCCTGGCGATCGTGCTGGGAATGCTGCTCGCTGCGCTCGACCAGACCGTCGTCGCGACCGCGCTGCCGACGATCGTCGCCGATCTGGGCGGAGCGGGGCATCAGTCCTGGGTTGTCACCAGCTACCTGTTGGCCTCGACGATCGTGACCGCCCTGGTCGGCCGGCTCGGTGACCTGTTCGGCCGCAAAACGATATTCCAAGCGGCAGTGCTGTTCTTCGTCGCCGGCTCGGTGCTGTGCGGGCTGGCGCAGTCGATGACCATGCTGGTCGGTGCCCGGGCCCTGCAAGGCATCGGTGGCGGCGCCATCGCGGTGACGGCCACCGCGCTGATCGGCGAGGTAATCCCGCTGCGGGATCGCGGCCGCTATCAGGGGGCGCTGGGCGCGGTGTTCGGTGTGACGACAGTGATCGGCCCGCTGCTCGGCGGCTTTTTCACCGATCATCTGACGTGGCGCTGGGCGTTCTGGATCAACGTGCCCGTCTCGGTGGTGGTCTTTGTCGTTGCGACGGCGGCGATTCCGTCACTGGCGGCCCGAGCCAAGCCGGTGATCGACTACGCGGGCATCGTGTTCGTCGGCCTCGGGGCGACCGGTCTGACACTCGCCACCAGCTGGGGTGGCACCACGTACGCCTGGGGATCGGTGACGATCATCGGGCTGTTCGTCGCCTCCGCGGCGTCACTCGGGGTATTCGTGTGGGTCGAAAGCCGTTCGTCCGGGCCTGATTCCGCGCCGATCCTGCCGACCCGACTGTTCGCCAACCCGGTGTTCACGGTGTGCTGCGTGCTCTCGTTCGTGGTCGGGTTCGCCATGCTGGGTGCGCTGACCTTCCTGCCGACCTACATGCAGTTCGTCAACGGGGTCTCGGCGACCACATCGGGCCTGCGGACGTTGCCGATGGTCGCGGGCATGCTGTCGACGTCGATGGGCAGCGGTGTCGTGGTCGGACGCACCGGCCGCTACAAGATCTTCCCCGTCGCCGGCACCGCAGTGATGGCACTCGCGTTCCTGCTGATGTCGCGGATGGACCCGTCGACATCGACACTGCTGCAATCGATCTACCTCCTGATCCTCGGGGCGGGAATCGGTTCGTGCATGCAGGTCCTGGTTCTGATCGTGCAGAACACGTCCGAATTCGAGGACCTCGGCGTCGCCACCTCAGGGGTCACCTTCTTCAGGACCATCGGCAGCTCCTTCGGCGCGGCGATCTTCGGCTCGCTGTTCACCAACTTCCTGCACGGCCGCATCGGTCCGGCGTTGGCGGCGGCGGGAGCCCCTGCGGCGGCGGCGAATTCGCCCGAGGCACTGCACCTACTGTCCCGCGCCCAGGCCGCGCCGATCGTCGATGCCTACGCCGCGTCGCTCACCGAGGTGTTCTTCTGGGCGATCCCCGTCGCACTGGTCGGACTCGTGCTGGCACTGTTCCTGCGCGAGGTGCCGCTGCGTGACATCGGCCAGAACGCCGCCGACCTCGGCGACGGGTTCGCCATGCCGACCACACAGACGCCGGAGGAGTTGCTGGAAAACGCAATCGGGCGCCTCACCCGGGGCCAGCCGGGCATGCGGTTGCGCAGCGTCGCACTGCGGCCCGACTGTCGGCTGGACGTGGCCGAGCTGTGGGCATTACTGCGGATCAACCGCTACCAGCGCGCTTTCGGCATCGCCCGGATCACCGACATCGGCGAGCAGCTCGGCATCCCCTACGAAGTGCTCGAACCCACCTTCGACCGGCTGGTCCGCGGCGGGTACGCGCAACGCGACATCGATCGGCTGTGGCTCACCCCGGCCGGCAGCCGCGAGGTCGACTTCGTCTCGTCGCTGCTCCAGGACTGGATCGTCGACAAGCTCACCCGTTCGACGAATTTCGAGATCCGCCCCGACCGGGCACAGGTCGAGGCGGCGCTGAATCGGATCACCCACCGGATCGTCACGCAACCCGACTGGGACGACGACGCGTCCCACATTTCTGAGCTTGCTACCCAGAAACTTCCGGTCGGACTTCCCCGACCGCGCCCCGGCGTAGCATCCACCCATGAGCCGAATCGGAACCTTCCCAGATGACGACCTTGCCGGCTGGATCCTGAAGTCACCCGAACTGGGCGGCGCGATGGCCGGCTTCAGCGACGCGGTCTACAACCGCAACCGATTGCCAATGCGCACAAGGGAACTGGCCCGGATTGTGATCGCGCACAGCAACGAGTGTGAAGTCTGCGTGAACACCCGCGACGGCGACGGTCTGGCCAACGGAGTCGACGAAGATCTCTACGACCACGCCGACCAGTGGCGAACCTGGCCGGGCTACAGCGACCAGGAGCGTATCGCCGCCGAGTTCGCTTACCGGTTCGCCACCGAGCACACAGCGCTACGCGATGACGAGGATTTCTGGGCCCGGGCCGGTGCGCACTTCTCCGAGGAGCTGCTCGCCGACCTGGCACTGTCCTGCGCGATGTGGGTGGGCATGGGCCGCGTCCTGCGCACCTTGGACATCGGCCAATCCTGCAAGCTGACCCTGCCCAGTCGGGTATGACCAACCGACGTCGATAGCCCGGGGCCCATCCGTCACACGGCAGATGACCACCACACCGCTGGCCGCGGCGGCGATCGCCAAGCTCGAGGCCGAAGGAGTCAGCACCGTCATCGGCACGGTGGTCAATCCGGCCGGCCTCACCCAGGCCAAGACCGTGCCGATCCGCCGCACCAACGCCTTCGCCGATCCGGGTCTGGGCGCCAGCCCGGTCTGGCATGCCTTCGCGATCGACCAGACCGGTATCGCGGTGACCGATCAGTTCGGTGTCGTCGGCGATCAGCGCATCCGCATCGACCTGTCCGCTCTTCGTATTCTCGGCGATGGCCTGGCGTGGGCACCGGGCTCGTTCTTCGATCAGAACGGCACCGGAGTGCCGGCGTGCAGCCGGGGAACGTTGCACCGCATCGAAACCGCCCTCGCAGCGGCGGGCATCGAGGCGATGGTCGGCCACGAGATCGAGTTCCTGCTCGTCGCACCGAACGGCCACCCGCTGCCGGCTACGGTCTGGTCGCAGTACGGTCTGGCCGGTGTGCTCGAATACGAGGCCTTCGTCCGTGACGTCATCGCCGCGACGTCGGTGTCCGGCATCGCGCTCGAGCAACTACACCCCGAATACGGGACCAACCAGTTCGAGATCTCGCTGGGGCCGCAACCACCGGTCGCCTCGGTCGACCAGTTGATCCTCACCAAGATCGTCGTCAGCCGTGTCGCGCGGCGCTACGGGATGCGGGTCAGTTTCTCGCCGGCGCCGTTCGTCGACGACGCCGGATGCGGTGCCCATCAACACTTCTCGCTGACCACTGCAGCCGGGCCGGTATTCTCCGACGGCGCGGGCGCCCGCGGGATGACCAGCATGGGTGAGGCCGCGGTCGCCGGTTTGATTCGTGGCCTGGCCGAAGCCCAAGGCGTGCTGTGCGGTTCGATCGTGTCCGGACTGCGGTTACGTCCCGGCAATTGGGCCGGCAGCTACCTCTGCTGGGGCACCGAGAACAGGGAAGCGGCGGTGCGGTTCGTCGTCGGCGGTCCGGCCAATCCGCACGGCAGCAACGTCGAGGTCAAGGCTGTCGACCCGTCGGCCAACCCGTACTTCGCAACCGCCGCCATCCTGGGATTGGCGTTGGACGGAATCCGGGACACGGCGTCGCTGCCGACCGAGGTCAACATCGACCCGGCAACCCTGAGCGAAGCCGATCGGCGGCGGGCCGGCATCGCGTCGCTGTCGACGTCTCAAGCAAAAAGCATTGCAGCACTGGATCAATCGCAACGGCTGCGCGACATCCTCGGCGATCCCGCCGTCGACGCCACCGTCGCGGTGCGCCGCTTCGAGCGCGAGCGCTACGCCCACCTCAACCGCGAACAGCTGGCCGACAAGTTCCGGATGGCGTGGAGCCTGTAGTGGACTCGGCATTGGCGCGGCATATCGCTGCGGTGACGCTGATCGACCAGCACATGCACGGTTGCTGGACGTCGGCAGGGGACCGTCGCCGGTTCGAGAACGCCCTCAACGAGGCCAACACCGACCAAATGGCCGAGTTCGACTCCGGATTCGACACGCAACTCGGCTTCGCCGTCCGCGCGCACTGCGCGCCGCTGCTCGGACTGCCGAAACACGCTGAGCCGCAGGACTACTGGCGCCGTCGAAGTGAGCACACAGAAGTCGAGCTGGCCCAGTTGTTCCTGGGCGCGGCAGGTGTCGGCGACTGGCTGGTCGACACCGGTTACGCGGCGGGCGTCGCCGGCGTCGCGCAGGTCTCCCAGTGGTCCGGCAACCGTGCCCACGAAATCGTCCGGCTGGAACAGGTGGCCGAGCAAGCCGCCGCTTCACCGGGCGATTACGCGTCGTCGTTCGAAGACATCCTGACCCGGCGGTCGGCCGGCGCGGTCGGCACCAAGTCGATTCTGGCCTACCGCGGCGGGTTCCCCGGCGACCTGAGCGAGCCGACGAGTGCTGAGGTCGCGACCGCCGCCGCGAGGTGGCGAGACAGTGGCGGCACGCGACTCACCGACCGGGTGCTGCTGCGCTTCGGCCTGCATCAGGCGCTGCGGGTGGGCAAGCCGTTGCAGTTCCACGTCGGCTTCGGCGACCGGGAATGCGATCTGCGTGGCGCCAATCCGCTGCATCTGCAGCCGTTTCTGCAGTGCTCCGGCCAGACGCCGATCGTCTTGCTGCACTGTTATCCCTACGAGCGCGAGGCAGGTTACCTGGCCCAAGCGTTCAACAACGTCTACGTCGACGCCGGTCTGAGCGTCAACCACCTGGGCGCACGCGCACCGGAACTCATCGCACGACTGCTGGAACTCGCCCCATTCCGCAAGATCGTGTACTCCTCGGACGGCTTCGGCCCGGCCGAGCTGCACTATCTCGGTGCAGCATTGTGGCGCAGCGGAATTCACCACGTGCTGCGCGGCTTCGTCGAGAACGGTCACTGGAGCCTGTCCGACGCCGTTCGGGTGGTCGACCTGATCGCCCACGAAACGTCGGCCCGCATCTACCGGCTGAACGAGGTGTGACGCAGGTCAAATCCGGGTACAGCGGCGCTATGGCGACGACGCTGGGCGGGATCAAGGACTGGGTGCGAGAGCAGGTCGCTTCGCGCGTCCCCAAAGCCGATCTGGACCAGCGCGACCCCGACTACATCCGCGACCAGCTACCCCGAACCTGGCTGCTGGCCTCGCTGTACTTCCGCGCCGACGTCCAGCACCTGAACCGGATCCCCGCCGAAGGTCCCGTCCTTCTCGTCGGCAACCACAGCGGCGGCAACGTTCCGCCGGATACTTTCGTCTTCACCCTGGCGTTCTGCTCCTACTTCGGTGTCGAGCGACCGTTCTATCAACTGGCGCACAATCTGGTGGTCTCAGCGCCGCCGCTGGGATGGCTCCGCAAGTTCGGCACCGTCGCCGCCAACCCCGACAACGCCCGACTCGCGCTGGAATCCGGGGCGGCACTGCTCGTCTATCCCGGCGGTGACTACGAGGTCTTTCGACCGTCGTGGGAGCGCCACAAGGTCGATTTCGACGGCCGGATGGGCTACGTCAAGCTGGCCCGGGAAGCCGGCGTCCCTATCGTGCCGGTGGCCAGCGTCGGCGGCCAGGAGGCTGCGTTGTTCATCTCCCGCGGGCAGTGGTTGGCGAAGCTGCTGATGGCGGACAAGTTGTTGCGGCTCAAGAGCATTCCGATCTCGTTGGCGTTCCCGTGGGGCTTGAACATCAGCGACCTGGCCGGGCACATCCCGCTGCCGACGAAAATCGCGATCGAAGTGCAGCACCCCATCGAGGTGGACGGTGACGATCAGGCGGTGCACGACAAGGTGATGGCCAGCCTGCAGGGCGGCGTGGACCGGCTCGCCTCGCGGCGGCGATTCCCGGTGATCGGCTGATGCGCGTCGACCGCAGCAGCGTCATCGCTGCCGACCGCGACGTGGTGTGGAAGATCGTCAGCGATCCGGACCGCTATCCGTCGTTCATGTCCCGGCTGGAACGCTGGGAGAGCGCCAACGATCAGGCGCTCGGCGTCGGCGCCCGCTACCACGTGCATTGGAAGATCGGCTCCGTGCCCGTCGGCGGCCTGATGGAAGTCGTGGAGTTCGACGAGCGACGGGACCTCGCCTGGGTCGGCATCACCGGAATCACGCTGCGCGGCCGAATTCGGTTGCGCGACGCGGGGAATGGTCAGACAAAGGTGATATTCCGGTTGTCCTACCAGGCGCCCGGTGGGATCTGGGGTTACATCGCCGACCGGGTCGCGGTGGGACAGGTGAACCGGATCGTCGGCGAAACGCTCAAGCGACTCAAGCAGATCGCCGAACTGGGCGGTTGAGGCCGAGAAGTTCGCTGATCTCGCGTTAAACGCTGTCGCAGAACTCGTGGCAATCGTTGACGACCGTCATTGACGATCGTCAATTAGTGGGCGTAACGTGTCGACATGCCCTCGACGGACGCACCCCCCGCGGCCCAGTCGCCCGGCACGACGAGCGTCCGCGAGGCGCGCCGACTCGAAACCCGGAGCCGCCTCTTCGATGCTGCGCTCGCCGAGATCGCCCGACGCGGATTGGCAATGGCCGACGTGGCGGCCATTGCGGCTGCTGCCGGCGTGGTCAGAGGAACGTTTTATTTCCATTTCCCGACCAAAGTGCACGTACTGGTCGAGTTGGAACGCAACGAGGAGGCTCGGATCGTCGCCGAGCTCCGCGAGGCCGACGCCGACCTGGAGTCGGTGCTGTCGCAGCTGGTAGAGCACGTGCTTGATGCTCAGAAACGGTTGGGCGCGAAGATATTTCGAGACATGCTCGGCCTGCATTTTTCGTCGTCGCATCCAGTCGGGGACCAGCTGACACAGCATCCACTTGCCGAGTACCTGATCGAAATCTTCGACCGCGCACAATCGATCGACCAAATCGACGCGGGGGCTGACGCAGCAGAACTGGCGACGTTCTTTCTCACCGGATTATTCGCATTACTGGCTACCGGCGTCGAGGACGCTGCGCTGTTGAGTCGTTACGTGACAACGATTGTCAAAGGAATGGAGAACCGATGAATGGCACGGTCGAAGGTTACCGGGAGTTTCTCGCCCAACGCGATGGCAAAGCCGACCTACTGAACAGGCAGCTCGCCAACCGCGAGGAGTTCTTTCACGACCTCGAGGTGAACCCTGTTCGTTCCGCCCATCCTGCGGACCGGGACGTATTCCTACGTAATTTGCGCCGGCGCCGGCCGGAACCCGGCTTGGACGACAAGATGCTGTTCTTGCTGGCGACGGCGAAGTTGAACCAGGCCGAACGATTCGGAGTGGGGCTCGGCGAGACCTACGGGCGTAACAGTGATGAGAATCTGCCGCCGGAGAACGTCTATCTGGAGCTCGAGGAGCACTACCACACCCGTCTGCTCGCGTACGCCCTCGACGTTTTCGATCTGACTTTTCAGGTGGTGCCGCCACCCTTCGTGATGCGACAGTTCGTCAAGACAGGCGTGTTTATGCCGCCGCGCCTGGGCTTTCTATTTGTCGGAGCCGCAGAGATGGCCGGCTGCATCATGTTCGACGAGTTGCGACGGGTTGGTATCCGCCTTTTCGCCGACGAGCCAGTGGTCTCCGAACGCATCGAACTGCTCTACAGCGAGATCCTCACCGACGAAATCGGGCACGTGGGCTACTGCGCCTCACGCTGCACCGCTGCGGAGCGAGCCGCAATGCGCCGGATATACCCCTACATCGGAAGGCTTTTCGCACGCCAGACCGCTGAAATCAGCCTCTTGATAGATCCCGCCGCCCTACACGCGCGGCTCGATCGGCCATTCAGGATCGAAGATCTCGCCGATGGTTTGAAGAACGAAACCTATTGCGTCACACACCCATAAACCTTCAACACGGCACCGAAGGTCAGATCAGCCCGGTCGCGTCGAAAATCCACGACGTGTCCGCTTTCGCGAGGTCTTCCATCCACGTCGCCGGGGCGTGGTTGGTCAGACCGCCCATGTCCCAGTAGTCCTTCCACAGCGTCACCTTGCCGCCGTCGACGCGGTGCACCGAAACAAATTGCAGCACAGCGGTTTCCCCGCTCGTCCAGTTCCACGTCTCGGAATGCTCGTACATCACGTCGGAGCCGTTGGACAGCAGCACCCCGTCGTGGTTCTCATAGCCGGCCAGCGGTTCGAGCCCGACCTTGAGTCGCTTGACGATGTCGTCGGGTCCGCGCGCAGCCAAGGTCGGCCCCACCGGCATGTCGACATAGACGCAGTCGTAGGACAAGAACCGTTTGACACCCTCCCAGTCGCGGCCCGACAGGGCCTTCCACAAACCGAGCACCGTTTCGTCGACTGACATGGACTAAGGCTGACAGGCAACCCCCGTGCCGGGCAAGGTCCGCGCTTCTTTACAGTCTGCCCAGGCAACGAGGCGCGCCAGGAGGACAGGGATGCTCAAGCTGCGATCACGACGCACACGAGCCCGCGAGACCAGTGCATCGCCGTTCTTGCCGGACTGGACACCCAGAGCGGCGCAATACGGCGTGGGCATTCACCACAACGTCGCAGTGAAGATGAGCGACGGTGTGCAGCTGAGGGTGGACATTCATTACCCCACCGACCGCGACTCCGGTGAGCCCGCGCCCGGACCCTTCCCGGTGCTGATGTCGTTGACGCCGTACGGCAAGAAGGCTCCGCCGCCGGCCGCGCAGATCGGCGGCGGCCCGACCCCGTTTTTGATCAAGCGGGGCTACATCGAGGTGATGGTCGACGTCCGCGGGTGCGGTGTCTCCGAGGGTGCATTCCAGATGTTCGGCGAGCGCCAGACGCAGGACGGGGTAGAGCTGGTCGAATGGGCCGCCAAGCTGCCCAACGCCAACGGACGGGTCGGCATGTTCGGGGTGTCCTACCTGGGGATCAATCAGCTGTTCACCGCAGCCGCTGTCGGTCCGGATTCGCCGCTCAAAGCGATCTTCCCGGTGATGGCCGCACGTGATTTCTACCGCGACGCCGCCGCCATGGGCGGAGCACCGCACCTGCGCACTGTGCGGGCGTACGGCGGGGTGTACCGCCTGCTGAATGTCGTCAACCCGGCGTTGGAGGTGATCAATCGTGGCAAGCACGCCCGGCCCCGCGCCGGTGGCATTGCCGGGGTTCGCCAGCGCGGGCGAGCACAGCGCGGCTACTTCCGCCCGCTGATCGCCGACGCGGTGGCGGGCGGAGAGACAGCGTTCGACGAGAAATTCTGGGAGGCGTTGCGCCCCGCCATGGTGCTCCCGCAGATCGTCGCCAACAACGTGGCGGTGTTCTTGGTCGGCGGTTGGCATGACGCTTTCCAGCGCGGTGTTCCGCTGAATTACGCCGCACTGCAGCGCGCCTTCGCGGGCCAGCCGGACGAGCAGCCGATGCAACCCGGCCAGCCGGTCTCGGAGAATCTGCGGCTGCTGATGGGCCCCTGGTATCACGTCTCCAATTACGGTGGGCTGCACCTTCAGTCGATTCAGCTGCGCTGGTTCGATCACTGGTTGAACGACCACGACGATGCGGCGATCTCCGGGGATCCCTTCACCTTTCAGCCCGTCGGTAGCGCGCGCTGGTTCCACGCCCGCAACTATCCGTTGGACCAAGCGACCCCGACCCGGTTCTACCTGTCCGAGGGGGGTCACCTCACCGCCGACAGTTCCGCGGAAACCTCAACGGCCACAGTGAAATACGTGGGCCGCGGCCCGGTGGCCGGTCGAAGCGTGGAGCAGTGGACACTCGGGATGACCAGCTTCATCCGCAGTCAGCGCGGAAAGAACATCCGCTACGACCAGGACAACCGGCGGTTGCAGCGCGGTGCGCTGACCTACACCACCGAGGCCTTCGCGACGCCGACGCTGATCGCCGGGCCGATCACCCTGACGCTGCACGCCACCGCCGACACCAGTGAATCGTTGTGGGTGGCCCACATCGACGACGTCGCACCGGACGGCTCGTCGCGACCGCTGACCCAGGGGGCGCTGCTGGGCTCGCATCGGAAACTGGACCCGGAGCGCACGTGGTATCTGCCCGACGGCACCGTCCTCAAGCCGCATCACACCAGCACTCGCGCCGCGGTCAAGCCGGTCGTGCCGGGGGAGCTCACGCAATACGACATCGAGGTCTTCCCGACCGCAGCCATGCTCGACTCCGGCCACCGGTTGCGGCTGACCGTCACCACCTTCGACTTTCCGCACCTCGTGCCGACCGTGCCCGCGCGCCGCGCTCTGGCGGGAGGCACCTACCGACTGCACCAAGGCGGCGCGACGCCGTCGCATCTGCTCATCCCGGTTGCCGACCCCAGCAGCTTCGACTGACCCAGTGCGGCAGCGTCATCCGCGCACAACGGCGGGTTTTGGCGCATACTCGCGTTGATGACGTCCTTACAGCGATACATCGCCGAAGAGATCGCCACCGACCACGTCGATGGATTGCTGACCAGACGCGAAGCCATGCGCCGGCTGACCCTGCTCGGGCTCGGCAGCGGTGCCGCGGCCGCATTGATCGCCGGCTGCACCGACCACGAAACCCGACCGCTGCACTCCAGTGCCGGCGAGGGTATCGAGCCACCCGGCGCGAAGCAGGCGCTGCCCACCGAGCCGATCACCTGGGGCGGACCCCGCGGAGAACTGCAGGGCGCGTGGGCGCAATCCCACAACGCCCGCCGCGGGGTCTTGGTGATCCACGAGAACAAGGGCCTCACCGACTGGGTCCGCTCGGTGGCCGAACGGTTCGCCGGCGCCGGTTACTCGGCGCTGGCCGTCGACCTGCTCTCCGAAGAAGGTGGCACCGGCACGTTCAGCGACCCGGCCAAAGCCACCGCCGCGCTGGCCGCCGCGCCGCAGGACCGGTTTCTCGCCGACCTGAACTCCGGCATCACCGAACTACAGAACCGCGTGCCGGGCGGCAAGATCGCGGTCGTCGGCTTCTGCTTTGGCGGGGGGCTGGTGTGGCAGCTACTGGCCTCCCACAATGCCCGCCTGTCGGCGGCGGTCCCGTTCTACGGCCCGTTGCCGGACAACCCCGACTTCAGTGGCGACAAGGCCACCGCGGTGCTGGCGTTCTACGGCGCCCGAGACAAACGCGTCACCGATTCGGAGCCGTCGGCGCGAGCCGCGCTCGAGCGTGCCGGCCTGATCCACGACATCGTCATCGAACCGGACGCCGACCACGCTTTTTTCAACGACGGCGGACCGCGCTACAACGCGGCCGCGGCCGCCGATGCCTGGCATCGGGTGCTGGACTGGTTTGGTCGCTATCTGTCTTAGCGGCATGATGCGTGCGTGACCTCTCCGCCGCCCGTCATCACGCTGCGCCAAATCCTCGACTCGTTCGATCTCGACCAAGTCAACGCGGAGTTCTTCGTCGGCCGGCAACTCGACGAAATCGCGCACCACATCTCCGGCGGTCACATCGCTGCGCAGGCCTTGATGGCGGCCGCGCGAACAGCGACCGACCGCTTACCGCACAGCATGCACATGTACTTCCTGCGGGCCGGTGACGCCCGCCGGCCGGTCGACTTCGAGGTCACCACGTTGCACGACGGTGGCACGTTCTCGGCGCGGCGGGTGACCGCGCGCCAGTTCGGTTCGATCCTGCTGGAGGGGGTCATGTCGTTCAGCAGATCCGTCGAAAGCATTGTCTACCAGCAGCTTCCGCCGGAGCTCCCAGACCCTGAATCGGTGCCGAACTTCGCCGAGCAGCACCGCGGTATCGCAGACGAGCGCGACGGCTGGTGGGTCCGCGAGCAGCCGATCGACTATCGATATGTCGATCCGTCAGCCCGCCTCGCCGCGGACATCGACGAACCACCGCCCGCACGCCTGCGAATGTGGTGGCGCCCCAACGGCGTTGCCCCCGCCGATCCGGTGATCGCCGACTGTCTGGCCGCCTTCGTCGCTGGCCGCACGCTGTTGGAGTCGGCGATGATCGCGCGCCGCACCACGCCGCTCGGACCGGGCTTCTCGGCCCTGATGGATCTGGCGATGTGGTTTCACCATCCGCCCGATCTGTCGGATTGGCTTCTCTACGAACAGCATTCACCCAGCGGTATCGGTGGTCGCGGGTTGGCGCAAGGGACCATGTTCAACCGCAACGGTCAGCTGGTGTGCACCACGACGCTGGAATGCTATTTCGGCGGCAAGAAGAGCGGCTAGCGCGCGGCCATCGACCTGGCCTGCCCCAGCGCGACCGGCAGAGCCGACCAGCCGTGCAGCACGCGGGTGTCGCGGCGACTGCCCGCCCCGGCGGAGCGCACATCGGGGAAGCGGTCGAAAAACGCCCGCAGTCCCACTTCGCCTTCGGCGCGCGCCAAGGCCGCACCCAGACAGAAGTGCCGACCGCCGGAGAACGCCAGGTGCTTGCCGGCGTTGTCACGTTCGATGTCGAACGTGTTGGGATCGGGAAAGACGGCCGGGTCGCGGTTGGCCGCGGCGACGTAGATGATCACCAGCTCCCCCCGGCCAACCGGTTGGCCCGCAACCTCGGTGTCGCTCAGCGCTATTCGCGCTGTGAGCTGGACGGGGGACTCCAACCGCAGGATCTCCTCGACGGCGGTCGGCCATAGCTCGGGGCGCTCGCTGAGCGTGCGTAGGTGTTCAGGCTTGTCGAGCAGCATTCGGATTCCGTTGCCCAGCAGATTCACCGTGGTCTCGAAACCCGCCGCCAACACCAGCCCGGCGACCGCCCGGAGCTCGTCGCGGTCGAGATATGTTTCCGTCGAACCACTTTCCGCTTTGCGGATGAGCTGGCTCATCAGGTCGTCGCCGGGATCCCGGCGCAGTTTGTCCAGATGGGTGTCCAGCCAGAAGTTGAAGCCGGCGAGCCCACGCTGCACACTGCGGTACTGCGGCCAGGGGAGTCCGAAATCCAAACTGGGCGCGGCGAGTTCACCGAATTCGAGAATGCGCTGCCGATCGACCTCCGGCACTCCCAGGATGTCGCTGATGATCGCCACCGGCAACTGCGAGCAATACCGGTCGACGATGTCGACGACACCCGGCTCGCGAGACAGCTCGTTCAGCAACGACTCCGCAGTCTTCTCGACCCCGTCCCTCAGCGCGCCAACCGCGCGATGGGTGAACACCGAGGACACCGTCTTGCGGTAGCGGGTGTGGTCGGGCGGCTCGACAGCCAGCAGGGACGGCGGACGCAGCGGGTGCAACAGTTGGTCGCGGGTCCGCAGCTCGAGCCAGCTCAGCGGCGTGGGCAGATTCGACCCGATCGAGACCACCCGGAATTCGTCGGATCGCAGCAGTTCGTGCCCGATCGCGTGGTCCGCGGTGATGTGACCGAGGCGGGTCCGCACCAGCGCGCCGCGCGACCGCACCTCCTCGTAGAACGGCACGGGATTCGCCTTGACCGACGGGTCGGCGATCAATCGGGCCTGCAGATCACCCCGCCGCGCACCGAGCGACGCGGCACCGCGGACGAAGCCGTGCAACGACAACCAGTGCAACCTGTGCTTCAGTTCGATTGCCACCGATCAGGCCTCCACATCGTTTGGGCAGTGCTGGCGCCCAGCCTACGACCCGCTCCGGCGGTGCGCTGTCAGCCCAGCTCCCACTTCATGTTGCTCGCGAACGCCAGCGCGTCCTCGGATGCGGTGCCCATTGCGTGACTGCGCTCGACATACGAGCGCACCATCGGCAGAAAGTTCATCGGGTTGTAGGCGTCTTCCTCGTAACTCCAGAGGTTGTCACCGGCGTACTTGAGCACTGACAGATTGGCCGCCTGGTGAACGCTGCCGTCGCCGGGATCGCGCATCCGGTTCTGGAATTCGCAGAACACCCAGCCGCGGTCGACATCGACCGAGTGCCAGGACGTCGGGTAGAACGGCATCTCGCTGCCGGGAAAGACACTCATCGTCGAGACGATCCAGTCGCGAATCTGCTCACGGCCGTGCAGCGTGCCGTAGGTGTGCTCGACGTAGGTTGCGTCCTCGGTGAACTGATCGGCGAACCGCGACCAGTCCCAGCTGGAGCCGATCTCGACGACGACCTGCTTGTGGAGCTCGAACGCCGAGTCGATCTCCTCGCGCGACCACTGTCCGCTCATGCCTCCGCCACCTCCTTGATCCGGTTCAACGTCTTGGTCATGTCGCGGACGTTGCGCCGCTGCCTGAGCCAGCCACCGAACAGCCAGAAGTAGACGCCGACGAACGGCGAGGACGACATCCGGAACGACTCGGTGACGTCGGTCCCGTCACCGGCAGGCGCAAGCCGGTAGTGCCAGTTGTTGACGGCGCGGTCTCCGACGAGCACCTCGAAACCGAATTCGCGGCCCGGCTCGCACGCGGTGACACGGCAGACCGTCCAATACACCGGGCCGAGCTCGTTGCGCTTCACATGGCCGCGGAAGCGGGCGCCCAGCGCCGGTCCGCCGGCCCCATCCAGCCACTCGGCTTCGAACACTTCGGGGGAGTAGCGGCCGATGCTGTGGACGTCGGTGATCAGGTCCCAGATCTGGTCCGCCGGTGCCGCCATGTGAACTGTCGCAGATCCCTGCATGGGCTGATCAAAGCACGCCCGCGGGCGGCCGGTGCGCGGAAACGGCGATGTTCAGCGGGTCGCCGCGAGCAATTCCGCCAATGCCACCGGCACGTTGTCGGCCAGCTCCCAGATGTCGGGGAGCAGGTGCGGGCAGCACACCAACCCGATGTCGAGGCTGCCGTTGAGCGACATCATGCTGACGTTCAGCCCGACTCCGTTGAACGGTGGCCCCAGCGGGTACATCGCGATGATCTTCCCGCCCATCAGATATCGCTGAACAGGTGACAGCGGCACGTTCGAGATCGACATGTTGTACGGGGGCCGACGCTCGCTGAGTGCACTGCGCGCGTAGAGGCCCATGACCGTCCCGAGAACGCCCGGCGCGACGTAGTTAGCCCAGTCCTGCAGCAGGGTGGTGCGGCGTTCCGCGCCGTGCTCCTTTCCGATCGAGGCGGCCTCGGCGATCGCCTTCAACCGGTGTGCCGGATCGGCGATCTCGGTGTGCAACGGGGTGAACATCGCGGTCATGTTGTTGCGGCCCATGTCGTCGGCCGTTTCCAGAACCGCTGCGATGGGCGCCATCGCGATCAATGACTGCTCGGGCAGCGCGCCGCGATCGACGAGGTACTTGCGGACCGCTCCCGAGACCAGCGCCATCGCCACGTCGTTGACGGTGACCCCGAACGCATTCTTGACGGACTTGACCTCCGCGAGGTCCAGCTTGACGTAGCCGACGTTGCGGGGGCCGTGCACCTTGCCGTTGAACGAGGCCTTCGGCGCGGTGAACGTGCGCGGCATCGCTCTTCCCGACGCGGTGCGGCGAATGGCTTGCGCGGCAACCCGAAAGTGTGCGGGCAACACCTTGGTCAGCAGGTGCCAGGGTCGCAGCAGGAACCTCAGCAGACCATCGAGGACGATGTCACGTCGGCTGACGTGGGGAAACCCGGGCAGGGGCTGCGGTTCGGGTGCATCGATCTGGTCGCTGCTGAGCCGCAACCACATTGCCGGCCCGCTGGTCCCATCGAGAACGGAATGCTGCATTTCGAACAGCACCACGATCGCACCGCCGTCACGCGGGTCGACCTCCGAGACCCCCTCCAGCACCCACATGCGCCACAGCGGTTTGTCGCGATCCATCTGGGTGGCGATGAGTTCGCCTGCAAGATCGGATATTTCGCACCGGGAGCCGGGCGAGGGGATGCGCGCGCGCCGTAGGTGGTTGTCGATGTCGAACGCGTCGTCCTCGACCCACACCGGGGTGTCGAGGTTCAGCCTGCTGTCGGCGAGTTTCGCGCGTAACTCGGGCATCGCCGTGAGTTGACGCCTCAGGTGGTCCCGGAATCGCTCGAAGCTGTACCCGTCCTTCATCGTCGAGGTGTCCACCTCGATGGCCCCGGCGACGTTCATCGGTACGTCCGGTGTTTCGAGGTGCAGCAGGCTGGCGTCGAAGCCGCTGAGTCGCTGCGTCGTCGTCTTCATGCGCGGCGACGCTCCATCACCATCAGCGCGCCGCGGCGCGGTTCCGGGGTGATCCCGCGATAGCGACGACCTTCATCCGGTGCGATGGAGGCGCGAATGTCGATCTCACGCAACAAGACCCGCAGTGTGACGTTCTGGTGCATGTTGGCGAACACCGCCCCCACACAGCGCCGGATTCCGGCACCGTACGCCAGCCACGAAGCGCTTTCCGGCGGGTTGCCGACGAACCGATCCGGGTCGAACTTGTCGGCATCGGTAAAACTCTGCTCGGCAGCGTGTGCGCCCGCGATGTCCACCAAGATCATCGAATTCTCCGGAATCACCCACTCGCCCAACGTGATCGGACTCATCGTAGTGCGGGCGATCATCTCGATCACCGGACGGGTCCGCTGCACCTCCCAGATCGTCGCCTGGCGCAACTCGTGGCCGCCGGAGTCCTCTTCGGCCACCAGTCGGGCCAGCACGTCCGGGTGCCGGCGCAGCCGCTCGACCGCCCAGGAGATCGACGCCGAGGTGGTCTCGTGGCCGGCACCGAGCAGCGCGAAGAGTTCGTCGGCGATGTGCGCGTCGTCGATGGGCGTGCCGTCCTCGTAGCGCGCTTGCAGCAAGGTGCCGAGCACGTCGCTGCGCTCAGCCAGGTCGGGGTCGCGACGAGCCGATGCGGTCAGCGACGCGATGATCTCCTCGTAACGCCTCTTGTCCCTTTGCAAACGGCCCCAGGGGCTGCGCGGACCGAGGTCTTTGCGGACGGCCGGTGGCATGACCGCAAGACGCGACGTCCACAGCGACATCCGGGGGATGATCTCCCTGAGCTCGTTGAGGTCGCCCCCTTCTGCGTGGAAGACGGCGCGCAACAACGCATTCAGTGTCAGCCGCCTGATCGAGGGCGCACAGGCGAATTCGCGGCCTTCCGGCCAGCCGGCAATCTCACGCAGCACCTCCTCCTCGATCATGGCCTCGTGGTTGCGCATGCGGCGGCCGTTGAACGAAGGGGCCAGCAGTTTGCGACGCCGGCGATGCTCGGCTCCGTAGAGCCGCACCATCGAACCGGCCGGCAGCACCGTGTCCAGACCGGACGAATTGTCGACCAGCTCGCTGTTGATGGACAGCAGTTCCTTGATCAGCTTGCCCTCACCGAGCACGAGGACCTTGCCCCATACGGGCACGTTGGCCGAAAAGCACGGACCGTACCGTCGGTGCGCCGCCGCCAGCGCCTTCTGCCTCCCCGTCACGAAGACCAGGCCCTGCAACATCTTTGGCGCTCCGGGACCCGCCGGGAGGCGGGCCGGATCGGTCGCGATGCCATGACCCACGTTCACCACCCCCGGGTATTCCGACAAAAGGCTAGTCCGACTACCAATCGAAGTATGCTTCGGGCGATGAGTCAACCGCCGAGCGTCGTCATCACGGGCGCGTCGCGTGGCATCGGCCTGGCCTGCGCCGCACACATGTATCAGCTGGGCTGGCGTGTTGTGGCCGCGGTCCGCTCACCGGATACCGCACTCGCGGCTTTGCGAACTGCGACCGGCGCACTCACCGACGATCCGCGCATGATCGCCATCCGCCTGGATCTGACCGACGCCTCGACCATCGTGTCCGCCGCCCGGGCCATCGAAGCGGCGGTGGGATCGCCGGACGGCCTCGTCCACAACGCGGGCATCGCCGCCGCGGGTTGCTCTGAGGAACTGCCGATGGATGTGTGGAAGCAGATGTTCGCCACGCACGTGTTCGGGCCGGTCGCGCTGACCAACGAGTTGCTGCCGGGGATGCGCTCGGCAGGACGTGGCCGCATCGTCGTGGTCTCGAGTCAGGCCGGCGCCCGCGGGCTGCCGGAGACCACGCCGTACTCGGCCGCCAAGAGCGCACTGGAACGCTGGGCCGAGGGGCTCGCGAACGAGATCGCCCCGTTCGGGCTGGGTGTGACGGTGTTGGTGGCCGGAACGTTCGACACCGACATGATCACCGACGAGAGTCCGGTGTACCGCGACGAAACCGGACCCTATGCCGACCTGCACGCCCGGATCGACCGGAACGGCCGTCGGGCGGTCCGACTACTCAAACGGCACCCTCGGCGATTCGCACCACGGCTGGCCACCGCCCTCACCGAGCGCGCTCCGTTCGCACGGCACGGCGTCGGCCTCGATGCCCGGACGAATCTGATCGTCAACCGACTACTGCCCGTACCGCTGCTGCATCAGGTCGGCCGGCTTTCGCTCGGTCTGCCGCGACACGGATCGCTGCGCAATGCCACTGTCCATGACTGACAACCGCCGGCGAGTGAGATGGGAAGTGCGAGTTGGACTTCGACCCGTACTCCGATGAGTTTCTGGCCGACCCGCACAGGGTCTACCGGCAGCTGCGCGACGACTCGCCGGTGTATTACAACGCCGAACTCGACTTCTACGCGCTCACCCGGCATGCCGATGTAGCGGAGGCCTACCGCGATCACAGCACCTACTCGTCGGCGCGCGGCTACGACCTCGCCATGGTGAAATCAGGTGAGGTGCCGCCCAACCTGATCTTGTTCATGGATCCACCGGACCACCGTCGAATGCGTGCGCTGGTCAGCCGCGCATTCACCCCGAGAGCAATCTCGAATCTGCGCGAAACAGTGGTCGGCATCGTGCGCAAATACCTCGGTGCGGCAGAACCCGGCCGATTCGACGTGGTGCAGGACTTCTCGGCCCCGTTCCCCGCGGAAGTCATCACCCAGATGGCCGGGGTCCCGGCCGAGTCGGCGCAGCGGGTGCGCAAGCAGGCCGAACAGACGATGAGTTCGCGGGCGGGCGACGACGACTTCACGACAACGCTGCTCGAGGTCTTCGGCTTCTACCACAATCTGGTGCAGAACGCCGGCTGCGACCGGGCGACGACATGATCAGCACCCTGATCGGCGCCGAGGTGACGCGAGACAACGGCGAGGTGAGCAATCTCGACGACCTCGAGATCGCGAGCTTCATCATGCTGTTGGGCGGCGCCGGCGCGGTGACCGTCACCAAGCTCATCGGCAGCACGATTGCGCTCCTGGCAAAACATACCGACCAATGGCAGCGACTGCTCGACGACCGCACGAAAATCGTTGCAGCAGTAGAGGAAGCGCTCAGATTCGACGGCCCCATCCTCTACAACGTCAGGTGCACGCTCAACGAGGTGACGCTGCACGGGGTGACGATCCCGCCGAACAAACCCGTGCTGCTGTGCAACGCCTCGGCCAACCGGGATCCGGAGGCCTTCGCCGACCCGGATCTGTTCGACATCGACCGCGACAGCACACGGGCCCAGCATCTGGGCCTCGGATACGGCGTGCACAGTTGCCTGGGCGCCGCTCTGGCGCGACTGGAAACCGCGGTCGCGCTCGACCACCTTCTGGACTTCATGCCGCGCTACCAAGTCAGCTGGGACGACTGCGTTCGGGTGAATTCGTCACACGAAGCCGGCTGGTCCCATCTTCCGGTCAGGGTGTTGTGACAGGGCAAAACCTTGTCCGGAAGATCGATCCGCGCTAGCGTTCTAGCGTTTCGAAGCGTTCACAATCACCGTTCAGACGGAGTGATCACCATCGACGATTACCACAGCACGAAGCGGTCCAAGAACGACGGCGGCCCGGATGACGGTGAAGCACCCGTCATCGTCAGCTTGGTCGAAGCGGCGATGCAGATGTTCTCCGCCGCCATTGACGCACTGCCCGACACCAGCGACCCGGAGTTCTCGGGTCGAGCGAATGTGATCCTGTCTGGTCTGCGCAAACTGCAGACCGCACTGACCAAGGCGGCGACGCGCGGTCGCGCGACACCGTCGGTCATCGTGTCGCTCAGCGGAGTTCGGACCCGTTACGACGACCTGATGGCGCTGGCTTCCGAAGCGCCGGGGGCGACCTTGGGTCAGCAGCTCTACGTCGTCCGGCGGCGCTCGAAGCTGTCGGCGCAGGAGACCGCCAACGGCGCCGGGCTCACGCCGGAGCTTCTCGACGCCATCGAGGCCGAGGAGACCCCGACCGACGAAGAAGCGGCCCGGATCAAAGAGCTGCTCGCGGCGCTCGGGGGCTGACGCCTCAGCGCTCGCCCGGTGCGGGATCACCCATGCCTGACCCGTCGTCGGAGCCGCGCTCGCCGGCGGTGCGGGCACTGACCGTCGCCCTGGTGTCGACGGCCGTGCTCGTCGGCGGTGTGTATCTGGCGATCGACCGGCTGCATGCCTCGGCGAACGACGCCGTCGAGCACCCCGGCCCGCCGGCCGACGACGCGCGGACTCAATCCGAGGTCGTCGAGCAGGCTCGCGACATCGTCGCTGTCGCCCGACTGCGCCGGCCCACCGCGGGCTACCTACTGATGTCGTGCAAGAACCGAGACGATCCGCCGTATCAGGGCGCCGTGTACATGAACTTTCAGCTGCCGTCCGACATCACCGCCGAGCAGTACCTGCGCGACGCATCCGCCGCCTTGGCCGCGCGGGGCTGGCGGGAGGGATTGCCGTCCAATCAACACCTCGTCGAGCGAAACCTGTCGAAGGACGGGGTCAACGCGGTCCTGTATTTCGATGCCGACACACCGACCCAGGGTGTGGCCCGCATCTACGGCCAGTGCCGCGACGTGACCGACCATCGCGGCGCCAAAGCAGGGTGGGTCGACATCACCGACCGGCTGCACTGAGCCGGCCCCCGACAAAAAGACTGCGCCCGACGGATCACCGTCGGGCGCAGTCTTTTTCAGATGTCTAGCTGGAGTGCGCGCCGAGCGTGCCCTGCAGATCACCCTTCATGGCGTTCAACTGCTGGCCCCAGTACTCCCAGCTGTGTGTGCCGGAGGGCGGGAAGTTGAAGACGGCGTTGTGACCGCCGGCCGCGGTGTAGGCGTCCTGGAACTTCTTGTTGCCACCGATCATGAAGTTGCTCTCCAGGAACTTAGCCGGCAGGTTGTCGCCACCCAGTTCGTTCGGTGTGCCGTTGCCGCAGTACACCCAGAGCCGGGTGTTGTGGGCGACCAGCTGGCCGACGTTGACGGTGGGGTCGTTGCGCTGCCACGCGGGGTCGCTGTCGGGCCCCCACATGTCTTCCTTCTTGTAGCCACCGGCGTCGCCCATCGCAAGACCGATCGCGCCCTGCCCGGTGGACGGGCTGAGGTATCCGGACAGCGAACCGGCGTAGACGAACTGCCCCGGGTGGTAGATCGCCAGGTTCATTGCCGACGACCCCGCCATCGAGATGCCGACCGCGGCACTGCCGTTGGCCTTCACGCTCTTCTGCGCGGACAGATAGCCCGGCAGTTCGCTGGTCAGGAACGTCTCCCACTTGTAGGTCGAACAACCGGCCTTGCCACACGCCGGGTTGTACCAGTCGGTGTAGAAGCTCGACTGACCACCTACCGGCATGACGATCGACAGGCCGGAGTTGTAGTACCACTCGAAGGCCGGGGTGTTGATGTCCCAGCCGTTGTAGTCGTCCTGGGCCCGCAGGCCGTCCAGCAGGTACACCGCCGGTGAACCGCTGCCGCCGCTCTGGAACTGGACTTTGATACTGCGACCCATCGACGCCGACGGGACCTGCAGGTACTCGACAGGAAGCCCGGGCCGGGAGAATGCATTGGCTGTCGGCGCTCCACCGACAAGGCCAATCAGCCCTGGTAGGGCGGCTGCTGTTGCGCCGGCGACCATAAGTCGCCGCGCCCAGCCGCGCATCTTGTCGCTTACATATGCCATATCAGGCCCCTTGTCGACGGCGTCACGCACTACGGCAAAATTTACAGTGCGGCTGTCCATATGTCGATTAAGACGCAAAGGTGTGGCGAATTCGCAGCAACGCACACGACCTGCGCGGAGCCCTTGCCAGAGGCAACTCTCGGCTGATTCTGGCAAAACTTCGGGGGTCGGCAGCCCGGGTGAGCCGCTCGTCCCCGGGTCGCAATTGGTCGCGATGACCGCGTAGGGTCACCCGAGGTAGACCGACGAGACCACGCAGTCCCGGTCCTTCCGCCGCCCGCGAACCAGCGCATCTACTCACCTGGTCGCCGGTTGCGGCGCACGGGCTCAGGGTCGCGATTGAGGTGCAGACTTGGACACGGTAGTTGGACTGTCGCTGACATCGACGTCAGTCGGATGGGTGCTGGTGGACGGCCACGAAGCCGACGGCGCCATCCTCGACCACGACGACTTCGACGTCGACCCCACCGCCGGCTTGCAGGCGGTGTACACCTCCGAACAGGCCAGCGCAGCGGTGTTGGACGCGCAGTCCGCGGCTGCCGGGTTCGATCAACACCTGCACGTCGTCGGCGTCACGTGGAGTGATGCATCAGCCGCCGAAGCGGCGTTGCTGGTGGAGTCGCTGACGGACGCTGGATTCGACAACATCGTCCCCGTCCGCCTGCACGATGCGTGCGACATGCTGGCCCGTGCCATCGCCCCGGTCGTCGGGTATGACCAGGCCGCAGTGTGCGTACTCGACGGCGATTCGACGATCGTGGTGATGGTCGACGCCGAAGACGGCGAGCCCCAGACGGCTGTCAAGCAGCTGGCCGGCGGGCCCGGGCATCTGATCCTCTGGCTGACCGCGTTGTTCGACCGTAGTTCCTGGCAGCCGGGTGGCGTCGTGATCGTCGGCGCCGCCGACGAGGTCGGCGCGCTGTCTGCGCAGCTGCAGTCGTTGCCCGTCCCGGTGATCACCCAAGTGGGCGCGGAGCTGGCACTGGCGCGGGGAGCCGCGCTCGTATCGGCGCAGAGCACCGAGTTCACCGACACCGAGATGCTCGAGACCGTCAACAACTGGCGGCAGGACCACGAGGCGGGCCAGCGTCGCTCCTATGCCGGTGCGGTCACCATGTTGGCCGCCGGCGCGGTCACGTTCGTGGCGTCGCTCTCGCTGGCGCTGGGCCAGCATCTGGTGCCCGTCCATGCCTCAGAACCAGCCCGCCCGGTGGCGCACATCGCCGCCCGCGCGCCGATCGCCGAGGCTCCGGCTCCGCCACCGGCCGCACCCCCCAAACCCGCGGCCCGTCCGGCGCCGAAGCCGGCACCCGTTCAGGAGCCGATCGTCGAGCAACCGGTCGTGGCGCAGGCGCCGGTCCCTGTCCCGGCAGCGGCTCCGGTTGCGCCCGTGCCGCCCCCTCCGGTCGCACCGCCGCCACCGCCCGAGCAGCCCAACCCGCATCCCCTGCTCACCAAGCTGCTGCAACGCCTGCACGGGCAGGACCCCGACCAGCAGCCGCCGCCTCCGCCACCCGGAGCGCCGGCCCCCTAACCTGCGATATCCCGTGCGATTTCGGCCGCGACGGTGAGCACGGCGAGATGCTGGTCGACCGAGGCCAGCCCGGCATTCATGGTGTTGACCGAAACGTGTGACGCGCGCGCGTCGGCCCAGGTCCGCAGACCCTCGGCGAGATCGTCGGTGCTGCCGGTCCACGAGACCTGACCCTGCATACCGATGAGGGCCGGATCCCGGCCCGCCGCGGTTGCCGCCTGCGCCACCAGCTGCCGGGCCCGCTCGAGCTTGGGTCCCGGACCTACCATCGGAAACCAGCCGTCGCCGAGTCGGCCGACCCGCTGGAACGCGGGGGGTGAGGACGCTCCGAACCACACCGGAATCGGCCGCTGGACCGGCAGTGGCGCGATGCCGGCGCCGGTCACCCGGTGATAGCGGCCGTCGAAGGTGACGCTCGGCTCGGTCCAGAGCTTGCGCATCAACTCGACCTGCTCGTCGCAGCGCTTGCCGCGGGTCGAAAAGTCTTCTCCCAGAGCCTCATACTCGACCTTGTTCCAGCCGAGGCCGACTCCGAGGCGCAGTCGTCCGCTGCTGAGCAGGTCGACCTCGGCGGCCTGCTTGGCAACCAGCACGGTCTGACGCTGCGGCACGATCACGACTCCGGTGACCAGCTCGAGAGTTCTGGTGACCGCCGCCAGGTAACCGAACGTCACCAATGGCTCGTGGAAGGTGTCGTGCATGTCGTACGGGCCGGTCCAGCCGGCGTGTATCGACGTGTCGGCACCCACCACGTGGTCGTAGGCGAGCAGGTGCGCGAACCCGAGCCCCTCGACCTGCTCGGCGTATGCCCTGACAGCGCCCGCGTCGGCGCCGATCTCGGTCTGCGGGAACACCACGCCGATCCGCATCGTGATCCCTCCGTCAGGCCCGCTTGGCGCGTTTCGCGGTGAGGCTCACCACGACGTCATCGGCGACCTTGAGCGAGCCCAGTAGTTGCGAGTACGGCTTGATGCCGAAATCCGACTGGCAGACCGTGGTCTCGCTGGACAACCACCAGTTGGCTCCCTGGTCGTCGGTGCGCACGTCGACGACCTGGTCCCGGGACGAGCCGTGGATCGTCAGCGTGCCGGTCAACCGGTAACCATCTTCGGTCTTGTCAATAGTGTTGGCCTCGAACGCGATTCGGGGATGGCGCTTCGCGTCCATCGTCCTCAGCGCGTTCCTGCGCACCAGGATCTTCTCCGGTCCGGAGAGCGGGGTGACGCCGCCCTTGCCACGGACGACCTCCAGTGATGCGGTCTCGACGGTCAATTCCGCCCCCACGAGCTCGTCGGCCGCCCACCGCGCCGTCGCTCGCCAGTGCCGCATCGCCAGCGTCAGCCGATGTCCGATCGCGGCGGCCGGGCCGACGACGCCGGTGTGGATCAGCAGGTCACCATCGGAGCCGTCGAGGCTCCATTCGGCGGTGGGGATGCCTCGGGTCAAACCGTCAACACAGTGCGGTAGTGGGCGCGACCCTCTTCCAGCGCCGCATAACCCTCCGCGGCCTGAGACAGCGGAAGCTCTTGGATCCAGGCCCGCACCCCGGTCTGCACCGCGAAATGCATCGTGTCCTCGATCTCGCTGGCAGTGCCCGACGGGTGACCGACGACGCTGAGCCCCGGCGTGATCAGCTGCAGCGGGCTGATTGGCAACGGCTCGGGCGTGACACCGATGGTGATGAGCTCGCCGAAGGGGAGTAGCCCGCCGACGGTGGCAGCCATCGCCTTCGAGGCTCCGGCGGTGCCCAGTACCACCGCCACGCCGCCGAGGTCGTTGAGCGCCTCGGCAACATCACCGTCGCTCGCGTCGACGTAGTGGTGCGCTCCGAGTTCGAGGGCGTCCTCCTTCTTGGCGGTGCCGCGGTTGATCGCGATGGTCTCGAAACCCATTGCCCGGGCGAATTGGATTCCCAGGTGGCCGAGACCGCCGACACCGAGGATCGCCACCCGGTCGCCGGGCAGCGCCTTGGTGTGTCGCAGCGCGTTGTAGGTCGTCACGCCCGCGCAGCCCATCGGCGCGGCCTCGGCGTCGGAGAGCTCCGCGGGGATGCGGGCCAGCGCCGTGGCGGGAACCGTCGCCGATTCCGCATAGCCCCCGGGGTAGTGCCAGCTCGGCACCTTGCCGTTCAAACAGGTGATGAACTGACCCTTGCGACACTGGGCGCAGTGGTTGCAGTTTCCGCCGAACCAGCCGACAGCCACCCGGTCGCCGACGGCGAATTCCTCGACACCCGGCCCGATTTCGGCGATGGTGCCGGCAATCTCGTGTCCCAGGGTGAGCGGCCAGGACAGACCCGGAAAGTCACCGGACACAAAGTGGGCGTCGGTCCCGCAGATACCGCAGGCTTTGACGCTGATGCGCACCTCTCCGTGACCCGGCGGTGTCGTCTCGACATCCGCGAGCTCCAACGCTGCGCCCGCGGACTTAACGTGAACTGCTTTGTGTGACGGCATATTCGCAGCCTAGTGCGCGACAGGGTGTTTGGCCGCGGCATCGCTGTGGTAGTCGACCTGCCAGTGTTTGATGCCGTTGAGCCAGCCCGAGCGCAACCGCTCCGGTGTGCCGACCGACTCCAGATTGGGCATCGCGTCGGCGATCGCGTTGAACATCAGGTCGATCGTCATTCGCGCCAGGTTGGCCCCGATGCAGTAGTGCGCACCGGTCCCGCCGAAGCCGACGTGGGGGTTGGGGTCCCGCAGGATGTTGAACGTGAACGGGTCGTCGAACACTTCTTCGTCGAAATTGGCTGACCGGTAGACCATTACAACCCGCTGACCCTTCTTGATCTGCACTCCGGACAGCTCGTAGTCCTGCAGCGCGGTCCGCTGGAACGAGGTGACCGGGGTGGCCCATCGAACGATCTCGTCGGCGGCGGTCGCGGGACGTTCCTTCTTGTAGAGCTCCCACTGGTCGGGGAAGTCGGTGAAGGCCATCATGCCCTGGGTGATCGAGTTGCGCGTTGTCTCATTACCGGCAACAGAGAGCAGGATGACGAAGAATCCGAACTCGTCGTCGGAGAGCTTGTGGCCGTCGACGTCGGCCTCGATCAACTTGGTGACGATGTCCTCGCCGGGGTTCTGGGCACGGTCGGCGGCCATCTGCATGGCGTACATGATCAAGTCGACCGACGCGGTGATGGCATCGTTGGTTTCGAATTCCGGATCCTGGTCGCCCACCATCTGATTGGACCAATGGAACAGCTTCATCCGGTCCTCCTGCGGCACACCCAGTAACCCGGCGATGGCCTGCAGCGGCAGCTCGCATGACACCTGCTCGACGAAATCGCCGGACCCGTGTGCCGCCGCGTTCGCCACGATGTGGCGGGCCCGCTCGCGCAGGTCGTCGCGGAGTTGTTCGACAGCCCGGGGTGTGAAGCCGCGCGAGATGATCTTGCGCAGATGGGTGTGCTGCGGGGCGTCCATGTTGAGCAGGACGAACTTGCCCCGCTCGATCTGCTCGCCGACGGTGCCGTCCTTGTAGCGCGGCAGCGCGGTCTTCTGCAGGCTGGAGAACACGTCGCTTCGTCGCGAGATCTCTTTGACGTCTTTGTGTTTGGACACCACCCAGTAGCCGCCGTCGTCGAATCCGCCCGCGCCCAGCGGTTGCTCGTTCCACCAGATCGGCGCGGTCCGTCTCAGCTCGGCGAGCTCCTCGACCGGGAGGCGTTCGGCGTGGACATCGGGATCGGTGAAATCGAATCCGTGTGGAAGATTCGGAGTCGGCATCGGTGGCACTCCTAGGGTGGGAACGGCTTGCAATACGAGGCGTTCTGGCTCAGTAAAGCACCGCGACAGCCGAGACGGAACGGCCTTCAGCCGATTGCCGAGGGACGAAATGGAACGTGTTCTCGCGGCATTCTGCGATGAGTTTCGGCGCGATCCGCGGTCTGGACTACTGCCGGCTACCAACCACGAAAGGCCTCACCCATGCGCATTGTCGTCAGTGACTTCATCAGCCTCGACGGAGTAGTGCAGGCGCCCGGCGGTCAGGGCGAAGACGACGACGGCGGCTTCCGGCATGGCCGGTGGTCGATGCCGTACTTCGACCCGGACACCATGGGGCCGGCAGTCGGCGAGCTGATGGACGCCACCGAGGCGCTGGTGTTCGGCCGACGCACCTGGCAGGCGATGGCGGCGGCGTGGCCGGACCGGGCGGGTGACCCGTTCGCCGACCGGATGAACGAGATCCCGAAGTACGTCGCGTCCCGAACGTTGAGCGAAGAGGACCTGAGCTGGCCCAATTCGACGCTGCTTTCGTCCGACGACGCGATCGGAGCTGTCCGCGACCTGCGGGCGCGCGACGGCAAGGTGATGCAGGTGATGGGCAGCCCGTCACTGGCCGCGCAATTGGTGTCCCACAACCTGGTCGACGAGTACCGGCTGATGATCGAACCGATCCTGCTGGGTGGCGGCAAGCGGCTCTTCCCCGACGACGGTGCCGTCCACGCGCTCGAGCTGGTTTCGGCGACCACCACCGCCACCGGCGTCCTGATCTGCACCTACCGGCCCGCTCGGCACTGAGCGGACCGTCGGGCGAAACAGCCTTGTGGCACCCGGGGTACTGACTATGCTTGCCTCCAGTCGCGGGCTCACAGAGTGGCCCGGTGACGCAACATCGAAGGTGGGTCATGATTCGCGAACTGTTCGTCGCCGCTGCGATCACCGGCGCCACTGTCGGCATGGCGCCGGTTGCCCTGGCCGACAACGGGCACTTCGACGGCGACGTGCCGGGGATGAATTACGACGCATCGCTCGGCGCGCCCTGCGACAACTACGAGCGGTTCATCTTCGGGCGCGGCCCCGGCGGTCAGGCCGAGGCGTGCCACTTCATCATCAACCAGTTCCCGGCGGCGCAGACGGGGTACTGGGTGATCACCTACCCGCTCTACGGGGTGCAACAGGTCGGCGCCAAGTGCGAGAACCCGCGCGGGTCCTCGGCTCAGAGCCCCGACGGGCAGCCGATGCTCTGTACAGAGCATGGTTGGCAGATCGGTCAGCTGACTGGCGGCGGAGCCCCGAACGGCCAAGGTGGCGGGTTCCCGTCCGACACCAGCATCACGCACTTCCCCTAAAGACTCAGGAGACAGCCATGGCCTTCAGGCCGAAAGACGCAATTGACGCCGCCCGCGACATCGTCACGAACGCGGTCGAGCGGTCCGCGGACATCGTCGAGAACGCCGGCCACATCATCAAGGGCGACATCGCCGGTGGCGCGGGCGACATCGTGCACAACTCGATCGACATCGCCACCTACGCGGTGGAGCGCACCAAAGAAGTCATCACCGGCGCCGTCGACGACGAGTGATCAGACCGACGCGGCCTCGTTCAGCTCGTCGAGCTTGTTGGTCGCTTCGAGGTATTCCTGCACCCAGCGCTCGATGACGGTCGCGGTCTTCTCGACCTTGGAGAACTGCCCGACGACCTGTCCAACCGGGTTGAACGCCACGTCCACGGACTCGTTGGGGTAGCGGTTCGTCGCGCGCACCGCCATACCGGAAACCATGTACTGCAACGGCATTCCGAGCGGCTTCGGGTTGTCCGGCGCCTCCCACGCTTCGGTCCAGTCGTTGCGCAACATCCGGGCCGGCTTGCCGGTGAACGAGCGGCTGCGCACGGTGTCGCGGCTGCCGGCCTTGACGTAGGCCTGCTGCTGCACCGGGGTGTTCGACGATTCCTCGACCATCAGCCACTGCGACCCGGTCCAGGCCCCTTGGCAGCCCAGCGCCAGCGCCGCGGCGATCTGCTGGCCGCTGCCGATACCGCCCGCGCCCAGCACCGGGACCGGTGCGACCTCCTTGACGACCTGCGGCCACAACACAATCGAGCCCACCTCGCCGCAGTGACCGCCGGCTTCACCGCCCTGCGCGATGATGATGTCGACGCCGGCGTCGGCGTGCTTCTTCGCCTGCGAGGGCGAGCCGCACAGCGCCGCGACCTTGAGCCCGGCTTCGTGAATGTGCTTGATCATGTCCGGCGGCGGGGTGCCCAGCGCGTTGGCGATCATCTTCACCTTGGGGTGCGTCAGCGCCACCTCGACCTGGGGGGTGGCCGTCGCCTCGGTCCAGCCCAGCAGCTGCAAGCTGTCGCCGTCGCTGTCCTCGACCGGCACACCGTGGTCGGCGAGGATCTTCTTGCCGAAGTCCAGGTGATCCTGCGGCACCATCTTGCGCAGCGACTCGGCCAGGTCCTCGGCGGACAGTTGGGAGTCCATGCCCTCGTATTTGTTCGGAATGACGATGTCGACACCGTACGGGTGGTCGCCGATGTTCTCGTCGATCCACTTGAGCTCGATCTCCAGTTGCTCGGGAGTGAACCCGACCGCCCCCAGCACGCCGAAGCCGCCGGCCTTGCTCACCGCGACGACGACATCGCGACAGTGCGTGAACGCGAAGATCGGAAACTCGATGCCGAGTTCGTCGCAGATGGAAGTGTGCATGCGCGAGATCCTTTACCTGGTTGCTTACAGCGGCGTAGGCGAACTGGAACGTGTTCTAGTTTAGTACGGAACAGGCATGCTGGACCACCCGGGTGAAAGTGCGCAATTTGCGGGGCCCCGCGGGCCGAAGGTGGAACAGGTTCTAACCGCGGAATCTACTGCTGTAGCGTGACGCGGCATGGGACGCGTGGACGGAAAAGTTGCACTGATCAGCGGTGGCGCTCGGGGGATGGGCGCCGCCCACGCCCGGGCCCTGGTGGCCGAAGGCGCCAAGGTCGTCGTCGGCGACATTCTCGACGATGACGGCAAGAAACTCGCCGACGAGATCGGGGAGGCCGCCCGCTACGTCCACCTCGACGTCACCCAGCCCGACGAGTGGGAAGCCGCGGTGGCCACCGCGGTTAACGATTTCGGCAAGCTCAACGTGCTGGTCAACAACGCCGGCATCGTCGCGCTCGGCCAGCTGGGTCAGTTCAACGTGGACAAGTGGAACAAAGTCATCGACGTCAACCTCAACGGCACCTTCCACGGCATCCAGGCCGTCGTCGAGCCGATGAAGGCCGCGGGCGGTGGCTCGATCATCAACGTCTCGTCGATCGAGGGACTGCGCGGCGCCGTCATGGTGCACCCCTACGTCGCGTCCAAATGGGCCGTCCGGGGGCTGACCAAATCCGCCGCCCTGGAATTGGCGTCGCAGAACATCCGGGTCAACTCGATCCACCCCGGATTCATCCGCACCCCGATGACCAAGCACTTCCCGGACGACATGGTCACCGTGCCGCTCGGCCGTCCCGGTGTCTCCGAGGAAGTGGCCAGCTTCGTCCTGTTCCTGGCCAGCGACGAGTCGTCGTATTCCACCGGCGCCGAGTTCGTCATGGACGGCGGACTGGTCAACGACGTCCCGCACAAGTTCTGACCGCCGACGCGCTTCGCCGCTAGCGGCACTTCGCGATCACGGTTTCGGCGAACCGCTCGATGGCGGCGCGGCAGCCGTCCCGGTTGCCCGGTTCGACGCCGTCGCGCATCCACGGCGCACACATCACCGCGGTGATGCCGAGATCTTCGGCGCGCCGGAACAGGTCGACCGACGGCACCTCGAGCAGTGCCAGCATGATCTCGAAAGGCTCACTGGCGCGGCCGTATTCGTGCCGTAATGCCGTCAGCTTCCGGACGTAGCGAACCGCGTCGTCCCACCCGTACGCGGTGCCGACCCAGCCGTCGCACAACCGCGCGGCGCGGCGCAGCGCCGTCTCCGATTCGCCGCCGCACAGGATCGGCACCGGAGACGGTGGATGGGGCTCGAGCATCAGCTCGGGCACCTGGTAGTAACGACCGCTCCAGGACACCCAGCCGCCCTGCCACAGCGCCCTCAGCGCCGGGATCATCTCGTCGAGCCGTCTGCCCCGGTTGCCGAAATCCTGCCCCAGCAGGTCGAATTCCTCACGCATCCAGCCGGCGCCGACGGCCAGCGACACCCGGCCTCCGGAGATCACCGATGCGGTGGCCACCTGTTTCGCCACTTCGACCAGTGGTCTGGACGGCGCGACGTAGATGGCGTTGGAGAACCGCAATTGCCGGGTGGTCGACGCCATCGCACCGATCATGATCCACGAATCGGGCCACGCCGTTTCGGGCTGCCACGGCGGCACCCCGGCCGGTGACGGGTACGGCGACGTCAGGTTGCGCGGGTAGATCAGGTGATCGGCACAGATCACCCCGTCGTAGCCGGACTCGTCGAGCATGCGGGCGATCGCCAGCGCGTCGACGGTGTCCATGAACGGTGTGCCGGACCAGAATTGCATCAGGCCCCCTTCGGGGCTGACCGCGTCGCACTGATGTACTGCGAATGCATGATCTCGTCGATTTGCATGTCGACCCGCGACGGCGCCCGGCCGTATTCGCGCTGCAGTTCCGGGTTGGTCCGTACCGGATCGACCGCCCAGCCCTGAGCGGCAAGCGATTGTGCGGGACTGGTTTTCGTGGCGTCGTCGTAGGTCAGGGTGGAGAAGTTCACCTCGCCGGACACGTTGAGCCCGGGGTAGCTCGCCTCCAGCGCCGTGAGCCGTTCCTGGTCGAGACAGGAGCCCAGTGCCCCGATCGCCAGCCGGCTGCCCGGCGCCGAGAGTTCGGTGATCCGGCGCAGCAGCGTGTCCTGCGCCTCGCCGGTCAAGTACGGCAAGATGCCCTCCACCGACCAGGCGCTCGGCTGTGCAGGGTCGAAACCCTGCGCCCGCAACGGTATTGACCAGTCGCCGCGCAGATCCGCGGCAACGTCACGCCGCTCGGCAGCGGGGCTTGCCCCATGCTCCTTCATCACCGCGGTCTTGAACTCCAGGACCCTCGGCTGGTCTATCTCGAATACGGTTGTGCCGCTAGCCCATTCGAGTCGATAGGCCCGTGAATCAAGACCGGCCGCCACGATAACCGCCTGACGGATGCCTTGACCCGCAGCGGCGACGAAGAATTCGTCGAAGAACCGCGTCTGGACGCCGTACAACCGGGGAAAGGTCGCCGCGCCCTCGGTTGCACCAGGGGCGGCCAGAGCGTTGTTCAGAAACGGGTCGCCGGAAGCCACAATGAAATGCCTGGCGTAGTCATCGCGCACCAGAGGTTGATCACCCGCCGCATGCAATGCTCGCCAACCCGCGACCAGTAAAGCGGTGTAGCCCACGCTGGTGACGATGTCCCAGGTGTCGTCGTCGGTTCGGTCGCCCGCCCACTTGTCAGTCATCGAATCTCCTTGTCACAGTTCGAGAAGAACGGTCACCGGGCCGTCATTGACGAGTTCGACGCGCATGTCGGCGCCGAAGAGCCCGGTCTCGACGTGCGCGCCCAGGCCCCGCAGCGTCTGCGCGAACTCCTCGACCAGCGGCTCGGCCAACGCGCCCGGCGCGGCGGCATTCCACGATGGCCGCCGCCCCTTGGCGGTGTCGGCGTAGAGGGTGAACTGACTGACCACCAGGATCGGCGCGCCGATGTCGGAGGCGGAGCGCTCGTCATCGAGAATCCTGAGTTGCCAGAGCTTTTCAGCGAGCCGTCGAGCCTTGACCGCGTCGTCGTCGTGGGTCACCCCGACGAGTGCCAGCAGGCCCTGGGTGGCGGGCTGGATCGCGCCGACCACCCGGCCGTCCACCGACACCGCTGCCGATGCGACCCGTTGCACCAGAACCCGCATGGCCCGATGCTGCCATGGCGCCGACGCCGCGGGGCCGTGGGTACGCTCGCTAGATGTCAGTGCTGGTCGCGTTCTCGGTCACGCCGCTCGGAGTCGGCGACGGTGTCGGCGAGATCGTGGCCGAAGCCGTCCGGGTGGTCCGGGCCTCCGGGCTGCGGAACAAGACCGACGCGATGTTCACCGTGATCGAGGGTGACACCTGGGGTGAGGTGATGGCGGTGGTGGAGCGTGCCGTCGAGGCGGTAAAGGCGCGGGCCGATCGGGTCAGCGTCGTGATCAAGGCGGACTGGCGATCCGGCGTCAGTGACGCGATGACGAGCAAGACCGCGTCGGTCGAGCGGCACCTGTCCACGGAGCCGGACACTCGCGCCTAAGGTCGTAGCAGTGAGCGCACGCGCAGGCATTGTCGTCACCGGCACCGAAGTCTTGACCGGGCGGGTGGCCGACCTCAACGGTCCGTGGCTGGCCGAACAGCTGCTGGAGCTGGGCGTCGAACTCGCCCACATCACGATCTGCGGCGACCGCGCTTCCGACATCGAGGCCCAGCTGCGCTTCCTGGCCGACGAGGGTGTCGACCTGATCGTCACCAGTGGCGGGCTCGGACCGACCGCCGACGACATGACGGTCGCCATCGTCGCGCAATTCAGCGGACGCGAACTCGCGCTGGACGTCGAGCTGGAAAACACCATCGCCGAGATCTTGAAGAAACTGATGTCGCGCCTGGGTTCCGGCGATTTCGAGTCGATCCGCGCCGCCAATAGGAAGCAGGCGATGGTCCCCGTCGGGGCCGTGGTGATGAAACCGGTCGGCACCGCGCCCGGCGTCGTCGTTCCCGGTAAGCCGACCATCGTCGTCCTGCCGGGTCCGCCGCGCGAACTACAGCCGATGTGGAAAACAGCCGTGCAGGTCCCCGAAGTGCAGCAGGCGATCGCCGGCCGCACGGTGTACCGGCAGGACACCATCAGGATGTTCGGACTACCTGAATCCGGGCTGGCCGAGACTCTGCGGCAGGCCGAGCACGACGTGCCGGGATTCGACGCGCTGGAGATCACCACCTGTCTGCGCCGGGGTGAGGTCGAAATGGTCACCCGTTACGAACCCGGCGCCGCCGACACCTATCGGGAGTTGACCGAGCTGCTGCGGGAGCGCCACAGCGCGCAAATCTTCTCCGACGACGGCTCGCGGGTCGACGACCAGATCGCGCAGCTGCTGACCGGACGCCGGATCGCGACAGCCGAGTCGTGCACCGGCGGCCTGCTGGCGGCTCGACTCACCGAACGACCCGGCTCGTCGGCGTATGTGGCCGGGGGACTGGTGGCCTACGCCAACGACGCGAAAGCCGAGTTGCTCGGGGTGGACCCGGCACTGATCGAGGCACACGGCGCGGTATCCGAACCGGTGGCCGAAGCGATGGCCGCCGGGGCGCTGCACCGCTTCGGTGCCGACACGGCTGTGGCGATCACCGGGATCGCCGGGCCGGGTGGGGGAACGGCGGACAAGCCGGTCGGCACCGTCTGTTTCACCGTCGCGCTGGCGGGCGGCGCACCCTCGACCCGGACAATTCGGCTGCCCGGAAACCGTACCGACATCCGGGAACGATCGACGACGGTCGCCATGCACCTACTGAGAGAAGCGCTGAGCGCGGCCGCCAACCACCGATAACATGACCCGGGTGTCCTACCTGCTTCGGCCATTTGCGTTGGCGTGGCGTTACTGGCCGCAGATAGCGGCGTGCTACCTGGTAGGGATGCTGGCCCGGAAGGGTGCGGTGGAGTGGGCCGCCTACGTCGGCCACGACCACGCCTTCTGGGCCGCGATGATCATGCCGTTCGCCGGGCTGGCCACGCTGGGGTCTTACGTGGCGATGTTCCTGGTGGTCCGCCCGGGGGTGCCGGTGTTGGCCGACCTGCCGACGCCTTCGCTTCGCAGCGCCGACCTGTTCTCTTCGATCGTCGCGCCGTTTTTTGCGATCTACCTGGCGTGGCAGCTGTTCAAGGAGGACTGGCTGGCCTACATGGCGCGTTCGCTGGATTACCAGATCGAAGAGGCGTTCAGCGGCGCGGCCACCCATGCACTGCAGGTGCCAAAGACCACCTTTTTCGTCATCGGCGGAGCGCTGATCATCCGCTACCCGTTGCGCTACTTCGCCGGCCGGCTACCGCGATGGCTGACCGCGGTACGCATCTACATCGACTCGCTCTGGATCTTCCTGGTGCTGAGCTATTCGCTGTCGGCCGGATTCACGTTTCTGGTCAACCCGGCCGGCTGGCTGGCCAAACGTCGAATCGTGGTGTGGTTCACCAGCACTCGCGCCGAGCTGTTCAGCCACGTCAAGCCCCTGCAGGTCGGCTGGCACGGCCTGACGTGGACGGTGAAGACGGTGTTCGGCGGTGCGGGGGTGCCGCTGATGTGGCTTGCCGTCATCGGCATCGTCTACGGGGTCTCGACGCAGGCCGACTGGCGCGCCGCGGCGCGCCGAACGGTGGGCGAGCGCAGCGCGGTATTTCTCGAAAAGTTGTTGCCGGCGCGACGGTTCGAGCGGAGTTGGTCGGTGATGCCGACGTCGCTGCGCGGCAAAGTGTCCGACTACGCGAAGTCGAAGACCGGGCGGTATCAGCCGATCGTCGACTCGGCCAAGCTGATCCTGCACGGCGGTCCGGTCGCGCTGGCGTGCTATGTACTCGCGTATGTGGTGCTGGCTTGGCTCGACGTGGTGGGCAGCTTTTACGGCCCGTCGAACAATCACGGCTACCTGGTCCGCGGTATGGAATGGGTGATCGGCCCGCAGGACTGGGGTTTCTGGACGTCGTTCATGCCGACGCTCGACCTGATATCCCAACTCATTGTGGTGCCGCTGCGCATAGCTCTGATTGCCACCGCGTTCGGCTACTGCTGGACCCATGCCACCCGGGCGCAGCTGGCCGAGCAGAACGCGCGCCTAGAGGGCGATGCGCAGCAGGATGGCGGAGTTCGCGTCGGTGATGTCGACGGCGGTGGGGGTGGCGTCGCTGGGCAGCAGGAAGTTGAACTGCACCGGGCCGGGCTGGCTACAGAATGGAGTGGCACCTCGGCTGACGGGGTAGGAGGTCCCGGAGTTCGTCTGGTCTCTCCACCGCCGCCGCCCGTCGGTGAGGAAACCGACGCACAGTTGGGGGCCGGGGCTACCCGTCCGCTCGATGGTGACGACGGTTAGCACCGCGCCTTTCGGTATCGACGGCCGGTAGGGGCTTTTCGGCAGAGTGCCGGTGCGGTGGACCGCGCCGAGATGCCAGGACTGCCCGGACAGTTCCGCGCTGCCGCCGCGTCCGATGACGCGCTCCGGCTCGACGGTTCGCCGATACGACGACCACTCCGGGTACAGCTCGACCACGCACAGCACGACCAGCGCGGCGACGACGACCGCGAGACCGATCAGGTTCCGGACCCAGAGTCGGCTCATTCGGCCGGACCGATCACGGAGGGCTTCACGGTGACGAAGTCAGCGCGCGCCGGGGGTTGGCTGTCGAGATCGACCACGATGCGACTGGTCAGCCGTTCCTCGGCGTTGGGCCACACTCGCAGTTGAAACGGCTTGGCAACTGACGGCTGGATCAGCTCGGGCGCCACGTCGAACACCCAGTAGCCGTGCTGCGGCAGGCCCGGGTCGATCCGGACAGCGAAGCCAGGCGCGGGGCGCAGGGACACCAGATAAGTGTTGGTGCCCAGCACCAGATCGGCCGACACCAGCGTCGACGACTTGTCCGCCGAGACCGTTGCCTCGACCACCAGCCACAGTCCCGCCGCCGACATCGTGCTCGTGGAATGCGGGCCGAGAGGGAATTTGGCCTTCGGTGCAATCCGAACCCCGGTGGCTGTGACGGCCAGTGCGCGCCCCCGCACCTGGCTACCCAGCTTGCCGTGTACGTCGAACGGCGCGTAGATCTGGGTCGGAACCGGCAGATGGTGCCACAACATCGCGGCAGCGGCGACCAGCACCGCCGTCAGCGGCAAGACTGCGCGACGCGCGAGCCTGTCGCGAACGCTGCTCATCGCTTCACCACCGGCAAGGTGATCTGCGCGGAGCTGGTCTCGCTGGACAGCCAGTCCTTGCCGTACGTCACGATCATCTCCCGCAGTTCTTTCTTCCAAACCCGCAGCGTCACAAGGGAACCGGGCTTGACCTCACCGTTCGGCAGCTTCCAGACGAACAACAGATCGTCGGATATCTTGGGGCCCAGCGACGAGACGATCGACGCGTCGGCGATCCGAAATGCTCCGACGTACTCCTTGTGCGGCTCCCGCAGGTCGAACTCTTCGTCGCGCGCGCCCATGCTCAGTCCGCCACGGATCGGTCCGTCGTTGCGGACGGTGCTCGCCACCGCGAGGTAGTCGTATCCGGGCTTGGCCGCGGCGACCACGTGTTTGCCCGCACGAATCTCGTCGAACAGCAGCGCCCTCTTGACGGTGAGGGTGAATTCGCCGTCGCTGTAGGGCTGGCCGACGTTGAACACGACCGGTTTGGCGTCCACGTCATCCAGGCCGCCGAACAGTGCGGCCACCGCGATGATCGCGCCCGCGACCAGGTGCCACAGCTGCGGAAGTTTCAGCTGAGCCAGTTCGCCGCGAATGAAGCCTTTGAGGCCGCCGGACATACCGCTGAGCCTATCGGCCGTCCACCACGCCGGTCGCACTACTTTCGCTACTGCCGAAGCGGATTCCGGTGGCGTCTTTGCCGATCGCCGTCAACACGGCGACCGCTATCAGCACGGGACCGATGGTCGCGGCCAACGCGAAGGGGTAGCCGCGGGTCTCGGCCAGCCGCTCCTGAATCGGCAGGTTGAACGCCGCCAGCAGGTTTCCCAGCTGGTAGGTGACACCGGGATAGAAGCCGCGAATGGCATCCGGCGACATCTCGGTCAGGTGCGCGGGGATGACACCCCAGGCGCCCTGCACGGCGAACTGCATCAGAAACGAGCCCAGGCACAGCATCGCCGCCGAATGCGAGTAGGCGAACAGCGGCACGATCGGCAAGCCCAGCACCGCGCAGAACACCACGGTGTGGCGTCGACCGTAACGCTGGGACAGCGATCCGAAGATCAGCCCGCCCGCGATCGCACCGATGTTGTAGGTCACCACAATCCATTTCGCGGTCGCGTGCGACAGCCCAGCCCCCGCGTCGTGGGTGGCCGACAGAAACGTCGGATAGACGTCCTGGGTGCCGTGACTCATCCAGTTGAACGCCGCCATCAGCAGCACCAGGTAGACGAACCGCCGGACAACAGCGGCGTCCCGCAGGACATCGCGAATCCGGGTGCGCGTCAACTTCATTCGGGCTTGCTCGGCTTCCCAGACCTCGGATTCCTGCACGCGGTAGCGGATGATCAGGCTGATGAACGCCGGAATGACGCTCAGGCCGAACAGCCAGCGCCAGGACAGCCCGAGCTGATCGACCACGAGCAGCGACGCGACCGTTGCCAGCAGATAGCCGAAGGCGTAGCCCTCCTGCAGCAAGCCGGAGAAGAATCCCCGGCGTTCCACCGGGACCTTTTCCATCGCAAGCGCTGCGCCCAAACCCCATTCGCCGCCCATTCCGATCCCGTACAGCAGTCGCAGGACGACCAACACGGTGAAGTTCGGCGCGAAGGCGCACAGGAATCCGACCACCGAGTAGAAGATCACGTCGACCATCAGCGGGAGGCGCCGACCGACCCGGTCGGCCCAGAGTCCGAACAGCAACGCACCCACCGGGCGCATCAGCAATGTCGCGGTGGTCAGGAACGCGACTTCGGCCTTGGTGTGGTGGAACGTTTTTGCGATGTCGGCATAGACGAGGACCACGAGGAAGTAGTCGAAGGCGTCCATCGTCCAGCCCAGCAGTGCGGCGATGAAAGAGTTGCGCTGATCTTTGGTGAGCGGCTGGTTTGCAGGCACTCGCACCGTTTACCACATGGCGTGCGACGGTGTTGGTCGCACACCGGAATTCACTTCTCTTCGATGCTGTCCCACAACTCGATCATCGTGCGCAGGATTTCTTCGGCGAAACCGAGACCGGCGAGATGACTTTCACCGGGCAGCGTGTAGAGCTCCGCGTCGGGCAGCCCGCTGACGACATGCTGCCCGTGGGCGAACGGGACGATGTGGTCGCGGTCGCCGTGCCACCAGCGGACCGGGATTTTCACCTCGTCGAGTCGAAAGCCCCAGTCCTTGGCGAACACGACGATGTCGGCGAACGGCGCCGCCAACTGTTTACGCGACCCGTTGAGCAGATCGTCGAGGAACATCGCCTTGAACTCCGGCCGTACCAGCAGCCGGCGATCACCCTCGGGGGACACCCCGGCATACAGGTACAGCGCCGGCTCGGCGACCGGCTTCAGCAGCCGGATGAAACCGGCCGCCGCCAGCCGGATCGGAAGCCCGGCAACGGACAACAGCGGCGCAACGTAGGAGCCGAGTGCCATCAGTCCGCCGCCGATGGCTTCGGGACCGACGGTCGGCGCCACCCCGCCCAGCACTCCGACGGCGATCACCCGCTCGGGCATCGCGGCGGCGCAGGCCAGCGTGTAGGGACCGCCCCCGGACAACCCGATCACGATCATCTTGTCGATGCCCAGCGTGTCGGCGGCCGTCCGCAGATCGTCGGCGAAAGCAAGGACGTTTTCGTATTGATGGGGGGTCGACGATCCGATACCCGGCCGGTCGATTCCGATCAGGCGAATGTGATGGTCCTCGGCGTAGGCGCGGGCCTCGGCCGGAATCTGCCGACGAGCGCCGGGAGTGCCGTGCAGCCAGAAGATCGGGCGCCCCTGCGGATCGCCGAATTCCGCGAAACCCAGCTGACGGTCTTCGCCGACCGCGATGTTGCCCTCCAGCTTGGGGCGAGCAATCGAATATGCCATTACGGCAGTGTTACACGGGCCCGTGGCGCGGACGCGGGTTACCCGCGTTCTGGCACGACGAAGACAGGGCTGCCGATCAACCGGGAGCGCACTACTGTTGTCGAGTCGACGCTGTTACCCATAACCTCTTCCGAGCAGCTGTCGGAGCGGAAGTGTTGGCGGCCTGTCGCGGACTGAGCCGACACCATCAACGAGTTGAGGGGTTATGGGCGAATTCGATCAGCACGAAGGTGAAGCGCAGACCATCGTGAACCTTGCCGACGCGGCGATGCACATGTACCGGGCGGCCATCGACTCGCTGCCGTTTCCCGAAGACAAGAAATTCCACAAGCGGGCCGAGATCGTGCTCTCCGGTATGCGCAAGCTACGCGCCGCGCTGACCGAGGCGGCAAGCCACAGCAGGCCGTCTCCCACCGTGATGATGGCGCTCAGCGACGTCCGTCGCCGCTACGACGATCTGATGGAGCGCGCGGCCGACGCGCCCGGATCAACTCTGGGACAACAGCTTTACAACGCCCGCGTACACGCGAAGCTGTCCGCGCACGAGGCGGCCAACGGTTTCGGGCTGCGGCGTGAACTGCCCGACGAGCTCGAGCAGGGCGGTACGCCCACCGCCGCGGAGACGCCGCTGGTCGAACAGTTGATCGCGGCGATCCGGGTGGTGGCAGGGCTGGACGAAGGTGAGTTCGAGGCCGGGCCGCCGGCCGCCGAGGAGCATGTCGACGGCCACGACGGCACCGACTGGGACGAAGGGCTGGCCCTCAACGGCGCCGCCGACGAGGCGCACGCCGCTCACTAGGGGCCGGTGTCAGCGGATCGGCAGACCAGTCAGCGCCCGGCCGATCACCAGTCGCTGAATTTCGCTGGTGCCCTCAAAGATCGTGAAGATCTTGGCATCTCGGTGCATCCGCTCGACCGGGTAGTCGCGGGTGTAACCGTTGCCACCGAGAATCTGAATGGCCTCATCGGTGACGTACACCGCGGTCTCACTGGCGTAGAGCTTCGCCATCGATCCCTCGGCTGATGTGAACGCCTTGTTGTTGCGCTGCATCCAGCTGGCCCGCCACACCAGCATCCGGGATGCGTCGATACGGCTCTTCATGTCCGCCAATTTGAAAGCGACAGCCTGGAATTCGGCGATCTTGCGACCGAACTGCTCGCGCTGACCGGAGTATTCGAGCGCGTACTCGTAGGCGGCGCGGGCAATGCCCAGAGCCATCGCACCCACGGTAGGACGGGTCCGCTCGAAGGTCATCATCGCGGCCTGACTCGAGGTGCGATGCCCTTCCTTGATCCTGGCGATCCGGCCCTCGAATTTCTCGCGGCCGCCGAGAATCAGCTCACCGGGCAAGCGGACGTCGTCGAGCACCACCTCGGCGGTGTGCGATGCCCTGATGCCGTGCTTTTTGAACTTCTGGCCCTGCGACAGGCCTTTCGTTCCGGGCGGCACGATGAACGTCGCCTGACCCCGGGTGCCCAACTCGGGTTCGACCGACGCCACCACGACGTGGACGTTGGCGATTCCGCCGTTGGTCGCCCACGTCTTGGTTCCGTTGAGGATCCACTGGTCGGAGGCTTCGTCGTACTTGGCCCGGGTGCGAACCGCACCGACGTCCGAGCCGGCGCCGGGTTCTGAGGAACAGAACGCCGCCAGTTGAGGATCGCCGGGGCTGCCGAACATCTGGGGCAGCCACTCGCCGATCTGTTGCGGGGTTCCGTTGGCGGCCAGGGCGGCCGCCGCCAACCCGGTGGCCATGATGGACAACGCGATACCCGCGTCACCCCAGAACATCTCCTCGAAGACCGTCGGCATACCCAACCCACTGGCCTCGCCGGCCATCTGCGCGAACAGGTCCGGGGTGTAGAGCCCGACCTTGGCGGCCTCTTGAATGATCGGCCACGGAGTCTCTTCCCGCTCGTCCCACTCGGCGGCCGCGGGCCGGATCACCGTGTCGGCGAACTCGTGCACCCAGTCGCGGACTTCCACCACTTCGTCGGGCAATTCCAGCGAAAAGGTCGCGTCCATCAGGCTCCTATCAGGCGTTGCGCCGCATCCAGGTCACGGCCAACGAGTTCAGCCACTGGTAAATACAGTAAACGTTTGTATACTGACTCAACAAACTGGCAGCTCAGGGGAGAATCCAGGACGGGATTCGAGCAGCTAGCGAGGTTGCCAGGCCATCTTGACATCTGTCGACCCCGGAGGGGGCCATATGCAACGCAGCGATATCCGTGCTGTCGGCGAACTGGCAGGGGAGGCCTCGACGGTGCTGACGGCGTTGGTACGCGGAATGCACTCCGGCATCGCCACCCGCGTCTTCAATTCGATCGGACCGTCCGCGGCACCGACCAGGACGATCCACGACGGAATTTCCGGCGCGATCTACACCGGCGTGGATCGGGGGTTGCGTGGCGCGAGCCGCGTGGCGGGGCTGGTGGCCAGCGAGATCTGGGGCAACGAGGTCGACGAGCCACTGGAGTCACGCAGCGACTCCGTCGGCGCGTTCCTGGCCGCGGTCAACGGCATCTACGGCGACGAGTTGGCCGATCACGAGAATCCGTTGGCCGGCGCGATGGTGGTCCGCCACGACGGCAGATCGGTGGCTCTGACGAGCGAGGCACTGGCGGCGGCGTATCCGGCTGCGACTGGGCGGGTGGTCGTCTTCGTGCACGGCTGGTGCATGACCGAGCGGGCGTGGTCGCGTGCACCACGCGAAACCGACGACGGCCGCAGCTACGGGGAGCGGTTGCACGAAGAGCTCGGTTACAGCCCAATACTGTTGCGCTACAACAGCGGACTACACATCTCCGTCAACGGCCGAACGATGGCCGACATTCTGGAGCTCCTGCACGCTCACTGGCCGGTCCCCGTCACCGAGCTTGTACTGGTGGGCCACTCGATGGGCGGACTGGTCGCGCGCAGCGCATGCCACTACGGCACGGAGCAGGAGCATGCCTGGACCGACGATGTGACGCGGGTGGTGTGCCTGGGGTCGCCGCACCTCGGCGCCGACCTGGAAAAAGGTGTCAACATCGCAGCGTGGGCGCTGGCGAAGCTACCCGAAACCCGGGCCATCGCGGACTTCTTGAACGCCCGCAGCGACGGGGTGAAGGATTTGCGCTTCGGCGCCTGCCTGGACGAGGACTGGCTGGACGCCGACCCCGACGAATTCCTCCGCGACCGCTGCGGCGAGGCGCCGTTCCTGCCGCACGCCACATACCACTACGTGTCGACCACCGTGTCGCCGCGGCTGCTCGGGTTGCTCGCCGGCGACCATCTCGTTCGAACGAAAAGCGCTACGGGCGTTGGCAAAACGCGACTCGTCCCGTTTGCGGCGGAGCAGGGGTTGATTCTGACCGGGTTGAATCACTTCGACCTGCTCAACCACCCGCTGGTCTACGCCAAGCTGCGTGCCTGGCTGTCGCAGTCAGTCGCTCTGCCGGCCGGCGTCGGCGATACGCGCCGCCACGTCGGCGGCGACGGCTAGCGACTGCGCGTCGGTCGCGGCGTGGTAGCGCTCGGCGTCCGGGTCGTAAGCGGCGCCGGCGATCGACCCGTGATCGGCGGCCAACTCGACCACACTCACCGGCCAGTTGGTGGCCCGCAGCGCCGCGGCGAAGTCGTCGGCCACCGAGACGGGGATGACGCGGTCGGCTGATCCGTGCAGCAGTGTGAACGGGGTTGGACGCTCGGTGTCCCGGAGTTGAGCTGCCGGAAGCTCGTGGAAAATGGGGTCGGGCACCATGAAGGCGCCGGCCAGACAGACGGTGTGCGCGAGCGTGACGCCGAGTTCGGATGCCCGGATCGTCAGCGCCGCCGCGGCGAGACCGCCCATCGACCATCCGACGAGCACCAGATCATCGGGCTCGGCAGCGCGATCCCGGGTGTAGTGGAGCGAGGCCAGCAGATCGGCCCGGCCGCCATCGGCGGCGTGGGAGTTCCAGTCGGCGGCGACGACACAGCGGCCGCGGGCGGCAATCAGTTCCGCGAGAGACCGCACCGACGAGCGAGCGTCGGCTTGCTGCCCATGCCAGAGCAGCACTGTGGGCTGCGAAGGATCGCCGAAAATGTCCGCCAGCCGACCGGCGGTGTACTCGACGGTCTGCATACGCTCTGGACCGGCCCCGAACTACTTCGGCGGGGTCGAGGGTGTGGGATTCGCCGGCGGCGACGTGTTTCCGCCGCCGATCAACGAGTTCAGAATGCCCAGGCCCAACCCGGCCTGCTCCGGGGATTTACCCGGGTCGGGGACGGCGGCGTCGTTCTTCTGCCAGGCCTGGCAGCCGCTCGTCTTGAACGTCTTGTCGGTGGCTTCGATCCGCACGATCTGCGGCTTCTTGCTCATCGCGTTGTCCAACGGCTGCTTGGCGTCCTCGCCGAGCCGCTTCCAGTAGCAGACACCGTTCGGGACCGGACCGGCCGAGGTGTAGACACCGGGCACGATGTCGGTGCCGACGTTGTACACGCCGTCGTGATCGATCGTCGTCTTCGCGGCGGCTGGAGCGGCGGCCGGCGCGGCCGGGTGCGCGGGAGCCGGGGAAGGTCCCGGGGGTGCGGGCGTGGGGTCGGCGACGGCCGTGCCCACCGACGCGGCCCATGCCAGAGCGGTCAGCACCGAGGCAGTGGCAAGAGTCGACTTAGACGTCACAGATAGCAGCATACGGACTCTGCGGTACGTACGTCGCCGCGCGAACGCGTGACTAAGCGGTCTTGTTGAAGAGCGGCAGGAGTAGACGACGCCGAGCACTGGTGGCGTCGGCGAAGTACTGCAATGCCTCGTGGACCGTTGCCGCGGTTGGAAAGCTGACGTCCTCGTGGGTCACCAGCAGGGTCAGGCTGACTGCCTGGCTGGGAATGACCGCCCATTCCAATCCGGCGGCGGCACAGGCGTCGTCGACCGCGTACAGCAGTCGCACGGCTTGCGGCCCGAAAGACTCGAGGCCCGTCAGATCGAGAACGAACGGCTTGTCCGGAAGGTTGAAGCGCTGGGCGTAATCGATGACCTGCTCGACGTTGCTGGCATCCACGGCACCGGTGATGGTGACCACAGTCGCGAGGTGGCGGCATTGGGCGCGCACAGCGGCGCCACTGCAGTTCACAGGAAGGTGGGCGTGTCGCGGCGCCAAATACGAAGCTGGCGTGATAATCGGGTCCTTCATGAAAACTTCCCCCATCCCAAATACTGCTACTGCATTGTCAGGATCAGCGACGACCCCGATCTATTTGAGACGCTAATTGCCTACTCTAAGGTCACTGGGTGCAGGCTTTAATACTTTGCTAAGAAACGATTTCACCCGCCCGCAACATAACCGGGCTAAGTCAGCTTTCGCCCCAGCCATCCCAGAACGTCACGGTCTCCGCGGGCGGCCGCGACGCCGGCCGGAATTCACGGCCGATCGTGTAGGCGACGGGGAACAGCGCAGCCTGGGTGACCGTGTCGGGAATGCCCAGTAGCTCGGCCACTTCCCGTTCTCTGCCCAAATGCATTGTGGTCCAGACCGATCCGAGACCACGGGAGCGCAGGGCGAGCAGAAAGCTCCATCCGGCCGGAATGATCGACGCCCAGGCCGAGGAGGCGACGACGAGATCGTTGCCGTCGAATCGCCGCTGCAGACAGGGAATAACGTGCACCGGCACGTCGGCGAGTGTCTCGGTGAGGCTCAGTGCGCTGCGCAGCACCCGCTGAGTCTGTGGATCAGACTCCGACGCCGCCAGCCGCGGCAGGTAGTGCTCGCCGATACTCCGGTAGATCTCGGCGATCGCCGCCCGCTTGCCGGCGTCGGTGATCACGAGCCACCGCCAGTCCTGCGCGTTGCTCGACGTCGGCGCCTGCATCGCGATCTGCAGGCATTCCATGATCACTTCCCGACTGACCGGCCGGGTCAGGTCGAGACGTCGACGCACCGAGCGGGTGGTGGTCAGCAGTTCGTCGACCGATGCGAGATCCATCGTGGTTCAACCTTTCTTGGTGACGTCGGCGGCCCGGCCCAGGACAAGCGCGGCGCGCGCGACGATGTCGGCGACGACGCTCGCAGCGAGCCTGCCGACCGAGATCAGCGCCATCGGAGCCGACACAACCGGGTGCTCGATGCCGAACTGTTCGGTGCGGCGCATCCTCATGCTCGGCCTTCGGTCCGGTCGACGGATGACAGTGGCACAGCTTCTCCTGTGGGCTGGAACGATGGACTCGGTGCTGACGCTAGCCGTGTCAACGCATCCGGGGAATGGTCCCTTCCACGTCTCTGCCTGCGTATTCGCTTCGAGGCGCACCGGGCGGGCGACTCGCGATCGCCCTGGTGCACTGATAACCTGCCAACGCCGTAGTAACCGGCGCAGCGGCGAACGAAAAGCTTGTGGTCTCACGGAAAGATTGTTGTGCGCAGCGGAGAAATCAAGGCCCTCACCGGACTTCGCATCGTCGCCGCCGTCTGGGTCGTGCTGTTTCACTTCCGCCCGTTGCTGCGCGATGCCGTTCCCGGGTTCCGTGACGCACTGACACCGGTGCTCAACTGCGGGGCTCAAGGTGTCGATCTGTTCTTCATTCTCAGCGGGTTCGTGCTGACCTGGAATTACCTCGACCGGATGGGTGGGTCCTGGTCGACGCGCGCCACCCTGCACTTCCTCTGGCTGCGCCTGGCCAGGGTTTGGCCGGTGTATCTGGTCACCCTGCACCTGGCCGCGCTCTGGGTCATCTTCACGCTGCACGTCGGCCACGTGCCGTCCCAGGAGATCTACCGGTTCACCGCGATCAGCTACGTGCGCCAGGTTCTGATGGTCCAGTTGTGGTTCCAGCCGTTTTTCGACAACTCCAGCTGGGACGGGCCCGCGTGGTCGATCAGCGCCGAATGGTTGGCCTACCTCTTGTTCGGCCTCCTGGTGCTGGTGGTCTTCCGGATGGCGCGGGCGACGCGGGCCCGCAGCCTGATGTGGCTGGCGATCGCCGCCTCGTTGCCGCCGGTGGTGTCGCTGCTGGTGACGGGCCAGTTCTACACGCCCTGGAGTTGGCTGCCGCGCATCGTCATGCAGTTCACCGCCGGAGCGCTGGTCGCCGCCGCGGTCAGCCGACTGCGACCGACGGATCGTGGTCGCCGCGCCGCCGGTTACGCCTCCGTGCTGCTCATCGCCGGTGTGGTGGGTTTCCTCTACTGGTCCGACGCGCACCCGTTGCACGGCGTCACCGACACCGGCGGCCTGGTCGACATCCTGTTCGTGCCATTGGTCATGACGCTGGCGATCGGCACCGGCAGCTTGCCCGCGCTGCTGTCCACCCGGCCCTTCGTGTACGGCGGGCAGATCTCGTTCTGCCTGTACATGGTTCACGAACTGGCGCACACCTCATGGACGTGGACCGCCGAGCAATTCGAGCTGACGCTGTTCGGCACCGGCGGCAAACTCCTGCTGGCCGCGGTGCTGGCGATCACCTTCATCGCCGCAGCGTTGCTGTACCACGCCGTCGAGGAACCAGGGCGCCGGTGGATGCGCAGAATGGTCGGCGACGGGAAACCCCAGACCGGGACCGACGCCGCCGCCCAACTCGCAGGTGGCAAGTTGCAGTCCGTCGACGGGTCCCACGAAGGCCGCCCGAAAACCATGTCGGCGCGTGCCGGCTGAGGCCGCAGTAACGCGAGCGATACTGCGCCACACGACGATCGAGTACGATTCCCGTGGCGCGAGGACGTTGGCGTCCCGCGCTCCGTCGACATGACAGGGCTCAGTCAGCTGAACGGCATCCACGCGGTGCCCGGTCGGATGCCAGCGCGTCGACAGCGAATTCCAGCGTCAGGTTTTACGATTCCGCTTGTACGGATGTGACACGCGGCCGAGGTGGTGGGGCAGTGCAGGTAACGGTCGGTCCGCTGGCCTCAGTTGTCGTCGCCGCTCTCGCGGCAGGGATGGTCACCCACGGTCCGGCCGCACCGCGCGAACTCGAGACCGTCGCCCGCGGGACTCCGATCGACCACGTCGCGGTGATCGGTGATTCCTACACCACCGGAACCGACGAAGGCGGCTGGGGAGCCAATACCTGGACCAATCGCACGTGGTCGACGCTCGCTCGCCAAGGCGTTCAGGTGGCGCCCGAAGTCGCCTCCGAGGGCAGGGCGGGCTACGTGGTCCGCGGCGACCACGGCAGCGTCTTCGAGGACCTGACCAACCGCGCCGTCCACCCCGATGACGCGCTGGTGGTGTTCTTCGGTTCACGCAACGATCACGGTGTCGACCCGATGCAGATGACGGCCATGGCGCACGACACGCTCGACGCGGCCCGACGGATCGCGCCCTCGGCGAAGTTGCTGGTGATCGGACCGCCGTGGACGGACTCGGACCCGCCGCCCGACGTCCTCTATATACGCGACATTCTCAGCGGCCAGGCCCACGACTTCGGCGCGACGTTCATCGACCCGATCAGCGACGGCTGGTTCGTCGGCCGGCCCGAGTTGATCGGCCCGGATGGCGTGCACCCCAACGACGCCGGACACGCCTACATGGCGGAGAAAATCGCCCCGCTGATCCATGCCCAGCTGTCCCGCAGAGGCTGATCGCCGCACGAAATCGGGGCGTTTCGAGCACCGCGGTCACGGGTACCTCGGGGGGCACAAGTCGACAGTTGGGATTGCACATGAAGTCTGCGCGGATGTCCATGACGCTGTTCTCCGGCGCTGCCATACTCACGTTGGCGGTCGGATGCGGTGGCGACCACGACAAGGGTGGGCCGTCGAGCACCACGACGACGACCACGACACCGTCGTCGAGTGTTGCCCCGACCGGAGCACCCGGCGGCGGCGGGGGCACCGAGGGTGGTACCGGTGGCGGCGGACCCAACGGAGGCGGCGGCAGCGTCCCCGGTGGACCGACCGGCGGTGGCGGACCCAACGGCGGCGGCGGCAGCATCCCCGGCGGACCCACTGGTAGCGGCGGCCCCGGTGGCGGCGGCGGCAGCATCCCCGGCGGACCGACCGGTGGCGGCGGCCCCGGTGGCGGCGGCGGCAGCATCCCGGGCGGACCCAGCGTCAACGTCCACATCCCCTGACGCTCGCCCGGTCTGATTCGGCAAATCGCGGCTCCGAGTCCTTAGTCCCGACGCTCGGACGGGACTAAGGTCGGAGCAACGCGACTGCTAGGGGACCGCTCATGGCCAAGCTCAGGTTCGGGTATTTCATCGCGCCATTCCACCGCGCAGGCACCAACCCCACGCTGGCCATGCAGCGAGACCTCGAATTCATCGAGCACCTCGACGCGCTCGGCTTCGACGAGGCCTGGATCGGCGAACACCACTCGGCGGGTAGCGAGATCATCGCGTCACCCGAGATCTTCATCGCCGCCGCGGCGGAGCGGACCAAGTGGATCACGTTGTGCACGGGCGTCTTATCGCTCGCGTACCACAACCCGTTGTGGGTCGCCGATCGCTTGATGATGCTTGATCACCTCACCCACGGACGGGTGATCGGTGGGGTCGGGCCGGGGTCACTGCCCAGTGACTCGGCGATGATCGGTTTGACCCCGACCGACACCCGCGAATTGCTCGACACCAACCTCGACATTCTTGTGCGGCTGCTGCGCGGTGAGACGGTGTCGGCGAAAACGCCCACCCACGAGCTGCACGACGCCCGCCTGCAACTCGCCCCGTACTCCGAAGGCGGCGTCCCCCTGGCGGTCGCCGCCGTAGCTTCGCCGACCGGTGCCCGACTGGCCGGCAAGCACGGTATCGGCCTGTTGTCGATCGGGGCGACACTGACCGTCGACGGCTTCAATGCCCTGCAATATCACTGGGACATCGTCGAGGAGCGCGCCGCCGCTTTCGGCACGGCCGTCGACCGCAAGAACTGGAGCCTGGTCGGGCCGTTTCACATTGCCGAGACGGACAAGCAGGCACGCGAAGACGTGAAATTCGGTCTGGCGCCGTGGTTCAACTACTTCCAAAAAGTTGCGGCCTTCCCGCAGATGACCATGCCGGGCGAACAGATCGACGAGATGATCGATGTGATCAACGACAACGGGGCCGGCGTGATCGGAACACCCGAGCGGGCGCGCGAACAGGTTCAGCGGATGTGGGACCAGTCGGGTGGTTTCGGCTGCATGCTGCAGATGGGTCACGAGTGGGCGAACCCGTCGGCGACCAGGCGTTCGGCCGAATTGTTCGCCGCCGAGGTGATGCCGCATTTCCAGGGTCAGGCACAGCCAACCCTGGATGCCGCGGCGCGCGCCAGCGAGGTTCGCGAAGGCCTCGCGCAGTCCCAGATCGACGCGGTGGCACACATGGCCAAGAAGTACGAGGACGAGATCCGGTCGGATTAGCCGCTCGGCCGAGGCCAGATGTGGCGCTCAGCCGGAGATGCCGGCAGCGGAGGCGAAGGCGCGCAACTCGCGCTCGATATCGGATCCCGCCGGCTGGTAAGCGATTTCGGTCACGCCGACAGCGGCGAGGTCCTGCACCCAGGCGGCGACCTGGTCGGGCGTGCCGGTCAGCGATGCCGCGCTGGCCATCGGAATGAGGTCTGCGACATGGGGTTCGTCGCGCGCGTTGGCCCGGACCAGGTGTCCTTCGTGAATCGCGAGATGCCGTTCGTCTGCCGGCTGGGCCTCGATCGCCGCCCGCCATCCTTGCCCACCCGGCAGCCCGTCGACCGCGGCTGCGCCGCCGCGTTCGTAGATGGCGTGATACATCACCACCGCGCCGGGTCCCGCCGCGTCGGCCACGCGCGCTGACGTCACGTCCTCGCCCTCGTCGAGGACAGTCCCGAAGGACAGCAGTGCACGCCAGTCCGCCGCGTGGACCGCGTCGGGTTGCGGCACCGCCGCCGAGAACACGCCGTCGCCCAGCTCGGCAGCCACGGCGAGGCCTTTCGGCCCGTCCGCGCCGATCAGAAACGGAACATCGACCGGTCGCTCGGCACCGTAGCCGGCCGGCTGCATCATCCGGATCTTGGCGCCGTCCCATTCGACGGTCTCGCCGGCAAGGAGCGATTTCAGGCAGCGGACGTAGTCGGCGACCTGTCGCCACGGGAGCGGACGCTTGCCCAACGAGAAGCGGTCGGTGAAGCCGGACCCGACGGCCACTGCAACGCGACCGGGCGCCTCCGCGACGAGCTCGGCGATCGCGGCCGCGTTGACCATCGGGTGCCGCAGGCTCGGGACGAGCACGCCCGGCCCCAGTCCGATCCGCGATGTGCGCTCGGCACATCGCGTCAGGATCATCCACACATCGGGATACAGCGCGGGGGAGTCGTAGAGCCAGGCGCGTCGGTAGCCGAGGCTTTCCGCGAGTTCCACGTGCGCCGGAGTGTCGGATGAGGTGGCGAAGGCGCATGAGATATCCATAGCCGGACCCTAATCCAGAGCGAACCGCCAGAAGGTAGCGTCGACGATGACTCGGTGCCGGAAACGGGTCAAGGTATTTCTCCCTCCTCGGTAGGGTTCTCGCAGCCGTGATCGAAGGGGTGACGAATGGCGGGTGTCGCTGAGCTGGTGCCGGTGCTGCCCGCCCATCGCTTCGACGAAGCGGCGCTGGGCCGCTATCTACGCGGTCGATTGCCCGAGTTCGACGGCCGACTGGAGGTGCGCCAGTTTCAGGGCGGCCAGAGCAATCCCACCTTTCACCTGCGCACCGCGGGCGGCGAGTACGTGCTCCGGAAGAAGCCGCCCGGCAAGCTGCTGCCTCGTGCCCACGAAGTGGAGCGCGAGCATCGGGTGATGGCCGCCTTGGCCGAGACGAACGTCCCAGTACCGCGCATGCGCCTGCTGTGCGATGACGAATCCATCTTGGGCACAACATTTTTCGTCATGGATCATGTTCCAGGACGGGTCTTTCCCGATCGGGTGCTGCGTGACGAGACTCCCGCGCACCGCGCCGCGGTCTACGAGGATCTGGCGCGGGTCCTGGCGGCCTTGCACAGCGTCGATTGGCGGGCCGTCGGACTCGAAGGTTTCGGTCGGCCGGAGGGCTACATGCGGCGCCAAGTGGCGCTGTGGACGCGGCAGTGGGAAGCCGCGCGGATGGAAGACATGCCGGCTATGGATCTGCTGGCGTCGTGGCTTCCCGACCACTTGCCGCCGGACGACGAACCGGCCTGCATCGCGCACGGCGACTATCGCTTGGGCAACGTGCTGCTGCATCCGACCGAACCGCGGGTGGTCGCGGTGCTGGACTGGGAGCTGTCGACGATCGGTGATCCGCTGGCCGATCTCGGATATTTCTGCGTGACCTATCACGTGCCCGGCGGACCCGGCGGACTGAGCGGCGTCCTCGGTGAAGACCTGTCCGGCACAGGACTTCCCGACCAGCGAGAATTCCTGGAGAGCTACTGCGCGCACGCCGGCCGGCCGCTGCCGGAATCGCTGGATGTCTTCGTGGTGTTCTCGATGTTCCGGTTGGCGTCGATCACCGCCGGGGTGTGGCGCCGGGGCCTGGACGGCAATGCGGCGGATTCTCGGGCAGGCACCGACGAATATCGCCAGCGCTACCGTCAGATGGCTGACACGGCGTGGGAGCTGGCGCAAAAGCTCACCACCTGAACGGCTTTCAAAACGCCACCGAGCGCAGGCCGCAACATATTGGCCGCTCGGCCACCCCGACACACCCGTTGATGCCCGTCCGCTCATACACTGGCTGATCGTGGGCATTCTGTTGGGTTTCGCGCCGTGGATCGTCTACTGGGTACTGGTCGGCAATGCACCGCTGCTCGTTGCGGCTGTGGTCGCCTTCGCGATCGCCATCGCCGGCCTGGTCGCCGGATACCTCACCCGCACACCTCGACGCTCGCTGGAAATTGGCTCTGGCACAACGTTTCTGATCATCACGCTGGCAACCCTGCTGGCGAGCCGGCCGGTAATGCAGGGCTGGGCGCTGCCGTTGAGTTTCGCGGGGATCTTGCTGGTCACCCTGGCCGGGCGGCAGTTCGGGGCCTCGTTCCCGCACGAGTATGCGGCGGCGAATCAGCCGCCTGCCGTGGTCAACAGCGATGTGTTCAGCCAGATCACCACCCGGCTGACCTGGATCTGGACCGCGGTGTTCGCGGGCGCGACGGTGTCTTCAGCGGTTCCACCGATCGTGGCCGCCGACGCCTCGACGCTGGATGCGCGCACTCCCGTGGCGTACCTCGGCTACTGGGTGGTGCCGTTCACGCTGTTGGGCCTAGGGGCGCTGGCCACCCGCATCCTGCCTGACTGGATGACCGCCGCGGCGGGTGACATCGAACGCAAGACCACGTTCGTCGCGTATCACGAAGCCACCATCGACGAGCTGTACTACCTGGCCCAAGAGCACGCCAACCGTGAAGTTGGCGCGGGCGAAGAGGCGTACGCCGTCAAAGTCGGAGGCAAGGGGACGGCGCTGGTCGGCGACGAGACCCGCCATTCGTGGCCGTCGACGTACAAGGTGCGACAGTCACGGCGCTGACCGGCACGGGTCAGAAGACGCGCACCCAGTCGACCAGCATCTCGGTCGGGTAGCTACCGGACGCGGGATCGCCGCCGCCCGAGCCGCCGACCGCGAGGTTCAGCACCGGGAACAGGTTGTAGTCCGGGTCGTTGAACGGCCATTTGCGGATCGGGTCGTTGAGATCCTCGATGCCGGTCGCGGGAACGGTGAAGTAGGGCTCCATACCGTCGGCGTAGTCCTGCCAGAAGTAGAAACCACCCTGGTTCCAGGTCACGCGCCAGGTGTGCCAGCCGCCGTCCACCCCGATCGGGTGGGTCTCGAAGGCGGTGCCGAACGGATCGGCATGAACGGTGGTGCCGGCCGGCCACTCGCCGTTGCCGTACCACTCGAGCAGGTCGACCTCACCCTCGCGGCCGGGGAAGTCGTTGGACAACCACCACGCCGGCCAGGCGCCACCGGTGAGGCAGTTCAGCTTGATCCGGGCCTCCCACGTGGTGCCGATGCCACCGCGCCAGTTACCACTGATCAGACCGCCGAAGAACTTGTTGCCCTCCCTGGTGCCACGCAGAACCAGGTTGGAGTTGCCGTCGACGAAGACGTTCTCCCGGCTGTTGCGGTACTGGCCCCAGAACTCAGGCCGGTCGAAACCGACCGGATTCTTGATCGGCGTCCGGTGAGAAGACACCGCCCACTTCGACGGGTCGGGGGCCGAACCGGCGGGGCCGTCGAACTCGTCGTGGAACAGGTAGGCGCCGGGTTGCGCCCCGGGCGCAGGTGCGGTCGGTGCTGGCACCCGCGGGGAAGTGTAAGCGCGGGCCTGGGGAGCGGGGATGGCGGCGGCGAGCGCGCCGGCCCCCAACGTCATCATGACGTTGCGTCGATTCATCTCTGGCACAGTCAGACAATATATAGAGACGACCCCGGAACCTGCAGCCCAACCCGCGTGGCGCGCGGCCGGTTCGACGTCGTTGGATCGGCCCCGACCCGACACCTCTTCGCGGTGGTTGGCAGACTGTGCGCATGGCACAGATAACTTTGCGCGGAAACACCATCAACACCGTCGGTGACCTGCCGGCGGTCGGAGCCCCGGCCCCCGCTTTCAATTTGACCGGATCCGATCTCGGCGCGGTCAACAGCGAGCAGTTCCAGGGTAAGCCGGTGTTGCTGAACATCTTTCCATCAGTCGACACCCCGGTGTGCGCCACCAGTGTTCGCAAGTTCAACGAGAGTGCGGCCGCCGGCGGTGTGTCGGTGGTGAACGTCTCCAACGACCTGCCGTTCGCGCAGGCGCGGTTCTGCGGCGCAGAGGGCATCGAGAATGTTCAGAGCGCTTCGGCATTCCGGGACAGCTTCGGTCAGGATTACGGCGTAACCATCGCCGACGGACCGTTCGCCGGTCTGCTCGCCCGTGCCGTCGTGGTCATCGGAGCCGACGGAAACGTCGCTTACGAGGAACTGGTGCCCGAGATCGCCCAGGAGCCGAACTACGACGCGGCACTGGAAGCGCTCAAAGCTTCGTCCTGAATCGGACGGCGGCTACCTCGTGTCAGCGGGGTAGCCGCCAAAGTTTCACTGCCGCAACTGAACTGCCGCGACGGCGGTCCGGTCGTGCGAGGACACTGCGACCAGCAGAGCTCCGGCGGCGAACACCCCTGCGGTCAGCCACGGGAAATGCCCGTCCGGCGCGAAGCCTTGCGCCGCCAACACCCCGAGGCCGTAGGCGGCCATCAGCGCGCCGGCCGGCAGCAGCGGTGCGGCCAAGCGCCGGTCGGCGGTAGCAAGGACGGGAAGGGGAGCGGCGAAGATGCGTCGACCCCACCACAACAACGCCAGCTCGGCGGCGGTCACCACGCCCAGGATGGTCACCCATTCCAGTCGGCCGAGCCACCAGTCGACGCCGCCTTCGGCCGGTTGCGGCAACAACCCAGCCGGGTAGGCGACGATCGCCACCAGCACCACCGGAATCATGTGCCACAGATACAGAGCCATCACGTTGTCGTTGGCGGGCGCTAACACTCGCTGAATAGCCGCCGTTCGCAGCACGCGGTTGACCGCGGGCGCGAGGCCGATGACCAGCCCGGCCTGCGCACAGCCGAACGCCAGCATCGCGGTCGAAGGCGGCTCGGTGTTCTGCACGGTTTGCCCAGGGACCCCGATCATGCTGACCGGGTAGGGACCGATCCAGATCAGCAGCCACAGCGCGCACGCCGATCCGACCGCCAGAAGCAGCGGCCTGAGACCGGCCAAAAACCCGCTCCGCCAGGCGATTCCGAGTGTGTAGAGCAGCCCCCAGCAGAGCAGGTAATTGAGCCAGTTCAGATACGGGACGTGGCCGGCCAGGGCAGCGGTGTCGACGGCGACGAGGCCCACCCCGAGCGCAAGCGGCACCCGAAGTCCCCAGCGATGTTGTGCCGCAATGGCTGTCGGTGTGAGCAGCACCAACACCAGGTATACGGCGAGGAACCACAGATGCATGGCCACTGCCCAGCCGGCGTATTCCAGGAGCGTCCCCGCCGTGCCGGTGATCTCGAAGGCCACCACGATCACCGACACCGCCGCGACGTAGACCGCCGACGGGCCCAATACCCGGGCGAGGCGATGCCGCACCCAACTGCGCCCCGACATGGCACCGTCGGCCCGCCGATGGCTCCACGAGACTGCGGCGGCGTAGCCGGCGACCACGAAGAACGTGGGCACCGCCTGGAATATCCAGGTGAGCCATTGTGTCCACGGCTGATCCTCCAGCGGATTCTGCCGACCGAATGATCCGTCGCGATACGTCACCGATCCGGCCAGCCAGTGACCCAGCACGATCAGGATCACCCCGCACACGCGGTAGAAGTCGACCGCCAGATTGCGGGCCGGGGCATCGGTCATATTCGAAAAGTACCTGGACTAAGCGAAGCTAAGTGTGACCTGTGAGGTTTATGAGTCCAACACTCGAGGAGGTTGGTGTGCGAATCCTTCCGGTAAACTGAGGATCTCGACGCCGAGGTTCGGCGGTTCGTAATCCGGAAGGTGTTCCACATATGGTCACGCGTTCAATGAGCAAACTGGCTGGTGTAGTCGGCGGTCTGGCCTTGTCGGCGCTCGTAGGCGCGGGGATCGCGTCCGCCGACGGGCTGTCGGAGCAGGCGATCAACACCACGTGCAACTACAACCAGGTACACGCAGCGCTGTTACAGCAGAACCCGGGCTATGCAAGTCTGCTCGACAAGAGTCCTGACGCGCAGAGCTTCTTGCGCAACTACCTTGCGTCGGCACCCGACACCCGCCGCACTCTGGCTGACCAAGAAGCGGCCAAACACCCAGTTCAGGCGCCGGCGGCCTACGGAGTACTCAACAACGTCGCGGCCACCTGCAACGGCTTCTGATCTCAATCGATGGCGGGGCGGACCTTCGGGTTCGCCCCGTTTTCGTTGCCTGAGACCCGCTACCAGACCCGGATGTAGTCGACCAGCATCTGCGACGGATAGCTGCCCGGGCCGGGATCGCCGCCGCCGGACCCGGCGACCGCAAGGTTGAACACGGGGTAGACGGTGTAGCCGGGTCCGTTGAACGGCCAGTCCGGCAGCGCATCCGCAGGCGCCGAGAAATACGGCGCCGCGCCCTCGCTGTAGTCCTTCCAGAACCGGATGCCGGTTGCATCCCACTGGCAGCGCCAGGTGTGCCACGCGCTGTCGACCGCAATCCTCTCGGATACATGCTCGCCGCCGTTGGCTTTGGCGTGCACGGTGGTGGCCGGCAGCCAATTCCCGTTGCCGTACCACTCGACGATGTCGATCTCGCCCTGGTCGTCGTTGCCCAGCCAATAAGCGGGCCAACTGCCGGCGGTCAGGCAGTCGAACTTGATCCGCGCCTCCCAGGTGTGGCCGACACCGCCCCGCCAGTGGCTCTGAACTTTGCCGCTGTAGAAGGTGGGCCCGTCTTTGGCGGCTTTGAGGACCAGGTTCGACTTGCCGTCGACGAACACATTCCGGCGGTCGTCGCGGTACTGGCCGATGTTCTCCGGCAGCTCCCAGTGCGTCGGATCTTTGATCGTCTCGCGGGCCTTGGCCACCGCCCACTTCGACGGGTCGGGCGCCGAGCCCGCTGGGCCGTCGAACTCGTCGGAGAAGATGTAGCCGCCCGCGGGCGCTGCCGGCAGACGGGGGTGGGCACGCGCCTCCGGAACGGGAACGGCGGCTGCCAGGACACCGACTCCCGTCATCAACAGCAGGGCGCGACGATCCATCTCCGGCATAGGCACAGCACCTTAGCAGCGGCGGCGTTGGCTGCCTCGAGCGCGGTCTGAGCCGCGAAACAGAAGCCAACGTCGTCGCTCCGGTCTCGAACGCAGCCCTGACTTCTGTCTCGTGTGCGCGTCACCCTCTTCGGTAGACGAGCCAGCGCAACTCGATGGGTGACTCTTCCCGCCTGACGTCGAACACATCGAGGCCGTTGGCCCACCCGTCGAACCAGCTGGTAGGCGGCCAGGCGCTGTCGGGCAGGTGGGCTTTCTCGTAGTCATAGGCCGAGACGTCGTCGACCAGCGAGAGCGGCAAAGCGGTTGTCGCGGAGGCTAATTCATCTCGAGTGAAAATCATGGTGTTGCACTGCTGCCCGAGTTCACGCGCCGCGTCGTCCGGTTGGTAGCCCTCACGCGCCAGGAAAGCGTTGAACACCAGGCGCCCTCCCTGCGCCAGGCAGTCCGCGGCGAGCTCGAAGATTCCGCGCAGTTCGCCGGTGGTCCGGAAGTCCGGGACAACTTCGGCCAGGATGACGAGCTGATAGTCGTGGCGCACCCCGTGCATCGTCTCGAAGACGTCGCCGTGCAGCACCCGCACCGGCAGCGACTCGCGATCGGCCGCGGCCCGGATGATCTCGGCGAACTTCGGGCTCATCTCGACCGCATCGACCGGATGACCACGCCGCCCCAACGCCAACGCGTTGCGGCCTGTTCCGGCACCGATGTCGAGCACCGGATGGCGACCGGAATCGGCCAGCTCGCCGGCCAGCGCCCACACCCTGGCGTCCGGCTCGGTACCGAACAGCGGCCCTTCACGGGTGTCCACCCAACCGTCGTAAGCGCCGCCCAATGTGACGGATTCCGTTGTGACCCGGTAGTTCATCCCCACGCCGAACGGGGCGTGAAATGAGATCACGATGTTCGAACGCGACGAGGCCGTGTACGCCTTGAGTAACTCGGCGGTCAGCACCGAGCGCAACTGTGCGGATTGCTCGGCGGTGTAGTGCACACCTGAGGCGGCAAAGATGTTGTCGCACATCTTGATGTACTCGTCGATCAGGCTCGGTACCGCGGGCACCGTGATCTGCGCCGTCACCACCGCTCGACGATGCAACCGGCGGACCATCGCCTCGCGCAGCGCGGACGCATCGGCGGCCCCGTCAGCCGGAACGTCCATCCAACCCTTGTACACGACCCGACCCGGATTCCACCAGCAACCGAGTGCTATAACGCAACGTATGGCAGACGCCGGACATTTGATCACTCACGTTTCCGACACGGCCAGGTGGACCGCCCTGTACCGCGCGACCGAATCGGCGCGGCGCGACGCGCTCTTCAACGATCCGCTCGCCGAGCGCCTTGCGGGGGAGCAGGGTCGCGCGATCGTCGCCGAGACGCCGATGACGAGTCGCAGCGGCTGGTGGCTGGTCGCGCGGACCAAGCTGATCGACGACGCCATCGCCGCGGCCATCGCCGACGGGTGCGACCGGGTGCTGAACTTGGCCGCCGGCCTGGACACTCGCCCGTACCGGTTGGATCTGCCGTCGAACTTCCCCTGGATCGAAGCCGACCTCGCGCCGCTACTGGATGAGAAGACGGATTTGCTCGCCGACCAGACGCCGCGGTGCCAGTTGACCCGGACGGCCGTCGATCTGGCCGACCCGGTGGCCCGACAAGCGTTCCTCGACGAAGCCCTCGACGGCGTCCAGAAAGCTCTAGTGCTCACCGAAGGCCTGTTGCACTATCTGGATGCCGAAGACGTGGCGGCGCTTTCGACCTCGTTCCAACGCGCCGAGGTGAAGTGGTGGATGCTGGACTTCGGCGGCGCCCGGTTGAAGCAGATGATGAACAAGAAGATGTCCGGAATGCTGCAGAACGCGCCGTTCAAATTCGCGCCGGAGAACGGACTGGCCTACTTCGAGGACCTCGGCTGGCAGGTGCTGGAGGCCGAGTCACTGCTGTTGGCGGCCAATCGATTCCGCCGTCTGCCGTTCTTCATGCGGCCGGCCGCGTGGGGACCCCAACCCGATCCACGACACCCAGGCAAGCGACCGTGGAGCGCGGCCGCCTTGCTCACGCACTAGGCGGCCGGCGATGTTCTCGCGGCGCGATTTCGCCAAATACGCTGCGGCGCTGAGTATGGCTCCGCTCGGCGTAACCCTCGGCGTGCCGACGGCCCGCGCCGACAATCCCCGGCTGATCGACTTCGCTGAGCGCCGCATAGCACCGGAGGAGATCAAATCCGCCGGATACATCGGGGTGGTGAACTATGTGTCCGAGCCGCGACCGGGCGCCCACTTCGAGGCCAAGCCTCTGACCCGCGGGTACGCGGATGCGCTGTGCGGGGCTGGTTTACACATCGTCAGCAATTTCCAGTACGGCAAACCTGGCGGGACGGCGCCGTCCGACTTCACCCGTGGATTCGACGGTGGCGTCGCCGATGCACATACCGCGTTGGGACTTCACAACGCGGCCGGCGGCAGCAATTCGGCGCCGATATTCTTCAGCGTCGACGACGACATCAACGTAGATACGTGGAACAACCTGGCAGTCAACTGGTTTCGGGGCATCAACTCGGTGCTGGGGCCGCAGCGGACCGGCATCTACGGCCACGCACAGGTTTGCCGCTGGTCGATCAACGACGGTGTGATCGGCCGTTCGAGCACCCCGGGACATTGGTGGGCGTGGCAGACCAGAACGTGGTCGCATGGCCAACGTGAGCCCGGCGCGGTGCTCTACCAGGAGATCGTCAACAGCGCGTCCAATCCAGGACCGCTGCTTGGTGGCATACACATCGACGTCGACGAAGTGCTGGCCCCCGATTATGGTCAGTGGGATCTGGATCGGTGAGTTAGGCGGCGTGCGCGACGCTCTCGACGAGATCAGCCGCGCACGAGGCGCTTTCGTGCGGTGTCATCATCTGGGTGGCGATGTTGCGGGCGCGGGCGATGCAATCTGGGTTGAGAATGGACGACAGATTCACGATCAGCGAATCCACCGTAGCCTCCGAAAAACTCTGCGACGCGCCAATTTTCAGTTGCTCGACCCCGGCCGCCCACACCGGTTGGTCGAGCCACAGCCACAGGATCAGCGACGGTACCCCGGCGCGCATCGCGGCCGCCGTCGTTCCCGCGCCGCCATGGTGCACCGCCGCCCGGCACGCGGGCAGGATCGCCGCGTGATTTACCGCGCTGACGAATTTCACGTGGTCGAAGTGGTCGTATTCGGACAGCTCGTTGGGCCCTGAGCAGACCAGTAGCCGCTCGTTAAGTTCAGCGCAGGCCGCGATCATTTTCTCGACGATGTCGGCGGGAGGTGAGATCGGCGTGCTGCCGAGCCCGAAGTAGACCGGAGCCGTACCCTCGGCGATCCACGACGACACCCCAGCGTCGTCATCGGCCGGCGCTTCCAGGGTGAGCGCCCCGGCGAACGGCTTGCCGGGTTCGGCCCATTGGGCCGGTTGACCGGGCAGGCAGCGCTCGTCGTAGGCCTGGATCTCGAGCAGCGGCGCCATCGGCTCCGACGTCTCGGGCAAGCTCAACGACCGACGCAGGGGCTGCTCGCAGCGCGCGGCCAGCTGCGACCGCAGCACTCCGGCCGGATGAATGCGCGACGGAAAGAAGTGCAGCGCTACCAACGGGATTTGCTGGTATTCAGCAATATTGGTGGCGAGCCGCTGTTCATTCATCCCGGCAACGATCACGTCGGCGTTGTCGGCGAGCGACGCCAGCGCCGTGCCTTTGTCCAACCAGACCTGGCTGACCCGTTCCACGATCTCGGGCAACGCGCCGTAGGGGTTGCCGACGTGGCCTCCGAAGAAGCCGGCCGCGCTGTCGAGTTGCGCGTGCGAGTCAGGCCCGTAGCCGACAGCGGAGAGCCCAGCCGATTCGACAAAAGCGAGCAGGTTGGGCGGGACCGCGATGTGGACGTCGTGACCGCGACGCTGCAACTCCCGACCGACCACGGCGCACGGCTCGACGTCACCCCGGCTTCCGTAGGCTGCCAGCACACACTTCATCGCGGAACGCCCAGCGCCAACACGGCGACGTCATCCTCCAGACCTGAACCGAAGCCGTCCAGCAACGACTGGATCTCCGCCACAATCGCCGAGGCGGTGGCCGGCGCGTGCTCGGCGGCGAACTCCAACAGTGCTCCGTGGAAGTCGTAACGCTCGGTGCCGCTGCCGACCCGCGCCTCCGTCAATCCATCGGTGTACAGGACCAAAGTGTCACCCGCCCCGAGGCGGATCCGAGTGGCCACAAACCGCGGCTCCATGGGTATCCCGACGGGATGTCCGCCGACGGTGTCGGTGTAGCGCGCCTCACCGTTCGCGCCGAGCACCAGCGGAGGCAGATGGCCACCGCTGGCGAGCTGGACGTCGAATTCGCCGTCGCGTGGCGTGAGGACACCGAAAACCACTGTGGCGAATTGGTTTACGGTGTCACGGAACTCCTGGCTGAGCACCGTGTGCAGGTTCTGCAGCACCTCGATCGGATCGGCGTCGAACGCCGCTGCGGCCCGCAGTGTGTAACGGGTCAGCGAGGTCACCGCAGCGGCGCCGGCGCCCTTGCCGCTGACGTCACCGATGAAAAAGGCCCATTTGTCTTGCGCCAGGGGAAACAGGTCGTAGAAATCTCCGCCGACGTCGTCGACCGAGGCGGCGTGGTAAAGGGCTGACGCATCCAGTCCCTGCGGGGGTGAAAGCAAGGGCGGCAACAACGTTCGCTGCAGAGTCCGGGCGAAGATCTGGACCCGCGCACGTTCGCGCTCGACCCGCTGACGCTCGTCGAGGAGCTCTCGCTCGTACGAGCGTCGGATGCCGGCGTCGTGAAACGTGATGCGTAGCAAGACCGGCCGGCCGTCACCGTCGGACTTCACGTTGGCCGTGACGAACACCGGAAGTCGACTACCGTCAGCGGTCTTCAAATCCACGGTCACACCGGCGAGCTGCCCTTGCAGCTGCAGCAGCGGCGCGAAATGCGTCTCGTAGTGAATCAGGCTGCCGACCGCGAGGAGATCGGTGAAAGGCTTGCCGATCAACGCGTTTCGCTCGTATCCGAGCCAGGTCAATAGCGTGGTGTTGACATTGACGATGCGTCGATCGGGACCCGCCACCACGTAGCCGCAAGGCGCGTTCTCGTAGAGGTCCCCGGCGCTTTCACTCAGGACCGGCTCTGTCGTCACGTCGCACCGGCGAATGCGGCGATGGCGTCAGCAGTAGCGTCCGGAGCACTGAGCTGTGGACAGTGGCCGACGGCATCGAGTGTGACCAACTTGCTGCCGTCGATCCGTTGCTGGACGTACGCGCCGACCTCGCGGGGCGCCAACGTGTCCTGCGCGCATTCAATCACCAACGTGGGCAACGTTACTCGAGGGAGGTCAGCTCTGTTGTCGGACAGAAAAGTGGTCCTCGCGAACACCCGGGCGCAGGCCGGGTCGGTGCGACAGAAGCTGTCAGTGAGCTCGTCGACAAGCTCAGGCCGGTCCGGTGTACCCATGATGACCGGCGCCATCGACCTGGACCACCCCAGATAGTTGCTCTCGAGGGAGTCCAGGAGGTCGTCGATGTCGGTGCGGGAGAAGCCGCCACGATAGTCACCCTGATCGAGGTAGCAGGGCGAGGGAGTGAGCAGGACCAGCCGGGCGAAGCGGGTCGGATCGGTCGCGACGGCGAGCACCCCCATCATCGCGGCCACCGAGTGACCGACGAATGTCACGTCACGCGCGTCCAGCTCGTCGACGATACCGAGGATGTCGTCGGCGTATCCCTGCAAATCCTCGTAACGCTTCGGGTTCCAGGCCGACGGGTCTGATGCACCGCAACCGACGTGATCGAACAGAATCAGCTGGAAGCTCGGTGCCAGCCGGGCTTCGACCAGTCGCCACAGCTTCTGATCACACCCGAAGCCGTGCGCGAGCATGATCGCGGGACCGCCCTCGACCCCGGCGATCCGCACGTTGTTCCGTGCCAGCAGGCTCACGGTCTCATAATGCCACCGCAGGATCCGGGACCCGTCGGCGCTGGTGTGGAGCGCGACAGGACTGCGCCCCGCGAACCGAAGCTCGCGGGGCGCAGCGCCGTGCTGAACGGTCCGGCATCTACTTCAGGTCGAACCGATCGTTGTTCATCACCTTGACCCACGCGGCGACGAAGTCCTCCACGAACTTCCCCTTGTTGTCGTCTTGGGCGTAGACCTCGGCCAGCGCGCGCAGCACCGAGTTCGAGCCGAACACAAGGTCATTGGCGGTCGCGGTCCACTTCAGCGCACCCGACGACCGGTCGTGACCCTCGTAGACGTTCTCCGCGGACTCCGAAGGCTTCCACTCGGTGTTCATGTCGAGCAGGTTGACGAAGAAGTCGTTGGTCAACACACCCGTCTTGTCGGTGAACACACCGTGCTTGCTGCCGCCGTGGTTGGCGCCGAGTGCCCGCAGGCCACCGATCAGCACGGTCAGCTCCGGACCGGTCACACCGAGCAGGTACGCCCGTTCGACCAAGAGCTGCTCCAATGGCGCCTTCTCGCCGGCCCGCGCGTAGTTGCGGAACCCGTCGGCGCGCGGTTCCAGCACCGCGAACGACTCCACGTCGGTCTGCTCCTGCGAGGCGTCGGTACGACCGGGCGCAAAGTGCACCGCGATCTCGTAACCGGCATCCTTGGCCGCCTTCTCGACCGCCGCAGACCCGGCCAACACGATCAGGTCGGCCAGCGAGATCTTCTTGCCGCCGCTGGCGGAGCCGTTGAAGTCGTGTTGGATCTGCTCCAGCGTCGCCAACGCCTTGCTCAGCTCGGAGGGCTCGTTGACTTCCCAATTCTTCTGCGGCTCAAGGCGAATGCGGGCACCGTTGGCGCCGCCGCGCTTGTCGGTGTTGCGGTAGCTGCCCGCCGACGACCACGCGGCCTTCACCAACTGCGGCACCGACAGACCCGAGTCGAGGACCTTCTTCTTCAGGTCCGCGACGTCGTTGTCGTCGACCAGTTCATGGTCCACGGCCGGCACCGGGTCCTGCCACAGCTGCGGCTCCGGCACCCAGGGGCCGAGGTATCGGGAGATCGGTCCCAGGTCACGGTGCAGCAGTTTGTACCAGGCCTTGGCGAAAGCATCCGCCAGCTCGTCGGGGTGATCCAGCCACCGCCTGGTGATCTCGCGGTAGATCGGGTCCTCGCGCATCGAGACGTCGGTGACCAGCATCGTCGGGGCGCGACCCGGCCCACCGAACGGGTCGGGGATGGTGCCCGCACCGGCGCCGTCTTTCGCGGTGAACTGCCAGGCGCCGGCGGGGCTCTTGGTCAGCTCCCACTCGTAGCCGTACAGCGTCTCGAGGTAGGTGTTGTCCCACTTGGTCGGTGTAGGAGTCCACACCACCTCGAGGCCGCTGGTGATGGCGTCCTCGGCTTTACCGCTGCCGTAGGAGCTCTTCCAGCCCAACCCCTGCTGCTCGATCGGAGCGCCCTCAGGCTCAGGCCCGACCAATTCGGCATCGCCGGCACCGTGCGTCTTACCGAAGGTGTGTCCACCGACGATCAGCGCGGCGGTCTCCTCGTCGTTCATCGCCATCCGGCCGAACGTTTCGCGGATGTCGACCGCGGCCGCGACGGGATCCGGCTTGCCTTCCGGCCCTTCGGGATTGACGTAGATCAAACCCATAGTGGTCGCACCATAGGGCTGGGCCAGATCCCGCTTTCCGGAGTAGCGCTTGTCGGTGCCCAGCCACTCGCCCTCTTCACCGAAGTGGATCTCTTCGGGCTCCCACACGTCCTCGCGCCCGAAGGCGAACCCGAAGGTCTTGAAGCCCATCGACTCCAGGGCGACATTGCCCGCGAGCACCAGCAGGTCAGCCCAGGAGACCTTGTTGCCGTACTTCTTCTTGACCGGCCACAGCAGGCGCCGCGCCTTGTCCAGGTTCCCGTTGTCCGGCCAGCTGTTCAGCGGGGCGAAACGCTGCAGACCCTGACCGCCGCCGCCACGGCCGTCGTAGATGCGGTAGGTGCCCGCGGCGTGCCAGCTCATCCGGATGAAGAAGCCCCCGTAGTGGCCGTAGTCCGCCGGCCACCAGTCCTGCGACGTGGTCAGCACCGAGATCAGGTCGGCCTTGAGCGCGTCGACGTCGAGACCGGCGAACGCCTCGGCGTAGTCGAATCCGTCACCGAAGGGATTTGCCTGCGCCACCTGGGGATGCAGCCTCGACACATCGACCTGATCCGGCCACCAGTCCTGGTTCGTCAGTGGTGCATGCGATTTCGGCTCTGGTGCGGACAGTGCCGGGTTCTCGCTTTCGCTGCCCTTGTGGGTTACGTCAGATGACACAGTTTTCCTTTCAGCGGTGGGTGTGACGGGCTGTGATCACGGGTGTGATCGGGGAGAAGCTGTCGAACAGTTGGGGCACAAGCCCCAGTAGATGACTTCGGCCTCATCGAGAACGAAGCCTTCCAAGACGTTGTCGTCGTCCGACGGAGTCAGGCACGGCGCTTCGCCGACGGCGCAGTCGATGTCGTTGATGACGCCGCAGGATCGGCACACGACGTGATGGTGATTGTCGCCGACGCGCGATTCGTACCGGGCCACCATGCCCAACGGTTGAATTCGTCGAACCAGACCGACGGCGGTCAGCGCGTTGAGAACGTCGTACACCGCTTGGCGAGAGACGTCGGGCAGTCCTTCGCGAACCGCCGACAGAATCGTCTCGGTGTCGGCGTGCGGATGATCATGCACAGCTTCGAGCACAGCGACCCGGGGTCTGGTCACTCGCAGATCGGCCAGCCGAAGCTGTGCCGGGTAATCCGTCGACGTCGACGACACGAACCCAAATATGCCGCGCTTGTCTGGAGTCAGTCAAGACCTGATCTGGAGTTGGTCAAGAATTAAGCAGACCGATTAGCGCACCACGCGCACATGAAAAAAGGGCTTTCGCCCTCACCTTCAACATATAGCGCACCCGTGGGCTTGCCGCAAGACCGGGGTTGTACTCCAAAATGGCTGGCCGAAGCCGAAACTCGCACGTTGAGGAGATTGCCAGTGAGCGTCGACGCAGGCCCGGAACATGCCGTAATCGTTGCCGGGGGAGGACCGACCGGGCTGATGCTGGCGGGAGAATTGGCGTTGGCCGGCATCGATGCGGCCATTGTCGAAAGGCGGGCCGATCAGGAGTTGGTCGGCTCGCGCGCGGGCGGATTACATTCACGCACCATCGAAATTCTGGACCAGCGCGGGATCGCCGATCGGTTTCTGGCGTCAGGTAAACCGGCGCAGCTCACCGGGTTCGCTCAGATCCGGCTGGACATGAGCGACTTTCCAACCCGGCATCCCTACGGACTTGCGTTGTGGCAGAACGAGATCGAGCGCATCCTTGCCGACTGGGTCGGTGAGTTGAGCGTCCCGATCTACCGCCGATGCGAGATCACCGGTGCCAGGCAGGGCCACGACGGGGTCGAAATTCGACTGTCCGACGGGCGACGACTGCGAGCCGGTTACCTGGCAGGCTGCGACGGCGGGCGCAGCGTCGTACGAAAGTCGACGGGCATCGACTTTCCCGGGTGGGACCCGACGATGAGCTATCTGCTCGCCGAGGTCGAGATGACCTTCGACGCCGATGGCGACCCCGAGTGGGGGATTCGTCACGACGCGGTGGGAGTCCACGCACTCAGCGAACCGACCGACGGGGGACCCGTTCGGGTGATGGTGACCGAAGAACACCTCGGCGCCGGCGATCCGACCTTGGCGGAGCTGCGCGAGGCGGTGACGGCGATATACGGGCCGCATTACGCAATACACAGTGCCGCTTGGATTTCCAGGTCGACAGATATGGCCCGGCAGGCTACGGCGTATCGAGACGGCCGGATCCTCCTCGCGGGTGACGCCGCACATGTGCATCATCCGATCGGCGGCCAGGGTTTGAACACCGGCGTCCAGGACGCGGTGAATCTCGGGTGGAAATTGGCCCTGGTCGCCGGCGGGTCGGCGCCGGACAGTCTGCTGGACACCTATCACGCCGAACGGCATCCGATCGCCGCGCGGGTGCTGCGCAACACGATGGCTCAGATGCAGCTGCTACGTCACCCCACCGACGACCGCGCAAAAGCGTTGCACGGCATCATGTCTGATCTGTTTTCGATGGAGGAGCCGCGTCGGCGTTTCGCCGCGATGATGTCAGGGCTCGATATCCGCTACGACCTGGGCTCTGAACATCCCCTGGTCGGGCGCCGGATGCCGGATCTGGACGTCGTCACCGCCGACGGCCCGTTGCGGGTATTCACACTTCTCCAGGGCGGTCGCCCAGCCCTGATCAACTTCGGCGAGCCGGGTCGTCTGGACGCTCCCGGCTGGAGCGACCAGGTGGTCGTCGTCGACGCGAAATACGATGGCGTGTGGGATATTCCGGCGTTCGGCGTGGTCGGCAACCCGACGTCGGTGCTGGTGCGGCCCGACGGTCATGTGGCGTGGGCAGGCAGTGACGGCGAGCCCGAACTCGTCGGCGCGCTCAACAGGTGGTTCGGGCCACCAAGTTAGGCGTCGCGGCGCTTGACCGCGAGAACCCGTTTCCGCAGCCCATCGGTAGCCGTCTCCATCAGACCTTTGGCACCCTTTTTGATCAGGAATCCCGGGAGTGGAATGGTCGGGTCGACGGTCAGCTCGAAACTGACCTTGGTGGAATCCCCGTTGGGACTCAGGGTGTAACGACCCTGCTGCGCGCGCTGCTGCTTGGAGCTGACCAGCGTCCAGCTGACTCCGTCTTCGTGAACCGAGTAGTCCAACACCTGCTCGTCGGTGACGCCGACGATCTTGACCACCTGACGCGACTTGGTCGGACGCCCCTGCTCGTCACGCTCGAGTATTTCGACCTGCTGATGAGTCGACGACCACTCGGTCAATGCCTCGAGGTCGAACAGCACGTCCAGGATTTCGTCGGGCGACGCCTCGATGACAACCTCGCGAGATTCGGTGACAGCCATGTCGCCATAGTGCCAGCCACACACCTGCGGTCGAAGATCAGCCCTCGAAGGCGTATCGCTGCTTCCTGTGTCCGCCGGATCGACGGGCGGAGCTGCTCGGCCACGTCCGGCACGCCGGGTCGTCGGGCTTCCACCCGACAGGTTGGTCTCGAAACCTGACCACTACGTTCGACGGTAAGTGTCGGGGTAGTAGGACGGACCCGACTCTCCAGCAACGGTGCTGATTGGAAGTAAATCCCGAACAAGCACAAGGGAGACAACGTGGGCAAAACCGCGGCCATGCCCGAGTCCGACCGCTCGTGGATGATCGACACGCTGCTGGCTCTTCTGCAAACACCGAGCCCGTCCGGGCGTACCGACGCCGTGATGCAACTGATCGGCGACATCTTCAACGACTTCGGTGTGCCCTTCTCGTTGACCCGCCGCGGCGCGCTGATCGCCGAGCTTCCCGGAAAGTCGGAGACCACTGACCGCGCCATCGTCGTCCATGCCGACACCATCGGTTGCATGGTGCGCGCGCTTAAGGACAACGGGCGGCTCGAGCTGATCCCCGTCGGCACCTTTTCGGCCCGCTTCGCCACCGGCGCCCGCGTGCGCATCTTCAGCGACGACCCGGATGAGTTCATCACCGGCACGGTGATGCCGCTCAAGGCCAGCGGCCACGCCTTCGGCGACGAGATCGACACTCAGCCGACCGACTGGGAGCACGTCGAGGTCCGCATCGACCGCAAGGTCTCCTCGCGAAAAGATCTTGTCAAGCTCGGCCTGGCGGTGGGGGACTTCGTCGGTTTGATCACCAGCCCCGAGCTGGCCGCCGACGGTTTCATCGTCTCGCGTCACCTGGACGGAAAGGCCGGTGTTGCGGTCGCGCTGGCTCTGGCACGAAACTTCTCCGAACGAAAAGTGGTGCTCCCGCACCGCACCACGATCATGGTCACGATCACCGAAGAAGTCGGCCACGGTGCCAGCGACGGGCTTCCGGCCGACGTCGCCGAGCTCGTCTCGGTCGACAACGCCGTCTGCGCCCCGGGCCAGCACTCCATTGAGGACGGCGTGACGATTCCGATGGCCGACCTGCACGGCCCATTCGACTATCACCTGACCCGTAAGCTGTGCCGTCTCGCCGAGGAACATAAAATCCCTTACGCGCGAGACGTTTTCCGCTACTACCGGTCCGATGCGGCGGCCGCAATCGAGGCAGGTGCGGGCACCCGTGCCGCGCTGGTCGGTTTCGGTCTCGACGGCAGTCACGGCTGGGAGCGCACCCATATCGAGTCCCTCGAAGCGACATACAACCTCCTTCACGCATGGCTGCAGACACCGTTGACGTTCGCGAAATGGGACGCTCAACCCTCCGGCATGCTGCGCGACTTCCCGTCGTCGGAGCAGCCCGCTCCGACCGAGCAGTGGGTGCCGCTGGCCCGCGGCGAACATGGCGAGCCGGGCGACGTGTCCCCAGGCTCGCACTGGCCGCCGCCTGACGTGCCCTGAGCCGACTACCGTTGGCTGCGACCGGCGACTCCGCCGTCGACGACCTTCACCGGCTTGTGCGGGAAACGTTTCTCCGCGTACTCCTTGGCGGCTGAGTTCGGTAGGACGTAAAGCGTTTCCCGTTTGTCCTGCAGGGGTTTGAGGACGCGGTCCATGAATTCCTTGCGGTCGTCGAGGTACGGCTCGATGACGTCTTCGCCGGCTGGGCACACGGCAAGGCAATAGGCGGCTTTGTAGTTGGGCTTGAACGACAGGCTCTGCCACATCGAGGCATTCTCGGAATCGGTGACCTTGGTCCGGAAGTCTTCAGCGTCGGCGCTGTCGGCGATCGTCTGCGCCCAGTCGGTGAAGCCGCCCATGAACTCTCGGTAGTTGTGCGTCGAGCAGGCGAAGAAATCGAATGCGCCGTCTTTGCCGATTGCCCCGACGGGACAGGCCGCCACGCACAGCTTGCACTCGAGGCAGGGCGAGTAGTCGAGCGGTTGACCGTAAGAGCTGATCTCGGCGTCGACGAGGATGGTGCCGAGCAGAACGAAGTTGCCGAACCTCGGGTGGATGACGTTGCGGTGGATCCCCATGACTCCGAGCCCGGCGGCAACGGCGACAGGTTTGTGAGCCACCACCCAGATGCGGCCCGGAAACCGGTCCATCTCCATCGGGGAAGTGGCCGACGGGTTCAGCGCGCGGTAACGCCGATCCTCCAGGATGCGGGTGATCTCGCGCGCCGCCTCGTTGAGAATCTCACCGCTACGGTGGAACTCCTGATTGGCCACGCTGCGCGCCGTCGACCGGACGTTCTCGCGATTCATCTTGACTACCAACGAGATATAGCTTCGCGCGCCGGGGAGTGCCTGCTGGACATGGGGAACTTCGGAGGCCAGGTCGGGATTGTCCACTGACGCGAACGCCACGTCGTCGGCACCGGCTGCCAAGCAGGTGGACTTGAGCCAGTCGGCGTCGAGAACTTCGCTTCGTTGCGGTCGATCGGCTCGGTCGGCGATCACTTTTCGAACAGTCGGGTGCTCGGCAAGGCGGCGCGGCAGCGGTGACGTCATGCTGGATATATTAGACTATATCCAGCTATCGGTGCATGGGGCCGGCGAAGCGGTCCAGGTGCAGACATCGACGGGGTTCTCGCCGCGGCGTCCGTGTGATCCGTGATTTGATTTGCAGTGCCGCACTGTCAGCGGTTGTCTAGCCAGGAAGCACATGATGGGCCGTCACCGCACGATCGCGCTGCCGATGCTCGGCGTCATCCTGTTCGTATTGGCCGGCTGTGCACATCCGCCCGGGCCACCGGCGCCACGTGCCGCGGCGGATCCGAATCCGCCGACCACCATGACGATCGCGGCAGCCCCGAAGCCGCCCGACGGTGCACAGCCGCGGCTGGCGTCGAGTCCCGCACAGGTGGCCGACGATCTGGTGAGCGACGAGCACGCGTTGCGCGATCCGTCGTCGGGGGAGGCCACGCTCGATGCGGCCGCGCATCGCCAGCAAGCCGCCTACCGTGCGATCGGGTTGCACCCCGACTGGGACGCCACCACCCGACCGCGCATTCCCGCCGCACTGCTCGACGTCTACGACCGCAATGTCGACGCCCGACGTGCACTCAACGCGATCACCCCGGCCCGCACGACATTGCCGGCCTGGCGCATAGTGGCTCCCGCTCCCGCCGACCAGTTGCTGGGCTTCTATCACCAAGCGGAATCGGAAACCGGGGTGGCCTGGAATTATCTGGCCGCGATCAATCTGGTCGAAACGCGACTGGGCAGCATCGACGGCGTGAGCACCGCTGACGCCCAGGGCCCCATGCAGTTCCTGCCCTCGACCTTCGCTGCGTATGGACAGGGCGGCGACATCCACTCACCGCACGACAGCATCATCGCCGCCGGCCGTTATCTGGCCGCGAACAATTTCACCGCCGACCGGGATCACGCTCTCTACCGCTACAACCATTCGAGCGACTACGTGCGCGCGGTCAACCAGTATGCGGCACTGATCGGCAGCGATCCCGCCGCGTTCGGCGGCTATTACCGGTGGGACGTCTACTGTCGGACCACTGCCGGAGATGTGTTGCTGCCCATCGGATATGCCGCCGCATCACCGATCCCGGCCGCGGAATACCTTGCGGCCCACCCACAGTGAACCGATCTACCCGCAGACCGTAGCCGTCGCCCGTCCTCGAACAGCGTCTCGACGCGCCGGAGTTCAGCTGCCGGCGGTGAGAATCTTGATCGCGAAAATCAGGCTGTCACCCTTTTGTATTCCGACCTGCGGTTGACCCTCGGGGTAGCCGTCACCCGGGCTCATCGCCACAGCGACAGTGGAACCGACCTTTTGCCCGGCGATCGCCTTCTGGAAGCCCGGCACGACGCCGTCCAGCGGGAACTGGGCCGGGGTGCCACGTTCATACGCACTGTCGAACACTTTGCCGTCGCGCCCGTCGACACCCATGTAGCAGACCAGAACGGTAGCCGTCGGCGCTACGACGGGGCCGTCTCCGGCGCGCAGGGTGTGCACCTCGGTCTCGGTCACGCTGAACGGTTGGGTCACGGTGATCCGTGGGGCGGCCTTGTCGGTGGACCCGGTCACTCCGACGCTGCCGGTTGCGCCGCTGAACGACCACTCCGGGTTGCCCTCTTCGGCGGGCGCCTGGGTGGGGCAGCCCGAGTCGGCGGTCGCGGGCGGTGATTCGGCAGCGGTCATGGCAGGTGCGCCATGAGACGACGTGCTCGGCGACGATGCCGGTTTGTCCGAACTGCATGCGGCGACGGCCATGACGGCCGCTGCGGCGCAGGCCGCGAGCCCAGCCGAGGAATACATCCGGGAGACATTCACGGTGGTCACGTTACATCCGGGCGGGCGAACGCCTCGTCGACCCAGCGGTTGAGGTGCATCTCGTTGTCGACCGCGGGCCGCGTGACGTCACCGATCAGGGTGCGTTGGTCCGCTGGTTGCTGTTCGCGATCTGCGCTCACGCCAGGCCGCCCATGCCCCGGTAGACCACAGCGCCCACACCACCAACAGTGGCTGAAACACCAGACGAATGCCCCGGGCGAGGTCGGAGTCCAGTCCGAAAGCATTTGTGTGAGTGACGAATTGAGAGATATTGCCGGGGAACACCAGAACAAAGAAGACAGCGACAATCCAGCCGACCGGCACCCGCCACCGCGTCAGTGCTATCAGGCCGGCTCCGAGCAGGATCTCGACGACGCCCGAGGCGATGATGACGAAGTCAGCGTCGAGCGGCAACCAGGGCGGCACTTGTGCGCGAAAAGTGTTGCGCGCGAAGCTCAGGTGGCTGATCCCGGCGAAGATCAGGCATGCGCCGAGGAGAATGCGTGCGACCGCTCGCACCGATGACGGGCCCATCGATTAGCTTGTCGCCAGCAGTGTTTGGGCCATCCCGAAACCACGGGCTGACCGATGTCGCTGAATCCTGAATCCGGCCGATGTCAGCGATCGGGAAAGGCCCTCGCCGCAAACACCTTTCGCGTGCCGGGGCTCCATCACAGTCAGGTAAGCGAAGCTGAGCAGATTGGCCGGGAACGGAGGCTGGTCGAGATCGACGGTGGCGAACAGGCCGCCGGGACGAAGTACCCGCATCGACTCCGCTATCGCCGAACTGCGGGCAGGCTCGGGCACCTCGTGCAGGCCGAACACCGACATCACCGCATCGAATGATGCATCGGGAAATGGCAGTTCGGAGACGTCGCCAACGGTCAAGGTCACGTTCGATGCGCCGGCCGCCCGCAGCTTCTTACGGCCCACCTTGACCATCTCCGGCGAGATATCTACTCCGACAATCGAATCAGTGGGCCGCAATTGAGACAAGAGTCGCGAAGCGAAACCGGTACCCGCGCACAATTCCAGTACGTCGAGTGACGAACCGGAATCTGCCACCATGTCGACAACGCGACGGTGCGGGCGTCCCGGCAGGAGCGGGTTGGCCGCTTCGAGAACCTCGCCCGCCAGCGCGAACTTGATCCGATTGCTCCACGATGCCGCCATGTCGTCAGGGTAACCATCAACGGGTCCGAGCGGACGTCCACGAATTTTCCGATGTTTCGAACGTGTGTGCGACGGTTATCCCGAGGTCGGAGGTGATCGCGAAATGAGCGACGACGCACAACAGGCACCGAAAGAGAACGCGGAGAAGGATCCGGCCGACTGGGTCACCGGCGACGAGCCGATGACCGGTGCGCAGCGGAGTTATCTGAACACGCTGGGCCAAGAGGCCGGACGGGAGATCCCGGACGGGCTGACCAAAGCCGAGGCATCGAGCTTGATCGATGAACTGCAGAAGACCAGCGGGCGCGGGGTCGACTGAGCCACCGCGGGCGGCTGACTGATGGCCGAGCCGGCGAGGACCGACGACGGGCGCTACATCGTCGTCAACGGTCGCAAGTGGCGGGCCACCGATCCCTCGATTCCGGAGGATCGGCGAACCGAACTCGTCCGCATATTGATGGCCTGGCGGCGCGAGGTGCGCCGTGCGCGGGGGACGCCGGACGAGTCCTCAGCACGGGCGGGAGTGAACGCCACGAAGGTCGCGTTGGGGGAGCGCGGCACCCCGCCGTGGTGGGACCAGACCGATGATCAGCGGCGTGCCCGCTGGCAGACCGTGGTGGCAGAGCCCGAATAGTGCGCAACTTGCCGAATTTCGGTGAGGCGGCCGGTGATTGCGCTGGTCAACAGAGACAACCGGCGCTCAGGTCCCGCACATAGGCCATATCTATGCCTTTGGCATGAGGACCGTCCAGGTCATTGATAACGACAACCATTGTCATTTATCGTTTCGGCGACCAGTGGACCCTCCCAGCCCAGGAGCTGCCGGACATGACGTTGCCGACCGGAGCCGCGTTGATCGCCGCGCGGAGTGCGGACTTCCGACGATGACCGCACCGGTCTGGATGGCCTCGCCACCGGAGGTGCACTCAGCGCTGCTCAGCAGCGGCGCGGGGCCGGCTTCGTTGCTGACCGCCGCCGAGGCATGGACCACGATGAGTGCCGAATACGCCTCGATCGCAGAAGAACTCAGCGCCGTCCTGGCCTCGACGCAGGCCGGGGCGTGGCAGGGGCCGAGCGCTGAAAGCTACGTGGCCGCACACGCCCCGTACCTGGCGTGGTTGACAGAGGCGAGCGCACAGAGCGCGGTCGCGGCCACTCAGCACGAGACGGCGGCATCGGCGTACACCGCCGCCGTCGCCGCGATGCCGACCTTGCCGGAACTGGCGACCAACCACATCGTCCACGGTGCACTTCTCGCTACGAATTTCTTTGGTATCAATACGATTCCGATCGCGGTCAACGAGGCCGACTATGTACGGATGTGGGTCCAGGCCGCCGCCACCATGACCACGTATCAAGCCGTTTCGAGCGCAGCCGTGGCGTCCACACCGGAAGCCGAGCCGGCGCCACCCATCATGAAGGCCGAAGCCGACGACCACGAACACGAACACGACGACGACCATGACCATGATGGCGACGGCGACCACGACCACGGTGGCGACGACGACCACCACGACCACGACCACGGGTTCGACAGCCCGTTCAACCGGCTCATCGCCCAGCTACTGCGATTGGTCGACCTCGAATACGACCCGCTCGAGGGGACGCTCAACGGCGTGCCTTTTGACGAATACACCAACGCGGCGGATCCGCTGTGGTGGGTCGTTCGCTCACTCGAGGTGTCTTCGGACTTTCAGCAGTTCGGGTCGCTGTTGGCCGAAAATCCAACGGCCGCTTTCCAATTCATCGCCGAAGTCACGCTGCTCGACTGGCCCACTCACATTGCGCAGCTCACCAGTCTGCTTCCGGCGCAGCCCGGGTTGTACCTGGTGCCGGCGCTGCTCGCCGTCGCTCCGTTGGGCGCACTGAGCGGATTCGCGGGTCTGGCCGGACTCGCGCCCCCGCCCGCGCCCTCAGGTGTACCGGCCGGTGCGCCGGCGCCGGTCCCGCTCAGCCCGGTCGCGTCTATCGGGGCGGCCCCCGTGACGGCACCCGGTGCTGCTCCGGCGTCGACGCCTGCACCGACACCGTCGTCCGGCACGGTCGCGAGCACGTTGCCGACTGCCCAGCCCGCTGTCGGCGCGTCGCCGTTCATTCCTCCGTTCGCCGTTGCGCCACCCAGCATCGGGTTCGGTTCAGGCATGGGCGCGGGTGCTGCCGCTGGTGCGAAAAGGAGTGCGAAAGAGCCTGATTCGACCGCTGCCACCGCTGCGGCCGCTACCCGCCAGGCCGGCCGGACCCGGCGGCGGCAGCGAGCGCGCCAGTCAGACCATGGCGACGAGTTCATGGATATGAATGTCGGCGTAGATCCGGATTGGGCGGCGCCGAGGGCAGAGGCGTCCCAACACGGGGCAGGGACCGTGGGGTTCGCCGGCGTCGCGACCAAGGAAACGGCCGCAGCGTCCGGTCTGACCACCTTGGCCCGCAGTGAGTTCGGCGGCGGGCCCACCATCCCGATGATTCCCAGCGGCTGGGATCCGGGGGAGACGGCCCGTCCTGAGGCCGGCTAGCGCTGCGCTGTCCGACCGCCGTGTGCGCATGAGCTGATCCGTCGCGAAGCCGAGGCTGGGCGTTCAGTCCAGCGGGGTCGTGACGGGTCTTCTCGGTGTGTCGACACCGTCGACGGCGAGACCCCGCTTATTCTCCGCAGGAAGTGCAAGGGAAATCCCTGTATCGCTGCGCCGGGGGATTGGCCACACTTCTGCGCAGCTACACCGGTTTTCCGATGCGGAGAACGGTCTGGCAACTGAGCAGAACGTGACGGGGAACGACGATGGCGAGTTCGCTGAACGGTGTCCGGACGACACTCTTTGCCGCCGTGCGCGCGCTCGCATTCATGCCGCTGCTGTACGCCATCGCGGCTATTTCGCCCGGGGCATCACCCGCTGCGGTCTCGCCTAGCTTCGGCGATCTCGTTCTCAACGCCAATCGAGCAGCAGGGCTGTACGGCGACCCCGCCGCCGCGGCGGCCCATTGGCATCGGCAGCACGGTCTCGACTGTGGTGAGGTTGCGGTAGCCGATGTGGTGGGTGAAATCACCGGGCGCCAACCGACCGAACAGCAGGTCGACGAGTTGGCCCAAAGCATCCCGAGCACAACGCATTCCGGCCCGATCTGGCAGCCGTCAGGCTTCACAGACGTCCGAGACCTTCCAATTCTGCTGAAACACTACGGGATTGGAGTCAAGAGCACACAGACCGATCTCGATACTCTGAAGCGGACGCTCGGGATGGGCGGCAAGATCATCGCCGTCGTCAATGCAGAGATTCTGTGGAACCGACCCGGTGACAGAAAATGGGGGGATCACTTCGTCGTGGTGACCGGGATTGACAGCCGATCCGGCGTCGTCCACCTCAACGACAGCGGCATCAGCAGCGGGCGTGATGAACATGTTCCGATCGCCGTTTTCGAGCAGGCGTGGGCAACCAACTTCCACTCCGCCCTCATCACCCGGTGACCCACCCGGTCTAGGCCCAGGCATGCCGAGCCCGACGAGCCCGCGTGTTCGACCGCAATAAATCGTGTCCAGCAGCTATTCAGCGCCGAGCGCCGTAGGGTCGTGCCAATGGCCCTGAAAACCGATATTCGAGGCATGGCGTGGCCATACCCCCATCCGTTCGTCGTTGGCCGGGAGGACGTCCGCGTCTTTGCGGCGGCGGTGAAGGCGACCGACCCCGCCAGCCACGATGACGCCGCCGCGGCGGAATTGGGCTATTCAGCAGTCGTCGCCTCACCGACGTTCCCGGCGATCTTCGCGGCGCTGATCCAACGGCACTTTCTGAGTAACGTCGACCTGGGCATGGATGAGATCCAGATGATCCAGGTCGACCAGAGCTTTCGTTATCACCGACCGATCGTGGCCGGCGATGTTCTCCGCGGAACGATGTACGTGGAGTCTGTCAACGAACGATTCGGTGCTGACATCGTCACGACACGAAGTGTCTGCACGGACGAGCACGGCGAGACGGTCCTCGAAGCGACGACCACCATGATGGGACGCCACGAGGACATGTCGGAGTACCTGACGTGGAATGCCTCGACCGGGCGCCATGTGCGCACTCCGGGGTGGGTCGGATCGAACAGTGCCGTCGCATCGGGCGCGGACGTCACCGGGTGACGATCTTCCAGTAGGTCCGGGTGGTGCGCCGCCTCGCCGGGTATGCCGCGTCGTAAGTTGGTTCGGAGCAACCAAAGCCCGTGAGCGTGCCGGTCAGCGGCTCGTCAGACGCGGACCACCGCACCACGCGAGAGGAAGTTCATTGAGAACAGCCGCATATCGTCACGCCGCAGTCGGCCTGACCGCCGTTGTGCTGATCGCTTCCGGTTGCGGCCATGGCAAGGACGTCGACGCGTCGGCGCCGCCCCAGGCCGGGACCAACGTCGCCACAACATCGACAACCCCGGCACAGCCCACCGCGGTCAAGATCATGGGCGAGAGCAACGTCGAGGTGACCCTGACCGGGCCGATCGCCGCCAAATACTCGTCGGCAACCGAGAATCAGAAAGACGCGCTGGGCAAGCCCCTCACCGGTGACCGTAACGCGGGGACACGGGAGAGCGGGTTGGTGTTCCAGCAGTTCCAGGGCGGCGTGATCACCGCCAAGGACGACAAGGCCGGCACGCCGGCGTACATCACCACAGGCAGGATTCGGGAGGCCTGGAACATCCAGCGCGCCCCGGACGGCGCCCCCGAGGTCACCGGCGAAAACGGCTCGGCAGGTCCGCTGGGCTTTCCCGTCAGCGACGTGGTCGCCAAGGGCGATCTGCTGGTGTCTGATTTCGAACACGGCCGAATCGAGTACGACACCAAGAGCGGCCAGGTCGAGGTGACGGTCAACGGAAAGGTCGTGCCGTCCGGGCTGTAGCGCCTTTTACCGCGCGCACACGCGACTGTTGAATTACATTTCTGGCGGGAGTGCCGCTCGGAAGCGAATAACTCTGAGTATCCGTGTTCCGTTGGGGGAGAACGACAATGCGCCGAAAGCGTCTCACGAAGTACAGCATCGCGGGTCTGGTCGTGCTCATCGTTTGCATATACGTCACGTCGATCCACCTCTATGCCGGCACGGTGCAGAATGTCGCGGCAAACAACCTCGCAGATACCACGGAGAACAGCGACCAGACCGTTGCGACCTTCACCGCTGAGGAGATGCAACCGACCAATGGTGGCGTCGTCGCCAACCTGGCCGTCACCCCCGGAACCGAGATCCTGGATCCGCACACCCACCGACTCAAAGAAGACCTCGTTCTCGCCATTAGATCCGCAGCGCAGCCCAACCGCCGCGATTTTGCGCGGGGCACCCTCCCTGGCGTCTTCCCGGTTCCCTTGACCCTTGCCGGGCACCCCGAACGCTGGCCGTTTGATCAATACCATTCCGGGCCAATCGAAGTGCAAGTGATACACGACGACGCCGGGCGGAACGCAACCGAACTCGTACCGATAACGTTCATCGACCACGTGCCGGGTCTGATCGTCAGCGCCAGCCAGATCCCCGGCCAGAAGGCCTACCGATTGACGGTGCGACGCTCGCTGAGCCACGTGGTCGTTGCCGTGGTGGTCGTGACCGTGCTCCTCACACTTGCCGCGTTGGCGTTGATCGTTGCGATTCAGACGGCGCGAGACCGGCGGAAATTCCAGCCACCCATGACAACCTGGCTCGCGGCGATGCTCTTTGCGGTCATGCCGCTGCGAAACGCCCTGCCCGGGGCGCCGCCGTTCGGCGCATGGGTTGATGTCGCAGTCGTGCTGTGGGTGATTGTCGCACTGGCGATAGCGATGCTCATCTACATCGAATGCTGGTGGCGGCACCTTAAACCGGAGTCCGACACATCAAGTATCTCCGCGGAGCCGGTCGACCGAATCGCCTGAGCCGCAAGCGAAACGCCGGGTTGTGTGAACGGCGCGAGCCATCGACTGTGCACCCGAGCGCCTTGCGCACTGGTTGGGCCCTACTGGCATCGGGTTAGGCGACGCTGTGTTCACCTTCCCACACTGCTCGCCAGTCACGTTCCTCGTCCTGCTTGTCGTGGTGCAGGGTTTCTGACGGTGGGCTGAGGTGGATTGCAGGGTGGGGCATCGTGAAGAAGTCACCCTGTCCGAGAGCGGAATTGCCCTCGCCGGTGTCGACGTAGCAATAGCCCTTTCCTGACAGCGCGGTAACGCTCTCGGTCAGGCCGAGGTGGTGCAGCGCGTTGCGCGCCGCGGCTCTGGCGCCGTTTTTGGCGAAGATCGCCGCCTTGGGCAGCGGCCGCCCGGAGGGGGAGGCGATGGCAGTGGCGTCGCCAATGGCGAAGATGCCGGGGTGGTGGGTTTGCATGGTGATGGCGTCGACGCTGATCCATCCCGGCCCGTCAAGCGTGACAGCGGGTTCGTGTGGCGGGATGAAAACCAGCAGGTCGTAGACTTTTGTGCCGCCGTGCTGGAAGTGGATCTGTCGACGGTCCGGATCGATCCGGTCGACAGCATGGTCGCCGAAGAACGCGATGCCGTGGCGGTTGAGCAGTTCGACAAGTTCTGGTCCGGCGAAAGGGCCGGCCGACGGCATGGGGTACTTTTCCGGGCTGTACACCGATATCGCTGTGTGCGAACGTATTCCGTTGTCGCGAAGCAAGTCTGCGGCCAGCAACGAACCTTCATAGGGTGCGACCGGGCAGCGGTAAGGCTGCGAGGTGACCAGGAAAACAAGGTCACCGCCGGTGAAGCCGCGAAGCGCCTGATTGGCGCGCGTTGCCGCATCGGCGGTGTAGTAGTGCACCGCGGTGCCGGCGGCCATGGCGTCGCTCAGACCCGGAACGGCGTCGATCGCGTTTCGCGCTCCGGTCGCGATTACGAGCGCGTCGAAACCCAGCTCGGTTCGCCCTGCCAACGTGACAGTGCGCCGTTCGGGGTGGATCGCTTGCACGGTTCCGGTGACCTTCCGAACCCTTGCCAATGCGGTGGCGCTGGGTCGGATGGGCACGCTGTCACGGTCGCGCCACCCGCGCATCACCCAAGGCAACGTGAAACCCAGGAAGTGGGCGAAATCTTCGTCAACGACCGTGATGTCGAGGTCGTCGAGACTCACGCCGGACTCCCAGATCTCCTTGATGACGCTCAATCCGCCGATACCGGCGCCGAGGATCAACAGTTTCTTGCTCATGTCCGCTCCTTTACTTTCACGGGTCTTCTGACTCGTCACCGTCGAATTAGCCTGTGGTGCGGCGGCGACGAGCGGTCACCTGATCTAGGGGTGGGTGCGCGGCCGCTGCAGTTGGGCGAACTGTGGCGTGGCCACCAGCGCCGCTACTGCCTCAAACACCGGCAGTGTGCGGTCGGGGTCGGGTACTGCGCTCAAGACCGGACCGAACACGGTATGCCCGCCGATCGTGATCAACGGGCTGCCACCGACGTCTCCGAGCGCGCTCTGGCTGGCTTCGTGGGCAAACCGGACCGCGCTGTCCCAAGCGGCGTCATCAAGGACGGTGCCGGCGATACGCTGGGCGCCCGCTGCACTCGCCACTTCCTGGACGAGACGACCATCGACGGGCGCTGACTGGTCGAAGTACAGCTGGCCGAACGTGAAATATGCCGCGGCCAGAGCGGACGCGGGGACCTCCTCGCGCACCGCGGCCATCAATCGCCCCACCACGCGCGAATCGTTCATGCGTGCCTGCTGGGGAGGCGGCAGCTGGCGACCTTCGTTGAGAACAGCCAGATTCATCAACTGCAAGTCGACGCCGAACCCGACCTTGTCGGCGGCGTCTGTCAACCAACGAGCGGTGTTCCAAGAAAACGGGCACACCGGGTCAAGCCACAGCGTCACCACATCGTCAACGCCATCTCTTGATTCTGTGTCGATCATCATTGCTCCTCGCTACCAGATTGCAAGACTGACTGAAATCCTCTGATTGACCATCTATTTCGCTATAGCTGCATCGCTCGTTCCGACGACTCTCTTCCCGCCCGGTTGCAAGTTGATACCATACCCCCTACCGTATATCTAGTAAGTTGGAACGGCAACGGGCCTCACGGCGCCGCCCGACGTTATACCCCCCGGGGTACAGTGGGATCCCTACCTTGTTGGAGGCCTACATGATTGACGACACTGAACGCATCGACGCGGTGCTAAGCCGACTACGCCGAGCCCAGGGACAACTCTCTGGCGTGATCACCATGATCGAGCAAGGCCGTGACTGCAAAGACGTCGTCACCCAACTCGCCGCGGTGTCCAAAGCGCTCGATCGAGCCGGCTTCAAAATCGTCGCCTCTGGCATGCGTCACTGCATCACCGGCAAAGGCTCCGGCCCGCGTCTCACCGAGGACGAACTCGAAAAGCTGTTCCTTTCACTCGCCTGACCACTGCCGCGGACCCCGGCACCTTGCGGGGGCCTACCGCCGCCTTACGAGCACGACAAGGCGTCTCACGGCGTACGGTCTTCGCATGCGTCGAATGACTCTGGTGTCGGCGTTGTCGCTGTGGACGCTGGGTGTGGCCGTCGAAGGACCGGCGCTCGCGTCGCCGACGGCATTCCCCGACGTCGATGCTCGTCACCCGGTCGTGGCAGCAGATTATCGAGTCCAAGGCGCGCACCCAAGTTCGTCAGGTTGGGCCTTTTCCACACCTGGCGGGCAACGTTGCCAGGACAGCATGATCGCCGAACTGGGCGTGATGTGCTGGGGCCCAATGCAAGGCGCGCCAGCGGGGTCGAACACCATCTCTGTGTCGTTGACCAAGCAGGGGACACTCGATCGGACCACCACGGAGATCGACGCGCAGCCAATCTCGTACCCGACTCTGCCGGTGGGAAGCAAACTCGCCACCGATAACGGCGTCGTCTGTGCCGTTCTGACCACGGACTCGTTCGCTTGTCGAGCCAGCAGACCGGCGACGTGGGCTGCTGACACTCCTGATCCTCCCGATCGGCACTACGCCGAGCACGGGTTCGTGGTCGCCCCGCAGGGGAGCTGGACGTACTAGACGCTCACGCGCAAATTTCATGCGCGCCAAGGCTTTAGCAGCGTCGCAGCGTGCAGTCGGTGGACATGTGCCGACTCATCGCCGCAAGCACGTCTTGTGATGTCTGACCCAACGTCGCGAGGCGATCCGGGCCGAGCACGTCGATGAGCAGCTCCCGGACGCGGGCAGCGTTGGCCGGCGCGCTGGCCGCGATCGCGGCTCGGCCCTCGGTGGTGAGCACGATCTCGGGGTAGCGAGCGGTGGTCGCCTCGCGCCGCACCAAACCACGCTTTTCCATGCGGGTGAGCTGATGGGACAGCCGGCTCTTCTCCCACTGAGTGGTCCGGCCCAGCTGAAACGCGCGCATCCGCCCGTCGGGCGCCTCCGAAAGATTGACGAGAACTTCGAAATCGGCGTTGGACAAGCCGAATTCGCGTTGAAGGTGGGCGCCGAGATGGCGTTCGAGAAGGTGGTACATCTCGACGAAGGTGCGCCACGCCGCCAACTCGTCACCTGAGAGGCCCGCACGCTTCACCATGCGACCGATGGTATCCCACGGGTTGACATCTCAACTCGCACGTTTAGGGTGAGACGGGTTGATATGTCAACTGCATCGAGTGGGACGTCTGCGCGGATCAAACACAAGGAGCAACAGGGATGAAACGAGTGTTGTTTGTCGGGCAACTACCGGAAACGGTGGACTACACCGATCCCGCCCTTCCGCCGGGTCTCGACGCCGAGAAAATCAACGCCGGCATTTCAGTCGGCCTCGCCAAGATCGGGGAGCGGGGCTGGCAAGGGGAGCCGTGCATGATCTCACCCGACGAAGCCGGCGGCCTCATGTTGGAGCAGCGCTTAGCCGCCGCGCACTATGACTGCGTGGTGATCGGTGGCGGCATCCGGCTTCCACCGAGGAGCACCTGGCTGCTCGAGGTGGTGGTCAACGCCGTGCGCAAGACCGCGCCCGATACACCGATTGCGTTCAACACGGCGCCAGAAGACACCGCCGAGGCGGCTGCCCGCTGGTTGTCGGACTGACCGCGGGCCGGCTTCCATTGGCGACGAGTTGCACAGTAAGCCGCCAGCACTCCCGGGGCTCGAAGCAGCCCGGGAACGAAATAAGACGTGCTAGGAATACGCCATGATCCAGAGACGGAGACCGCAGTTGAAGCTCGCATGGGCAGGGGCTTTGACTGGGGTGGCGCTTATGTTCGCTCCCGTCGCGGGCGCTACACCCGATGACGACCTACTGCGTCAGCTGAAGGTGGACGGTATTGCGGGTCCGTCTGACGACGTCCTGCTCAAGTCGGCACATAGTGCGTGCGATTTGCTCGCCACCATGAACGGGGATCAAGTCGATTCGGCCGTGCACGAGCAAACCAGTCTCGATGACAACCAATCGGCGGTGTTCGTCGCGGACGCCATGCACTCGTTGTGCCCGGAGCAAGATCACTCTGGTGGTCAGATCTGGCAGACCACTCATCCGGGGGGCCAGGCCTTGCATTGAGGCCGTCAACAGTCTGCCGTGTGTGGACGGCTGCTCATCACAGTGTCGATCAATCCGTCCCACCGGGCCGACCCTGGTCGTGGACACCGGCAACAGCCTGGCTCCCTACAACCACATCGACACGGGATCGCCGTTTGCCGTCGAATACGTCTTGGGCCGGCAGGTGGGCGACAACACGATCAACCCATAACTGGTAGCCCTAAGCCGAACTGGGCGTGATGTTCTGGGGGCCAGTGCAAGGCGCGCCAGCGGGGTCGAACACCATCGGCGACCTGGGTCGCCGACATCCTCGCCGGCGTCGCAGCTGACCCAACCGGGCAATGCCCGATCAACGACGAGCCAGAGTGTCGTCGAGTACGCGATTGAGTGCGTGCAGTCCGCGCTCGAGTTCGGTGCGGCCCAAGGCGATGCGGAGGTGGTGTCCCGGTGTACGCAGGGCGCTCGAAGGCACCGCGAAGACCTGTTGCTCGACGGCGAGGCGCCGGGCGACGACCTCGGCGTCGTGGGTGAGTAGCTCGACCCAGGCGGTGGTGCCACCCTGAGGCGGGGCGTGGTCGATGTCGTCCCTGCCGTCGATGAAGTCGCCTACGAGGGCGACGTTGCCGGCGACGATGTCGGTGGCGCGGGCCTGCAGTCTCGTTGCGGCGCGCAGGGTTTGGACGGCCAGCGCATCGTTCACCGGCGAAGACGACAGGGTGGTCCAGTAGCGGACGGTGCGCAGTCGGTCGCGCAGCTCTTCGTCCCGAGCGATCAACCACCCCACCCGCAGCCCGGCGGTGCCGTAGGTCTTCGACACCGACCCTACGACGACGGCGCTGCTGTGCAACTGCACCGCGGTGGACGTCGCCGGCCCGATGCCGCGGTAGACCTCGTCGCTGACAAGGACTGCGCCGGCGTCGTGCGCGAGGTTGGCCAGCTCGGTCAGTTGCGCGTCGGTGGCGGTCCAACCCGTCGGGTTGTTCGGCGAGTTCACGACGACGGCGCGGGTGGTGTCGCGGACGGCGCCCGCAACTGCCGCCGACGGCAGCACCCAACGGTCACCGTCGCGGGCCAGTGCTACCGCGGAGACTGACGCGCCGAGCGTCGCCGGCAGGTCGACCAGCAACTGGTAGGCGGGGGTGATCACGACGACATGGTCGCCGGGGCGGAGCAGCGCGGCGTAGAGGGCGAAGACTGCTTCGGTCGCGCCCGCCGTGCACTGCACGTCGGATGCGTCGGCGCCGGGATGGAGGGCGGCGACCTGCTCTCGCAGTTCGGCGGAGCCGATTGGTCCGCCGTAGCCGAGCGGTATGTCGTCGAGGCGGGCTCCGTGGTCGAGCAGGTCGGCGACGGAGATCGGTTCAACGTCCGAGCTGCCCATGTTCACGGCGCAGCCGGGCTTGTGTCGGGCGAACCAATCCTCCAGGGCGAAGCGGGGGAGCAGCATGTTCGGGTCCTCGTCGAGAAACGATCCTGTGTGCCGATACCAGGCAGGTGCCAGCAGTTTTAACGGGGTGCGTCTTCGTCGGTCGCCTTCTGCTCGGCGCGCAGCAGCGCTCGCAACAGCTCTCCGTCGGGCAGGCCGTCCTCACCGAAGAGCCGACGCTGAACGTCGATGACCCGGGGAAGTGCCGCGCGCAGTGCGACGAGTCCGGCCGGGCTCACAGCGACGCTCCTGGCGCGCACATCCACCGAACTGCGCGGTCGGGTGACGAGTCCGCGCTGTTCGAGTGCCTTCATCATGTTCGAGATCTGCATCTTTTGAACGTCGCCCGCCCTCGCGATCTCAGCCTGGCTGGCTGGAGCACCCGAGCGGCCGAGCCATGCGGTGAGAGCCAGCGTTTGGAACTGAAGATGGGTCAGCTGAAGCGAGGCCAACGCCCGGTTGACCTCGCGGACGTAGCGATGCAACACGCGCCACAGGACAAAACCCACGGCCCGCTCGGGCGCCCCCAGGGAGATCTCGTCGAACAGCTCTGAGATTGCATCGGCATCTGCGCTCATGTGGCAACCGTACGATCGGTGGCGGGGATCGGTCGTAATTGCTCCGCCCAGGTGGTGGACGTGCCGAACGCGGTCACAGCCGTTGAATTTCCGAGCAGAGGTGGTCCCAGTTGCCGCTGGCGATCTTCTCGCGGTCGGCCGGGCTCAGGTCGGCGTCGTCGAGGAATTGCCGCGCGGCACCGTCCGGGCTGAGTTGAAACGGATAGTCGGTGGAGAACAACACCCGGTCGACACCCAAGATGTCGATCGCCCACCGCAGGTAACGCTGGCTGAAGATTCCGCTGGGGGTTACCGAGACGTTCGTGGTGAAGTACTCGGATACCTTGCGCGGCAACCCTGCCGGCCCGGTGAGGATGTCGATGCGGTCGAGGTAGAACAGCACGACTTCGCCCCAGTGCCCGAGGATGAGTTGCAGGTCGGGCAGGCGCTCGATAGCGCCCGACAGGATAAGACGCAGGGCTTGGAGGCCCGTCTCGTAGTGCCAACCGATTCCGCCGGTCGCGAACGCGGTGACGAACCCGTGGTCGAAGCCCTCGTAGTACGCCCGGCGCACCGGCGGAGGGGGTGACTGCGGGTGCAGGTAGAGCGGGCATCGCAGATCGGCGGCGACTTCGAGGATCGGCAGGAAGTCCGGGTGATCGATGTTGCGTTCGTCGTGGCGACCGAATACCATCGCGCCGTTCAGCCCGAGTTCGGTTATGGCCCTTCGTAATTCGTTGGCGGCGTCGGCCGGGGCGCTGGTCGGCAGCGTCGCGAACCCTTGGAACCGATCGGGGCGGGCGCGAACGGTTTCGGCCATCAGGTCGTTGGCGGCGCGGGCCAGCGGGATCGCGCTGGTCGGGTCGAGGTGCTGTACCCCGGTGGTGGTCACCGAGAGCACCTGCACGTCGATGCCGGCGTCGTCCATGTGGGCGATCCGCTCATCGGCGAGATCGATGAGTCGGCGCCGCGTGTCGACCCCTCCAGACATCTCGACGGCGTAGTCGCGCACCTCGGGTGGCACTGATTGCCACGCGTCGATGATCTCGGGTGTCGCGAAGTGTTCCTCTAAGGCAACGACTTTCATGTATCTCACTCCCGTCAGGTGTCTAGCAGGCCCGCGACGAACACCTCGTCGACGGTGAATCGACGGGCAGTGATGCCCTGCTCGTGGTGGTACCGCAAAATGGCGTCGAGTGCGGCGCGATTGGCCGCGATGCCGTAGGGCCACCAGTCCTCGCCGAGCAGGCTGCGGTCCTCCGTGATGAGCTTGCTCAGCCACGGGATCATCGTCTGCATGTTGTTGAACGTCATGCCGGCGACCAGCTTGTCCGACATCGCCTCCTTGGCAGCCTGGAAACCGTCATAAACGGCGCGCATCAGATCCGGCCGCGCGAGCGCCAACTCCTTGCGCACGACGACGGTATGCATGATGGGGAAGATGCCCGTGCGCCGGTAATAGTCGCGTTCCACCTCGTCGTAGTCGGGGAACAGGCGGCCGACGGTGGGCGAGTGGCTCAGCAGGGCCGCTGGGGCGTCGGCGGAGATCAGCGCGTCGATCTCACCGGCCTCGAGCATCGCCCCCAGATCGGCGCCGGGGGCGGCTCGGCTCACCTGGACGTCGGCGGGGTGGGGTTGAGGGATGAAGTCGATTGGATTGAGCGGGAAGTCGATGCCCCCGATCACCCAGCGACACTGCTGCGGGGTCAACCCGAATTCATCGGACAGGATGCCCTTGGGCATGATCCCGGCGTCGTGGCCGTAGATGGCGAGTTCTCCGATGGTCTTGCCCGCCAGGTCCTGCGGCCGAGTGATGCCCTTGGCGGTGTTGACGTAGATCGCCGAGTGCCGGAAGGAACGAACGGGGAACACCGGTATCGCCAGGAAGGGTGGGTCGTCGAATTCCATCGTGCGCAGGAAGTACGTCATGCCCAGTTCGGAGACGTCGTACGCCCGGTCGCGGATCATCTTCTCGAAGATCTCGGTCACGATGCGCCCACTGTGGAAGGTGGCGTCGACGCCGTCGATGTGCGCCGTGCCGTCGACGAGTGCCCGCGTGCGGTCGTAATCCCAGAACGCGATGTCGAGCTTGGTGTCGGTCATGGTTGATGCCTCCTCGATGACTCCCGTAAACTCAAAAGGTATATGCATTTACTATAGCGGCTTCGATCGCGTCCGCCTTCTCGTGCGTCGGGACCAAGGCGGTCCGATTGAAGGGCGCCGATGCCGACTCAATGCCAGGCTGGCTCCGTCGCTGAAACATCGACGCATACGGAGCTGTTCACCGGTAATCCTCGATATTCAATCCGTGCGTATCGCGTCGATGCGGCTCTACGCGTCGTTCTCAATCTGTGAGCGGCGCGGTGGCCGGTCGCTCGGTAGCGGCGGGCAGCGCCGTAGTCGCAGGGGGACGGACGAGGATCCATCAGCCGCATTTTGCAGTAGTTGAGTTGACATAATGTCGCTTATCGGCACAATGCAGTGCAGTTCACGCCGTCAGCCCGCGAGTGAACTTCCGCCAGTTGTCGGACTTTTCGCCCGCCCACCACACCCCGGCGCTGTGGAGCCCTCAACTTTCGTAACTCCACTCCACGACACGCTGGCGCACACGACGGCTTCGCGATGGCCGTCCCGACGCGCAACGTGACTGCGTGTCAGCGTTCGGATCGCGCTTCGCGACCGGTACCCCGAGCAGCACAGGCGCGACCATTAATACGTCACTGTGACGAATTGTTCTGCGGCGCAACGTGTACACAACCTCCGTGCCGGTAATTGCCGCGTCGACCGGTGCGATCTTCCGGTTAGTGTGAATGTGATGTCGGGCATGCCGCCGTGACAGAGAGACGGGGACGTTCCATGGCCACGGTGACCAACAAAGTCGTTCGACTGGCGGCAGCCACACTCGGGGCCGGCGTGCTGATGGCCGCCGCTGCCGGTACCGCATCAGGATGGCCGATCCCGATCACACCGGAACAACAGCGGTTCATCAACCAAGCGCGCGGTGCAGGATTTCCCGGCGACGATGACGCCGTGCTGCAAGCAGGTATGCAAGCGTGCCGCGCGCTCTACACCGGGCAAGGCGTGCAAGGCGCTATCGGCACGGTCGCCGCGCAGGCCGGGGTGAACCCGGATCAGGCCGCAGCGGTAGTACACCTCGCCCGCGGCACCCTCTGCACACAAGCACCGGGATAGAACACTTCCCCGTCACGCCACCGCCGGGGCTGACGTAAATACGTCACTGTGACGAAAGTTCTTTTCTCGCATGGCTATTCGGTCGGCGCATCGCTGAGACGGATTGTAAATTGCCTGATTTAATCGGGTCAGTGCCTGCGGAGTGCCGCGGCCGCCGGACCCGGAGGGACCCGAATGACGGCAAGTATCGATCGTTCGCTCAATCAGAACGAGCAACTGGTCCTGGACTTCGTACACGCCGCCTACGGCGAGACCATGAACGTCGATGCGATGACAGCCAAGCTGCATGAAGACTTCGTCTGGCAACTCAACGTCCCGTTGTCACCCGTCGTCCGGGGCCGTGACGCCGCCCGGGCAGCCCTACAGCAGCAGTCCGGATTGTCCTCCGGAATGGTCGACGGCAGCGAAATCCGTGCAGTCGTTTCCTCCGGCGACACCGTGGTCGTGGAGCGGGTCGACGTGAACATGATCGGCGGAAAGCCGGTGACGTTCAATGTCGCGGCTATTTTCGAGGTGACAGACGGGTTGATTTCTTGCTGGCGCGAGTACTGGGACACCGGACATATCGCCAAGCAGCTCGGGATCGACCCGCTGCTGATGTTCGATCAGCTGGAGTCGTAATGCTCGCCGCGAACCCCCATCTCCCCCGGCTTTCCTCCCCGGCAAGCGGCGGCCGCACAAACGCGTAGATTTCACCCCGTAACGCTGACTGCAGCTAGGCGCGAACCAACTGTCGGACAGCATTTTTAGCCCGTAGCGGGGCTCACTTCCAGTCAATCATCGAGACGCTCTGACCACCGTCATATCTTGCGTGTTCCAGGATGCCGCCCGGAATCTTGATCTGCTTCGGTTGTGCGGGGTCACTCAGGTTCGCTTGATAGAGATTCCACGCCTTCATATTGGTTTTGCTGAAAACCATGAATAAAACGGTCGACCCAGTGGGGTCAGCTGCCGCATCCGAAATCTCGGTGCTCGGCGGTGTGATCCGCTGGCCTGCGGACGAATTGCACTGCAGCGGCGTGGTGCCGGGGCCTGGTTTGGCATCGATCACGAGGTAGTGGTTGCTGTTTTCGCTAACCGCCCGGAGATACCGCGTGTTGTCGATAACCCACAACCATGGTTGGCAGAGTCGATAGTGTTCCCCGTTGGGCTGTCGACCTTCAGGGGGGACGTTGCGCGGGTCGTCCGCGATCGACTCAACGAATCGAGGAATGTAGCTCTTACTGGTGCGAACGACTTTCTTTGCAGCGGTGTCGAAGAAGTCGAACTCATCTGCTCTGGCGTCGTAAAAGACGAACAAACCTTGATCGTCGAACTGTGCGTTGCGATGGTCGGGCTGTTGCTGATCGCCAAAGTCGCCCCGGGATGGCGGCGCGATTATGTTGGTGACGTCGACGACGCTCTTGCTGCCGGAGTCGTAATACTTTGCGTGTCTTTCGAACGCCTCGGTGGGCAGTGCCGCCTTGCGGTAATCCTGGCTGAACTCGAGCTTGCGCAGTTGGCTGCCGCCTGACGAGCAGGCGATGGGAAACGTTGCGATATCGACGAGTTCGCCTGTGTCGACATTCAATTTGCCGATGGAAGTGGATTTGGAATGTACTGCGCAGTGCGAAACGATTGGTCCGCTGAAGCTGTTTACGTTAGTCCCCTGCGGGGCGTTCGATTCGGCGGGCTTGTTGGCGCCTGGAGTTCCACCGGATGGACCGGATGCCGAACATCCCAAGGTCAAGACGCTGATGAGCGTTGTCAAGGCGCCGAAAACGAATACCGTCGAGCGACGAGTCTCTAACAGCCGTTGGGACAGACGAGCAGACCATTGGGTTCTCGGCATCGAGACTCCTTGCGATATCAATCGAGACGGGCGTGGGCATCAGAATAACCAGCACGCATCCTGCTGGATGGACGTCCATCCGGAGGCCAGCAGCGTCAAAAGCAGTACGGGCGCGAGCCGGCGGCGATGATCGCAAAAACGCAAGCCTGTCGCGGACCAACGCCGGTGCCGCCTGAAATGTACAAAACACACAAATTGAACAAAAGGTCTAAGCTGACGGACATACTCATCGGCTAGGAGGGCGCTATGACCGTTTCGTTCCGCAACCGTGACGGCAAGCTGGTCGACGTCCCGACAGTGTCGGCGAGTCGCCTGAGAAACGAGTTCGGCAGCGTCTTCGAGCAGGCCGCGGTCGACGGTGCAGTGGTGATCACCAAGCACGACACCCCGCGAGCAGTGCTGCTGTCCTACGCCGAGTTCGAGGCCTTGACTGCGTCGGCCGCTCCCGCGCTCGACGAGCTGAGCGGGCGCTTTGACGACCTGCTCGCCACCATGCAGACGCCGAAGGCCAAGGCGGGGGTCGCGGCGGCGTTCGACGCCTCGCCGGAGGAAATGGGTGCCGCGGCGGTAAAGGCGGCGCGTACCGCGTAGCCGCGGCAGATCAGCGCAGCCCGTGCCCGGCCCTCCCCGAGCGCCATCGCAGATCTACGTGTTGGCCGGCGTCAATGGCGCCGGCAAGAGCAGCGTCGTCGGCGCCACGATCCGCGACAAGGGCGGTGAGTACTACAACCCCGACGAGGCTGCCCGGGCGATCCTCGAGACCCGCCCGGAGCTGAGCCAGACCGAAGCCAACGCAGCGGCTTGGGAACAGGGCCGCGCGCTGCTGCAACGCGCTATCGACGACGGGCTCGACTTCACCTTCGAGACCACCCTGGGCGGCAACACGATGCCGGCACTGCTCGCCGAGGCTGCAGGGCGCGGCATCGAAGTCCGGCTCGTCTTCGTCGGTCTGGACACCCCGGAGGCCCATATCCAGCGGGTCCTCCAGCGCGTCCGCGGCGGCGGCCACGACATCCCCGAGGCCGCGATCCGACGCCGCTACCGGCACAGCCGGATCAATCTGATCAGGCTGCTGCCGGTGCTGACCGAACTGCGGATCTACGACAACTCAGCGACCGCGGATCCCGCCGCGGGGCAGGCACCGACCCCGATCCTGGTGCTGCACTTGCGCGGCGGCCAAGTTGTTGCGCCGCAGGACCTTTCGTCGACCCCGCAGTGGGCGCGGCCGATCGTTGCCGCCGCCCTGGAGTTGTCACAGCGCGGCTGACCGGGATCGGTCGACCGTGCCTCGCGCACCCGTTGCGGCTACTTCGGACGTGGGGGCAGCACGGCAAGCCAGGAGTCCGACAGCAATTCGAGCAGTTGACCGTCCGGGTCGCGGATCATGGCCGACTGGTCGGAGATACTGTCGGCCACAACGGATCCGCCGTATTCATCGACGTTCGCCAAGACCGCGCCGAGGTCTGACACCGACAGCGACAGATGAGTGAGGCCGACTTGATCCAGCACTCGATGCGATCCGGCCCGCAGGTTCCGGTGGGAGTACGCCAGCAGTTCGAGCACCAGACCGTCGCGAACGAGATATGTGGCATGCAATCCGATCGGCGGATTCAGTTGCAGCAGTTGACCGGTACCCTCGTCGGGCGGCGCGAGTTCCCACCAGAAGGTGAAATCCAGCAGACCCTCGTAGAAGCGGCGCGAGCGTGCGGTGTCGGATACGCACAGCCCGACATGGTTGAAAATTGTCCGCTGACCGGTCACGGCAACCTCCTGCGACTGAGCGCTCTAGGGAATCTTCAAGGGGAACGGGTCATTGGCGAAGTCGATCTGGGCGTCGGGATTGGCGACGGCGGTCGTCATGCCGGACCCGAACGCACCGGTTGTGTCGTACAGCGTCGCCGTGCCGACCGCCACGCCGTCTGCCGCCCAGTGTGAATCGGCCTGCACGCCGATCCATTCCCCGACCGGCAGCCTCGCCAATCCCACGGTCAAATCGCCGTTGATGTAGCCCACCCCGCGGGTCCCCAGATTCGTCACCAGGCTCGTCGCCTCCGCAACCATCACGGCGCGAGTGAACTGCGAGTTGGGTTGTCCCGCCACGACGTCAATGGCGCTGTTGTAGAAGCGCTTTCGCGAATCGTTCTGATGTTCACCCGGCGACCGACTCCAATCGGCGGTGTCGCTGTGCAGCGCCGTTTGCGCGCCGTCTTCGATGTCCGGCGGAAACGGAAGCACCGTCGGCACGCTCCACAGTCGTCCCGGCGGCGCCTGCGACCGCCGGTATTGCAGCAGGCCGGCGCGGGCGACCAGCCGGCCGTCCTGGACGACCTCGCACTCCGCGCTGCGTACTCGTCTGCCGTCCCGCACCACCCGGACGTTGACTGCGGTCGCGATACCTCGAGCTGCCCGGAACAAATCCACGGTCAGTCGGCTGGGCATGAAGCATCTGATCCACAATGACTTTCGAGCACATGTGCCGCCAACCCCACGACGGCGGGTCCGCTCAGGTGGTCGTCACCCCAATGACTTCCCGCGAACGGCGTCGGCTCGTACCCGCCACCCTCGACCAGCGTGAAGTGCGCGGGCGTCACGACCAATCCACCGTCATTCCGTTAGGCCGCTCGGATGATGTTCACGGCCTTGACCAGCATGCCGCTCAGTAGATCTTCCGCGTCGGGATTTCCGGGAAGAATACCCTCAGCGGTGACGGCCACGGTCTCGCTGAGGAAGGCCGAGAAGACGAAGGACTTTGCGGTGCCTTCTGCGGTCGTAGCGATCGACTCGGTGGTGACGACGCCGTCGATCGGAGGCCCAGGTTGCCGGGTGACGTTGGAAACCACCAGCCGTCCCTGCACCCGCTGGGTGACGGCGACCTGCTCACATCCCTTCGGGACGACGGCTTTGCCCAGCGACTTGGGAGAACTCACGGCACCGACAAGGATCGCCCCCTGCCCGAGCCCGCCGATCATCGTGTACTGAGCATCCTGCGGCGGTCTCACCGGTTGGAGGACCGACCGGCACAAGGGCGGGTCGATCTTCACGATGTCGCCGACCCCGACGGCGAAGAACTTGTCGGCGTCAGGCCCCAGGGTGGCTATCGTCGTGTTCTGCACGCGGTCGAATCCCGGTGGAAACTGGCCTTCCAGCTGGCTCAGCCGGGTGATGTCGTAGTAGGTGGATCGCGGTGGCGGGGGGCTTTTCTGCGTCGGCAACGACGGTGGAAACGCGGTGGCGGCATCGGACGGGCTCACCGGCGTGCCGTCGACGGAGCGCGCACATCCCGGTGCGGCAACGCAGGCGAGAACCACTGCAGCGAATGCGGCAACCCGTCGGAGGTAGCGGCTCACTGGGCGGCCGGCTTGTTCCAGGTGAAACTGTTGACCGAATTGCCCAGCAGTTGCGCGATCATCATGTTGACCGCCGACGGGTGCGCCGAGGTGCGCGGCGTGAACCGGACCATCGGACCCTCGGCGACTGCGACGAGAGCCAATCCGTTCTTGACTGCGGTCATGACGAGAAGTCGACCGCGGTTGGATACCGCGTTTGGGTTCTCCAGCGAAAAGTCATCCACCTCACCGTAGCCCGGCTCGTAACCGACCATTGCGTTGGGAATCTGGTAGGCCGTCTGCGCGGTTCGGTAATTCTTCTGGATGTACTGCTCGACGATCTGACGCGGCGTGCGATTGTTCGCCGGCGTTCCGAACAGCCGGATCTCGCCGTCCAACCGGCCGAAGGTCAACGTGATGCCGTCATCGCTTTTCGTCACGTCGGCACCTGGAAGGTAGGCCACTGAGAACGCGCCGTCTTTGGAAGTGAATCGAGGGTAGGTCTGCACTGCCACCGGCCGTTGGCTCGGCGGCGTCAGGGCCGGTGGCTCCGGTGCCGGGCCCTGGTCCGGATCAGCTCCGACCGGTAGGCCGATCGGCGGCCTTCCGCAATCCGGTGGACAGGCGTAGTGCGCTGCGGCCGGAGTCACCGTCACGGAAATGGCCGAGACGGCGGCGACTGCTACGGCCAGCGTCGCGGCCACCACAGCGGTCAACCCCACCGGTGACGTCACCCGCGGCGCGGGTGCGCTGTAGGCACCGGGCGGCACGCCGTAACCGGGATAAAGCCCGCCCGCCGGCCGTCCGGCGGACGCGTCGAGCGCCGCACCGCGGGCACTGCGCGCGGCCCGGCTCGCGGCACGCGTCGCGGCGCCGCAATTCGGGCAGAAGGGCATGTCTGGCACCGCGTGGCGACAGTGGAAACACAACGCGGCCTGGCCGTGCGCCGCGTCGGGCTGCTCATGCAGCAGCGCAGCATGCAGGCCAATTCTGAGCAACACCAACGCAATAGCCGCGACGATCAGGTGCAGTCCAAGCTGGACCGTGGGCGCCAGATTCGCGACGTCGACGACCCCGAGGACCGCATAGACGACGGCGCCGACGGCCGACGCGGCGAGGACCGCCGGTCGCTGCGGCCCGGACTGCGGCTGACCGCGCCGGCTGAACCACAGTGCAACGCCGATCAGACCCCCGACGGCCGCTGCGGTCAAGGGCATTGCGACCCCTTGGACCCCGGCCTGCATGAGCAGGACCGCGACAGGTTTGTGGCGCGCCACGAGCCCGTTGGAGAGCTGGGGGGCGGCGCGAACGGCGACGGCGGCCGCCGTGAAGAACAAGGCCGCCCGCGCCCCAATTGCGTAGCCGTCGAGAGACTCTCGACTCGCGGGTTGCAGGAAGCGCGCGAGAACCACCGGAACGACCATCAAGATCGCCCCGAGCACCGGGATGCTCAAGCCCTGCGCGAGCAGCCGCACACCACTGTGACCGGGCCCCAGCACGTTGAGGTACGAATCGGCCAAGAGCCGGCCTGTCAGATATGCCCAGCCCGCTCCGAGCCCCAGCCCGGTCACCGATGTCATTGCGGTGGTTCGTATTCCGAGGTCGCCGCGGACACCGGTTTGTCGGAGATAGGCGATGAAAAGCACCGGAACACCGAAGACGCTGATCGCGACCAGCGCGGCTTGCCAACGCAGGAGCGCGACCACGATCAACGCCGCGATCAGCAGGCTCAACGCTATCCGGAATGCCGTCCGTGATCGCGGCAGAAGGTGCGGAAAAAGCGTGCTGATCAACGACAGCCGGACCAGTTGTTCGTTGGGTTCGGCCGCGTACGCATCGGGACGCAAACGGTCGGAACCATTGCCGGGCTGCTGGTAGAGGTGGGCGCCGCAGTAACCGCAGAACGCACCGTCGGGAACGTCGCTCTGACACACCCTGCATCGCACAATTTCTGAATGCTGTAGGGCAGCAACATTACTCGTCGTCATTGGGGCGCACCCTTCTGAATGTCGAGAATGTCGTGCGCCAAGTTGTCGGTGTCGGGGGTGCCTAGCCCGGTGACCAGGTCGTAGCCCGGGACCGCGATGTGGACGGCGTTTCCGCCGATCACGACGTCATGGAAGGCCGGGCGCGCGGCGCCCGCGGCCACACGGTAGAGCAGCGGGTTGATGTCACCCACCGCCTGACCGCCGTTGGCCTGCAGAAATTGGTTGATCAGCGCGGTCAAGGCCGCCCAGATCGGCGCCGATTGCGACGTTCCTCCACCGGCCATCCAGCGGCCGTCGACCAGGATGCTGACACCGCTGTAGGGGTCGGCGTCGGCGGCGACGTCGGGGGTCAATCGGTGGGTGGAGTCCCACGCCGAGGAGACGCTCTTCTGCCACGAGGGCCGGGGGAACAAGCGCGATACTCCCCCGCCGGTGCCTTGCGACATCGGCGAGTCGAACCAACTGGCTTCGGATACCCAGGCGCCCGCGGCGTCGGTGCTCAGTGTGGTTCCCCCGACATCGGTCATCGCCGGAACCGACCCGACGGCGTTGACCCCCTGATCGTTCTCCCCCGGCGGTGTCGACCAATCACCGTTGAAATCAGCACATTCCAGGCCGCCGGAGTCACCGCTGGACATGAACGCCGATGTGCCGTGCGACTCCGCGATCTGAACCGCGGCCTGAACCGGCGCAAGGTCGGCGGCGGTGGCCATCCGGTCACACCCGATGCCGAGCGAGGTACTCCATACCGCGCCGGGGAACTGCCGGTCGGCAAGCTGATACATCTGGCCCGCCTGCGCGTAACTGGTCGAACCACCGAATGCCAACGCGTTGACGACCACCAGCTTGGCGTCGGGCGCAATGGCATGGACGACCTCGAGGTCCATCTCGGTTTCACCGAGAACCTTGCCCGGTTGTCCACCGATGAGCACCGGCGTGAATCGCGGCGAGCCCAGCTTGTCGGCCCATTGATCCAGATCGGCCTGCTTGAAGCCGTCGATCTCGAAGAAGACGATGGTTTGCCCCGTGCCGGTGAACCCGGAGCGGGCCAGCGGCTCGGCGTTGTACGTGCGCAGCAACGCCGGCGGCCGCAGCCCGCCGCGCGGAACATCGGTGGGGATGTGCGGCGGTTGCGCACGGTGCATCAGCTGGTAACCCAGGATGCTGCCCAGTTCGCTGACCTCGCCGGTCAGCGCGGCGGGAATCGACGGCTCCTGCGCCGCCGCGTAGAAGACCTGGCCGCTGCGGCTGCGGTAGTCATGGACCGCCACGTCGAACGCGGTCCCGAGGTCGGCCGGCCGACCCTCGATGTAGGCCCAGCTGGCGCCCGGCTGCCACCGCACGTCCAGGTGATGGTGCTGCGTCCAGCCGATCAATGTGTCGGGGCGCGCCGCGTGCTGGAGTGACGCGGCCAGCGTGATGCGCTGCTGGTGCGCCGGGCCCAAGTCGCTGGAGGCACTCAGCAGCCATGTCATCGGTCCCGAGATCACTCTCGGGTAGGTGGCTGTGACCGGCCCGGCTCCGATGGCCAAGACCAGGTACACCACGACCGACAGTGCCGTTAGACGCGGGCCCACGCGGCCGGCAAAGCGATTGACGAGATTCACCGGGGCGCCGGCTGAGCGCGACAGTCGAATCACCGCTACTCCCTCGACTAATGATCGGGCATGCGTGCCGGCCATCGGCAAAAGTACTTCACATCCAAACCGCCTCAGCGCGGATTCGGTGAATTTTGCTCACGCCCTGCCGTTTACGCTACCGCGAGCAACGTCATATGAATCCCACAAATTTGTTCAGCAGGCTAACATCAGCCTGCTCCCCGCTTGGTACGACGAGAGGACCGCACCGATGTTGCTTGAACGACGGCGTCGCTTCCTGGCGGTGACCAGTGCTGCGGCAATCGTGCTGGGGCTCGCGGCTTGTGGCACTCACACGACGGCCGGCGTTCCGGTGCAGGCGAAGAAGGTCACTGGGGAGCACTCCCCGGACGCCGCACCCGAGAGTCCGGCACCTCCTCCAAAGCCGTTGTCCGCCAACAGCATCAAGAACCTGCAGTTGTCCACCGAAGACGTGGTGGAATTAGCCGGGCTGCCGCTCGACAAGCGAACGGAATTCGCGTCGCCGGGGATGGCGTCGAGCGACTACGACAAACCGGACTGCGCCCTGGTCATGGGGATCACCAAGGATGCTCTCGGAGAGGGCGAGTTCACCGCGTACCGCGGAGCACGCAGCGAAGGCATCAAGGGCGACAGCCTGATCGGATCGTTCACCCAGCACGTCGCCACATTCGAGACCGCGGCCAAAGCCAGCGAATTGTTTCACAATGCCTACAAGTCGCTGGGCAAATGCAACGGAACAACGATCTCGCACAAGTCCAAACCCACCGTGTGGAAGCTGATGGCTGCCGGCTCATTCGACGGCGACGTGGTGACGTTCGGTGAACTCCAGCAGACCGACCAGCAACAGAATTACGGGTGGCGCTGTGACCACCAGGCGCGGGTCAAGAACAATGTCATCATCGAAGCGTTTTTGTGCGCATGGGCGAATGGCAGCCCAGCGGCTGCGGCGGCCGTAGATCAAATCAGCGCTCGAATCCCACCCCCGGACAAGCCGGCTCCCAAGGCGCCGTCGGACTTTCTCGGTCCGGATAAAATCAAGTCCGTCATCGTGGGCGTTCCGCAGGTCAGCAAGATCCTCGGTGCGAATTTGGGCGAGACGGGCACATTCTATTACCCGCCGGACCCGCTGGACTACGGAGACAAGTCGCATTGCAGTCCCCTCGTGGGCCTCGATACGTCGTCGTTCGGAGCCAACGTCGACTACACCGCATTTCGCGAGACCGACTCCCGAGAGTCCAAGGACAGTTTCCAGCACATCGTCGACCAGAAGGTCGCCACCTATGTGGGGGCCGGCGCGGCATCAGCGGCTTTCCAGAACGCGCTGAAGGGTCTGGTCGGTTGCGATGGCGCTCGGGTCCCCACCCCCCAACCCGACAAGCAGTGGCAACTGCCCAACCCGTCCATCAACGGCAACAGTGCGCAGTGGGCGGTCATCGAGTTGAACAAGGGCCAACCTGACACGTGGCGCTGCGCCGTCGATTTCCGCGCGCAGAGCAACGTGTTGCTGGCCGCCAAAGTCTGCCAATACGGCAACCCGGCGGACGTCGCCCGGCAGGTTGCCGACGAGATTGCCGGCTCGATCCCCAAATAGTCCATAGCCGTGAGACCACCGCCGCGCGGCGGGTGTCTCAGAGTTGTTGATTAGGCGAAGGTTTCGCTCGGTGTGCCCGCGAGCTGCGTAAACGGTCGCTAGGCTCCGTGGCGCAGCGCCTCGGAATTAGTGCGTCAGGTCGGCGCGCGCGGACGTTAGGGTTTGAGATCAAAGGAGGTAAGTATCTCGATGAAACGCGAACTTTTCACACTCGGCTGTGCCGCGCTCACCGTGCTGATAGGTGCGACACCGGCAGCAGTAGCTGATTCGTCAGCCGCCCAAGTGACCGGATCCAACATCGACTCGGTATTGCTGTCGGCCGACACCGCGGGCGACATTCTGGGTACCAATCTGCCGATCCAACTCAAGGGCAAGCGCCCTTCCAAAGAAGTCCAGCTCGACCAACACCAAGAGTGCGCCCCACTCATCACCCAAGGCACCAAATTCTACGGTTCGGATCTGAATCTGTTCCGTATCACCATGTTCGAGGACGACAAGGAGTCCCCGGACTACATCGTGCTCCAATCCGTGGCGACTTTTCCGGACGCCCAAACCGCGCGGAGCGTATTCAGCAAAGGGATCGAACAAGCCGCCGGTTGCAATTCGGTCGTGGTTGTCACGGACAGTCCCAGTAAGCCGTCGTGGCAGCTCTTCCCGCCGAAGGTCTCCGGCGACGACGCGAAATGGCATCAAGGCCAGTTGTACCAAGGCGATCCGGTCGGGTGGAACTGCTACGTCGATCTGCATGCTGCCGAGAACTCGATCCTGCGGGCCCAGGTCTGCCAAATGGGCAATGCGGGGCCGGCGGTCAGCCAAATGATGGACCAAATAGTGGGCGGACTCCCGTCTTGAGATGCGACGTAGTCAACCCCCGAACGCAGAGCGTGAACGAAACGAAAGGGCGAATTCAATGAAGCGGGTCAAACTTGCCTCCGCGTGTGCGGGCCTCATTGTGCTGACCGCCGTGGGCTGCCACCCCAAGCACGACGAAGACACCATCGATCCGACGGTCAACAAGCCGGCGCCGACAGCCACCTCGCAGCAGGCGGCAGCGGGTGACCCCACCGCACCGGCAGCGGCGCCGTCGTCCACACCGGCTCCGGCCACCCCTGCCCCGCCGGCGATTGTCGTGCCCGGCAAGGTGGACGCACTGCTGCTACCTCTCGACGAGACCGGTGGAATCCTCAGTGCGACACTGAATTACGAGCAGAAGTTCAAGACCCCGTTACAACCGTATGCCCTGGGCAACCAATCGAGGTGTGCCGCACTGTTCGGGCTCAACACGACGGCGGTCGGCAACGACTTCACCACTTTCCGCGCACTGCGCCAGCAGGAGAGCAAAGACAACTTCACGCACGTCGTGGAGCAGGAGATAGCCACCTACGCAGACGCTGCGACCGCGACGGCGGCGTTCCAGAACGCGTTCAAGTCCGTGGACCAGTGCAACAACGTGACAGTGCACCGGCCTACCGACAATGCCGCCACCACATGGCAATTCCAGGTCCAGAACGGCGATCCCGCCAGCGCGAACTGGCACAACACCGAGTTGACGAACAACAACGCCGACGGCTGGGGATGCTCACACGGCGCACGGGTCAAGAACAACGTGATCTACGCGGCCCGGGTGTGCCAGCGTGGCGACACCGGCGCCGGCGTGCCCACCATCTTGGACCGAATCGGGACCCTGATTCCCGCCTAGAGCGCCGTCACGGTCGCCGGCGTCACGACAGCCGGCGACCGTCGAGGCCGAAGAAGTGAACGTGCCCCGGCTGCGGTTCCAGACGAATCCGGGCGCCCCGCTGCGGCGGGTCCTGACCGTCGGTCCGGGCGACGATCTGATGATCAAATACGTTGTCGTCACCGGAGATTCGACCGTACAAATAGGCATCGGCGCCGAGTTCCTCGACGAGGTCTACCTCCATCTCAACCCCGGTCGCACCGATCCGCAGATGCTCCGGTCGAATTCCGATCACGAGTTCACCTGTCGCACTGTCGATTCCGCGCGGCACCGGGGTAGACCATGGTCCCAGCGCGATACGGTGATCGGCTACCGGAACGGTCAGAAGATTCATCGCCGGTGATCCGATGAACTCCGCGACGAACACGTTGGCCGGGTTCCGGTACAGCTCGCGAGGTGCTGCGCATTGTTGCAGGACGCCGTCACGCAATACCGCGACGCGATCGCCCATCGTCATCGCCTCGACCTGGTCGTGCGTGACATAGACAGTGGTGACGCCGAGCCTGCGCTGCAGTCCGGCGATCTGATTGCGGGTCTGCACCCGCAATTTCGCGTCCAGGTTGGACAGCGGCTCGTCCATCAGGAAGACCTGGGGCCGACGGACGATCGCGCGACCCATTGCCACCCGCTGACGCTGGCCTCCGGAAAGCTCTTTCGGCTTCCGATCCAGGTACGGCTCGAGGTCGAGTAGTCGAGCCGCGGTCACCACCCGCTGCCGGATCTCGCGCTTGGGCACACCGGCGATCTTCAGCGCGAAACCCATGTTCTGCGCGACCGTCATATGCGGGTACAACGCGTAGTTCTGAAAGACCATCGCGACGTCACGGTCCTTTGGATCGTCATCGGTGACGTCATGGTCGCCGATCAGGATCCGCCCGGTGTCCACCGCTTCCAGCCCCGCGATCATCCGCAACGACGTGGTCTTGCCGCACCCGGAAGGTCCGACCAGCACGACGAACTCGCCATCACCAACGCTGAGGTCCAGTCGGTCGACAGCGGGCCGGTCGGTACCGGCGAACCGTCGCGTCGCCTGCTCGAATGTCACCGGGGCCATGCGTTATCCGCCCAGCCCGGTCACGGCGATACCGCGAATGAAGGCGCGCTGGGCAATTGCATACACCAGCAGCAGGGGCAGCAGAATCAGGATGGACGCGGCCATCAGCACCGGCCATCGCGACACGTATTCACCCTGCATCCGGACCAGGCCCAGCGTGAGCGTCGCGATACTGCTGCGCTGGATCATCAGTAGCGGCCACAGAAAATCGTTCCAGACATTGACCCAGGTGAGCACCGCCAGCACCATCACCGCGGGCTTGGCGTGCGGGAGCAGTATCCGCCAATAGATCTGCCACGGTGTACAGCCGTCAAGGATCGCCGCCTCTTCGAGTTCGTCGGGCAGGGTACGGAAGAACTGCCGCATCAAATACGTGCCGAACGCACTGCCGAACAGGCCCGGCACGATCATCGCCCACGGTGTGTCGGTCAATCCCGCGATACGCATCAAGATGAACTGCGGAATCACTGTGACCGTCAGCGGAACCATCAAGGTGCCCAGGTAGAGGACGAACAAGGTGTCGCGTCCCCGAAATCGCAACCGCGCGAACGCATACCCGGCCAGCGAGCAGAAGAAGACCTGCCCCGCGCTGATACAGCCGGCATACAGCACCGAGTTGAAGAACATCCGCCAGAACGGCATGACGGCGAAGACCTCACGATAGTTCGACCACTGCGGATCTGCGGGAAACAGTGTCGGCGTGGCTATCTCACCGCTTCGCTTCAACGAACCGGACACCGCCCACAGGATCGGGAATAGCGCGCAGGTGGCGATCACGGTCAACGCGGTGTACACCGCGACAGCGCGTAGAACACCGGGTCTGATTGCCCGTCCGGCTACGCCCATGACTTCTCCTCCTGGGCCGCGCGACGACGTCCCAGCCGCAGCTGCACCACGGTCAGCACCAGCAGGATGGCGAACATCACCCACGCCAGAGCGGAGGCGTATCCGAATTCCAGGAACGCGAAAGCGTGCTGGAACAGCATGATGCCGAGGACATACGTTGCCGTCTCCGGCCCCCCGTAGCGCCCGGTGAGGACGTAGACCAGATCGAAGGCCTGAAACGCGTGGATGACGGAGATGACGACGACGAACGACACCGCTGCCCGGATCAACGGCACGGTGATCGACACGAACTGGCGGAACTCCCCCGCGCCGTCGAGCCGGGCCGCCTCGTAGAGGTTCTCCGGCACGCCTTGCATGGCGGCCAGCAAGATGACGGTCGCGAAAGGCACACTGCGCCAGACGCTCACGATGCACAGCGACGTCATGGCCCACTTCGGATCCACCAACCACGGGATGGGGCTGATGCCGACCCAGCCGAGGATGATGTTCAGTAGACCGTTGTTGGTGTTGAAGACGAACTGCCAGACGACGGCGATCACCACCGACGACACCGCCAGAGGCAGAAAGATGATGGTCCGAAAGATGGCTATGCCCTTGATTTTTCGGTTGAGCACGCCGGCCACCGCGAGGCTGATCAGTACCGTCGGAACGACCGTGCCCACGACGTACACCACGGTGTTGCGCATCGCGATGCTGAACAGCGGGTCCTCGGTGAAAAGGCTTCGGTAGTTGGCTGATCCGACGAATTTTGCCGGGGTGAACATGTCCCAGTTGTGCAGGCTCATGTAGAGCGAGAATCCGAGCGGGAACACCATGAACACCGCGACCGCAGCCAGGTTCGGCGCGACGAACAAACGCCCGGCCCGGGCGCGTCGGGCCGATGGCCGGCGTTCTGGCACGGGCGGGGCGGCGGCTGTGTCGAGCTGGCTCATGGCGTTCGGAGCACCTCGTCGATGTGGCGGGACAGCCCGTCGGACAATGTCGTCGCGGGGCGCGCACCGCGCAGAACGGGGCTGACGTTTCGGTCCAACAGCGCGGCGATCTTCGGCCATGCGGGGGTTACCGGGAGACCCGCGGCATGACCCGGCCCACCGGTCAGCACGCTGATATTACCGATCCGCTTGTGCGCCTTCGCGAAACCAGCAGAGTGAATCGCCGATTTGAGCACCGGAACGAACAAGCCCGAGTCGGCGATCACCGCTTGACCGACCGGCCCGGTGGCGAACTTGACGAACTTCCAAGCCTGCTCCTTCCGTGAGCTGCTCGAGGCGATCGCGAGCCCGGTGGTCCCGATGTTGGTATGAGCAGCACGGCCTTTCGGCCCGATCGGCAACACGCCGATGTCGAAATCCAGGCCCTTGGCCCGGTCGAGGGTCTGGTATCGCCAATGCCCACCGAATGCCATCGCCGCGTGCCCTGAGGTGAACAGGTCCGTGGTGGCCATCGACTGCGCTTCCGACGCGGTCGGTGCGACCCGGTGGCGGTTGGCCAGATCGGCGTAGAACTGAATGCCCTCGATGAACGCGGACTCGTCGAAATTGAGGTGCGTCGGGTTGATCCGCGGATTCGACCACGGGACACCGTTGTTCATACCGAAGATCAGGGCCGTGTAGTACGGAGCCCAGGTGTCGACGAACCCCCACTGCGTGCCTCGGCCGGAGTGGTCCCGCCTGGTGAGAGCCTTGGCCGCGTCGAGAAACTCACCAAAGCTCCACGGCTCGTCCCACCGGCCGGGCGGTGGGCGCACACCGGCCTGCGCAAACAGGGTTTTGTTGTAGTAGAGGAAATTTCCCGACCACTGCTCCGGGAATGCGTACTGCCCCCCGTTGTAGGTGAACGTCTCATACAGCGATGGCACGCTGTCGGCTTTGAGTTCGGTGGCGAACATCTTGTCGCGCGCCAGCATCGTGTTGAGGTCGAGCAGTACGCCCCGCTCGGCCAATCCGGAGTAGGTGAACTCCCACGCCATCAGCACATCGGGACACTTTCCGCCGGCACAGTAGATCGACACGTGCTGCAACGCATCCGGACCGGACAGCAACGTCCGCACTTTGATGTCGGGGTGACTGCGCTGGAAGGCGTCGACAACACGCAGCCTGGCGTCCGCCTCCTCGGGATTGGCCGCGAAGAAAAAGGTCAACGCGTCATCGTCCGGACTGCAGGCGGTCGGAATCGCCGCCAGCGACGCCGCGCCGATCGCGCCGGCACCGCGCAGCAGGGTCCGCCGATCGAAAGGTCTACCGCGACCAAGGGTGGTGTTCGTGGTGTCTCTCCGGCTCGCAGTGATGGATGCCTGGTTCACAGGTGGCGCTGGCGCAGGCGGCGCCCGCAGGGGGTGTCACTGCGGGAAATAGCGCACCTGCCGAATTCCGGTGCCACGCCTGGCCACATCGGCGAACAGGACACCGCGCCAGTGCCCTGCCCCGACTGACGCGACGACGGTCGTGCCGGAGGCGATCACTTTCGTCGCCGTCGCTCCCGGACATCGGTCGATGAGCGCGGCCACGTCGGCAGCCTCGTCGTCGCCGAAAGTGATTGTCGCACCGGACAACAATGACTGCAGGGCGGCGAAGCTGTCACCTCGTCCCACTGCGTTGACGAACGTGTCGACCAGCGTTTTCTGCCGCGAACCCACGCGCCGGAAACCTTCGCCGAAACCGATCGCGCCGCGAAGGCGCTGATTGCGCATCAGGCCACGGGCCAGTTGAATACCGGCCGGCAGCGCCGATGCGCCGTTGCGCGCGAACTGCACGACCATTGCCGGCAACTCCCAGTAGGCGCGCAGCAGCGCGATCTTCCAGTCACCGTCGACCTGGCTCAGGTCATAACGCAGGAATGCGGGGATTCTCATCGTGACGGCCGAGCTCATACGGACCTCGAGTTCGAGATCGCGGATCACCGACGTACCGCGGACGATGTCGAGGTCTCGATGGAACCCGATATCGCGCGGCCCGATGAAGGTGTCGTAGAACGCGCCGACCTCGTTCGGTCCGGTGTGCGGCCTCGAGCCGACTGGATCTTCGACACGACCGTCACGACTGAACAGGCCCACCCAGCCGGCGCGGTCGTGTGCGGCGGCCGCCGCCGGCGATTGCTCCACCGCGGCCAGCAATGCCGACTCCGTCGGGCCGGTCACCGGCCGGGCACAATCGCGACGCCCGCGGCGCGCAGGGCGTCGAACGCCGCCGCGGTGGACTCCTGCCCCACACCCACCGTCAGGTCAGCCAGCACCCTGGTGGTGAAGCCCTGCTCCGCCGCGTCTTCGGCGGTGCGTCGCACGCAGTAATCGGCGGCGATGCCCACCACGTCGACCTGATGGACGTCTCTGCTGCGCAGCCAATCGGCCAGCGGCGTCCCGCCGTCGTCGTGGCCGCTGAACCCGCTGTAGCCGGCGTCGTAGGCGCCTTTGTCGAACACCGCCTCGAACTGGCCGGCGTCGAGCGGGGAATGGAATTCGGCGCCGACACTGCCGGCGCGGCAGTGCGGCGGCCAGGACGAGATGTAATCCGGGTGAGCAGAAAAATGGTCGCCCGGGTCGATGTGCAGATCCCGCGTCGCCACCACGTGGTGGTAATCGGCACCATCGGCCAGATAACCGGCGATGGCGCTCGCCAGACCGGCCCCGCCGGTGACGGCCACCGAGCCACCCTCGCAGAAGTCTCTCTGAACGTCGACGACGACCAGCGCGCGCATGCCACCACGTTATCGCCGACCGGTCTGGTGCCCGTGTCACTGCGACGATTCAGCTGGGTAGGATCGGCTGGATCAGCGCCGCCAGCAGCGCGTTGCATCAGGTAGTTTGTCAAACTATAGTCCAGACACGTGTCCAGAAAGTCCGTTGACGCGTCGCCCGAACTTTTCCCCGTGCCCGTTGTCGGCACCTCGACACCAGATCGGGCGTGAGTATGCGGATTGCGCTGTTGTCGTATCGCAGCAAGCCGCACTGCGGTGGCCAGGGCGTATACGTACGGCACCTCAGCCGGAGCCTGGTCGACCTCGGACACCACGTCGAGGTGTTCTCCGGCCAGCCCTACCCTGAGGAACTCGACCCGCGGGTGGTGCTCACGGAGGTACCCAGCCTCGACATGTACCGCGAGCCGGATCCATTCCGCATCCCGCATCCCCGGGAAATCCGGGACCGCATCGACCTGCTCGAACTGGCCGGTGTGTGGACCGCCGGCTTTCCCGAGCCACGCACCTTCAGCCTGCGGGCCGCGCGACTGCTGGCCGATCGGCACGACGATTTCGACGTCGTGCACGACAACCAGAGCCTGGGTGTCGGTCTGCTCAAGATCGCCGCGCAGGGCCTGCCGGTCGTGGCGACGGTGCACCACCCGATCACCCGCGACCGGGTGGTGGATCTGGCCGCCGCACGCTGGTGGCGCAAGCCCACGTTGCGCCGGTGGTACGGCTTCCTGGCGATGCAGGAGCGGGTGGCTCGCAGCATCCCCGAGCTGCTGACCGTGTCGACGTCGTCGGCCACCGATATCTCGACGGACTTCGGCGTGCGTCCCGAACAGCTGCACGTGGTGCCGCTGGGTGTCGACACGGAGCTGTTCGCACCGGTGGCCGCACCGCGAGTGCCCGGTCGCATCATCGCGATCGCGAGTGCCGACGTACCGCTCAAGGGCGTCGGGCACCTCCTGCACGCGGTCGCGAAGCTGCGTCATCACCACGACGTGGAGCTGCAACTGGTCGCCAAGCTGGAGCCCAACGGCCCCACCGAGAAGCTGATCGCCGAGCTGGGCATCTCGGACATCGTCCGGATCTCCAGCGGCCTTTCCGACGGCGAATTGGCCGGGCTGTTCGCATCCGCCCAAATTGCTTGCATCCCTTCGCTTTACGAAGGTTTTTCGCTTCCCGCCGTCGAGGCGATGGCGAGCGGTACACCCATCGTGGCGAGCCGGGCGGGCGCATTGCCCGAAGTGCTGGGCGCCGACGGGGGCTGCGCCAGACTGGTTCCGCCCGGTGATGCGGCCGAACTGACCCGCGTCCTGGGCGAGCTGCTGGGCTCTCCCGACGAGCTCGAACGACTCGGAGCGGCCGGTCGGCGTCGCGCGGTGGAAGTCTTCAGCTGGGAATCGGTGGCTGCCCAGACTGTGCGCGTCTATCAGCAGGCCATCGCCCGCGGCGGAACCGTCCGCGACCCCGGTGCGGCGGTGGGCGAGCTGTGCTGACAGTCGATTTCGATCGGCTCGGCGTCGGGCCGGGAAGCAAGGTGATCGACGTCGGTTGCGGCGCCGGTCGGCACAGCTTCGGAGCGTATCGGCGGGGCGCCGACGTGGTGGCATTCGACCAGGACGCCGGCGAGATCAGCGATGTCGCCACGATGTTCCGCGGCATGGCTGAGGCCGGCGAGGTGCCGGCGTCAGGCCGGGCGGAAGCCGTCGTCGGCGATGCACGGTCGCTGCCCTACCCCGACCAGACCTTCGACTGCGTGATCGCCTCGGAGATCCTGGAACACATCCCGGCCGACGACGCCGTCATCGCGGAGTTGATCCGGGTGCTCAAGGTCGGTGGCAAGCTGGCCGTCACCGTGCCGCGCTGGCTGCCCGAACAGGTCTGCTGGTTGCTCTCCGACGACTACCACAGCAACGAGGGTGGCCACATCCGGATCTACCGGGCGAACGAGTTGCGCGGCAAGATCACCGATCGCGGGATGACTTTCACCCACACCCACCACGCACACGCGTTGCACGCCCCCTTCTGGTGGCTGAAATGTGCTGTCGGAGTGGATAAGTCGGATCATCCCGCCGTCGCCGCCTACCACAAGGTGCTGGTGTGGGACATGATGCAACGGCCACTGCTAACCAGGCTGGCCGAGTCGACGCTGAACCCACTGATCGGCAAAAGCGTCGCGCTGTACTTCGAGAAGCCGGTGTCTGCCGTTGAGCTGGTCTGAAATTCCGGGCGTCGACGGCGTCCTCACTCCCGAGCAATGCCGTCAGACGGCGGAATCCATTGCAGCGCTGCAGTATCCGTCCGGCGAGATTCCCTGGTCCGAAGGTGGCCACACCGATCCGTGGGACCACGTGGAATGCGCGATGGCGCTCACCGCGGCGGGCTTGATCGAGCCCGCGCGACGTGCCCTCGACTGGTGTCGCCGCCGCCAGCGCGCCGACGGGTCCTGGCCGATTCAGTTACGCGCCGGGGTGGTCGAGGACGCCAACAGCGACACCAACTTCTGCGCCTATGTGGCGGTCGGCGTCTGGCATCACGTGCTGGTGACCGGCGACCCGGCGTTTGCGGCCAGCATGTGGCCGACCGTTCGCGCGGCCATCGACTTCGTGTTGGACCTGCAGCTCGAGGGTGGTGAAATCTGTTGGGCACGAAGCCCTTCCGGTCCGCTACCGGAGGCTCTGCTCACCGGCTGCGCGAGCATCTTCCACAGCGTTCGATGTGCGCTGGCACTGGCGAATCTGGTCAACTCGCCGCAGCCGGAGTGGGAGCTCGCCCTGGGCCGCCTGGGCCATGCGATCGCGGTGCATCCGTCGGCGTTCACCGAGAAGCCGCACCATTCGATGGATTGGTACTACCCCATCCTCGGTGGGGCACTGCGCGGCACCGCGGCATCGGCCCGGATCGCCGACCGCTGGGGCGATTTCGTCGTCGACGGACTGGGCATCAGGTGCGTCGACGACCGGCCGTGGGTGACCGGTGCGGAGACCTGCGAACTGGTGCTGGCGCTCGACGCGATGGGTGACCGCGAGGCGGCCATGACGCAATTCGCCGCCATGCAACACCTTCGGGAGAAGGACGGTTCGTACTGGACCGGGCTGGTGTTCAGCGACGGAAAGCGCTGGCCGGTCGAGCGCACCAGCTGGACCGGCGCCGCTGTCATTCTCGCCGCCGACGCGCTGTCGCGCACCACCGCCGGCAACGGCATCTTCCGTGGCGCCGATCTGCCGCGCGGCCTGGAAAGCGACTACGACTGCGAGTGCGCCGCGAGCCAGTCGGATCGCTAAACCGGCTCCCCCGCGTCACCGCCGGTGCGCTCGAGCACCCGCATCGACCCGGTCGCGGACCGCTCCGTGAATGCGCCGCTTTCCAGTGCGCGGCAATAGATCTCGTACGGAGGTCGCCCGCCGTCACGCGGATCCGGGAAGACATCGTGAATGACGAGCGCGCCTCCGGCGCCGACCCATCTGGCCCATCCGTCGTAATCCTTGCGGGCCGCTTCCTCGCTATGACCGCCGTCGATGAACAGAAATTGCAGCGGCGAGCGCCAGCCCAGCGCCACCACACTCGACTTGCCGACCACCGCCACCACGTTGTCGTCCAGCGACGCCTCGTCGAGCGTGTGCCGCAGCGACGGCAACGTGTCGAAGAGTCCGGTGACGGGGTCGACCAGGGACGCGTCGTGGTACTCCCACCCGGACTGATGCTCCTCGGAACCGTGGTGATGGTCGATCGTGTAAAGCACACTGCCGCGCGCGCGTGCCGCCGCACCCAGCAGCACGGTCGACTTGCCGCAGTAGGTCCCGATCTCCACGCCGACACCGTTGTCGAGGTAGCGGGTCGCCACGTCGTACAGCACTTGGCCCTCGTCGGCGGGCATGAAGCCGGTGACCCGGTCGGCCAGCGCGAACAATCGGCTGGTGATCTGGTCGGCGGCTGCACTATTCGGAGAAGGCGTCATCGCGTGAAGGTTAACGCAATCGCGGATACGTCGTTTTCACCGTTAGACTTCGGTGATGTTCACCCGCTCGTTTAAATGGGTCTCACGCGGTGGCTGGATCGAGAATTTGCGCCGCCGATATCCACCCGCGCCGCAAAAGGACCGGATCGAGGCCATTCTGGCGGCCAACCACGAGCGTCTCGGCCGGCAACCGATAGCCGCCGAATACGATCTGCCGGACGCCAGGTTCAGCCCGCGCGATGTCAGCTCGCCGTCATTCCAGGGCGACCTGTACGCATGGCTGGTGACGCAGCGGCGGCCGGAGACGATCGTCGAATTCGGCGCGGGCTTCGGGGTGTCCGGGATGTACTTCGCGGCCGGCCTCGAGGAAAACCAGTTCGGGCACCTGTACAGCTACGAGATCAACGAGGACTGGGCGCAGATCGCCGAAAGCGCCATCGGCGAGGTGTCGCAGCGCTTCACCCTGACGCGGGGCGCCTTCGAAGACCACATCCGCGACATCCCGGGCCGGATCGACCTGGCGTTCGTCGACGGCATCCACACCTATGACTTCGTGATCAATCAGTGGAAGATCCTGCAGCCGCTGATGGCGCCGGGCGGCCTGGTGTTGTTCGACGACATCAGCTACGGCCAAGGCATGCGCGAGGCCTGGTTGGAAATTGCCGGCTCACCCCTTGTCGCGGGAGCCGCCGAATTCCGCAACCGCCTCGGCCTACTCGAGTGCGTCTGACCGGACTTCTCGCTCCCTCGACTCGGCCGTAGTCGAACCCTTGCGGCAGTGCTGTCGCGGCCCAGAATCAGCGTCTCGGCACGCGTTGCCGCGTTCACCCCGGTGTAGTAGTGTCCGGACACGTGTCCAACCCGGTGTCTCGGGAATCGACCAGACGGCGCCTGACCGCCAAGCAGGCCGATACCGTCGACCGGCTGGGTAACGCCGCAATTGATGTGTTGAGCCGAGAAGGCTTCTCCGGCTTGACGATTCGCATGGTTGCCGCAGAGGCGGGTGTGGGTGCGGCCACGGCATACACCTATTTCTCATCCAAAGAGCACTTGGTGGCGGAGGTGTTCTGGCGGCGGCTGGCATCCAGTGCCGTCTCGCCGACCGACTCGCCTGATCCGTCGGTGCGGGTGATCGCCGTGCTGCGCCAGATTGCGCTGCTGGTCGCTGACGAGCCGGCGCTGGCCGGTGCGGTCACCAACGCATTGCTCAGCACCGACCCCGAGGTCGAGCATCTGCGGCTCCGAGTCGGGCGCGAGATACATCAGCGTCTGGTCACCGCCCTGGGTGCGGGACACAACGCCGAGCTCGTCGAATCACTGGAGTTGCTGTACGCGGGGGCGCTGGTGCGAGCCGGCATGGGCTACGCGTCCTATTCGGAGATCGCCGACACGTTGGAGGCATCGGCGCGCCTCCTGCTGCCGGCCCAGAAGCCATAGGGAAACCCCCGGGGCTGGCATGATCGACGGTCATGGACGTCGTCGACCACCCTGAACGCGATCAGGCCTGGGACAGCACGGCGCGATCGGAGACCGAAACCCAACGGTTGGACCGCAATTGGCTGAGCCTGCTGCAGGAGTTGCGAGTCGTCCAGACCGGCGTCCAGTTGCTCACCGGCTTCCTGTTGACGCTGCCGTTCCAGCCCCGCTTCGACGTCTTGAGCACCATGATGCGGGTGGTGTATCTGGCGACGGTGGGCTGCTCGGTCGGCGCTACGGTGCTGCTGGAGGCACCGGTCGGCATGCATCGCATGCTGTTTCGCCGGCACCGAACCCAGTTCCTGGTCTCCGCGGCACACCGGTTCGCCTACGCGGGATTGCTGCTGATGGGCTTGGCGCTGACCGGCGTGACGGTGATCATTTTCGGTGCGGTGGCCGGCGTGAGCGCCGGCGTCGTCGCCGGTGCCTTCGCGATCGCCGGGCAACTCGGATTCTGGGTGTTACTGCCGCTCTGGGCGCGACGCCACGCGCCGCCACCGGGGTCGTAAATCCGTTCAATATCGCGGTTTGCCGTCAGCCGAATCTGGGAACAAGCCCGCCATGTTGATCCGTAGAATCGCGCGTCCTTTGCTGTCCGCAGTCTTCATCGGCCAGGGCATCGAGACGCTGCGCAACCCATCGATCACCCTCGAGGCAACGGAGCCGACCGTCGCGGCGCTGCGCAACCTTCCGGAGCCGTACGGCGACAAGGTCCCGTCGAACCCCGAAACGGCTGCGCGGATCAACGCCGCCGTCCAGGTCGGCGGCGGAGTGCTTCTGGCCACCGGAAAGCTGCCGCGGATCGCGTCCGCGGCGCTCGCAATCACTGTCATCCCGGGCAGCCTTGGCGGACATCTGTTTTGGACCGAGAGTGACCCGCAACGCAAGACCGAGAAACGCCGTGCCCTGCTCACCGATTTGAGCCTGCTGGGCGGTCTGATCATCGCGTCGGCCGACACCGCCGGCAAGCCGTCCCTGGGATGGCGTGGGCGGCGCGCCGCCAGCCGGCTGACCGAGGCGGTGTCCTCGGCTCTGCCGCTGACCGGGTCCGACGACTCGCTGCTCGATTCCGAATTTGCCGAGCGGATCTCGCACGGTCTACACGCAGGCGCCGAGCGCGGACGCGAACTAGCCAGTGCGGCGGCCGAGCGCAGTGCGCCGGTGGTCGAGGCAGCCCGCAAACGCGGTGAAGAACTGGCCAGCACGGCCGCCGAGCGCGGACGGGAACTAGCCAGTGCGGCGGCCGAGCGCAGTGCGCCGGTGGTCGAGGCAGCCCGCAAACGCGGTGAAGAACTGGCCAGCACGGCCGCCGATCGCAGCGCCGATCTCGCGAGCACCGCCGCCGAGCGAGGTGCCGACTGGGCCCAGACCGCCGCCAAGAAGAGCAAGCCGGTGGTCAAGAAGGCCCGTAAGCGCGCGCGTAAACGCGGCGAGGAACTCGCCGAGACTGTCCGCGACCGCAGCAGCGAATGGGCGGACATCGCCCGTGACCGTGGCGCCGAAATCGGTGAACGCGCTTACGAGCGCGGCAGCGAACTCGCTGAAGTTGCCCGCGAGCGCGGCAGCGAACTGGCGGAGGTCGCACGCGAACGCGGCAGCGAGTTCGCTGACGTGGCACGCGAACGCGGCGAAGAACTCGCTCAGCGTGGACGGAAAAAAGCGCGCCGCTGGAGTTGATCGGCGCGATCGACGGACTGGATCGACCCGGGTACATTGGCGGCCACCGCCGCTAGGAGTCCGTCATGACATCAGCTGATTTCGACCACAATTTCAGCTACCCCTCGCAGGCATCGGGCGTCCGGGCCGGTGGGCTCGGCGCACGATTTTTCGCCCGGCTGATCGACGGCGTTCTGGTCAACGTCGTCGTATTCCTGGCGTCCCTGCTTCTCCTCGACGGCGACTACTGGTGGCTGGTCACCGGTTTGTTCTCCGGTGTGCTGATGTTCGGGTACTTCGTCCTGTTCGAAGTCAGCCAGGGCGCCAGTCCGGGCAAGCGGCTGCTGGGCTTGTCCGTCCACGGGCCAGGCGGTGCTCCCAGACCCGACGTCACCCAGTCGGCCATCCGCAACTCGTTCACCTTGTTGTCGGTGGTGCCCTATCTCGGTCCGCTGCTGGCTTTCATCGCCTACGTCGTGATCGCCGCCACGATCAGCGGCAGTGCCACCAAGCAGGGCAAGCACGACGAGTTGGCCGGCGGCACTCAGGTGGTCAGGTCTTAGCCGACAGATACCGCACGAACGAGTCGACGACGGCGTCGACGCTTTGCCCGACGTCGACGGTCAGGCCGCGTTCGTCATCCTCGAGGGGTTCCAGCGCCTCGAACTGCGACAACATTAGCGACGACGGCATGAAGTGCGCGGCCCGCCCGGCTTGCCGGTGACTGATCAGCTCTGCGGAACCGGCCAGATGCAGGAATTCGATATTCGTTCGGTGCGAACGTAATTGGTCGCGGTATCGGCGTCTGAGCGCCGAACAACTCATGACGCAGCCGTCGTGGTCGGCCAGCCACTGGCCCACCGCGGCCAACCATGGATATCGGTCGTCGTCGTCGAGCGGCGAACCGGCTGACATCTTCGCCAGGTTGGCCGCCGGGTGAAAGGTGTCGGCGTCGGCGAATGGTACACCGAGGCGACCGGCGAGCGCCGCGCCCACGGTCGACTTGCCGGAACCGGACACGCCCATCACTACGATGGGCGTGCCTGCTGCACAACGCTTTTCGTCAGGCACCGGGCAGATTGCGGTTCCATTCCAGCCAGCCCACACCGGCCCGGCCATCTGCGGTGCTCACCGTCGCCCAGACCCGCGGAAATTGGCTGACCCGACCGTCTTTGGAGACCAGGCGTAGTGGCCCGTGCCCGAGCACGTCGATGGTCGCAGTGATCCCACTTGGGTTGACGGCCAGCGTCGCGGCGATCGGAAGCCCGTCGGCGTCGAATGTCTGAATCGGAGAGATGGTTTCCAATTCGGTGACCGCGCCGCTGCGATCCTGGACGTATCCGACACACATCGTCGGAACACCCGGAATCTTGAGGTCCACCCCGTGTACATGCGTGCCGTCGTCGAGATGCAGCGCACTCCAGAGCCAGTCCATGCTCCACCAGTCCCGCACTCCCCATGAGTGGTCCCGTTGCCCGGGCACCGCATCGAGGGTATACCGCCGGCCGTCGACGGTCACCGATCCTGTTACCGTGCAGGGGATCTCGTAACGAGTTGCGACCCGGTACTGATACGGCGTCCCGTCGGTGACCCATTCGAGCTCGAGTGTGACCTCCGCCGGCTCGCCCTGCTCACCCCGCAGTAACGCCGCCGGGTCGAGGTAGGACTGACCACGTCCGGTCAGCGCCACGCGATAGGTGTGCAGCGGGTTGTCGACCGAGTGCGTGAAATCGATTGCCTTGGTGCGCACCTGCCATGCATCGGCGGGCGACGGAACCTCGAAGTCCACCACGGCGACGGTGGGCAGGCCCGGACCGCAGAACACGGCATGCAACCAGGCCGTCTGCTGGTTCGGGATCAGACCGAGCCGTAGCCAGCCGCCGAGTCCCTGTGCGGCGTCGACGAAGTCGGCGTACCAGCTTTCATTCCACAGTGGCTCCTCGGTCGGGCTGTGCGCCGACTCGTCGTCCGCCGACGGGCGAATCGAGTCGCCCGCGGTCGGCTCCGGCAGGATTGCCAGTGCGTCGGTGTCCAGTACATGCTCGCAGTGCCGCGCCAGCATGGTCATGAACATCGCGTCGCCGCGCTCGGTGCGCTCCACCAGCATCGACGAGACGATCGCCATCATCACCCCGAAGAAACTCTGCCGGCGTACGCCTTCGCGAACATCGGCGAGGCTGATCGGCGCGTCCGGGCCGAGCGCGCGATGGTAGCCGTCGAGCAGCACGTCATAGTGCTCGCGCCGATCCGCCACCGGCAGCGCGCAACCGAGGAAGTAGGCCAGGTCGGTCATCGCCGGACCCCACGTCACCGTCTGCCAATCGACAACGGTGAGTGGGCGATCGGCACCCTCGGCGCCGAACAGCATGTTGTCCAGGCGGTAGTCACCGTGGACCAGTCCGTGGATGCGGTCTTCGGTTGCCTCGGCCGACAGGTAGTCGTCGAACCCACCGACCAACCGCTCACACACCGTGCGATGTTCCGGGGAGATCTGCTCGCCGTAGCGGTCGACGAAGCCGGCGAACAGCGCGGCGATCAGCCCCTGGTTGACCGGCGTATCGCGGTTGAGCCAGGCGGCGTCGGCCAGCGCGGGGTCGCCCAGTAACGGGCCTTGCAGACGGCCGAGTTCGGTGACGGCGGTATGCGCCTGCGCGGTCGTCGCGCCGCGGATCTCGTCACCGACCACCGCGGGGTCAGCGTCACCGAGCAACACGTCGAAGATCCCGGACGCCGCATCGAAAGCATTGTGATAGCAAGGCGCAACGGGCCCGTGCAGGCGCGGAGCGATGTCGCGATAGAAGCACACTTCACGCTCGTAGAGGCCCAGCGTCAGCCCGGTTTGGCGGCTCATCTGATCGGTGGCCGCGACCTTGAGCACCACCGATTTCGGACGGTCGGCCGCCGCGTTGTCGGCATACGTCAGCTCAACCCGGTAGCACTCGCTCATCTGGCCGGTGCCGATTCGTTGGGTGCTGAAGTCGGTGACGGTGCCGGCGCCGAGGGCAGCGGTCAGCCACGCAGCGGTGAGGTCAGCGGGCCGCTCGACGACGTTGTCGGGGTGCAGTGTCATGACTCGTTCACGAAATCACATCCACCGTCATCGCGCTAGCGAAAAGCCTTCCCAGGCCCGCCGCCGTTCGGGATGCGGGTCGTACTCGAGATGAGACTTGCGGTCGAATACCAGGACCGCGCGGTCGGCCTCGGTGTAGGCGGGCCAGTCGTCGCCGGGGTTGCCTGTGCGGCTGAATGACCGCCAGCGCCTTTGCACTTCGCGAGTGACGCGCAGTGCCGAACGTCGATCGACCGGCGCTGTCAGCAAAGCGCCGACTCTGGTGCGGTAGAAACCGAAAACGGCCAACAGTTCCGTCGCGTGGGTGGCCCCCAGACCCGACCAACGCAACGCCCGTGGCGCGTAGTCGTACCGGTACAGGTACGTCGGTGCGTAGCGGCCGTGGGCTTCGGCCATCCCCCACGCCGCGGAGCCGAAAGCGAAGTCGCCGCCCAGTCGGATGCAGGCTGAGCGCTCGGGGTAGTCCGGGTAGGCCTCGGTGATGCGATCCCGCGCGGCCGGCTCGACCTCGGCCAGGAGTGCCTCGATCATCGGCTCATTCGTCGGAAGCAACTGCAGGAAGCGGGTGAACAGACGCCCCTCGTCGGCGTTGGTCCCGACGATCAGGGGAACCCGGTGCGCTTTGCCCTGCTGCATGGCGCCGATGGGATCCAGCGGCAACACGTCGTCGCCGAACACCGGGCCAATCGGGAACGCGCCCAACATTTCCCGCACACCGTCGTTGATCAGCCGGTTCTGCGCCGCGACCAGCTCCGCCGGCGTTGCCGTCATCAATTTCTCGGTGGCATTGCTCGCATCGGCGCCCAGCAGGGTGGCGTAGCGCTTGGCGAACTCCGCCGCGATGTCGGTGGACCGGGTCATGCCGCTGGCGGGGCTCTCCGAAATCGCTTGCGCGAACAGCCCTTCGGCATCGGGCGCGGTCAGCAGTGCGCCGACGGCGTGGGCCCCGGCGCTCTCGCCGAAGATCGTGACGTTGGCGGGGTCGCCGCCGAATACGGCCGCGTTGTCCTTCACCCAGCGCAGCGCCAGGATCAAATCGCGGAGATAGAGGTTGCTGTCGATGGTCACGTCCGGTGTCGACAACGAGGACAGGTCGAGGCAGCCGAGCGCGCCCAGCCGGTAGTTCACCGAGACATAGACGCAGCCCCGCTTGGCCAGCGCGACACCGTCGTAGATCGGTGTGGCCGAGCTGCCCATGATGTATCCGCCGCCGTGCACGAACACCATCACCGGCAACGGCTCCGAACGTGGCGTCTCCGGTGCCGTGACGTTCAGGGTGAGGCAGTCCTCCCCCATCGCCTGGTACTTGCCGACGCCGAGCATGGCGTAGCGATGCTCCTGCGGGGAGCATTTGGTGAAACCGTGGCAATAACGCACACCCCGCCAGGGCTGGGCCGGCTCGGGTGCCCGGAATCGCAGCGGCCCCACCGGCGGCTTGGCATACGGGATGGATCGCCAGCGGTGAACGCCGTCGCGGGTGAAGCCTTCGACGGTGCCGGCGGCGGTAGTCACGCGGACCGTGTGTTCGTGCATCTACCTGACGTTAGCGAACGTCAGGAGGTGACGCTCGGCAGGTCCGTCTCGAGGACCACGATCGTCCCTGTCGTGCCGTCGACCTCGACCAGCGCACCGGGCGGCAGCCGCCGTGTCGCGTCGTGCACGTCGACCACGCAGGGAATGCCGAATTCGCGCGCCACCACCGCCGCGTGTGACATCGGCCCGCCGAGTTCGGTGACGACCGCGCCCGCGTAGGAGAACGCGGCGGTGTATCCGACGTCGGTGACCTCGGCGACCAGGATCTCTCCGGCTTGCAGGTCGTCGATGGTCTGCGGCCGGACGATGCGGACCCGGCCGCGGACCCGGCCGGCACTGACCCCGGCGCCGGTCAGGGTCTGCCCGGGCGACAGCGCGGCCGCCGCGACCGACGTCGGCTGCCAGTCGCCGCTGAAGACCGCGGGCGGCAGGACGTCGGCGAGCCGGACCTGGTCGGCGCGACGGCGAGCCACCACCTCTGCAACGTCGGCGGGCAGCGCGTCGAGTTCGTCGACCAGGAGGTAGAAAACGTCGTCGACGGTCTCGAGCGTTCCCGCATCCACCAGTCGGCGACCGAGCTCGCGAAGTAGGTTGCGCAGCAGCCAGTTTGCCCGCACCAGGCGGTCACGACGGATTTCGCGGTCGCGGACCTGGTGGGCGACGAGAGCGGCCAGGGGGCGTGCCTGCAACGGGATCTTCAGGCGGCGCGTCTCTGAACGCAACGGCGTGTCAACAGCTTTCGCCACCATGCGGAGCAGCAACTCCGGGTCGTCGGCATAGCTCGACGATCGCATTTCCAGCTCGGCCGGACCGCGGTGTCCGAACGCTGCCAGTTCGGTGCGCAGGGTCCGGTAGAACTCCGGCGTCTTCGTCGACAGCTCATCCAGGTGGTCGCCGGTGGTGGCCAGAATTCCCAGGACCTCGGGATCACGCCGAGCGGCGTCGGCGATGCGGTAGACCGCGCTGAGCAGTCCCGCACTGGCCAGCTCCTGACCGACCGGCAACACCATGTCGCGTCCGCTCAATCCGCGCAAGATCGTGTTGAGCGCCGCGAACGCCATGAACGACCCGGATGCCAGCACCCAGCCGTCGATGACGTGATCCCGGGCCAACAGGATCAGGCTCTGCAAGCGGGCTTCTGGAAGCTGTGAAAGATCGCTGCTGGCAATCTCTTCCAGCCAGGCGATGTCGCCGACGAAGTCACTGGTGTCGCGATTCGCGCCGATCACCAACCCGGCCAGGTTGACACCGAAGACGCCGAGATTGCGAACGGTGCGCAACGGCCCGGTGGCGCTGCCCGCCTCGGGCGGAAGCTGCTGCTCGCCGTGGATCGGCATGGCGGTCAGGCTCGGGCCGAAGAACTGGCTCTGCCGAACCACCGTCTCCGGCTTGACGAAAGGCACGACCTCGGCCGTGTAATGGGCGGTGGTGATGGCACCGTAGAGCCGGTGGCCGAACACTCCGACCGTGCGGGTGGCCATTTCACGCTGGATCAGCCCGCCCGGACGCAGGCGTCGGGCGATGACGGCACCGGAGGCGCGCAGTCCTTTGACCGTCGCCGACGCCGACGACGGCGAGAATGGCCCGGGCAGAGCCTCGGACAGGTTGGTGGCCAGATACGTCGGGAAACGTGGGTCGATCGGGGTGTCGAACTCGCCGTTACCGCCGTCCGGGCCGGCCATCTGCGTCGCCTCGCCGTCGGCTGCCGGGACGTCGACCGCTGGGATGTCCTGGACATGGGTCAACCGCCACGGCAGCGCCGTCGACCAGGGGCCGACGGTGACGTGACCGCGCACGGCCAGCGCGACGTCGTGCAGGCAGTCGCGTCCGGTCCAGCCGGGTTCGACGTTCCAGGTATCCTGCAGCAGAGCGGTATTCAGTGACGGCGCGCTCAGCAACAGGTCGAGTTCGGCCGTCGCGCTCAGCTTGCGGAGTAGCCGCGGCGTCAGCGGCCGGCCGAGGGTCTCGGCGATCTCGCCGAGGGTGAGCTCTCCGGGCGCGGCGAGATTCACCGCCCCGCTTTCGACATCCCGGTCGACGGCTGCGCGGACGAAGACGCGGTGCGCGTCGTCGCTGTGCACGACTTGGAGGGTGCGACCCGCCGCCTCGGGAAACAACGCTGAGGCGAGGGCTCGCCGCACCCAGTTGTCGACGCCGCGACCGACGATCGCCGCAGCGCGGATCGTCACCCACTCCACGCCGGACTTCGCGATCAGGTCTTCCGCGCGTGCCTTGTCCCGGCCGAACGGCGATACCGGTTGCAGCGGTTGGCTTTCGGACAGCAACCTGCCGGGACCGTAGACATGAGCCGACGACGCGAAGACGAGCCGCCGGGTGCCGCTGCCCGCGACGGCGTCGAGCACGTTCTGCGTGCCACCGATAGTGACCTCGGCGTCCGAGCGTCGATCTGCGGCCGGGTCGAGGACCCACGCGCAATGCACGACCACCTCGGCGCCCGCGACCGCTCGGCGAACCGCCGTACCGTCACGGATATCGCCTTGAACGAAAGTCGCCTGACTGGGCCAACTTTCGGGCCGATGGCGGGCCAGGCCCGCGACGTCGTGTCCCGCGCTGAGCAGGCGCCCGACGACGCCGCGGCCGATCACCCCGCTGGCCCCGGTGACAGCAATCCTCATGCGCTAGTCGTCGTCGTCGAGGAACGCGGCATTGACCAGGTCGTCGAGATCCATCGTCGCCAGGTCTTTTTCTTTGTCCTGATCCGTCTCGGCACCATCGGTCTCGTTGGCCAGGCCGAGCAACAGGTCCAGCACGCCGGCTTGGCGTAGCCGCTTGACCGGGATGGACGCCACCACACGCTGGATCTCGGCTTCCCCGGGCGTGGCTTTGGCCGCCACTTCGGCCGAGGCCCCGACCAGTTCCTGGCGGAAGTAGCCGGCCAGCGCCGTGGAGTTCGGGTAGTCGAAGATCAACGTCGGCGAAAGCGGTAGCCCGGTGGCGGCTTTGAGGCGGTTGCGCATCTCGACCGCGGTCAGCGAGTCGAAGCCCAACTCCTGGAACGCCTTGTCCGGATCGATCGCCTCCGGCGTACTGCTGCCCAGCACTGTCGCGATGTGCGAGCGCACCAGATCCAGCAGCACCGCCTGCTGCTCGTCCTCCGGCAAGCCGTCAAGGCGTTGCAGCAACGCCGACTTCGACTTGGCCGCGGCCAGCGAGTCGTCGACCTGACGTCGCGCCGGTGCGTTGATCAGATCGACGAACATCGGCGGCAGGGTGCCACCGTCGAACTTCGTTCGCAGCGCGGCGATGTCGATGTGGGCCGGCAGCAGGAACGGCTCGTCGATCACCATCGCGGTGTCGAGCAGTTGCAACGCCTGCGTGGACGTCATCGCAACGATGCCGTCTCGCGCGAACCGGGCGAAGTCGACGGCGCCCAGTTCACCGGTCATGCTGCTGGTCTGATCCCACAGACCCCAGCCCAGCGAGATCGCCGGAAGACCGCGGTTGCGCCGGTACACCGCCAAGCCGTCCAGGAAACTGTTGGCGGCGGCATAGTTCGCCTGGCCCGACGAGCCGACCAGGCCGGCCATCGACGAGAACATCACGAACGCCGACAAGTTCGTGTCCTTGGTCAGCTCGTGCAGATTCCACGCCGTGTCCACCTTGGCCCGCAGTACCGCGTCCACCCGCTCGGGCGTCAGCGATGTGACCACCGCGTCGTCCAGGACACCTGCGGTGTGGATGACCGCCGACAGCGGATGCTGCACCGGGATGTCGGCCAGCACCTTGGCCAGCGCCGCCCGGTCGGAGGTGTCGCACGCGACGATCGACACCTCGGCCCCGCCGGCGGACAGCTCCGCCGCCAGTTCGGTGGCGCCCGGCGCGTCCGGCCCGCGACGGCCGATCAGCACCAGGTTGCGCACGCCGTGATTCGCGACCACGTGACGTGCCAGCGCCGAACCGGCCATACCCGTACCACCGGTGATCACCACCGTGCCCAACGCCCACGCGTCCGGCATCGTCAGGACGACCTTGCCGGTGTGGCGGGCCTGGCTGAGGTACCGCAGTGCCGCGGGTGCCCGCCGCACGTCGAAAGTGGTGACCGGCAAAGGTCGTAACGTCGCGTCCTCGAACAGCGCTGCCAATTCGGTCAGCATCCGCTCGATGTGGTCGGCGCCCGCCTCGAACAAGTCGAAGGCGCGGTAACGCACACCGCTGTACTCCGCGGCGACCTCCGCGACCTCACGGATATCGGTCTTGCCCATCTCGAGGAACACCCCGCCCGGGGCGACCAGGCGCAGTGACGCATCCACGAAATCGCCGGCCAGCGAATCCAACACCACGTCCACACCGCGACCACCCGTGGCGGCCCGGAATTTGCCTTCGAAGTCCAGCGAGCGGGAGTCGCCGATGTGAGCGTCGTCGAATCCCATCGCCCGCAACGTGTCCCACTTGCCCTGGCTGGCGGTGGCGAATACTTCCAGCCCGAAGTGGCGGGCCAGCTGCACCGCGGCCATTCCGACACCGCCGGCCCCGGCATGGATCAGGATTGTCTGGCCCGCCTTCGCCTCGGCCAGCGCAGTCAGCGCGTAGTAGGCGGTCGCGAACACCACCGGGGCGGTCGCCGCTTCGGTGTAGGACCATCCCGAGGGAATGTCCATCAACAGGCGCGCGTCGGTGACGGCTTGGGTGCCGGTGCCCTCGGGGAACAAACCGGTGACCCGGTCGCCGACCGCGAAACGGGTGACGTCCGAAGCAGTTTCGATCACGACGCCGGATGCCTCGACACCCATCACCGCGTCCTCGTCCGGATAGAGGCCTAGCGCGATCATGACGTCGCGGAAGTTGGCCGGCATGGTGCGTACGGCCACCCGCACCTGACCGGCGTCCAGTGCTGCGTCGGCGTCGGGGATCGGCTCGAGCACCAGGTTCTCGAAGGTGCCCTTGGTGGACATGCCCAGCCGCCACGCGCCGTCACCCGGCGGCACCAGCAGGGCGTCCACTGCCCGGCTGCCGTGCACCCGGCCCGTGTAAACGGTGTCGTCCCGGACCAGTACCTGCGGCTCGCCGGCTGCGAGCAATGCGGCGATCGTCGTATCACTCAGTGGCGCATCGGAATCCGCCAGCACGATCCGGCCTGGATGCTCCGTCTGCGCGGAACGCACCAGACCCCAGACGGCGGCACCGGCCAGATCGGTGACGTCCTCCCCCGGGCGTCCGACCGCACCGCGGGTCGACACCACCAGAGTCCCGGAGTCGTGTTCGGCAAGCCACGTCTGCAACGCGGCCAGCGCCTCGTGCGTGCGGAGGTAGGTGGACGCCAGCGCATCGTCGTCACCGGGCTGAGATTCGAACACGTCGTAGGACGGTGTGTCGACGTGAGATCCGGATACCGCCGGCGACCAGACCACCTCGAAGATCCGGTCCGGCCCGGAGCCGGAGACGGCGGCCATCAGCTGCTGCCGCGACACCGGCCGCGCCACCATGGACGCCACCGACAGCACCGGGAGGCCCAGCGCGTCGGCGAGCTCAAGTGACACCGACGACGGGCCCGAGGGCGTGATGCGTGCCCGTACCGACGAGGCCCCGGACGCGTGCAACGACACGCCCTGCCACGAGAACGGAACCAGGACACCGTCTTTGCCGTCGTGCTCGGCCTCGGTCGCAACGATCACCGCGTGCAGCGCCGCGTCGAGAACCGCGGGGTGGACCCCGAATCCGATCGGCGACACTCCGGCGTCGCTGGGCAGCGACACGTCGGCGAAGATCTCGTCTCCGCGACGCCACATCGCCGTAAGACCCTGGAACGCCGGGCCGTAGCCGTAGCCGCTCGCCGCCAACCGGTCATAGAGACCGTCGATGTCGACCGGTGTCGCACCGGGCGGTGGCCAGGCGGCCAGATCGGCGTGCGGCGCTGCCGCGCCGGGTCGCACGATGCCCTCGGCGTGCAGCGCCCAGCCCGAGTGTGCGTCGGCGCGCGAAAGCACCGACACCGCACGCCCGCCCGACTCGTCGGCAGCGTCGACGACGACCTGCACCGCCACCGAGCCGGTCGCGGGGATCACCAGCGGGGCGGCCAGCGTCAGCTCGTCGACGACCGAGCAGCCGACCTCGTCACCGGCACGGATGGCCATCTCGACGAAGCCGGCTCCCGGGAAGATGACAACGCCGCCGACCGCGTGGTCGGACAGCCACGCCTGGGACCCCGCGGCGAGCCGACCGGTCAACACCACCCCACCGGACGTCGGCAGATCCACCACCGCACCCAGTAGGGCGTGCTCGCCGGCGGACAGGCCCAGGCCCTCGGCGTCGACCGCGGCGTCGTCCGCGGACAGCCAGAAACGACGTCGCTCGAACGCATAGGTCGGCAACTCGACGAAGCCGGCACCGGGCAGCATGGCCTGCCAATCCACGCCGATGCCCGACACGAATGCCTGCGCCACGCCGGTCATCAGGCTGTCGGGTTCGGGACGGTCCTTGCGCAGCAACGGCACTGACGCCACCGCGTCTCCGGCGGCCTCGGCAAGCGACTCCTCGATGGAGGCCGTCAGGCCGCCGCCGGGTCCCACTTCCAGGAATCGAGTGGCGCCGGCCGAATTGGCGAAGCGGATGCTGTCGGCGAATCGGACCGCGGCGCGGATGTGCTGAGTCCAGTAGTCGGCCGAGGCGAAGTCCTCGCCGACGAGTTCGCCGGTCACGTTGGAGATCACCGGGATGCTGACCGGGTTGACCGTCAGTTCCCTTGCCGCCGCCTTGAATTCGCCGATCATCGGCTCCATCAGCGGCGAGTGGAACGCATGCGACACCGCCAGCCGGTGGATGCGACGGCCTTGGGCCCGCAGCTGCTCGCCGATCGCGGTCACCGCACCCTCGTCACCGGACACCACCACCGACGACGGGCCGTTGACCGCCGCGATACCGACTGCATCGCTCAGCAGCGGGCGCAGCTCGTCTTCGGTGGCCTGCACGGCGATCATGGCGCCCCCGGACGGCAGCGCCTGCATGAAGCGGCCGCGCGCCACCACCAGCAGCGCGGCGTTCTCCAGCGACAGTGCGCCGGCGACGTGCGCCGCGGTCAGCTCGCCGACCGAGTGGCCCATCACGAAGTCGGGCCGCACTCCCCACGACTGCAGCAGGCGGTACAGCGCAACCTCGACGGCGAATAGTGCCGGCTGGGCGAATTCGGTGGTGTTCAACAGGGTTTCGTCGTGGCCCCACATCACTTCGCGCAGCGGGCGCAGCAGGTGGCGATCCAGCTCACCGACCACGGTGTTGAACGCCTCCGCAAAGACCGGGTAGGTGGCGTGTAGTCCCATGCCCATGCCGAGCCATTGCGAGCCTTGGCCGGGGAAGACGAAGACGGTCTTGCCCGGCAGTGAGGTGCCGGTGACCACCGAGCCACCCGGCCGGCCGTCGGCCAGCTCGGCCAGACCGGCCAGCAGTTGGTCGCGGCCGGCGCCGAGCGCGACGGCACGATGCTCGAATGCGGTGCGGCCGGCCAGTGACCAGCCGACATCGGTTGCCGTCAATTCGTCTCGGGCACCGACGAATTGGGCCAATCGCGAGGACTGAGATTCCAGCGCCGCCGTCGACTTGGCGCTGAGCACCCACGGAACGACGGCCGGTGGCGCGACCACCGACTCGGCGGCCTGATCGATCGGCGGAGCCGACTCGATGATCACGTGCGCGTTGGTGCCGCTGATGCCGAACGACGACACCCCGGCCCGACGTGGCCGGCCGTTGGCCGATTCGGCCCGCCACGGCTGTGGCTCTGTGAGCAATTGCACCGAACCCATCGACCAATCCACATGCGGGCTGGGCGCATCCACATGCAGGGTCGCCGGCAGCACCTCGTGGCGCATCGCCAGGATCATCTTCATCACCCCGGCGACGCCTGCCGCGGCCTGGGTGTGGCCCATGTTGGACTTGATCGACCCCAGCCACAGCGGCTGGTGGCGGTCTTGTCCGTAGGTCGCCAGAATCGCCTGCGCCTCAATCGGATCGCCGAGCGTGGTCCCGGTGCCGTGGCCCTCGACGACGTCGACGTCGGCGGCGGTCAGGCCCGCGCTGGCCAACGCCGAGCGCACCACCCGCTGCTGGGAGGGACCGTTGGGCGCGGTCAACCCGTTCGAGGCGCCGTCCTGGTTGATCGCCGATCCGCTGACGACGGCGAGTACCGGATGGCCGTTGCGCCTGGCGTCAGAAAGTCGTTCCAGGACCAGCATTCCGCCGCCCTCGGAGAATCCGGTGCCGTCGGCCGCGCCGGCGAACGCCTTGCACCGCCCGTCGGTGGACAGACCGCGCCAGCGGCTGAACTCCACATAGATGTCCGGCGTGGCATTGATCGTCACACCCCCGGCCAGGGCCAGGTCCGACTCTCCCGACCGCAGTGACTGCGCGGCCATGTGCAGGGTCACCAATGACGTCGAGCAGGCGGTGTCCACCGACACCGCGGGGCCTTCGAGTCCCAAGACGTAGGACACCCGGCCGGACGCGACGCTGGACAGCTGGCCGGTCAGGCGGAAACCCTCCACCGGTTTCGCGGAGAACATGCCATAGCCCTGTGTCATCAGGCCGGCGAACACACCGGTGGCGCTGCCCCGCAGTGTGGTCGGTTCGATTCCGGCCCGCTCCAACGCTTCCCAGGTCAACTCGAGGAACATCCGCTGTTGGGGATCCATCGCGAGTGCTTCGGACGGACCGATGCCGAAGAATGCCGGGTCGAAGTCGCCGACGTCTTCGACGAACCCGCCGACCCGGGTGTAGCAGGTCTCGGCGACGTCAGGGTCGGGGTTGTACAGATTCGCCAGGTCCCAGCCGCGGTCGTTCGGGAACTCGGAGATGACGTCGCGACCCTGGATGACCATGTCCCACAGGTCTTCCGGCGAGTTCACACCACCCGGGTACCGGCACGCCATGCCGACGATCGCGATCTGCTCGTCGCCGGTGATCCGCATCGCGGGCACCTGCTTGACCTCTTGCGGAACGCCGGCGAGCTCGGTGCGGAAGTAGGAGGCCAGCCGGCTCGGTGTCGGGTAGTCGAAGATCAGCGTCGGCGAAAGGGCCAACCCGGTGGCAGCCTTGAGCCGGTTGCGCATCTCGACCGCGGTCAGCGAGTCGAAGCCCAGCTCCTGGAACGCCTTGTCCGGATCGATCGCCTCCGGCGTGGTGGTGCCCAGCACGGTCGCGATGTGCGAGCGCACCAGGTCCAGCAGCACCGCGTGCTGCTCCTCCTCGGGCAGGCCGTGGATACGTTGCGCCAGAGCGGATTTGGACTTGCTGGCGGCCAGCGAATCGTCGACCCGGCGGCGGGTCGGTGCGTTGATCAGGTCGATGAACATCGGCGGCACGACGGCGGCGTTGGCCCGCAGTGCGGCGGTGTCGATGTGGGCCGGGAGCAGGAACGGCTCGTCGATGACCATCGCGGTGTCGAAAAGCTGCAGCGCGTCGGCAGATGCCAGGGCCTTGACTCCGGTGCGGGCCAGGCGGGCCCGGCCGGCGTCGTCGAGTCCGCCGGTCATCTCGCTGGCCTGGTCCCACAGGCCCCAGCCCAGTGAGGTAGCCGGCAAGCCGTGCGCCCGGCGGTGGGCGGCCAAGCCGTCCAGGAAGCTGTTGGCCGCGGCGTAGTTCGCCTGACCCGAGGACCCGACCAGACCCGCCATCGAGGAGAACATCACGAACGCCGAGAGGTTCGAATCCTGGCTCAGCTCATGAAGATTCCAGGCCGCGTCGACCTTGGCCCGCAACACCGGGTCCACCCGCTCCGGCGTCAGCGACGTCAGCACCGCGTCGTCGAGCACTCCCGCGGCGTGAATCACCGCCGACAACGGATGCCGCACAGGAATATCGGCGATCACTTTGGCCAGCGCGGCACGGTCAGCGGCGTCACACGCCACCACCGACACCTCGGCGCCGGCGGCCGACAACTCCGCCGTCAGATCGGCCGCACCCGGCGCATCCGGGCCGCGACGGCCCAGCAGCAACAGGTTTCGCACACCATGGTTGGCCACCAGGTGGCGGGCCACTGCCGACCCCGCCATACCCGTGCCACCCGTGATGAGCACGGTTCCGGACGCCCATGCGTCCGGCATGTTCAGCACCACCTTGCCGGTGTGACGCGCCTGGCTGAGGTAGCGCAGCGCGGCAGGTGCGCGCCGGATGTCGAAGGTGGTCACCGGCAACGGGCGCAGCACGCCGGCGTCGAAGAGTTCACCGAGTTCCAGCATGTACTGGTGCATCCGGTTGCGGCCGGGCTCGAACAGGTCGAAGGCGCGGTACCGAACGCCGGGATACTCCTCGGCAATCTTTCCGGGGTCGCGGATGTCCGTCTTGCCCATCTCGAGGAACACCCCGCCGGGCTTCACCAGGCGCAGCGAGGCGTCGACGAATTCACCGGCCAGCGAGTCGAGCACGATGTCGAAGCCGCGGTCGCCGACGATGGCGCGGAACTTGTCCTCGAATTCCAGGGTGCGCGAATCGCCGATGTGGTCGTCGTCGAAACCCATGGCGCGCAGGGTGTCCCATTTGGGTCGGCTGGCGGTTGCGAAGACCTCCAGCCCGAAATGGCGGGCCAGTTGTGCAGCCGCCATACCCACACCGCCGGTCCCGGCGTGCAGCAACAGTCGCTGGCCCGGCTTGACGTCGGCAAGGTGGACGAAGGCGTAGTAGGCGGTGGTGAACACGGCCGAGATCGCGGCGGCTTCGGCGTAGGACCAGTCCGACGGCATCGGTAGCAGCAGCCGGATGTCGCCGGCGACCAGCGTGCCGCTGCCGTCCGGGAAGAAGCCGTAGACGTTGTCGCCGACGGCGAATTCGGTGACGCCGGGGCCGACTTCGACCACGACGCCGGCGCCCTCACCGCCGATCAGCGCGTCATGGGTGAACATGCCCAACGTGATCATGATGTCGCGGAAGTTGGTGGAGATGGATCGCAGGGCGACCCGGACCTGCCCGGCTTCCAGGCCCGCGTCGGCGTTGGGCACCGGCTCCAGTTGCAGATTTTCGAAGGTGCCCGCCGTGGAGAGGCCCAGGCGCCATGGTCCTTCGGAGGGTGGCACCAGCACGCCGTCGACAGCCCGGCTGCCGCGCACCCGCGCGGCGTAGATCGTCTCGCCGCGCACGACCAGCTGCGGCTCTCCCACCGCCAGCACCTGGGCGATGATCGAATCACTCAGCGGTGCATCGGAATCCACCAGCACGATGCGGCCCGGGTTCTCGGTCTGCGCCGAGCGCACCAGACCCCACACGGCTGCGCCGGCCAGATCGGTGACGTCCTCCCGCGGCAACCCCACCGCGCCGCGGGTCGACACGAGCAACACGCCCGAGTCGTGTTCGGCCAGCCAGGATTGCAGCGCCGCCAGCGCGGTGTGCACCCGTTCGTAGCTCGCGGAGACGGAATCGCTTGTGGTCGAAGCGGATTCGAACACTTCGTAGGCCGGAGTCTCGGCGTGCGATGCCGACGATGCCGGCGACCACACCAGCTCGAACAGCCGATCGCCGGTGGAGCCGGAGATCGCCGCCGCCAACTGCTGCTGGGAAATCGGTCGCGCCACCATCGACGACACGGTCAGCACCGGCAGACCCAGCCCGTCGGCCAGTTCCACGGAGACCGCCGACGGACCCGACGGCGCGATCCGTGCCCGCACCGCGGACGCCCCCGCCGCGTGCAACGACACGCCCTGCCACGAGAACGGAAGCACCACGTCGGTACTGCCGGAGTGAGCGACAGCGGCCGCATGCAGCGCCGCGTCCAACAGCACGGGGTGCACCCCGAATCCGCTCACCCCGCCGGCCGACTGGGGCAGGGTCACTTCGGCGAAGTATTCGTCGCCGCGCCGCCACAACGCGGTCAAACCCTGGAACGCCGGGCCGTATTGGTAGCCGCGCTCGGCGAGCCGCTGATAACCGTCGGTGACGTCGACGGCGAGGGACCCCTCGGGTGGCCACACCGACAGGTCGGCGACCGGTTCGACCGTGCGTGAGGACAGGATGCCCGTCGCATGGCAGCTCCAGGCGGAATCCGTGGTCTCCCTTGAGAACACCGACATGCTGCGCTGACCGGATTCGTCAGCGGTGCCGACCACCACTTGCACAGACACCGAGCCGGACGCGGGTAACAGCAACGGCGCCTGCAGGTTCAGTTCGTCGACACTCCCGCAGCCGACCTCGTCGCCCGCACGGATCGCCAACTCCACGAAACCCGCACCCGGGAATACGGCAACGCCCTCGACAGCGTGGTCGGTCAGCCAGCCGTGGGTGGCCGACGACAGCCGGCCGGTCAGCACCACGCCGCCGGAGTCCGGCAGTTCCACCACGGCACCCAGCAGGGCATGCTCGCCGGCGCCGAGGCCGAGGCCGGCGGCGTCCACCGCGGCACCGTCCCCGGAAAGCCAGAAGCGTTTGCGCTCAAAGGCATACGTCGGCAATTCGACGAAACCGCCCGCCGGTACGGTAGCGCGCCAGTCGATTTTGACGCCCGCAACGAAGGCCTGGGCGGCCGAGCTGAGGAAGCGCCGCAGGCCACCGTCGTCGCGGCCGAGGGTCGGGACGACGACCGCCTCCGCTCCCCCGTCGGTGGCGGTGTCTTCGATGCCGGCGATCAGCGCGGGGTGCGGGCTGGTTTCGATGAAGGTCCGGTAGCCGCTCTGCGCGGCGGTGCGCACCGCCTGGTCGAACTCCACGGTCTGACGGATGTTGCGGAACCAGTAGTCGGCGTTGAGATCTGCGGTGTCCTGGACGGCGCCGGTCACGGTGGAGAAGAACACGGTGCGCGCCGATTGCGGATCGATACCGCGCAGCGCCTCGGTGAGCTCATCGCGAATCTCGTCGACAGCGATCGAATGCGACGCGTAGTCGACGTCGATGCGACGGGCGCGGGTTTCGCGCTCGACGCACAGCGCGACGATCTCGTCGAGTGCGGCTTCCTCGCCGGAGAGGACGACGGCCGACCGGCCGTTGACGGCGGCGATGCTGACCCGATCGCCATACGGCGCCAACAGGTCTCGCGCTTCGTCGGCTCCGCAGGCCAGCGACGCCATTCCGCCGCGACCGGACAGCGCCAATAGCAGCTTGCTGCGCAGCGTCACCACCCGCGCCGCGTCGCGCAGCGACAGCGCACCGGCGACGTAGGCGGCGGCGATCTCACCCTGGGAATGCCCGATGACCGCGTCCGGGCGGACCCCGATCGATCGCCACAGCTCGGCCAGCGAGACCATCACCGCGAACAGCAAGGGCTGCACGACGTCGACGCGGTCCAGTCCCGGTGCACCCGGTGCACCACGCAAGACGTCGATCAACGACCAGTCGACGAATTCGTCGAAGGCCTGCGCGCAGGCGTTGATGTGCTCGGCGAAAACCGTTGCGGTGTCGAGCAGTTCGACACCCATGCCGATCCACTGCGAGCCCTGGCCGGGAAATACGAACACGGTCTTGCCGGTCGGTACTGCCCGGCCGGTGATCACCGATCCGCCCGGCACCCCCTGCGCCAATTCACCCAGACCGGTCAGCAGCTGGTCGCGGGTGTCGCCGAGAACGACGGCCCGGTGCTCGAAAGTCGACCGCCCGCCCAGTGACCAGGCCACGTCACCAGCAGCCAATTGAGCACGGCTGCCGGCAAATTCAGCGAGACGCTGAGCCTGCGACTGAAGTGCCGCGGCGCTCTTGGCCGACAGCACCCACGGCAGCACGGACGGTTGCGGCTCCGCGCTCTCGGTCGGCTCGACCGACGGGGACTCCTCGATGATCACGTGGGCGTTGGTGCCGCTGATTCCGAACGACGACACCGCCGCGCGACGGGCATGCCCATTGGCCGACCATGGCTGTTCCTCGGTGAGCAGCGATACCGACCCGGCCGTCCAATCCACATGGGGGCTGGGCACATCGACATGCAACGTCGCCGGCAGCGTCTCGTGGCGCATGGCCTGCACCATCTTGATCACGCCCGCCACTCCCGCGGCCGCCTGCGTGTGACCCATGTTCGACTTGATCGAGCCCAGCCACAGCGGTGCGCCGGCCCGGTCCTGGCCATAGGTGGCCAGTAGCGCCTGGGCTTCGATCGGATCGCCCAAAGTCGTTCCGGTGCCGTGGCCTTCGACCACGTCCACATCGGCTGCGCTCAATCCGGCGTTGGCCAGCGCGGTGCGTACCACCCGCTGCTGGGAAGGGCCGTTGGGAGCGGTCAGCCCGTTGGAGGCGCCGTCCTGGTTGACCGCCGTACCGCGCACCACCGCAAGCACCCGGTGGCCCAGCCGCTGAGCGTCGGAAAGTCGTTCCACCACCAGCATTCCGCCGCCCTCGGACCAGCCGACGCCATCGGCCGCGCCCGAGAACGGCTTGCAGCGGCCGTCCGGCGACAGCCCGCGGTGCCTGCTGAATTCGACGAACACCGTCGGGGTGGCGTTCACCGTCGCGCCGCCGGCCAGCGCGAGGTCGCACTCCCCGGACCGCAGCGACTGCACCGCCATGTGCAGGGCGACCAGCGACGACGAGCACGCGGTGTCCACCGACACCGCCGGGCCCTCCAGCCCCAGCACATAAGCCACCCGGCCGGTGGCCACGCTCGAGGTCATGCCCGTCAGCCGGTAACCCTCGATCTCTTCGGCGAGCATGCCGTAGCCCTGCACGATGATGCCGGCGAAAACTCCGGTGGCGCTGCCGCGCAACGACGTCGGGTCGATTCCGCCCCGCTCCAACGCTTCCCACGACAGCTCCAGCAGCATGCGATGCTGCGGGTCGGTAGCCAGCGCCTCGCTGGGGGCCACCCCGAAGAATCCGGCGTCGAAACCGGCCACGTCGTCGACGAAGCCACCGGAACGGGCGTAGCACTTGTGCGGAGCGTCGGGGTCGTCGTCGAACAGTCCGTCCAGATCCCAGCCGCGGTCGGTGGGGAATTCCGACATCACGTCCCGCTTGTCAGCGACCATGTCCCACAAGCTGTCCGGCGAATCGACTCCGCCGGGGAACCGGCACGACATACCGACGATGGCGATCGGCTCACCGGAGCGCTCCAGCAGCGCGCGGTTCTTGGTCTTCAGCCGCTCGACCTGGACCAGCGCCTTACGCAACGCCTCGGTTGCATGCTGAAGTTGGTCAGCCATGTCGTTACCCCTCGCCTAACGTCGGTCGTCGCTCAACTCAGAAATGCGGCCCTGGATAAGGGACAGAGTCACTCGCCGCACGAATGGCGACTCAACTGCCCTTCGGCCCGCGAACATCGTCGGCGGGCGCCGACTCGCCCACCCCGCCCATGGCCTGGCTCCGCACCTGATCCCGGTGCCCAGCGATCCATGGCGAGACTGTACCCGCCACAAGTCAGCCGAGCCTAAGCCCGGTCAGCGCCATCCGTCGGCCGCCGCGGCAGCCCGCATCAGGGCGTCGCACAGCTCGCGGAGCTCGGAGGTCCCCGCACCCTCGTCCAGGGCAGTAGCGACGTCCTCGGCCGCGCATCGCACCTGGTAGACCCGGTCGGACAGGTCGGCGGCCTCGTCGGCGGACAGCACCACGGCATCGGCGGGCAGCACCGCGCCCTTGGCTCCGCTGATCGACGCTCGCTGCTCGTAAGCCCGCTGTCGGCACGACCGGCGGCAATACTGCCGGCGCCGCCCCAGCCCGCTGTCGGCGACGTCGCGGCCGCACCAGCGGCACGGCTGTGGGTGGGCACGGCGTGTCACGGGGCCGACTTTAGTCGGGGTGCCCGGTGAATCCCGGTATCATGGACCGTTGGGTCACCCGCACGACCGGGAATTACCCTGCCGGGCCCGACGTTGATCAGGGCGCCAGCTAATGAGAAGACATTAAGAGGAGTGGTAACCAATGGCCGATCGCGTCTTGAG
>NZ_PKEK01000039.1 GCF_002863225.1 Mycobacterium sp. | reverse complement strand
GCTGCTGTCGCGTTTCGACGGCTTCACCGACATGTCCGGCAACACCCACTCCCTCGAGCTGAACCTGCCCAGCCTGGGCGTCTCGTTCGACGGCGCCACTCCGTCCGACGACTACGTCACCTCGATCTACTCGATCGAGTACGACGGCTTCACCGACTTCCCGAAGTATCCGATCAACCTCCTGGCCGACCTCAACGCGTTCCTGGGAATCCAGCAGATTCACGGCCACTACCTTGACTTCCCGCTCGACGGCAGCGGCCCCAGCCCGACCGACATCGCCAACGCGATCCTGCTGCCGGGCTCAGCCAGCCTCGGCGACCCGGACAGCCTGACCGACTACTACATGATCACCACGCTCGGCGGCGAAGACGTCACCCCGCCGCTGGTCGCACTGTTGCCCGCCCCGCTGCAGGCGCTGCTCGGGCCTGACCTGACATACCTGATCAATCTCGGCTACGGCGACGGCTCGACCGGTTACTCGGTGGACGTCGATTCGCCGGCCGACGTGAACACCCCGTTCGGGCTGTTCCCCGACGTCAGCCTGTCCGACATCTTCAGCAACCTGGCCACCAAGACCCAGGAGGGCATCACAGCGTTCGAGGCCTACCTGGCGGCACCGCCCGACGTCTCGCCGATCGTCGACCCTGGCTCTTCAGGGCTGGACTTCTCCGCGTTCCTGACCAACCTGGCGACCGACCCGACCGGTACCTTCACCGAGCTGGTCAACGCGATCTCCACCGCATCGTCGGCGGCCTACTCCACGCTGCTGCCCACCGCGGACATCATCAACGCGCTGTTGACCAGTGTGCCGGCCTACGACCTCTCGCTGTTCAGCGCGAACATCGCGACCGGTGATTTCGTCGACGCCATCGGCCTTCCGATCGCGGCGAACACGGCAGTGTTCACGCTGGCCGCGGGCTTCGAACTGGAGGTCATCCAGAGCGCCGCTGCGCAGATCCAGGACGCCTTCTCGGGTCTGTTCTCCTAGCCACCGAACGAGAAAGGCGCCGCGACCCAGCGAGGGGGCGGCGCCTTTCTTTTCGTTCAGGTGTGGATCAGCGGATCGAGAAGTTGGCCGCCTTCGCCGCGGACAGGTCGTCGATCTCACCCCAGTGCGAGGCGATGTCGTCGACCGACGGCGGGGTCTTGAAGGTGACGCCCTCGTTCTGGAAGAGCGCGGTGCGCTGCACCTTGCCGCCGCCGACAATGAAGATCGAGCCGCTGTCGGGTACTTCCTCGGTGACGAGGTAGGCCACCACCGGCGCGACGAACTCGGGCGTCAGGTTCTGCAGCACCTCGGGCGGCAGGATGTCCTCGGTCATTCGGGTGGCGGCGATCGGGGCCAGCGCGTTGGCCTTGATGTTGTACTTGGCGCCTTCCTGGGCCAGCGTGTTGATCAGGCCGACCAGGCCGAGCTTGGCCGCGCCGTAGTTGGCCTGACCGAAGTTGCCGAACAACCCGCTGGTGGAGGTCGCGACCAGCACCCGTCCGTAGCTCTGCTCGCGGAAATGCGGCCAGGCCGCGCGGACCACGTTGTAGCCACCGTAGAGGTGGACCTTGAGCACCGAGTCCCAGTTCTCGAACGACATCTTGTGGAACGTGCCGTCACGCAGGATGCCCGCGTTGCTCACGACGCCGTCGATCTTGCCGAACTCGTCGAGCGCGGTCTTGATGATGTTCTCGGCGCCCTCGGCCTCGGCCACGCTGTCGTAGTTCGCAACCGCCCGTCCGCCGGCGTCTTTGATCTCCTTGACGACGTCGTCGGCCATGTTGTGTCCGGCGCCGGTTCCGTCGCGCGAGCCACCGAGGTCGTTGACGACGACGCTGGCACCTTCCTTGGCAAGGGTCAGCGCGTATTCGCGACCCAGACCGCCGCCGGCTCCGGTGACGACGACAACGCGATCCTGCACTCCGGGCATTACGTTCCTTTCGGTTTAGCTACTCGAGTCCGGCCGTCAGAACAGCCGGCGCGCCAACTTCCACGCCTTCTCTGTATACGGCGGGTAGATGAAGCTGGCGATGTCGGGGCGGGTTGGCTTGGTCAGCACCGACTTGCGGTGGCTGAACTCCTCGAAGCCGAACTTGCCGTGATAGGCACCCAGGCCGGACGGGCCCACGCCGCCGAAAGGCAGCTTGTGCGTGGCGAAGTGGAACAGCAGGTGGTTGACCACCATGCCGCCCGCCGGCACCTCCTTGATCACCCGTTCGCGCACGGACTTGGCCTTGGTGAACAGATAGGCGGCCAGCGGCTTGGGCCGCGAGTTCACGAAATTGATTGCCTCGTCCAGGTTTTGAACGGTCACGATCGGGAGGATCGGACCGAAGATCTCGTCGGTCATCAACGGCTCGTCAGCAGCGGGATCCACCACGACGGTCGGCTGAATGTTCAGCTTCGACGAATCCGAACCGCCACCAATGGCGACCTGACCCTGCGTTGCGGCGAGCGCGGCGGTGAGCCGGTCGAAATGCCGCTCGTTGACAATTCGCTTTCCGCCAGAAGCGTTTTCGGCCTCGAAGCTGGTGACGGCCTTCTGGATCTCGGAAACCAGTTGGTCGCGGATCGGCGCTTCGACCAGCACGTAGTCGGGCGCGATGCAGATCTGGCCCGAGTTGATCAACTTGGTCCACGCGATGCGCTTCGCGGCGACCTTGATGTCCGCGTCCTTGGACACGATCACCGGGCTCTTACCGCCGAGTTCCAGGGTCACCGGGGTGAGGTGCTTGGCGGCTCCCTCGTACACCTTGCGGCCGATTTCGGTTCCGCCGGTGAACAACAGGTGGTCGAAGCCCTGCGCAATGAGTTCCTGGCTGACCGACCCGTCGCCCTCGATCACCGCGATCGCATCGCTGTCGAGGTAGCGCGGCACCAGCTCGGCCATCAGCGCCGACGACGCGGGTGCCACCTCAGATGGCTTGAGCAGCACCGTGTTTCCCGCGGCGATGGCGCCGGCCGCGGGGCCCAGCGTCAGCGCGAACGGGAAGTTCCACGCGCCGATGATCAGCACCGTGCCGTAGGGCTCGTACTCGACGAAGCCGCGCCCGGGTAGCTGCGACATCTCCAGCAGCCGGTGGCGGCGCTTGGCCCACTTGCCTACGTTCTTCGCCGCGTAGGCGGCCTCACCGCTGGTGCTGGCGACGTCGGCGAGCCACGCCTCGAACGGCGAGCGACCGAGGTCTTTTTCCAGCGCTTCGGCGACCTTGGCCTCGTTCTCGACCATCAGTCGCTCGAGGGCGCGCAGTTGCTGCTTGCGCCACTCGATGTTTCGGGTACGGCCGGTGGCGAATGTCTGACGCAACCGCGCCACGGTCTTTGCCACGTCAGGGCCGGATTCCGGCGTCGTGGGTGCAACCGGATCAGTGATTTCGGTGGTCATGGGGATCCCTTCCTCGACCGGCGAAATCCCAATCCTAATCAACCACCCGGTTGGGCAACAGGTCCCCTCGGCGTGCGCACCGTCGTGCGGGCGCCGGCCCTCAGACGCGTTCGGCGGTCACGAACTGCGAGAACGCATCCTTGTCGTCGGCGGACGGCACACCTTCGACCCAACGGTTCAGCCGGCGCATCTCGTCACCGGAGTTCTGCGCGGTGGCCCGCCAGCCGTGGTCATTGAGCCAGGTCGCGACGTCAGCGCGGGCGTCGTCCTTGTAGATCAGGTCCTGGATGTCGATGTTGCGCTCGATGCCGAGTTTCGCGGCCACCCGGTCGAGCCGCTCGCGCATCTCCGCGCGCCGCTCGTCGGAGTGGTTGGCCGCCGTTTCCGCGGCGATCCGGCTGCCCGGCGCGCTCAACTCGCCGACCTGGGTGAACAGCCGGTCCTGAGCGTCGGCGGGCAGGTACATCAGCAGGCCCTCCGCCAGCCACGCGGTGGGGGCCTTCGGGTCGAAACCGGCCGCGACCAGCGCCGCCGGCCAGTCCTGACGCAGATCGATCGCCACCTCGCGGCGGTCGGCCGAGGGCGTCGCGTCGTGCGCGGCAAGTGTCGCCGCCTTGTACTCGAGCACCTTGGGCTGGTCGATCTCGTAGACGGTGGTGCCGGTCGGCCAGTCCAGCCGGTAGGCGCGCGAGTCCAGACCGGACGCCAGGATCACCACCTGCCGGATGCCCGCCTCCACCGCACCGGCGAAGTGGGCGTCGAAGAAGTGGGTGCGCACCGCCTGGTAGCCGCGCATGTGCTCGAAGATCGCGGCGGCTTCGGCGTCGATCTCGGCCACCTTGTCCAGCAGGTCGCTGTCGAGCATCTTCTCCCAGACCCCGGTGCCGGCCTCGTTGACCAGAATCTTGGCGAACGGGTCGCGGATCAGCGGGTCGGGCTTGTCGGTTTCGGCGGCGCGGGCCGCGGCCACCATCACCGCGGTACTCCCCACGCTCTCGGTGATGTCCCAGGTGTCGTCATGGCTACGTAGGGCGCTCATCGCGGTCCTGCCTTCTGTGAAGAGTGGTTGCAGAGAATCAACGTGCGCCGAGCTCGGCGCTCAACAGTGTGGTGGTGAAGGCCTCGTCGGCCAGATCGTCGGGAATCGCCCGCCCGAGTCGGGCCATCTCGTCGGCGTTGCGGACGGCGTCGACGCGCCAGCCGTGCTCACGCAGCCAGTCCGCGGCGTCCGCTCGGCCGTTCTCCTGATAGGTCAACGTCTCGACGTTGATGTCCAGGCCGAGACGCTGCCGCATCCGGTCGAAACGGGCCCGCCGAGCGGCCCGACGCGATTCGGAGTCCGCGGCGCCGAGGCTGAACGCTTCGACAGCCACCCGGCTGCCCGGCGCGCTCAAACCGGTGACGATCTCGAACAGCCGATCCTGGGCCTCGGCCGGCAGATACGGCAGCAGACCCTCGGCCAGCCATGCGGTCGGCAAGCCCGGGTCGAAGCCGGCCGCAGTCAGCGCCGCTGCCCAGTCGTCGCGCAGGTCGACCTGCACGGTCCGGCGCTCCGCCGCCGGCTCGGCGCCGGCCGACTCCAGCGTGGCCGTCTTGTACGCGACGACTTGCGGCTGGTCGATCTCGTAGACCGTGGTGCCGATTGGCCACTCGAGCCGGAAGGCGCGTGAATCCAGGCCCGCGGCCAAGATGACCACCTGCCGGATGCCGGCAGCGGCGGCTTCGGTGAAGTAGGTGTCGAAGTAGTGCGTGCGAACCGCCTGGTAGTCGACGGCGAGCCGGTGCGCGCGGCGCCCGTGATCGTCGTCGCCGATCCAGTCCAACGACGTGGCCAGGCGTGCCCACGGCTGCCCAGCGGTGGAAACCAGCAGGTAGGCGAACTGGTCTCGGATCAGCGGGTCGGCAGATCCGGTCTCGACGGCGCGGGCTGCGGCAACGCTCAACGCGGTGGCGCCCACGCTCTCGGTGATGTCCCAGCTGTCGCCTTCGGACCGGATGGAGCTCGCTTTGTGAAGACCAGTCATAGCGCCACCATGTTACCTAGTAAGTTAGGCAAGCTATATGGTTGTGTGCGCTACGTCACGCAACTGGATCGGGCGGGCGAGCCAAGCTGCGGGCCAGCAAGGTCCTCAACTGGTCGGTGATGGTGTCGAATTCGTGCCGGCTGCCGACGAAGCCGGCGTAGAAGCCGACACCCAGCAGCACCGCGAGCAGCATCTCGGTCAAGGCCGAGGCGTTGGTGTCGGCGTCCAGCTCGCCACTGGAGATCCCGTCGTTGATGGCCCACAATAGAAACGCCCGCGTGGTGCTGACGGAGTCGGCCGTGGGGCGGCTCAACTCGGGATGCCGCTGGGACTCCAATGTCGCGGCGATCAGGAACGCAGACGCCGCGTGGTTTTCCAGTTCGGCTTCCAGGGCGCCCTCGATGAAGGCCGACACCCGACCGGTCAGGGTTTTCTCACTGCGCGCCCGCTGAGCACTTGCCGCGACGACGGCGTTGTTGGTCTCTTCCAGCACCTGCCAGTACAGGACGCGCTTGTTAGCGAAATAGTGGTTGATCGCGGGCCGGGTGAGGTCCGCCCGGCCCGCGATCGCCTGGAAGGTGGCCGCGTCGTAGCCCCGTTCGCTGAACACCTCGCGAGCTGCGCGCAGAATGCGCTTACGCGTCTCAGCCGCCTTTGCTGCTGGGGGGCGACCCGGCCCCCGGCTCGCGGGCTGTACCACCGTTCGATTGTGCCATATGTCACACCTACGTCGGTCACACAAATTTGCTCGCCGGTTAGCTGGCGGCTACCTGACCCGGTGCGGCATCAACCCCCCGACCGGCACTGCGCCGAAGGAGCCGGCCTGGTAGTCCTCCATCGCCTGGATCACCTCTGCCCTGGTGTTCATCACGAACGGGCCGTAGTGGAACACCGGCTCGCGAATCGGCTGACCACCCAGGATCAGCACCTCCAGCGCGGGAACCCGCGCGTCCTGTGCCGACGCGGCGTCGATCGTGATCCGGTCGCCGGGCCCCAGCACTGCGAGCTGGCCCTGCTGGATCGGGTGCGACACCGGCCCCACCGAACCGCGCCCGGACAACACATAGACCAGCGCGTTGTAGCTCCGGTTCCACGGCAGGCTCAGCCGTGCCCCGGGTTGAATCGTCGCGTGGGCCAGCGTGATTGGGGTGTGCGTGACGCCCGGCCCGTGATGACCGTCGACATCGCCGGCGATGACGCGGACCAGCGCGCCACCGTCGTCGGACGACAGTAGGGCGACGTCGCCACCTTCGATGGCCTGGTACCGCGGTGTGGCGAACTTGTCTTTCTTCGGCAAGTTCACCCAGAGCTGGACCCCGTGGAACATCCCCCCGCTTTCGACCAACTCGGCGGGCGGCGTCTCGATGTGCAGGATTCCCGACCCGGCTGTCATCCATTGGGTGGCCCCGTCGGCGATCAAGCCGCCACCGCCGTGCGAGTCCTGGTGCGCGAAGCGGCCGTCGATCATGTACGTGACGGTCTCGAAACCGCGGTGCGGGTGCCAGTCGGTCCCCCGGGGCTCGCCGGGTTGGTACTCCACCTCGCCCATCTGATCCATGTGGACGAACGGGTCCAGCGCGGCGGTGTCTATTCCGGCGAACGCGCGGACCACCGGAAAACCTTCGCCTTCATGGCCGCGCGGGCCGGTCGTGATGGAACGGACCGGGCGCTCGGTGTCGAGCGGACCGGCCACGGACAGCCGGGGCAAGGTCAATGTGTCTGCGGTGACGGCGGGCATCTCGGGCCTCCTCTGAAGTGGATACCCGCTATAACCGGACCGCGGTCCGATTATTCCGTCACCGCATGTGGACGCTAGCGCGCGCTGTCGGCCGCGTCCTTCTCGCTGGAGGCGCCCTCATGAGTCAGCGAGCCGCCGGCGTTCTCGAGATGCGCGCGGACGAACCACTGGAACTTCTCCAGTTCGGCGGCGTGGTCGATCAGGATGTCCTGGGTGACGGGGTCCAGCTTCTCGGTCTCGCTGATGCCCTTCCGGGTGTCTTCGACAACACCGTTGTAGACCAGATCGAGCGCGGCGAGATGGGCCTGCACGGTGTCACGGCCCACCGAGTAGTCGTCCCACGTGCGGTCCTTCAGGATCGCCCCGGGCGTACCCTGCGGTGATCCACCGAGGGTGGCGATACGCTCGGCCACCTCGTCGGCATACCCGCGCACCAGCTCGACCTGCGGGTCGATCATCTCATGCACCCCAATGAAGTTGGGGCCCACCACGTTCCAGTGCACGTGCTTGAGAGTCAGGTGAAGATCGTTGTAGGTGCTCAACTGCTTTTGCAGCAAATCGGCAAGCGTGGCACCTTGCTTGTCGGTCAGTCCGGGGACGGTGAATTGAGTCATGGGCGGCGGGTACCCGATGGCCGCGGCGGATAACCACCCCGCGTCAGATCGCGCGAATGTCCTGCACCGGCAGCCGGGCGCCGCGGCGGGGCTCGTAGGCCAGTCCGCTGGCGTAGAGCAGCTGGACCACCCGGTGGCGGTGCGGGCGCATCGGCTCCAGAAGCTCGACCATCTCGGCGTCGTCGATCGGATGGCCCAGCAGTGTCCAGCCGATCATCTTCGACACGTGATAGTCGCCGACCGACAGCGCATCGGGATCACCGAACGCTCGCTGCGCCGTCTCGGCTGCGGTCCAGATACCGACGCCGGGCAGCGACATCAATGCGTCGCGGGCCCGCTCGGCCGACCAAGCGGTGAGGCGCTCCAGCGAAGATGCCCGCTGCGCGCAGCCGACGACGGTGCGCGCCCGACCCGGATCGACGTTGGCGCGATGGAATTCCCACGACGGGATCCGCCGCCACACCTCGGCCGGGGGCGGCACCCGCATCCGCTCCGGCGCGGGTCCGGGTGCCGGAGTCCCGAACTTGGTCACCAGCAGTCGCCACGCACGGAAGGCATCCTTGCCCTGCACCCGCTGCTCGATGACGGCGGGGATCAACGCCTCCAGCACCCGGCCGGTGCGGCCCAGCCGCAGATGCGGCACGCGCCGGTGCGCCTCGGCGACGATCGGATCGGTGGGCGCGAAGCCGGACGGATCGTCGTCGGCACCGAGCATCGCCGGAAGCGCCTCGAGAAACTCCGCGGCGCCCAACCCCCAGGCCGTGCAGTCGACCGCGTCAGGCGCCGCGCGGCTGATCCGCGCGGTCACAGCGCCACTGTGCAGCAGACTCGTCCGCCAGATCGCGCCGTCGCCGGTTATCTGAAAACACGGGTCACCGGGACCCCTGCGCAGCGGGAAGAGGGTGTTCCTGGGGCTGACGGGCCCGGTGAACGTCACCGTGCGAGCGCTACTCACCATGGGCTCCCGCCGTACCGCACCAGCTCGATTCCGTCGATCATAGGTCGGGCCCGGAATGGGCGTAAGTGTCCGCGACATCATTGACCGGCAACCGAATTTCGCGTCAGGATGGCGAGGTGAACACCCCCTTCGACGATCCGTCCGCCGAGCTGGCGTGGATGTTCCTGCAGTGTCTCTCCGACGACGCCGACGTCGACGAGTGCTTCGACCTGCTGAGCGACGACTTCACCTACTGGAGCATCGTGACCCGGGATTCGCTCGACAAGGCTGCGTTGCGTCGAGAAATCGAGCGGCGCAGAAGCCGGGTCGAAGTGGAGCTGGATTTCATCCAATGCTTCAACGACGGCGAGAGTGTCGTGATCGAGGCCGAAGCCGACGGCGAGACCGCCGACGGGGTGCACTACAACAGCCCGGCTGTCTTCATCTTCGAAACCCACGACGGGCTGATCGCCTCGCTCCGCGAATACAGCGACACGCAACTGACGGCCCACGTCTTCGGGCCGCAGACGGCTTAGTCGAGGGTGATTTCGGCTTTGTCGGGATAGAACGCCAGGTGGCCGGCGATGGGCGCCACGGCCGGGAACGGCTGCTCGTAGAACCAGATCGCGTCCTCGACGGTGTCACCGGCGGCGGTGGTCACGCTGTAGTAGGCCGCGTCGCCCTTGAAGGGACAGTAGGTGCTGGTGTCCGTACGGGTCAGCACGTCGTGCACCACGTCCTTGTACGGAATGTATTGCACCGCCGGATAAGTCGACTCCTGCAACTGCAATGCATCGTGGGTTTCGGCAACTACCTCGCCGCCGACGCGAACGACAACGCGGCGTCCGGTCGGGTTGATGGTGATCGGATGTTCGGCGGTCGGTTCCAGAACGGGTCGACTGGTCATGGCGATGTCTCCTCAGATGCGATTAGCTGATTCAACACCGCAAGCCGCTCAAGATTCCCGATTCGCTTCACCCGGCCGGCGCGAGCATGTCCTTCCACCCGTTGTCTCCGGTGTGGCGGGAATCCTCGAGGGAGTACCTGGCGCCGTCGGGCCCGACCACTTCTCCGCTGGACGGCAGGTAGATCGCACTTGGACTGGCCGGTGTATAGACGCAGGGGTTGGGCTGTTGGCCGTTGCAGCGCACAGATCCCGAGCCTGGCCGCTGCAGTGGGTCGTTGGTCAGCTCGGGCTGTTTCGGCAGCCGGTCGGCCGGTGCGGGGTTCATGCCGTTGTTCACCGACGGCGCGGGAATCACCCGCCCGGGGTCGACGGGTTGGTCACAGCGGGCGCCCGGCGCCGGGCAGTTACGGATTTGGTCGGGAGATCCATACCAGGGGTTGGTCCCCAACGGCACGTAGGGCTTGCCGTCACGGCACTCCTTCGGCGTCGCCCTGCGCTTTCCGGGGAAGTCGGCGCACGGATAGTTGCGGGCGCCACGCACGTCGTTGGCTTGAGTGTCTTGCGGGATCTTGCAATAGGTTCCGGCCGGCAGTGGCGCCACGCTGGTGTCGGCCGGCGAACGCCACTCCGAGGCCGGCAGGAATCCGGTCAGGCACGGCGGCGGGTTGTTCAGTGACAGGTTCAGGTTCAGCAGCACCGACCCCGGTGCCGACGCGATCAGCGTCTGGGCCACCGAGCCGACCTCCGGCAGGAACACCAGTAACTGCTCCAGGCCTTTGTTGTAGCGCTTGAGCATGTCGGCTACAACTTCCAGATTGGCGATGGTCTGCGGCAACGACTCACGGACGTCGCTGAATACGCTGTTGACCTGATCGGCGGTCGGTGCACCTTTGGCCAGAATGCTCTGCAGGTGCGGGTCGTTGTCCGCGATCTGGGCGGTCAGGACTTTGAGGTTGCGCGACCACTGCGCGATCGAGTCGCCCGAATCCACCTGGCTGTCGATGATCGGCGCCGCGTTGGCGATGATGTCGTCGACGTCGGAGAGGTTGGCCTCGAAGTCACCGACGATGGACTGGGTCGAGTCGACGAGCCGTTGCAAGGCCGGCCCCAATCCGCCTACGGCGAGCGATGTTTCATTGAGCAGCGAGGCGATCTTTTGTTTGGGGAGGACGGACAGACTGCGACTGGCGGCATCGAGGGCGGGCCCGATCTCGCTGGGCACGGAGCCCTTGGTGATCGTCTGGCCCGGCGAGAAGAACTTTCCCGGGTCGCCGGTCGACACCAGGTCCACGTACTGTTCGCCGATCGCCGACACCGAATGCACGTTGGCGGACGCGTCGATCGGAATCTTGTAGCGATCGTCGATACTCAGGGTCGCCCGCACCCCGTGTGCGGTCGGCTCGACCTTGGTGACCCGGCCGATCTGGATACCGCGATACGTCACATTCGACGTGCGGTACAGGCCGCCCGACGCCGGCAGTTCTGCGATCAAACGATACTGGCCGACACCGAGCTGGCTCGGGATGCGCAGGTAGAACCAGCCCAGTGCGATCATCGCGGCTAATGTCAAGGCGGCGAACACAATCAGCTGATTGCGAATGAATCGGGTCAGCATCGCATCACTCCCCTCTTTCCACCGGTGCGTCGGCCGGGTTCGGGGTGAAACGGACGTCGGGAACCATCGTCGACGGGTCGCGGCCCCAGGACTGCTCGAGAGCGCGCAACGCCCCGGAGAATCCGGTCCCGGTGAAGATCGCGTTGTCGACGGTGCTCAGCGTGAGATCAAGTGCGCCGGAGACGTTGATGTAGTCGCCACGAACGATTTTCGGCACACTGTCGATGTTGAACGGCGGAGACAGCAGCAGCATCAGAGCGTCGACCAGATACGGTGCCGATCGGCCGAGTTGCTTGAGTGGGCGTTGCAATTCCTGCAAGTCCTGGTGCAGGTCGCCCCGGGAGGCCCGGAACGTCTGATCGGTGACGTCACTGACGCGACCGACCGCCTCGACGGTGTCGGCGAACAAGTCGCGTTGTTTGTTGAAATGTTCGACCAGCGGCGGGAATTCGGTGAGCGCACGATCCAGCGTATCGGCGCGTCGTGCGGCGTAGCCCAATAACCGGTCGGTGGAGTCAATCGCCTGCCGGATGTCTTCGCGCTGCTGGTTCAACTCTCTCGCGAAAACGTCCAGCTTGCCGAGGAAGTCGCGGATCTGGTGGGCCCGGCCGGCCAGGATCTTGTACACCTCGTTCTGGATGACCTCGAGGTTGGGGATGCCGCCACCGCGCAAGACCATGGCAAGGCTGGCCAGCGTCTGTTCGGTCGAGGGATAGGTCGACGAGTTGCGCAGCGCGATGGTGTCGCCGGCTTTCAGCATCTGCGGCGACGGGTCGGGCGGCGCCGCCAATTCGATGTGCTGCGAACCCAGCAGGCTGGTCTGGCCGATCTTGGCGGTGGCGTTCTTCGGTAGCCGCACTCCCTTGTCCAGGTCGACGGTCAATGTGGCGACCCAGTTCCTCAGGTCGATCGATCGGACCGTGCCGACGAAGACGTCGGCCACCAGTACGCGACTGTTTCCGTTGAGCGCCATCGTGTTCGGCATCTGGACGAAGATCTGGTAGGAACCCGGGCCACTACCGGGTCCACCGGGTAGCGGCACGTTGGCAATACCGCGCCAGTTGCCGCAAGAGGTCAGCACCACCGCAGCGGTCAGCACCGACAGGGTCTGCCAGAGCCTGCGGCTGACCTGCCTCGTCGCGCGCCTCATCGGCTGTCTGTTCGGCTTGCTCCTCGCGCTCGACGCGCTCGTCGCGCGTCTCATCGGCCGGCCCCCGTCGCGCCCACTTCCGCCGCACCGGGCGGAGGACCGGGTGCTGGACCCGGTGACGGCAACGGCTGCGGGTACCACGGTGGCGGCAGCGGGTTGTTCTCGTCGTAGGCGTTCGGCGGCCCCGTCATGGTGTGCCCGGCCGCGGGCGGCGGGATGTCGGGGCCACCCATCAACTCGGCCAAGGACGCGGCCGTCAGCAGATTCTTGGTGGCCGGCTGCACCTGAACGCCCTGCATACCGGGGGCCACGATCCAGCCCGGTTCCGAATTACGGTGTGACCACTGGGTATCCGGCGAGAAGATACCCGGCACGGTGGTGTCCTTGAAGCCGGGCGGGGGCTGCAGGCGGGGCTCGGAGTAGGCGATGTTCTTGGGCAGTGCGTCAGCCGTGCTGAACAGGTTGATGCCGTAGGGGAAATAGTTGAACTTGATCGCGTCCAGCACCGGCGCCAGATACTGCGCGCACAACTCCGCCGAGTCCTGGTAGCCGAGCCGGCTGCCGGATTGGATCACGCTGCAGATGAACTCCATCGGGTTGGCGAAGTTGACGAATGCGGGCACGCCGGTCAATCCGCCGTGCGCCGGCTCGTAGATCCCCAACACGTTCGCGGCCATGTTCGGCAGGATGTGCAGTGCGGTCTCCAGGCCGTCGCGTGGCTCGGGCTGCATGATCGCGGTGGTCACATCGCCGAGGTTGTCGATGTCGTGGGTCAGCGCATCGCGATTCTCGGTCAGGAATTTCTGTGCGGTCGAAAGCAGGCTGTCAGTATCCCGAATTGCGTTGGCGGCAGATTGATCTGAGCTGACAAGATTGTCCGTGAGCTGGTCGAGATCCTTGTTCAGGGCGACGAACTGCTGGTCGTCCTGGTGCAGGGCGTTGACGAACATCGCCAAGCTCTTCAAGACCGCGAAGAAATCGCCGCGTCCTTCGTCCAGGGTTCCCAGCGCGTTGGACAGGCTGTTCAGTGTCGTGTTGATCTGCTGCCCTTTGCCGGCCAGCCCGTCGGCGAAGGCCTCGATCACGTCACCGAACGGCCCCTTGGGCTGGTCCGGGGTCGGCCCGAGTTTGTCGATGATGTGAGTCACGCTGTTACGCAACTCATCCCACTCCACCGGCACCTGGGTACGCTCGATCGGGATGACCGCGCTGTCTGCCATCACCGGCCCACCCTTGTACGCGGGTTCCAGCTGAATGCTTCGCGATGCCACCAGAGTCGGGTTCAGCACTACCGCTGACGCATTCGCGGGTACCTTGTACTTGTTGCGGTAGTGGAACGTCACTTTCATCCGGTCGCCGGTCGGTTCGATCTTGTCGATCGCCCCGACCCGGATGCCCATGATCTGAACCTTGTCGCCGGTGTACAGGGCGTTGACGGCCGGAAAGTACGCAACCACGGTGTTGTTGGTCAGCTTTTCGTAGATTTGCCAACCTGCCGCTGCGGCAACGAGTCCCACAATGACGGCCAGCGACCCGAGGACGGCCGCGGTCCTGGAGACGTGCGGCAGGCGCAGTTTGCGAACGTCGAAGATCGTGCTCATCGCCCGCTATCCCCCGTTTCCGCCGGGTGTGAGAAAAGGCGCCGGCAGCTGAGGCCCGGGGCCTGGCGGCGCCGCCGGGCCCGGGGGTAGAGCGGGCGCGAAGGTCGACTGCGGCGGAGGCGGCCCGGCGGGCTGCAGGCCCTCCCGGCGAGCCCCGGGTGGGGCGTTCGGCGGCAGCGGCACCGGCGTACCCGGCACGTTCGGGACCGGCTGCCCGTGCACCCCGGCATCCGGCACACCGGGTGACGGCTGCGGGCCGTTCGGGTTGGGTCGCGACGAAAGTACATCGGGCAGAGCCGGATACGGTCCGTTGGGCCCGAACGGGCCCTGACCTTGGTCGACCCCGGCACACGGCAGCGGGTTGCCCGGCCGCGGCGACATATCCGCAGGCGGTGCGTATGAGCAGGGGCTTCCCGGTGCCACTGCCGGCCCGGGGTGGTCCGGGGTCCCTTCGAGCACCGGGGGCGCCGGCGGGGGCGCACCGTTGGCGAACCGCTTGCCGTTCGGGTCGGGGTACCGGAAGGCCGGCAATCCCGCACTGCGCCAGAAGTTTTCCGGGTCGATGCCACGCTTCTTGAACGCCGCGTCAACCCACGGCTGCATGATCTGGTACGGCAGCAGATTGCCGATCATCACCTTGAAGAACGGTCCCGAGCCGACCGCCTCGCTGAGGGCCGCGGTGTAGTTGCGCAGTGTATCGAGCACGGAGACCAGGTCGTTCTTGTGTTGGGCCAGCACATCGGTGACGCCGTGCAACTGCTCGAGCAGATGATGCAGGTTCGGGTTGTCGTTGATCAGCCCCTGTACCTGAGTCGAGAACGCCGACACGTTGGTCAACAGTGCCGCGATCGCTTTGCCGCGCTCGTTGAATGCCGCCAGCAACGATTGAGTGTTGCGCAAAAGCGAGTTGATCTGCTTACTACGGTCACCGAGCACGCCCGCCACCTTCCTGGCCTCGGCCAGCAGGTGTTTGAGCTCTTCGTCGCGTTTGCCGATGATGTCGGAGAACTTCGCCACCCCGTCCAGCGCCGAGCTCAGGTGCGGGTAGGTCTGATTGATGGTGTGCGACAGTACGTTCAGCGATTCTTTGACAGTGTCGATGTTCCACCCGGCGGCGGCCTTGGTGACATCGAAGAAGGCGTCGTACACCTGGTACGGGGTAGTGCTCTGACCCAGCGGCAGCACGTCGTTCGGTCGCATCGGCTTGGCTCCACGCGGTTCGATCTCGAGGACCTTCTTGCCCAGCAGCGTGTCGGTGCGGATCGACACCCGGCTCTCGGTGCCGATGGTGTGTGTTCCGGCGGTGAACTTCATCAGGATGTGGTCGCCGTCGATCGACATGTCCTGAACGGTGCCGACGTCGAGTCCGACGATGCGCACCTTGTCCCCCTTGCTGACGCCGGCGGAGTCGGTGAACTGCGCATAGTAGTTCGGGGTGGCGAAAAGCACCGGAAGGCTGCTGAAGCTCTGTCCCACACCGACAACGAGGATCACGATGGCAATCGCGAGTATCCCGACCCGGACCCGGTTGGCCGGCTGCAGCGTTCTCATTTCAGCGTGCACCTGCCCGACGGCTGCTGGAGCAACTTGACCGACCGGACCGGCCCACCGGGCTGCAACCCGTTGACCTTCAGCGAAAGGTCGCACAGGTAGAAGTTGAAGAAGTCACCGTAGATGCCGGCGGAGCGGCCGATGATGTTGAACGCGGCGGGTACCTTGCCCACCAGGTCTCCGACCCTGTCACGCTGGTCGTTCAGCGGGCTGGTGAGGGTGTCCAAGTGGGTGATCGCGTCACGCACCAGGGCGCGGTTGTCGGCCAGCAGGTCGGACACCGTTCCGGCCGCGTTGCTGATGTGCGCGGTCCCGTCGGCCAGGGGGGCGGCCCGGTCCTCTAGCCCGGTGATCAGACCTTCGAATTTGTCGATGGTGGAGTCGAGTTGGTCGTGGTGGCGCTCGGTGGTCTGCAGGACGGTGTTCAGGTTGTGGATCACATCGCCGATGGTCTGGTCGCTTTCGGCGAGCCGCTCGGTCAGCTGTGCGGTCTGATCGAGGATGTCGTCGATGGTGCCGCCCTCGCCCTGGAAGACGGTGATGATCGACGAAGCGATCGTGTTGACCTTCTGCGGATCGAGTGAGCGGAACAACGGCTTGAATCCGCCGATCAGGGCGTCGAGGTCCAACGCAGGCTGGGTACGTGCCAGTGGAATGAATCCGCCTGGCGCCAGGGTCTTTTCCGAGTTCCCCCCAGAGCCGCGGCCGATGTCGAGATACCGGTTGCCGATCAGATCCTGATAGCGGATCTGCGCGGTCGTCGACTGATACAGCTGCACCGATCGGTCGACCGAGAATTCCACCCGGATCCGCTGGTCGCCCTCCACTAGGTCGACCTTTTTGACCTTGCCGACTTCCACCCCGGAGGCCCGGACGAATTGCCCCGTCCGCAGACCGCTGGCGTTGCTGAACTCCGCAGAGTAGGTGTTCGTGCGGTCGAATCGGATCTGTCCGAACACCACGACAATGACTGCGGTGAAGAACAATTGGACAGACACGACTGCGGCGAGCCGGGCGACGGTGCCGTTGATTCTCATGGGTTGATCGTGTACTCCCCGTACTGGCGGCCCCACACGTATTCGTTGACCAGCGGCTGACCGAGTTCGAAGTGGTTGTACGGTGCGATGCTGTTACCGGAGTCCATCACCAGGTACGGCGCCGGCCAGAGGTCGCGCGAGATCGGAGCCCAGCATCCCGGCTTGCCACCGGGCCCACCTCGGGCGTTGACCCTCGGCAGATTGTCCGGATACACGTATGGGTTTTCGGTTCCGGTGATCGAGATACCGAATTGCGCCGAATAGTGGTTCCCACTCTCCAGCTGACCGATTTTGGGCGAGATCTCGGCAAAGTTGCGGATCGTGCAGAACGCCTGCGGGCTATACGTATTCAACAGTTGGGCGGTCGGCTTCAGGTCGGTGATGAGGCGTTGGAGGAACGGCTTGGCGCGGGTGAAAATATCGTTGCCGGTGTTGGCGAAGCCGACGGCGGCCAGCAGCGCCGCGTCCAGTTCGGCTTGGTGACGGTTGAGCGTGCGGGCCGTGGTCACGGCATTGTCGACCGCGTCGAACAGATCCGGTGCCGCCTTGGCGTAGATCTCACTGAGCGCGGCGAGTTGGTGAATGTCATGGCGGATCAACGGCATCCGGGGGTTCACGTGGTCGAGGATCTTGTTGCCGTTGACGATCGACTGCCCGAACTTGTCACCCAATCCGCTCAGCGCCTGGGCCGCGGCGCTCAGTGTGAGGTTGACCTTCACCGGGTCGACGTTGCCGGCGAGCTCGACGATCGTTTCGAACACGGTGTTGAACTCCGTCGTGATCGAGGTCGCGTCTATCACCGTCTCAGGCGTAATACGCTGTGCTGCCGGCTCTTTGGGAGAGGTCAGCGACACGTACTTGTTGCCGAACACCGTGGTCGCCTGGATCTTCGCCACCACGTTACTCGGGATCAGGTCGACGTACTGCGGGTCGAGGTCGAGGGTGAAGCGCGCCGCCGGCTGGCCGCGATGCTCGATTTCGGAGATGCCGGCCACCCGGCCGATGCTGACGCCGTTGTAGGTGACCTTCGAGCCCCGGTCCATCACCAGGCCGGCTCGCGCGGCGAGCATCGTCAACTCGGTCTTCGGGGTGAAGTCGCCACGAAACTGCCCGTATATCAACGCAAGTAACAACGCGCACGTCACGAACAGGCCGACGCCGGCGGCGGTGTCCGGCCAGGTCCGGTTCTTTCGCTCCTTCTTCGTCGACGGGCGCGCGGTCATCATCGGCTACACCGTGAGGTTGAAGTTCGGGTCCACGCCGTAGAGCGCGAGCGAGGTCAGCAGGACGACGATCACGGTGGACACCAACGAGAAGCGCATCGAGCGGCCGACCGCTTCGCCCACCCCGACCGGTCCGCCGCTGGCGTTGTAGCCGTAATAGCAGTGGGTGATCATCACGATCACCGCCATCACGATGACCTCCCCGCCGGACCAGAAGACGTCTTCGGTGCGCAGGAAGGTGCGGAAGTAGTGCTCGTAGGTACCCGCCGATTGTCCGTAGAACAGCGTGGTGACGACCTGCCCGGACAGGAAAGACATCACCAGTGCCATGGCATAGAGCGGCACGACCACCACGAGTCCGGCCATCAGCCTGGTCGAGACCAGGAAGGCGACCGATTTGATCCCCATCACCTCGAGGGCGTCGATCTCCTCACTGATGCGCATCGCGCCCAGCTCGGCGGTCGCCCCCGCGCCGACTGTCGCCGCCAGCGCGACTCCGGTGACCACCGCGGTGACGACGCGAACGTTGGCCAGCGCGGCGAAGAACCCGGTGAACGCCTCGACACCGATGTTGCCCAGCGACGCGAATCCCTGAATGGCGATCAGCGAGCCACCGGACAATGTCACGAAACCCACGATCGCGGCCGTGCCGCCGACGACGGCCATCGCCCCGGTGCCCATGCCGATCTGCGCGATCAGCCGCAGCGTTTCCCTGCGGTAGCGGCGTAGCGCCCAGCCGATCGACCACGCACTGTTGATCGAGAACCGGGTCAGATGTCCGGCTTTGTTGACACCCCGGATAGCCCCGCCGCCATAGTGATTGACGTTCGCGACCGTGCGCGGAAAACGTGCGCGAACGACGGCGGCGGTGGACATCTCAGCGGCCCGTCCCGAATCGCACGCCGATGGTGGTCAGCACCACGTTGACCGCGAACAGAGCCAGAACGCACAGCACCAGCGTCTCGTTGACCGCGACGCCCACACCCTTGGGGCCACCTTTGGTGGTCAGTCCCCGGTAGCAGCCGACCAGACCCGCAATGGTCCCGAAGATCGCGGCCTTGATCGTCGCGATCAGCACTTCGGGCAATCCGGTGACCAGGGTGAGTGTTGCCAGATATGCACCGCCGGAGACGTTTTGGAGCTTGACTCCGAACAGGAAACCACCCACCAGGCCGATGGTGATGACCGTGCCGTTGAGTAACGTTGCGACGACGGTGGCGGCCGCCACCCGCGGTACGACCAGCCGGTGGATGGGATCGATGCCGAGAACCTCCAGGGCATCGATCTCTTCGCGGATCGTTCGGGCGCCCAGGTCGGCGCAGATCGCGGTCGATCCGGCTCCGGCCACCACCAGCACGGTGGTCAGCGGCCCGAGTTGGGTCACCGCGCCGAGCGCAGCGCCCGCACCCGAAATATCCGCCGCTCCAAACGAAGCCAGCAGCGTGTTGAGAGTGAACACGATCAGCACGGTCAACGGAATCGAGACCGCAATGGTCGGCAGTAGTGCGACCCGGGTGATGAACCACGTCTGGAGGATGAACTCATCCCAGTGAAAAGGCGGGCGCAGCAAAGCTTTTCCGGTGAGCGTGCACATCCGGGCGAATCCGCCGACGGTGGTCAACGGCGGAGTGAGCTGCTCGCGCAGGTAGCTGACGAGGCCGGCCGGCGTCGTCGCCGTCATCCTCGCCTCCCCCGAACCGCGCGGGAGTCCACCCGTGGCAGCCTCGTCATCCGCGGGACGCTACCATACCTTTTGGTATGGTAGCCAGAATCGGCACCGATGGCGTGCGTCAGCGCGACGGCCACTTCTTCACCATGCGCCACACTATGTAACAGAAATCACTACAGCTACATCAGACACGCGGGGTCGCGGTGGCCGAAATTGATCGCGCGCCACCACGTTCGGCGCGGTCGCTATTCGGCAGGTGTAGCTTTACTGCTTCGTTTCGCGTTTTTCAGCGCGGCCCAGAATCGGGCGGCCTCGCGAATTGATTCTTCGACCGGCCTTGGCTGCCAACCTAATTCGCGATTGGCCTTGCTGTGGTCGACCGGCGCCTCGGCGCGCATCATCCGCACCGACTGCATACTGAGCTCGGCATCCTTGCCCGTCAGCTTCGCGCGCAGACTGCCCAGCAGCCCCATCGCGTAGAGCACCGGCACTGAAATGGACCGCCGCGGCGCCGGCACACCCGCCTCGTCGGCCGCGATCTTGACCACGTCGCTGAGCGCGATCATCCGCTCAGAGATGATGTATCGCTCGCCATTGCGGCCCTTCTCGGCGGCGGTCAGCATCGCTCTTGCGGCATCGTCGACGCCGACCACCTCCAACTCGATGCCGTTCATCAGGAACGGAAGCTTGCCGAACACCGCCCCCGCGATGAACGCGCCGTGCGGAGTCCGGCCCCAGTCACCGTCGCCGTAGGTCGTCGACACGCACATGGCAACGGCGGGCAGCCCCTTCTCCGAGGCGTACCGCAACACCAGATCCTCGGCCTGGACCCGCGATTGCACATAGGGGGTGAGCCCGCGGCGGTCGATCTGCTCGGTCTCATTCGCCACATGGCCACGCCGGCGAGCCATCGTGGCGTAGGTGCTGGTGAAGACGAACCGCTGCAAGGTGGCAGCAATTGATTCTTCGACGGCGACGTCCAGGACGTTGCGTAAACCGTCGACATTGGTGCGGAACAACGGCGATGGGTCCTGCAACCAGGCGCGGGTGTCGACCACGCAGTAGTACACCTGATCGCAGCCGGTCATCGCCTCGCGCACGACGTCGGTGTCGAATACGTCGCCGTGAAAGCGGGTGACGTCGAGATCGTCGATGCTGCGGGTGTTCGCGCCCGCGCGAACCATCACGCGTACGTCGGCGCCGGTCCCGACCAGTTGGCGGGTGACGTGCGAGCCGAGGAATCCGTTGGCGCCGATCACCAGCTTGGGGGCGGTCACCGCCGGCCTCCCAGGAGTGTGCCGTACTCGTTCAGCCATCGGGCTGCGTCATCGTCAAGCGTGCCTAGCTGTTCTGCTTTCTTGCACCATCTGATACCGGCCTGCATGAAGCGCAGCGGGTTGTAGATGTCCTCTTGCCGCGACCATTTACCGTCGCCGGCGTAGGTGACGATCGAGATGTTGGTGGCGCTGATGATGGTGCCGTCACCGGGGTCGCGCATCGGGTTGTCCAGTTCGCAGATGATCCGCCCGGTGGCCTCGTCGATCACCGACCACAGCGCAGGGAACTCCGTCATGTGGCTCCCCGGAAATGTGGTCATCGTCCTGCGGATCCAGGCGCGCACTTCGTCGGGGCCCTTCATGGTGCCGGCCGCGTGTTCGATGTAGTCGACGTCCGGTGTGTAGTGCTGCACCCACTGGTCCCAGTCTTTGGTCTCGGCGGCGCGGGCCACGGTCTGCTCGAAGGTGGCGAACGCGGCAGCGAGTTCATCCCGGGAAAAAACCTGGCTCACGCAGAAACTAGAACACGTTCTACTGCAATTTGTCGAGCAATGGCCCGAACGGCGGACGCCCGACCGGCACTTCTGGCAGTGCGCTGCGGGACACGGAATAATCGAGAGATGACGGACTCCAGCAAGGCAATTCTGGCCGGCGGCTGCTTTTGGGGCATGCAGGACCTGATCCGCAAGCAGCCGGGCGTGATTTCCACCCGAGTCGGCTACACCGGCGACCCGCGCGTACCGAATGCCACGTACCGCAATCACGGCACCCATGCCGAGGCCATCGAGATCATCTACGACCCGGCGCAAACCGACTTCCGGGGCATTCTCGAATTCTTCTTCCAGATCCACGACCCGACCACCAAGAACCGGCAGGGCAACGACGTCGGCCCCAGCTACCGCTCGGCGATCTTCTACGTCGACGAGGATCAGCACCGGGTCGCGCTCGACACGATTGCCGACGTCGAGGCTTCCGGCCTCTGGCCGGGCAAGGTGGTCACCGAGGTCAGCCCGGCCGGCGACTTCTGGCAGGCCGAGCCGGAACACCAGGACTACCTGCAGCACTACCCCAACGGCTATACCTGTCACTTCATCCGCCCGGGCTGGAAGCTGCCGCGGCGGGCCGGCGTCGAGAGTTAGCCGCGAGATAGATTCCACGGCTGCGATTTCCGCCTGCGGACAACCTAGACAGCTGTCTCGAGGCGGGCCGGCGTCGAGGGTCAGCCGCCGATCGCGCGGAGCTGATACAGCCCGCGGCTGGTCGCGACCGTCTTGCCGTCAGCATCGGTCACGGTGGCCTCGAGGGTGAAATCCGACTTGCCGCGCTCGGCGGCTTCGGCCTCGATCCGGGCGATGGTGTCGTCGTCGAGGCTGGCTTCGGCTCGCAGCTGCGACTTGGCCATCGCGACGAACGAGATGTCGATGTTCTTGACCAGCGGGAAGTACTTGGCACTGTCGAAGGTGCTCAAACTGAGTATGCCGCCCAGGATTTCGGCCACGGTGAACTGCACCCCGGCGTAGATCACGCCGAAGTGGTTCCCGTTGCCTTCGACGGGGACGGTCGCCGCGGCAAAGCCCCGTCGGGCCTCGACAACTTGCACGCCCATGTTGTGCGCGGTCGGAATCGTGGATCCGAGCGCGGCGTTCATCATCTCGACAAGCTGGTCAGTCACGGTCGCTGATCTTAGCGCCGACGAACCGTGATCTTTCCGCCGTCTTTCGGGGTGAAGGCGACGCCGCGGGCATGCAGCTCCTCCGCAGGTGCGGTGGTGGCCTCGATTGTGAAGTGGCGCAAGATGGTTCGCAACACCACGTCCATCTCGACATTGGCGAATACGGCGCCCACGCAGCGTCGGGTGCCGCCGCCGTACGGAATCCAGGCGAAGCTGGGCGGTTTGGACCCGACAAAGCGCTGCGGGTCGAACCGCTCCGGCTCGGGGAACAACTCGCCATCACCGTGCAACCGCGAAATGCTGACCATGATGGTGTGTCCGCGTGGGATCGTCCAGTCTCCGAGTTCGTAAGTCGGCGCAAAGACTTGGCGGCCGATCGCGTCGATAACCGTTCTGCTGCGTTGCGTCTCGAGGATCGTCGCCTGGCGTAGCTCGTTGCCCTCGGTGTCGGCCTCGGCGGTCAGCGCGGTGAGTAAGTCCGGGTGCCGGCTCACCCGCTCGAACACCCACGCCAGCGTCGACGCAGTGGTCTCATGTCCGGCCGCCAGCAGAGTCAACAACTCGTCGCCGATGTCCTCGCGGGTCATGGCCGTGCCGTCGTCGTAGGTGCTACGCAGCATCAGCGCCAGTACGTCGTTGCGGTCCTCGAAGTAGGGGTCGGCGCGTTCGTCGTCGATCAGCTTGTCGACGATCGCGTCGTAGCGAGCCCGCCACTCCGCCAACCGGGTCCACGGGGAGTAGCGCCCGTAATCCCGGGAAGGTTTCGGAAGCGGTGCCAGCCGCGAACCCAGCGTCACCCACGGCGGGATGATGCGCCGCAGCTCGTCGAGTTCGAGGCCCTCGGCGCCGAATACCGCGCGCAGGATCGCATTGAGGGTGATGTGCATCATCGACGGCAAAGTGGCGAACGGCGTGCCCTCCGACCATTTGGCGATCTCGCGCAGCGTCTCCTCTTCGATGATCGTCTCGTAGTTCTTGACGCTCTTGCCGTGAAAGGGCGGCGCCAGCAGCCGGCGGCGTTGCCGGTGATCCTCGCGGTCGAGCGCAAAAACCGAACCCCGGCCGAGTAGTCGGCTCAGGTTCGGCTGGATGTTGCCCAGCACCTCGGGGCTGGTGGTGAAGACCTGCTTGGCCAATTGCGGATCCGCCACCACCATGATTGCGCCGTAGATGGGCACGTGCAGGGTGAAAACGTTCCCGTAGCGGCGCGCGACCAGATGCACGAAAGGTCTGCGCAAGAAGCCATATGCCAAGCCCTGCAGGAGTTTTGGAATCCGAGGACCAGGCGGTAACGAGGCCGCAGAGGCGGGCGGCGCCACGTGAGTTTCGACGGTGCTCATGCTGGTGCGCTCCCAACGTCGTCGCGCGGTACCGCGCCGTACCACGATTCTGTCCGGTACGGTACCGTCTGGTACCAAGCGCTGGCAAGGGGTGTTGTCAAAGGAGGCGACGTGGCCACGACCGTCGCTGACGACGCGACGTCCGCCGGTTCGACCGGGGTCGATCCGTTCCGGCAGCGGCTGCTCGACGGCCTCGCGGCCGCGATCGACGAGCGGGGATACCGCGCCAGCACGGTCGCCGACATCGTCCGGCACGCCCGCACCTCCAAGCGCACCTTCTACGACCAGTTCGCCGGCAAGGAGCAGTGTTTCCACGAGCTGCTGCACGCCAGCACGGAGAAGCTCGGCGAGCAGATTCGCGACGCCGTCGACCCCGAAGGCGATTGGCAGACCCAGATCCGCCAAGCCGTCGAGGCCTACGTCGAGCACATCGAATCGACGCCGGGGCTGACTCTGGCCTGGATTCGCGAGCTGCCGTCGCTGGACGCCTCGGCGCGACCGTCGCAGCGGCGCAACACCCAGCTGCTGACCAGTCTGATCGTGCACCTGAGCGACACACCCGCGATGCGCAACGCCGACCTGCCGCCGTTGACGCCGGCGAAGGCGGTGATCCTGGTCGGCGGCCTGCGCGAGTTGACGGCTCAGGTGGTCGAGGACGGACACAGCCCGCGCGACATCGTCGATCCCGCCGTGCAGGCCGCGATCGCGATGCTCGGCTATCGCGGCTGAGCTAGGACGCCAGGAAGCTCCGCAGCCGGTCCAGCACCAGCTCCGGCCGCTGCTCGACAATCCAGTGGCCGACGCCGTCGACCAGTTCGACCTCGAAATCGTCGATGTGCGCGGCGTAGCCGTCCAGCAGGTCCGGGGTGAGCACCGGATCCTCGGTGCCGGTCACCCAGCGGACCGGCACCTCGACCCGCACGTCGTCGAATTCGCCTCGCAGCCAACGCAACAGCTCTGTGCTCTGGAACGTCCGGTACCACCGTGAGCCGGCGACGGCGTGACCGGGCTGATTCATGCACTCCACGTACAGCGCGACGTCGTCGTCGGGAACCCGGAATCCGGCGCCGACCCAGGACGCCAGCATCCTGAAGTAGCGCGCTTTGCGGTCGGCGATCAGCCGCGGCCCGATCACCGGCAACAGCATCGGGACCTGATACCAGAACCGCCAGACGTTGCGGATCGCCGACAGGTCGCGTTTGACGAACGGGGCGGCGGTGTTGAAGCCGAGAAACCCGCTCACTTTCGCGGGGTGGCGCAGCATCATGATGAACGCGACCGGACCGCCCCAATCGTGGGCGACCAATTTCACCGGCCCGACACCCAGCTGGTCCAGTACCGCGGCCAGGTCGTCGGCCATCTCGTTCTTCAGGTAACGCGACCGGGGCGCCGAACTCCAACCGGCGCCGCGCAAGTCCGGGCACAGCACGCGGTATCCGTCAGCGGCCAGCGGCCCGATCACGTCGTGCCACTCCCACCAGTTTTCCGGGAAGCCGTGCACCAGCATCACCGGCGGCCCATCGGCGGGACCGGCGTCGGCGACGTGAATCGTCACGCCCGCGCCCAGCTCGATGTACTTGTGATCGACACCGTCGAGCGCGGGCATCTGCACCATGGCTTGCAACGTAGCCGATCAACACAACGGACCGGAACCACGGTGTCGCGGTTCCGGTCCGTTGTAGAGCAACGAGGCGTCAGGCGGCGACGCGCTCGCGTTCGGTCGGCTGGGCATCGCTGCGCTTCTTCGGCGGCATGGCCAGCTTGACGATCTTGCGAACGACGGTCCCGAATTGCTTGGGCAGCGATCCCGCGTTGTAGGGGATGCCATAGCGCCGGCAGATCTCCTGCACCTCGTCGGCGATCTCGGAGTAGCGGTGCGCCGGCATGTCCGGGAACAGGTGGTGCTCGATCTGGTGCGACAGGTGGCCGGACAGGATGTGGAACAGCTTGCCGCCGGTCAGGTTCGCCGAACCCAACACCTGACGGAAGTACCACTGGCCACGCGACTCACCTGCCGTCTCTTCGACGCTGAATTCCTGTGTGCCGTCCGGGAAGTGGCCGCAGAAGATGATCATGTACGACCACACGTTGCGCATCAGGTTGGCGGTCAGGTTGCCGGTGAACACGAATGGGGCGAACGGCCCGGCCAGCAGCGGGAAGGCAACGTAGTCCTTGAGCACCTGCTTGCGGGTCTTGCGCCAGATCTCCTGCAGGACTTCACGTTTGTCGGCGAGCCGGATTTCACCGGAGGTGATCCGCTCGCTTTCCATTTCGTGCAGCGCCACCCCGTACTGGAACAGCACCATCAGCAGGAAGGCGTAGACCGGGTTGCCCAGGTAGTAGGGCCGCCACTTTTGGTCTTCACTCATCCGCAGGATGCCATAGCCGATGTCGCGGTCCATGCCGACGATGTTGGTGTGGGTGTGGTGCATGTAGTTGTGCGAGTGCCGCCACTGGTCGGCCGGGCACGCGGTGTCCCATTCGAACTCCTGGCCGCGGATCGACGGGTCGCGCATCCAGTCGTACTGGCCGTGCATGATGTTGTGGCCGATCTCCATGTTGTCCAGGATCTTCGAGATCCCGAGCATGGCGGTGCCGGCCAGCCATGCCGGCGGGAAAATCCCGGCCATCAGCAGGGCACGGCCACCGACCTCGAGGCCGCGCTGCGTCTTGATGACGCGACGGATGTAGTCGGCGTCGCGCTGGCCGAGGTCGGCCATCACGCGTTCTTTGATTGCGTCGAGTTCGGCGCCGAACGCGTCGGCCTGCTCGGCGGTAAGGGCGATCTTGGGCTGCGACATGGTGGAGCCTCCTAGTCCCTTGCGGGCTTAAAGGGCGATATCGACATCGCCGACGGGAACGGACACACAGATCTGCACGTCTTCGCCGGGGGCGGTCGACACCGCACCGCTGGTCAGGTTGCGAACCACGCCGCTGGTCTTGCGGCGGGTGCAGGTGTGGCAGATACCCATCCGGCATCCGCTTGCGGGATTCAGTCCGGCCGACTCGGCCTGCTCGAGCAACGAACGACCATCGTCGGTGACCTCGACAGCGCTGTCCGCGAAGGTGACTCGACCGCCGGACGGTTCAGCCGGCACGTCGAGCTTCGGTGGAACGAAGCTCTCCGACTGCGCGTCCGGGCACTGCTCGCGGACGGCATCGACCAAAGCCTCTGGACCGCAGACGAATACGGCATCGGGCTCGGTCATGGCCGCGGCGAGGTGCTCGGCGCCGAATCGGCCCTCCAGGTCACCACCGGCCGAACGGGTGTAGCCGTGCAGCACCCGGACACCGGCCATGGCGGCGAGCTCGTCGTGGTAGTTCGCCGCGGCACGGTTAGGCGCGTAGTGCACAAACGCGATCTCGCCCGGGTGACCCTCGTCGACCAGCGTGCGCAGCATCGCCATCACCGGGGTGATCCCGCTGCCGCCCGACACGAACAGGATGCGGCGGGGCCGCTGTGTCGGGAGGACGAAGTCGCCGCCCACCCCGGTGAGGCCGACCACCATGCCGCGGCGCGCGTGCTCGTAGAGGAAGGTCGAGACCAGGCCGCCATGGTGCTTGCCGACGGTGATCTCGAGCTGCGAGGCGCCCTCGGCGTTGGCCGGCGAGTAGCACCGGGTGTGCCGGCGGCCGTTGATCTCGACGGCGAGGTTGACATATTGCCCGGCGGCGACCGTGTCAGTGAACGCTTGATTCGGGACGAGCACCAGGGTGACGCTGCGAGGAGTGTCCCGTCGCACGTCGACGACCGTGGCACGGCCCTCGGCCCGCGTCCACGCGGGGTCTACCACCTCGGTGTACCGGTCGACGCCATGCGGACCGGTGAGCAGGTTGATGAGGTCGGACCCCAGCACCCGCCGCTTCAAAGTTTCGGTGAACATGTGTATACCGTGCGCCCACATGGCCCAGCTCGTCAAGGGTTTACCCTGGTCTGTGTTAGGCTTCACATAGTGAACAGTCGTGCGCCTAGCTCACGGCCGCACCGATCGAGTCGCGGCCGTAGCCGCGAAGGACCCTCCCGCGAGGAACGCAAAGAAGCGACCCGGCGGGCCATTGTCGCTGCTGCACTCAAGCTGCTGGACGAGCGCAGTTTCAGCGGATTGAGCCTGCGCGAGGTGACACGCGAAGCGGGCATCGTGCCGGGTGCGTTCTACCGTCACTTCGAGTCGATGGAATCCCTCGGACTGGTCCTGATCGACGAGTCGTTTCGTACCCTGCGAGACATGTTGCGCGGCGCTCGTGCCGGCCGACTCGACCCCAGCCGGGTGATCGAGTCGTCGGTCGAGACCGTGGTGGCCAGCGTCACCGAGCGCCGCGAGCACTGGCGTTTCATCGGACGCGAGCGCTCCAGCGGGGTGACCGTGCTGCGGTATGCCATTCGCACCGAGTTCCGGTTGGTCACCTCCGAACTGGCCACCGACCTGGCGCGCTTCCCCGGGTTGAACACCTGGAGCACCGACGACCTCAACGTGCTGGCACAGCTGTTCGTCAACTCGATGATCGTGATCGCCGAAGCACTCGAAGACGCCCAGAGCCCTGAGGCGATCGACGAGATCCGTCAGACCGCGGTCAAGCAATTGCGGATGATCGTGATCGGCATCACCGGCTGGAGCAGCAAACCCTAGGCGCCCTCGACGTTTTCGGCGCAGTGCAGCAGGGCCTCAGCGACGGTGCGCTGGTCTTTCATTGAAATACCCTGCAGCATAACGTCTTCTACAGCGAACACAGCTGTGTGTGCGGCGCTGAGCCGCCTCGAACCCAGCCGGGTCAACGCCAGCGATTGCGCGCGTCCGCGAGGCTCGGCGTCGGCGTTCTCGACCAGCCCCGCTGCGCGTAAACCGGCCAGCACGTCCTGCAGCGACTGGCGGGTGACAAAGCAGAGTCGCGCGAGTTCGGCGGCCGAGGCCTCCGGGTGTTCGTGCAACGCCCGCAACGTGGAGTACTGGGCCATCGACATCCCGGTCGACTTCAGCGCGGAGTCGCACTGTCTTCGCAGTCCCTGCTGGACCCGCTTCACCAGATACCCGATCGAGCGTTCGGCGTCAGACGGTTGCATGACAGGAACCTTACACCTATGCTCGTGTCAAGAACCTGACATAGGAGACGACATGGGCACCATCACCGCACACGCCGACCACGCGACGCTGATCAACGTGTTCACCGTGCGACCCGAGCGGGCGCGCGAGCTCGCCGACCTGCTGACCGCGGCCACCGACGAAGTCATGCAGCACATCGACGGATTCATCTCAGCGAACATCCACGTCAGCACCGACGGCACGCGGGTGGTCAACTATGCGCAGTGGCGCAGCGCCGAGGCGATGCAGGCCATGCGGCAGAACCCGGTCGCCCGCGAGCACATGGCGCAGTGTGCCGACGTGGCCGAAAGCTTCGAGCCGCACCTCTACACGGTGGAGTCGGTGCACGAGGCCTAGCCGCCGCGCCATGATGGAGCAATGGGCACCCGAATGCGAGACCTGTTCGACGAGGCACTGGCGTCGCTGCGCTACGAAACCTGCGAGAAGCGTCTCCGGATTCTGCTGGCCGGCGAACCGGTAGCCGACACCGTCCGCGGGCTGCTGGTGTGGGAACCGCGCCGGCTGGTCCCGGACTACGCGGTCCCGAGGGCGGATTTCCTGGCGGCGCTGGAGCCAGCCGGACGGTTCGACGACGTATCCGATCCGCCGGTGCTGATGCCAACCAATCCCTTTGCGGCGCACAGCTGTTCCGGTGAGATGTTCGACATCCTCATCGGTGACCGGCGAATCCCGGCGGCGGCCTTCCAGGCCGACGACCCGGACCTGTCCGGCTATCTCACCGTCGACTTCAGCGCTTTCCAATGGCGTGAGGAAGAAGAGCCGATCATCTCGCACCCACACGACCCGTTCAAACGTATCGACATCCTGAGCGCGAGTCGCCACGTCCGGGTGGAGGTCGATGGTCGGCTTCTCGCCGAGTCGTCGCGACCGCTGCTGCTCTTCGAAACCGGGCTGCCGACGCGTTTCTACCTGCCGTCCGACGACGTGGTCGTGGCCATGGAACCGACCGATTCCGTCAGCGATTGCGCTTACAAGGGCCGGGCGTCGTACTTCTCGATTCCGTCCGGCCCCACCGACATCGCCTGGACGTACCGCGATCCGCTTCGCGAGGCGGCGCCCATCCGCGATCACATCGCGTTCTTCAACGAGCGGGTCGACGTCGTCGTCGACGGCGAACGACAGCAGCGGCCGATCAGTCCATTTTCACGCTGACCGCCGTGGCCGAGTCACATCGCCGCGAGGGCAAGGTGGCCGACATCACCGGGCCCGGCCGCACCGACCGGTGGGGTGTGACAGGCACCGATCTGGGCGCATCGGTGATCGCCCCGGATGGATCCCTGGTCTCGGTGTTCGGCGACACCTTCTCGGGCGAGGTTGTCGGACAGGGGTATTGGCGCTCACCGGTGATTCTGATCGGCAGCGGCGATGCCCACCATCCGATCACCTACCATCGGGCCGGGGGTCCCGACGCTGAATTTGCCCAGCAGCTATGGCATTACGCGCATCGGACCGGGCCGAACGGACGGCCGCGCCGCGGCATCAGCACGGTGATTCCGTCAGACCTGCTGCGTGTCGGCGATGCGCTGTACCTACACGCGATCGTCAACCGGGGCTTCGGCAACGTGGTCTGGACCGAGATCTGGCGATCTGACGACAGCGGCGTCTCGTGGCGACGTCTGACGGCGACGTTCCCGGCCGGGCTGCACGGCGGTCACGCCCAGTGCTGGTCCTGGGACCACGACCCGGTCGACGGCTGGATCTACGTGGCGTCCACCGGCTTTCAGCGCGACAAGGGGATCATCCTGCAGCGGGTTCGGCCCGAGCACATCGGCGACCGGCGCAGATATGTCGGCTGGGGCCGGACCGGAGGGTTGTGGTCGTGGGGCCCGCGACCGACGCCGCTGACCCCGGCGGGCGAGACCTGGGGTGAGCTGTCGCTGCGCCGCCTGGACAGCGGCCGGTGGATTCTGGGCGGGTTCCTGTCCTCGCAGTACGCACTGGCCTACCGCGTGGCGAACTCGCCAACGGCGATGCGCACTGCTCCGCCGCAACGTGCGGTGGTCGGGTCCGGCTGGGACAACGAAGACCACGCCGGCAGCCGCGTTGCGCAACTCTACGGCGGCTACGTACTGCCGGGGTCGACGTTAGACGTGGTCGGCGGTGTCGGCCTGGTGGTGTCGCAGTGGAACACCGCACACGGATGGCCTTACCGCGCAATGCAATTCCGCGCGACCCTGCATGACACCACCCGGGTCCGTCATTCCTCGACGTCGAAAAGGGATTCGCCGTCCTCGGGAGTTCCGCTGATCTGACCGTGGTGCTGTCGGGCTGGACGTTCGTCGGGGCCCGCGTCCTCGAGCACGTCGGGCCGTTCCGCGCTCAATTTGTACTCGAGGGACTCGCCCTCTTCCTCTTCACTGGCCGTCAGTCCGAACTTGGTGGCCTCGCTCCAGTCGTCCGGCGGGGTGACGACGGTGTCGCCGTCGTCGTTGCGAACCTCGTCGGAATCGGTGGACTCGCTCGGGCTCAGGGTCTCGTCGTCAGGCATGGTCGGTCGGTTGCCCTCGAGTTCGGGCTGCTAAACCCCTATCGCGGCTTGCGCCACATGGGCCACAGCGTAGGGCCGCCGGGAACGACCAGCTCGCCGGTCACCTCGAATCCGAATCGCTGGTAATACGGGATGTTTTCGGACTTACTGGACTCCAGATAAGCGGGCGCGTGTTCGGCGTCGACGCGGTCGAGCCGGGACTGCATGAGCACCTGGCCGTAGCCTTTGCCGCGAACGGACGGATCGCTGCCGATCACCGCGAGATACCAGTGCGGTTCCTCGGGGTGCTGCGACTTCATTTGATCGAGTAGCCGGCCGAGCTTGCGGGCCGTCGACAGGCTCAACCCGAATCCGAAAATGAACGCCGGCAGCATCGCCAGCTGCTCGCGGGTCGACTGCTTCCAATGGCCCGGCGGATCCCACAGTGCGGCCGCGCCGATCGTCGACCCGTCGGTGGCCACCTCCACGCCGCCGCCGGCCAGGTGGTGGTGCCGGGTGATCGCGGCGAAGAACCTCCGTTGACGAGCTGCCCGGACTTTGTCGTCGGGCATGATCCACATCGACACCGGGTCGTCGAAAAAGGCACGGCCGAGAGCATGCGACAGCTCGGTAACGTCGGCTTTGCGCGCCGGACGCGTATTGATGGTCATCGAACGCCAGAGTAGTAGCGTCCACGGGGTGTGGGACTTCGAAACCGACCCTGAATTCCAGCAGAAACTGGACTGGGTCAAAGACTTCATGGTCGACGAGCTCGAGCCGCTCGACCTGGCGTCGCTCGACCCGTACGACAAGAAGAATCCCGAGACTATGGCGGTCCTGCGGCCTCTGCAGCAACAGGTCCGCGATCACGGGCTGTGGGCCGCGCATCTGAAACCCGAGCTCGGCGGACAGGGCTACGGCCAGGTCAAGCTCGCGCTGCTCAACGAGATCCTCGGCAGTTCGCGCTGGGCCCCGTCGGTGTTCGGGTCGCAGGCGCCGGATTCCGGCAACGCCGAGATCCTGGCGCTGTTCGGTACGCCAGACCAGAAGACCCGCTACCTGCGGCCGCTGCTGGACGGCGAGATCACCTCGTGTTACTCGATGACCGAACCCCAGGGTGGCTCCGACCCGGGCTTGTTCGTCACCAGCGCCGTACGCGACGGCGACGACTGGGTGATCAACGGGGAGAAGTGGTTCTCCACCAACGCCCGGCACGCGACGTTCTTCATTGTCATGGCAGTCACCAATCCCGAGGCGCGCACCCGCGACAAGATGTCGCTGTTCATCGTCCCGGCCGGCACACCGGGCGTGGAGATCATCCGCAACGTCGGGGTCGGAACCGAGTCACACGCCACCCACGGCTACGTCCGCTACGCCGACGTTCGGGTGCCGGCGGATCACATCCTCGGCGGTGAGGGCGAGGCGTTCGCGATCGCGCAGACCCGGTTGGGCGGCGGCCGCATCCACCATGCCATGCGCACGATCGCGTTGGCCCGCAAGGCATTCGACATGATGTGTGAGCGGGCGGTATCCCGTCAGACCCGGATGGGTCCGCTCTCGAATTTTCAGATGACGCAGGAGAAAATCGCCGACAGCTGGATTCAGATCGAGCAGTTCCGGTTGCTGGTGCTGCGGACCGCCTGGCTGATCGACAAGCACCACGACTATCAGAAGGTGCGCCGTGACATCGCCGCGGTCAAGGTCGCGATGCCCACGGTGTTGCACGACGTCGTGCAGCGGGCGCTGCACCTGCACGGAGCGCTCGGGGTGTCCAACGAGATGCCGTTCATCAAGATGATGATCGCCGCGGAATCGCTGGGCATCGCCGACGGCGCCACCGAACTGCACAAGATGACGGTGGCCCGTCGCACGCTGCGCGAATACGAGCCGGTCTCAACACCTTTCCCGTCGCAGCATCTGCCTACCCGGCGCGCCGCGGCGCAGGCCCGGTTGGCCGAGCGTTTGGAGCATGCGGTCGCGGAGTTCTAGCTCACCTCGCACGCCGAGATCGACGCCAGCGTTCACGTCACTCGAAGTTCTTCGCGCCGGCGTAGGTCTCGACGGAAATGACGCGACCCGCTAACCGATGCGGTCGATGTGGGCCAGGAAGTGCTCCAGCACCGCCTCCGGCGCTTCGAGCTGGGGCCAGTGACCGATGTCGTCGGCCAGCATCACCACGTCGGCGTTGGGAATCACCTCGGCGTAGCGCCGCGCCATGTGCGCACCGGAATTGGGATCGATCGGCCCGTCGATCAGCCGCATCGACACCTTCGTCTCGCGCATCGCCCGGACCCACCGATTGCGGTGCGTGTGGCGATCTTTGATGAAGCGGCCCACCTTGTGCAGCACGCGCCGGCCGTCGTTGTAATTCAGAATCTGGCTGAAGACGTCCATCATGTGCGGAGTCGGCTTGGTGTTCGGGCCGAACATCTCACGCAGCGTCGGCTCGAGCAACCGACGTGACAACGAACTGTTCTGCAAGGGACTCAGTATGTCGCCCAACGGAGTTCCCGACAGCAGCTTCTGCGCGGCGCGCGGCGTGTAGGTCTCGACGAACATGCCGCCGTTGAGCCAGGTGATCGAGTCGATGCCCAGCTTGCCGTACGCCTGCTGGCCGAACTCGTGGCGGGCCAACAGTTCCTGTCCCACGGAGTCACCGAGATCGTGGGCCAGGATGTGCGCGTTGCCGATACCGAGGTGGGCGAGTAGCGCTTCGTGCATATCGGCGTGATCGTGCACCGAGTACTCGTAGGCCATCGGCTTGGGAGAGAATCCCATGCCCATCATGTCCGGCGCGATCACCGTGAACCGTTGCGTCAACGTAGGCCAGATCGGTTGCCAGTCGAACGTATTGAAGGGGTAGCCGTGAATCAGCAGCAACGGCGGGCCGCTGCCCTCGACCCGGTAGAAGATGTCGAAGCCTAGGTAGTCGAAGTAGAGCCCGGCGTCCAGCCAGGAAGTCAACTCCGCGTCCATGATTCGAGCGGCCTAGGAGATGTAGCGGACGACGCTCTCGGCGACGCACGCCGGTTTGTCGCCCCCCTCGACTTCCACCGTGGTCGACACGGTGGCCTGCACGGCGCCGTTACCGACGTCCTCGACGTCGACCAGCGAGCTCTTCGCCCGTACCCGCGACCCGACCGGCACCGGCGCGGGAAAGCGAACCTTGTTGAGGCCGTAGTTGATTGCGAGTTTGATGCCGTTGACGGTGTACATCTGGTGCTGCAGCCGCGGGAGCAGCGCCAGCGTCATGAAGCCGTGCGCGATCGTCTTGCCGAAAGGTCCCTTGGCGGCGCGCTCCGGGTCGACGTGAATCCACTGGTGATCGCCGGTCGCGTCGGCGAACAGGTTGACGTCGTCCTGGGTGATCGTCACCCAGTCACTTTCGCCGATGCTTTCGCCTTTGATCGAGGCGAGGTCGGCGACTGAATCGAAAGTGCGCATGGCGTGTCTCTCCTTTGAGCCTGATGCGTGCGGCGCTGCTAAGCATCGTGCCACTCCACCGGCACGGGTGATCCACCGGGATGTTTCGCCCGCAACGTCGTCCGGGTAACCCCCAGCATGCGATTTTGGGGGCGTAAGGGTCATCGAGCCGAGTCGGACGTCGAGCCCGAGACGCACGAGGCGCGCAGCCGCAAGAGTGTCAATGGGGACGGCAGCTACGTCGGCCGAACAATCGGGGTCGACGACGCGCTCGATGTCGGCGAGACCGGCGCCGAAGCCCGCAGCAAGGACACCTAGCAGCCGGTGCGTAGCAGGATGAACCGGTGAGGTTGCTGCTGCTCGCCGACACACATGTCCCCCGGCGGGCCCGCGATCTTCCCGAGCGGGTGTGGGACGAGGTCGCTGTCGCCGACGTCGTTTTCCATGCCGGCGACTGGATGGATCCCGAATTACTCGACCGACTGGTGGGCAAAGCGAAGCGCCTCGTCGCCTGCTGGGGAAACAACGACGGGCCGCAACTGCGGGCGCGGTTGCCGGAACGAGCCGACGCGGTACTGGATGGATTGCGATTCAGCGTGGTTCACGAGACCGGTTCGAGCGCCGGGCGCGACGCCCGGATGGCGCGCCTGTTCCCCGACACCGACGTACTGGTGTTCGGCCACAGTCACATCCCATGGGACACCACGGCCGACACCGGCCTGCGGCTGCTCAACCCCGGTTCGCCGACCGATCGCCGCCGGCAGCCGTTCTGCACCTACATGACGGCTCGCATCGAAAACGGTTCGTTGGCCGACGTCGTGCTCCATCGTCTGGAGAAGTAGCTCGCTGCTAGCTCGGACATAGTGTCTACACATGTTTAGCTCGTAAACAGATACTTGTGAGCACACTCATCGATCCGGTCAACGAGGTATCACGCGTCGTCGGCAAATTCCGACGCCAACTCCGCCGATCGGCAGAGCGGCAATTCGACTCCGCACACCTGACCGAATCGCAGTCCGAGTTGCTGTGGCTGGTCGCCCGGCAGCCGGGCATCTCCGTCAGCGCCGCTGCCGCGGAGCTCGGTCTGGTCGCCAACACCGCGTCGACGCTGGTGTCCAAGCTGGTGGACCGGGGCCTGTTGATCCGGACCGCCGACCAGAGCGACCGGCGGGTCGGTCAGCTGCGACTGGCCGGGGCGGCCCGCCAGATCGTCGACTCCTCCCGCACGGCCCGCCGAGCGATGCTCGCCGACGTGCTGGCCGAGCTCGGCGACGACCAGATCGAGGCCCTGACGAAGGGTCTGGCAGTGCTCGAGACGATGACCCGACGACTCCAGGAGCGATGACGATGACCAGCGCACTGCCGATGGCGGTCGACGCCCGGAACCTGACCTACCGCTACGGCCGGTTCACCGCGGTCGACGACGTCACCCTGCAAGTCCGGCCAGGCGAGACGATGGGACTGCTCGGACCCAACGGCGCCGGCAAGACCACCGTGGTGCGGATGCTCACCACCCTGACCCCGGTGCAGCGCGGCGAGCTACGCATCTTCGGCCTCGACGCCCGCGACCAGACGACCGATATCCGAAGCAATATCGGCTATGTGCCGCAACAGCTTTCGATTGAGCCCGCGCTGACCGGACGGCAGAACGTGGCCTGGTTCGCGCGCTTGTACGGCGTGCCACGCTCGCAACGGTCCGCGCGGGTGGACGAGGCGCTGGACGCCATGGAGTTACTCGACGTCGCCGACCGCCCGGCCGGAACATTCTCCGGCGGAATGGTGCGCCGCCTCGAGGTGGCCCAGGCGCTGGTCAACCGGCCGTCACTGCTGGTCCTCGACGAACCGACGGTGGGCCTGGATCCTATTGCGCGCGACCGGGTGTGGGCTCATGTGCTGAACATGCAGAACCAATTCGGGATGACAGTCCTGCTGACCACGCACTACATGGAGGAGGCCGACGCACTGTGCGATCGCGTCGCGTTGATGCATGAGGGCACGCTGCGCGCGGTCGGCACCCCGTCGAAGTTGAAGGGGACGGTGTCGGTGGGTGCGACTCTGGAAGACGTGTTCCGCCACTACACCGCCTCGCAGCTGTCGAAGCAGTCGGCGGACGTCGGCTCGTTTCGCGAAATCCGTTCCAGCCGAAAGGTTGCCAGCCGTGCCGGTTGATTCCGCAGTCAAGCCCATGCCCGTCGCCCTGGCCCGGGCGCCGCGGGGACGCCAGCGCATCTCGGCGACGTTGGGCCGGGTCGGCGCCTTCGCGATCGTGGAGATGCAGAAGCTTCGCCACGATCGCACCGAACTCGTGACACGCATGGTGCAGCCGGTGCTGTGGTTGCTGATCTTCGGCACCACATTCAGCAAGCTGCGGGTGATCGACACCGGTCCGGTGTCGTATCTGGCTTTCCTGGCACCGGGGATCATCGCCCAGTCGGCGCTGTTCATCTCGATTTTCTACGGCATCCAGATCATCTGGGACCGGGACGCCGGAATCCTGGCCAAGCTGATGGTCACACCGGCACCGGCATCCGCGCTGATCACCGGCAAGGCGTTCGCGGCCGGCGTCCGATCGGTGGCTCAAGTCGTCGGCGTCCTGGCGCTGGCGTACGTGATGGGCATCGGCATGACGGTCAATCCCCTGCGCATCGTCGCAGCCATGGCGGTGGTGATGCTGGGCTCCGCCTTTTTCGCCTGCCTGTCGATGACACTGGCCGGGCTGGTGCGCAACCGTGACCGGCTGATGGGAATCGGGCAGGCCATCACCATGCCGCTGTTCTTCGCGTCGAATGCGCTGTACCCGGTCGACGTGATGCCGGGTTGGCTGCACGTGCTCAGCACCGTCAACCCGCTCAGCTATGAAGTCCACGCGCTGCGGGCACTGCTGATCGGCACCGCGTTCAACCCGGTGGACATCGTGGTGCTGGTGGTCGCGGCGATCGTCGGGATCGCCACTGCGTCAACCTTCTTGCGTCGACTGGTCACCTAGCTCAGGCTGCCCGGCGCACCGTTCACACGACGGGCGCGTCCGGACTTGCACCTCACGTAGCGTCAGGTCGTAGGTTCATTGCGATGACGGAAAGCGGGCACGGCAACCAGGAATGGAGCGTCGGCGAACTCGCCGACGCGGCCGGCATCACCGTGCGGACCCTGCACCACTACGAGCAGGTCGGCCTGCTCACACCGGCGTCGCGGACCGGCGCCGGCCATCGGCGATACCGCGCCGCTCAGGCCGAAAAGCTCTATCAGATCACCGCGATGCGCAGCCTCGGCTTCCACTTGGAGGAGATCCGCCGGGCGCTGGACGGTGAGGATCTCCGCTCGGTGGTCCGGCTCCATCGACAGCAGGTGCGAGACCGGTTGCGGGAGACCTCGGAGCTGAACCACCGGCTCGAGCGCCTGCTGTCCGCACTCGAGACCTCCGATCATCCGACCGAAGAAATCATCCACGCAACGGAGGCGACAGTGACGGTGAACCTGACGACGATCTACACCCGTACCGGCGACGGTGGCGAGACCTCGACCGCCGGGCGGTTACGGCTGCCCAAGGATGACCCGAGGATCGAAGCCGGCGGTGACGTCGACGAGCTCAACGCCCAGCTCGGAGTGGTCCTCACTCATCTGGACACGGATCCGTTCGCCGGCTGGATCGCCGAGATCCAGAACGAGCTCTTCGATCTCGGCGCCGACCTCTCCGGCCCGGCGGACAGCGACGGGCTTCGGATCGACGACGGGTACGTCACCCGGCTGGAGCGACGCTGCGACGAAGCCAACGCGCAACTCACCGCCCTGACATCGTTTGTGCTGCCCGGGGGCGGTTCAGCCGCCGCGGAACTGCACGTGGCCCGCACCGTGTGTCGCCGGGCGGAGCGCCGCGCGGTGGCGGTCGACGACCTGAACCCCGCCATCGTCCGGTATCTCAACCGCCTATCCGATCTGCTGTTCATCGTCGCCCGAACCGTCTCCGTCCACGAGCGGACCTGGACGCCCGGGGCCACCACGAGTTGAGATCCCCACGACCTCTGCCGCGCAACAGAATTCGCGATGGCGGACGGTCCTATTCACATCGGGCGATGCCGCGCGATGTCGCCGCGAACCGAATTCTTCTCAGCAGAAGCGATTTTCGAGTCCGATAACGCCGAGTCGCGATCGTTATACGACGGTGACACTCGCGACTGAATCGTTAGCCAACCGCGATCCCACAGCCCGCGTCGAGTGACACGCTTGTAGTTACTTGCGTGTTTGACTGCAACAGACCGCTATTCGACCGCTTATGCGGCAGACGGAAGTTGGGATAGGAGCTATGAAGTTCGCAGAGAAGTTCCGTAGTGCGGCAGGACGTCTGCCGCGCAGATTGGCAATCGCGACCGTCGGCGCAGCACTGCTGGCCGGCCTGGTCGGTGCTGTCGGAGACTCGGCGACCGTGGGGGCGTTCTCCAAAAAGGGTCTGCCGGTCGAGTATCTGAGCGTCCCGTCCCCGTCGATGGGCCACAACATCAGGGTGCAATTCCAGGGCGGCGGACCGCACGCGGTCTACCTGCTCGACGGCTTGCGCGCACAGGACGACTTCAATGGTTGGGACATCAACACTCCGGCGTTCGAGGAGTACTACCAGTCCGGCCTGTCGGTGATCATGCCCATCGGTGGACAGTCCAGCTTCTACAGCGACTGGTACCAGCCGGCGTGCGGCAAGAGCGGTTGCCAGACCTACAAGATGGAAACCTTCATCACCAGGGAGCTTCCCGCATATCTGCAGGCTAACCGCGGCATCTCGCCGAACGGCAATGCCGCGGTGGGTCTTTCGATGTCAGGTGGATCAGCGATGATCCTGGCCGCGTACTACCCGCAGCAGTTCTCCTACGCCGCATCACTGTCCGGCTTCCTGAACCCCTCCGAGGGCTGGTGGCCGACGCTGATCGGGTTGGCGATGGGCGATGCCGGCGGTTACAACGCCACCAACATGTGGGGTCCGACCACCGACCCGGCCTGGAAGCGCAACGACCCGATGGTGCAGATTCCACGGCTGGTGCAGAACAACACCCGCGTTTGGGTCTACTGCGGCAACGGCACTCCGAACGACCTGGGTGGCAACAGCATGCCGGCCAAGTTCCTGGAGCAGTTCACGCTGCGCACCAACGAGCAGTGGCGCGACAACTACACCGCCGCGGGCGGCCGCAACGGCACGTTCAACTTCCCGCCCAACGGCACGCATGACTGGGGTTATTGGAACCAGCAACTCGTCGCCATGAAGCCCGACATTCAGCGGACGCTTGGCGGTGGCCAAGGCACCACCTGATCGACCCACCACACGCATCGGCCGCAGCGCTCCCCCCAGCGCTGCGGCCGATGTCATTGTGCGAGAAGTCAAGTCAGCAGGGCGCGGCGATCCTGGTGAAAGTACGTGTAACCGGTCGCCAGCGTGCACATCGCGGAGGCGAACACCAGCATGCCGGTGCCGTTGACGAACAAGCTCATCAACCCGCCGAAGGTGGCGCCGAAGACGAAGCCACCCCACAGCAAGAAATAGCCGAACCAGTCGGCCAGACTTCCGCCGGCGATGTGTCGCTCGATGCCCTGGCCCATCTTGACCAGCGTGCCGGTCACGTAGCTCAGCGGCACCGACACCTCGCCGTCTTTGACGAATGAGGTGTTCAGAGCGCCGATCCCGAAGGTGAGCAACATGATCGGCGGGAAGTCGAGCTGACTTTCCGTCCATCCTTCGTCGAACACGTCGACGAAGGTGGCCGCCAGCAGACTGAAGGTGGTCAGCATCGTCGGCCCGTGCGGATGCGCCACCCAGAAGTGTCGCCGGCAGATCGACGCGACGACCACCCCGGCGACGAAGCTCAGCAGCAGCAGGCCTGCCGTGATCGACAACACCACGTCGTCACGGAAGTATCCGAGGACGGCGCGCTGGGCGTTGCCGGTCATGAACGTGACGAAGTATCCGGCCGAGTGGGTGAACGCGGTCGCGCCCAGTACACCGGCCAGCACTGCCAACAGGTACGCGAGGCGCGCCTCGCTGTCGAAGGTCTCACGGATATCAAGGGTCGCGCGGGGCATGCCGCCATGTTTCCATCGCAACGACGGCCTGCGCAGCGCTGGAAGCGCCTTTCAGGCGACAATCACATCAATCTGCTACGAATTTTTCGATCGACCGCAACGGGATCGGTAACCAGCCCGGGCGGTGCCGGGCCTCGTAACCCGCCTCGTAGACCGCCTTGTCCAGTTCGTACGCCGCCAAGATCGGCTCGGAGTCACGCGGGTCCGCCCCGGATGCCGCCGTGTACCCGTCGCAGAACGCAGTGCGGTTGCGCTGCACCCACTCTCGGGCGCGGGCAGCCAATTGCTTGTCGGCCGACTGTTCGACAAGTGGCCCATAGGCCGCGTACTCGAACGATCGCAACACCCCGGCCACATCGCGAAGCGCAGAGTCCGGCGCGCGCCGTTCCTCCAGCGGCTGGCCGGGCTCGCCCTCGAAATCGATCAGCAGCCACGACTCCGGGGTGCGCAGCACCTGCCCCAGATGCAGGTCGCCGTGCACCCGCTGCACGGTGATGGTCTGCCCCGCGAGCTTCTGGAAGCGTTGTTCGATCGCCGTCACGTACTGCCCGAGTTCGGGCACCGCCGCGGCCGCCGACGACAACCTGGCCGCCAGGGTGTCGACCGGGAACGGGGCCTGCGAGGTACCCAGTGCCTCGGCCAGGCCGGCGTGCACCGAAGCGACTGCTTCACCCAGGCGATAGGACTCGCCGGCGAAGTCGCCGCCGACCTCGTAGGCATACAGGTCGCCCTCGGCGAACAGGTCGCGGACGCTGGTGGTGGCCATCGCCCACCCCTCGGCGGCGTTGCCCTCGTATTCGGTCACCATGCCCAGCGGGACCTCGCCGTCGGACGCGGTCAGCTCGTAAGTGCCCAGCAGCCGCGCGACGTGTTGGTTGCCGGCCCTGCCGAGCACCCGGTTGAGCTCGATATCGGGGTTGATACCCGGACTGACCCGGCGAAACACCTTCAAGATCGCGTCCCGGTCGAAGATCACGCTGGTGTTGCTCTGTTCGGCGTCCGACACTCGCGGGTAGGCCTTCAGCGGCAGGGTGACGCCAGGCTCCTTGCCGAACGACACGTCTGCCCGGGTGGCCGACGAATCGATCAGCGACAGCAGAAACGCCGCCGCGCTCGGATCGAACAGTGCGTCGAATCCGACCCGGTCGCCGTCCGCGCCGATGGTGGCGACGTCGCTGAACTCGCTGGGCGGCTCGGAATCCCAGCCGACGATCACCTGGTAGCGCTCGGTCGACCCGTTGGTGTATGCCACGTCGACCAGAACGAGATCCAGGCCCTCGCGCAACCCGACCACCAAAACCGGCTCGGCAGTGGATATTTCGCGACTACGACCGGCGTACCAACGCTGTTGCGGGAGCCATTCTGACCATGGCAGGTTCATCGTGACTCCTCCGAACCGCACAACTGGAACCAGTAGAACCCGTGTCCCGGCAGTGTCAGCAGATAGGGCAGGTGGCCGATCGGCGGAAACGCGACGTGCCCGGTGAGCTCGATGGGTATGTGGCCGCTCCAGTGTTGCAGGTTCAACTCCAGGGGCTGGGGGAAGCGCGACAGATTGTTGACGCACAGCACCGTGTCGCCATCGTCGGGTGATTCGCGCAGGAAGGCCAGCACCGACGGGTTGGAGCCGCCGAGTTCTTCGAACCTGCCGGTCGCGAAGGACTCGTGCCGGCGGCGGACCGCGAGCATCATCCGGGTGAAGTTCAGCAGCGACGTCGAGGTGTCGCGCTGGGCCTCGACATTGACGGCCTGATAGCCGTAGACCGAGTCCTGGCTGGCCGGCAGGTACAACCGCCCGGGGTTGGCCTTGGAGAACCCGGCGTTGCGGTCCGGTGTCCACTGCATCGGGGTGCGAACCCCGTCGCGGTCACCGAGCCAGATCACGTCGCCCATGCCGATCTCGTCGCCGTAGTACAGCACCGGCGATCCGGGTAGCGAGAGCAGCAGCGCAGTGAACAGTTCGATCTGGTTGCGGTCGTTGTCCAGCAGCGGGGCCAACCGCCGGCGGATCCCGACGTTGGCTTTCATCCGCGGATCTTTGGCGTATTCGGAGTACATGTAGTCGCGCTCTTCGTCGGAGACCATCTCCAGCGTCAACTCGTCGTGGTTGCGTAAGAAGATGCCCCACTGCGCCATGTCCGGGATCTCCGGCGTCTGCCCGAGGATCTCCGAGATCGGGAACCGCGATTCGCGCCGGACGGCCATGAAGATCCGCGGCATCAGCGGGAAGTGGAACGCCATGTGGCACTCGTCGCCACCGGTGCTGGGATCGCCGAAATACTCGACGACGTCGGCGGGCCACTGGTTGGCCTCGGCGAGCAGCACCCGGCCGGGGAATTCGTCGTCGACGACTTTGCGACAACGCTTGAGGAAGGCGTGCGTCTCGGGCAGGTTCTCGCAGTTGGTGCCCTCACGCTCGAACAGATACGGCACCGCGTCCAGCCGGAACCCGTCGATGCCGAGGTCGAGCCAGAAGCGCAGGACGTCGATCATCGCTTCCTGCACCGCGGGGTTGTCGTAGTTCAAATCGGGTTGATGCGAGAAGAATCGGTGCCAGTAGAACTGCTTTCGCACCGGGTCGAACGTCCAGTTCGACTCCTCGGTGTCGATGAAGATGATCCGCGCGTCGGTGTACTTCTCGCTGGTGTCGCTCCACACGTAGAAGTCACCGTAGGGGCCGTCGGGGTCGTGGCGGGATTCCTGGAACCACGGATGCGAGTCCGACGTGTGGTTCATCACCAAATCGGTGATCACCCGGATGCCCCGTTCGTGAGCCGCGTTGAGCAACGCGACGAAGTCTTCGACGGTGCCGAATTCGGGCAGCACCTTGTAGAAGTCGCGGATGTCGTAGCCGCCGTCGCGAAGAGGTGAGTCGTAGAACGGTGGCAGCCAGATGCAGTCGATGCCGAGCCACTGCAAGTAGTCCAGCCGCTGCAGCAGACCCTGGAGATCTCCCGAACCGTCCGCGTCACCGTCGAGGAATGCCCGAACCAGCACCTCGTAGAAGACCGCGTGCTTGAACCAGGTTCGGTCGGCGGGAAGCGATTTCGCCTCGGTGAATTCGTCCGCGTTGGGATGCTCGACCACGCCGTGCTCGACGTGGCTTCCCTCGACGGGGTCGTGTTCGGACGAGTGCTCTCTGCCCTTGGTCAAGTCCACGACGTTACACGTACCCGGGGTGCTGCGGCGAAAACCTTATGCGCCAGACGAATTGAGCGTAGCCGCTGAGCTGGGGTGTTGGATCAGCCCGGCGGGCCGTCGCCCAGGGTCACGTCGACCGCCCGGCCCTGCAGCCCCACGCTGACGTGGTCACCGGGGTGGTGCTGGTCGAGGATGTTCGTCAGCGCCGTCGCGGAATTGACCGGCTGGCCGTTGATCGAGTTGATCACGTCGCCCGGGTTGAGCCCGGCGCCGGCGGCGGGCCCGGTCGAGATCACCTGGCGGACGATCGCGCCGCCACCGCCCGGGGCGTCGTTGACGCCGACGCCGAGGAAAGCGGTCGGCCCGATGTGCACGCTCGGCGAGGAGGCGCCGGACCGGATCTGACCGGCGATCGCCATCGCCTCGTTGATCGGGATCGCGAAACCCTGACCGCGGCCGAGGTGGAAGTTCTGCGACGCGGCGGTGTTCATGCCGATCACCTGGTTGGCGCCGTTGACGGTCGGTCCACCCGAGTCGCCGGGGCGGATGTTCGCGTCGATCTGGATCAGGCCCACCAGGGTCTCGGTGCTGCCGGTCAGCGCGTCGTTGGCCGACACGGTCTGGTTCAGCGCGGCGATCCGTCCCTCCTCGACGCTGGGCGCTCCACCGACGCCGCCGGCGTTGCCGAGCGACACCACGGCCTCACCCACGCTGACCGAGTCGGAGTTTCCGATGTTGGCGACCGGCAGGCCGCCGCCGGCGAGCTGGAGCACCGCGATGTCGTGCTGGCGGTCGTAGCCGATGACGGTGGCGGGGAAGACCTGGCCGTTGGCGATGGACCGTGCGGTGAGGTCGGTAGCGCCGGCGACCACGTGGTTGTTGGTCAGGATCACGCTCGGGTCGATCACGATGCCGGTGCCGGCGCCGATCGCGCTCTGGTAGCCCAGCTTGGCGTCGATGTCGACGATCTGCGGGCCCACCTGAGCGGCGGCCGCGGCCGCGTCACGCGGCAGCGGGGGCATTACGGGCGACGCGTGGGCGGGCGCTGTCGCCAACCCCAGCCCGGCCGCTGCCAACAGGCTGAACAACCTCAGCGACCTCCGCGGTGTGCGGCGGAGCGATCCGCGCATCCCGTCACCTCCTGCGTGAGTTACGTCCCTGGTTCAACCGAAAATGCCGTGACGCCCGGCACAGCTTCGTCCATCTAACCGTAGCCTGCGTCGCAGGATCGGGCATATCGACGTTCTGCCGGAGCTCCGACAGCGGCGTTGCGGTCAGAGCAGGTTGGCGATCTCCGTCGCGGCCGACATGCCCCCTGGCGGTAGCTTCAGAGCTCTAGCAGGACGGCCCAACCCGACGGCAAAGGTGTCATCTGACATGAGCGTTCTCGATTCGTTCCGGCTCGACGACAAAGTGGTGATCGTGACCGGCGCCTCGTCCGGGCTGGGGGTGTCGTTCGCCCAGGCCTTCGCCGAGGCCGGTGCCGACGTGGTGCTGGGCGCCCGCCGGGTCGACCGGTTGGCCGAAACCGCGGCGCTGGTCGAAGCCGGTGGCCGCAAGGCGTTGACGGTCGCCACCGACGTCAGCCAGCCCGAGCAGGGTCAGGCGTTGGTCGATGCCGCGGTGCAGGAATTCGGCAAGGTCGACGTGCTGATCAACAACGCCGGCGTCGGCACCGCCCACCCGGCCACGCGCGAGACGCCCGACGAGTTCCGCTCGGTGATCGACGTCAACCTCAACGGCTCGTACTGGATGGCGCAGGCTTGCGGCCGCGTCATGAAACCCGGCAGCTCGATCATCAACATCGCCAGCGTCCTCGGAATCACCACGGCAGGCCTGCCTCAGGCCGCCTACAGCTCGAGCAAAGCCGCGATCATCGGACTCACCCGCGACTTGGCTCAACAGTGGGGCTCGCGCAAGGGAATTCGCGTCAACGCCCTCGCTCCGGGCTTCTTCAAGACCGAGATGACCGACGAGTATCCACCGGAGTACCTGGACAGCCAGGCACACCGACTGGTGCTGGGCCGCCTCGGCGACGACCGCGAACTATCGGCCACCGCGGTCTGGCTGGCCTCGGCGGCCGGCGGCTACGTCACCGGGCAGACGATCGTCGTCGACGGCGGTCTGACCATCACCTAGTTATGGCCGACTTCGACCCGCAGGCTCACTTCGCGCAGGCGCCGGTCGCCCGGCTGGCCACCGCGGCCGCCGACGGGCGCCCGCATCTGGTGCCGGTGGTGTTCGCTCTGCACGACGGGGTCGTCTACACCGCGGTCGACGCCAAACCCAAGACCACGCAACGGCTCAAGCGGCTGGCCAACATCGAGCAGAATCCACAGGTGAGCGTTCTGGTCGACCACTACACCGAAGACTGGACGCAGCTGTGGTGGGTCCGGGCCGATGGTCTGGCCGCCATCCATCACGACGATGACACCACGCACGCGGCGCGCGAATTTCTGCGCGCCAAATATCCTCAGTATCAGTCGGTTTCGCTGCCCGGCCCGGTGATTGCCATCGCCGTGCGGCAATGGAGCAGCTGGCGCGCCTGACGACCGGCTATCCGCTTGCCAGGCCAGTCCCAGCTCAGTTGCCCGAGCCGCCGGTCACGCCGGAGAATACGGCGCTCAACTGGGCATATGCCCTGTACTATGAGGCATCGATCGGGCCGTGCGCAACATCAGCGCCCTTTGCTGAGCGCCGGGTAGGGCATATTGGTGATACGACATGCGAGCGGGGGCTCGCATCGCCTCGGAGGGTGGACACGTGGGTAGAGCGATTCGAATGGGTTGGTGCGCGGCAGCGGTCGCCGCGCTGACCCTAATGGGTTCGGCCGCCCCTGGCATGGCCGCGATCGCGCCCCCGGACCCGGCCGAGACCGTCGCCTCGATCCAGCCGGCCAGCGGCGCGGTGGTCGGCGTCGCACACCCGGTGATCGTCACCTTCACCGGCCCGGTCGCCGACCGCACGACAGCCGAACGGGCAATCAAAGTCTCTGCGCCACAGCGTATGTCGGGCCACTTCGAGTGGCCCGAGCCGAATGTCGTGGTGTGGAAGCCGGCCGGCTACTGGCCGGCGCACAGCCACGTCGGCGTTCGGGTGCATGCCCTGTCGACAGGTTTCGAGACCGGCGACGAGGTGGTCGGCACGGCGAGTATTTCCGCGCACACGTTCACGATCACCCAGAACGGCGAGGTGCTGCGAACCATGCCGGCATCGATGGGTAAGCCCACCCGACCGACGCCGATCGGCGATTTTTCCGCCCTGTCGAAAGAGCGCTCGGTCGTGATGGATTCGCGCACCATCGGCATCCCGCTCGAGTCGTCAGATGGGTACAAGATCACCGCGCAGTACGCCGTCCGAGTCACCTGGGGAGGTGTCTACGTGCATTCGGCTCCGTGGTCGGTGGATTCACAGGGTTACGCGAATGTCAGCCATGGCTGCATCAACCTCAGCCCGGACAACGCCGCGTGGTACTTCGACATGGTCCATCTGGGCGACCCGATCAACGTGGTGGCCTGACCCCGGTCCAACCACCGCGGAATACATTCGCACAGGGCCGAGTTGGCGCGTGCATGGCGAATTCAGCAGCGCGAGCGGTCCGGTTCGACAGCTACGGCGGCACTGACGTCCTGTACGTCACCGACATCGACCGACCCGTCCCAGATGCCGGCGAGGTGCTTGTCGAAGTTCGAGCTGCCGGAATCAATCCCGGCGAGGCCGGTATTCGCACCGGCGCGCTGCACGAGCAATTCCCGACGACATTCCCCTCCGGCGAAGGCAGCGACCTGGCCGGCGTCGTGATCGAAGTCGGGGACGGGGTCAGCGATTTCGCCGTGGGTGACGAGGTGCTCGGGTTCAGCTTCCAGCGGTCGAGCCACGCCACCCACACCAACGTGCCGACCGACCAGCTCATCCACAAGCCGGCGGAGCTGAGCTGGCAGGTCGCGGGCTCGCTGTACGTCGTCGGCGCGACGGCCTACGCCGCGGTTCGCGCGGTGGCACCGCAACGCGGCGAGACGGTGGCGGTCTCCGCGGCCGCCGGTGGCGTCGGAAGCATCGTTGTGCAACTCCTGACCCGGCGCGGCGTGCGGGTGCTGGGCATCGCGTCGTCGGACAACGCGGAGTGGCTGCGTGCACACGGCGTCGAGCCGGTCGAATACGGCGACGGGCTGGCCGACCACTTGCGGCGGGCCGCCCCGGACGGCATCGATGCGTTCATCGATCTGTTCGGTCCGCAATATGTCGAGCTGGCGGTCGAACTCGGTGTGCCGCGCGAGCGCATCAACACGATCATCTCCTTTGCCAAGGCCGCCGAACTGGGCGCCAAAACCGAGGGCAGCGCCGAAGCGTCCACCCCGGCTGTCCTGCAGGAACTCGCCGACCTGATCGCCGCCGGCGACCTGGAGCTGGACGTTGCCGCGACCTACCCGTTGGACCGGGTCGTCGACGCGTTCACCGAACTCGAGCGGCGCCACACGCACGGCAAGATCGTGCTGCTGCCGCAGTCGGCCGAATGAAAGAAGTGCCCGCTGGCGTTCATTAACGATCAAGCTAGGCTCGACGGCATGGCTACTACTTTGCAACAACCCCGAGTCGCCGACACGCTGCACCGGATGTACGCCGAGGCGCAGGAGCAGATGTCGACACTGCGCGAGCGGCCTCCGAACATGTCGGCCTCGGTATCCGTCAAGGAACGCGCCGAAGCGATGAGCGAGTTCTACATTCCCGTGACGCCGGAGTCCGGTCGGCTGCTGTACTCGCTGGTGCGAGCGACCAAGCCGGCCACCATCGTGGAATTCGGTATGTCCTTTGGTATTTCGGCGCTACACCTGGCCTCGGCCGTGCGTGACAACGGCGCCGGCCGGGTGATCACGACCGAGATCAACGACACCAAGATCGCCGCCTCCAAGCAGACGTTCGCCGACACCGGCTTGGACGACTTGATCACCATTCTCGAGGGTGACGCGCTGTCAACACTCGCCGACCTGGACGGGCCGGTCGACTTCGTCCTGCTCGATGGGTGGAAAGAGCTGTACCTGCCCGTGATCGAGCTGCTGGAGCCGAAGCTGTCGCCCGGTGCGCTGGTCATCGCCGACAACACCGAGAGCCCCGAAACCCGGACCTACCTCGATTATGTGCATGGCAGCGAAAGTGGTTACGTGAGTTTCAATTTCGCGGTCCGCGACAGCGACAGCATGGAGCTCAGCTGCTACGCCGCGACGTAAATCTTGCGGCCGCAGGACGTCAGCGCGGCTTGAGCGACTGCTCGACCCAGGGCGTCAGCCATTGCACGCCCTCCTCGGTGAGGTGCACGCCGTCGCTGCGGACGTGGATGCCGTCGACGTCAGCCGTGTAGGTGCCGTCCGGGCACAGCTTCTTCTTCAGATCGAGGATGCGAACGTCGGGGCGATCGCTGACGGTTTTACCCAACATGGTGTTCCATTCGTCCACCCGTTGCGGCTGATCCTCGGGATACAGGCTCCCGTCCGGGCGCTCACCGCGCCTGCTGTACGGCAGGTTCGCCACGGTCAGCGGCGCTCCGCTGAAGCTGAGAATGTCGATGGCGCGCCGCAATTCGGTGCTGATGTAGGAGTCGAAGGCCGGGTCGCCGATGTGGGTCCATCGCCCCTCGTTGACCCGGTCCACGGTCTCCCAGCGGCCGATGACCAGCAGGACGGCGTCGGGCTGGTCGGCGGCGATCTGCTGCGTCCAGCGGCCCGGCCACGATTCGCACTCACCCTTCTGGTCCAGGGTCTGGCCGAGGTAGCTGTACGGCCCGCCGCGCACCAGGCTGCAGCCGATCACGGTGTGGTCGACGAATTGAAAACCCGGCGTCGGCGGCAGGAAATGCATCATCGTCCAGCCGATCGAGTCGCCGAACACCGAGACGGTGAACGGACGTCGCGGATCTCGTTTGGTGATCGCCCGCGCGGGCCGCACCCCTTCCGGAGTCGACGGCGACACCACGGCCACCGGTGACACGCCAGGCGGAAGGCTGGCGTCGAGGGCGCTCACCCCGGGCTTGTGAACCACCGGGACCACCAGCAACGTCACCGCCGCGGCGGTCGCGGCGGTAGCGCCGGCCAGCGGCAACAACGGCACCCGTACCGGCCGCCACTTGCGGACGGGCTGTTCGATCACCCACCACGACACCACCGACACCGCCAGCGTGGCGGCGCAGCGGACCGCGAACAGCGACAGCCCGTGCCATCCGGTCCGCTGCCCGTTGAGCACCAGAAAAACCGGCCAATGCCACAGGTAGATGCCGTAGGAGATACCGCCCAGCCAGGCCAGCGGACCCCACGCCAGCACGGTCGCGACGGGCCCGCGCTGATCCAGCGCCACCGGTGCGATCACCAGCACTGCCGCGACGGCGACCGCGATCAGCAGCCCGTAGCGGAATTCCCGCGCGTTGCCCGTGGCGTAGTGCACGGCCACCCCGAGCAGGGCCAGACCGATCGCCGGAAGCGTCCTGGCGATCCACTTTCCGGTGCGCGAACGGATCAGCGACCAACCGCGGTTCAGCGCCGGCCAGTCCCCGACCAGCAGCGCCGATGCCGCCGCGCCGACCAACAGCGCCTGGGCCCGGGTGTCGGTGCCGAAGTAGACCCGGTCGCGGGTGGAGTCGGACGCCAGCAGGATGGCCGTCGCCGCCGACCCCAGCGCGCCGAGGGTGGCCAGCACGAACACCGTCAGGCGGACCGCGCCGACAGTGGCCCGGCTCTTGCGGCGCCGGGCGCGAACCGACAGCCCCACGGCCACCGCGACCAGCATCAGTGGCCAGACGATGTAGTACTGCTCTTCGACGCCGAGCGACCAGGCGTGTTGCAGCGGCGACGGCGGGGAGCCCTGCGCGAAGTAGCCGGTCTTGTCTGCGACGAACATCCAGTTCGCCACCCAGAAGAAGGCGGCGACGGCGTCATTGCGCAGGCTGGCGATCGCTTCGGGCGCGAACAGTTGACGCCCGACGGCCACTGTCAGCACCATCAGGACCAGCGCGGGCAGCAGGCGGCGGGCCCGGCGGATCCAGAAATTGCCCAGATCGATGCGTCCGGTCCGGCCGAGTTCGTCCAGCAGCAGCGACGTGATCAGGAACCCGCTGAGCACGAAGAACACGTCGACACCCAGAAAGCCGCCGGACATCCCGGGGATACCGCCGTGGTCGGCGAGCACCAACCCGACGGCGAGTGCGCGCAGCCCATCCAGCGCTCGAATGCCCGGGCGGCGCTCGGCAGCGTCGTCGCTCGCCTTTCGGGAAGGACGGCTGATCGGCGGCGGGGCGACCCAGCGGGGCTTCCGAGCAGAATGAACCGGCACGGGGTACGCCCCGGCCGGTTCTGTGTTCACCTCTCCAGCGCGCCGACCGGTTTCCTGGTCGGCGGCTTTTTTGGCGCCGATACGCGAGTGCCCCTTCCCTGCTTGATGCAGGCGCCAGTTTAGGTGCGGGCCGACCGCATCAGCGGCAGACACGACGCGGGGGGCGGTCGAAATATGCTGGCGCGCGCCAACTCCGCGTTACGCCGAGTCGTGCGCGGCCTGGGTGCCGAGCCCGAGTTCGTCGAGCACCGCAGCCGTGTCGGCGCCCAGCTGCGGCGCCGGGCCCGCGACGCGACCGGACGTCCGGGAGAACCAGGTGGGCACACCGGGGAACCGCACCGGCCCGTGCTCGGTGTCCACCGTCTCGAAGAAACCGACGGCGTTGAGGTGCGGGTCATCGAAAAGCTCCGCCGGCGTCTGCAGTGGGGCCGCGGGGATCTGCAACTCACGGAACAGCGCCAACCACTCGTCGGTGGTTCGCTCCAGGAGGGTTTCCGCGACCAGTGAATACACCGTGTCGATCTGGCGGGCCCGGCGCTCGAGGGTGGCGTACAGGTCGCCGGCCCACGGCGGGTTGACCGCCTCGACGAAGGCCGACCAGTGCCGGTCGTTGTAGATCAGGGCGGCGATGAAGCCGTCCTTCGTGCGGTACGGCTTGCGGTTCGGTGCGACGGTGCGCGGGTAGATCGCGGGACTCAACGGGGGGTCGAACATGGCACCGTTGGCATGCTCGACCAACATGAAAGATGCCATAGTTTCGAACATGGCGACTTCAACTTCCTGACCTTCGCCGGTTCTTTCGCGGTGGAACAGGGCCATCGTGGTCGCATACAGCGCGGTCAGACCGGCGACCTTGTCCGCCATGATTGTGCCCACATAGTTGGCCTCGCCGGTCAGCAGTTCCTGGACGGCGGGCAACCCGCACTCGGCCTGGATGGTGTCGTCGTAGGCCGGCAGGTCGCGGTCGGGCCCGCGGCGACCATAGCCATAGCAGTTGGTGTAGACGATCGACGGATTGATCGCGGCCACCTCGTCGTAGCTGAACCCGAGTCGCGCAATGGCCTTGGCGCGCATCGAATGGATGAAGACGTCGGCGGTCTCGATCAGCGAGCGCAGCGCCAGCTTGCCGGCCTCCGAGCGCAGATCGAGCACGACGCTGCGCTTACCGCGGTTCACGTTGACGAACACCCCACTCATTCCCGGGGTCGGACCGACCGAGATGTAGCGGGTGTCGTCGCCGTCCGGCGACTCGACCTTGATCACGTCGGCCCCCATGTCAGCCATGATCTGCGTGGAGTACGGGCCCATCACCATCGCGGTGAGGTCGACCACCCGGACTCCGGCCAGCGGGCCGGTATGTCCGGTGCGACCGGATTCAACGCCGTTGAACATCACCGGCTCCTTCCCGCTCGACCCGAGCGAAGCTGTAGCGCAGATGTTCGGCATGACCACCCGGAACGACCGGAAAAACCAAGGGCGCGTTGAGATCCCGAATCGAATCCAGGTTCTCGCCGACGTCTTCGATCGACCAGGACGAACGATATACCCCCGCCGATTCGGCGACCGTGGCACGGGCCACCCGGCCCGCGACCGCGACCAGCATCTCACCGGTGATCGAACAGGACTGGTGGGCCAGCCACCCGACCACCGGGGCCACCTGGTCCGGGCACATCGGCGGATACGCCGAAGTATCGAGCCCTTCCGCCATTCTGGTGACCGCCGAGGGGACGATGACGTTGCATTTGACGTCGTCGGCGGCGCCTTCGAGCGCGGCGACATTGGCCAGCCCGATGACGCCCGCCTTGGCCACGGCATAGTTGGCCACGTCGTGGTTGCCGTAGAGCCCGCCGATCGACGACGTCAGAACGATGCGTCCGTAGCGAGCTTTGCGCATCACCGGAAAGGCCGGCCGCACAACGTGAAACGCACCGCGAAGGTGGACGTCGAGCACGGCGTCGAAGTCGTCGTAACTCATCTCGCCCAGCGCCGCGCGCCGGACTGTCCCGGCATTGTGGATCAGCACGTCGATGCGACCGTAGTGGTCCAGCGCCTGCTGGATGATCGCCTGGCCGCCGTCCGCCGTCGCGACCGATTCGGTGCAGGCGACGGCTTGTCCGCCGGCGGAGACGATTTCGCGCGCGACCTCGTCGGCCGGGCGGGTGTCCGTACCGTCTCCGGTCAGACTCGCACCGGTGTCGTTGACCACCACCTTGGCCCCCCGCGAGGCAAGCAGCAGCGCGTAGGAGCGACCGAGTCCACGGCCGGCGCCGGTGATGACGGCGACCCGATCGTCGAACCTCAGCTCACTCATTCGTGCCCTAAGACGAGCCCGTCCAGGTCGCCCTTCGCACGCCACTGCGCCAGCAGGTCGCCGAACGCGTAGAACCCCGGCCCGTAGGGCTGGCCGAGGTGAGAGCGGATACCTTCGCCCCCACCGCCGCCTTCGTTGTTGTAATAGCCTGGCGTGCACTGAGAATCGAACGCGGAGTTGTCGATCGCATTCTCTTCGATGGTCGTGCACCAGTCATCCTGGGCGCGTTGGGTGGGCTCGACGGTGCGCGCACCCCGCCGGATCGCCTCGGCGACGATGTAGGCGATGTGCTCGCCCTGCAGTTCGTAGTTGGCCGCGATGTTCGCCGAGATCCCCACCTGGGTGAAGCCGGTGAAGAACTGGTTGGGGAAGCCACGGCTAATCATGCCGTGCAGGGTCTGGTAGCCGTCGGCCCAGTAGTCGAACAGCGCGCGCTCGTCGCGGCCCTCGATGGCGTCGATCGAATACCGGCGACTCATCTCGGTGGTGATCTCGAACCCGCTGGCGTAGATGATGCAGTCGACGTCGTACTCGACGTCGTTGGCCACGAGTCCCGTTGCGGTGGCCCGTTGTACGCCCTTGGTCGCGGAGACGTCGACCAGCGTGACATTGGGCCGGTTGAACGTCTCCAGGTAGTCGTCGTTCGAACACGGCCGCTTGCACAGAAACCGGTAGTACGGTTTGAGCGCTTCCGCGGTGTCCTCATGGCTGACGATGCTCTCGACGCGGCGCCGCAGCCGCTCCATGACTTTGTAGTCCTCTTGCTCGCGGATCGCCATGAACTGTTCGGGGCTCAGCGAGGCCGGGTCGTCGAGCGCGAGAACCCTTGCCGCGGTGTTGCGTCCGAGTTCGGTCCAGAAGTCGCAGACCAGGTCCGGCTGTCCCAGCGCCATCCCCTCGAACGTCCACGAGTGGAAGTTGCGTTGCCGTTCCTTCTGCCAGCCGGGCCGCAGCGTCTTCACCCATTCCGGATCGGTGGGGGTGTTGTTGCGGACGTCGACGGTGGACGGCGTGCGTTGAAAGACATAAAGGTGCTTGGCATGTCGTGCGATGAACGGGGTCACCTGGATGCCGGTCGCTCCGGTGCCCACCAGGGCGACGGTCTTGTCGGCGAGCTTGTCCAGCCCACCCGTGCTGTCACCGCCGGTATAGGCGTAGTCCCAGCGTGAGGTGTGGAAGCTGTGCCCCTTGAAATCTCGGAGGCCGGGGATGCCGGGCAGCTTCGGCCGGTGGAACGGCCCGGAGGCCATCACCACGAAGCGGGCGCGGATGTCGTCGTCGCGGTCGGTGCTGATCCGCCACCGTTTGATCGCGTCGTCCCAACGCATGTCGCGAACCTGGGTGGAGAAGATCGCCCCGTCGTAGAGTCCGAAGTGCTTCCCGATGTTCCGGCAGTGCTCGTAGATCTCTGCGCCGTCCGCGAACTTCTTGCTCGGCATGAAGTCGAGCTCTTCGAGTAGCGGTATGTAGCAATAGGATTCGTTGTCGCACTGGATGCCGGGATAGCGGTTCCAGTACCAGACTCCGCCGAAGTCGCCGCCGAGCTCGATGATTCGCACATCGTCGACGCCGGCCTTCTTCAAGTGCGCTCCGCAGAGCAGGCCGGCGAAGCCGCCGCCGATCACCGCGACATCGATGTCTTCGTCGATCGGGTCGCGTACCAGTTGAGGTGAGTGCGGGTCGGTCTCGTAGTACCCGGCGAAGTCGTCTTCGAGCTCCACGTACTGCTTGGAACCTTCTGAGCGAAGTCGCTTTTCACGCTCGCTCGCATACTTCTCACGAAGGGCCGCGATGTCGACGTCGTCGGGTGTGTCAGTCGGCTGTGGGCAGTCGGTCATGCCAGGGCGTTCTCCGGCAGTGCCGCGGGATGCAGTGGCGCGGCCATCTTCTGCACATGCGGCAGCACCTCCCTGGCGAACAGTTTGGTGCTCGCGATCGCCTCCTCGTTGGGCATGGTGCCGAATTGCGGGACGATGGTGAGCTCTTGAAACGAGCAGGCTTCCTGCGCGGCCTGGATCCGACTGAAGATCTCCTCGGGTGTTCCGATCAGCAGGTTGGATGCGTGGTAGCCCGGCGTCTTCGGCTTGCCCTTGGCTTCGGCTTCAGCCGCGGTCACCTCGGAGGCCAGCACCGCCGTCGCGGTGGCTTCACGCGAGGCGTAGGCCTCGTAGCCCTTGACGCCCTTGAAGTTCGACGCGTCGGCGAATCCGTAGTGCACGGTGACATCGCGGTTGGCCGTCCAGATCCACTCCTCGGTCTTGGCGGCGTCGGCGGCGTCAGGCGTGCAGTACATGAACATGACGTTCTTCGGCTGGCAGGGCGCGAACCCTTCTTCTTGGCGGAAGGTGTTGACCTTCTGCACTTCCCGGCCGGCATCTTCGATCGGCTTGTTGCCGACGAACAGCGGGATCATCCCGCGCCGGGCCAGGATCTCCATCGACTCCGCCGTCGACGACGAGCTGTAGATCCGGGAGAACAGGTCGCTGCTCAGCGGTTCCGGCCGAAGGGACATCTCCGGGACCTTGAAGATCTCGCCGTCGTAGGAGAACCGCTTGCCCGAGAAAGCCAGCTCCAGAATGTCGAGGGTCTCGTTGAACCGCTGTCGGCTTTCCTCCCGCGGCACCCCGACGGCGTCGAACTCGCTCTTCGACACCCCGCGGCCGATGCCGATGGTGGTGTAGCGGCCCTTGGAAATGATGTCGAGGTAGGCGATTTGGTGCGCCAGCCGAATCGGGTGCCACCACGGCGCCACCGCGACGAAGGTACCCAGACCGACCCGCTCGGTCCGGCCGGCGAAATAGCTCAACGTCTGAATGGGGTTGGGCGTCATGCCGTACGGGGTGCCGCAGTGCTCGGGCATCCAGATGCCGTCGAACCCGAGCGGCTCGGCCAGGTCGGCGATTTCGAGCGTGCCCTGTACACACTCCCAGTCCGGGGTGGCGGGCGGTCGGCTGAAGTCGCCGGCCAGCACGCGATCGTCCCAGTCGTGCGAGTTGTGGGTTCCGAATCCGAGGTTGACTTTCATCATTGCTCCTTTGCGACGTCCCGCGGCGCACCGGTGCCCATGTATTCGGCAAGGTTGCGGTGCAGGTTTGCGGTGCTGCGTTCCATATAGGGGTTGGGCTTGGTTCCGGTGAAGCCCAGCGATTTCATGCCTTGCTGTACGGCAGCCATATTCGAGAAGTCCTGCGGAAAGACGGTGCGCCAGCCGGGATCGTCGGCTTCCAGGTGCTCCCATTCCGTCTGCGGCTCTTGGCCTTCCGGGTAGAGCTCGTAGCACGCCGCTTCGAAGATGCAGCTGTTCGGGTCGTAGCCGTTGGGACGCGCGCTGTAGCACAGGGCGGTCGTCAGACCCTGGCCGATCTGGAAGTTCGGGAAGATCTGCCAGGCGGTGCCGCTCTTGGCCAGGTGTTCGGGATCGATGGTCGGCCAGATCACCCCGCGGGCGGCGTCGTCACCGCGCGCCGCGGCCAGCCAGTGACCGAGCACCTTCTCGGGTGGGGTGCCCTCGGGTAACTCGTCGGCCAGTCGCTTCGCGGCCTCCACCAGCGTCCGGGTGGTGGTCGCGTTGGTCTCTTCCAGGGTGTAGATCTGCATCTCCGCCGTCGAGATCCGCGGATCTCCGGTTCCGAGGCGGATTTTCGACTTGGTCTCGGAGAGATCCTTGGGCGCGTCGTAACCGATGTTGCTGTGCTTGCCCTGCGCCTTGGCCCAGCCGCGGAACGTCCCGAACTTGTTGAACTGCGGGTGGGTGGTGGCGACGTGGTAGGTCTCGTTGAACGCCTCGATCGCGACCTTCCAATTGCATTGGAAGGTCAGCCATTTGCGCCACTTGACGCGCATGTTCTGCAGGCCGAACGGATCGAGCATGGTGGCCGCCGGTTCGAGATAGTCGCGCAGCGGCTCACAGTTCGGATCGAGATTGACAAAGATCCAGCCACCCCAGGTGTCGACCCGCACCGGGGCCAGGTGAGTGTTGCGTGGGGTCAGCGAGTCCTGCCAGTCCTGCTGCTCCGGGATGTGCGTGCAGGTGCCGTCCAGGCCGTAGGTCCAGCCGTGAAAACCGCACACGAACGACTTCTTGTGTCCACAGGCACTTTTCGCGCGCTCGGGAACATCGACGAGTTTGCGCCCGCGGTGCACGCAGACGTTGTGGTGCGCCGCCAAGGTGTCCGGACCGGTGCGTACCACGATCACCGAGTCGTCGAGGATGTCGTAGGTCAGGAAGCTGCCGGTCTTCGGCAGGTCCTCGACCCGGCCAACCTGTTGCCATACCTTGCGCCACAACTTGTCCCGCTCCGCCCGGGCGTAGTCCTCGGACAGATAAGCCTCGACCCCGATGGTCACCGGCTCCGAAAGCAGCTCCGGCGCTTCGACTGCTGCATCTTTGATGTCGGTCATCCCGGTCCCTTCATCGCCGCTCGGAAGGAGTCGTCCTTGAGGAAGAGTGAGGTGTTGTCGGCGCCGAGGTGCGTCCACTTCAGGTCCAGCCCACCGTCCACCAGCAGAGTCTGGCCGGTGATGTAGCTGGACAGGTCGGACAACAGGAACAGAATCGCGCCGGCGACCTCCTCGGGGCGGCCGCGTCGGCCCATCGCGATCGCCTGCCGATCCCGCTCGGCGTCGTCGTCGACGTAGGTGAGCGAAGCCGGGGTCGCGGTGACGCCGGGGGCCACGGCATTCACCCGGATTTCGTCGGCGGCCAGCTCGACGGCCATGGTGCGGGTCATCGCGGCAATCGCCGCTTTGGCGGTGCCGTAGGCGATGTGGAACGGCGCGGTGTTCATGCCGCTGATCGAGGAGATCGACACAATCGACCCACGGGTGTCGGCGGCCTTCAGCTCGGCCGCCACCGCCTGACTCATGAAGAACGCCGTCTCGAGATTTTGGGTGAACAGGTCGCGCCAGTCGGTGCGGGACACCCGGGTCGAGGGCATCCAGGTCTCCGGTCCGGCCCCGCCCGCGACATTGACCAGCCCGTGCAGTCGACCGTCGGCGTCCACGGCCCGTTCGATGACCGCGCCCACGCCATCCTCGGTGGACACGTCCGCGGCCAACGGAATGATCGACAGACCGCGCTCGACCAGCGGAGAGATATGGGTGTCGAGGTTGTCCTTGCCCCGGCTGACCGCGACGACGGTCGCGCCCGCTTCGGCCACCATGCGGGTCACCGTGGTCCCAATGCCGCCGCCGGCCGCGCCGGCCACAACGACCACGCGACCCTGCAGACCGAGCAGGTTATCGCCCACTTTTGTCCGGACAAAGCATCGAGATGTGCATAATTGAGAATATGATTCTCTGCAAATGGCCGAGCGTCAAGTTGCCTGGTTCGAAGGTTGCCTCGCTATTGTCTGGACCAGACCCGGTTGCTAACGTCACCGGCGGAAACTGCCACCAGCCCCGGTAACCAGGCCCACAGGAGTGATCACCGATGTTGCCGCACGAAGGCCGCTCCGGCGCCGGGACCTCGCCTACCCTCGCCGACGGGTGGCGCATGCAGCGACTCACCCCGCCGAGTCGGCTGTTCGGCGCCAACGGTCTGCGGACCGGACCAGACGGCCGGGTCTACATCGCGCAGGTGACCGGCAGCCAGATCAGCGCGCTCGATGTCGACACCGGCCGACTGGAGATCGTCAGCGCCAAGGGCGGTGACATCATCGCGCCGGACGACGTGGCGTTCGGCCGCGACGGTGATCTCTACGCCACCGAGGTGATGGACGGCCGAGTCAGCGTGCGCGGCGCCGACGGACACACTCGAGTGCTGCGCGCCGACGTCCCGTCGGCCAACGGTGTCACCGTGCACCGGGACCGGTTGTTCGTCGGCGAATGCCGGGAGGGCGGCCGGCTTCTCGAGCTGGACCTGGCCGGCGGAACACCGCGGGTCCTGCTGGACAACGTTCCGTCTCCCAATGCGATGGAGGTCGGCCCGGACGGCACGTTGTATTTCCCCGTGATGGGCGCCAACGAAATCTGGCGTGTCCATCTCGACGGCGGCGATCCGGAAACCGTCGCGACCGGTCTCGGCGTACCTGACTCGGTGAAGTTCGACTCCGCCGGCCAGATCGTCTCCACCCAGGTCCACAGCGGCCAGGTGTTGCGCATCGATCCGCGCACCGGGCAGCAGACCGTGCTCGCCGATCTCAGCCCCGGCCTGGACAACTGCACGTTCGTCGGCGATCGGCTGTTCGTCTCGAATTTCTCCGGCGAGATCACCGAGATTCTCGCCGACGGCACCACCGAGGCCCTGCTGCCCGGTGGGTTGACCTGGCCGCTGGATCTGGCGGTCGGTGCCGACGGCAACCTGTATGTCGCCGACGGCACCTACTTCTACGTGTTGCGCCCGGACCGGACATTGCAGACGGTGGGAATGCTGTTCAGTCCGGGCTATCCAGGCTTTCTGCGCGGGCTGGCACCGGCGGGGCCAGGCGAATTCATCGTCACGACATCCGGCGGCCAGGTGTCCCGCTACCGACCGGCCGACGGCGAAAGTGACGTACTGGCCGATGGATTCGATCAGCTCTACGGGGTGGCGATCGGCGCCGACGGGACGATCGCCGCTGCCGAACTCGGCACGGGGCGGGTGGTGTCGATCCGGGACGGACGGGTCGAGGTGATCGCGTCCGGGTTGGCCGACCCGATCGGGGTCGCGGTCGGGCCCGACGGCGAGTGGCTGGTGTCGGAGGCCGGCGCCGGACGGGTGCTCACGCTCGCCGGTTCCCGCCCGCAGACCGTGGCGGCCGACTTCGACCGTCCGCAGGGCATCCTGGTCGCCGGGCACACGTTGTACGTGGTCGATGCCGGCGCCAGGACGTTGGTCGCGGTGAACCTCGACGACGGATCGCGGCAGATCATCGCCGCCGGGCTACCGCTCGGCGCCGCCCCGGGTGTGGTGCCCAAACCACTGAAGGGCATGCCGCCGTTCTCCGGGCCGCAGGGCCCGTTCGCCGGCATCGCGTCAGGCCCCGACGGCACGCTGTACGTGTCGGCCGACGCCGACGGCAGCCTGCTGGCGTTGCGACCGGACCGGCGCGATGGCTGACCCCGCCGACCACCGCTACCTGCAGGTGGCCCGCGCACTGCGGAAGGAGATCGTCGACGGGGTGTACCCGGTCGGATCCCAACTGCCCACCGAACATCAACTGTGCGAGCGTTTTTCGGTCAGCCGGTACACCGTTCGCGAGGCACTGCGCCGGCTGCGTGACGACAACCTGGTCGCATCCCGGCCGCGGGCCGGCACTCTCGTGGTGCCACGGCCGTCGTCGGACTCCTATGTCCAAGACGTCGTCTCGATCAACGACCTGCTGGCTTTCGCCACCGGCGCGCAGTTCGCCATCGAATCGACGGGCATGACGATCGTCGACGACGAACTGGCCGAGCGGACCGGACTCGCCGGCGGCGAGGAGTGGTTGGCCGTCAGTGGATTTCGCCGTATCGAGGGCGGCGCGTATCCGGTCTGCCGGACCGAGTACTACATCAATCGGACGTTCGCCGGGGTGGGCCGGTTGCTGCCCCGCCACACCGGCCCGATCTTTCCGCTGGTCGAGGACATCTTCGGGGTGAGCATCGTCGAGGTCCGCCAGGAGATCGCCGCGGTGCTGATCCCGCCGACGCTGGCCGGCCAACTCAGCGTCGAGCCCGGCAGCCCCGGTCTCGAGGTGCACCGCAGCTACGCGACCTCCGACGGCGAAATCGCCCAGCTGACCATCAACACGCATCCGGCGTCGCGTTTCCGTCACTCGATGACGATGCGACGGGTTCGCGGTTAATCTCACATCCGGCGATGTCTAACACCAGGCTGATCGGTGGACGGGCGGTCCGCTGGGACGACGAGCGGGCCGCGGAAGCCTATGCGCGCGGCTGGTGGGTGCGCGGCACGCTCGCCGATTCCCTGGCTGACGCCGCGCGACGCACTCCGGAGCGGGTGTTGCTGATCGACGGCGAGCGCCGAATCGACTGCCGCAGCCTCTACACGCAGGCGACCGAACTGGCCGGGGCGATGCTGGATCGGATTCCGGTCGGCAGCGTGGTCTCCTTCATGTTGCCGAATTGGTCCGAGGCTGCCGTGATCTATCACGCGGCAACGATCGCGGGCATGGTGGTCAACCCGATTCTGCCCTCGTTGCGGGATCGCGAACTGGAGTTCATTCTGGGCGACGCCAACACCCGAATGATCTTCGTACCGCGGATGTTCGGCCGGCACGACTACGCAGCGATGCTCGACCGGGTGATCGCGCAGCTGGACGATCCGCCGGACGTGGTCGTGGTGGGTGACGGCGCGCCGCTGCCCGGCGCACCGGCTCCCGAGCTACCCACCCTCGATCCCGACGCGGTGCGGATGATTCTCTACACCTCGGGGACCACCGGACGCCCGAAAGGTGTTCTCCACAGCCATAACTCACTACATGCGTTGATCGTGCAACTCCGCGATCACTGGCAGGTGCAGCCCGGTGACCGGTTCCTGGTCCCCTCCCCGATCGCCCACATCGGCGGCTCCATCTACGCTTTCGAATGTCCGCTACTGCTCGGCACGTCGGCCGTGTTGATGGACCGCTGGAACGCAGACGTCGCGGTCGAACTCATCGGAGACGAGGGATGCACGCACATCGCCGGGGCGACCCCCTTCCTCGAGCAGTTGCTCGCCTCCGCGGAGCGAGCCGGCACCAGGCTGCCGGAGCTGAAACTCTTCGTCTGCGGCGGCGCATCGGTCTCGCCGTCGTTGATTCGCAGAGCGGCCGACTATTTCGACCACGCGGCGGTCACCCGGGTGTACGGCTCGACCGAAGTCCCCGTGACCACGGTCGGGGCACCGATGGATCCTGACCGCGCCGCCGACACCGACGGCCGGCCCGGCTTCGCGCGGGTCGCTCTGCGCGGAGACGACGGAGAGATCCACGCCAGCGGCCCGCAGATGCTGGTCGGATATCTACATGCCGTCGACGAGGTCGAATCATTCGACGACGCAGGGTATTTCCGCACCGGTGACCTGGCGCGCTGGGTCGACAACGACTACCTCGTCGTCACCGGGCGGGCGAAAGACCTCATCATCCGTAACGGCGAGAACATCGCACCCAAGGAAATCGAGGACATCCTCGCCGACCATCCCGGTGTCGCCGAAGTTGCCGTCGTCGGGCTGCCCGACCGCCGCACCGGCGAGCGGGCCTGCGCCGTCGTCGTTCCCACCGACCAACCACGACCCGACGTGGACAGCCTCCGCGCCTTCCTGCAATCGCAGGGAGTCGCCGTCTTCAAAGCGCCCGAGCAGGTGGTCATCTGGAAGGCTCTTCCCAGAAACGATGCCGGCAAGGTGCTCAAACACCAGATCCAGGCGGCCCTGACAACGACGGACGGATGACATGCAGGTAGCGATCGTGACCGGTGCAACCGGCGGAATCGGATTCGGCTGTGCGACCAAGCTGGCCGAGGCCGGGATGGCCGTGGTGGCGACCGGCCGCAACCAAACCCGGCTCAACGAGCTGGCCGCGACGATCGGCGACCGCGATCGCATCGCCACCGTGGCAGTCGATTTGACCGACCGCGACGGGCCGGCCCGGGTCGTCTTGGCCGCGATCGAGCGTTGGGGCCACGTCGACTTCCTGGTCAACAACGCCGGGGTGGGCAATCCGACACCCCTGCACGACACCGACGACGAGACCCTCGACTACTTCCTCGACGTGATGTTGAAGGCGCCGTTCCGGCTGGCTCGAGATGTGTTGCCGCACATGAAGCCCGGTTCGGCGATCATCAACATCACGTCGACGTTCGCGGTGGTGGGCGGGCTGCGCGGCGGGCCGTACTCCGCGGCGAAAGGGGGCCTGACGGCCTTGACCACACATATCGCCGCCCAGTACGGGGCGCACGGCATCCGCTGCAACGCCGTGGCACCCGGGGTGATCCAGACCCCGATGACCGAGGACCGGTTGCAGGACCCCCGCTTTCGCCGGATGCAGGTCGAGATGACCCCGCACACCCGACTCGGCACCGTCGACGACGTGGCCAGCACGGTGGCGTTCCTGTGTTCGCCGGGCGGCAGTTTCATCAACGGCCAGACGATCGTGGTCGACGGCGGCTGGAGTTCGACGAAGTACCTGTCGAAGTACGGCCTGACGTCGGAGTGGATCGCCGAGTGAATCTGTTTGCGTTGCTGGATCAAGCCGCGCAACGTTTTCCGGATCACGGCGCGGTGTATCACGGCCGCCGCCGCTGCTGCACCTGGAACGAGCTGCGCGAGCGGGTGTTGCGTCTGGCCGGCTCGATCCGGCGCGAACACCCTGCCGGCACGCGGATCGCGATCGCCAGTGAAAACCGGCCGGAGATCGTGGAGCTGCTGTTCGGAATCTGGGCTGCCGAATGCGTGGCGGTCCCGATCAACTACAAACTGCACGCCCGCGAGATGGCGCAGATACTCGACGACGCCGAGGCCGCCCTGGTTTTCGCATCGTCCGTGATCGCCGCGCAGCTCGACACGCCGGTGGCGGAAGCCGTTGACTCCGAGGCGTATTCGCGCCGATTCGAAGCCGCGCCCGGGACGGTTCCCTGCACCGATCCTTCGACGCTGGCCTGGCTGTTCTACACCAGCGGCACGACCGGCAAGTCCAAGGGTGCCATGCTCAGCCACCGCAATCTGATGGCGATGACGGTCGCCCACCTCGCCGACATGGATGCACCGGACCAGCATTGCAGCCTGGTGCACGCCGCGCCGATGTCGCACGGTTCGGGCCTCTACATCCCGGCTTACGTCTCGCGGGGCGCACGTCAGGTGATCTCGGAGCGTGGCGGGTTCGATGCGGACGACTTTCTCGACCTCTGCGGCCACCATCCTGGTAGCAGTGCATTTCTGGCGCCCACCATGGTGCAGCGGGTGGTCGAGACGGGACGCCGTCGTCCCGAACAACTGCGGTCGATCATCTACGGCGGCGGACCGATGTACGTGGAGAGCATCAAGAAGGCGCTCGAGGCATTCGGTCCGGTGTTCGCTCAGATCTACGGTCAGGGCGAATCGCCGATGACCATCACCGGCCTGCGACGCAGTGACTACGAGGCGGCCGATGACGCGGTTCTCGGGTCGGTCGGATACCCACGCTCGGGCGCAGAGGTCGCGGTGCTGCGCGACGACGGCACCCCCGCCGCAACCGGTGAGATCGGTGAAATCGTCTGCAGCGGTGACGTTGTGATGGCCGGCTACTGGCGCAATCCGGCGGCCACCGAGGAGGCGCTGCGGGACGGCTGGCTGCGTACCGGCGACCTGGGCTCGTTCGACGCCCGTGGCTTTCTGACCCTGCATGACCGTTCGAAGGACGTCGTGATCAGCGGCGGCTCCAACATCTATCCGCGCGAGGTGGAGGAGGCGCTGCTCGAACACCCGGACGTCTCGGAGGTGTGCGTGGTCGGGGCACCCGACCCGGAGTGGGGCGAGGTCGTGGTCGCGTTCATAGTCATCGGCGACGCGGCCGCCATCGACCTCGACGACCTCGATGCACATCTGCTGGCCCGGATCGCGCGCTTCAAGCGGCCGAAGCGTTACCTCGTGGTGAACGAGCTGCCGAAGAACAGCTACGGCAAGGTGCTCAAAAAGGATCTGCGTCAGCAGTTGGTCTGAGAGTCAACGGCTTTCGAAGTGGTCTCGAATGCCGGAGAGCATCTTGACGTGCGCACCCACAGCTTCGCGAACGGTCGTCGAGGCGAGCGGGCGGGGTGCCTCGATACTGAGTCGCTCGGTGAGGCGGGTGCCCGACTCGACAGGCTCGAAGCTCACTGTTCCGGCGAGTCGGACCCTGGGGAACTGACGCGCCTCGGTGGTCACGTCGCCGCGTGCCGGCACCCGGACCCGCGCCCAATAGGTGATCGGTAACGTCAACGCCCCCAATGGAATACGATCGCGCACCCGATAGGTCGTCTGGTAACCGTCCGCGGTGCGGTCGTGGGCGAGCACCTCGACCGCTACCACCAGGGGATGGAATTGCTTGATGTTGTCCAGGTCGACATAGAAGTCGCGGACCACCTCCGGCGGAGCCGGAATCTCTGCACTGATCGCCTGCTCGGCATGGGCGATCCAGAGGCTCATGTTCTAGCGTCCGCGGGCCAGGGCCTCGAGGAATGCCGCGATGCGCGAACCCGTCTCCTCCGATATCCAGCTGGCGGTGACTTCGGCGTCCGCATCGGCGCTCGCCTCGATCGCGGCGTGAACCGGCCTGTGCAGCTGCTTTTTGGTGGCGGCGTAGGCCGCCGGCGAGTACCGACCGAGTTCACCCGCGGTGGCCAGCGCCTGCTCGAGCAGGTCGTCCTTACCGACCACCTCGGCGATCCAGCCGCGGGCCAGCGCGGTGTCGGCGTCGATTGTCTTGGCCTGCAAAGCCGCCCGTGCGGCAGACACACCCATGGCGTCGCGGCATATCTCCAGCGCCGCCACCGGGAACGGGACACCGACCGAGAGCTCGGTGAGCCCGATCGTCCCGCCGGACATCAGTCGCACGTCGGCGCACATCGCCAGCACGCAGCCACCGGCGATCGCATGCCCGTTGATCGCCGCGACGACCGGCGCGGGATGGTCGTAGACCGCGAGGAAGGCCGTCGACAACGCGGCGACAAAACGTTCGGCGTACCCGGTCCCGCCGTCGATCAGTGCCCGCAGGTCGACTCCCGCCGAAAAGGCGCGGCCGGCACCGGTGAGTACGACCGGGCCCGTGACATCGCGCATCGCGGCGATGATCGCTTCGAGTAACTCCAGGTCGAGAGCATTTACCGGCGCGTTGTCGAACCGGACGATCGTCACGCCGTCGGCGGCTTCGAGATCTATCACCTGTCTTTCTTACCGCCCTTACGTCCGCTTCGACGCGGAAGGTCCGAAACCGGCCGTTGACAGTCCGGGCAACCCGCTGACAGAGTGGTCGGGCACTAACCGAAAATGCGATTCTCATTTAAGGCGACAGGATGACTGCCCCACGGACGCGGCGACGCAGCAAGCTCGCCCCCGATCCTGACGTGCACCGTGCAATCGTCGAGGCGGCCACCGAGGCGCTGCGCGAGCACGGAGTTCGCGGGCTCAGCGTGGCGACGGTCCTCGAGGGCGCGGAAATCAGCACCCGGGCGTTCTACCGGCACTTCGAATCCAAGGACCAAGTGGTCGCCGCCGCCTTTCTCGAACTGGCCCGAGGTGAAAGGCGCCGTCTGCAACGGAGGATGGCGAAGGCCGCCAACCCGGTCGAGGCGGTTGCGGCGTGGATCGACGGGCGCCTCGACCTGGCCTTCGACGAGCACATCAGGTCCGATCTGAGGCGGTTGTCCCTGGAGGCGCTGTCGCAGGTGTTCACATCCCCAGAGCTGATCCAGCCCGCGTTCGAAGAGATGCTCAAGCCCCTGACCGAGCAGCTGCACCGCGGGCTGAGCACCGGCGTGTTCCACGACATCGAACCGGTCAGTGAAGCGCGATCCATCCAGGCCGTGGTGTGGGCCAGTACGGAACGCCATTGGGCGGCAGGCGATTGCGCGCGCAGCGAAGTCCGACGTCGCGCCGTCCGGTTCTGCCTGCGCGGGCTCGGGGTGCGGGCCGCCACTATCAACGACCTCGTCCGAAAATAAAGGAGTAGCAATGGATCTGGGATTGGCTGGAGCGACCGCTGTCGTCACCGGCGGCAGCAAGGGCATGGGACTGGCGATCGCGCAGACGCTGGCGGCCGACGGAGCCAGCGTCGCGGTGATGGCGCGCGGCCAAGCCGCTCTGGACTCCGCCGTGGAGTCGCTTCGCGCGGCAGGCGCGCCTGATGCCGTCGGGATCAGCGTCGACATGACCGACGCGGCATCGATCGCGGCCGGCTTCGACGAAGTGTCGAGGCGGTGGGGGCGGCTGAACAGCCTGGTCCACACGATCGGGCCGGGGGACGGATTCTTCGAGCAGATGGACGACGCAGATTGGGATGCGGCCTTCACCCTGGGCACCATGTCCGGGGTCCGATCGGTGCGGGCCGCCCTGCCGATGCTGCGTGCCGCGGACTGGGCCCGCATCGTCACCTTGTCGGCGCATTCCATCCAACGGCAGAGCCCACGCATCGTCGCCTACACCGCGTCGAAGGCAGCGCTGACCAGCGTCACCAAGAACCTGTCGAAAAGCCTTGCCAAAGACCAGATCTTGGTGAACTGCGTGTGTCCGGGAACCATCGTCACCGCGAGTTTCACCGAGAACCTCAAGGACATCCTCGCCGCCGACGGTCTCGACGCGTCCGACCCGCACGACGTCATGGCATGGATCGATACGAACTTCCATCACCCTTGCGATCTCGGGCGCGCCGGACTCCCCGAGGAGATCGCGTCGATCACCACGTACCTGGCGTCGAAGCGCAATGGCTACGTCACCGGCGCAACGGTGAACGTCGACGGCGGATCGGATTTCATCTAGGGGCGTTTGCGCCGCGGCGGTCGCGAAGAATAGCATTCTCCTAAAGTGCGAATCCGTGTTCCAGAGCTCGCGACGGAGGGAGCTCGCTTGACCGAGACGTTGAGCGTCCAGCGGCCCCATGCCGGGGTTGTCGTGCTGCACCTGAATCGGCCCGAGCGGCTCAACGCGATCAACGAAGTGATGGTCGACGAACTCTCCCGCACCCTCGCCGCGTTGGGCTCCGATGCCTCGGTGAACGCCGTGGTCATCACGGGCGCCGGACGGGGTTTCTGCTCGGGTATCGATATGCGCGGCTTCGGTCCGCGACTGCCCGAGGCGACCGATCCCGCGATCGACAAGCTGCGATTCCAGGAGACGATGGCGGCCCTGCCACAGGCGATTCGGGGCATCCCACAGCCGGTGATCGCGGCGGTGAACGGTCCGTGCGTCGGCGCCGGCCTGGCGCTCTGCCTGGCCGCAGACATCAGAATCTGTTCGACTGCAGCGTCATTCGGCAACGGCGCAATCCTGCTCGGGCTGTCCGGTGCCGAGATGGGCATGAGTTACTTCCTGCCGCGCATCGTCGGCGCCAGCGTGGCCGCCGATTGGATGCTGACCGCCCGGATGGTTTCTGCCGAGGAAGCCGATCGTCGCGGCTTGGTCAGCGAGATCGCCGAACCGGAGGAACTTGTCGACCGAGCCCTCGACATCGCTGCTCGAATTGCCGAACTGACTCCACTGGGAGTCCAACTGACGAAGCGCGCGCTGCAGGTCAACATCGATGCCGCCGGCCTCGACCCTGCTCTGGAACTCGAGAACCGCAACCAGATTCTCAGCCACGCGACCGAGGAGGCGTCAGCGCTGCGGCAGTCGTGGTCGACATGACGATTCCGCGGCACGGTGTGCGGATCGTGAACTAGCGGAAGGACGATTGTGGCTTGGGACTTCTCCACCGACCCGGAGTGGGCGGAACAGCTCCGTTGGGTCGACGAGTTCGTGCGTGCGGAGTGCGAGCCAATTGATCTGATCGTCAAGGAATCTCACGACCTCAACGACCCGGTCCGTCAGGCGCTGATCCCGCCGCTGCAGAAGATCGTGAAGGAGCGCGGGCTGTGGGCCACTCACCTGGGCCCACACCTGGGCGGGCCCGGCTACGGCCAGGTGAAACTCGCGTTGCTGAACGAGATCCTGGGCCGGTCCGAGTGTGCGCCGATCGTTTTCGGCTCCCAGGCACCGGATTCCGGTAACAGCGAGATCCTGGCTCACTACGGCACACCGGAACTCAAACGCCGGTATCTCGAACCGCTGCTGGACAATCGGATCATCTCCTGTTTCTCGATGACCGAGCCACAGGGTGGCGCCGATCCGAAGGTGTTCACCACGACCGCCACCCGCGATGGCGACCACTGGGTGATCAACGGCGAGAAGTGGTACTCGTCATTCGCATCGATGGCGTCCTTCATCATCGTGATGGCGATGACCGACCCGGAAGCCTCACCGTACCAACGGTATTCGATGTTCGTTCTGCCGGCCGGCACCCCGGGCATCAATGTACTGCGCGACGTCGGGCTGGGGTATCAGCCGCTCGGAGGCGGCGGTCGGGAGGGGTATGTCCGCTACGAGAACGTACGGGTGCCTGATGACCACATGCTCGGACCACGAGGGGGCGCGTTCGCGGTGGCGCAGACCCGGCTCGGTGGCGGGCGTATCCACCACGCCATGCGCACAGTGGGATTGGTGCGCCGCATCTACGACATGATCTGCGAACGAGCGGTGTCGCGATACACCCAGGGCAGCGTGCTGGCCGACAAGCAGATGGTCCAGGAGATGGTGGCGGACTCGTGGATGGAGATCGAGGCGTTTCGACTGCTGACCCTGCAGACCGCCTGGAAGATCGATCAGTTCAACGACTATCAGGCGGTGCGGGGCGACATCTCGGCGGTCAAGGCGATGATGCAGAAGGTGCTGCACGATGTGTCCGCGCGGGCGTTGCAGATCCACGGTTCGCTCGGGACGTCGCACGAGATGCCGTTCGTGCAGTATCTCACCGAGTCGTTCGTCCTGGGGTTGGCCGACGGCCCCACCGAGGTTCACAAGGTCACGTTGGCCAGGCTGCTACTCAAGGACTGCAAGCCGTCGCCGGATGTGTTCCCCTCGGAGCACATCCTGCGCCTGCGCGAAGCGGCCGAGAAGAAATTTGCGGACAAGCTCGCGGGTATTCCACGCGGTTGAGCCGTCACCGAAGGACACCGACGGCTAGACCGGCAGTAAGTCGCGTGCCCGCGACAGCAGCCCGGGCAACGCCAAGGCCATCGACTCCAGTTCGGGATCCGGCGCAGAACGTCGCCTGTTGTGCTTGACGATCAACGACCACGTCGCCGTCGATTTGAAGCACGCCAGCGCGCAGAACCAATCCAGTTCTGGCAGACCATTTTTCATCTCTTGTCGGTAGATCTCGGCGAGCTCGTCGACCGGCGGCACCGCCTTCACGTAGCGCGACGCGCGTCGATACGTACGGGGGTCGCAATTGATCAAGAACCATCCGGCGTCCACGCGGGGATCCCCGACCGACCAGATCTCCCAGTCGATGATGCCGGTGATTCGGCCGCCGTCCGCCAGCAGGTTGCCCAGCCGGAAGTCTCCGTGCAGGATCGCGGCCGGCAATCCCGGCGGCACGGTGGTGCGAAGTGCGTCGGCGACGTCCTGCCAGCCCGGGGCCAGCGCGGGATCGACCGTTTCCAACGTCCGGCCCCACCGCTCGACTTCGTCGAGTGGCCGGGCGACCGGTTCGGCGGCCGGCCCCAGCGGTCCAGTCTCCAGGCCGTGTAGCCGGGCCAGCGTGGCCGCCGCGTCGCGGAGGCGTTCCCCCACAACGGCTTCGGGCCCGGCATCGGCGTCGTCGAACAACGGCTCAGTGCTGACCCCGTCGAGGAACGACATCACGAACAACGGTGGCACGTCGGGCGGTTCACCGACGTCCTCGACCAGGATCTCGGGTACCGGAACCGTTGTGGCACTCAACGCGCTGAGGATGCGCGCCTGGCGCAACACGTCGCGGTGTCCGGTCGGCGGGACCCCGGGAGGGGCGACCTTCACCACGACGCGACTTTCCGCGCGCCATCCGGCATAGGTGAGGCTGGATGCGCCGCCCTTCAACGGCCGGAGATCCGAAATATGCTGCGGCGCAAGTCGCTCAGCAAGCTGCGCCAGCAGCGGGTCGCTCAGTGCAACCACCCGATCTCACGCAGGAAGGGCTGCGTATGAGTGATGCGACCGGTCATCGTTCTGGGATCTGCGGTGACGAGCGTGAACGCGGTCTCGGTGATGAGCTCGATGCCTTCGGTATCGGCCTTGGCCAAGTCGAGGGACCCCGCCCCCTCGGTGGCCACCGGGTTGGACGGGGCGGCGGCGTTCACCGCGATACCGTCGTCATACAGTTCTGCCGCAAAGCTTTTGGTGAGCCGGTTCAACGCCGCCTTGACGGTGCCGTAGACGCCGAAGCCGGCCGAGCGGTCGAAATCGGAGAACGGCGGACCATCGGGCAGGTCGCCGCCGACGGACGTCACGTTGAGCACCCACCCGCGTCCACGCTCGCGCATCGCAGGGATCGCCAGCTGGGTCAGATGCAGCGGTGCCAGCACATGCATTTCGATCATCAGCTTCGCGCGTCGTTCGGGAAACTCGTCGAGCGGACGCAGGAAGGTCACGGCAGCGTTGTTCACCAGAATGTCTGGCGCCTCTGCTTTCTCGACCAGCTCCGCGAAGAGACGCTCCCGATCCTCGGATTTCGACAGATCCGCCTGGATGGCGACCGCGGATCCACCGGCGGCGGTGATCTCTTCAAGCGTCTGCCGCAGCGATCCGTGGTACTTCGGATCGGGTTCCAAGGTGCGCGCAGTGAGCCCGACCGTGGCGCCCTCGGCGGCCAGCCGCACCGCGATTGCCTTACCCAGTCCTCGGCTGGCGCCCGTCACCAAGGCGACCTTGCCGTCGCACGCTCCCGCCATCGTTGGACCCTCTTCCCGTGCCACGGACACCGCTTCTCCTATGAAGAGAATGCCGTTTTCGACCGTTCAAGTAAATGGCCGTGCCGCGAAGGGTTCGACTGAGGTTGACCTGAGGCCCGGGAAGCGCTGATCCGGCCGTGAGTTCGCGTTACGCCGCCTGCTCGATCGTTCGGGGCGGCCCTCGGTGCCGTGAACTGCACCTTCAGTTCTACTGACAGACTGTCAATAATCTGGCAGTTTGCTGTCAACCTGAGAGAAGCCCAAGATTTTGTATTGACTTTCTATATTACTGCTGAGTAATCTCCCGTGACGTTACTCACAAGTAACAACACGCCCGCCCTGAATCACACATACGAGACGTAGGAGCAAGACCTATGCACAATCGCTTGATAATGGCTGGCTTGGCAGCCACGGGCGGGTTGATGGCGACCGCATTCCTGCAGGTGGCCGTCGCTGCCGCAGACACCGGTGCGGCCGCAGCCGCCGGGGCCGACGCCTTCACCATCGGTGGCTACACCTTTGACCCGCAGTTGGCGGCGGGCGGTGAGGGCTTCGATCCCGTCTCCCAGCTGACAACGTCTCCCCCGCTGCTGGAATTGGGCGGCGGAACGGCGCTCGGTCTGCCGCTCGCGACTCAGGACTTCAACGTCTACGACCCCACCAGTGGCACCGAGGTGGGCAGCATCACCGGGAACGAGACCGTCGCCAATCTGTTCGGCCTGACCAACGCTGAGTTCACCGTCGCCAGCGTCGACCCGACCGGCAGCGCCACCGACGCGAACCTTCCGACGGTCGGTTCCGTGTACGACGTCTTCAACCTGGGCGGCGGGTACGAGAACGTATACGTCGCCACCCCGGACGCCACCGTCGACGGTGTCACGACACCCGGTACCGTGACCGACACATTCGTGACGCCGTTCGGCAGTCAAGATCTCAGCTCGCTGTTCACCTTCAACGCCGCCGACCCGCTCAACCCCGGTGATGCCTTCACCGGCCTCGATGTCAGCGGAATCAGTGGCGCCTCAGACGCTTTCAGCATCGGCGGGTTCACACTCGACCCCTTACTCACCGATCAACTCACCGGCGCTGTGAGTGGGGGCGAGGGCTTCAACACCGTGGCACCGCTCGCCACCGTGGCGCCACTGCTCCAGATCGGCGGTGGATCGATCGGCGGCCCGGCCACCGGTAGCCTCGCCTTCCAAGATTTCGAGGCATACAGCGGCAGCGGTTCGAGTGCGACCGAGATCGGCACCGTCAACACCGGGGTCGACGTGACGAACCTGTTGGGTATCACCAACACTCAGCTGTTCGTCACCAGTGTCACACCGACCGGTGACGCCTCCACCGGCCTGCCCACGCAGGGAACAGTGTTGGATGCGATGAACTTCGGTCACGGCTACGAGAACGTCTACACCGCCACCCCGGACGTCACCGCCGACGGCGTCACGACACCGGGCACGGTCACCGACACGCTGGTGACTCCGTACGGCAACATCAACCTCGACTCGCTGTTCGGCAACATCAACGTCGCCAACCCACTCGACCCGGGTGACGCACTCACCGGTCTGCAGGCCGGCGACGGCGCCATCGGGGCCGACGCGTTCAGCCTCGGCGGATTCACCTTCGACCCGACGTTGGTCGGCGGCGACGAAGGCTTCACTCCAGTTCAGCAGCTCCTTGGTGCGCCACCGCTGCTGGACCTCGGTGGCGGAACGCCGACCATCTTCGGTGTCACGTTGTCGCTGGCCCAGCAGGACTTCAACGTCTACGACGGCACCGCGGCGGCCGACCAGATCGGCAGCATCACCACCAACGATCAGGTCACCAACCTGCTCGGTTTGGTGAACACCGAGTTCACCGTCACCGGTGGCTCGTTGCTCGCGGGTGCTCCGGCCGACGCGGCACTTCCGGTGGACGGATCGGTCTACGACGTGCTGAATCTGGGTGGCGGATTCGAGAACATCTACACCGCCATCCCGGGTCTGGACGGCGCGGCCGCCCAGATCAGCGACGTCCTGGCAACACCGTTCGGAAACCTCGACCTGGGCGATCTGTTCGGCGGTGTCGATGCCACGTCGTTGCTCAACCCTGGTGACGCTTTCGAAGCGTTGACGTCGGGGCTCACCGAAGCCGTCACCAGCGCCGGCGCCGCGATCGACCCGCTGGCTTTCCTCGGCCTGTAAAACCGACCAGCACCACCCGAACGTCCCAGGTCTTCACCGGCCTGGGACGTTCGGCGTTCAGGTGGGGATGGACGCCCTGCTCACGACATGAACCGTCGCGCCGCGGCAGCTCCGGCTTTTCTCATCCGGTGCGAAACCCGCACCGAGAAAACGGGATTGAAGATGTCCTCACGCAGTCGCGTGAGCTTCGATGTCTTGATCCGCCACTGCCCGTCGACCTTTTCGTAAGTCTCGTGGTAGTGACCATATCCATTCAGATTCAGGCCGGGCGCCAGGCGCACCACATCCTCGAGAGCCCACACCCCGCGAGCAGTGGTTTCCGACACCAGTTCGATCTCCGGGGCGTGCACCTGATGCACCGTGGGTTGCGACGGCTTCCCGAGCGTCTTGCGGATGTAGGTCACGAATTCGTCGGCCCCGACCACTGTCTGGCCGCCCGACTCCGATGTGTCGCTGATGAAGTCGTCGGTGAAAATGGTGCGCCACGCCGACCAATCCTTGGCGTCCAAGAACCGGCAGTAGCGGGCCTTGAGTTGTTTGATCGCTTCGATCTCCCGCAGTTCCTCGGCGGCATCCATCTTCGGCCCCTTCCTAGCTGCCGGTGCCCATGGCGACGGCTTGGGCTTGAGTGATCAGGTTGACGGCCTCGTTGCGAGTCAGCGATGCCAGCACCGGGGCGACATTGCGCATCATTTCACCAACCATCAAAGTCGGCCCGTTGCCGAGGTTTTCGAACGCTTCGGCAATGACCCGCTCGACGCTGTCGGCGTCCGTCGGCGCGGCGTCTTCGGATTCCAGCTGCCCACGACTGTGTTCGAGGCGGCGCAGTGCCGGCGTGTTGGTCTTTCCGAGAATGAGTCCGAGCACATCGACGCCGTTGTCGTGTAGCTCGCTCCACAGCGCTTCGGTGAACACCATGTCGAACGCCTTGGTGGCGCCGTAAGCCGCCATGTTCGGGCCACCGGCGAGGCCGGCGCCGGAGCCGAACACCACGATCCCACCGCTGCCCCGCTGCACCATCGCCGGAGCGAAGTGGTGGCACAGTTGCATCGGCACGACGCAATTGCGCTGCACCATCGCCTCCGCGGTTGCGATCGAGTTGGCAAGGAACGGTTCGAAGTTCGGGTCGGCCCCGGCGCAGTAAACCAGGAATCCGACCTCCAGGTCGGCGGTCGCGGCGGCCACCTGCGCCGAGGCGTCGGGACTCGCGAGATCCACTGCCAGCGTCCGGGTTTCGACACCGGTACGCTCGGCGATTCCGGCCGCCACCTCGTCGAGCACGGCCTGCCGCCGGGCCAGCAGGACGACGTTGACGCCGCGCTGGGCGAGCCCTTCGGCGAATGCGGCGCCCACCCCGTCGGATGCCCCGGCCACCAGCGCCCACGGACCGTACTTGGCTGCGAAGGTCATGACGGCTGGCCCACCGGCGCGATCCGCACCTGGACGAATCGGCGACGGGCCACCCGCCACCCGTCGTCGGTGCGTACCAGCTCGTCGTCGTAGAACCCGGCGGCGTTGACCCCGGCGTTGCCGTCGCCGACCAGGATCAGCGCGTCGACGTAGGTTCGCGACTCGGCCGCATCACCGTCGACGGTGATCACCTGGTTGGTCAATCGATGCATGGTGTGGCTGGCGAATTCATGTGCCTGCTGCATGAATTCGGTGATCGCGTCGACGCCGTGCCACGAACCGACTTCGCCGTAGTTCAGTTCGCAGTCGTCGGTGAACACCGTGCGGAACAGCGGCCAGTCCTTGCGGTCGATGCCTGTCGCGTAGCGCAGCAGGACGTCGGCAATGTCTTGACGGTCTTCGCGTTCACTCACTCCACGTCTCCGTTCGGATGGACGATGATTCGTGCTGGGCCGGTTGACTTTCGGGCCGAGTCGAGTGCGTCGGGCACCTCGTCGAGGCCGACGGTCGCGCCGACGCTGGGCAGCGGGTCCAGGCGACCGGCGGCGATCGCATCGAGCGTGCCGTACCAGTCCTGGGGGTGCGGCCCGCCACCGAATTGGATGGTGACGCCTTGACGGGTGGCGTCGGTGATGTTCAGCGTGTCACCGGTGTACCAGCCTCCGGCGCAATAGATCCGGGTCCCCATGTCGACGGAGTCGACGACTTTCTGGATCAGGCCCGCAGCTCCGACGCATTCGAACACGACCATCGGGCCCCACAGTCCACGCTCGACCCGCAGCTCACGCCACACGTCGAACGGGGAGCGTTCGGCGGGATCCACCGCGACATGCGCGCCGAAGCTGTCGCACGCCATCGTTCGACGCTCAGAGTTGTAGTCCGACACGATGATCGGCTCGACACCGCGGCCGGCCAGCGCGGCAACCGCGGACAGCCCGATCGCGCCGGCGCCGATGACAACCGGTATCTCGCCGGGCTCCATCCGCGCCGAGCGCACATAGAACTCACCGACCGCGAACGCATCGGTCAGGGCCGCGGCGTCGCTGGATACGTCGCCGTCGACCGGTTTGGCCAATGCCTCTGCGACGACCAGCAATTCGCCGAAGCTACCCTGCGCCTCCGGGTGCTGGCCGATGATCCGCACGCCGTCCGCGCCGCCGTTGACCACCCGGATCGGCAACGACGTGACCCGGGTGCCGACCGGAAATTGTTTCGTGCAGTCCGGCCCGTGCCCGACGACCTCACCGACGAACTCGTGGCCGAGGACGATGTCGCGCTCCGCGTCGTACAGCGAGCGTCCCGTCGGATCGTCGATCCCCATCTCCGGGTGGTCCATGAAATGCACGTCCGACGCGCAGATCGCGGTGCTCAGTGTCCGCAACAGCAGCTCGCCGGAACCGGGCACCGGGTCGTCAATTTCTCGCACGTCGAGGCGACCGTCGCGCAACACCACCGCACGCATCCGCACACTCCTCTGCTTGATGCATTTCGATTATTCGAGATAGCATCTCGATAATCAGAGGCTCAGCGTAGGAACCTCCACGGAAGGAAGTCAAGACATCCCCTCGTCTCCCCCGACGGTGCGCGTACTCGACGTCGTCGAATTGCTCGCCGGCTCAACCGAGGCCCGGCTGCGGTTCTCCGATGTGGTGCGCGAACTCGGACTGACCCAGGCGACCGCCCACGCAATCCTGGCCACGCTGTGCGATCGCGGTTGGGTCAGTCGCGATCCGGTCGACAAGACCTACTCGCTGGGTCCGGCGCTGGCAGTGGTGGCGGCGCGGGTCGAGACCGCCCGGCCGACGGCGCATGCCGCCCGAACGGCGGCACTCACTCTCGCCGACGAATTCGGTTACGCCAGTTCAGTTGTCGAACGAGTTGCCGATTCGTTGGTGATCACCTCGTTCGAGGACGCCGGTCAGCGGTCCATCGGCGCACCCGGTGAGCAGATCCGATACGCCCCGCCGTTCGGAGTCGCGTTCGCCGCGTGGGACACCGCAGAGGAACAGCGGGCCTGGATCGAGCGCAGCGCAACCACCAACCCGGTAGTCGCCGGTCGACTCGAGGAGGTCCTGGCCCGCACCCGGCAGCGTGGGTTCGACGTGGATTGCACTACGCCGGCGTTGACCCAGGCCGCCCGGGTCATGGGAACTCTGCCCAGCGACGGGCTGCCCGATCACGTCCGGGAGATCACCGATCAATTGCTGACGGAATTCACCACGATCGGCTTCCTGTCCGACGACGACTCCGCGCGTCATGAGCGGCCGGTCGCGACGATCGCCGCGCCGGTCTTCGATCACCGTGGCCGGGTGCCGATGATCGTTGCGGTCCACCCGCTGCAGACTCTGTCGCGGCGGCGGATCGACGACGTCGGCCGCCGGGTCGCCCAGGTCACAGCCGCAATCGGTGGCCGAACTTGATAGATCAGCTAATTACTTGTTAAGCTAACTAAATAACGTCCCGACTACCCAAGGAGCAGGCAATGCCGCGCACCGACAACGACACCTGGGACCTCGCCACGAGCGTAGGAGCCACCGCGACAATGGTCGCCGCAGCCCGGGCCGTCGCCACCAAGGCCGACAACCCCTTGATCAACGACCAGTATGCCGAGCCGCTCGTGCGGGCCGTCGGCGTCGACTTCCTCACTCGATGGGCGGCCGGCGACCTCGACATCACTCAGGTCGACAGCGACGACTCCACCTGGAAACTCCAGCAGATGCCCGACGCGATGGCCGTTCGGACACGCTTCTTCGACGCGTTCTTCCAGGACGCGACGAAGGCCGGCATCCGGCAGGCGGTGATCCTGGCCTCCGGCCTCGACGCTCGCGCCTACCGGCTGGAGTGGCCAGGCGACATGACCGTCTTCGAGGTCGACCAGCCCGAGGTGATCGCGTTCAAGACCCAGACGCTGTCCTCGCTGGGCGCAAGCCCGACGACCGAGCGCCGCACGGTCGCCGTCGATTTGCGCAACGACTGGCCGGCGGCCTTGACCGCGGCTGGATTCGACCGCAGTCGACCCACGGCATGGATTGCCGAAGGTTTGCTCGGCTACCTGCCGCCGGAAGCGCAGGATCGCTTGCTGGACAACATCTCCGCGCTCAGCGCTGACGGCAGCCGGCTGGCCACCGAGGCCATCCCGGACGTCAACGACATCGACCGCGAGAAGGTCCGCGAGATGATGCGTGCGGCCACCGACAAATGGCGCGCCAACGGTTTCGACCTCGACTTCGACGAGCTCGGATACCAAGGCGACCGCAACGACGTCGCCGAATACCTCGACGGGTTGGGTTGGCAGTCGTCCGGCCGGCCGATGAGTCAGCTGCTGGCCGAGCACGGGCTGCCGCCCGTTCCGGAGTCCAGCGACTCGGTATCGGTGGGCGACACCGTCTACTACACCTCAACCAAGTGACGCAGGCTCCGCAACGACGCAGGTTCAACGAGGCGGTCACGCGGTTCTGGGGTGTGGCCGCCCCGGCCTACAACCTGCCGTTCCTGCAGCAGTGGGTCTACCGCCCCGCGCACGACGAGGTGGTCGCGCAATTGCGCAACCACCAGTCGGTGCGGGTGGCCGATGTCGCTTGTGGCACAGGCATCTTGGCCGACCGCATTCAGCGCGATCTGCATCCCACTGCGGTCTACGGGGTGGACATGTCGGAGGGGATGCTCAAGCAGGCCCACGCTCGGTCGCGTGACGTCGACTGGCGGCGCGGCCCGGCCGAGCAACTGCCGTTCGACGACGAGGCACTAGACGCCGTGGTGACGACGTCGGCGTTTCACTTCTTCGACCAGCCGGCCGCTTTGCGTGAGTTCCACCGCGTGCTGGCACCGGGCGGGCTGGTGGCCGTGTCGACGATGAGTGCTCGGCGGCCGCTGTTCCCGGGCACCAACTGGACACCGCAGCACAACCCGACACCGCCGGAGATGCGTCGGCTGTTCGAGAACGCCGGATTCACTGTGGCCGAACAGCACCGGGTGCGCCGCCCGCTGTGGACCCGGCCGATCTCCGACCTGTTCACCGCCGGCGTCAAGAGCTGACGAATTCCGTCGGCGTGGCGCCGGCAAATCGCTTGTGGCGCAAACCACTCCAGGTAAGTTGTCAGCGGACTGACGGGAGGGCATGTGTGCCGTGCATCGACGACCGACCGACGCCGCTGCCGGCGCTCACTTGCGGTGGCAGCCCTGGTCGTGATCGCGCCGGGACTCGTCGGCAGCCTCACTGCTCCGGCGAGCGCCGAGACGACGGTTGCCGTCAGGGCCAGGACGCACCGCACCAACGGTCCTGACTTGAGCTCGCAGGATGGCTTTTACGATGTGGGCGAACTACTCACACTGGTATGCCACGCCAAGGGTCAGCGGGTGAGGGGCTTTTTCAGCTCTCGCATCCCGGGCGGCTGGGACGACCTCTGGTATCGGACGTCTGACGGTCACTACGTCGCCGATGTCGACATCGAAGCACACACGCTGGAACCGCTTGGTCCCGAATGTAATCCGCTGTCCCCGCCGAGTGCCATCTCGAAAGCGAATGCCGCACTTGCCAAAGCGAACTCGGCGGTCGGCACCGACATGTTCGGGCCGCAGGGCTGCGGGAAATTCGTCGCCTGGTCCTACGGAGTGCCGGGCCTGGGCGTCAACACGGCCAAGGAGTTCCGCAACAAACTCTTCTCCCAGGGTCGCATCCACATGGACGACAACTTCCCGCGCGGAGCCCTGGTGTTTTCGGAGAATTCGGCAGACGGCGGCGCGGGTCACGTCGACATCGCCCAGGGGGACGGCACATTCGTCTCCGGTGGCATCCTGGCGTCCTACCCTGGACTGGCCGGTGCCGGCCACAACGTCCAGGTGATGAACACCTACGATCCGACGCCGGGCGCCAACTTCCTGGGCTGGGCGGAGGCACCGTGGTGACGGATCACGGGTTCGGTCGGTTCACCAACCGCTCAACCGGGCGGTCGTCCCAGTGGTCGTAATCGACGACTTCACTCAGAGGTCGGCGACGCACCGGGCCGTGGTTGCCCTTGGGCCAGCCAATCACGATGTGCCCGGCCACCATCCAGTCATCCGGCACCCCGACGGCGTCACGTAGCAGCTGCTCACCGCCTTAGGAACCCCAGCTGGTCAGGCATGCACCGAGGCCCTGGGCCCGGGCGGCCAGCAAGAAGTTCTGCATCGCCGGAAATATCGAACCGCCCAGCAGCAGTTCCGATGCGGTCGGAAAGTGCTTCTGCGCGAACAGAATCGACGTGAATTCCCCGGCCCGGTCGTGCAACTCGTAGGTCGCGCGGTTGGTACGGGCCCGACGGCTGTCGTCGTCGTCGGCCGGCCGGCTCATGCCGTAGACGGGCTCGATGACCTGCAGAGCGCGTGACGCTGCTTCGGCCACCACCGCCCGCTGCTCGGGTGAGCGCAGCACCACGAAACGCCACGCCTGCGCGTTGGCCCCGGAGGGCGCCCAAATCGCCGCCTGCAGGCACCGCTGCAACGTCGCGTCGTCGACCGGTTGTTCGGTGAACCGGCGGATCGTCCGCGCGGTCGACATCGCCTCCCATACGTCGCTGGTCGCTCCCGGCATGCCGTCTCCCTTCCGGTTTACCTTTCCGGGAGAACTTACTGCCGACGGTCAGGAGCGCGGTGGGCGCTGGTCGTTCGGATCGTTGGGATCGGGCTCACCGAACCACCGCGACGGCTCGTGCTCGCCGTAGGTGTCGTGCCAGTCCCACCACTCGTAAGGCGGGCCCTGCGGGTAACCCTGGGGTGAGTCTTCCCAGTTCTCCTGACGGCCCAGCGGGGTCATGTCCAGCAGGCTCCAGGTGTTTCCCAGCACCTCGTCGCCACGATTGTTGACGAAGTAGGTCCGGTACACCCGGTCGTCGTCGTGGATGAACACGTTGGTGCCGTGCCACTCGTGCACACCGAAGTCCTTGTCGAAGTCGTCGGTGATCGAGTACCACGGCATCCGCCACCCCATCCGCTCCTTCAACCGGTCGATGCCGGCCTGCGGGGCACCGTGAGACGAACACCAGCGTCGCGTCACGGGCGTTGAGGTGCGCCAGATTGCCGATATGGTCGGCGACCATCGAGCAGCCCCGACAGCCGTGATCCGGCCAGCCGTCGATGTCGGGGCCGACGAAGGCGCGATAGACCAGGAGCTGACGCCGGCCCTGGAACAGGCCCGGCAAATCGACCCTGCCGTCAGGGCCCTCGAACTCGTAGTGCTTGTCGACCGGCAGCCACGGCATCCGTCGTCGTCGCGCCGCCAGCGCGTCATAGGCACGCATCACCTTCTTCTCTTCGACCAGCAACTCCTGGTGGGCCGCCGCCCACTCCTGCGCCGACACGATCGGTGGTGTCTTCATCTGTTGTCCGCCTTCAGATTTCAGTTGATTGTCGACAGGCCTGCCGCCGTGAGCAGATACGAACCGTCGCGCCCCCCGTTGGCGAGCTCCAGCACCGAGCGGCCCACCTGCTCCGCAGTCAACGCCGGCCCGGCCGCCTCGAGGAACGCGTCGACGTCGACGCCCTGCCGGTCGGCATACGCCGCAACCGCTTTCGCGCCCAGCTCGGTGGCAGGCGTCAATCGCGGCAGCACCGACACGAACCGGATGCCGAGTCCGGCCCGCTCGGATTCGATTGCGGCGTAGTCAGCAACGAACTTCACGGCGGCTTTCGCGCCCGCATACCCGCCGCTGAGCGGCGAGCCGTTCAGCGCGGCCCCGCTGGACATCACGATCACTGTGCTGCCCGGTGCCAGTGGACGGCGCAATGCCGCACGGCACCAGTTGAATGCCTGCGCGACGTCCACGTTCCACGTCTGGCTGAAGCTCTCCCATGTCTGTTCGTGCAACGGGCTCATCGTCGGGGTCGCACCGGCACACAACACCAGTGTCTGCGGCTGATGCTCATCAACGAGCCGATTCGCCACCTCGGGGTCGGCGGCATCGGCCGCGACCGAGGTGAAGTGGTCGCCTTCCAGGCGCGCTCGACTGCGGGCGACGCCGACGACCTTTACATCGGCGGCCGCGAATGCCGCGGCTATGGCATTGCCGAATCCGCGGCTCGCGCCGGTCACGATCGCCGTCGTGCCGGCCAACGTCAGGTTCTCTACTGATTGGGTCATAGTGGGTTCGATACGTCGCGCGACTGGAATTCATCGCGGGCCGGCCGATGAATTTTTCGGGGCGCACGTCTCTGTATTCATGAGGGCCCATCGCCCGAGATAGGAGAAGGTTCGTGCCCGCCCAGGAGAACTTCATCGAGCAGGCGGCGCCGTTTCGCGGCGAACTGATCGCCCACTGCTACCGCATGCTCGGCTCGGCCCACGACGCCGAAGATCTTGTCCAAGAGACCTATCTGCGCGGCTGGCGCGGCTACTCGGCGTTCGAAGAGCGCGCGGCTCTGCGCACCTGGCTGTACCGGATCGCCACCACCGCATGTCTGCGCGCGTTGGAGAATCGCGCGCGACGCGTGCTGCCCGCGGGTCTGGGCGCCGGTTCGGACGATCCGGACATCGACCTCGACGCAGCCGGCGGTCACCACCACTGGCTCGAGCCGCTGCCGGACACGTTGACTCCCGAGACCGAGGTCGGCATTCGTCAGAGTGTGCGGCTGGCGGTTGCGACGGCCCTGCAGGAACTCCCAGCACGTCAACGTGCGGTGTTGATCCTGCGCGACGTCGTGCAGTTCAGCGCCGCCGAGGTCGCCGAGCTGCTGGAAACCAGCACCGCCTCGGTCAACAGCGCGCTGCAGCGGGCCCGCGGCCACCTCGCCGAGGTGGCACCGAGCGAAGACGACGTCGCCGAGCCGGACGACGCGGACCGTCGTGAGCTTCTCGACCGCTATTGCGCGGCCTTCGAACACGCCGACCTCGACGCACTGACCGACCTGCTGGCAGCCGACGTCCGGCTCGAAATGCCGCCGTTGCCGGCGTGGTTCATCGGCCGCGACGCCGTAACCCGTTTCCTGGCGCAGCGTGCCTTCGCCGAACCCGGCGACATGGTGCTGGTCCAGACGGCGGCCAACGGGCAGCCCGCCGTCGCCGAGTATCGGCGGGCCGCCGACGACGTATTGCGGGCACACTCGATTCACGTCCTGACCGCCGGTGAAGGCGGGATCGCCCGGATGGTCGTCTTCCTCGACCCGGAGCTGTTCTCGGTGTTCGGCCTGCCGCCGACACGCTGATCCGCCTCAGGTGCATCAGGCCCGCAACTGCTTAGCCTTAGCCCCGGGGGACGACCGCACCATGGAGGAGCCGTGATGTCCCTCGCCTTGTTCTCCCGCCGAGCAGTGGTCGGCGTGATCGCCGCCGGAGCCCTGCTGTGTACCGCAGGCCAAGCCGCGGCGGACCCGGCACCGCGACCACCCAATTGCTCGGCGGCAGATGTCGCCGGTGTCGCCGCCGGGGTCGCGTCAGCCCTGACGACGTACCTCTACACCCATCCGGACGTCAACGGGTTCTACACCGGTCTGCAGGACCAGCCGAAGGACGAGATCGGCGGCCAGGTCCAGGACTACTTCAGCACCAACCCCCAAGAAGAAGCGGAACTCGAGAGCATCCGGCAGCCGATGAAAGACATCAGGGAGCGCTGCCACTGGACGCCGTTGCTCGGGCAGGGCGCCGCATGAGGCCGTGGATCGCCGGGGCAGTCGCGTTGACCGCCGTCGCGTCGAGTTACGCCGTGCCGGTCACCGGCGTGGCGAACGCCGACGTGTGCGCGAGCGTGGGCAGACGGGTGTCGGTGAGCGGATGCACCAACCTCGCCGAGCCCCCGCCGCCGGGTGACTACGCGCCGCTGCCGGGGGATTTCCCGCCGCCTCCGCCGCCGCCGCCGAATGTCAACGTCTGCGTCGGTGTCGGCCGTCGCATCCACGTCAGCGGGTGCACCTAGCGGCGATCGCAAGCGCGGCACAAGCCGGGCGCAGCGGGTCGCCGCCGACCGACCGAGCGGCGATCGCAAGCGCGGCACAAGCCGGGCGCAGCGGGTCGCCGCCGAGCGACCTAGCGGCGATCGCAATTTCTTCGCTCAGCTGTACTCAGGCGTAACACGTACGCTCGTCTGACGGGGATGTCAGTGATCTCCCCATTTCGTCGTACAGCCAATGCCGCCCGATAGCCCAGGCGGCGCTGATCGACACAGCAGACGTAGCGAAGGGTGCTTGATGAGGGTTCCAGGTGTGACCGCGTTGGTCGGCGGTGTGGCCGGTGGAGCGGTCCAGATGTTGCAGGCCGGCGCGCAGAGCGTGGCGAGCGCCGCCGAAGCTGTGCAGACGCTGACCACCCCGGTACTGGACACCGTGACTCATTCGACGTTGCGCGTGCTGGGCACCGGCGGCTCGACGAACGGCCGTAAGGACAGCGCTTCGGCGACGGTGCGCTGGCAGAGCGGACGACGGGTACACCTCGATCTCGACCCGCTGCTGCCGTTCCCGCGCTGGCACGAGCACGCCGCGGTGGTCGAAGAGCCGGTTCGCGCCGTCGCCGGCGTCGCCCATGCCCATGTCGAAGGCGCGCTGGGCCGGCTGGTGGTCGAACTCGAACCCGAAGCCGACGCCGACGTGGTGCTGGAGACGGTCCGCGACGTGGTGAACTCGGCGGCGTCCGATCTGTTCGCCGCGGGACGCGAACCGCAGATTCGGATTGCGCCGTTCGCCGATCCAGGGAACCCGCTGGCGGTTCTGGTTCCGTTGACCGCCGCCGCCTTCGACGCGGTGGCGATCGGTGCCGCGGTCACCGGTTGGGTGATCAGACTGCCCGCGGCGCCGAAGACCACCCGGGCCGCCGCCGCTCTGCTCAACAACCAGCCACGCATCATCGCCGTGCTCGAGTCGCGACTGGGCCGGGTCGGGACGGACCTGGTGCTCAGCGCGTCGACCGCGGCGGCCAACGGGTTGACCCAGGCCGTCGGCACACCGCTGCTGAATCTGGTCGAACGCGTCCTGCAGATCTCCGAAGCCGAGGCGCACCGCCGCCGATGGCGTGACCGGGAGCCGCAACTGGCCTCCCCCGACCGTCCGCAAGCCCCCGTCGTACCCGTCATATCATCCGCTGGCGTCGCCAAAGTGCAAGCGCCGCAGCACAATTGGTCCGCAGCATCAGCGGGTGAGGCGTCGCACGTCATGGTCGACGGATCGATCGACGCCGCGATCGACACCGCGAAGGGTTCGATGGCCGGACCGATCGAGGACTACGTCGACTCGGCCGCCAACGGATCGCTGATCGCCGCGGCCAGCGCGCTGGTGGCCGGCGGCGGCCCCGAAGACGCTGCCGGCGCGGTGCTGGCCGGAATCCCCAAGGCCGCGCACATGGGCCGGCAGGCGTTCGCCGCGGTGCTGGGCCGCGGGCTGGCCGACGACGGCCAGATGATCCTCGACCCCGGCGCGTTGCGACGGCTGGATCGGGTGAAGGTGGTCGTGATCGACGGCGCCGCCTTGCGTGGCGACCACCGCGCGGTGCTGCTCGCCCGCGGCGATGTCGCCGGCTGGGACGACGACCGCGTCTACGAGGTGGCCGACGCGCTGCTGCACTCCGAGGAGCCGCCGGAGCCGGACGACGACGAGTTACCGGCCAACACCGCACGCCTGCGCTGGCTGCGTCCCACCGGGCCGTCGGCCGCGCCCGCTCAAGGTCTCGAGCACGCCGACCTGGTCGTCGACGGGGAGACCGTCGGCCACGTCGAGGTCGGCTGGGAGGTCGACCCGTTCGCGGTGCCGCTGCTGCAGATCGCCAACCGCACCGGCGCCCGCGTCGTGCTGCGGCATGTGGCCGGCACCCAGGACCTGGCCGCCAGCGTCGCGGCCAGTCATCAGAGCGGCACCCCGCTGCTCAAGCTGGTCCGCGACCTGCGGGCCGACCGCGGACCGGTGCTGCTGATCACCGCACTGCACCGCGACTTCGCCTCGACCGACACGTTGGCGGCGCTGGCCATCGCCGACGTCGGTGTCGCGCTGGACGACCCGAAAGCGGCGACGCCGTGGAGCGCGGACATCATCACCGGCACCGATCTGGCCGCAGCGGTGCGCATCCTGTCGGCGCTGCCGGCCGCGCGACAGGCCAGCGAGTCGTCGGTCAACCTGGCCAAGGGCGGAACCACGCTGGCCGGTCTGCTGCTGGTGACCGGTAATCCGCAGGGTTCGACCAACCCGTTGGCACTCCAGCGGTGGCTCAATCCGGTCAACGCCGCAGCCACCAGCGCGCTGATGTCCGGGGCGTTCGCGGCCACCCGGGTGCTGCGCCAACCCGATCCCACGCCCCAACCGCTGACCGCCTGGCACGCGCTCGATCCGGAGATCGTCTACGCCCGGCTGGCCGGCCGGGTCCTGCCATTGGCCATCGAGCCCGGCTTGCCCGGCTGGCGACGCGTCGTCTCGGACCTGTCCGACAGCCCGTTGGTGTCGCCGCTGCGCGGTCCGGCGCGTCAGGCCGGCAAGCTGCTGTCCGCGACCCGGGCCGAGCTCTCCGATCCGCTCACCCCGATCCTGGCCGTGGGCGCCGCCGCGTCGGCGATCCTCGGCAGCAATGTCGACGCGCTGCTGGTCGGCGGGGTGATGGCCGTCAACGCGTTGATCGGCGGTTCGCAGCGGTTGCGCGCCGAGGCGGCGGCCGCCGAGCTGTTCGCCGAACAGGACCAATTCGCCCGCCGGGTGGTCGTCCCGACCGTCGCGACGGCTCGACGCCGGCTGGAGGCGGCGCGCAAAGCCGAGCGACTCGTCACCGTGTCGGCGCGTGCGCTGCGTCCCGGTGACGTGATCGACCTGGTGGCGCCCGACGTGGTGCCCGCCGACGCCCGGTTGCTGGTGGCCGACGACCTCGAGGTCGACGAGTCGCTGTTGACCGGTGAATCGCTGCCGGTCGACAAGCAGGTCGATCCGGTCGCGGCGGCCGATCCCGATCGGGCCAGCATGCTGTTCGAAGGCAGCACGATCGTCGCGGGCCACGCCCGGGCCATCGTGGTGGCCACCGGCGTGGGCACCGCGGCGCACCGGGCCATCTCCGCGGTCATCGACGTCGAGTCGTCGGCCGGCGTCCAGGCCCGCCTGCGGGAACTGACTGCCAAGGTGCTGCCGCTGACCCTGGCCGGCGGCGCCGCGGTGTCGGGGCTGGCGTTGCTGCGCCGGGCCTCGCTGCGTCAGGCGGTCTCCGATGGTGTCGCCATCGCCGTCGCCGCCGTTCCGGAGGGTCTGCCGCTGGTGGCGACGCTGTCTCAGCTGGCCGCCGCGCAGCGGCTCTCGACGCGCGGGGTGCTGGTCCGCGCGCCCCGGACGATCGAGGCGCTGGGCCGAGTCGACACCGTCTGCTTCGACAAGACCGGAACCCTCACCGAAAACCGCCTGCGCCTGGTCCTTTCGGTGCCGGCCGCCACCAGTCCGCAAGGTCCGTTCCCCGGCCCCGCCGACCCGGAGGCCACCCGCGTGCTGCGGGCCGCGGCGCGGGCATCGTCGCAGCCGCATGAGGCGCAGGGCCACGCCCACGCCACCGACGAGGCGATCCTCAAGGCCGCGGAGTCCTATGCCGGTAGCAGCGACCCGGAATGGAACCTGCTCGCCGAGGTCCCGTTCGAGTCCAGCCGTGGCTTCGCCGCCTCGATCGGCACGCTCACCACGAACGGGGCCGGTCCGGTGCTGATGCTCAAGGGCGCCCCCGAAGTCGTGCTGCCGCGTTGCAGGTTCGCCGATCGGCAGGCCGACCTCGACCACGCAGAGGCATTGGTACACAACCTGGCCGAGCAGGGTCTGCGGGTACTGGCCGTCGCCAAGCGCGGCTGGAAGCACGACACCGACGACGAGAACACCGACGCTGATGCCGTCGACGCCGCGGCGCAGGATCTGGAACTCATCGGCTACGTGGGCCTGGCCGACACCGCCCGCCCGTCGGCCCGCCCGCTGATCGAAGCCCTGGTCGACGCCGGCCGCGACGTCGTGCTGATCACCGGCGACCACCCGGTGACCGCCCGCGCGATCGCCCGTCAGCTCGGTCTGCCCGAGGACGCCCGGGTGATCACCGGTGGTGAACTCAACGGCCTGGACGAGGACGCGGCCGCCAAGCTGGTCGCCGATGTACAGGTGTTCGCCCGGGTCAGCCCGGAGCAGAAGGTGCAGATCGTCGGGGCGCTGCAGCGCTGCGGGCGGGTGACCGCGATGGTCGGCGACGGGGCCAATGACGCGGCGGCGATCCGGATGGCCGACGTCGGCATCGGGGTCAGCGGCCGCGGTTCGTCGGCCGCCCGCGGGGCCGCGGACATCGTGTTGACCGACGACGACCTGGGCGTGCTGCTCGACACGCTGGTGGAGGGCCGCGGCATGTGGGCCGGGGTGCGCGACGCGGTGACGATCCTGGTCGGCGGCAACGTCGGCGAGGTGCTGTTCACCATCATCGGCACCGCGCTGGGCAGCGGCCGGGCACCGGTGGGAACCCGTCAGCTGCTGCTGGTGAATCTGCTGACCGACATGTTCCCGGCGCTCGCGGTGGCGGTCACCCCGCAGTTCGAGGAGCCCGACGCCGACGAATACGACACCGAGGAGGAGGCCGCCGAGGCTCGTCTGGCGTATCAGCGTTCGGTGCTGACCGGGCCGACGCCGTCGCTGGACGCGGAGCTGATGCGCCAGATCATCACCCGCGGCGCCGTGACGGCGGCCGGCGCAACCGCGGCCTGGGCCGTCGGACGATGGACGCCCGGTACCGAAAGGCGCACCTCCACAATGGGATTGACGGCGCTGGTGACGACGCAGCTGGCGCAGACGCTGCTGACGCGGCGACACAGCCCACTCGTGGTCGCGACTGCGCTGGGCAGCTCCGCTGTGCTGGTGGCCATCGTCCAGACGCCGGGCGTCAGCCATTTCTTCGGCTGCACCCCGCTGGGGCCGGTCGCCTGGACCGCAGTCGTGGGGGCGACCGCGGGCGCCACCGGGCTGTCGGTGCTGGCGCCCAACTGGTTGGCGAAAACCGCGGGAGTGGTCCAGCCCGAACTGGCCGAGGCCTTGGCAAGCCGCCGAGATTGACGTATTGCAGCAGAAGTGCGACCAGCGGCCTGCGGAATGTCGATCTCGGCGGATGCGGGCGGCAGATTCGCGTTTCGGCCTCGCCGGGTTGGGCACTCCCAGCAAGATCAATAGGGTGATCGCTGACACAACGCTGCGGAACTGTTGTGCGATTCGCATATTGCTGCGACCGAGAAGGAACTGCCATGGCCGAGAAGAGTGCTAACCGAGCGAACAACCTGGCGCAGCTGTTCTTGCAGCGCGTCAAGACCTCCGCTGATCGCGAGGCGTTCCGTTTTCCGGAGAACGGCGACTGGACCTCGGTCACCTGGGGTCAGGCCGCCGAACGGGTCGAGGCGCTGGCGGCCGGTCTGCTGTCGCTGGGCGTCGAGCCCGAAGACCGGATCGGCATCGCCTCCACCACCCGGCTGGAGTGGATCCTGGCCGACCTCGCGATCCTGTGCGCCGGCGGGGCGACGACGACCGTCTACCCCAGCACCAACGCCGAGGACACCGCCTACATCCTGGCCGACTCCGATTCCAAGATCGTGTTCGCCGAGGACGACACCCAGCTGAAGAAGCTCACCGACCAGCGCGGCGAGCTGTCCAACCTGGCCAAGGTCGTGCTGATCGACGGCACCTCCGACGACGATTGGGTGATCACCCTCGACGACCTCGCCGACCAGGGCGCCAAATACCTGGCCGAGCACGCCGACGTCGTCAAGAAGGTCGCCGACGACATCAAGCCCGACCAGCTGGCGACCCTGATCTACACCTCCGGAACCACCGGAAAGCCGAAAGGCGTTCGGCTGCACCACAAGTCATGGGTCTACACCGGTGACGTGATCTCCGGGATGGGGCTGCTCGACGAGACTGATCTGCAGCTGTTGTGGCTGCCATTGGCGCACGCCTTCGGCAAGGTGCTGATCGCCACCCAGCTGGCGTGCGGCTTCTCCAGCGCGATCGACGGCCGCGTCGACAAGATCGTCGAGAACTGTGGCGTGGTCAAACCGACGTTCATGGGCGCCGCGCCGCGCATCTTCGAAAAGGCCTACAACAAGATCATCACCCAGCAGAAGGGCGCCAAGAAGGTGCTGTTCGGCTGGGCCGTCGCGGTGGGCAAGGAGGTCGCCCGCCGTCGCCGTGAGGGCAAGTTCGTGTGGCCGCATCTGGTGGCTCAGCAGAAGCTGTTCGACGGGCTGGTGTTCGCCAAGATTCGCGACGTGTTCGGCGGCCGGGTCCGCTTCTTCATCTCGGGTTCGGCGCCGCTGAACCGTGACGTCGCCGAATTCTTCGAGGCGGCAGGCGTTTTGATCCTGGAGGGCTACGGGCTGACCGAGTCCTCCGGCGCCGGTTTCATCAACCGGCCGGACAACTACAAGCTCGGAACCGTCGGCCTGCCCTTCGAGGGCACCGAGGTCCGGATCAGCGATGCCGGCGAGGTGCAGTTCCGCAGCGACTGCGTGATGGCCGGCTACCACCACCTCGACGACGCCACCGCCGAGTCGTTGAAGGACGGCTGGCTGTCGACCGGGGATCAGGGCAAGCTCGACGACGACGGCTTCCTGTCGATCACCGGCCGGATCAAGGAGCTGTTCAAGCTCTCCAACGGAAAGTACGTGGCGCCGCCGGCGATCGAGGCCAAGTTCGCGACGCTGTGCCCGTATGCCAGTCAGTTCATGGTGTTCGGCGAGGGCAAGAACTTCGCCGCGGCCCTGGTCACCCTGGACGAGGATTCGATCAGCGGGTGGGCCAAAGACAATGGGCTGAGCGGCAAGTCGTATGAGGACCTCACCAAATCCGATGCGGTGCACGACATGATCGCCGAGCACGTCGACAAGCTCAACGCCAGCCTGAACCGTTGGGAGACGATCAAGAAGTGGGCGGTGCTCGACCACGACCTCTCGGTCGACGGTGGTCAACTGACCCCGTCGCTGAAGGTGAAGCGCGGTGTGGTCGCTGAGCAAAACAAGGAGACACTGGATGGCTTCTACTCCTGAGCCGGTCACCGAGCTTCCGGACGCGGCCAACGCGGCACCGCCGGGACATCTGCTCCGCACGCTCGAGTGGCGCACCGGCCTGGAGTACCTGTCGGCTCGGCTGGCGATGCGACGCATCGCGGGCTGGGAATCCGGTGACGGCCATCCCGTCCTGGTGTTGCCGGGATTCCTGGCCGGACCGCTCTCGACCGACCTACTGCGTAATGTGTTGCGACAGTTGAACTATCGCGTTTACGACTGGGGCCTGGGCACCAACATGGGCTACCGCGCCAGCATGAAAGAGTCGTTACCCGCACGCGTGCAACACATTCGGGAGCGTAACGACGGGCGGCGGGTCAGTCTCATCGGCTGGAGCGCCGGCGGCATCTACGCCCGCGAACTCGCCCGCGCGCGGCCCGACGACATCCGGTCGGTGATCACCTTGGGCTCACCGTTTCGCGGCAATCATCAGGCGAGCACGGCGTGGCGGGTGTGGCGACTGGTCAACCGCGGCTCCGATGCCACCGAGTCGGTCTCCGAACGCGCACTCGACCGTCGCGCGCAGCCGCTGTCGGTCCCGACGACGTGCATCTACAGCAAGTCCGACGGCATCGTGGCGTGGCAGTGCTGCACCAGCGTGCCCGCCCCGCAGACCGAGAACATCGAAGTGCGCAGCAGTCATCTCGGCTACGGGCACAACGTGCAGGCACTGTCGGTGATGGCCGACCGGCTCGCCCAGCCCGAAGGCGGCTGGCGGCCCTACCGGGGTTAGTTACCAGCCCGCCGCTTCGAGGTGCGGGTCGGCGTGACGACGCGACGAGCCGCTCTCGTTCATTGACGTCGCTCCGACGTGTCGTTCGAAGATGCGCCATCCGTTCTCGGTGCGGCGCAGCCGATCCGTCATCGCCGAGTAGATCCAGATCTCCGGCGCGTCCGGAGCGGCCGTGATGACCTGGCCGGAAACGATTCTCGGCAACGACGCCTGCGCCGTGTGCCGGACGAGAAGGTTGTGGTAGCGAACGATCACCCCGCCGTCGTCGTCGGCATCGACGATCGGGTTGAGAGCTTGCCGGCTGACTCCGGCCACCACGTGGGGGCTCTGATCCTGGAAAAAGCGTCGCGTCTCGAGCTTTCCGTGGCTGACCCCGTGGGTGTGGTAGGTGGTGCAGTCGGGGAGGAAGGCCTCCACCATCGCGTCGACGTCCCACGCATCGAACAGCCAGTTGACCCGGTTGATGAAGTCGATGGCGCTGACCCGGTCAGCGGGATCGACGGTGCTGTCTAGGACCACGGCGGGCAAGCTGGGCACATACATCTCGGTACCTTCCGTTCAGTCGAGACACTCTTCGCGATGGCCACGACCAGGCATGTTAACCGTTTGTTCACTTTTGGTTCACTGAATGTCCAGGTCGAGTTTACGCGATGGTCGGCTGTGCGCCAGCGTTCGTCCTGCGAATTCCCTGGCAGGTGTCCCGGCGTCGACCCGGTGGGCTAGATGTCGGCGCAGCGAATACCTTGGCTACAGCGGGTGAACGTGGCACGAAAACCGTTCTCGGTGAAGCAGATTGGCGACACGTCAATTGCCCGTACTGTTGGCCTGCGACATGATCGGAGCCATGGCAGACATCGACTTCTCGCTGCTGGATGTGCCACGCCCGGACCGGGTCGGCGACCCGGACGCCTACCTGCGCGCCGCCGTCGCGTGGCATTTCGGCGAACGGACCGGCAGCGCGTTCTGGCTGCGGGCGGCTCAGACCCTGGACTTCGACCCACTCACCGACGTCACCACCTTCGCCGATCTCCGACGATTTCCCAACCTGCTCAGCGAGTTACGCAATGAGTCGGTCGACGACCTCGTCCCGCGGGGCTACTTCTCGGCGGGGTCACCACCGCCGGTTCCGCAGATCTTCGAATCCGGCGGCACCACTGGAGCACCGAAACGGACCGTGCAACTGCCGGATTGGGTCGCTCAGGTCGTGCAGTGGCAGACCGAGGACTTCGCCGAGGGCGGTTTTGTGCGGGGTCGCGGATTCCTGTGCATGATGCCGAGCGGACCGCATGGAGTGGGCTACTTCTCGCGGCTGGTCTCCGAACGGCTCGGATCGACCTTTCACGCCATCGACCTCGACCCCCGCTGGGTGAAGAAGCTGGTTGCCCGCGGCGCCGCCGCGGAGATGACGGCGTACGTCGATCACGTCGTCGAGCAGGCGGTCCATGTGCTGCACACCCAGCACATCGCGAACCTGCACACCACTCCCCCACTACTCGAGGCGATGGCTCGCGACGACGAGGTGGTCAACCTGCTCAACGAGAAGGTCCGCTTCGTGTTGCTCAGCGGCGCGCACGTCGATCTCGACACCCTCGACCTGCTCGGCGACATCTTCCCGGACACGGCCATCACCATGGCGTTCGGCAGCACGATGATCCTCTCGCAGGCGATCACCAGACGCATCGACGGTGACGGTCCGTTCGTGTTCCATCCGCGCAGTCCGTATGCGACGTTCTGGGTGGTCGACCCGGACAGCGGTGACGAGGTGCCGTACGGGCAACGCGGTCAGGTGATCATGAATCACGTCAGCAAGGGCATGTTCCTGCCCAATAACCTGGAGCGCGACAGCGCCATCCGGCTACCGGGGATCGACGGGCAGGTGGGCGATTCGCTCAGCGAGGTGAGCCCGGTCGCCGCCTTCGAAGGTGAGCCGGTCATCGAAGGGGTCTATTGAGATGGCGACCGACACAACGGATCTGCTGGTGATCGACGCACTCGGCCCGGGTGGTGAATACCGTACCCGCACCCGCGAGACCGTGTCGACCACCAGCGGAGCCGCGGTCGCCGAGCTCAGTCTCGTACCGCCGCTGTACATCTCGCGGGCGATCGGAGCACAGCGCAGAGTCCGGCCGCTGGCGGCCGGTGAGCGCGAGGCCGCGCTGGCCAAGGCCGCCGACGAGTTCGCCGGCGGCGTGATCGCGGGATTGGACTTCGACGCCTATGTCGATTTGGCCGGCCGCATTTCCGGGGTTCCGGTCTCGGTCACCCGCGCCGGGGCGCGCGGCGTCGCCGACGGCGTCGCATCGGCATTCACCGCAGTACAGCAGGCCCGGCCCGCGGGCGCGGCGCTCGACTGGCGGGAAAAACGCCGCGGCGGCGCGGTCTGGGCCCGTCGCGGCGACGTATTCGCGGTGCTGGCCTCCGGAAACGGTCCCGGTGTGCACGCCCTGTGGCCACAGGCACTGGCTTTGGGCTACCGGGTCGCGGTCCGCCCGTCACGCCGCGAGCCCCTGACCGCCCACCGGTTGGTGCATGCTCTGCGGCAGGCTGGATTTCGCCCCCATGACGCCGTCTATCTGCCCACCGATCATCGCGGAGCCGACGAGATCATCCGGTCGGCCGATCTCAGCATGGTCTACGGCGGGCAGGACGTGGTCGACAAATACGCCGGGGACGCAACGGTTTTCGTCAACGGACCGGGTCGGGCCAAGCTGCTGATCACCGCCGAGCACGACTGGCGCGACTACCTCGACGTGATCACGGACTCCGTCGCCGACCTCGGCGGCATCGCCTGCGTCAACACCACCGCCGTGCTCTACGAGGGCGACCCAGCCCCCCTGGCCGCGGCGATCGCCGAGCACCTGTCGACCATCGACAGCCAATCCCTGCCCGTCCAGAAGATGGAGACCGCAACGGCTTTGGCGGGTCACCTGGCCAAGGTGGCCGCGGGCGCCACAGCGCTGCTGGGGGCCGAGCAGGTCATTGCGCCGCTCGGTGACGGCTACGCGGTATTGCGCCCCGCGGTACACCTGCTGGATTCACCCGACGTCGACAAGCTGAACGTCGAATTGCCCTTTCCGTGCGTCTGGGTGGCCCCCTGGTCGCGGGCCGACGGGCTGGCGCCGCTGCGGCATTCGCTGGTGATCAGTGCGATCACCACCGACGACGATCTGGTCGACGATCTACTCGCCGACCCGACCATCGCCAACGTCTACGGTGGTCACCACCCGACCCACTACACAGCACCCGAGATCCCGCACGACGGATACCTCGCGGACTTCCTGATGCGCAACAAGGGGCTCATCCGCGACTGAGGCTGCCTGCAGTAGCGCTCGTCACTTCGTCGAGATCGACGCCAGCGAGAGAACGTGCGAGTAACCACCGCGCTCACGTCGATCTGGGTGGTGGCAATCACCGCCCCGAGGGTCGGGGCTCATCCGCGACTGAGATTGCCCATCAGTCTATTTCGCGCGCCGGCCGTAGCGCTGGTAGAACTTCTCCACCCGGCCCTCGGTGTCGAGCGTGCGCTTGGTGCCGGTCCAGAACGGGTGCGAGTCACTCGACACTTCGACCACCACCAGCGGGTAGGTCTCGACACCGGTCGAGGTCTCCCACTCGATGATCCGCGAACTGGTCATCGTCGATCGGGTGAGGAATTGCTTGCCGGTGTTCGCGTCCTGGAACACCACCGGCCGATAGTCCGGATGGATGCCGGGTTTCATTCGGATTCTCCGTTACTGGTGCGATGTGCTGTGAATTCGCCTGCCATATCCGGTGTTTCGTGGCACGGGTCTTGGTGCCAGTCACCGAACGGGTCATCGTAGCCAGACCACGCATCCGGATCGGCCAGCTCGTCATCGGTGAGCAACGCACCGTTGAGCGCATCGGCGATCTCGGCCGGGTCGGCGCCGCAGGCCAGAATCGTCATGGAGGTGTGCCGGTCGCCGAACCGGTGTTCCCACATCAGGTCGGCGAAGGCCCGCCGTTCCGGGTCGACGTAGGCGACCTCGGACGATGTCATGGCCGCCAACCACTTTCCGGCCGATGCGACACGGAGTCCGCCACCGGCCGATTCGAGCCACATCACCTGGTCTCCCCGGTTGGCCAGCCACAGCCGGCCGCGCGATCGGATCACGCCGTCGAGCAGCGTGTCCACCGCGGCGTGCAGCCGCTCCGGGTGGAACGGCCGGCGGGCACTGAACTCCAGAATCCTGATCGCGCCCTCGGCGGCCAGCGGTGGCAGCCCGGCCAGCAGCGGGGCGTGCGGGTGATCGCTTCGGCCGCGGCGTGATTCGTCGTCGACGTGAGCCAGCGACATCTCGACGCGCTCGACACCGACGGTGATCCGGGCGCGGGGCGCCAGCCTGCGCAGGACGGCGAGCGTCGACGGATCGGCCCGGTTGAGCACCAGGACGTCGGCGAATTCGGCCTGGCAGACGACCGCCTGGGCCACCGTGCGGCCGTCGGACAACTCGTCTTGGCCCAGCGCCTGACCCAGCCAGTCGACGGTGTCCACGCACGTGACCACCCCGGCGATCACCACGTCACGGGCGGCCACGCCGTCGAGATATCCCGGCCCCACGCGCACGCGGACGTGGTTGATCGCCCAGCAGATCGGTTCGGGCTCCAGCCACGGCGCCAGGTGGACGACGATCCGCTCGATGTCGGCCCGGCGGTGCAGCTTACGCAGCAGCACCAGCAGGTCGTTGCGGATCGTGCAGGCCAGGCAACCGTGCGCCAGTTCCAATGCCTCTTCGGCGATCACCAGGTCGCCGTCGCGCAACCGGACGACCGTTCGTCGCACTACGTGGCCGTCGAAGCGGTGCTCCACCACCACCGTTCCCGGTCGGCGCAGCAGCGTGCCGGCGACCGCATCGGTTCCGCCCTGGCCGGCGACCAGAACCACAGGTGTCCGCATCCCACTCCCTCTTAAAAATGGTTTTCAATAACCCTGCCGACACGCTACAGTGCAACGCACCGCTTGTCGAAAACGATTTTCATTAAGGGGGAGGGGCTGTGTCCGCTCGCTGCCAGGTCACCGGACGTTCGGTGAGTTTTGGAAACACCGTCTCGCACTCGCACCGCCGTACCCGGCGGCGATGGACGCCGAACATCCAGCGCAAGACCTATTACCTGCCGTCGCAGAATCGGCGGATCACGTTGCGGGTCAGTGCCAAAGGCATCAAGGTCATCGATCGCGACGGCATCGAAGCAGTCGTCGCCCGGTTGCGTCGCGCGGGAGAGCGAATCTGATGGCGCGCAATGAGATTCGTCCCATCGTGAAGCTGCGCTCGACCGCGGGCACCGGTTACACCTACGTCACGCGCAAGAACCGGCGCAACGACCCGGACCGCCTGGTGCTCAAGAAGTACGACCCGGTGGTCCGACGGCACGTCGACTTCCGAGAGGAACGCTGAATGGCCAAGAAATCCAAGATCGTCAAGAACGACCGGCGTCGTGACATCGTCGCCCGGCACGCCGATCGCCGGGCCGAACTCAAGCGCGTCATCCGCGCGCCCGCCAGCACGGCGGAACAGCGACTGGATGCGCAGCGCGAACTCAATCGGCAGCCGCGCGACGCCAGCCCGGTGCGGTTACGCAACCGCGACGCCGTCGACGGACGGCCCCGCGGACATCTGCGCAAGTTCGGACTGTCCAGGGTTCGCGTACGCGAAATGGCGCACCAGGGACAACTTCCCGGCATCCGGAAAGCGAGTTGGTGATGGCCGGCAAGTCCCACCGCACCCGCCGGGCCACTACCGCGGAGATCAAACCCGCCAAGAAGAATCTGCTCAGGACGCTCGGCGTCACCAGCGTCGATTACAAGGACGTCGCACATCTGCGGATGTTCATCTCCGACCGCGGCAAAATCCGGTCGCGCAGGGTGACCGGCTTGACCGTTCAGCAACAGCGCCAGGTCGCGACGGCGATCAAGAACGCCCGTGAGATGGCGCTGCTGCCCTAGTCGACCTGCGCCGTCATCCGCTCGTTGAATGCGGGATAGATCTCGTCGAATGCGCCGTCCCGTTCGGCGAACCGGAATCCTTTGACGCGTTCGACGATGATCTCCGCGGCCTCAGGCTTGGTCTGCAGCAGCGTCATCGTCTCGGCGATGAACTCGTCGACCGGCAATCCGCGCGGATCGAACCCGCGGGCTCCCTGCAGTGCCGTCTGCACTCGTGGCGGAATGATCTCGATGACCTGAACATCGCTGTCGCGCAACTGGAATCGCAGTGACTGCGTGTAGGAGTGCAGCGCGGCCTTGGTGGCGCAGTACGTCGGCGTCAGAGCGCTGGGCATGAAAGCCAGCCCGGATGTGACGTTGATGATCGTGGCTCGCGGCTTGCCGAGCAACGCGTGCAACAACGCCGCCGTGACCCGGATGGGGCCGAGCAGGTTGATGTTGATGGTCTGCTCGGCGCGCCCGGGGCCGCCGGTGGCGAGATTCTCGACCCTCTGGATGGCGGCGTTGTTGATCAGCACATTGACGTCGGGGTGGTTGTCCTTGACCTCGATGGCGAATCGCCTGATGTCACCGGCGTCGCCCTGGTCCAGGGTCAGGTATTGAATGCCCGGGTTGGCCTCGGCAACCTCCTTCAGTACCTCGAGGCGACGGCCCGCGATGATGACGTTGTTGCCCTGCCGATGAAATGCCTCGGCCAGGCCCCGGCCGATCCCGGTGCCCCCTCCGGTGACCAGAACGGTGTTACCCGTCAACTGCATGGCGTTGTTTCCTCTCGTTGCTTACTGCTACCTGCATACTCGCGGCAGCGCGGCCACGATGCGACTACCGCGCAGCTGACACCGAAACGTGTCGGTTTCGGTGATCTAGCCTGTAGAGCGTGGCGCAGTTTCCACGGACTCGCTACGCGAGTTGCGGCGAGGCCGACATCGCTTACCAGACCCTGGGCGATGGGCCGACCGACGTGCTGGTGTTGCCGGGGCCGTCGATTCCGATCGACACCATCGACGCCGATCCGTCCATGTACCGCTTCCACCGGCGATTGGCGTCGTTCAGCCGGGTCATCCGGCTCGACCAGCGCGGTGTCGGCATGTCCTCGCGGGTGTCGCAGGACGTGATCGGGCCGGAGTTCTGGGCCAAGGATGCCATCTCGGTGATGGATGCGATCGGCTGCGAGCGGGCGACGATTCTCGCCCCCGGCTTGCTCGATGACCGGACTCGTGCTCGCGGCCGACTACCCGGAACGCGTCGCCAACTTAATCGTCATCAACGGCGCCGCCCGCACGCTGCGCGCCGATGACTACCCGATGGGATTCGAGATCGTCGAGGAGGACCCGTACACCACGGTGGCGATGGAGCCGGATGCCGTCGACCAGGGGTTCGACATGCTCGGTTTCATCGCGCCCAGCATGGTCGACGACGACGCGTTCCGCTCGTGGTGGGACATGGCCGGCAACCGGGCGGCCTCGCCGAGCATGGCCCGCGCCATCATCTTGAAGGCCCGCCATTCCGACGTCCGCGACACCCTCGCACGGATCACCGCGCCGACCCTGGTGCTGCATCGACGGGATTCCGACTTCTGCCCGGTGGACAACGGTCGATACATCGCCGAGCACATTTCCGGAGCGCATTTCATCGAACTGCCCGGAGCGGACGCGCTGTACTGGGTCGGCGACACCGCGCCGATGCTCGACGAGATCGAAGAGTTCGTCACCGGTGTGCGCGGCGGATTCGGCGCCGACCGGGTGCTGACCACGATCATGTTCACCGACATCGTCGGCTCGACCGAACGGGCCGCGTCGCTCGGCGATGGTCGGTGGCGGAACCTGCTGGACAACCACGACAGGATGGTCCGGCACGAACTCGAACGGTTCGGCGGTTTCGAGGTGAACACCGCCGGTGACGGCTTCGTCGCGTCCTTCCCCAGCCCGAGTGCCGCGATCGCCTGCGCAGACTCGCTGATCAACGCGATCCGGTTGCTGGGCATCGAGATTCGGGTCGGTATTCACGCCGGCGAGGTCGAGGTGCGCGGCGACGACGTCGCCGGAATGGCGGTGCACATCGGCGCGCGCGTCGCGGCGCTGGCCGGACCGAGCGAAGTGCTGGTGTCCTCGACGGTCCGCGACATCGTCACCGGCTCACGGCACCGATTCGCGGATCGTGGCGAGCACACCCTGAAGGGTGTCCCGGGCCAGTGGCGGCTGTGCGCGCTGGAACGTGTACACGCCGGCGTCACGCGCTGAGGCGAAAGCCCCTGCTACGCAGGACCGGAACGGCGTGGGAGACGACGCCGATGCCCATCCCCATAATCGGCCAGACCGGCCAGAAGTACCAGGCGCCCGCGGCGACCGCAACGGCCAGCCAGATGCCGATCATCAGCAGTGACGCCGCCAGGTACGCGGCCACGTGGATCCGCACGCCGCGGCGTGCGGCCGCGGCCTTTGCGGCGCGCCGCTGTGGGTCGTCGCGCGCTATGCGACCGACCGGAAGGTCGCCGAGGACCTGGGTCAGCTCTCCGGCGGTCTGCGCCTGGAAAGCCCGGTCGAGCCGGGTCTCGTAGTCCGGCATCGACAGGTACCCCTGGGCGAACGCTTGACCGAGTCGCGCGACGACTTTCTCTCGCTGGTGATCCCCGACCCGGAAGCTCGGCTCGGTGTGGGACGGACGATACGGCCGTGCCGCTGCGATGGTGACTGGGCAGTTCATCGTTGACTCCTCGACTGGATGTTGGCCTCTTGTTTGACACTGTCAAAATCCCCCCATCAGCATTTCAGAGGTATTTGACACTGTCAAGACGCGTAGGCGAGAATTCCGCCCATGGCATCTGAATCCCGCCCCGACGTGCGTGAGGCCCTGCTGGCCGCCGCGCGAGCGGAACTCGTCGAACACGGCCGGGCCGCAATCAGCCTGCGTGCCGTCGCCCGCCGCGCGGGTCTGTCGCACGCCTCGCCGAAGTACCATTTCGGCGACCGGTCCGGTCTGCTGACCGCGATCGCCGCGGAAGGATTCCACGCCCTCGCCGAGCGGTTGTCCACCGTGCACGAGTCCGATGCCAGGCAGCAGCTCGCAGCGCTCGGGCGGGCTTACATCGACTTCGGCCTGGCCCACCGTGCCCTCTTCGAATTGATGTTCACGCCCGGTGAATTGCACGGCGACGATCCGGAACTCGCTGCGGCACAGCAGCAGGCCATCAGCTCACTCACTGCCGCAGTGAGTGAGCTGTCCGGAAACGCTTCAGCGCAACCGGAGACTCCCCCGACCCTTGCCCTGATCAGCTGGGCGCTCGTGCACGGTCTCGTGGTACTGACCCGCGACGGCGCACTACAGGCTGCCGCCGTCCCGTCGGGCAAGGCTCCGGCCGAGTTCGCCGGCGCCCTGGCCGACCTGTTCGCCCAGTACGTCGGTGACGACCTCACGGGTGCAAGAACCAGCGGGCCACCGACACCCTGAGCACGGTCAGCAGCGCGACTTCACAGCCGGGTCACAACTGTCGTGGCTACGCTCGACGCCATGCCACCGCGACTGAATTTGTTCACTAATCGCGAGCGCGCCAACTCATTTGGAGGTGCGGCACACAACTACGACACCCACCGGCCGCGCTATCCCGACCAGTTGATCGACGACGTGCTGGCGCCCGGTGCGCGACGGGTACTCGAGGGCGGAGCCGGCACCGGGATCGCCTCGATGCAGCTCATCGAACGGGGCGCCGATCTGCTGGCCGTCGAGCCCGATGCGCGGATGGCGGCCGTCGCGCGGGCCAAGGGCGTTGCCGTCGAGCTCGCGACGTTCGAGGACTGGGAGCCGGCCGGCCGCCGGTTCGACCGGGTGGTCTTCGCGGCGTCGTTTCACTGGGTGGACCCCGCAGTGGCACTGCCGAAGATTCGTGACGTCCTCGACGACGGCGGCAAGCTCGCGCTGATCTGGAACCGGCTGCGCACCACCAGTCCGACGCGGGCCGAGTTCGACGAGATCTACTCCGAGTACACCGACGTCGAAAACCACAGTGGCGACGGCAGTCCCGGCGAGGTTGCCGACGTGATCGCCGCGGCGGGGTTCACCGTGACGCAGCATGAGTATCCGCACGATCTGCACTACTCCGCGCAGCAATGGGTCGACATCGCGTTCACGTTCTCCCAACAGCTGCTGGTCCCCGCCGACAAGACCGACGAACTGCGCGCGCGCTTGGTCGAACGGATCGGGCCGGCCGGGGTATCGGTCGGCGGCGACGCGGTGGCCATCTTCGCGACGCCGGTCTAGTTAGACGGGAGACGTTGTGCCGGTCTCTTTTTCGCCGAACTCGAACACCCGGCCGGCGATCTCGTAGTCGGCTGCCAGCGCAGAACGCCCGATGAGCACCGGGCCACCCTTGAGTCCGAGTCGCCCGTCGACACCGACATAGCTGCCGGGCGGTATCGGCTCGCTGATGCAGTACAGGGTCGGCGCCGCGCCCTGTTCGATGTCGTTACCGAAGCGGTCCGCCAGCGCGGCGACCACCTGATGGAAACCCGCCATGAATTTCTTGTCCGACACATTCGACAGGTTGGACGACACCCAGCCCGGGTGGGTGAGCTGGGTGACGACCGGTGACTTCGCCGCCCGCAGCCGGCGATCGAGCTCGAGGCTCCACAGCATCACCGCCAGCTTGGAGCGCGCGTACGCCGGGTAGGCCGCCCACTTGTGCGAGCGCAGATGCATGTCGTCGAGTCGTAGCGTCGCGGACTTGTGGGCGTCGGATCCGACGTTGATGATCTGTGATCGCACCCGATCCAACAGCAGGTTGGTCAACGCGAATGGACCCAAATAATTTGTGCCGATCGTCATTTCGAAGCCGTCGACGGTTTCGGTGCGATGCTGACTCAGGCCCCCGGCATTGTTGATCAAGATGTCGACGTCGCCGGTGAACTGGTCGGGGAACGCCCGCACCGAGGCGAGATCGGCGAGGTCGAGCTTGGCGATCTCGGTGGAGCCGCCGATCTCGGCGGCTCGTTGAGCACCCAACTCGGTATTACGGACGGCCAGGATCACGTGCGCGCCCGCGCGGGCCAACAGACGAGCGGTGCCGAGGCCCACCCCGTTGGTCGCCCCGGTCACGATGATGCGCTTGCCGGACAAGTTGCCGAGTCGGCTCGGCGACCACGATGTCGTCACCGCTCGACAGTAACCCCTGTGGCCTCGGCAGGTGGAGGCGATCGGCACCGCGGCGTAGGCTGCCCACGGGGCCACAAGAGCCACGCGTCGCCGTTCTCGACGCGTAAACGCTTGGCCAACTGAGTGTTTCGCCGAAGCGATGCCCGTGCACGCGGGCGAAGACGCGCGCGTGAACATGAGGAGGAGTAGCGCACGATGACCGAACTGACGACGACGTTGCCGCCGGCGCTGAGCAGGGCGCTGGATCTGCTCGCCGAACCGCCCGCGGAGCCGGACGCCCAGCACGGCTATCTCGACCTGCTCGGCGGCGCTGACGCGGACGTCGCGAAGAACGACGGCGCGATCCAGGCGGCCTGGGCGTCACCGATCGGGTCGTTCCTCTACGACAACGCACAGGCACTGACCCGACGGTTCATCGCAGCCATGCAGCTTCCGATCGACTGGCTGAACATCCCGGACGGCGGAGTCGCGCTCGACGTCGGCTCCGGGCCCGGAAACATCACCACCTCGCTGGCTCACGCGGCCGGGCCGGGTGGACTTGCGCTGGGTGTCGACATCTCCGAGCCGATGCTGACCCGCGCGGTGCGTGCCGCGGCGAGTCCGCAGGTCGGTTTCCTGCGGGCGGACGCCCAGAAGCTGCCGTTCCGCGACGAGAGCTTCGACGCGGCGATCTCGCTCGCGGTGTTGCAGTTGATCCCCGATCCGGCGGCGGCGTTGGCCGAGATCGGCCGCGTCCTGAAACCCGGTAGCCGCCTGGCGGTCATGGTTCCCACCCTGCGTCCTCCGGTCGACCTGTGGCGGGCGTTGCCCACCGGTGGTGCGCACATCTTCGACGAGGACGAGGTCGGCGACATCTTCGAAGACCACGGCTTCACCGGTGTGCGGGTCAAGAGCGTCGGCACGTTCCAGTGGGTGCGCGGCACCCGGAACTGACCGTCACACCAGCGGCGAGTTCTCCCGGACACCGCCGTACATGCCGCGGCGCACGATCAGCGGCATCACCAGCCGCTGCACCGGCCAGGACGGCAGCCGGAACGCCTGGCCCGTCGGCAGGAAGACCTCCAGCCCGTCGGGCTGGATGCCGAGAACCGAACCCCACCGGCGGCCGGGGGCACGGTAGGTCTTCGTCCGCCCTCCCGCCAGTTCGGCTCGGACGTTGTGGGCGACCAGCGCGTCACCCCGGTTGCGGGCAGAGCTGCGCAGCGGGTCGGTGGCCGCGACGTCGCCGGCAGCGAACACCTCCGGACGACCGGTCACCCGCAGCTCGGCGTTGACGCGGACGAAGCCGCTGTCGTCCAGCAGTTCGGCCGGCAGCCAGTCGGTGTTCGGCTGCACCTTCCCGATCGCCCAGAGCACGGCGTCGGCGGAGGCCGCCGGTTGACCGGTGCTCCAGTCGACTCCGCCGCTGGTGATCTCGTCGCCGGTGAAACCGTTGGACAGTGCGGCACGATGGCCCGGGTGCAGGCCGACGCCGAGCCCGGTCAGCCGGCGCTGGATGCGCTGCCAGATCCGCGGGTGGTAGTCGCCCAGCGCCCGATCCGCCGGGAAGTACAGGTCGATTCGCTTGTCCGGCCAGGTCGTTGCCAGGTTCACCGCGCTGGTGACGGCGGCCGCGCCGCCACCGACGACGATCACGGAGTCGGCGGTGGCCAGGCGCTGATGCGCGGCGTGCAGGTCGGCGCCGACGTCGGCGGCCGATTGCAGGGTGGGCCGGCGCCAGAAGCCGTTGCTCACTCCGGTCGAGATGACCAGCGCGTCATAGCCTTCGACGAACGGGGTGCCGTCGTCGCCGTCACCGGAGATCGTCCGCGCGGCAAGATCGACGCCGGTCAGCGTGCCCTGGATGATCCGCACCCGGTCCAGTCGCCGGAACCGGTCGAAGGGAATCCAGTAGTCACGAGCCCAGTCCCGCGGCCGGGCCAGCCGGACGCCGAGTTCCTGCCCGCTGACCAGGCCTGGCTTGACCGAAACGCCGACCACGTCGAAATGCTTCGCGAGCCGAATCGCAGCAAGGACACCCACATCGCCCAGGCCCGCGACGACGACGCGTTTGCGGCTCATGCGGCAAAACTGTAACAGGTTCTAGTTCTGGATTGTGGGTGATGCCGCACCGAACTCAATGGGCAGGCTGGTAGGCCCGCTCATGCCGAGCAACGGCTTCCACGGCGCCGACCCGGCCCGCCGCGGATTCGGCAGGCGGCGGGTCAGGATCTTGAGCGCCTCGGCGAGTTCACGTCGGGCCAGGTTCGCGCCGAGGCAGTAATGCACTCCGCCGCCGAATGTCAGGATCGGCGGAGGCGCATCGCGGGTGATGTCGAAGCGGGTCGGCTCGTCGTAGACCGCAGAGTCGCGGTTGGCCGCGTAGGTGTTCACCAGGATGAAAGTGCCTGCGGGAAAGGTGAAGTCTCCGATGGCGACGTCGTCGTTGACGCTGCGCACCGTGCTGCACATGGACGGCGAATGGCGCATGGTCTCCTCGACGGCACGCATCGCCAGCTCGGGCTGGTCGCGCAGCAGCGCCCACTGATCCGGGTGGTCGCACAGCACCTGCATGGAGGCCGCGAGTTGGCTGCGTGTGGTGTCGGTGCCGGCCACCAGAATGCTGAACGCGAGCATCCGCAACTCGGCGGCGTTGAGCCGGTCACCCGCATCCTCGATGACGATCAGCTCGGACAGCAGATCTTCGGTCAGGTGGCGACGCCGGTGCGCGACCATGTCGTCGATATAGGCGTCGAACTCACCCCAGGCTTTGAGGACGACGGGCTCTTCCTGAGCGAGATCGCAGTCGAAGCTCACGATCTTGAAGATGTCCTCGGCCCACCGGGAGAACTGCTCCCAGTCCTCGCGAGGTGCGCCGAGCAGCGCGCAAATGACCGGTATCGGATAGGGACGCGCGACGTCCGCGACGAATTCGCAGCGTCCCGAGTCCGCGATGCGATCGACGAGCTCGTTGACTATCGCGTGGATCGTGTCGTCCATGCCCGCCGTCGCGCGTGGCGTGAATGCTTTGGACACCAGGCTGCGCAGCCGGCGGTGTTCGTCGCCTTCCATGTTCAGGATGCTGTGAGTCACCCTGTCCCACAACGGGCCTGACGTGATCCCGTGGGCGGACAGATGGATACCCGGCGGGATGACGAATCGTGGATCGCGAAGCACCACACGGGCCAATTCGTACGAGAGAATCTCGGGACCGATGGGCCCCACTGCAATCGGAGCCACCTGCTGGGCCGCGTGGAACTGCGGATAGATCTGCTGCGGGGTGTCGGTCAGGGCGTAGCTGAGGACGGGCAGTCCAGCCTCGAACACACTCTGTTTGGCCGCGTCAACGGTCACGGCACTCTCCTCGCTGACGAGCCATCAAGGGACATTGGTCGACAGCATCGTCAGCGGAAGGCCGAACACCGACAGGTCGATCTCGTCGAGGTAGGAGCCGTCACCGGAAAAGCTTTGCCGGAAACGGGTTTTCGATCCGTAGCGTTCGGCGATGCCTTCGGCGTCGGACGCTCCCGGGACCCGGAGCACCACGGTGTACACGCCGTCTCCATTGCGCTCTACGAATTCAGTCACCGAAGTTGCCACGTCCGCGGTCGAACCGGGGACGGCGCTGATCAGTTCGACACCGCCGTTCCAGTCCAGGTACACCGTCACCCCGAGTTCGGTCAGCTCGGTGTTCTGAAAGCTGAAGCCGAGCTCGGTGAACAGCCGCGCCACGTCGGCCTGACGATCGGGCGAGACGGCGAACACGACGTGATGAAGCTGCGTTCCGCGTTGTTCGGTCATGCCCGCACCAGCCCGCGCGGCCGGATCAGTCCGAGGTCCAGATGGGTGAGCCAACCCGGCGCGGCGTCGCAGACGTCGGGGATCGCGTTGATGGCGCCCATCGCGGTCCAGTTGTAGCCGGGATGCGTCATCGAGCCGTCGGGCTGAGCGACGCCCTCGAGCGTCATTTCGGTCGGCGGATCTCCGTCGATGACGATCCGATACCTCGTTCTTCCCCAATCCCAGGCCGGATCAAGGCTTTCCGGACCGCAGGTCAGGTAGATCGCATGAAAGACGATGAGCGGTCGGCCGTCGACCCAGGCCGTCCATTCGTGATGCTGCGCGGCGACCGTGCCACAGGGGATTGCCCCCAGTTCATGCGGAATGTCTTCGGTCGCAACCGCGGCTCGGAGCTCGGCGGTCACATCGTCGATGCTGACGCCCAGGCCGTCGGCGATCATGTGCATCGACTGCGCGAAGAACGTCATGCCGAACCCCAGAATCGTTGGCTCGGAAAGGAACTTGTCCTTCGCCTTGCCGAAACCCAGCCAGTCGATGTGATCGGTGGGCGCATCCGTGAGCACGTTCACGACTTCGTACACGCGAATCTGCTCGATCTTGCTGACCACCCGGGCAAGCGTGAGCGGCAGAATGTCACCGGCATAGCCCGGGTGGATTCCGCCGGCATGAAAAGACGTCCCGCCCTCTCGGCAGGCGGCGGCTATCTGGTCACCGCCCTCGCGGAAGTCGTCGGTCGGATGAAAGAAGCCGCTCGTGGTGACGACGTTCTTCCCGGAGCGCAAGAGTCGGCAGACCGTGTCGACATCCATGATGATCGGTGTGTAGAACACGCAATCCGCCTCCAGGGCAACGATCGACTCGATGTCGTCGGTCGCGATCACGCCGATCGGTTCTATCCCGGCGATCTCACCGGCATCCTTGCCGACCTTGTCCTCGCTGTGCACCAGAACGCCGACCAGGTCGAACACCGGGCTGTCGGCGAAGTGGCGGACCCCGACCTGTCCGACGTCGCCGGTCATCCACTGGATGATTCGATAGGTTTTTTCAGACATTGAGGACTCCCCGCGGAAGTAGCAGCGGCAGATCGTTGTACGTCGCGATGCCGGGTGGAGCCGCGACGACCGCCGGGATCGCGGTGATGGCCGGCACCGCGGTGATGGTCAGACCGAGCAGGACATAGTCTTCGATCGTCTCCGCGACGAAATCCGCAGGCGGTTCGAACGCCAGCGTTGTCTTGATCGTCGGCCGGCCCTCCACGGTGATGTTGTAGCCGAACCCCATCGTCCAGGTGGGCTCCAGCGACTGGCCCTTGGTCCACACCCCACGCACCTCGATGACGTCGCGCTCGCCGACGAATCCTCGCCAGCTCACGTCGATTCCGGCCACACACCCCTTCGCGATCACCCAGTCCCCCGGAAGACGCACATCTTCGGTGGCTTGGGCATACTCGGCCTGGCAACGGATCTCGTCGAGCTCCACCCCGAGCGCTTCGGCCACGATGAGGACGGCTTCGCGGAAGATCCCGGAGCCCTCCTCGGTCACCGCCGGCAGGCCCGGATGATCGATCGGATAGCCGAATCCCATGATCTTCTCGGTCTCCGGCGAGTTGTAGATGGTGGTGTCGAACGACTCGACGATGCACACCCGGTCGATCCTGTCCGAGAGCCCAGCGGAAACGATCGCGAAGAGTTCGATGAAGCCGGGGTTGAGGCCGGTACCGAAAATGGTCGACCCGCCGAGTTCGCACGCCGCGATGATGCGGTCGCGACCCTCACCGAGCCGATGACCGGTGATGAACTCCGACGTGGTGACGACGTTGATGCCCGCCTCGAGGATGCGGACCAGATCGTCGACGTTGGCGAACATCGGGTTGTACACAACGCAATTCGGGTCGAGTGCGATGAGCGCACCGATGTCGTCGGTGGCACGCAGGCCGAGCGGTTCGATGCCGCACAACTCTCCGACATCGCGTCCCACCTTGTCCGGCGACCACGCGTAGCATCCGACCAACTCCAGCTGCGAGTTCTCCACGATCGCGTGCACCGACTTCACGCCGATGTTGCCCGTGGTCCACTGGACGACCCGGAATGTCACGGGTGCGGCGCCGAATAGTGTTGCGTGCCTTGTTGAGCCACCCGAGCATCGTGGATGCGTACCAGTTCGCGGAATTTCAGCCGGTGGTATTTCGGCACCGGCTGAATGCCCCACTGGTCGCGGGCGGTGTCCTTGCCCTCGGCGCCTTCCGGCGGCCCCAGCATCGGATAGGGGACCTTGCATTCCAGGGTGTCGTCGGAATAGCGGACTTTCAGGAGTTCACTGCAGATCTGAGTCAGGCTCAAAGTCGGGTACCCGTAGTAGACCGCCATGAAGGGCAGGGTGAAAGCGCCCTCGATGACCAGGGCGACCAGACAGACGAGGACGGCTCTCTTGATGTACTTGTGCATCCTGGCGTAGTACGGGGTCGTGCCGGGCGGCAGATCCGCGCCCGGGTCCTTGTCCTCGGTCGACTCCGGCGAGGCATGAGGTGAAGTCACGGCTGGGCTCCTTAACGTGTTCAGTCGGTGAAGATTTCGCGGTTGACCGTATGTAGATACGGGATGGCCAGAAATGGCGTGATGTAGAAGATGTCGTACAGCCACCAGCCGACGACCGGGAACACGACGCCCGCATAGCGCACGTCGGCGAACATGGTCATGTTGAAGACGTAGGCGCACCAGATGACCACACCCATCCAGCAGGTGATCACCATCCACTGGTGGCCCCATCGCTTCATCTGCAGGAAACCGATGGCCGCAGCACACCGCATCGCGAACACGGTCAGGATCAGTCCGGCCACATAGGCTTTTTCACCGGGACCTGCGGCGCCACCGACCCACAATTCGTTGTAATGCCAGAAGTAACCGGCGTCGAACATGTTGCCCCAGCCGACCATCAGCACCCGGTTGATCAGCGTGTGGTTGGCGACGAGATCCAATGCCCAGCCCAGGCTGTTGAGGGCGCCGTCGATCAACACCAGGTATCCGATCAGGGTCACGATCATCGGTCGCACCGACAGTCCGGCCCGTAATGCCTGGCGCTGCAACCACACCCCGCGCATGAAGATCGGGAAGCCGATCAGCCCGGGCGCCCACATCCCCATCAGTGCGGCGCCGACGATCATCCACTTGTCGGCCCGGCGCTGGGCCAGACGTGATTCGTCGTGATGGTCCTCGAGGCTCACCGGGTCGTCGGCACGCGGATTCAGCAGCTTGGGATTCACAGGTCCCACCACCCACGGGCAAATGACATGTAGAGCTGAATACCGAACATCAGCAGCAGATAGCCGTAGATGACGACCTGGAGGATGATCAGGGCCTTCTTGCGCTGCCGTTCCTTCTGGTCCATGGTGGTGACTCCTTTCGGCGGTTCTCCTAGTGCGACGTGCGCGATTTGTCGGCGGCGAGGCTGGCGACGGCGACTTCGCGCAAGCCGTCCGTGATGGCACCGTCGGCAGACAGCGGCGCCAGCACGCAGGCTTCTGCCGCCTCGAATTCACCTGCGCCGGAGGCGATCAGCTGCGCGGCGGTGACCAACACCCGGGTGGACGGCGGTTCGAAGTGGAAGGCGTGGTCGGCGGTCCGGATCGCGGTGGCGCAGGCAACGAGCCTCCTCGCGACCGCGATGTCGATGCCCGCTTCGGCGACGATCACCTCGGCTTCGCGATCCGCGGGCAGATACCGCATCGGAAGGGTGACGAACCGCTGGCGGAAGGACGGCTTCAGTTCCTTGAGGGAACTGCGATAGGCCGGGTTGTAGGAGCAGACGAGCATGAAAGTCTCCGGCGCAGTGACGACTTCGTCGGCCCGGTCGAGATAGAGCGCGCGGCGGTGGTCGGTCAGCGAATGCAGGATTGCCAGCGAGTCGTGGCGAGCCTCCACGACCTCGTCGAGGTAGCAGATCGCGCCGGCCTTCACAGCGCGGGTCAGCGGGCCGTCTGTCCACACCACGTCGCCGCCGGTCACCATGAACCTGCCGACGAGATCGGAACTGGTCAGATCGTCGTGGCAGCTGATCGTCACCACTGGGCGGCTCAGCAGCAGGCCCATGTGCTCGACCAACCGAGTCTTGCCGCAGCCGGTCGGGCCGGTGAGCATCACCGGGAGTCGTTGGCGGTAGGCCTGCTCGAACAACTGGACTTCGTTGCCGTTCGAATAGTAGGTGTCGGTGGTCATGTGCCCCCCAGGCTGTCGTCGGTCATGCGGTCACCAGCTCGCGGTGGACGTGCGCCAACACCCGCGGAAGCTCCTCGACGCGCCGAATACGTTGGGAACGAAGGGGTCCGAAGACCTCCGGCAGCGGGTCGACGCGAGTCGGTCCGACGCCCAGGTAGTAGATGGACACTCCCGCGTCGTTGGCCTCCTCGACTGCGTGCGCGACGTCGGCCCACGCGTAGCGCCCCTCATATCCTTCGTCGGACATCAGTCCGTCGCCGATCACGATCAACAGACGCCGCTCCGAGGGCTGGGCCAGCAGCCGACTGGTCAGGTGACGTAACGGGGCGCCGAGCCTGGTGTAACCGCCGGTGGCCAGGCCCAGGCGGCCCGGTGGCACGAATCGCCGGTCCTCGAAGTCCTTCAGGCAGCTCACTTCGACGCGGTGCCGCGTGTTGCCGGTGAAGACGAAGATTCCGTGGCGTTCCCTTGCGAGCGTCATCGCCTTCGACAAAGCGTCGGCACAGGCCAACTCCAGCTTGAAGATCCGCCCGCCATGCACACCCAAAGACGAACTGCCATCCAGTAATAACGCCGTTGTGACGTCACGGCTGGCAGGCAGCACGTCCCGGAAGATGCGCGGCTCGACCGCCTCGCCGGTCGCCAGGTCGATGTAATGCCGCACATACTGTTCGACGTCGAGGTCTGAACCGTCCTCGAGGCGGTTCTTCATCGCCCGGTGGGTGTGTTCTTCGAACCATTTGCGCAATTCCGCCGACGCGGGCTCGGGGGTTCGCGACGGTGTGGCATGCGCGCGTTCAAGTACTGCGACATGGTCTCGCAGGAAACTCCTGGTCCACAGATTCCACTCCGGATAGGGGATGCCAGGCCTGTGCTCGGGGGTGGTGTCGAGGTCGTTGTCCTGAGGCCGACTCGGCGGTGGCAGGTTCGGATTACGCACGCCGCCGTCGCCGCCGACCGGGACGGAATACGGGCGTGGCAACCGCTTTTGTGTTGTGGTCCAGGGCATTCTGCCGAAGCTGCGGCGCAGTTTGTCGGACAGTCCTTGCGGCGCGGTGTGGGCCAGGGGCAGACGGCCCACCAGCCGCGGGACGCTCAGCGGCGCAGCGGTACGCGACATCGAGATCGCCCGGTCGACCATCTCGCCGGCGTCGGTGTCGGCGGGCAACGCTTGGAGGTCCGGCAGCATTCGACGCGCCTCGACCAGCAGTCCGGGCCAGTTCACGGCGATCCACCCCAGCGCGACGCTCGCCTCGACGAGGGTGACCGCCCGCAATTCCCGGGTGGACAGCTCGTGCAGTCGATATTCCGCGAGCCGCTCCTTCGAGGGTGAACATTGAAGGGCAACACCACATGTCAGGGTTCTGCGGTTCCATCCCCGTTCGATCGACGGGTACGGGACATGGACGAAATCGAGCCGCGGACTCAGGCTGAACTCGCGATGCTCACCCGTCACCAATCGGGCGCCCTCGCGACGTTGCCCGCTGAGCGCGACAGCCGTCACCGAACAACTGCGTTCGGCGCCCATGGCGTCCGGATCGGACAGCTCGATCATCGACGATCAGAACGTGCCGAGGTTGGAGAACATCCAGTACCAGAACCAGATGACCAGTCCCGTCCCTCCCCACGCTGCGACATAGCGCAGAATCTCCCAGAGCCAATCCACGTCAGACCTCCTTGTTGATGGGTTGTCGCACAGGCGATTGCGTCATCGGACCTCCAGACCGCGAACGGCGGTCGCAATCAGCTTCGACAGCATCGTGTCGCGTTTGGCGGCGTCGTCGGTGGTGGTCAGGACGCCGTAGATGCCGAGTAGAAAAAAGGTGGCGCTGTAGAAGGCGTCCACTTCCGGGTGCGCTTCTCCGTCACTGCGGGCACGTTCTATCTCCTCGACAAGAAGAACGATGACGGGATGATCGCTCCAGTCGTCCCGACAGGGACGTGTCGGCGAGAAGTGCAGCGCAAGCAGCTCTTTGAAGAGGATCGGACCGAGTCGCTGCTCAAGCCCGGCCACCAGACGAACAACCTCGGTCAACGAGGCGGCCAAGCCGTGGGCATTGATGAGATACGCGGCAAATTCCGCTGCGATACGTGCTTCTTCGCTGGACTCCAGGGCAAGGAGAACATGCTCTTTGCTCGGGAAGTGGAAGAAGAACGTGCCATGCGCGACACCCGCGGCAGCGGCGATCGCATTCACGTCGGCGCGGCTCATTCCCGAGCGCTTGAACTCGGCGATAGCCGCACCGAGCACGCGCTCCCGGGTTTGTCGCCGCTGCACCTCGCGTGCCGTGGCCTTGAGCTGTGGCGTCATGGTCTGGTCTTTGTAGCGCTTTTGCTGACCAGAGTCAATGATTGAGGTCAATAACCGGGGTTGGTCAGTCGGTGAAGATCTCGTGATTGACGGTGTGCAGGTAAGGAATGGCCAGGAACGGGGTGATGTAGAAGATGTCGTAGAGCCACCAGCCGACAACCGGGAAGATGACGCCGGCGAAGCGGACGTCGGCGAACATCGTCATGTTGAAGACGTAGACACACCAGATCAGCACACCCATCCAGCAGGTGATCACCATCCACTGGTGCCCCCAGCGCTTCATCTGCAGGAAACCGATCGCGGCCGCGATCCGCATGGTGAACACGGTGAGGATCAATCCCACTTCGAGTGCCTTCTCACCCGGCCCTGCCGCGCCGCCGAGCCAGAGCTCGTTGTAGTGCCAGAAATAGCCGGCGTCGAACATTGCGCCCCAGCCGTTCAACAGAATTCGGGCCAGGATGGTGTGGTTGGCCACCAGGTCGAGCGCCCATCCGACCGTGTTGATGGCGGCGTCGATGATCACCAGGTAGCCGAGCAGCGTCACCAGCATCGGGCGCACCGACAAGCCGTCGCGCTGCGCCTTGCGCAGCAGCCACACCCCGCGGAGGAACAGGGGGAGACCGAAAATACCCAGGGCGGCAGTGCCGATCAGGATGCTGCCGGAGATGAGCCACTTGTCCGCCCGCTTCTGGGCGAGCTGCGACTGCTCGAAGTGCTCGTCGAGTTGGTTGGCAGAGGTCAACATGGACGAACTCAAGGCCTGCTCCTACCTGATCGGTTGGCCCGATCTTGCCGTAACGACTGACTGCCGTCAATCAGTCGCTACGGTGCAGGCCCCTCAGTGTGCTGGCCACGTAGTCGTCGAGCATGGCGCTCTGAGTGGGCCAGTCGTGTGTCGTGGTCAGCAACGCGTACAGACCCAGCAGGAAGAACACGGCACTGTTCACCGGAACGACCTCCGGTGCAACGTGGCCCAGCTGTTGGGCTCGCTCGATCTCCTGGGCGACCCGGACGATGACCGGATGTTCGTGGCTTTCGTCTGCAGGACGGGTCTGCGAGAAGTGCAGGGCAAGAAAGTCCTTGAAGAGACGGGCACCAAGCCGACGCTCGAGGCCAAGGATCAGCCGCACTGCCTCTTTGAGAGTGGAGGGCAGATCGTCTGCCGCGCCCTCGTAGCGGTCGAGCTGTTTGGCGATGCGTTCTTCTTCGCGTCGTTCGAGTTCCAGCAGCACGTGTTCCTTGGTCGGGAAATGAAAGAAGAACGTGCCGTGCGCGACACCGGCGGAGGTGACGATCGAGCCGACGTCGGCGTCGGCCATACCGCCCCGTTTGAATTCGGCGATGGCGGCTCCCAGCAGGCGCTCTCGGGTCTGCAGGCGCTTGGTCTCACGCGCCGAAGGCTTTTCCACCGTTGCCATAGTGCGTTTCCTCTGGTCCGGGTTCCCCACCCAGTGTGCAGAATAGCCGCCGAAGCGGTCACCTGCGCATTCATGTCATTGACTTTAGTCAGTTTTGTTTGTTAGAACTGCACCACACGACGCGGTGAGAGGATTCCGATGGCGCTCGAGCAATTCAGCCTGGACGGACAAGTCGCAATCGTCACCGGTGCCGGCAAGGGGGTCGGGCAGGGTATCGCCAGGGTCTTGGCGGAAGCGGGCGCCACCGTAGTCGGCACCGCGCGTACGGAATCCGATATCCGCGAGACGATCACCGGTATCGAAGATGCCGGCGGCAAGGGGCTGGCGATCGTCGCGGATGCCATGAGTCGTCCAGACAGTGAGCGTGTGGTCTCTGCCGCGATGGACACCTTCGGGCGCATCGACATCCTGGTGAACAATGTCGGCGGTTCGACCTACGCGCGCTTCCTCGACATCACCGACGAAGACTTCCGCCACACCTTCGACTGGTGTGTCACATCGGCGTTCATCATGAGCCAGCTGGTAGCGGCCCACATGATCGAGGCCGGTCATGGCAACATCGTCAACATCTCGTCTGGCTCAGCACGTTTCGGCATTCGCGCGCTGACGGCATACTGCGTCGCCAAGGGCGGACTCGAGGCTCTCACCCGGGCGATGGCGCAGGAACTCGCACCGAAGATCCGCGTCAACGCGATAGCCCTGGGCTCGTTCGCCACCGACGGCTTACAGGGAAGCCTCGACCTGATGCCCGGATCACGGGAGAAGATGCAAGAAGCGACACCGCTGCATCGCTTGGGCGACGTCGCCGACCTGGGGCGGTTGTGCGTTTATCTGTCCACGCGGGACTGCTACGCGACCAACGCGATCTTCCACGTGGACGGCGGAATCGACTCCAACAATTCGCCGTTGCCGATTCCTGACTACTGAGCAAGGACGGACGCGGAATGCGCAGGGTGGTTCAATTTTCGACCGGCAACGTCGGGATCCATTCGCTACCGGCGATCATCGGGCGCCCCGATCTGGAATTGGTCGGTGTGCACGCCGCCAGTCCGGACAAGATCGGCCGTGACGCCGCCGAGCTGTGCGGGCTGAGCGAGCCGACCGGCATCGTCGCGACCGACAACATCGACGCACTCATCGCGCTCGAGCCGGACTGCGTGGTCTACACCGCGCAAGGCGAGACCCGGCCGATGGAAGTCATCGACCAGATGTCGAAATTCCTTTCGGCGGGCATCAACATCGTGGCGACGTCGATGGTGTGGCTGGTGACTCCTCGTCAGGCCGACGACTGGCTCCGGGCGCCGCTCGCGCAGGCCTGCGCGGCCGGTAACGCATCGCTGTACGTCAACGGCATCGACCCGGGTTACTCCGGCGACACCGAGGTACACACGGCGTTGAGTCTGGTCACCCGCGCCCGGGCCATCACCGTTCAGGAGATCTTCGACTACGCCAACTATGACGATTACGAATTCACCGGCAAGCAAATGGGTTTCGGTGTCAGCGCCGAGGACGACACACCGATGTTGTTCCTGCCGGGCGTGCTGACCACGATGTGGGGCGGCGCGGTGCGCAACCTCGCCGAGCAGCTCGGAGTGCAACTCGACGACGTTCGGCAACGCATCGAGCCGTGGTACACCGACAAACGGATCGAATGCACGATGGCCACGGTCGAGCCGGGACAGATGGCCGCGGTCACGTTCGCAGTCGAAGGCGTTCGCGACGGCGACCCGGTGATCACCATGGAACACATCACCCGGCTCACTGCCGACTCGGCCCCCGATTGGCCCTATCCGCCGGACGGCCATATCGGGGTCCACCGCGTCGTGATCGACGGGGATCCGCGTGTCGAGCTGAACACGCACGTGTCCCATCCGGGTCTCGACGTCACCGAGGCGGGCTGTCTGTCGACCGCGGCCCGAGTGGTCAACGCGATCGACTGGGTCTGCCGCGCACCGCAGGGGCTGATCGCCGTCGAGGACATCCCCCCAGCCGAACTCATTCGCGGCCTGATGTGGTGACACCACACACCTGACCCGCCGGGCGAGGCGGCAGTATCGCAAAGCGCGGTAAACCCCCGATATCCGACCGCGGCTGGCTACACTTCGGCGTGTGATGACGCCGTCGACCCCGCGGGGACACCACCGTGGACAGCTCCTGCGGGCAAGCGATCAGGTCGTCGGTCGCTGGCAGGCTCGGCGACTCAGCCGGCGGTTCGCCCGGGTCGGCGTGAGCACGTCGCCCGACCGGCTGCGGCAGATGCTGGCCGGCTCGCCGGTAGCGCAGGCCGAAGTATGCGACTTCGACTTCGCGCGGATCGCGGCGCAGTTCAAGCGGGACCAGTTCCGGGCACGCGTGCGTCGGGTGAAGCGCCGCGGCGCACGCTCGCTGCTCTTCGTCGGAATGGTCCTCGTCACACTGAACTTCTTGTTCTGCATGGCGTGGGCCTTGTTCAATCTGACGCTCGACGCCGCTCCCCTCTAGACCGGGAAAGTCGCGGCGGCCAGCTCGAGAATCTCGGCGCGATCCGCGGCCAGCAGGAAGCCCGCCTCGATCGCCGAATCGAGCGACGCGGTGAAGCGTTCCAGGTATTCGCCCGACCCGCCCGGGTAGAGCCGTTGCACGGTTGCGGAATCGAATGCCTCACCGGAGCCGAAGATCGGCGACAACGCGGTCTGCTCCCCGCCGACGCCGGACGTGCGGGCGATCGGCACGTCCACCCACGGGGTCCTGATCCCACCCCGCACCAGACCGTGTTCGTCGACCACTGGTTGACCACCGTCCAGCTCGATGGGCACACCGTGAGGTGCGGGCCGGCCGGCGCTCACCCAGGCGTTCAACGACGACAACGCCGCCTGCAGGACGTAGTGGTGCTGTGGCGCGAAGTTGACGCAATGATCCAGTTGCTGGCCCATCAGCATGTCGGTCGGCGCATAAGCCGCAACGAGATCGGCCAATTCCGCGGCACCGGTGTCGATCGGCGCAACCTGGATCGTGTAGTTGTCGGCGTGCGCGGTGCCGGCGATCTCCCACACCCGAAGCCGTTCGTTGTCGGCCTGTCTGGCGCGGAAGTAGCCCTGTCGACGGCCGCCGAAGAGGTCCGTCTCGGTGATGATCGTGACCAGCGGCACCGCCACGTCCGGCCGAAACGCGACCGCGTCCGAGGACGTGCTCTCGAGCGCTTCGAACACCGAGTCGCCGTTCAGCGGGGCCGCGGGGCCGAATCGCGAATGCACCAGAAACCCGTCGTACACCCCACCGTGCGGGTCGACGGCGTTGATGTAGGTGGTCAGAAACATGGCCGATTGCGATTCGCCGAGCGCGATGACGTGCTCGGCGCGCAGACCGCGCAGGACCTCCGGCCGCCGGGCCAGTTGCCCAGCCTGTGAAAATATGTCATACGCGTAGGCGTCGCCGGGGTGTACCAGCGATGAATACCTTTGCGGATTCTGACTTTTCAGTGACATGTCGATGCCCGTAAGGTTTTCACCGCCCTCGACCCCCACCTGCTGCGCCGACACCGCGACGTACGCGTAGCCACCACGCAGCATTTCGCGATGCGCCATCATCCAGACCGCGGGCGCGTCGATGCCGCCGCTGACGTTGAGCCACTCGACCAGCACCGTCCCGTTGAAGCGGGACGCATCCGCCGGCGTCAGCGCCACGATCCGGGTGGTGTAGTTCGCCGCGGCCGCCGGAGCCACGCTCCACCGGCCATCGGGTCCGAGTTCGCCGGCGGCCTGGTAGGACGACGCCGTTCCCGAGACGAAGAACTCCTCTGCGACATATCCCACATCGCCGATGTCGAAGGCGCCCAACAGGAGTGCGGGTCTGCCTGACACCGGAGTACAGCTGACCGCATCGTTGCTGGTTGCCATGGCCGAATCATAGAGCCGGACGGGTCGCATCGACGACGACGAACGCGGGTCGTGCGCCGCGACGCTGGGTTAATTGCGTTGCAATCGCGCGCCGGCCGGGAATAACTTCCCTGACGTTGTGGTCGTTGCAGATCGCAAGTCAAGGAGGGGAATCGATGACCGCGCCAAGAGGGTCGACGGCTGTGCTGCCAACCCCGGGTGCGACGCCGCCCGATTCCAACCTGCAATTCAGAACCGTCCTGGCGGTGCTGCTCGTCACCGGCTGGATCGCGAATCACTTCGTCGCCCTGATGCCCAGCATCAGCGATCATCAGCACCTCAGCACCGCGACCCTCGACGCGATCTTCGGCATTTACGCCGTGGGATTACTGCCCGGCCTGCTGATCGGTGGCCGGGCCTCCGACAAGTTCGGACGCCAAGCGGTGGCCTTGACCGGATCGGCCACCGCGGTGGTCGGCACCGTCGCGATGCTGCTGTCTCAGCAGCCGGAGGTGCTATTGGTGGGCCGCCTGGTGGTGGGCGCCGGTGTGGGTCTGGCGATGACGTCGGGCACCGCCTGGGCATCCGACCTCCGCGGTCCCGCGGGTGCTGCGACGGCCGGAGCCGTGATGATCATCGGGTTCGCGGTCGGTCCGTTGGCCGGCGGATTGATCGCCGGCGTCGGTGATCCCGGTGTTCGACTGTCCTTCGGGCTGGCGGCGGCACTCGTCCTGGTGGCGATGTCGGTCACCGTCGCGGTGGCGCGACGCCGGGTGCCGGCACCGGCCGCGACGGCGAATGCGAACCGACCGGCCGCTGAGAAAGCGTCGAGCAAGCGCGCGCTGAGCTGGGCGATGCCGATGGCGCCCTGGGTGTTCGCTTCGGCGACACTGGGTTTCATCACCATCCCGGCCCGGGTGCACACCGGCCTCGCGGCGCCGACGGCGGCCGGACTCGCCGCGCTGATCGTCAACGGATCCAGCGGCGTCGTCCAGGTCGTCGCCCGGCTGGGCTCGTGGGGTCCACGGGCCGGGACAGCCGGGGCGGCGTTGGCCGCATTCGCCTACCTGGTGATCGCGGCCGCGCCGTCGACGATGACGCTCGCGCTGGCGCTGCCGCTGCTCGTAACTCTCGGCTGCGCGTCCGGTCTATCGTTGCGCGAGGGTCTGATCGACCTCGAAGCTGCTGCGCCACAACATGTTCGGGGTGCACTGACCGGAGCGTTCTACTCAGCTACCTATATCGGCTTCGGCCTGCCACTGCTGCTGACCAGTGTCGGTTTCAGCGGGTCGCAGGTCATCCTGGCCGCGATGGCCGGCCTGGCGGCGTCCGCGGCGGTACTCCGAGCGGTTCGGCTGCGGCGAGACAGCCACCGGCAGAACTGATCAGGCCGCGACTACCTTGCGGGTCCGGGCACCGGCGACCGGGATCGGATCGTTGCCCACCACGCTCAGGCCGGCGAGGCGCCGCCACGACCGAATCGCGTTGCGAGTCACCTCGACGATTCGCGCGGCGCCGGCGTCACCGTTGGCCAATCGGTGCGCCCGCAGAGCATTTCCGGTGACGGCGTCGAGGGTGTCCCAGTCGTCGGTCTCGACGAGCGCCGTGGATTGGCAGGCTGCCCGCACCGCATACAACTGGGCGCCTTCCGACGCCTCGGCTGCGGCGCGGCCGGCCCGCGCGGCGCCGTCCCAGTTCACGATCGACGGCACGTCGCCGGGCACGAACGTTCGATGCAGATCCGCGATGTCGGCGATGGCCCTGGCCGCTTCGTCGCCGGCATAGCGGAGGACTCCCCACGGCGGACTGGTCAGCAGTTTGGTCACCCAGAGGTGCAGGATCGCGTCGGCGACGTCCGCGGTTCCCACGGTCAGCCATCCGAGGTCGAGCACCAGCAGGCTGTTCTCCGGTGACAGGTAACCATCCGGTTCGGCCAGCAGGTCGTTGCACAACTGCACGAACGACGCCAACGGGCGGGCCGACGTCGCGGGGAAATCGGTGATCTGTTCGTCGCCGTTGATGTAGGAAATCACGTTCATCGCGCACCCCTTGCCCGATCCGGGCTGGTGCGATCCCCTCGCCAGCCGCATGGGGCTGGTGATGCGGTCCAGGTCCATTTGAGCTGCTTCCTAAGGGTTTTCGAGCTTGCCGACCGACGTTGTCGAGAACGTCATCCTATGTCGGGTCGGGTCACCGGCGGCCGCGACACGACGGGCCGCGGCATGCTCGAAAACGCGAAGGTCACAACTCGCCGGAGAAGTCCGCGGTGATCCAGCGGTCGGGCCGAATGGTGAACAGGATCCCCGGCTGATCGGCCATCCCCTGGACGAAGGCGCGGCCGCCTTCCTCGCCGAGGTAGCGGATGGCGATCGCCTCGCGCACGTCGAGCGGCGCGGGCGTGGTGGCGTCGATGACCGTGCCCTCGACCACCACGTACTGATATGGCGGCTCCTCGCGTTGCACGGTGAGCGTCACCACGCCGGCTTTCTCGATCAGCTTGGTCTTGCGGGCTTTCACCCCGGTGTTGACCAGAATGTCTCCACCGGGTGTGTAGCCGTACCACATCGGCGCACTGGCCGGGGGACGTCCGTCGGTCGCCGCCACGGACAACACCGCGACGTGCTTGTCGGCAAGGAATTCTTCACGTTGGGTCTCGGTAAACGCAGCCATGGCCCAATTCAACTAGTCCCTGCGGTCGCGCTATTCCCCCAGCCCGAGAATGAGCTTTCCGGTGTTTTCTCCACGGAACAGTTTGGCCAGGGTGTCGGGGAAGTCGGCGACGTCGCCGCGCTCGATCTGCTCGTGCGACCGCAGCTCGCCGCTGTTCAGCCATTTACCCAGTTGCACAACAGCTTCCGGGTAGCGATCGGCATAGTCGAAGATGACGAAGCCGGTCATCGACGCACGTGCCACCAGCAGCTGCATGTAATTCGACGGGCCCCGCGGGGTGTCGTTGTACTGCGACACCGCGCCGCAGAGCACGATGCGGGCACCGTGGGCCAGGCGGTTGAGCGCGGCTTCCAGCGTTGCACCGCCGACATTGTCGAAGTACACGTCGACCCCGTCCGGAGCGTGCGTCTTGAGTTCCTTGCGCAGGTCGGCGGACTTGTAGTCGATCGCCGCGTCGAATCCGACGTCCTCGACGAGCCACCGGCATTTGTCCGCGCCGCCGGCCACACCGACCGCGCGGCAGCCCTTGATCTTGGCGATCTGCCCGACAACGCTGCCCACCGAACCGGCTGCCCCGGAGACCAGTACGGTCTGGCCCGGCTCGGGGCGTCCGATATCGATCAGGCCGAAGTACGCGGTCAACCCGCTGATGCCCAGCGCACTGAGATACACCGGTGCCGGCGCCAGACTGGTGTCGATCTTGTTGACCCCGCTGCCGTCGGACACCGCGTAGCGCTGGACACCGAAGATCCCGGACACGTCGTCTCCGACCGCGAAGCCTGGGTGCCGTGATTCGAAGACTCGGCCGACGCCCAGGGCCCGCATCACTTCACCGATCTCCACCGGCGGGATGTAGCTGCGCCCGGCATTCATCCAGGTGCGCATTGCCGGATCGATCGAGAGGTATTCCACTCCGACGACGAATTCACCCTCGGCGGCAGTAGGTTTGGCCTCCTCGACGAATGACCAGTTGCGTGCCGACAGCCCTTCGGTCGGCCGTTCGGCGAGTCGGCATTGGACGTTGACGGTGCTCATCTGGCGTTCTCCTGGTCGGTTGAGGTCGTGCGGGCGATGTCGGCGGCGCATCCGAGCGCGATCCGGCCGGCGGGGTCCTCGGCCGTCACGGGTATCACCGCGACGGTGTCGGCGCCGGCATCCAGGTAGGCCCGGATCCGGTCGGCGACTTGCTCGGGCGTACCCAAAGCCGCCAGCTGCCCGGCCAATTCGACGGGAATCGCCGCCGCCAGATCCGCGCGCCGCGCACCCGCGCGGGCCCGTTCGACCAGGTCGGCGTAGCCGAGTTCGATGAACATCTCGCCGTAGCCGGGTGGGGCGAGGTACACCGCGACCTGGCCGGCGAGTTGCCGTAAGGCGGCCGCACCGGGCCGCACCGCCACCGGTATCCAGGCTGTCACATGCGGCGGTACCCGCCCCGCGGCGGTGGCATGCTGCTCGATCTGCTGACGAATCTGCGAAACCCGCTGCACGGTAACCAGGTTCAGCACCACTTCGTCGGCGATCCGAGCCGAGAGCTTCAGCATCGACGGGCCGAAGGCGCCCACGCCGATACGGCTGTGCGGCAACGGGTTCCGTAACCGGAAGCCGTGGCTGCGGACAAACCGGCCGTCATAGTCCGCTCGTTCCCCGCACAGTATCGGCCGCAGGCACTCGATCGTCTCGCGCATTCGCGCGGCACTGTGTGACCAGTCCCGGTCATGCCAACCCGACACGATGAACGGGCTCGAGGCCCCCAGCGCGACGTCGACCTCGGCGCCGGTGACGGCTGCCACCGAACTGGCACCCAGCGCGATCGAGGCGGGCGTGCGCACGCTGACCGGCAGCGGCCCCAGGCGCAGGCCCACTCTCGGGGCGCGGACACCGATGGCGGTGGCCAGCGCGAACGCGTCGAAAGTCGCCATCTCACCGATCCACAGCCCCCGGATCCCGGCGGCCTGAACGGCTTCGGCGATTTCCAGCGCCTCCAGATCCGGCCGGTCCAGCCAGAACGGCAGGACGGCTTCGATCGGCGACCTCACAACATCGCCGCCTCGGCGGCCTGGCCCAACAGGATGCGGCCGGGCAACTCACGCGAGGCCTCGTTCACCTGGAAGTGCGCGGTGGCGGTGAACGCATCACGCAGGCGTCGTTGTAGCGGTGCGCCGTCATAGATGGCACTGCCACCGGCCAGGTCGTACATCGATCGCACCACATCGGCGGAGACGCGGGCACCGTGCGTGGCGGCGAGTCGCAGCCTGGTCCGCGCCTGCAGCGATACCGGTGACCCGTCTTCGCTTGCCCGCCAGGCTTCTTCGATGGCCTGGTAGTAACCCGCCCGGGCGGCTTCGAGTGCCGAATCGGCGGTCGCCACCGCCGCCTGGATCGTCGACCGCTCGGCGAGCGTACGGCTCGCGGCAACACCCTTCTTGCTGCCGGCGAGATCGACGAAGTTCTCGATCGCAGCCCGCGCATTGCCCATCGCGGCCGCTGCGATGCACGCCGCGAAGAACCCGAAGGGCGGAAACCGGTACAGCGGACGGTCGATCACCGGACCGTCGAAAATCGAGAGCACCCGGTCGTCCGGGACGAAGACCTCGTCGGCGACCGTGTCGTGACTGCCGGTGCCGCGCAGGCCGAGGGTGTGCCAGGTGTCCAGGATCTGCAGTTGCGCGGTGGGCAAGGCGACGACGGCGGGCCGGTCTTCCAGCAGACAGCCGGCGAACAACACGTCGGCATGGGTGATCCCGCTGCAGAACGCCCAGCGTCCGGACACCATCACCCCGCCGGCCACCCGTCTCGCCGTGCCCTGCGGTGCCCAGACCCCAGCGGCCAGTCCCCGACCGCCACCGAACAACTCGTCGCGACTAGACGGCGGCAGGTACCCGACAAGCAAGGTGCTGGTGATCCCGATCGATACGCACCAACCGGCCGACGCGTCGCCGCGTGCCACCTCTTCGGCGCATCGCAGCGCGGTGCCTGCCGGTAGTTCCAACGCGTCGACCTCGGCCGGCGCTCCGGCCCGCAGTAATCCCGAATCCCGTAGCGCGTCAACGAGTTCAACGGGAAGACGGCGCGCGGAGTCGATCTTGTCGGCCATGCCGCGGGCCATCTCGGCGATCTCGCGGGCCCGCGCCAACACAGACGCGGTTGCGACGTCGGTGTCCATACGTCCTCGCTTTACACGACGGTGGCGGTGGTTCTGTCACGTTAGCACTACCGGTTCAGTTTTTGAACCGGTACATTATGTGAACCATGGAGTATCCCGACCTGTCCCACCGCTTCGACGGCGAGTCCGTCGCGCGTGCGCTGGAGGTCGTGGGCGAGCGGTGGACTCTGCTGATCCTGCGCGAAGCGTTTTTCGGGGTGCGCCGCTTCGGCCAGTTGGCGCGCAACCTCCAGATCCCGCGGCCGACGTTGTCGACGCGGCTTCGGACTTTGGTCGACAAGGGACTACTCGAAAAGGTACCTTACGCAACAGATCCCGAGCGCCACGAGTATCGGCTGACCGATCCCGGCCGCGACCTGTTCGCGGCGATCGTGGTGTTGATGCAGTGGGGCGACCAGCATCTGCCTAGTCCGCAGGGCCCGCCGATCGTGCTGCATCACCAACCGTGCGAGCAGACCGCCGAGCCGATGCTGGTGTGTGCGCACTGCCGGCAGGAGATCACCGCGCACAACGTGACACCCGAACCCGGGCCGGGCTTCCGCAGCCCGGAGCCGGCAGCTCTCAGACGACCCGAAAAACCGGATACTGATTGACGATTGGCTCGAAGTGTCGGGAATGCGATGGCGTCTCGCCATGTTGATGACGTGGTGTTGCCCGGCAGAAGAATGACCAGTCGCGGGACGCCGGGGCGCTTCGCCCGCGTCCCCTCGAGGAAATCCTGATAGGCGAATGAAGTTCCTGCTGATCACCCTGATCACTCACGTTCCCGACCCGGTCTCGGGCGAGAAGAAAAGCCCGGCCGACCGGTTGCGCGAGGTCGTCGACAAGGCGGTCGTTGCTGAGGAGTTGGGCTTCGACGGCTTCGCGGTCGGCGAGCGACATGAAGACCCTTTCATCTCGTCCTCACCGCCGGTCGTGCTCAGCAACATCGCGGCGCGCACCACCGAAATCAGCCTGTTCACCGCGGTGACGACGTTGAGCCTGCTGGACCCGGTCCGCGCCTTCGAGGACTACTCGACTCTGGACAACCTGTCCGGTGGGCGCCTGGAACTGATCATCGGCAAGGGCAACGGAGCGGCCCAGGCCGAGTTGTTCCACGTCTCCACAGCCGACCAGTGGGACCGCAATCGCGAGGGATACGAACTGTTCCGCCTGCTGTGGGACAGCGACGACGTGACATGGTCCGGGCGATTCCGGCCAGAACTGGTGCACGCCAAGGCCCTTCCACGTCCACTGCAAAGCCGGATCCGGATCTGGCACGGGAGTGCGACCAGCACGGAATCAGTAGACCTGGCGGCTCGCCACGGCGACCCGATCTTCTCCGCGAACGTCACCAACTCGGTCGAGCCGTACGCCGAGTTGGTGCGTCACTACCGTGAACGATGGCAGCACTACGGGCATCACCCCGACGATGCGCTGGTCGGCGCCGGAACTGCCGGCTTCTATGTGACGCCCACGTCGCAAGAAGCGGTGTCGGCGTATCGTCCGACGTTCGAAGCCCGCCGGGCGTTCGCCCGTCGCGCCGGACTTCCGGTGGTGTTCGACACGATCGACGACTTCATCGAGCGCAGCTCCGCTCTGGTCGGCAGCCCGCAACAGGTCATCGACAAGGTCGGGCGATACCACCAGGAATTGGGCCACGAAGTGATGCATGTGAGTGCCGACGCCGACGGTGTCACGCGGGCTCAGCAACGCCGAAGCTTGGAGCTTTTCCAGTCGGACGTCGCACCCGTTCTGCGACAACGTATTCCGAGCCGACCGCTCGTCGCGCAGGCCCCGCTCCAGGCCGGAGACCGGCGCACGCGCCGGTAGTGAGCCGGGATTCACTTCCAGGCGAAGACCGGCTGTTCCAATTCATCGACCGGATCGTTGCGGCCGTCGAGACACAGCCAGCGCAACTGCAGCAGCACGGCGCCGGTCGGGGCGTGGATCAGGTCATTGCCCAGCGGTATCTGCACAACCGGCCGGGGGCTCTCCGGGATGCTGATGAACCGCGGCGAGTCCGAACGCTGCAGTTGGTGCAAGCCGACCCGGTAGACCGCCACCACTTCGTCGGGAGCGGGTTGCGGATCGAGCCGGCCGCCACCCCAGAGCACCACCGGTGTGATCACATATCCGGACCGGGTCGGGTAGTCGTCGAGCAGGCCCAACACCGCAGACGGGGTCAGGGTGATCCCGACCTCCTCCTCGACTTCGCGGAGGGCCGCGTCGACCGCACCCTCCCCCGGGTCCAGCCGCCCGCCCGGAAGTGCCCACTGGGCGGGATGCGACGTGAGGCGAGATGTCCTGCGACACAGAAGAAAAGCTGCTCCTCCTGACACGTCGACCATGCGGCCGTCGAGGGCCTCCGGCATCGGACGTCCGGCGATCCAGTCGTCGACCGGCGCCGGGTCGATTCTGTCCTCACCGACCTCGGAGTCGACCAGCAGCACCGCGACAGCGGCGTGGCGTTTGGTCGGGTCGGCCACCACCCGTCGGCGATGAGCAGCGAGCCGGCCGCGAATCTGCTCGCGCAGCGCATCGTCGTACGGGATGGTCATCAGGCGAGCGTAGTGACCAATGCAACCCGCGCAGCGGTATCCCGCCGCCGGCCGCCTAAGTATTGTTGCCTATATCCAGCAATCGGCGACGGCGATACCGCTGCCGATCGAATCAATCGCGAGGCGGGCGTGACGACAACAACCACCACGCCGCTGCCGGCCGCGCGTCCGACCGCCACGATTCTGGTGGTGTCGACCGCCGCTTTCCTGGCGAGCCTGGACCTGTTCATCGTGAACATCGCTTTTCCCGAGATCCGGCAAGCCTTCGGCACCGCCGACCTCGGGGCGATGTCGTGGATCCTGAACGCCTACACGCTCGTCTTCGCGGCCTTCATGAACCCGGCGGGGCGCCTCGGCGACCGTTACGGGCATCGACGGATCTTCCTCTCCGGGCTGGTGGTCTTCACGTTGGGCTCGGCCACCTGCGGGCTGTCCGGCTCCTTCGCGATGCTCGTCATATCCCGGGCCGTCCAGGCGCTCGGCGCCGCGATGTTGATGCCCAGCTCGCTGGCGCTGCTGCTGGCGGCGGTCCCTGCTCAGCGGCGCGCCGCAGCCGTCAGCACTTGGTCGGCGGTGGGTGCGATGGCAGCCGCGCTCGGTCCACCGGTAGGCGGCTTTCTCGTCCAATTGTCCTGGCGCTGGATCTTTTTCGTCAACGTGCCGATCGGGCTGCTGGCGGTGGTCGCCGGAGGCATCGTGCTGTCCAAAGCCACCGGCACCGGGACCGGCGTTCCCGATCTCTACGGGGCAGTGAGTCTCGTGGTCGGCGTCGGCGCCCTGGTGTGGGCGCTCATCGAGCTGCCGGTCGTCGATCACAACACCTTCGCGATCGCGGCCGGCTTCACCGTCGCCGTCGGCGGGATGGCGCTGGCGGTGTGGCGCTCGCTGCGCCATCCCTCGCCGGCGGTCGATCTCGCCGCGGTGCGAGTCCTGCCGATGTGGGCGAGTTGCCTTGCGCTGCTGGTTTTTTCGTCAGCACACGGTGCCATGCTGCTCAGCGGTGTCCTGCTGCTGACCACCGTATGGGGTATGCCGCCTGCCATGGCCGGGTTGTGTCTGTCACCGGGTCCGATTGTCGTCGCAGTCGTGTCTTTGACGGTTGCCGGTCGGCTGATCGGCAAAGCCGGCATCGGCGCGGTGGCCGCCGCCGGCGCGGCGCTCTACGCGGTCGGCATCGGGATCTGGCTGTGCACCATCGGGCCCGTACCGCACTACTTCACCGCGTATCTGCCCGCTCAGCTGTTCACCGGCATCGGCGTCGGGTTGGTGATGCCCAGCCTCTCCGCGGTCACGGGTGTGGCGCTGCCGCCCCATCGGTGGGGAGCCGGATCGGCCGTTATCAATACCGCCAGGCAGATGGGCATGGTCCTCGGCACAACCGCGTTGACGATGATCTACCAGCCGGGTGTGGACCTCGCCGCCGTCCGATGGGGATGGGTGTTCGTCGCGTCGGCCGCGGGCACGGCCGCACTGATCGCCGCCGCATTGGCCTTCGGCTGGCGCCCCGCGGCCGAAGGGTCACCATCGACCGCCTGACTCAAAGCCGACCTGATTTACTGGTCGAGATGGCTGACATCACCATGTTGATTCTCGAAGACCACGAATGGTTTCGCCTGCAGTTCGCCAAGCTGGACGAACTGCAGGCGCAGACGCCGGTCGATCAGCGCGCGCTCGAACGGGTGTGGCGCCCACTTGCCGACAAGCTCGATGTGCACGCCTACATCGAGGAGAAGATCTTCTACCCGCAATTACTGACGCGGGGCGGCGACGACGCCGAGGGCGAGACGCTCGATGCGATCGGTGACCACAACGACATTCGCGACGGAGTGCGCGACGCCGGCGCGGCCGGCGTGGCCAGTGACGAGTGGTGGGCGGCAGTCGGCCGGACCCGGGTGGCCAACGACGAACACATGGCCGAGGAGGAACGCGAGGGGCTGGCCGATTTTCGCCGCAATGCCCCGATCGGGCTGCGCGAGGCACTTGGACGCCAGTACCGCGAGTTCATGGCCGAGCATCCGACCACACGAGGGCTTCGCATTGTCGACCGAGACCCGCAGGAATATGTCGAGGAATACGAGCAAGCCGAAAAGCAGCCTCGGCGCACCGACTTCTCGCTGCGCATCGGCAGCCTCAAGGGACAGAAGTAGCCCAAAAAACTAAGGACTTTTTAGCTGGGTTTAGCCGTGACCGCAGCCGACGCCCGCGAGACAACCACCCGGCGTTCCGCCCGGTCCCGCGAACTGTCCGCCGAACCCACAGCCGACGCCGGGCACACAGCCCTGCCCGCCGGGGCCGCCTCCGGGACCACTGTCCTGACCTCCGGATCCGCAGGCCCCATTGGCGTCGCAGCCGCTACCGCCCGGTTCCTGCTTCACGATCACGTGGGTGGGGGTCCCGCCGACCGGACCTACGCTGGCCTCTGCCGCAGCAATGGGCATCACAGCCATCGCTGCAGCAACAGCGCCACCAACAACAAATGGTTTCAACACACTGAACATGGACATGTCTAGGGACTTACCCCCTTGCACACACGCCTAAAACATCGAATTTCAGTCGTGATGATCTACAACGTTGACGACGTTGCCGTCGGGCGCCCGGACGAAGAACCGCCGGGGTCCCCAGGCTTCCGCAGTCAGCGGGTGCACGATCTCGAAGCCGAGGTTCTGCGCCTCGGCGTACGCGCCGTCGATGTCCGTCGTGCACACCGATATCACCGAGTCTTCGGCTGCGGTCAGGTCACCGGTGACCAGTTGCAGCCTGGCCTGGGCGTCGGGTGAGGAGAAGCGGGCCACCCAGCCCAGATTGAATTCCTCGACGGGTAGCCCCAGATAGTCGGTGTAGAAGCTCTTGGCGGCATCGATGTCGGCCACCGGCAGGTTGGCGAAGATCTTCGTGGCTTGCATGCGTCCCTTTCGTAGCGTTGCGGTCAGCTCGGCAGCGGCTCACCGCGGTAGTCACCGAACGACCACAAGTTGCCCTCAGGGTCACGAACAGCGAATTCGTTTGCGCCGTAGTCGGTCTCGGCCAGCGGCCGGATGACGTCGGCACCCTGCGCGCGGACACGGTCGTACAGCGCGCTCGGATCGGCAGTCACGATGTATCCGCCCGCCGTTCCGGGCTCCCGGCACCATTGGGCGCCAGGCTTGAAACTCCCGAGCATGATGCCGCCGCTGCCCTCGGGCCAGAGCAGTTGGGCGTGATCAACGGTTTCACCTTCGCCGTAGCGGGCGGCGACGATCATGCCGAAGGTCTCGACGTAGTAGTCGATGAGTTTCGGTGCGTCGTGCGCCTGCAGAGTCGGCCAGACGGTCGGATTGTCAGCAGTCATGCTCGCAGTTTGCGCCCAGCGTGTGGCCACCGTCTTGAATGTTTCGGAACTCCTCGCCAATCCAGCGGGTGGGCGGCACGCCCGAAAACCGGGTGAATTCACGGGTCAGGTGGGCCTGGTCGCTGTACCCGGTCTCGGTGGCGACAGCCGCCAGATCCACCGTCCCGCAGCGCCCCACCGATTCCGCGATCCGGGCGGTTGCCTGCTCGAATCGCATCAACATCGCGACGGTCTTCGGTGAGCGGCCGACTTCGCGCTGGAACAGCGTGGTCAGATGCCGGGCCGTCAGACCGACGCGGTCGGCCAGTGTGCCCACCGGGACACGGCCGCCGCTGCGCTGCAACAACTGCCATGCGTGCGCCAGCTCGGGGCGAACCGTCGCACCGTCGTGGCGCCGCCACGAATCCGACAGGTACCCGGCAATCGAGCCGAATGCGTCGCCCCACTGAACCGCCTCACTGACCCGGTGATGCAGTGCGATCGCACTGCGGCCCAGCACGCTCGTCGCATCCCACTCGGCCGCGGCCAACTCGGCGCTGGGCGCACCGAACAGCGCACGTGCGGCGAGAGGGTGGACTGCCAACTGCACTCCGGTCTGGCCACCACGCTGCCGAACGTGCGCGGCCTGCACATGCAGCCCGCCCAGTAGGAGGGGATTCGGCTTGGCGGCCGGAAGAGCCTCGGCGCTCTCGGCGGCTTCGACGCCGTCGTCGAGGCTGACGATGAATGTCAGCGACGCCGACGGCATTCCGCGATGCAACTCCCCTGAGTCATCGACGCTGCGGTACCCCACCATCGACACCACGCCGGGAGCGGTGCGCGGTGGGGCCGTCGCGAAGTCCCACATCCGATCTCGTCCGCCGGCGGCCACGACATCCACGCTAGCTGGCCGGCCCGTGCGCCATCGGAGATTATTCTCGCGACATGAAAGGCAAGCAGGTGCCCGGCGGCGTTGTCCACGAGCTGCCGTCCGACCTGCGCGAGGCGCTCTTGGTCAACTCCGTCGCGCTGGCCGCGTGGAAAGACATCACACCGTTGGCGCGCAACGAGTTCATCTGCTGGGTCGACGACGCCAAGCAGAAGGCGACCCGCGAGCGCCGGATTCGCCGCACCCAGGAGGAACTCGAAGAGGGCATGCGCCGCCCGTGCTGCTGGCCGGGCTGCAAGCACCGCGAACGCACCGGTAAGGCCTGAATCGACTCTTTACGGCTGCCGCGGCTAGTACTACGCTCTGTGGTACTACGCAGCATAGTAGATCTACGGCTGGCCTCGGAGCTGCGGCTCAGCCGTGAGGGGATGGTTGCCATGAACCTCCGACCGGCGGACACCGCGGTGCACCCGGCTCATCGCGTCGACGCGCGATATCACCACTCCGCCGCGCTGCGCCGGCAGCTGAACAAGGTCTTTCCGACGCACTGGTCGTTTCTGCTCGGCGAAATCGCGCTCTACAGCTTCGTCGTTCTGCTGATCACCGGGATCTATCTGACTCTGTTCTTCGATCCATCGATGACCGAGGTCGCGTATCGAGGCGTCTATCAGCCGTTGCGCGGGGTCCCGATGTCACGTGCCTACGAGTCGGCGCTCGACATCTCGTTCGAGGTACGCGGCGGGTTGTTCGTCCGCCAGGTCCACCATTGGGCCGCGCTGCTGTTCGCGGCGTCGATCATGGTGCACTTGGCCCGCGTCTTTTTCACCGGCGCGTTCCGTCGGCCTCGCGAGGCCAACTGGGTGATCGGCTCACTGTTGTTGATCCTGGCCATGTTCGAGGGTTACTTCGGTTACTCGTTACCCGACGATCTGCTGTCCGGTATCGGCCTACGCTGCGCGCTGTCGTCGATCATGCTGGGATTCCCGGTGATCGGCACGTGGTTGCACTGGGCATTTTTCGGTGGCGACTTTCCCGGCACCGTGCTGATCCCCCGGCTGTATGCGCTACACGTCCTGGTGCTGCCGGCCGTCATCCTCGCGCTGATCGGCGCACACCTGGCGATGGTGTGGTTCCAGAAGCACACCCAGTTCCCCGGCCCGGGCCGCACCGAAAGCAACGTTGTCGGCGTACGCGTCATGCCGATCTTCGCGGTCAAGTCAGGCGCATTCTTCGCGGTGACCACCGGCGTCCTCGGGCTGATGGGCGGCCTGCTGCAGATCAACCCGATCTGGAACCTGGGTCCCTACAAGCCTTCTCACGTGTCGGCAGGATCACAGCCGGACTTCTACATGATGTGGACCGAGGGCCTGCAGCGACTGTTCCCGGCATGGGAGATCTACATCGGCCGCCACACGGTGCCCGCGGCCGTGGGCGCCGCAATGATCATGGGCATCGTGTTCGTCTTGCTGACCAGCTATCCATTCTTGGAGAAACGGTTCAGCGGTGATCGCGCCCACCACAACCTGCTGCAGCGACCGCGCGACGTCCCGGTTCGCACGGCTATCGGTGCGATGGCAATCGCCTTCTACCTCGTTCTGACGCTCGGCGCGATGAACGACATCATCGCGTTGACATTCCACATCTCGCTCAACGCAACCACGTGGATCGGGCGCATCGGCATGGTGGTGCTGCCGGTGATCGTCTACTTCGTCACCTACCGGTGGTGCGTGGCGCTACAGCGCAGCGACCGCGCCATCCTGGAGCACGGCATCGAAACCGGCATCATCAAACGACTCCCGCACGGCGCCTACATCGAAGTTCACCAGCCGCTGGCTGCCGTTCCGCTCAAGTACCAGGGTGCGCCCGTTCCGGGAAAGATGAACAAGCTCGGCTCCGGCGGCTCCCCCGGCACCGGCAGTTTCCTGCACGCCGACCCACCCGCGGAGGATGCTGCGCTGTCCGACGCTCATCGCGAGGCCGAACACCGCGCGCTCACCGCGCTCAGGGGTCGGTAAAAATATTGCTGCGCCGCAACGACATCGCCGGGGCGGCTGATGAGTTCGCGCACGGCTCAGCGGCGCGCCCACTCTTCGGCCAGCAGGCGGTATGAATGCACGCGGTCCCGGTGATCGTGGGTGATGGTCGTGACGATCAATTCGTCGGCCTCGGTCGCGTCGCGCAGCCGCTCGAGCTGGTCGGCCACCTGGGCAGCGGTCCCGACGAACTGGGTCTCGACCCGGTCCGCGACGAGCTCCTGGTCGGAGTCACTCCAGGGGTGCCGTCGCGCCTCGTCGGGCGTCGGGAATGGGATGGCGCCCTCGGCCGTGCGGATGCTGCGCACCCACAACCCGTAGCCGGTGGCGAGCTCACGAGCGGTCGCCTCGTCGTCGGCCACCACCACGTCCGCCGACACGGCGACGTAGGGCCGGTCCAGTTCGGCCGACGGCCTGAAAGCGGCCCGGTAACCGTCGGCCGCCTCCAGGACGGTCGCGGGAGCGACGTGATAGTTGGCGGCGAACCGTAAACCCCTCTCGCCGGCCACGATCGCGCTTTCGCCGCCGCTGCTGCCGAGGATCCAGATCTGCAGGTCGGCACCGGCTCCCGGCACGACGTGCGCTTCGATCCCTTCCGCCGATCGGTAGGTGTCCGCGATCAGCGCGAGAACGTCGTCGACCTGCTCGGTGTAATCCTGCGATTCCGCGTTCGGCAACTGCAGCAGCGCCTTGTGGACACCGAATCGGGGCGATTTCAGCAGCGGCCGGATGTCGAACTTCGGCGGTATCAGCAGGCCGTTGGTGGTGCGCCCGTTGACCAGGGTCCGCGACGGCGCAACCGCAGCGACCGGTTCGCGCGGCCTTCCGCCCGAGCGGCCGAGACCGAGGTCGAAGCGCCCCGGATGCAGCGCGTCCAGAAGTCCGAATTCCTCCACGGTCGACAACGCGGTGCGATGTCCCATCTGAACCGCGCCGGAGCCGAGCCTGATCGTCGAGGTGTGGGCTGCGGTCAGGGCCAGCACCACCGCGGGCGAGGTGCCGGCCACCCCCGGATTGAGGTGATGTTCGGCGAACCAATAACGGCTGTAGCCAAGGCTTTCGGCGTGCTGAGCGAGGTCGATGCTGTTGCGCAACGCCTGAGCGGCGGTAGATCCCGAGGAGATCGGGACGAGGTCGAGAACTCCGAGATGTGTCGTCATGTTCGTCAGGACGCCACCCCGGTCGTGCTACCCGTATCGCGGCGTCGACCCGGGTGCGACAGCGGCGCCAGACCGAGATGGTCGCGCAGCGTGGTCCCGGCGTAGTCCTCTCGGAACACCCCGCGTTCCTGCAGGAGCGGTACCACCTGATCGACGAACGGATCCAGGCCACCCGGGGTGATGTGCGGCACGAGAATGAACCCGTCGCTGGCGTCGGTCTGCACGAATTCGTTAATCGTCGTCGCAACGGTTTGCGGTGAGCCGATGAAAGATTGGCGTCCCAGTACCTCGATGATCAATTCGCGACTGGTCAGGTTCTCCGCCTCGGCCTTGGCGCGCCAGTCGTTGGCGATCGCGATCGAGTCCCTGAACATGCGGACACTGGCCCGTCCGCGCGAGATCGTGTTCTCGCCGACGACGGGATCGACGCTGGGCAGTGGTCCGTCCGGGTCGTGATCGGAAAGGTCACGGTTCCAGAGTTGTTCGAGAAACTTGATCGCCGTCTGGGGTGACACCTGCGCCAACCGGACTTCGCGCGCGAGGTCCTCGGCTTCGGCATCGGTGTCGCCGATGACGAATGACGCGGCCGGCAGGATGAGCAACTCCTCGTGGCGTCGCCCGTAACGGGCCAGTCGGCCTTTGACATCGTGATAGAAAGCCTGCCCGGCGTCCAGGGTGCTGTGTCGGGAGAAGATCGCATCGGCTGACGAAGCCGCGAAATCGCGGCCCTGGTCCGAATCCCCGGCCTGGAAGATCACCGGGCGCCCCTGCGGGCTCCTCGGCACGTTGAACCGGCCGCGGATGTCGAAATGTCCATCCCGATGCGCGAATTCGCCGGCATGCGGGGTGGACAGGAACGTCCCGGTGTCCTTGTCCGCGACGATCTCATCCCCGGCCCACGAGTCGAACAGTTCGTTGGTGGTCTGCAGGAACGTCCGGGCTCGCTCGTAACGCTGATCCTCGGCCAGGAAGCCTCCGCGACGGAAGTTCTCGCCGGTGAACGCATCCCAGGACGTCACGACATTCCATGCGGCGCGCCCACCCGAGAGGTGGTCCAGCGAGGCGAACTGGCGGGCGACTTCGTAGGGCTCGTTGAACGTCGAATTGATCGTGCCGGTCAGACCGAGATGGTCGGTGACCGCGGCCAGCGCGGCCAAAACGGTGAAGGTGTCGGGCCGCCCCACCACGTCGAGGTCATAGATGTGCCCGTTCTGTTCGCGCAACCGGAGGCCTTCGGCGAGGAACAGGAAGTCGAACTTCCCCCGCTCCGCCGACTGGGCGAACCGGGTGAACGAACTGAAGTCGATATGACTGCCGGCCTGCGGGTCGCTCCAGACCGTGGTGTTGTTGACACCGGGGAAATGCGCGGCAAGGTGAATTTGCTTGATCGGCTTGGTCATTGAGGTGATCCTTCGTCTGGGGTCACGCGACGGCGTAGCGGTTGGCTGGGCGGGGCAACCCGAGTAGGCCGCGCAACGTGGTGGCCTCATAGGTGGTGCGGAACAACCCCCGGCCCTGCAGTTCGGGAACCAGTCCGTCGGTGATCTGCAGCAGGTCGTGAGGCAGCGCGGCGGGCCGCAACCGGAATCCGGTCAGACCGGCGGCGTGCCACTCCTGCAGCAGGTCGGCCAGCCCGCCGGGCGTTCCGGTGAAAATATAGGCGTCGCTGCGGTATTCGGCTTCGGCCAGGTCGTCGAGGCGACGCCGTCGCGCCTGCGCGGCGGTCACGTCCTCGTCGAGGAACACCACCACCTCGCCGAAGACGTGGACCGTTTCCGATTCGCGTCCGGCGGCCCGGCGCAGCGCACCGATTTCCGCGACGAGTTCCGAGGCCTCGGTGGCGTCGTGCGGTGTCACGAAACCCACGTCGGCGCCGGCGGCGATGAGTTCGTAACCGGGGGCACTGTGCGCGAGCGCTGCGACCACGGGCTGCCCCTGCGGCGGGCGCGGCGTGATCGATGGCCCCTTCACCGAAAACCAGCGGCCCTCGAAGTCGATGTAGTGCAGCTTGTCGCGGTCGATGAACCGGCCGGTGCTGACGTCGCGGATCTCGGCGTCGTCCTCCCAGCTGTCCCAGAGTCGGCGCAGCACCTCGACATAATCGGCGGCTTCGGCGAAGTAGTCGTTGACCTGTTGCTGCACTGCCGAATCCGCCAGGTCCGCTGTCGAGAGCCGCGGCAGCGGGCGTCGCCCGAAATGATCTGCCACGTCATGCCGGGCCGATATCTGGACGCGGACACCGGCTCGGCCGGTGCTGACGTAGTCCAGCGTCGCGATCGACTTGGAGACGTGGAAGGGCTCGGTCTGGGTGACCGCCGCGGTGGGGATCAGTCCAATGTTGCTGCTGCGCGGTGCGATTCGGGCAGCGATCAGCGCGGCGTCCAGCCGGCCGCGGACCCGATCGGTGCGGTCGTCGGGCTCGAAGTGGTTGTCGGACTGCAGGCCCAGTGAATCCTCGATCGTGACGAAGTCCAGCAGGCCCCGTTCGGCCGCGGCGACAAGGTCGGCCCAATAACCCGCCTCGAAGAGCTCGGCAGGGCGGGCGTCGGGTTCGCGCCACGCGCCCGGGTGCCAGCCCGCGCCGTCCAGCGCCACAGCGAGGTGGATCGGCGTCGACGGATCAGCCATAGCGCCCTGCCCTTCTTCTGGATTCGAGATTCGACGTGTTCAGCACGCCGGCTCGTTCGCCGATTCCGGCACGCCTGCCGTGCCAGACCGTGCACGCCTACTCAACTCAAACCCTAATGACGTCAACCGCTGCCTGCTGACGTGCGAATTCGCGCCAACGCAAGCCAGCAGCAGGTAGGCGCGACGCCGTTGGAATCATCGGGATTACAAGCCGGGTACTCGCGGCGTTATCGCAACGCCTTGCTCGATCGGTCGGCCTACCCGCGCTGTTTCCGGCGACCCGCGGCCACCCGCGACACCGCCGGAGTCGAGTAGCTTTGCCGGGCGTGCCACGCGAACTGCATCTTTTGGCTTTCGGCAACACCCGATCCGCCGGTCCGTGGCGTCACCCCGACATCGACAACACCCCCGCCGGTGTCCGGAAGCGGCTCATCGCCCGCGCTCAATCCGCCGAAGCCGGCGGTTTCGACGCGGTGTTCTTCGCCGACGGGTTGAACTTCGGTCCGCCGGCGACGTGGGCCTACAAAACCACCGAGGACTTCGAACCGCTGACCACTACGGCAGCGCTGTCCTCGGTCACCGAGTCGATCGGACTCGTCGTCACCGGCTCGGCCACCTTGGTGCCGCCCTACCAGCTGGCCCGGCAGCTGCTCTCCTTGGATCACCTCAGCGGCGGACGTGCCGGCTGGAATCTCGTGACCAGCTTCGCTCACGCGGCAGCGGACAATTTCAGCTCCCGCGGGGTGATCGACCATGACGAACGCTACGAGATCGCCGAAGAGGCGCTCGAGGTCGTTCGAAAACTGTGGGACGGCTGGAGCGACGACACGATCGTCGAAGACCGTGCCGGCGGTATCTTCAACGACCTCAACCACATTCACGTTGCCGACCATCACGGGAAGTATTTCGATGTCGCCGGGCCGATCGGATCGGCGCGGTCGCCGCAGGGTCAACCGGTGCTGTTCCAGGCCGGCTCCTCGCCGACAGGCCGACGATTCGCCGCGCGACACGCCGAGGTGATATTCACCGGCCAGGGCACCATGGCTCGGGCCCAGGAGTTCTACCGGCAGGTGCACGACGACGCCCACCGCGAAGGGCGGCGCACGCCGCCGCTGATCACACCGTCCCTGCGGTTCATCGTCGGATCCACCGAAGCGGAGGTCCGGCGTCACGAGGACAGCGCCTACGCGTATTTCAGCCCGCAGTACCAGGCGGGCTGGCTGCTGGAGGTCGACGTCGACGTTGTCGATGCCGACCTGGACGGGCCGGTGCCCGCGTCGGCGTTTCCCGAGACCACACAGACGCATCAGACCGCACTCGCCGGCTACCGCGCGCTGGCCGAGGACGGCAATCCGACAGTGCGAGAGTTCCTCTATCGCACCGTCAATGGCTGGGGTGCCGGCATTTCCGGTACACCGGAGCAGATCGCCGACGAGATCGAGGACTGGTTCAGCGGCCGCGCCTCCGACGGTTTCGTACTGGGTGACTCCGGCTTGCCGGGCCAATTCGACGATTTCGTCGACCAGGTCGTGCCGCTGCTGCGCAAACGCGGGTTGTTCCGACACGAATACTCCGGCACCACGCTGCGCGACCATCTGGGCCTTCAGCATCCGCTCAACCGATACGAGTCGCGATGACCGGTGCCAAAACGTATTTGGGGGCCGCGACCGCTAGTGCCGATGTGCTAAGCGCACGCTTCCAGCCGATCTTCGACCGCATCGCGGAAGGCAACGTCGAGCGCGAGCGTGGCCGGGTGTTTCCGCACGAGCAGGTGCGGTGGCTGATTGACGCGGGTTTGGGCGCTGTGCGAATTCCGTTGCAGCACGGCGGACTCGGGGCATCGCTGGAGCAGACGTTCGCACTGCTCGCCGATCTCGGCGAGGCCGACGCCAACGTGTCGCACATCTGGCGCAACCATCTGGCGTTCGTCGAAGACCGCCTCAACGCACCGGTGTCCGACACCAACGACAGCTGGATCAAACGCTTTCTGGCCGGCGCATTCGTCGGCGGCGGCTGGACCGAGGCACACAACGGCACCCTGGCCAACATCGCCTCGACCGTCACCGCCGAGGCGGACCACTGGGTGGTGACCGGAGCGAAGTTCTACGCCACCGGCAGTCTCTACGCCGACTGGCTCGACGTCATCGGCCGCGGCGACGACGGTCAGCTGTGGACCGCGCTGGTTCGATCCGATGATCCCGGGGTCACCCTGACCGACGACTGGACCGGTTTCGGGCAACGCACGACGGCCAGCGGTTCGGCCAATTACGTTCGGGTGCGGGCGGATCGCGGCGACGTGTTCCCGGTCGCCGAGCGGTTCGCCTACCAGCCGCAGTTCTATCAGATCGCCATGCTGTCGGTGCTGACCGGAATCGCCCGGGCCGCGCTGCGGGACGGCAGCGCCGCTCTGCAACAGCGACGCCGCAACTACCCTCAGGGGCTCAACGCGGTGCCTGCCGATGATGCTCAGCTGCTGCAGGTGATCGGCCAGGTGTCGGCTGACGCATTCGCCGCCCAAGCCGCTCTGGAGAAGGCGGCCCGCGCTCTCGACCAAGTCGTCGCCGACCGACTTGCCGGTGAGATCGGTCGGCAGACCTTGATCGACGCCGACGTCGCCGTCACCCAGGCTCAGTTGGTCGTCATCGGTGCCGCACTGCAGAGCACCACGTCCGTCTTCGATGCGTTGGGCGCCTCGGGGGTGTCTGAAGATCTGCTCCTCGACCGGCATTGGCGCAACGCCCGCACCTTGGCGTCGCACAATCCGCGGGTCTACAAGGCGCGCATCCTCGGCGACTGGTTGATCAACGGCAAGGATCCGCTGCCCGATCTGGCCAAGCTCGGTCGCGGCGGCCAGGGCAACTGACAGCGCGAACCTTCACGGGACATGATGGCGGGGTGACCACCGAGATTCGCGTGCTCGACAGCGAAAGCGACCTGATCGCCGCCGCCAACGTGTTCCGCGCAGCCATGATCGGGTTTCCGCCGCTGAACAACCTCGCGCCCGGGCAGATCAGTCGCCTGCTCGAACCCGGGCGCACGATCGGCGCATTCGTCGGCGACCAGCTCGTCGGCACCGCGGACGCCGTGACCAGTCGGCTCACCCTTCCGGGCGGAGCCACTGTCGGCCACGCGGCGGTCACGCACATCGGCGTGCTGCCGTCGTTCACTCGCCGGGGCGTCGCCACCGATCTGGTTCGTCACCAGTTGCACGACGTCGCCGCGCGTGGCGAGTCGGTCGCGACACTGCGCGCCTCCGAGGCCACCATCTACGGGCGGTACGGCTACGGGGTCGCGAGCTTCGCACAGACGGTGGAAGTGCAGACGGCGCGGGCAGCGTTTCGTCCGGGCGTCGCGCCGGGAGATCCCGTGCGCCTGCTGGACCCCGCGGACGTATGGGACAGGCTGCCGCGGATCTATGCCGACAACCGGCCGTCGCGGCCGGGCACCATCGACCGGCCCGACGAATGGTGGCAAGGTGTGCAGCTGCGTACCGAATCTGGTACGGGCGCTTGGTATGTCGCCGTCAGCGGAGCTGCCGGGGCTGAGACGGGATTCGTCCGCTACCGTCCGGTCGACACCGACACGTGGTTCGTCAGCAATCAGCGCACCATCGTGGTGGAGGATCTCTTCGCGCCGACCGCCGACAGCTATCTCGGCCTGCTCCGTTTCCTGTTCGGACTCGACCTGATCGATCGGGTGGTGTTCTGGATCCTTCCGGCCGACGACCCGCTGCCGGCACTGCTGATCGACCGTCGGGCCGCGCGGCTGACCGCGACTCAGGACGAGACCTGGCTCCGCATCGTCGATGCCGAAAAAGTGCTGGCCACAAGGCGATACAACGCCGAAGTGGCTGTCACGCTCGCCGTCGAAGACCCGCTGATACCGGAGAACTCGATCACGGTGAGTATCAGCGGCGACGGCTCGGAACGTACCGACCGGCCTCCACAGATTCGCATCGGCATCGAAGGGCTCGCCGCCGTCCTGCTCGGTGGAACGACCTGGCGGAATCTAACTTTGGCCGGCTTGGCCCGCGCGGACGATCCGGCCGACACCGCGCTGGCCGACCGATTGTTCGCGGTGCCGGAATCGCCGTTCGCGGGGTTCATCTTCTAAAAATGGTCGGAGCGCCGGTAGACCTTGCGCGCAGCAGGTAGACCACCGTGCCGCCGAGCAGTGCGACCACGCCTGCCGCCACCGACGAGAACGGAAGTGCAAAGGCGACGACGACGCAGCCGGCGAATCCGAGTGCCGGGATGATCCTGGTGCCGAGAGTCCACGCCGAGGCGTTGGCGATCGCGTAGTACGCGAGAACAGTGAACGACGAGAACCCGATGGCACCGCGGACGTCGGCGGTGCCGGCCAGCACCGCTACGACGACGCCGACGGCGACCTCCGCACGATACGGCGTCGCGAAGGTGGGATGCACAGCCGACAGCTGTTGCGGCAGATAGCGATCACGCGACATGGCGAACGTCGTCCGCGATACGCCGAGGATCAGCGAGAGCAAAGATCCCAATGCGGCCAGCACCCCGACCGAGCGTACGACCGGCTCCCACCCGGCCATGCCGGCGGCGCGCACCGCGTCGGCAATCGGTGCGGCGGACTGAGCCAGCCGCGAGCTGCCCAGCACCGCGAGCACTGCGATCGCGACGACCACGTAGACGACCAGCGTGATACCCAGCGCGACGGGAATCGCGCGGGGTATGGTGCGAGCCGGGTCACGCACCTCTTCACCCAACGTCGCGATACGCGCGTAGCCGGCAAACGCGAAGAACACCAGACCCGTTGCCTGTAATACTCCGTAAGCACTTGGGTTGGCGCCCAGGGCGATTCGGCCCCAGTCGGCCTGGGGAGCTGTCAGCGAGACGAACGCGACGCCGGCCAGCGTTGCCAACACCACCGCGACGATGACCCGCGTCACGAGCAGTGATTTGCGAATGCCGCTGTAGTTGATCGCGGTCAGGACGACTACCGCGCCCACTGCGACCGCGTGGGCGTGCGCCGGCCAGGCGTAGAGTCCGACGACCAACGCCATCGCCGCACACGACGCCGTCTTGCCGATGACGAAGCCCCAGCCGGCGAGATAGCCCCAGAACTCACCGAGCTGCCGGCGTCCGTATACGTACGCGCCGCCGGATTCCGGGTGGCGGGCTGCGCAGCGAGCCGTGGATGTCGCGTTGAAGTAAGCCAGAATCGCCGCAGCCGCGACAGCGATCAACAGGGCGCTGCCGGCAGCCGCCGCGGCGGGCGCGAGAACGGCGAAGATTCCGGCGCCGATCATCGAACCCAGGCCGACCACAACCGCGTCGCCCGTGCCGAGTCGGCGTTGCAGCTCTGATCGGGCCCGCGGGTCGGGCCCGTCGGTCATGCCAGCCCCGCCAGTTCGGCCAGCTTCTGAGCCGAATAGTGGCCCGGCCCAACCTCATCGAGCACCGCTTCGCGCGCCAGCCGCGCCAACGCGGCGTTGAGCGGCGCCTCGATGCCGTGCTGATGCGCGATGCGGACGATCTCGCCGTTGAGGAAGTCGGTCTCGACGTCACCGGTGTTGCGACTCAGCGACTGCCAGGTGGAGTTGCTCGCCGCGCTGTCGACGCCCGGAACCGACCGGGGTGTCGGCCCGTCGACCCGCGCCGCGGTCGATACCTCGAACGGCACGAAAGCGATTCCCGCGTAATCCAATACGTGGTGAGCTTCCTCACGCAGCGACGTCACCAAGGAACCGGCGTTGTCGTCCGCGGTCAGGGCACCCACGGCGTTGCCGAGATTGCTCAGCAGCTTGTTGTATTTCCACGGCGCGACATCGTCGACGACGTTGATCCGTACTCCCGCCGCGGTCCACGCGGTGTCCAACGCGCGCAGCAGCGTGTCGTCGGCCGGATCGCGCAGCGCGGCCGGCCATCGCCCGACGTGTAACTGACCGACCACCGGCCACGAACGGACGATCACCTCACCGGCTTCCAGGTGGACGGCGGGCAGCCAGACGCAAATGCCGAAGACCCTACTGAAGTAGCGCAGCGCTTTCTCTTCTGCGACAACACCATTGAGTGCAGTCAGCACCGGCAACAGATCACCCGCGGTGCCCAGGACGCCGTCCGGACCGTGCACCGGCTGATCGACCCATTGCTGCAGCGCCGCGTCGAGTTGTTGGGTTTTGGTAGCGAACACCAGTACGTCGTCGGGCGTCAGCCGCAATTGTCCGGCCTCTGACACCGCGGTGACGGCCGTGTGAAAGATCCCGTCCGGCGTGCGCAGAGTCAGACCGCGGGCCGCCAAGGTCTCCGCATGCCGACCACGGGCGACCAACACCGTCGGGACCTCGGCCCGAGTCAGCACTCCACCGACGGTCCCGCCGATCGCACCCGCGCCGACGACGATGTACCGGCGATCGGAACTCATTGGGCGAGCCTACTTCTGCGCTGGCGCCCGCTGAATCAGACCAGGTAGTAGTAGTGCTTGGCGTCCCCGTTGGTCGCGACAGCCTCGTCTGGGACCTTGTCGCCCGCCTCGTCGAAACCGCGCAGGGCGTGGGCGTACCGGACTGCCTTCAGAGTCGCGGAGAATTCCACTTCCTCTTCCGGGAAGACGCGATCGGAGGGGAACCACTTGTCGAAACCGATGTTCGTCAACAGCGTCCACAAGTCGGCCTGCACGCCGGCCAGCAACACCACCACGCCGCGGTCGGTTTCATCGCGGACGAACTTCTCGATCCGCTGGATCACGACGGCATCCGGATGGCGCACCCGCTTGAGCCGCAACACCAGATACTTGATGTTGTCGGCTTTGATCCGCGCGCCGAGCTCGTCGAGGTATTTCTCGAGTTCGGGTGCGGCACCGAAGAACAGCTCACCTTCGAAGTCGTAGATGAGCGTCGAGGGATCGGACGGATCGGACGGCACCCGCTCACGAACCACCCGCTCCGGCGCCACGACCAACTCCCGCGCCTTGAGCTTGGCCGCCCTCGGCACGAACAGCAGGATCGACAGCGCCACACCGAGCAGTACGGCGGTGTCCAGGTCCACCAGCACGCCGGTGAGTGCGGTGATCAGCACCAGGCCCGCGTCGTAGCGTGACGCCTTGATGGCGTAGCTGATTCGCTTGACGTCGATCAACCGTGCCGCGGTGATCAGCAGCAGCCCGGCCAGCGCGGCCCGGGGCATGTAGTGCAGGAGCGGCGCGAACAGCAGCACGATGATCGCGACGCCGATGGAGGCGATGACACCGGAGAATCTGGTCACCGCGCCCGCCTGGTAGTTGATCGGTGAACGCGTCACCGATCCCGAACCCGGGACGGCTTGGAAGAATCCGCCGGTGAGGTTTCCCAGACCTTCGGCGATGATCTGCCGGTTGTAGTCGATCTTCTGGCCGCTCTCGTAGGCAATGGCCTTGGCGATCGACAGCGCCTCGAGCAGGCCGATGAAGGCGATGGCCAGCGCGCCCGGTGCCAACTGGGTTACCTCGTTGAGTTGGACCGACGGGATGTGCGGATGCGGCAGGCTCTGGGGAATCTTCGCCGTCAGGGTGATCGCGGTCTTACCGGTGTGATCCTCGGTCGCCCATCCGGCCAGGTAGGCAATGGCGGCCGCGCCGATCAGCGTTGCCAGCAGGTCGATCTGGGGCAGGCCGAATCGCTTGACCAGCCGTCGCAGCACGACCGCGAGGACGATGGTCGCGACGCTGATGACCAACGCGCGGTAGTTGAAATGCTCGCCGTGGAACAGCGTGAGGTAAGTGCGCTTCAGCACCGACTGCCGGCCGTTGCCCTGGTCTTTGACTCCCAGCGCATTGCCGAGTTGGCCCAGCGCGATCAGCACGGCCGCGGACAGGATGAAGCCGAGGATCACCGATTCGGAGATATATCGGGTCAGATCACCGAGCTTGAATACCGCGATCAAAATCTGGAAGGTGCCGACCAGAACGCCGAGCAGGAACAACGCTTCGAACAAGACCGTCCGGTTTTCCTGGTCGATGAACGCCAGCGAACTGAACACCAACAGCGATATCGCGCTGGTCGGGCCGTTCACCAGATGCGAGGACGATTGGAAAACCGACGCGACGAAGGTCACCACGATCGACGAGTACACGCCGAACTTCGGGTCGACCCCGGCGACCAACGCGTAGGTGATGCCCTGAGGCAGCGACACCGCCGCGACGGTGAGCCCGGCGATCAGGTCGCGGCGGGCCTTTGTGCCGTCGTAGTTCAGCTTCTTCAGATTGTCGGTAATGATGCTCATTGACTCGCCGCCTTTCACCGCGTGAGCGCGGACGCGACCCGGGCCGGAGGCGAGGAGACCACGTCGTAGATGCCGTTACTGCCGAAGAACTTCTCCTGCGCGTCGTACCAACTCTTGGCGACCGCGGTGATGGGGAACAAATTGATGGGTGGCAGCCGATCCGCGTGCTTGGCCAGGATGTCCGGCTGCAGTGGGCGGTAGCCGTACTGGGCGACTTTCTCCTGAGCCTCGTCGGTGTAGAGATACTCCAGATAGGACTTGGCGTAGGAGGCCAGCTTCTTGTCCTTGAGGTTCGCGTCGACCCAGGTGACGGCCGGCTCGGCGAGGATGCTGACCGGCGGATAGATGATCTCGAATTGGTCTTTGTTCTCCGCCACTTCTCGTAGGGCTTCGTTCTCCCACGTCAAATGGACATCGCCGATCTTCTCGGTGGAGAAGGTGGTGGCGGCGCCTCGGGCTCCGCTGTCAGCGACCTTGACATGGCTCAGCAACGCCCTGACATAGTCGGTGGCCTCCTGCTCGCTGCCGCCGCGAGTGGTCACCGACCCCCAGGCCGCGAGGACGCTGAGCTTCCCGTTGCCCGAGGTGCGGGGGTTCGGACTGATGATGTCGACGCCGTCTTTGATCAGATCCGGCCAGTCGTGGATACCACGCGGATTGTCTTTCTCGACGACGAAGACGATCGTCGAGGTGTACGGGACGGAGTGATTCGGCAGCCGGTCCTGCCAGTTGTTGGCGATCAAGCCGCGCTTGCGCAGCGCATCGACGTCGCTGGGCAATGCCAGCGAGACGACGCTTGCCTTCTCGTGGCCCTTGATGACTTCGGCGGCCTGCCGGCCCGAACCGCCATGCGACTGCTTGACCTGCACGGTGACGCCGGTCTTTTTGCGGAACTCCTCGACGAATGTCTTGTCGATCGCGGCGTACAGCTCGCGGGTCGGGTCGTAGGACACGTTGAGGATCTGATTGGGCGAGGCGTCGCGGTGCAGGTTGTGAAAGCCGAGCAGGCCGGCCGCGGCAAGGATCGCGACGACCCCGAGGGCGTTCAGCCTCGATATGGAAAACGGCAGCCTGCCGCGGCGCTTTGGCGGGGGCGCGGGCTCAGTCATAGCCGCCTCCTGGTGTCGGATTCGTGGGGTTCGCCGTCGCGCGCCATGGGCCGCTCGGGGCGCTGGACGTTCTCGCCAGCTATGGGATTTGGAGCCTAGCGACGGCGTCCCTGAAAGACAGCTGTGTAAATCAGCCTGATCGCAATTGGCCTGGACGCTCAACGTTTTCGCTGATCAACGGCCTCGCGAAGGAATGACGCACTGCTGCAATCGCGGCGTCTGCGGACAACCGCCTCCCACAGCCTGCAAACGGGAGCACAGGGTTGCGGCGACTACCTCGGGCGTCGACGCGCCAGGAGCCGTCGCACCGGTCGGAGTTGTTGATCGTCGCGGCCCGGCGCCCACAGGCCGATCAGCACCGCGCTGACGGCGACCAGCAGGCCCAGCACCAATAGCGATGAATGCATGGCGTCGATGAAGGCCACTTTGCTGACTTCGGCAAGTCGGGTCCCTGCGGGCCCGAGCCGTCGCGACACTTCCAGCGCCTGGCCCAGCGAGGTCGAGGCGGCGTCGCCGACGGATTTGGGAAAACCGATCAGGTTGGGAGCCAACGTCTTCGCGTACTGCGCGGCCAGCATCGATCCGGCCAGCGCGATCCCCAACGCGGCACCGATCTCCCGACTGGCGTCGTTGACCGCCGACGCGACGCCCTGCTTGTCGTCGGGAGCGGTCGCCATGATCACCGATGTCGTTGGCGCGGTGCACAATCCGATACCGACGCTCATCACCAGCATCGGCCACGCTGCCCGCCAGTAGGGCGAACCCGCGGTGATACCGAGCATGCACAGCGACCCGGTCGCAATCAGCATCAATCCGCTGAACACCACCACCCGCAGGCCCAATCGGGGCAGATACCAGAACGACAGCACCGACAGCAGCAGCATCGGGCCCATGATCGGGGTCAGTGCAATCGCCGTCTTGTTCGGGCTGTAGCCGAGGATCAACTGCATGTACTGCATGAGCAGGAACATGTAGCCGAACATCGACAGGAAGAAGACTGTGATGGTGGCCGCGCCGGTGGCGAACGCCGGAACCGCGAACAGCCGCACATCCAGCAGCGGATAACGTTGCCGCACTTCGACGAAGCCGAAAGCCAGGCTGAGTATCAGCCCGACACCGATGCTGGTCAGCACCAGCGGATGCGTCCAGCCACGGGCGGGCGCATCGAGGATGCCGAAGACAAGCGTCGCGACCGCGCCGCCGATGACGACCGCGCCCCGCCAGTCCAGCGGATGCGCCTCGGGATCACGCGAACTCGCGATGGTCAGCGTCAGCAGGAAGATCGTCAGCGCCGCACCCGCGAACGCCCAGAAGATCGAGTGCCACGACCAGAAGGCCAGTAGGCCACCGGAGCCGAGCATCCCGATGACCGCGCCCGACCCGGCCACGCCGGCCCAGATGCCGACTGCCTTGTTGCGCTGATCCTTTGGATAAGCAGCGGTGATCAACGACAGTGTGGCGGGCATGATCAGTGCCGCGCCCGCACCGGCCGCCCCCCGCGAGACGATGACGATCATCGGATCCGACAGGACGGCCGGCACTGCAGATGCCGCGCTGAAGATGGCCAGGCCGACCAACATCGCACCCCGCCGTCCGTAGCGGTCTCCCAGTGCGCCGGCCGGTAACAGCAGGCAGGCAAGGACCAGGGTGTAACTGTCGACGACCCAGGTGAGTTGGGTCTGAGTGGCCGAGGTGGCGATCGCGATGTCGGGCAACGCCGTGTTCAGCGCCACCATCGACGCAATGACCAGCAGCACGCCGAAACAGGCGACGGTGAGTAGCCAGACTCTGGCTCGAGCGGACAGGCCGGACAGCGCGAAATCGTCGTCCCGGCGCGACTCGGTCAGCGTGTGGGCCACGAGGCACCTCCCTCCAGCGGATTCGGTGCATTGAGACGATACGTCTCAAACAGAGACTAACAGTCTCGTTTCTCAGCGGGTCATGTGCTCGTGCGGCGCCGGACCCACCAGGAGCTGTCGGATGATCGGAGCAGCCCAGCGGCTGAGCTCCGCGCGGCTGAGATCGGCGATCGGCGGATTGACCAGCACGTACCGCGTGATCGCCAGACCGATCACGAATGCACCCATCAGACCGATCCGCTGCACGGGGTTGTCCGGGGTCGCGGTGATCAGCTTGGGCGCCACCTGTTCGGCGAACACCCGCCGCAAGGTCTCGGCAGCAAGCGGACTGGTCATCGCGGCTCGCAGCAATGCCAGGAATGTCTCGTCCTCCTCCCACACCGCGAAGAATCGCGGCAGCAAGATGAGAGCAACGTCGTCGGGGTCCACGTCCGTCAGATCCGGTAGATCGATCTCGAAGTCCGCGGCCGCTGCGAACAGGTCCTGCTTACTGCCGAAGTACCGGATGACCAGGGCCGCGTCCACACCCACGTCGGCGGCGACCGCCCGCAGCGTGGTCCGCTCGTAACCCGCAGATCCGAACCGCCGGCGGGCGGCCGACAGGATGTCCTCGCGCGTCTGCGCGGCATTGCGGGGCCTGACGACCGTCATGCCGGTGCCGGCCCCACCAGCAGACGCCGGAACACCGGAGCGGCCCACTGCCGCAACTCATCTCGGGTGAGCTCGGCTGCCGGCACGTTGCCCAGCACGGACCGGGTCGCGGCCAGCCCGATCACGAAGGCGTCCGTCAACGCGATGCGCTGTTGATCGTGATCGGGAGTGGCAGCCTTCAGCACCGGCGCGACATGGCGGGCGAGAGTTGCGTTGAGTTTGTCCGCGGCTACCCGACTGGACATCGCCGCCTGCAGCAGAGCCAGAAACGAGTGGTCGTCTTCCCAGACCGCGAAGTACCGCGGCAACAACATGTCGGCGATGTCCTCGGGCGCGGCATCGGAGAGATCGGGAAGCTCGATGGCGAAGTCGGTCGCCGTCGCGAACAGATCCTGCTTGCTGCCGAAATACCGGGTGATCAGCGCGGCGTCCACACCGACATCTGACGCGATCGCCCGCAGCGTCGTCCGGTCGTACCCGTCGGTGGCGAATCGGCGTCGCGCGCAGTCCAGGATGTCGGCCCTGGTCTGCGCGGCATTGCGCGGTCGCCTTGTCATTGCTCACCAACTCTATGTCATCCGGCGTTGACTACATCGCGAGCCACGCGTATGTTCATGTCATCAGTCGTTGACAAAAGTCATCCGCTGTTGATGTCGAGGGAACGGGCGGCCCTATGATTGCGCTACCTACCAATAAAATGTCAGGCGAACATCCCCCTCGCCGCCCGGAATCACTGCGGACATCGGTGGTGTTGATGCACCTGCACGGCCAATTCGGAATGAGCGAAAGCCTGGCTGACGCGGCACAGTTGTCGCGACAGCTCCCAGCTTCACCAGCGGCAGCGTTGCCGGCACGCCAGTCGTCTAACCAAGGGGCAGAGAAGTGAGCGCAGATCTGAGCGGCAGAGTTTTTCAGGACCACCGGGCCGGCAGCGTGATCGCCGGCGTTCAGGGCGCGCTGCCCGAACATCGCTACGAGCAGAGCGAGATCACCGAGATGCTCTCCAAGCTGCCGGCGTTCGAGGGTCACGGCGAGTTGCTGCGCAAGTTCCACGCGAGTTCGAAGGTCGACAGCCGCTACCTGGTTCTGCCGCTCGAGGAGTACGCCGGGTTGACCGACTTCGGTCGCGCCAACGACATCTGGATCGAGAACGCCGTACAGCTGGGGTGCGCGGCCCTGTCCGCCGCACTCGACGAGGCCGGCCTGCGGCCCGAGGACGTCGACGTGGTGATGTCGACCACCGTCACCGGCCTCGCGGTGCCATCGCTGGAGCGCGCATCGCCACTCGGCTGGGCCTTCGTCCCGATGTACGACGGGTTCCGATGTTCGGCCTCGGCTGCGTTGCCGGCGCTGCGGGCGTCGGTCGCCTCAACGACTACCTGCGCGGCGCACCCGACGACGTCGCGGTGCTGCTGTCGGTGGAGCTGTGCTCGCTCACGTTCCCGGCCACCACCCCGTCGTTGGCGTCGCTGGTCGGCACGTCGTTGTTCGGCGACGGCGCGGCCGCCGTCGTTGCGGTCGGTGAACGCCGGGCCGAGCAGATCGGCGCTCGCGGTCCCGAGGTCCTCGGCTCGCGCAGTCACCTCTACCCGGATTCACGCGACACCATGGGCTGGAAGATCGGCTCCACCGGGTTCGGACTGATCCTCTCCCCAGACGTCGCCAATGTCGTGGAGCAGTATCTGGCCGACGACGTCGCGGGCTTACTCAACGCCTACGGCGTCGAGATCAGCGATATCGGTGCCTGGGTGAGCCATCCGGGCGGCCCCAAGGTCATCGAAGCGATCGTCTCATCGCTCGGATTGCGCAACGACGCATTGGAATTGACGTGGCGATCGCTGGCTGAGGTCGGCAATCTTTCCTCGTCGTCGGTGTTGCACGTCTTCCGCGACACGATCGCCAAACAGCCACCCGCCGGCAGCCCCGGCATCATGCTGGCGATGGGCCCCGGGTTCTGCTCCGAGCTCGTCATGCTGCGCTGGCGGTGATGATGATCTGGTATGCGTTGCTCGTCGGCGCGGTCGCGTTCGAGCGGCTGTTCGAAGTCCGTGTGGCCGAACGTAATCGCGCCGTCAGCACCTCACATGGCGGCGTCGAATTCGGCGCCGGGCACTACCCGGCCATGGTGGCGCTGCATTTCAGCCTGCTGGTCGGCTGCCTGGTCGAGCCGGTTGTGTTGCACCGCCACTTCATTCCAACTCTGGGTTGGTCGATGTTCGTCGTGGTTCTGGCGGCGCAGGCGTTGCGCTGGTGGTGCATCACGACCCTGGACTATCAGTGGAACACCCGCGTCATCGTGATTCCGGGTGCCGCACGCATCACCGGCGGCCCCTACCGGCTGATACCCCATCCGAACTACGTGGCCGTCATTGCCGAGGGTGCGGCACTGCCGCTCGTACACACCGGATGGGTTACCGCACTGGTTTTTTCGATGCTCAACGGCTGGCTGCTCAGTAAGCGGATCAGGGTCGAGAACGCCGCGTTGGCGAGCCTTTCGTGATTGATCTCCTGGTGGTCGGTGGCGGGCCGGCCGGACTGGCCACCGCGATCCACGGTGCGCGAGCGGGATTGAACGTGGTGGTCGCCGAGCGACGCCGCGGGCCCATCGACAAGGCGTGCGGTGAGGGTTTGATGCCGCATACCCTGCGTCACTTGCAGAGACTCGATGTGCAGCCGATCGGCAAGCCGATCCGCGGCATCAGCTACCGGGACCGCGACCACCACGTCGACGCGCAATTCAAAGGCGGTGCCGGCCGCGGGGTGCGCCGAACGGTGTTGCACAGCGCCCTGATCGACGCGGCGGTCGAAGCCGGTGTCGACATCGTCTGCGACGAGGTACGCGAAATCAGCCAGGACGCCGGCGGGGTTCACGCCGGGCGTTGGCACGCGCGCTATCTCGCCGCGGCGGACGGCCTGCACTCCCCCATCCGCAAATCGCTGGGGCTGGAGCAGACCAGCCCCGGCCCGCGCCGCTGGGGGATCCGCCGCCACGTGCAGACCGCGCCGTGGTCCGATCACGTCGAGGTGCACTGGGCCGACGGCGCCGAGGCCTACGTGACACCGGTCGCCGATGACTGCGTCGGGGTGGCGCTGCTCAGCTCGCGCCGTGGCGGATTCGACTGTCACCTCGACGAATTCCCCGAGCTGCGGGCCCGCATCGACGGTCGGCCGCACGAGCCGGATCGGGCCGCCGGCCCGCTGCGGCAGAAGGTTTCGAGCCGGACGGCCGGCCGGGTGCTGCTTGTCGGCGATGCCGCCGGTTACGTCGATGCACTCACCGGCGAGGGACTCGGCTTGGCCTTCGGCGCGGCCGAGGCCTTGGTGGAATGCGTACTCGCCGGGCGACCGGGCGACTACGACCGAAGGTGGCGTCACCTGACGCGGCGCTACCGGATGCTGACGGCCGCCCTACTTCACGCCAGCGGCTATGGTCCGGCCCGGTCACGTATCGTCCCGGCCGCCGCGGCGTTACCGGCAGTGTTCTCCGGTGTCGTCAATCTACTTGCCCAATAACATTTTCGGGTCAGACCTGATTGAAGCCGCCGTCGGCGTCGATCGTCGAACCGGTGGTGAAGCTGGACAGGTCGCTGGCCAAGAACACCGCGGCGTTGGCGATCTCGACGGGTTCGGCGAAACGGCCCAGCGGGATCGTCGAGATGCGGCCGGCGCGGAATTCCTCGACCGTGAGGTTCGGGTTGGTCTGCGCGGCCAGATTGTCGCTGCCCGGGGTGGCGGTCGACCCGGCGACGAGGACATTGACCCGGATGCCGCGGTCGGCGAGCTCATTGGCCCAGGTGCGCGCCAGTGATCGGACGGCGGCTTTGGACGCGGCATAGATGCTCAGCCCCGGGCGCCCGCGGTCGGCCGTGGTCGAACCGATCAGGATGATCGACGCGCCGTCGTTGAGCAACGGCAGCGCCTTCTGCACGGTGTAGACGACGCCTTTGACGTTGGTCGTCAGCAGGGCGTCGAGATCGTCGTCGCTGATCGCGCCCAGTCGCGCGACCCTCGTCGTCCCCGCGTTGGCCACCACGATGTCCAGCCCCCGGCCGGCAGCGGCGACTTCGGCGTAGAGCCGGTCTAGGTCGCCGGGTGCTCCGACGTCACCGGGAACCGGGACCGCGTGCGGACCCAGTTGGGTTGCAGCGGCGCTCAGTTCGGGCTCGCGACGGCCGGTGATGAAGACCCGTTCGGCGCCCTCGGCGATGAACCGCTCCGCGGTGGCCAGCCCGATGCCGGAGTTGGCGCCGGTGACGACCGCGGTCTTCTGGTCGAGCAATCCCATCAGGTCATCCTCTCATCGCTGCAGGAGCAACCGACTCGACTCGACTCGCGAAAGTGCAACTAGCGAGAGCCCTTCTCGGGAAACATCTCGCTAGCTGCACTCTCGGCGGCGCACGCGTCTGCGGACTCAGTTATGCGACAAGCCGTTTGGGAGTGTCGACGATCGAGTAGTCACTGGCGTCGCCGGCCACCACGCGGCTGCGCTCTCCGTGCACGCTGACCGGAATGTCGCCGGCGAGGGTGATCCTGCGCACCTCGCGAGGCTGGTTGCCGAAATCGGACACGGCGTAGTGCTGCGTTGACCGGTTGTCCCAGATTGCCACGTCACCGAGCTCCCAATTCCACCGAATGGTGTTCTCCAGCCACGTGATTCGATCCTGGAAAATCCTGTACAGGGACTGGAACTCGGCACCGTTGAGCCCGACGAAAGCCTTGGCGAACGAGCCCAGCAGCAAGGACTTCTCGCCCGATTCCGGGTGCACCCGGACCACCGGGTGCTGCGTCTCGTAGTGAGTCGAGTGGAATTGGGACGCGTACTTCAGAATGGCCTCGGGGTCGGCTTCGGCCGCCGCCAGCTTGGCCGGGTCGATCTGGGCGTAGTCGAAGGCGTTGTCGTGCACGGCCCACAGGTTTTCCGCGAGGTCCTTGAGCGGCTGCGCGAGCTGTTGATAGGCGGCAACGGTGGAGGCCCAGGTGGTCGTGCCCCCATACGGCGGCAACTCGACGGCACGCAGAATCGAAGCCTTCGGCGGACGGTCGACGAACGTGACATCGGTGTGCCACTGGTTGGCGCCGCCGCCGCCGATGGCCTCCAGGCGCATGACGCGGCTGCCCTCGAACTTCAGCGTCGGGTGCGGGGTGGTGGGCACGCCGAGGCTTTCGGCGAATTCGTAGTGCGAGTCGTCGTCGAGGTGCGTCTGGCCGCGGAAGAAGATCACCTTGTGAGCGACCAGCGCCTGATTGATTGCCTCGGCGGTCTCGGCACCGACAGCACCCAGGTGCACCCCATCGATGCGTGCCCCGATGTTCTCGCCCAGCTTCACCACGCGTAGGTCACTACTCATTACTGCTCCCTCTTCGAGTTTTTGGGTGTAGGCGGCTGTCTACACCGATCGATATCGGTTAACGTACACAGATGGCTACAGCGGAAGCAACGGTTTCGACCACGGCGAAGCCAATGGGCAAAGACGAGGTCAGCGCGGCAGTCCTGGAAGCGGCCAGCACGTTGTTCGCCGAGAAGGGCCCAGCCGCAACGTCGATACGTGAGGTCGCGGCTCGGGCCGGCGTCAACCACGGCCTCTTGCATCGCCATTTCGGCAGCAAACGGCAACTCCTGGGTGCGACACTGCAACATCTCGCCGACTCCGCCGCCGCCCTGCGCGCATCCGGGGCCTCGCCGGCACAGCTGGAAGCCGCCTACGAATTCCAGGCGCGGGTGATGGTCCGCTCCACCCTCGACGGCTTTCCCGTGGAGGAGCTCCAGCAGCGCTTCCCGGGCATGGAGGCGTTCCTCAAACAGGTGCAGGCCGGGCACACCGATGACAGGACGGCGCGACTGCTGGCCGCGCACGGCATGGCACTGCAGGTGGGATGGGGTCTGCTGGGGCCGACGTTGCGGGTCGCGTTCGGGCTGCAGGATCTCGACGACTCCGAGATTCGCGCAGCGGTCGGCGAGCAGATCGCGAAGATCGTCGCCGCTGATTAGTTGCGTCCGGACAGACCCCTCTGTCTGTTCTGCTAAATTTGGCTCTCATGCAGACCGCGGGCGACGAGACGGACGCGGCCGTCGTCGACCGAGCCAGATCTCCGCGGCCAGCCGATCGCCTGCTCGCGGCGGCAACGGACCTGTTCGGCAGATTCGGGATTCGCGCCATCGGCATCGACCGGATCCTGCGCGAAGCCGACTGCGCCAAGGCCAGTCTCTACAGCGCTTTCGGCTCCAAAGACGCACTGGTGATCGCCTACCTGGCCGAACTGGACCTCGCTGATCGTCATCGATTCGCGCAGGCGGTCGAGGGCGTCGACGATCCCGTCGCGCAAGCACTGACGTTCTTCGACTTGGCGCACGCCAAAGGCTTGAGACACGACTTCCCCGGTTGCCTCTACACCAGCGCGGCATCCGAATTCCCCGGGGTCCGTTTCGAGCCCATCGACGAACACCGGCAATGGGTTCGATCCACACTGGACGGACTGCTCAAAGCGGCCGGCATCCGTCGGCCAGAGCCGTTGGCCCGACAGATCCAGCTGCTGTACGACGGCGCCCTGGTGGCGTCCAAAGTCGAGCAGTCCGTCGAGCCGATCCGGTTCGGCCGCGACCTTGCCGACGACGCGATAGCCCGGGCACGCGCCGCTCGGCCCTGAGGCCGCAGCGTTCGAATCACCACGATTCCATCGCCGACGGCGCGGACCGCTCATCGGCCGTGGTGCGAACAGCGACAACACCTGGCGCTGAGCTCGCCCACCATCACCGGGTAAACCCGCAGGTCGAGCTCATTGCCACCCGGTGCAGGCGACCTCGGGTGCGCCGTCGGCGCTAGCGGCAGGCCGCCCGGTTACCCGCACACCCGGGCCACGTCCTGATAGACAGATTGGTCTGTCTATGTCAGCGTGTGGGCATCATCGACGAACTTCAAGGAGCCGGCACCCATGACCACCTTCTCTGGCCAAGCCATCACGATCGACGCCGCCGGGCTCGATCGTCTTTCCTGTAACGCCAAAGCCGACCCGACCACCGGCAAGAAGACCCTCAAGGCAAAGACGGTGTGCGAATCCAACTTTCGCAATCTCACCTACGTTCGTGACCTGGCGCCGATGCTGGTCGGCGAACCGCCGGCGCTGCTGGGCGACGACGCCGCACCCAACCCGTCGGAAACCGTCCTGGCAGCGCTGGGTTCTTGCATCGCGGTCGGCCTGCTGGCCAACGCGACCCACCGCGGCGTGACGCTGACCAAGATCGAGGTCGCCATGGAAGGTGACATCGACATCTCGGCGGTGTGGGGCGTCGGTGACACTCCCGACGACAAGGTCCCCGGATTCACCGCTGTCCGCAGCCAAGTCGTGCTGGCCGGCGACGCGGGCGCCGACGTGCTGCAGGAGATCCACGACAACGCCATTCACTGGTCCCCCGTGGTCAACACGTTGCGGCGACCGGCGACGGTCGACTCCACCCTGACCGTCGAATAAGCGGAGGCGAGGACCGAGATGACCACCGAGCTGACGGAGCCGCGGGCCGCAATCCTGGCGCCCCACATCCTCGACGAGATCGCCCGCAGTGCAACAGATTTAGACGAGGGTGACCGCGACACGCGCGGCAACCTGGCCTTGCTGGCCAGTAGCGGGTTGCTCGCACTCGGAGCACCCGCCAACAACGAGGGTGCGCTGCCGCAGATGGCCGCGGTGATAGCCGAAGTCGCGGGGCACTGCTTGTCGACGGCCTTCTCGGTGTGGGCACACCGCATGACGGTCGAGTATTTGTCCGCGGCGGCCACACCGTGGTCGCTCAGCGCGGTCGCCGATCTGACCGGCAGCGGCCCGCTGGGTGTCACGGGTATGGCCTCGGCCTTCAAGGATGCCGCGGGCTGCGGCTCGATCGAACTGGCCGCGACGCCGACGGACGGCGGCTACCGGCTCGGCGGCACGTTGCGCTGGGCCAGCAACCTGTATCCCGATTCGATCATGGTGACCGCAGCGCAAACCGAGTCCGGCGAAAAGCTGGTGGTCGCACTGCCATTGGCCACCGACGGCGTCACGATCGGCAACCACTTCGAGCTGCTCGCGCTCGGCAGCACGGCGTCGTCCTTCCTGAAACTCGACGACGTCTTCATCAGCGAGAACCAGATTCTGAGCCGCGACGTCGACGAGTTCCTCAGCCGCGTCCGCCCGACGTTTCTGGTGCTGCAGTCGGCGATGTGTGTCGGTCTGGCACGGCGGTGCCTCGACGAGGTCGAGCCCAGCCTCAGCGGGGTCAACTCTGCGTTCGAGGCCGAATTCGGTTCGTTGACAGCTGAATTGGCTGACATCGAAGCCCAGGTGACGGCATTCGCCGCCGCTGTCGGCGGCCCGAGCACGCCCACGAAGCACGATCTGCTGACGCTGCGGTTGGCCGCAGCCGACACCGTCAGCACCGCAGCAGCCCTGGAAATCCGCACCGCCGGCGGCAAGGGATACGCGCGCCGCACCGACGCCAGCCGCCGATTCCGCGAAGCCGCATTCATACCGGTGCAATCCCCCTCAGAGGCCCAGCTCCGCTGGGAACTGCGCACCGGCCGCTGATGACAACAACTCACCGGGAGACAACCGTGTCCGTGACCACCCTCACTGTCAACGGCGCCGAGCCGCCGACCTCGACGTCCGATGCACCAAACGTCCGTGATCCGTTCGAGCTGTTCACGATCGGCGAGATGACGACGCGAGTCGCTGACTCAGCCATCGAAAAGGCTGCGCATCCTTGGAGTTTCCTGGTGCGGTCACTGGTCGGCGGTGCCATGGTCGCATTCGGGGTGTTGCTGTCGCTGGTGGCAAGCACCGGAGTGTCGACGCCGGGTATCGCGAGCCTGCTGATGGGGTTGGCGTTCGGAATGTCGTTCGCACTGATCCTGGTGTCAGGCATGTCGCTGATCACCGCCGACATGGCAGCGGGCGCGATAGCCCTGCTGCAGCGACGGCTGACGCTGATCGGTTATCTGCGCCTGCTGGTGATCGGAATGATCGGAAACTGCGTCGGCGCACTGACTTTCGTGGCCGTCTGCGCCGCAGCCGGCGGCCCGTACCTGGGTGCGTTCGCCCAACGCGCCGCAGTCGTGGCGGCCGCCAAGACATCACAACCGACCCTGACCGCGATCCTGCTGGCCGTGGTGTGCACCTGGTTCCTGCAGACCTCGATGTGCCTGTTCTTCAAGGCCCGAACCGACGTCGCCCGCATGGGATTCGCCTTCTACGGGCCATTCGCGTTCGTGAGCGGAGCCACCCAGCACGTCATTGCGAACATCGGCTTCCTCGGACTGCCGTTGCTACTCTCGGCATTTCATCCCGAGGCGCCGCACACGGCGTTGACGTGGGGTCTGGGTGCACACGGTCTGCTGACCAACATCGCGATCACGACGCTCGGTAACCTCATCGGCGGCACGCTGTTCGTGGCGGTGCCGTTCTTTCTGGTCACCAAGCTGCAGGAAACGGGGCGCTAACGGCGGTTGCGCACCGCTGCGGCCACCGCTCGCGGCGCTTCCGACGACGGGTAGTGGCCGACCCCGGGCAACTCGGTCACCACCGCACGCGGCAGGACCTTCACCGCCTGCTCGAGAACGTGGTGGCCCGACACGGGGTCGTCGAGTCCCCAGACCAGATGTAGCGGACCCGGCCAGGCGGCCAGCGCCGCCTCCCATCGCTCATGGTGGGTCGCCCGCTCGGTGTTGTACTTGATCAACAGGTGCGACCGTTTGTGTCCGTCGTCCTTGGACATGCCCAGCCAGAGATCGTCGAACTCGTTGTCGCTCAACGGGGTTCCGCGGATCGCATCCAGCGCGGAGCGGATCCGGCCGGCACTGACCTGGCCGGCCAGCAGCTTGCCGATCACCGGCAGGATGAGCAATTTCTGCATCCGGGTGGGCCGGTAGGCGCTGTAGACGATGCCGCTGTTCAGGATCGTGACGTCGTCGATCGCGAAGGGCAATCGGCCGTGGTTGGCGCGATCGACGAGTTCCTGCCCGACGATGCCGCCGTAGTCGTGAACGACGAGGCGCACGGACGTGACGGCGAGGTGCGCGACGAGATCTTCGACGGTGTCGGCGGATTCGGTCACCGAATACCGATAGTGATCGGGCTTGTCCGAGGCGCCGTAGCCGAGAAAGTCGAAGGTGAGCACGTCGTGGTCAGCGGACAGGTCGTCGGCCAACTCGGCGTAGTCGTAGGACCAGGTCGGAAACCCATGCAGCAGAAGCACGGTCGGGCCGGTGCCGCTCCGTCGGTAGGCGATGCTGTGGCCACGCCTGCTGATCAAGGTGTGGTTCTGGGCGATCCACTCGGTCGCGTTCATCGCAGTTGTCCGATGGATGTGTTCGGCAGCGCAACGTCGTCAGACATGGTCTTACCGTACGACTGCGCGTCGTCTGTTGCGCGACTTCCGATGTCGCTCTGTGACCTCACCGTGGCCGGCACGTGTTGGTTGCTCGGCTAGCTTTATCTCGGCTGATCGACAGCACACCTGACGGCACAGGGCTGAGAATCGATGATGGGCAAGGAGTTTTATGGACTTCGAGGGTGACCACGCCCGCGAACTCATGTCGTTGGCTCACCACGCGTTACGCAGTGACGACGTCGACAAGGGCGCGTTGTGCACAGCCGCGATCAGGGTGATCGACAATCCTCCCCGTGACGGGATCTTGCGAAGCCTGGCTGATCACGTATGCCAAGCCGTGTTCGACTGGGCCTGCTTCGACGGTTCGACCGCGCGACTCGAGGGCGTCGTCAAAGGCTACGAGACCGCGGCCCGCGCACTGCATGCGCTTCAGGTCGAGGAACGTCTCAACACGCATTGAGCCGAAAGTACTGCCGCTGGGCCGTTTAACCGAACATCGCGTACTGCGCGACTTCGGCGGCCAAAGCCGGCTCACATAGCACCCTGCGCAGGATCACGTCGATGTGCGCAGCGACGACGGCACCGTAGCTGGGTGCCGCGTCGAACTCGACGGTCATTCCTGCACGGTACCGTCGCGCGATCTACCCGAAAGTCGCTGTCAGGTAGCCGGATCCACTGCCGAACGACGCCAGCTCGTCGTTGGGGACCTCGAACCCGTTCGCGGAATAGGCCTGTTCGGTCGTCCGGATGTCGGTGCTCCAGCCGCGCTCACCGAGGTAGTCGGCCGCAGGGTTGCGGTCGCCGGCGTAGAACAGCTCGGCCAGGTTGATGTCGGATCCGATGCGCCGGGACCGCTCGGTGAGCCGCTCTGCCCAGTCGGCCGGAACGTCGCGCATGTCCATATGCTCGGTGGCGATCCGACTGCCGGGCGCCGAGAGCGCCGCGATGTTGTCGAACAGGCGGTCCTGGGCCTCCGGCGGTAGGTAGACGAGCAGACCTTCCGCACTCCAGGCCGTGGGTTGGTGCGGGTCGAAACCGGCTTCGAGCAATGCCGCCGGCCAGTCCTCGCGCAGATCGACGGCGACGGTGGTCCGTCGCGCCGTCGGTTCGGCACCGAGGTCTGCCAGCGTCCGCGTCTTGAACGCGATGACCTGAGGCTGGTCGATCTCGAAGACCGTAGTGTCGGTCGACCACGGCAAACGGTAAGCCCGCGTGTCCAGGCCAGACGCCAGGATCACGGCCTGCCGGATACCGGATTCGGTTGCCTGTACGAAGAATTGGTCGAAGAAACGGGTGCGCACGGCGATCTGCTCGCTCATCGCACGCCGGTTCAGTAACGGATCGTCTCCATGATCGATGTCGCCATCGAGGAGCTTCACGAACGTTTCGATGCCGACGGCGCGAACCAGCGGGTCGGCCCACGTGTCGTTCAGCAGCGCATCCGGGTTTTGCGACGCCATCGCACGCGAGGCGGCGACGGCGGTCGCCGTGGCGCCGACGCTGGACGCCAGATCCCATGTGTCGTTATCAGTGCGAACCATCTTGGTGCCTTTCTGCACTATGATTTAGTTAGTTGACTTAACTATATCACGGCAGTCAGGGCCTCCTCGGTTACCTAGCTCAGCTCGGCATACACCGCATGCAGGGCATCCAGCCGGCGCAGCGTCTCGTCACGCTCCTGCGTGGGCAGCTCGACGGTGACGTGGTCGATCCCCAGATCCCGATAGCCCGCCAGTAGGTCCGAAGTCACCTTCCCGACGTGCGAGGCGATCACAGGCACATCGGCCCCGGCGCGCTCGCGCAGCGCCGTCAGGTCACCGGCAAGAGCGTCGGCCGACGGGCTCAGGGAGAGCCAGCCGGCACCGAGGTCGGCGATACGGCTGAAGTTCGCCGGGCCACCGCCGATGTACACGGGAGTGTGGGGCTTGGTCAGCGGCTTGGGCCAGCTGTAGATCGGATCGAAATCGACGTACTTGCCATGGAATTCAGCCTCGTCCTTGGTCCAGATCTCGGCCATGGCACGCAGACGCTCGTCCATCACGCGGCCGCGCACCTTCGGGTCGACGCCGTGATTGGCGATTTCCTCGCGCAGCCAGCCCACGCCCACACCGAACAGGAAGCGGCCTCGCGACACGAGATCGAGTGAGGCGACTTCCTTCGCCGTCTGGATCGGGTCGCGCTGCGTGACCAACGAGATGCCGGTGCCCAGCAACAGCGACTCGGTGGCTACCGCCGCGGCCGCGAGTGACACGAAGGGATCGAGCGTCCGGTAGTACTGCGGCGGAATCGGCCCACCCATGGGATAAGGAGTCTTGGTGTCGACGGGGATGTGCGAGTGCTCGGTGACGAACAGTGACCCGAACCCGCGTGACTCGAGTGCCACGGCCAGGTCGACCGGCCCGATACCTGTGTCGTTGAGAAACGTGAACACCCCGAGGCGCATCTGAGCTCCCTTCCAGTTCCGACTTGCCGGCTGCCAACGTTTTGACGGCGTGGTGCAGTGCAACTTCGCCGGCTGGCTTCCTTATTCCGTAGGCTGCGGGCTGTGGCGAACCGCGATCATGGCGACGTCGGCGACGCGCCGTCCGTCCCGCCGCCGCTGCGGCCGGTGACCAATGCTGCGCAGCCGTCGGCGGCCGAGCAGGCCCGCACGATCGCTGCGGCCGCTAACGCGGCGACGCTGGCCACCCTGACGGTCGACGGTGACCCGTGGGCGTCACTGGTGGCGTACGGACTGGTGGACGGCGCGCCCGTGCTGTGTGTGTCGAACCTTGCCGAGCATGGCCGCAACCTGGCCAACGACCCGCGGGCCAGCCTGTCGATCGTGTCGGCCAGCAGCGACACCGACCCGTTGGCGACCAGTCGCATCACGTTGGCCGGCGTGGTCGGTGCGCCGCTCGACGCGAATCTGGATGCTGCCCGCGCGGCATACCTGGATGCGGTGCCCGCGGCGCGGTTCTACATCGACTACAGCGACTTCACCCTGTGGGTGTTGCGGGTCGAGCGGGTGCGATGGGTCGGAGGCTACGGCCGGATGGACTCGGCTTCAGGTGGCGACTACCTGGCGGCCGAGCCGGATCCCGTGACGCCGGCCGCCGGGCGGGCCATCGCACATCTCAACGCCGATCACGCCGATGCGCTGGCCTTGATGGCCCGGGCTTTCGGCGGTTACCCCGATGCCGGCGGCGCAGCATGTACCGGCATCGACCGCTACGGTCTCGACCTACGTGTGCACACACCGCGCGGGGTCGCCTACACGCGCATCGGCTTTCCGGAGCCGTTGCGGTCGGCCGACCAATTGCGTTCGGTGACAGCGGAATTGACGCACTCTGCCGCGGGGCAGCAAGCTTGAGAACGCCCACCGATCACCCGTGAGGACGGCGCCGTCCGCGCGTCAGCAGTCGTTCGATCACCGCTCTGCGGCCGGGATGACGGCCCGAGGGGTGGTCATACCGACTCGTGGCCCGGCCGGTCCTCTTCGCCTGGTACATGGCCAGGTCCGCGTCGCGCAGAATTCCCTCGGCACCGCGACGATCATCGGGCCGCACGGCGACCAGGCCGATGCTGGCGCTGATCCACACGTAACGCGTTGCGGTGGAGTCCGCTTGGTGATCGACCGCGATCGGCTCCGCGAGCGCGGCGTGCAATTGCTTGGCCAACCGGTCGACCTCGGCCGGCGGCGAGGGCGCGGCCAGCAGCGCGACGAATTCGTCGCCACCGACGCGGCCCACCACGTCGTCGGCCCGTAGCGCCAGGCGTAGCCGTCGCGCTGCGATCTGCAAGACCGTGTCCCCGGCGTGGTGGCCGAGGGCGTCGTTGATCGCCTTGAAGTTGTCCAGATCGATGAAAAGCACTGCGCCCACGTCACTCTGGCTCGAGCTCACCGATGCGGTGACCAGCGAGATGATCCGGGCCCGGTTGGGCAGCCCGGTGAGGAGATCGTGAGTGGCCTCGTGCAACAGCTGCAGGTGTGCGTTGTGGCTGGCGGTGATGTCGACGAACGACACGAGCACCGACGACCGGGACGGATCGGTGGGATCCAGCGACGACCAATTGACCGACACCCATATCCGCTTTCCATCAGAAAGCCGATCGACCCCGTAGACGACCGCGTGGCACGGCCTGTCGGTGAGCGTCTGCAGGACCGGCCGCTGGTCGGGACTCAGCAACGCGCCGTCTCCGTCGTAGATCGATACCTGCGCGAGCTTGGCGAACTCGATCACGTCGACACCGGTCTCCGGAACGCCCATGATCCGCAAGGCCGCGGGATTGACCGACTCCACACCGCCGTCCGCGTTGATTACGACGACGCCTTCCTCCAGGGAATTCACCACTGTCTGGAAGTGCTGCTCCGCGCGACGCAGTGCGGTCTGGTCAGCGCACAGCACTACATATCCGTCGCTCATCGGCGATACCGACACCCGCATGGTCAGCGCGGTTCCGTCCGCGGCGCGGTGTGTGGCGTGCGTGACGCCCCCGCCGGCGAGGACGTCCGCGGGGTTCAAGGAGGCGCCGACCACTTCGCTGATCGGCAGGCCGAGCGCGCGCGCTGCCGAGCTGCCGTAGATGGCTTCGGCGGCCGGGTTCCAACTGACCACCTCACCGTGCCCGGTGGTCGCGATGATCGCGTCACTGACGTGGTTGACCAGAGCCGCCTGAAGACGCAGCCCGGCCTCGACGGCCTTCTGCGCGCTGAGATCCCGAAAGATGACCTTGTGCGCGGGCTCGCCTTCCCACCTAGTCCGGACGCCGAGCGCCTCGACGGCTAGGGTCGTCCCGTCCAATGGCAGAACTGTGATTTCCAGAGCCGCCGTCGCGTCGCCTTCGTGTCGGCGCGCCGCGATATATTCCCGCACCGCTTGCGCCGAGTCCGGGTGGACGAAATCCGCGACCCGCCGTCCCAGCAGCTGCTCGGCGGACTCGGCTGCCATCGCGCGCACCAGCGCCTCGTTGACGTAGACGTAGCGCCCGTCGACGTGGACGCAGATACCGACCGGACTGTGGTCGAGCAACCACCGGTAGCGCTGCTCGGCGTCGGACTCCATCGATGCCTGCTCAGTCTCGGGCCCCGCGACGGGCTCCGCGCTGAGGTGTTGGTCCATCCGCCCCGGCCTTCAGTTGGCAAATTCACGCCTGCGCTGATTAGTTCAGCACACGACAGCCGTGCGGGCATACAGGTTTGACGGGCGTTGTCGTGACACAGAGGTTACGCGGAATTGCGCGTAACTTTCGGCGCCGGGCGAAATTCATCGCCATAAGCGACGGAGCCGTCTATTAACGCCGGACGATTTATCGAGTCACCTGGGCGGCCTCGCGCCGAGCTTTCGCTTTCACGTGAGTGGAACAGCAGTGCACCATTTCGAGGTGGTAGCGATCGCTGCAATATTGCGAACAATACGACGATGCGGCCGGTTGCCAGTACGGACTGGCCAGGTCGCGCCAGCGGTCACTTGGATCGAATGTGTGGCCGCAGTGAATACATATCTTGACCTTGGTAGCCATACAGTTGAGATTACGCGCGAAAGCCCTGAATCGGTGTCGTTTTCAGGGCAACGATCGGAATAGCTCGAGGCCCCGAAACACATTGGTAGCAATTCCAAGCATCAGCGATTCGCGCACAGGCACTTGATTACCTTTCGAAACTAACTAGGCTTCGCTTCCGGCCTTGGCACCTGATCAGGGAACGGCAGCGGATCGCGGCACCGCTGGACGCCTTCCTGCCGCCGACTCCGCCCCCGCTTGCCAGGTGTTCGGGCGTCGTCGAGCGCGTTCCGCGGCCAAGGACCCGGCGCCGACGCAGACCACACTGCCCACCCGAAGCCGGAATGAATTAGGGCACGACCGCGTTCGTCTGGCGGTGCCGCAACCAAGAAGATGCCTTAATCTGAGCCGGTCCAACAGTCCTGAGCGGGGGTCGCAGTGATGACGCTTCTCAAGCGAGCATGGGTTCCGCTCGTCGTGGTGGTCACACTGATCATCGGCGGCGTTGCGGTGCTCCGACTCAACGGCGTCTTCCCGGGCCCCGGACTGCCGAAGCCGGATCCCCGGGACGCGACCCCGCCTTACGCGGTCAAAACGGCCACTTACGAAATCCTCGGACCGCCCGGGACGACTGGCGTCGTGAATTGGATGGACGCGGAGTCACTACCGCAGAAGGCCAACTTCACCACGTTGCCGTGGTCTACGACGATCAGCGCCGCAATGCCCGGCATCTTCGCCTACGTCGTCGCCCAAGGTGATGGCCCCTCGATCGGCTGCCGGATCACTGTCGACGGCAAACTCGTCGATCAACACGAGGTCAACACCCGTGACGCGCAAGTCTCCTGCTTGGACAAGTCCGCGTGACGGACGGCACGAGCGACACGGACGAAATCCCGGTCGCCCACCAGCGGACCGAAGTCGAGCACAAACCGCGGATAGCCCGCACCATCCGCGTCCTGGCGTTGCCGATCGTCATCATCTGGGTACTGCTCGCGGTCGGCGTCAACGTCTTCGTCCCGCAGCTGGAGAAAGTCGCCGAGGAAATCTCGGTGCCGCTCTCGCCGTCCGATGCGCCATCGGTGACCGGGATGAAGCACATCGGCGAGAAGTTCAAGGAGTACGACTCCGACAACCTCGTCCTGGTGACCCTGGTCGGAGACCAGAAACTCGGTCCGGACGCCCACAAGTTCTACGACGAGCTGGTCAAGAAGATCCAGGCTGACCACGAACACGTCGAGCACGCGCTGAACTTCTGGGGTCAGCGGTTCACGTCCTCGGGCGTCGAGAGCTACGACCACAAGGCCGCCTACGTCCAGGTCAACCTGAAGGGTGACCAGGGTGGTGCCGAAGGCGACAAATCCGTTGCCGCAGTACGCAAAATCGTCGCGGACGCCAAGCCGCCGGCGGGAGTGAAGGCTTACGTCGCCGGCCAGGGGGCATTGACGGCCGACACCATCGTGGTCGGCGATGCGAGCTTGGCCAAGATCACGCTCATCACCGTCGTCATCATCGCGATCATGCTGATGTTCGTTTACCGCTCCATCGGCACCGTGCTGCTGACCATGTTCATCCTCTTCGTGGGGCTGGCGGCCGGCCGCGGCGTGGTCTCGCTACTGGGCGAAACCGGCGTCATGGGCCTGTCGACCTTCGCCGTGAACCTGCTGACCTCATTGGCCATCGCGGCCGGCACCGACTACGCGATATTCATGGTCGGCCGCTATCAGGAGGGTCGCGAACGGGGGTTGGACCGGGAAGCGGCGTACTACGACACCTTCGCCGGTGTCAGCAAGGTGGTGCTCGGCTCCGGTCTGACCATCGTCGGAGCGCTGGCCTGCTTGAAGTTCACCCGACTGCCCTACTTCAGCTCGCTGGCGTTCCCGTGCGCGGTGGGTCTGCTGGTGGTGGTGGCGGCTGGGGTCACGCTGACGCCCGCGCTCATCGCATTCGCCAGTGGCTTCGGACTTCTGGACCCCAAGCGCAAGTTCAACTACACCCGCTGGCGCCGCCTGGCCACGGCCATCGTGCGGTGGCCCGCGCCCATCCTCGCCATCTCCGTCATTGTGGCGATCGTCGGCGCCCTGGGTTTGGCGGGCTTCACCCCGCGCTACAACGACCTCTACTACCTGCCGCACAGTGCGCAGTCGGTGCAGGCGTACGACGCGGCCGACCAACACTTCACCCAGGCCCGCCTGAACCCGGATCTGCTGATGATCGAATCCGACCACGACCTGCGTAATCCCCGGGACATGCTGGTGCTGGACAAGGTTGCCGGCGCGATCTTCCGGGTGCCGGGCATCGAACGGGTCCAGAGCATCACCCGACCGCTCGGCCCACCGATCGAGGACGGATCCATTCCGTTCCAGCTCAGCGTGCAGAGTGCGCCGATCCGCGACAACCTCAGTTACCTGAAGGCCCGCACCGGCGACATCAAGAAGATCACCGAATTCCTCAACACCCAGATCGCCCTGCTGGAGAAGCAGTACACGATCACCCAGAAGCTCGCGAACGCTGCGGACGACAGCTCGAAAACCACTGGGGAGACGGCTGCCATCACGGATGAAATCCGGGACAACTTCGCCAATTTCGACGACTTCTACCGGCCGATCCGCAGCTACTTCTACTGGGACAAGCACTGCTTCGACATTCCCATCTGCTGGTCCACCAGATCGTTGTTCGACTCGCTGGACGGGTTCGATCAACTGGCGGAGAAGTTCCACGCCCTCACCACCGACCTCAACAACACGGCTTCGGCCACGCGCGAGTTGCTGGCGATCATTCCCGAGAACATCGCGGTCTCGAAGGCGATCCGGGATACGACGCTGACGATCTACAGCTCGTTCAACAGCCTGATCGATCAGTTCGACCGGCTGACCGACACCAACGCCGTGATGGGCAAGTCCTTCAACGACTCTCGGGTGGAGAGCCTGTTCTACCTGCCGCCGGAGATCTTCCAGAACTCCGATTTCCAGTTCGGGCTGAGCCTGATGGTGTCGCCGGACGGAAAGGCCGCGCGGTTCATCATCACGCACGCCGTGGATCCGGCGACGGCGCCGGGAATCTCGTCGGTCGATCAGGAGCGCAACGCGGCCAAGGAGGCGCTGAAACTCACCTCACTGGAAAACGCCGACATCTACCTCGGCGGCACCGCCGCGACGTTCAACGACATCGCCACCGGCGCCTGGTATGACCTGCTGATCGCCGCGGTGGCGTCGATCGTGCTGATCTTCATCATCATGGTGATCGTCACCCGCGCTCTGGTCGCCGCGGGAGTGATCGTCGGCACCATCGTGCTGTCGCTGGGGGCGGCGTTCGGATTCTCGACGCTGATCTGGCAGCACCTCGGCCACTTCCAGCTGCACTGGGTGGCAACGGAATTCGCCTTGATCGTGCTCTTGGCGGTGGGGTCCGACTACAACCTGATGCTGGTGTCCCGAATCGAGGAGGAGATCGGCGCCGGGCTGAACACCGGGCTCATCCGCGGCGTGGGTGTGACCGGCCCGGTGGTGTCCGCCGCCGGTGTGGTGTTCGCCGTGACGATGGCCGCGATGCTCAGCAGCGACCTGCGGGCGATCGGACAATTCGGGTCCACCATCGGTATCGGGCTGATGTTCGACACCTTCGTCGTTCGAACCCTGATCACGCCGTCGATCATGAGGTTGATGGGACGCTGGTTCTGGTGGCCGAAGCGGGTACGCGTGCGCCCGGCCAGTCAGATGCTTCGGTCCGTCGGTCCGCGCCCGCTGGTTCGTGCGCTGTTGTACACGCCGCGGTAGGGAGCCGAACGATCGCGCCGTCTCCGAAACGGATCTGCGCGCCCTGCGTAACAATGGGGCGTGCAGATCCGGATCAGGGGAACCGAATTGCCCGGCCGCGATTGCGGGGCGGGCGATAACTTCCCCGGCTACACCAACATTCACGTCGGCGTGCAGGCCAAGCGTCCTCGCGACGAGATCGTGGGGTTGCTGCCCGCCGACGTCCCCTCGGCGACGTGGGTGCTGGAATGCTCGGCGGCCGAGGGCGATATCCGCGGGCCGCAGATCCAGGGCCCGCCGGGAGACCGCTTCATCTACTTGAGCTGGGGAACCGTCGACGAGGCCGGTCACTTCACCATGTTTCGCCGGGCGAAGCTGATGCTGGCCCACGTCCCCACGGCGGTGCTGGCGGCCGCCGCGTCCGGGACGCTGGTCGGATCCCTTGGTCTCACCGATGCGAAAGGGCATCCGCTGTGCGCCCGGGTGGTGCCGCCGGCCATTCGCTGGAGCAGCCAATGATGGTGCCGACCCCAACCTGACGGAGAGGTGCCGTGGCGAAACCGGAGTACGACGATCTGTGGCCGCTTGCGCACGCCGAGCGCGCGGCGCTCGCCGACGACCTGGCCGGCCTTCGCCCGGATCAGTGGGAGCACGGCACGCTGTGCGCGGACTGGTCTGTCGAAGACGTCGTCGCGCACCTGACCGCGGCGGCGAGCATGACGCAAGGGAAGTGGCTGCTCAGCATGCTCGGCGCTCGCTTCCGTCCGGCTGTGCACAATCGTCGTCGACTGGCCGAGCATCGCGGGGACGATCCCGGTGAGACGCTCGACCGGTTCCGGGCCGTCATCGACAGCACGGTGGCGCCCTCGTCGCACATCCCGGCCTACCTCGGCGAGGTCGTCGTCCACGCCCAGGACATTCGCCAGCCGCTCGGACTGCCACACACGCCCGGCGTCGACACTTTGACCCCGGTGGCCGAATTCTTCGCCCGGCGCAACTTTGCCGTGCCGAGCAGCAGCCGGATGGCCGATCTGCAGTTGCGGGCCGACGACGGGCCGTTCGTCGCAGGGAGCGGGGCCCTGGTCACCGGGCCCACCCTGGCGCTGATCATGAGCATGGCCGGCCGGGAGGTCTATGTCGACGAACTCGACGGCCCCGGTGTGCAACTCCTGCGGGCCCGAGCTAGATCCTGACGTACCACCTGGCCGGCGGGCCAAAGTGGTGTTACGCGTCAACGCCGCCGGCCGATGCGACATGCTTGCACCATGGACCACTTCACCCATGACGGGTTGACCTTCGAAGTCCGCGATGCCGGGCCCGCTGACGGGCCGGTAGTGGTGCTGCTGCACGGGTTTCCGCAGCACAATGACAGCTGGGACGCCGTCATCGAGCGGCTCACCGCACAGGGCTACCGCTGCCTGGCGCCCAACCAGCGGGGCTATTCGCCGGGTGCGCGACCACCGCGTCGCCGCGATTACCGCATCCCCGAACTCGTCGGCGATGTCCGCGCGTTGATCGATCAGAGCGGAGCACAGCAGGTACACCTGGTCGGACACGACTGGGGCGCCGCGGTGGCGTGGGCCGCCGCCGCCGAGCTGCCCGAGCGCCTGAAAACTGTCGCACCGGTTTCCGTGCCGCATCCCGCGGCATTTCTGAAATCGTTCCTCAACAGCCGGCAGGGTCTGGCGTCCTATTACATGTATCTCTTCCAACTGCCGCGCCTCCCGGAGTGGACGATGCTGCGCCGCAACGGCAGCTTCATGTCGAAGGCGCTACGCCAGGCGGGGCAGTCGGCGGCGGTGGCCCAGCGCGATGCCCGGGCCATGCTCGAACCCGGAGCCCTGACGTCCGCGATCAACTGGTATCGCGCGATGCCGCTGTCGAGCCCGAGTGCAATCAACCAAAAAGTCTCGGTACCAACGCTTTACGTGTGGAGCGACCAGGACGTCGCGTTGATGCCCAAGGCGGCCTATAACACCGGTCGTTACGTGACCGGTGAATACCGGTTCGAGATCATGCCCGGGGTTTCGCACTGGATCCCCGACGAGGAACCCGACAAGCTGGCCGATCTGCTACTGGAGTGGTTCGCCGCGCACTGACTCAGCCGAGTCGAGATCGACTGTCACTCAACACCTTCTCGATCTCCGTCCAGGTCTGCTCGACGATCTTCGAAGCCGGCAGCAGCTCGGTGATCCGCGAGGACACCTGGCCGGTGTTGGCGACACTGGCTTCCATGTCGCCGTCGAAGTACAGGTCGGTGATCCGGCCGAGGAGCTGTATCCCCGGCTCGGCGGCGGCCCGGGCGGCGAGGCCGGTTCGCAGTACGCGCATCGTCGGGTTGCCGGGAAGATCCAGCATTACCGTGCCGTCATCGCCGGCCGCGATGATCTCGTTCTTGAAGTTGGCGTGCACACCGGCTTCGTGAGTGGCGAGCATCCGGGTGCCCATCTGAACGCCTTCGGCGCCGAGCACCACAGCGGCCGCAGCCGACCGGGCGTCACAGATCCCGCCGGCGGCGATGATCGGGAGGTCGACCCGGTCGGCGAGCAGCGGCAGCAGGACCAACGTCGATGCGCCGAGGGCTGACTTGAAGCCGCCGCCTTCGACTCCCTCGACCACGAGCGCGTCGACGCCCGCCTGCACCGCTTTCATCGCGCCTTTAAGTGACCCGACGACGTGGACGACGGTCATGCCGGCGTCGTGCAGTCGAGCGGTGAACAGCGCCGGATCGCCGGCAGAGGTGAAGACGTGACGCACCTCGGCGGCCACCAGTTCGTCGACGATCGACGGATCCTGCTTCCAGCCCTTGATCATCAAATTCGCTCCGACCGGGCGGTCCGTGAGTTCGCGGACCCGGCGGAGGTCGGCGCGCCCTTCGGGGGTCAGCGTCTCGATCACTCCGAGCCCGCCGCCCTCGGACACGGCGGCGGCGAGCTCAGCCCGGGCGATGTACGTCATCGGCGCCTGCACGACGGGGTACTGCACACCGAGCAACGTCTGGATGCGGTTGGTCACGCCCTGATTGTCTGCCAGCCCGTCGGCCCGCCGTCAACGGCCACCCCGCATCGCAACCAGCGCCAACCCGGCAGCCGACAGATGTCATACCCCGCTGCGACGATGAGGCCATGTTCGCTTCCGCCGACGCTCTTCTGAGGAGCCCTGTCCAGCGCCTCGAGGCCCTGTTCGACGAGTTGGCGGAGTTGGCCGGTCAACGCAATGCGATTGACGGACGCATCGTGGAAATCGTCGCGGAGGTGGATCGCGATGAGCTGTGGGGCGCGACGGGAGCGCGGTCGGTGTCGGCGTTGGTGGCCTGGAAGACTGGCTCGTCATCGGCGAACGCCGCCACCATCGCCACGGTCGCGAGCCGGCTGCACGAGTTTCCCCGCTGTGCCCGCGGTATGCGGGAGGGTCGGCTGTCGTTGGATCAGGTCGGGGTCATCGCGGGACGGGCCGGGCAGGGCTCTGATGCGCACTACGCGGAGCTGGCCTCCTGCGCGACGGTCAATCAGCTGCGTACCGCGGTGAAACTGGAGCCGAGACCCGAACCCGATCCTCGGCCCGAACCTGAGCGGTCGATCACCAGGACCGCCGACGAACAAGCCACCTATTGGCGGATCAAACTTCCGCACCTCGACGCAGCGAAGTTCGACGCCGCCCTGCAGTCTCACCTCGATGCGCTGATCGCAGAGTGGAAGTGCGATCGCGACCGTGCGTCGGATCAGGCACCTCCGCTGCCCGGTACCGCGGACGCGTTCATGCGCCTGATCGAGACGGGATGGGACGCCGAGGCGGCGCGCCGCCCCCACGGCCATCACACCACCGTGGTGATGCATCTCGACGTGAAGGACCGGGCCGCGGCACTTCATCTGGGTCCTGTGCTCACTGAACCCGAACGCCGATACCTGGGCTGCGACGCCACGTGCGAGGTGTGGTTCGAACGCGACGGCCAGGTCATTGGTTCGGGTCGAACGACGCGCCTGATCAACCGCCGGCTTCGCCGTGCCCTCGAACACCGCCACCCCTCGTGCGCGGTCCCCGGCTGCGGCGCCACCCGCGGTCTGCACGCACACCACATCCGGCACTGGGAAGACGGCGGCCCCACCGAGTTGGCCAACCTTGTACTGCTCTGCCCCTATCACCACCGACTGCATCACCGGGGCCTGATCACCGTCGCCGGACCCGCAGACCAGCTCGCGGTCACCGACAGCGACGGTCGACTGCTGAGCCCGGGGTCGCTGGCCCACCCGCCGAAGAAATCTCCGCCCGCGGTGGCACCGTGGCGCGGTCCCACCGGCGAGCGCGCGGACTGGTGGTGGTACGACCCGTTCCAGCCGCAACCGCCACCGACCGCCAACTGAATCGAGATCGGCTCGCGTCGATCGCTTCGAATCGCGAGCTGAGGGTGGCACGCGCTGCACTGCCGGTGTGGCCCCGCGTTAGTGTCTTTTGGTTGGCTTCAGCGAACAAGCCGGCAGGAAAGTTGGGCTATTCATGACTGCAGCAACAGACTCGTCGGTGCTCGAAGGGCGGATCGGCCATCACTACACGATGGACGGGACGTATCTGGTCGGCCGCGAAAAGCTACGTGAATACGCCCGTGCGGTGCAGGATTACCACCCGGCCCACTGGGACGTCGACGCCGCGGCGGAGCTCGGATACTCCGACCTCATCGCGCCGCTCACCTTCACCTCGACGCCCGGTATGACCTGCAACCGCCGCATGTTCGAACAGATCGTGGTCGGCTACGACACCTATATGCAGACCGAGGAACTGTTCGAGCAGCATCGGCCGATCGTGGCCGGCGACGAGTTGACCGTCGACGTCGAGCTGACATCGGTGCGCAGAATGGCCGGCCGCGATCTGATCACCGTGACCAACACCTTCACCGATGCAGCCGGCGAGCGGGTCCACACCCTGCACACCACCGTTGTCGGAGTGACCGCCGCCGATGTCGATCCCGCGATCAAGACCGCCGTGCAGGGCGCCATGATGCACGATGTCGACATCTTCGGTATCGGGGAAGACGAGTACGAGAAGACGGTCCGCCCCGAGGGCGAGATCCGTATTGCCGACGGCGGCCTGACCCGTAATCCGGGCACCGCATCGTTCGAGGACGTCCATGTCGGCGACGAGTTGCCGGTGCACCGAGCCCGGCTCACCCGTGGTGATTTGGTGAACTACGCCGGAGTGGCAGGCGACGCCAACCCCATTCATTGGGACGAGGGCATCGCGAAGCTGGCGAATCTGCCCGACGTGATCGCGCACGGCATGCTCACCATGGGTCTGGGCGCCGCGTTCGCCTCTACCTGGACAGGCGACCCCGGTTCGGTCACCCGTTACGCGGTGCGGCTGTCGGCGCCCGCGATCGTGTCGGCGCGTGAAGGCTGCGAAATCGAATTCGGCGGCAAGGTCAAGTCTTTGGACCCCGAGACCCGCTCCGGCGTCGTGATCGTCACCGCGAAAGCCGACGGCAAAAAGATCTTCGGCATGGCCACATTGGGCGTCCGCTTCAGCTGATCGGCTCGAACTCGATGTGTAGGGCGCTGAGCCCCCGCATGATGAAAGTCGGGTCGTAGGTGTAGGACCGCTGGCCCTCCGGACCGTGCTGCGCTTCGGCGATTCTGAAGTCTGCGGCGCGATCGAGCAGCCGGTTCATCGCGATTCGCGCCTCGGCCCGCGCCAGCGGCGCGCCCGGGCATGAGTGCGGCCCGCGACCAAATGCCACGTGCTCGCGTACGTTGCGCCGGTCGTGGCGGAATTGGTGTGGATCGTCGAACTTTTCCGGATCGCGGTTGCTGGCCCCGGGGAGCAGCATGATGATCGTCCCGGCAGCGATGTCGACATCACCGATTCGAGTGTTGGTGCGCGCCAAGCGGAAGTGGCTCTTCACCGGGCTTTCCATTCGCAGGGACTCCTCGAGAAAGGCCGGGACAAGCGACCGATCCTCGCGCAGCTTCTGCTGGATGTCGGGGCGCTCGCTCATCACCCGCATGCCGGTGCTGAGCAATTTGGTCGTGGTCTCCATACCGGCCGCGAAGAGAAAGGTCGCCAGCTTCACCACTTCTTCGACGTCCGGGGTCGAGCCGTCGGGGTATGTCGCGGCGGCGAGCTCGGTCAGGACGTCTTCGCGCGGTTCGCGCCGACGATCGGTGATGTAAGACCGAAATTTGTCGTCCAGCCACATCAGCGGGTTGTGGGCGACCGTGTCGTCGTTGCCCAACTCGCCGACATGCTCGTTGCCGAGCACCGCCCGGAATTCGCGGTGATCCTCGACCGGGACACCCAACAGGTCGGCGATGACGAGCATCGACAGCGGCTTGGCGAAGTCTTCCATGAACTCACACGACCCGCGTTCGAGGAACTTGTCGATCTGCTCGTCGACCAGACGCCACATGAATTCTTCGTTCTCGCTGAGCCGCTTCGGTGTGATCAGCTTGCTCAGCAGGCCACGGGTTTTCGCGTGGTCCTCGGCGTCCATGGTCACCACGTGCTCGGCCATCGGGATCGCGGCGCGGTGTCGGGCGATCAGGTCGCTGATGTCGTCGCCCTCGGGAGTGAAGGGCAGCGGCGGGAACGGGCCGGCCACCGCCACACACGACGAGAAGGCCGGGTCTTTGTAGGCGGACAGCGCTTCGGCGTGGCCGGTGACGGCGACGACGCCGTGCGGTGTGGCCGGCCGCACCGGGCACTGCGACCGCAGGTAGTCGAAATACGGGTACGGATCGGGAACCAGGGACTGGTCGGTGAAGTAGTCGACCGACTCGAAATCACTCACAACGGCGCCTCCATTGTCAACCGTGCGCGGACGCAGATTGGAACAAAGATTTGGTGTGAGTATACGGGCGGCTATGCGATGCCGGACGGGGCTCCCCGGTGAATGCCTTCGATCACCGACGGCGCAGCGAACCGCTTCACCAACTCGTACTCGGCGTGCCTGTCCTTGAGCGGCCAGTACCACAACGAGAACGTGATGCGGATGAGCCACTGCGCAGCCAACGGGTCGTCATGCCCGATCATCTGCTCGGCGATCGCGGCGACCAGCGGCGACGCGGTCACCGCACCGGTGTCGCGGTCGGGCCGGACGTCGCCCATGATCAGCCGCCCGAGCGGTTCGGCCCGCATGTGTTCCAGCCCGAACAGCACGGCACCCACCACGCGCTCGGTTCCCTCCAGGCCCTCGAGCTCGCGGTTGACCGAGCGGGTGATGCGGTCGGCGAAACGCGATATCAAGACTTCCAGGATCGCGGCCTTCCCCCCGGCCCGGCGGTAGACGGTGGCCGGCGAGCAGTTCAGCGTGGCGGCCAGTGCATCAATGGTCAAGGCCTCAAAACCGCTGCGCGACACGATATCTGATGCCGCGGTCAATATCCGCTCGTGAGCCTCGGCGCCGCGGTCGGCGCGGAGTATCCAGTCGTGTGTCATTACAGTCTCCGTCCCGACAGGGCCGGAATCATTTCTATCATCGCAAGACACTCTTGTCGGTCTGTCTCACAACTTTGCCCAGCTCAGCGGCCGTTGTGGCTGTGATCCGGCAGTCGCGGAAGGTCGGCGAGCCCGTCAGCTTCGGCAAGATCCGTTGACGCGGGCGGACCTACCACCCGATCCTGGCTCTGCGAGACCAAACTTTCGTTCTGCGAGGAGCCGTCACGATGATCGATTACACCGACCAGGTTGCCATCGTCACCGGCGCCGGCCGTGGATTGGGGCGCCTGTATGCCCTGGAGTTGGCGCGGCGGGGGGCTCGCGTAGTGGTCAACGACCTGGGCGGCACCATGCGTGGTGACGGTGAAGACACCTCTGTCGCCGATGCTGTTGTCCGCGAGATCGAAGATGGGGGCGGAGCAGCGGTGGCGTCGCACCATTCCGTCGACAGTCCCGAGGGCGGCCGGGCGATCGTCGACGCCGCGCTGGAGGCATTCGACCGCGTCGACGCCGTCATCAGCAACGCCGGGATTTTCAGCAGCGCCCCGTTCGACGAACTCACCCACGATGACTGGACACGCATGCTGCGGGTCCACCTCGACGGCGGTTTCAACCTCGGTCAGCCCGCTTATCGGGCGATGAAGGAGCAGGGCTACGGGCGGTTCGTCTTCATCTCGTCGTCCGGCGGGATGTTCGGTCAACCGTCGGAAGCTCACTACGCCGCGGCGAAGGCCGGGCTGGTCGGCCTGTCCAACGTCATCGCGATCGAGGGTGCCGAATACGGTATTAGGTCCAATACCGTTCTGCCATTTGGCTTTTCGAGAATGGTAACTGAGACGATCGGCGATCCCACAGCTCTGGAGGAGATCGGTTTCACCAAGGTGATCAAACCCGAGCTGGTCGTCCCCATCGTGGCGTTTCTGGCCAGCCGCGCCTGCGAGCTGACGCACCAGAACTATTCGGCCTGCGGCGGCAGATTCGCCCGGGTGTTCGTCGGCCTCGGCGAAGGCTGGCTCGCGGAGCCGGGCAGTGCACCGACCGCCGACGACATCGCTGATCACCTCTCCGAAGTCTCCGCCACCGACCCCTACTCTGTTCCCGGCTCGATCTTCGAGGAAGTCTTTGCGATCTGCGAGCGGCTCGGCGTCAGCCCGCTGGGGTAGGGCCGCTCACCGCTGTCCGCTTGTGACCAGCGGCAGCGTCGCCATCACCTCGTGGGCGACGCGATGGCCCGATTCGATTGCGCCCTCGAGGTATCCGGGATGATCGCCGGCGGTCTCGGTGCCCGCCCAGTGGATGTCGCCGACGGGTGTCGACGGCATGGGCAAGAATCCCGCCGAACCAGGGTTGGGCACCGCCATGTACCCGCCACCCACGAACTGATCTCGGTGCCAAGCCTTTTCATGCCAATCCGCGGGTTGCAGCACCTCTGGTCCGATGTGACGGGCAAGGCTGCCCAGCACGGCGCTGCGACGATCTTCGGGATCGAGTCGATCGAGATCACGCGCTTCCGGACCGGCCACGAGGATGCACAGGTGACCCGGTCCTGCGGGTGGTGTCGTGTCGAACACAGCGCGGCCGGGGCCGTCGAGCACGATGAACTCGCCACCCTTTCGCGCACGCCAGAACGGCTCCTCGTATACCGCGATCGCCTTAAAGACCGAGCCCATGTAGGAGCTGCGCTGCAGGTCGGCCAGGGATCGCGGCAGTGCCGGGTCGTAGGAGATGCACGCGGCCATCGGGGGTGGCGCGGTGACGATGACTTTGGCCGCAGAGATGTCGCCCGTCGACGTCCGCACCAGGACTCTGCCGTCCGCCTGACGGATCGAGTCGACCCGCTGCCCGTGGCGTACTCGCGGACCGAGTTCGGCGGCCAGCCCGTCGATCAGCGATGCGATTCCTTCCACCAGAAGTGATTCCTGGGCACCACCTTTGGTGGCCATGGCGGTCCGAAGGCCACCCTGCAGCCGGATCATTTTTGCCATCGCCCGAATCGAGAACCGATCGAGGTCCGCCGTCCACGAGGTCCAGGCCAGCACTTCGAGGAGCCGTCGCACGCTTCGTCCGGGGACTTTCTGTAACCACGACTCGACGGTGCTGTGGTCCCACCGTCGAGGGGTTCCGACGAGGCACACCACTTCGACCCCGGCCAGGACGAGCAGCGCACCGAGGACAACCGGCACGGAGAGTCGCCGGGGTCCGTCGACCAGGACGGGCATCAGTCTGGTGTGCATCCTGAACTGCGTCGAGCCGAGTTCCTCGGCCAGCGCCATCATGCGGTGGTGGTCGTGGCCGATCCACTGGCCGCCCAGGTCGACCCGTGAGCCCAACGAGGTAGTCGCGCTCATCGCCCGCCCACCCAGTCGGTCGGCCGCCTCCAGTACCACGACGTCGACACCCTGGCGGTGCAGTTCACGCGCGGCGGTCAAGCCTGCCATCCCCGCGCCGATCACCACCACGGTCGCTTCCGGCTGGGTGGGATATGACACCGAAGGCCTCCATGTAAGACGGGCGTGGCACTTATCCTGCCGAATGTCCGCTCTGCCCGGAAGGCCTACCGGGCCGGGTACATTTCGGCAGTGGATCGACGCAGGCTGGCACTGGTTGCACTGTGCGCGCTGATCGCCATCGTCGGTGGGTGGATGATGACGCGCACGCGGGACTTCGAACCTGTCCCGAGGACGGTCAGCGGAAGGGACGGATCGAGCTGCCCGATAGCCACATTGCCGCACGAGGTGGTCGACACCGTGAAGCGCATCCATTCGGGCGGCCCGTTCCCGTTCCCGCGCAGCGACGGCGATGTGTTCACCAATCGTGAGGGGCACCTGCCGCAGCAGCACCGGGGCTTCTATCACGAGTACACCGTGGTGACGCCACGTGCCCGAGATCGATCGACGAGGCGAATCGTCACCGGCGGAACACCGTTGGACCATCCGGCCCAGTACTTCTACACCGCTGACCACTACGATTCGTTCTGCCTGGTCACTGACGCCGCGGAGCAACGATGACGCGTGAGCCGAGCGACACCCCACCTCTGAGGTACCGACTCGATGGCCGAAAGATCAAGTCACCCAAAGACTTCTATCGCGAGATCGGCGCTGCCGTCAACGGGCCCGGTGGCTACTTCGGGCGCAATTTGGACGCGCTGGCCGATTGCCTCCGAGGCGGATATGGCACCCCGGAACACCGGCGCTTCGAATTCGACTGGCAATACAGCGCGCTGTCGCGAGCGCAACTCGGCGTCGTCGGCCACACCAAGCAGCCGTTGTTCGACGCGATACGAGATGTGTTCAAGGACAACGGCGTTACGCTGCATCTGAGCTGACGGCTCCGCCCTGTCGAGCGGCCCCGGGGTCAGGCCGCAGCTTCGACCGCGTTACGCAGTGCGTTGCCGACCGCCCGCATCCCCGCAAGCGCGGCATCTCCGCGGTCGGGGCCCGATGCGTCCCAGTTGGCGATCACGGCGTAGGAGTAGAACCCGGCGCCTCGGCCGACCGTTCCGACATCTGCCCGGACACCCGGGTCGGTGCCAGTCTTGTTGCGGATGAACAAGTTCCGGTCGGACAGTGGGTGCGCCAGCGGATCGAGACCGAACGCCGACCCGACCATCGACAGGTCCACTCCTGTCGCCAGCCAGGCGTTCACCTGTGCTGACACGGCAGGTGACACCAATGCGTCGCGGGACAGCTGACTCATCAGGTACGACAACTCCGATGCAGAGCCGGTGGAAAGCGTCGCCGGGTCGCTTGGTCGGCGTTGGTCGCGGACGAAGTCGAGCAGAGCCGTGTGGACCAGGCCGAGTGAATCCGACAGCGCGCGAAGTGCCGGCAATCCAACTGTTTTCAGCAATACGTTTGTCGCCACATTGTCGCTGACGCTGGCGATCAGAACGCAGAGGTCGTCGACGGACAGGGCGTCGACGCGAAGATGTTGCCAGAGACCGGAATCGGCGACCAGGAGTTCGTGATCGCGGCTCAGCAGCGCTACGCCGCTGAGCTCACCCGCATCACACTGTCGCGCGGTCTCGATGAGCAGCAGAAGCTTGCCGACGCTTGCCGTCCTCTTCGCACTATTGGCGTTGCTGCGGGCCACTTCGTGGCTGGTTGCGTCGCGAAAGGAGATGGCCCACTCGATGCCGATGCTCGCGCCTGCGACATCGTCAATGGATTTCTGGAGCACCTGGCCCTCGAGTTGCCCGAACGTGGTTGCGTGGTAACAACAGTATCGCCCCTAACCGTCGTGCAACGACAGCGCGGCAAGCACCGCGGCACTACCGGCACACAACAAAATCGTCACCGCGACCGCGCTCCAGCCGCGGGCGTCGAAAGCCACGCCACCCAACCATCCGATGGCACTGGAACCGCCGTAGTAGAACAGGTTGTACAGCGACGACGCCTGGGCCTTGCCCACCGGTGCAGCCTGCCCGGTCCAACCCGCAGCAGTGGCGTGCGCGCCGAAAAATCCGGCCGTGGCGACCACTAACCCGATCAGGACGGCAATCACATTGGCGCTGAACGTTATTGCCACGCCCGCCATCATGATCAACTCCGACGCGAGAAGGACCCGCTTGCGGCCGAAACGGGCAGCCTCCGCACCGGCCCGTGACGACGCCCAGGTACCGGCCAGATACGCCAGAAACATCAGGCTGACCACCGAGGGCGCCAGGTGAAACGGCGGGTTCGTCAACCGGAAACCAAGGAAGTTGTAGAGCGCCACGAAGCCGCCCATCAGCAGGAAACCCTGGGCGAACAGCACGAGTTGACGGGGGGTGGACAGATTCGCGGCGAGCCGATGACCCAGGCCGCCCTCGGGATTGGGGTCGTGACGCAACACCGGCGTGAATCCGCGCGGATCGGGTGCCAGTTTGACGAAGCCCATGGCCGCGATCCCGCAGATCACCGCGACGGTGAAGACGCCGACGCGCCAACCCGCCACCTCGGCAATCGGACTGCTCACGACTCGGCCGAGCAGTCCGCCGATCGTCGTTCCGCCGACAAAGATGCCGGCGGCCCGTGCGGCGTGCCCGGGGTCGACCTCCTCGGTCAGATACGCCACCGCAATGGCGGGCACACCGCCGACCATCAAACCCTCGACGAAGCGTCCGGCGAGCAGCAGGGAGAACGTCGGGGCGAACGGCACCAGCATCCCCACCATCGTGGCGACCGTGACCGAGATCGAGATTGCCTTGACCCGGCCGATGCGGTCGGCCAGCGCCGACCACGGGATCACCCCGATCGCGAGGCCCACCGTGGACGCCGAGATCACCAACGCCGCACTTGCCGCGCCGACGTTCAAATCCGATGAGATCAGCGGCAATACGGCTTGCGGTGAATACAGCTGCGCGAACGTTGCGACGCCGGCGCAGGCCAGTGCCGCAAGCAGGCGAGCGTAGGCGGCGGACCCTGGCGTGTGTCCCACCCAGCCGTGCTCTGCCGATTGCTCGCTCGCCACACCCTGAACCGTAGGAATCGGCCCGGTGACGTGTCATTGGATTGGGCATGACTTAGCTCACCGCCAAGACACACACTCTGGCGGCACGCGGAACGTCAGTTCTCCGGGTCGGCTCCCGGGCCGCGGTGACGGCTTCGAGCCCGGCGGACCGACTCCTCGACGATCCTCTCGGCAACCACGGCCAGCTTGGTGTTCTCCGATTGGCTTATCCGCTTCATCCGGTCGAACGCGTCCTCCGCGCTTCCCCCGGTCCGGCTCCGCAGGATGCCGATCGCCTGATCGATCACCTGCCGGGTGATCAGTGCGCGTTCCAAATTCTCGGCTCGCTGTTGGGTGGCCACCAGCAACTGGGTGTTGTACACCGAGACCGCCGCCGCCTGCGCGAACGCCGAACCCAGCCGCACGGCGTGCTCACCGAAGACGTCCTTGTCGCGGGCGTAGACGTTGATGGAACCGACCACCTGTTCGTCGATCAGCAACGGCAGCGCCAGCGCGGACGCCACCCCCAGCCGAGCCACCCGGGCGCCGAACCGCCGCCACCGCTCGTCGCTGCCCAACGATCCGCTGACCACCGCGCGGCGGATCTGCATACAGGTGATACACGGCCCTTCGTCGAGCACTTCGTACTGCATGACGTCTATCTCATGCACCAGCGTCGTGGTCGCCGCCCAGGCCTGAACCCCCAGCGCGGCCCCGACCGCCTTGATCAAAGTCACTCCGACGCCGGTTCCATCCACACCGGGAATCGCCTCCCCGGCGAACTCCGCCACCTCCCGCAGCACGGCCTCGATGTCGCGTCCGGCGGAGACCATGGCAGCCAACCCGCGCAAACTGGACGTCAGGTCGACGTTGTCGGCGGCAGCCTGCTCGGGATCCACATCGCCGTCCCCAGGCACCGCACGCTGCGCCTGAGCGTCGAATTCGGCCATCGCCGAGCTCCCCTCGAACTACGGGTCTTCTCGCAGGTATACGCACCGTTCGGAGTTGGTGTGAAGCAAACCATCTGCTCGTAGCGGGCTCAACCTCTTTGATCAAGCTGTGTACGGATAACCTTCCAGTCCCCGTACCGGGAGCCGATCTAGTACCTTGAAAGCGGCTGGCAAATCAAGCTGGGTCGAGTACGGGTTCCGCCGCCGTGGCACAGCCGCAGAACTCAAGGCGCACCGCGCCGAAACTCGACGCTTATGGTGCTCGTCTGACGCCGGGGCCATCGTGGAGTACTTCACCGGAATTTCCTGCACATTCGACATTTCAGGCTGCTTCGCGCGCAGAGGAGCGCGGCACCGAACGTCGCCGCAGACCCCCGCCAGGTACTCCTGACCAATACCTGCACGCGCTCCCCGCGGCGGTACTTCTGAGTCGACTACCGGTGCCCATGCTCGCGATCGGACTCGACGGTGAGGTCGTCTATCACAACCCCGCGTTCGCCACGATGCTCGGACATGGTCCCGACGTCACGCTGACCGGCTATGGCCTTCCCGCACTACTCGACGGGTGTTCCGACATGACACCGTTGGACAGCGTCAACACGTTGCGCAACGCCAACAACGTCATCGTCGACTGGCATCACGCGGAAGGTTTTCCGGTCCGAAGCGTCATCTCCGAATCGCTTTTCCTGCGCGCCAACGACGAAATTCTGTTGTTCGGCGTCATCGACCTCACTGAACTGATGTGGATGTATCCACCGGAATCAATCTGAGGGCCGCACACCGTTTCGCGCCGCGCAGCGACTCCCGTGTCTGTTTGGGTACCCTGCCCCGACATCACCTGAGGAGGCCGTCGACATGGCACGAATCCTGACGGTGTCGGACACCGTCGACATCGACACGGACGCAGACAAGCTCTATGCACTCATCAGCGATCCAACCCGGATGCCGACGTGGAGCCCGGAGAACCGGGGAGCAACGGTCTTGAACCCGGCGGAGGACGGCGCAGCGTTTGTCGGCATGACGTTCGAAGGGCGCAACAAGCGGGGTCGGGCCGCGTGGATCACCCGCTGCACGGTCACCGCCGCCGATCCCGGGCGACGCTTCGCCTTCACCGTTCACACGATCGGGATCAAGAAACCGCGCCTTCGCAGCGCGAACGCGTCCTGGGAGTACCGGTTCGAGCCGACCGCCTCGGGCCAAACCCGGGTCACCGAGATCTGGAACGACGACCGGACGTCGTGGCCCGATCCGCTGGTCGCGGTCTTCGACCGGGTGGTCACCTCGGGCAAGACGTTCCCAGAGTTCCAGCGAGTCAACATCCGTCGGACGCTGGACGCCCTGAAAGCCGCGGCCGAGGGCGCCCCGGGCTAGGCGCCCGGTTTACCCCTGCCTTGACCGGGTAAGCGTCGCGCATGGTCAAAGCATTCGGTTACCGCAGCAACGGCGGACCTGACGTCCAAGAGTTCCTCGAGCTGGAGATGCCCTCCCCGCTGCCCGGCGAACTGCTCGTCGAAGTGCGCAGTGCGGGTGTCAACCCTGTCGACTGGAAGATCCGGTCCGGGATGATGGGCGAAGCGAGCGCCTCAGATCTGCCCGCCGTGCTCGGCTCGGAGGTCTCGGGCGTGGTCCGGGAAGTCGGCAAGGACGTCGAAGGTTTCGCTGAGAACGACGAGGTGTTCGGCTCGGTCGCACCAGGCTCGGGTGGCTATACCGAGTTCACGCTCGTCACGGCAAACGCCGCCGCCCACAAGCCAACTCACGTCTCCTTCAACGACGCCGCCACGTTGCCCGTGGCAGCCGCCACCGCTTACGACGGTGTGACGCAACTCGGTCTGAAGGAAGGCCAGACGCTCCTCGTCAACGGAGTCGGCGGTGGTGTCGGTGTCGCCGCGGCGCAGATTGCCCGCGACTTCGGCATCAACGTCATCGGCACCGCGAGCGAGGACAAGCGCGCACTGGTCGAGTCGCTGGGCGCCACCCTGGTGCCCTATGGCGATGGTGTGGAGGAGCGCATCCGACAAATCCTGCCCGACGGTGTCGACGGAATCCTCGACCTGGCCGGCGGCGACGGTCTCCGCGCAGTGGCGGGTTTGCTCACCGACCGCGGCAAGCTGATCAGCGCAGGAGACCCAGGAGTCGGCGAGCTCGGCGGTCACTTCATCGAACGCGACCGGACCTCGCGCGTGCTCGAGATCGTCGGATCCCTGGTCGCGGACGGCAAATTGGACCCCCACGTCGAAGACGTCCGACCGCTCGATGAGGCTGCCGACGCACTGGCAGGTGTCGAAGTCGGCCATGCCCGGGGCAAAGTCGTCATCGAGGTCAGCGGAGCGTCGTGAGCGTCGCTGTCGTCGACGCCGGGCCGCGCCGGATCAGTCGCTCGGTGGAGGTCGCCGCTCCGGCGGCAGAGCTGTACGCCATGGCGGTCGATCCACGCCGCCACCACGAACTCGACGGCTCGGGCACTGTCGGTGACAACATCAAAGCGCCGTCGACACTGACTGTGGGATCGAAGTTTTCGACCCACATGAAAGTCCTGGGCATCCCGTACCGCATCACCAGCAGGGTGACCGCCGTCAAGCCGGAGGAACTCGTCGAGTGGCGTCACCCCGTGGGCCACCACTGGCGCTGGGAATTCGAAGCGCTGTCACCGACGACGACCAAGGTCACCGAGACGTTCGACTTTCATGACGCCGGCCCGATCAAAAACGCGATCGGCTATTACCACCTGATCGGCGCCACCAGGTTCAACGTGACCGGCATCGAGTCCACCCTGACCAAACTGCACGACCGATACGCCCGGTAGCCGGGCCGCCTCGGCTACAAGCCGATGTAGACCGCTTTGGTGTTGAAGTACGCTTCGATTCCCTTGCGGCCGCGCTCGCCGCCCCAACCCGACTGCTTGTGGCCGCTGATCGGCATCGAGGGGTCGGCCGCCAGCGATGAATTGACCCAAATCTGGCCCGCGTGAAGCTCATTCACGACGCGGTGGGCGCGGGAAAGGTTCTCGGTCCAAATGGAGCCGGCCAGCCCGTAGTGAGTGTCGTTGGCCGCGGCCAGCACCTCGTCTTCGTCGTCGAACGGAATGACGCAGCCGACGGGTCCGAAGATCTCTTCCTTGATCAGCCGCATATCGGGTGTGGTGTTGGTGATGATGGTGGCCTCGTAGAAGTAACCCTTGCGGTCCATCGGCTGACCACCGGTGATCACCTTGGCGCCGCCGGCGACGCCGTCGTTCACGATTCCTTCGACGCGGGTGCGCTGCTTGTCGCTGATCAACGGTCCCAGAACAGAATTGGGGTCTTCGCTGCCGCCCATCGGCAGCATTTTCGCGAAGCCTGCCAGGCCCTCGACCACCTGGTCGTAGATGCCCCGCTGAACGTAGATGCGGGAAGTGCACGAACAGTTCTGTCCAGAGCCCGCCAGCAGGCCCATGCCGGCGCCCATGATCGCCTTGTCCAGATTGGCATCGTCGAACATGATCAGCGGCGACTTCCCACCGAGCTCGAGGGTCAGTCGCTTGAGGTTGCCCGCGGCCGCCTTGACGATCAACCGGCCGACCTCGGTCGACCCGGTGAACGAGATCTTGTCGACGTCCGGGTGCGCCGTGAGTGCCGCGCCCGTGGTCTCGCCGTAGCCGGTGATGACATTCAGCACGCCGTCGGGCAGGCCTGCCTCGCGGAAGATCTCCTCCAGCTTCAGCGCGGTCAGCGGAGTCTCCTCGGCCGGCTTCAGCACGGCGCTGCAGCCCGCCGCGAGGGCCGGCGCCACCTTCAGCATCGCCACGAAGAAGGGGCCGTTCCACGGAATGATCAGGCCGACCACGCCGACGGGCTCGAGTTGGGTGAAGGTGTGGTAGGTCTCCCAGGTGCCGAGCAGGCCGTCGGAAACCAGGTTGGCCGACTCGCCGTGGATCTTTCCGACCCATCCCGCGTAGTACTTCAGCATGTCGACCGAGACCGGAATGATGTGCTTCGCCGCGTTGGTGTTCATGCCGTTGTCTTGAGCTTCGAGCGCGGCCAGCTCGTCCGCACGTTCCTCGATGATGCGCGCGGCCCGGAACAGGACGTTGGCCCGGTGCGTGGCCGGAGCCTTGCGCCACACGCCCGATTCGAAGGTCTCACGAGCCCGGGCCACCGCCGCGTCGACAGCCGCCTGGTCGGAGTCGGGCACCTCCGCGATCTGCTCCTCGTTGGACGGGTTGAAGACCGCAATGGCGTTACTCAATGTCCTTCATCCTTTCCCGGGGCCCTATCCGCAGAACAAACTACTCTATTAATTTAGAGTCGTATATCGCGGCGTAGCAAGAACCGCTGGAACATGTCGGATGAGTGGTGGGCGCACACCACAGCGGCCAACAACCCTCGCCGCAAATGCCCAGTGCGGCAGGGAGTTTCGGCGTCGAACCTAAGCGCTGGGCGTCGGACTCGGCGGCGTGGCCCCCAGCGCCGTGTCCACCGTCGGATAGAGATCCAGGAGATCGTCGATTCCCAGCAACTGCATGGATTTGACGGTCACCGGTCCGACCGCAACCACCCTGAAGCCGATGGACAGTTCGTCGCACTTGCGCTTGGTCTCCATCAGCACGCTCATCCCAGCCGTGGCGAGGAAAGCAACCGCTGTGAGGTCGACGACCAGGATCGAGGGTCGGCGACGAAGAATCACCCGAATCCGATCGGTCAGCGTCGGCGCGGCAGCCATGTCGACGATGCCATCCGCGGCCAGCACCGTCGCGTTGCCGTCGACGCGCTCGATCAATTGCAGCGGTGGAGTTGTCACGATCGACAACCGATCTCGGCGACGACATGTGTGTCGCAAGGACTCGTCACCAGGTCACTGCCATGCACCACGCGCGCTCCCTCTCGCTTCATTGCGACGGAACCTAACGTGCGGGCGTCACCCGCGCGCATCGATTAGCCGGAATGGTTCCCGCTGGAAGGGGTGTTCAAGCGCGACTCGCCAGGTGCTGCGGACACGACGACGCCGTTGCCGGCGGCAGCCGCCGTCGCGGGCTCTGATCCCACCACCGTGGCCCGCCGACGCCAGACCAACCGACCGACCGCCACGACCACCACGATTCCGGCGACCAGCGCCCCGGGCCAGAACAACGTCTGGATCAGCCAGACGCGACGCTGGATTCTGCCGATCTTGATCGATGCCTGCCGAACTCTAGCCACGCGGTCCATGTCCGCCTCTCCGACTTCGTCACCAGGGGCGGCGAGCGCGCGACCCGGACTGGATGTACCCAGGCGCCGAAATCGGCAACCCACGAAATGGCCCTGAGGCGGCCGCTCCGAATGTCGGCTGCGTCGAGATGCCGGGATGATGGTGGGGTGAGTCTGCATATGGGTCTGGTACTGCTGCTGGTTGCCGTCGCCGTCATCGTGGCGGTGCACTGGATCGCGGAACGCACCGGGTTACCCAGCGCGGCGCTGCTGGCTCTGGGCGGTATCGCCTACGCGTTTCTGCCCGGACCGAATATCGCTCTTCGCCCTGAGCCTGCGCTGTACTGCATCTTGCCGCCGCTGCTCTACTACGCGGCTCTCGAGTCGTCTCTCATCGAGATCCGGCGCAACCTGCGCGCGGTGATCAGTCTGTCCGTGGTCCTCGTGCTGCTGACCGCGTTTTCGGTCGGGATCGCGTTCGCTGTGCTGGTTGGAGGTGCGACGTTCGCGGTGGGCACGGCGCTCGGTGCGGCCGTGGCACCCCCCGACCCGGTGGCCGCGCTCGCTGTCGCGCGCAGGGTCGGCCTACCGGCCAACATCATCACCTTGATCGAGGGCGAAGGCCTGCTCAACGACGCGACGGCGCTCACCACCTTGTCCGTGGCGATCGCGGCGGCCAGCGGGGGTGGGTTTTCCGCGCCGTCAGCGGCCGGCACATTCCTGTTGGCCGCGGTCGGCGGTCTCGCGGTGGGTGTCGCAATCGCGGTCCTGCGGCGTCTCGTCAGCCGATGGACCTCGGACATTCTGACCGCCAACGCGGTGTCCCTGGCCACACCTTTCGTGGCCTACCTGTTGGCCGAAGAGGTGTCAGCTTCGGGCGTGCTGGCCGTGGTGGTGTGCGGACTGATCGTCGGCCACGATCTACCCCGTTCGGAATCCGGGGCGAGCCGGCTGCAGACGCGTGCCGTCTGGCGATTGGTCAACTTCCTGCTCGAAGGCTTCGTCTTTCTGCTCATCGGTCAGCAACTCCCCCACATACTCGACGGACTCCATGCTTTCCCGGTGTCCACGATCGTGTTGGCCGTGAGTATCACCGTCGCGGTGGTGCTGGTGATCCGGCCGCTGTGGTTACTCGTCACCCAGATGCTGCCGCGTGCGCTGCACACCCGTCTCGGCGATGTCTCCGGTGCGGACCTCGACGACTCCACCGATTCCGTCCCGACCCGGGCCCCGGTCGATCACGACTCGCAGCGGCTCAACGGCCGTGAGGTTTTCGTGCTGAGTTGGGCCGGCACCCGCGGCGTCGTGAGCCTCGCCGCGATTTTCACGGTGCCGCTGGTGACCGCGAACGGTACACCGTTTCCCTGCCGCGATCTGTTGCTGTTCTGCACGTTCGTCGTCGTCCTCGTGACGCTGGTCGGACAAGGGCTCACCTTCGCCCCGCTGGCCCGCGCCTTGGGTATTCGCGCGAAGCCCGCCGACGAGTCGCGGCTTCGTAAACTCGCCGGGGTTGCCGCGATCCGGGCCGCGATCGAACGGATGGACGCGCTCAGCCAGCAGAGCCACGACACCGTCGAGCGCCAAGCCATCGACACCGTACGCGCGCAGCTCTCGGCTCGGCTCAAGTCCCGGCAACAACAACTCGACGCCTTCGAAGTGACGGACAATGACGGCATCCCGGCATTTCCCCAAGATGAGGCACTGCTCGAGATGCGCCGGGCGGCGATCGATGCCCAGCGTGATGAACTCGTCCGCTGGCGCGACGCCGGCATGCTTCCCGATCAGGGCCTCCGTGTTCTCGGGAGGGCGCTGGACCACGAAGAGGGCATGCTGACATTCAGCAGGCCGTGAACTGCCGCGCGACCATCCCCCGGGGTCGAAAGACCGCGGAAAGTGGCAGGGCAAACCCGATGGCTGCAACAATTGCGGCATGTCTCGTTCGCAGGAGAAATCGGCGCCCGGGGCGGTCGACGGTGATCTGGAGTTGCTTTCAGAGCTCGACGGCCTCCGAGCGCTGGGCGACAAGGAATTCGACGCGCTGCACGTGCTCTGCCGGGCGTTGCACGTCGAAGAGGCCGACCTCCAGGGCACTTTGATCGCCATTCTCACGGCGGCTACCGCGGCCATCAACGGCGCCGACGAGGCCGGGCTCAATCTGTACGCGGGCGGCCGGTTCGAACCCCAGGCGACAATCGGCAAGGCACCTCCGCAGTTGGACGCGCTTCAGCAACGCACCAAACGGGGGCCGTGCATTGATGCGTCCCGCAAGCAGGCGAGCATTCACGTCGACGATCTCGCGGTCGACCAGCGCTGGCCCGAATTCGCCGCCGCAGGCCTGGAGTTGGGGATTCACTCGATGTTGTGCGTCCCATTGTGGGTCGACGACCGCCGGCTGGGCTCGTTGAGCCTCTACGCCCGCTCACCCGTTGCTTTCGACGACTCCGCCAAGAGGCTCGCCGATCTCTACGCGACGCACGGCGCCCTGGCTTTGCTCGAAGCCCAGCGCGCCGACCAGTTGCAACGCGCGATCGCCAGCCGCGACCTCATCGGTCAGGCCAAAGGCGTTCTCATGGAACGCCATCGCATCACCGCCGACCAGGCGTTCGCACTGCTCAGGGGTGCGTCGCAGCGACTCAACGTGAAGGTTGCCGACATCGCCGAGAGCGTGGCTACCACGGGCGATCTGCCGCCACTGGAGGGCGCCGGTTCGGCCGGTTAGCTGGGCGCTCCGGCTCTCGTATGGCAGCTCCGTCTATCTGCGCGGGCGCCGTACCGCGATTGGATGGCAGCCCAGTGGGTATTTGAATCGTTGAACCGCACCACGCCAGCCCCGCGGGTGACCAGCGCCGAGTTTCCGGAGCCCCCTCGATGCCACCCGCACGCAAGTCCGACCAGCCCGCACCGCCGACTGCGTTGAAAGTTGTTCCCTCGGAGGCTGAATTGCCGGGGTTCGGCGATGCCTGACACGCGACCATTCACCCACCGCGAGAGCGGGACTGACGAGCCGACGTGGCTGCTCGATTCCCGATGGGACGACGTTCCGCGGCTGGGACTCGACTCCCTCCTTAAGCGATATCCCCATGTCGTGCTGCTGGCGCCCCACCCCGATGACGAGACATTGGCTTTGGGTGCCGCCTTGGCCGACCTCGCCGACAGCGCGGCGACGGTGACTGTCGTGGTCGCCACCCATGGCGGCAACGGACCCGGTTCCACCGAGCGCCGCGTCGAAGCCGAGCGCGCCACTGCCGTCCTGGGTGCCCACATCAAGACAGTCTGGTGGAACCTGCCCGACGGCGATCTGCACAACGCGATCGGCGAGATGGGCGAGCGGCTCCTGGAACTCGTCGACGCGCAGACCCTGTTGTTCGCGCCGGTCGAATGTGACGGTCACTCGGACCACGAAGCGTTGGCCGCCGCCGCCGAGGCGGTGACACGCGACCGCGGGGCGGCGTTGCTGCACTACCCGGTCTGGCTCTGGCATTGGGCGACACCTGACGATATCGACTGGGACCGGATGCGCGTCATTGCGCCGCCACTGCGGGCTCTGATTGCAAAGGCCGCCGCAATCCATTGCTACACAAGCCAACTCACCTCAGCCGACGGTTTTCCTGTGATTGGATCCGCGGTCTCGGCGCGAGCGCACCGAGTGATGGAGACCGTCCTGATTCCCCTACCGCGCGAGCTCGCTTCGCGTGTTGCCGGTGATGTCGAACCTCATCGTTCGCGGGCGCAGATAGCTGAGCCGTTCGACACGATGATCGACGACGGCATGACCGACCCGTGGCAGCTTGATGCGTCGGAGTACGAAAAACGGCGCGTCGAAATCACGCTCGCCTGCCTGGGTCGGCGGCGTTACTCGAAGGTCCTGGAAATCGGTTGCGCCACAGGACAAATCTCCGCCCAGCTGCGTGAGCGTGCCGACCTCGTCGTCGGAATGGATGCCAGCGCAAGGGCGCTCGAGATAGCTCGCGCACGATCCGACAGTGTCGACTGGCTCCTCGGCGCTGCCCCGTCTGACATTCCCGACTCGGACTTTGACCTGATCGTGCTGTCCGAGGTCACGTACTTCCTCGATGGCCCCGAGCTTTTGGCGACTTTGCGCGCGGTACGTCGCCGACTGCGCCCGCGCGGGGAGATCTTGATCGCCAACTGGTCTGCTCCCACCGAGAACATCCCTTTGGATGGACCCACCGCTCACGCGCAAGCGGCTGCGGTGTTCGACCTGCCACTACGGGCTCGCTACAGTGACGCCGACCTCACCATTCAGGTATGGGGAGAGCCCCGGTCGGTGTACCGCGAATGCGCGGACACCGCATGACGCAGCTAACCGGTCCCACCGTTGTCGCGTTGGGTCATCAGGCAGGAACATGAATGATGCTGGCCACCAGCATCTTTCGGTGACCAGCATCAGACAATAGCCACTAGCTCTTGAAGGCGTCCTTCACCTTTTCGCCGGCATCTTTCAGGCTCGACTTGGCCTGGTCGATTTTGCCCTCGTTCTTCGTGCTGTCATCACCGGTTACCTTGCCGACAGCCTCTTTGGCCTTGCCGCCCAGGTCTTCGATCTTGTTGCTTGCTTTGTCTTCGGCGCCCATCTCATCGCCCCCTTCACAGTCTTCTTTGATGGTCCGGGTGGTGTACCCCGCGTTGGCTGACCCTAAAACCGGACTCGCCCCGGGGGCAGAGCCTCGCGCCTACGAATTGAATCGTTCGGTGCTGGTTACTCAACACTCGAGCACCGAGACCCTGCCTCATCCGTCATACCCGCTGAGCGCAGGAAATATCCGAATCCATCACCCCGCTCGGCCGGATGTCGGCCGGCCCGGACGGTTCGCGCTCAGGAAGGGACCACCATGCGTGGTCGCCCCGCGACGTCACGGGTGATCATGCGGTCTCGTTCGAACCCGGCCAGCCAGCCCTGCATCGGCCACCAACCCCAGCGGCGGTGGAAGATCCTGGCGTTGCGCACGATGTCCTCGACGTGCTCGACGGGCGGATCGCTGGTCGGATGGAATTGGTGAAAAGCATGTGCACCACCCACCCACTGCATCGAAATATCCTGCGCTGCAGCACATTGTGCGAAGTCTGTGTCTTCACCACCGTAACCCCGATAGCGCTCGCAGAAGCCGCCGATCTTGGTCCAGGTGGCCGAGGTGACCGCGAACGACAGGGACCAGAACAACGCGTAGTCCGTTGTCACCACCACCTGGTCGTCGGGTGGGCTGGGGCGCGCCGGGTGGGGATCGACTCGCGCCCGCAGGTCATCGAGTATGTAGCCACCCGGGCCCGGCGGAGGTAGGTATGTCACCGGCCCGCACAGCAGAGCATTGTCACCCCGCATTTGTTCGGCCGCGTCGTGGTACCGCGCGATCAATTCAGTGTCAGGGATGCAGTCGACGTCGAGGAACACCAGCAACTCGGCGGACCTGGCGAGTGCCGCCGCCGCGCCTTGATTGCGGCCGTACGCAATCGGCAACGGCTCAGCCACTTTCAGATCGACGACCGATGCCGATGAACCTTCGTCGGCGACGATGTCCGCGACGTGCAGGTCGTCGAGTGCGACCACGATGTGCACGTCGGGACGCCGGGTGCTACGCGCCAACCCCTGGAGTTGACGACGTAAGTGGGGGCCACGCCCTCGGACGACGGTGATCACCGCGGTTCTCACGACACACTCGCCAACGCGCAACGTTGCACGGTCGACTCGACCGCCCGAGCCGCGCGCGACGCAGCGCCCGCTACCTCCCAGCGTGACCATTTCTCCGGATCGCCTGCCGTCGCGTGCGCGATCAGACCGGGCCACGCACGAACATCCGGCCACCGGTGTGCGACGGTGGCAAGCCGGTACCGGCGCAATACCGTTGCAGTCGCCGGCTGCTCGTCGTAAGGCCGAGGTTGGGCGATCACCACGGCCCGGCGTCGCGCCGCTGCGACATCGGCGACGGCACTTTGTCCGGCGTGGGTGACCACGACGTCGGCAGCACAGATGTGCGGCCAAGGGTCGTCGACCCAACCATTGTCGGCTCCGCCGATTGCGGTCCAGGTCGTCCCGGGACAGGCCGCCGCACAATCGCTCAGCCGGCTTCCGACACTGTCGCCCGCTCCGGATAGAACCAGCACCCGGGTGCCTGTCGAAGCGGTGGCATCGTCGGGTGGTTCAGCCGATGGACATGCCCGCCCGTCGTACCGGCTGATACCTCCTACGAAACTCGTCTTCTCCGCATGAGGTTGCAGCCACGGCGGAAGGTAGAGCTCCCGCGGCCATGCCGCGATGATGTGGTCCGCGAGACGGTGCACCAGCGCATGCGGAGCATCGAAACGTTTGCCCGGCAACGCCACAACAATGACCGGCACACCCAGCAGCCGCACGAACGTTGCGATTTCCACGGAGATGTCAGTCACGACAGCGGCTGGACAGGCGGTGTCGATCCAGTGCAAGACCGCATTCATCCGTGCCCGAAAACCGTGGTGGTGGTGTGGCGCCCAGTGCAAAGCGCCGTGCGCGGTCGGTTCCACCACCTGGTCTTCCTGGTCGTCACGCGGTAGCTTCACGACTGCGGCGAACGGGTGCGGCTCGGGAATATCCATCGAACTCAAGGCTGTCGTCGGGTATTGCAGCTGTTCGCAGATGCTGATCGCTCGAGCCAGATGACCGAAGCCCTGGTGGTGTATGTAGTAACCGATCATGGCTGTCCTCACGATGTTCGAGCATTTTTCGGTATAGACGTAAGTAGGTCGAGACCATCGCCTCCGAAGAGCAGTGCCGGAGCGCGTGATCCCGGACCGTGGGCCTCGGAAGCCTGATGGCATCCGGAATCGCGGCCGCCATGGCTTCGACATCTCCGGGAGCCACCAGCCGACCCGACTGCAACACAACGAGTTCCGGTATTCCGCCGCGCGCGAAGGCCACCACTGGGGTTCCGCAACACATCGCCTCGGCAACGACGAGGCCGTATGGTTCGTCCCACATCGGGGTCACGAGCACCGCGGAGGCCCGGCCGATCACCGTTGCCAGCCGACCCTGGTCGAGATGGCCGGAGTAGCGGATGTTTTCGTTCAGATGCGGCTGCACCTGATCCTCGAAGTACCGCGGGTCGGAGATCGGCCCGACCAGTTCCAGGGACCGGCCCGCGCGTCGGGCCACCGCGATCGCGAGATGCGGCGCCTTCTCCGCGGTGATCCGCCCGAACCACAGCAGCGGCCCGCCGCCGGCCCCCAGCGGCCACCGATGGGGATCGATCCCGTTCGGCACCACCGTCATCTGCGGAATAGTGCCGCGCCACAGTTCTGCGGTGTGCGCGGACACCGCGGCGAATTGCGTCCCCACCCCACCGGAGGCGTCGATGGCCGATTCCAACCAGGGCGTCGGCGGGGTGTGAACCGTCGTCAGCATCGGGATGGGCACCATGGACGCCATGGCCACCGGAAGGTAATGCAGGCTGTGATTGTGGATGATGTCGAAATCGCCTCGGCCGGCAGCGGCGAGCTGCATCATCAGCGTCAGGTAGGCGTGGTGGTCTGCCATGAACGCGTCCGGCGACATCGACGCATCTGCCCGGGCTGACTCCGTGATCACAAGGTGCCGCACGGCGAGGGTGCGGCAGTCCAGGTCACGATCCGACCCTGGAGCGGCAAACACCGACACCTCGTGGCCGCGACCGGCGAGGGCTCGCGACAGGTGCCACACATGCGCTTCCAAACCGCCCGCGAACGGTTGGCTGATGGGGTAGCGACTCGACGCGATCAGCGCTATCCGGAGCTGAGCAGTCATCGCAGTGCGTCTTCGTACAGACGGTCGTGCGCCGCCGCGATCGCAGTGCGTTCGGCACGCCGCGCGGGCCAGCTCGCACGCGGAGCCGGTTCGCCCGTGTTCCATCGGCGGTAGGCGTCGTCAACCGCGCGTCGCAACGATTCCGCGTCGAAGTTTTCGGTGGTGAAACCGAATACACCGCAGGGCTTTTGCTGGTCGTAAAATCCGCAACTCGGAGCAATGACGGCCGTGCCGAGATCGAAGCAGGCTTCTATCCACCCGGAGTGGCTACCGAAGCGATACGGCAACACCGAGACCGTCAGCGACTCCAGGTAGTCCCAGAGTTCGTCATCCGAGAAATAAGGGTGCACGCGGACGTGTACCTGCTCGCGCCGGTCACACCGCAACAGGGCCGCGCCGGCCCGCGGCGCGAACCAGTAATTGTCAGGATCAAAAATTTCGTCGTGGACGTCGATCCGGAGGCTGGCCCGAGGTAACCGCGTCACGATGTCGGCCAGCGCTTCGACAACAGGTAGGGGGTCCATGTTGGCGCGGAGGCTCTTCGCATGCAGCCCGATGACGAACTCGGTGGATTCCCGCCGGGCCCGGTCGATGTGGTCGGGTTCGAGGACATGCGGGTGTGGCAGGACGTGGCAGGCACGACCCCAACGGCGCTGAATCTCTTGTGCCGCACCCGACGTCAGGGTGATCAAGTCGTCGGCAGCCTTCACGAGCATGTCCTGCAGTACGGAGTGCGCCTCGGGGTCGGGATGGTGCGGATTGCGCAAGTCGTGAATCGTGTACAGCAGCGGCTTACCGTGTTCCTTCAACTCCTGCATTACTCGGGCAAGCGCAACCGGCTCCACGGCATCGAATCCGAAATGCACGTGGAACACGTCGAAGCGGGCATGGTTGGCGGTCACCCACCCGGGTTCCAGCATCACCGGAGGCCACCAGCCCCATGGCACGGTCCGGCCATCTTCGGGGACCGGGTCCTGCAGCCGCACTGCACCATTCGCGCAGACTGGATCCGACAAGTGGCGAACGTAGACATGCGAAGCCGGCACTGACGCGACACGCAACGACTATCTCCTTCAGCAACGATCCCGATGACGACGCGCGGATCTGTATCTGTTATTTGCGCGTCGATTCCTGCGGGCTGAAGAATGCGTCCCGCATGTGATACCCAGCGTCGGCGCACATCAACCACAGTTTCCGCCGGCCTCGGCCTACGGCAGGGCGGTAATGCGTGGTTTCGGTCGTTGGGGGTAGTCCTGACCTGGTTGCGAATCTCGCAACCCCTCAGCGGAAGGAATTGTCGTGACTGTGACCCGAGACATTGCCGCAACTCGTCAGCGGGTGTGGGACGTGCTGGCCGACGGCTGGACGTATTCCGGCTGGGTCGTCGGCAACAGTCGAATCCGTGCCGTGGACTCGGACTGGCCGGCGCCCGGTGCGCGCATTCTGCATTCCATCGGGACGTGGCCGGCCGTCATCGACGACGAGACCGTAGTGCAAAGCTGCTCCCCTGGCGAGGAGCTTGTCCTACTGGCGAAGGTACGGCCGGCGGCCGAGGCTCGGATTACGCTGCGGCTGAGCGATCTTGGCGACGGTCGCTGCCGAGTCGAGATGAGCGAACTGGCCACCAGTGCCCCGCTTCGCTGGGTGCCTGACGGCCTTCAACTGCTGGGTGTGGCGCCGCGTAACCGCGAATGCACCTGGCGGCTCGCGATGATCGCCGAGCACAATGTGCCCTGAGGCCGGCGCGCTGCTCGGCCGACCGGCATACCGCCTTTGATCTGGGCTTCTGCCGGGCGGACTGTTGGTCCGTATCGTCGGAGTCAGCTAATGACGACTACCTCGCTCTCTTCCTCCGCGGCTCAACCTCCCCGGCCCGAACCGATGACACCCTGGACACCGGCTCAGGTGTTGGTGACCCGATCGGCCTTCGAACTGCCGCATGGCGCAAGCATTGTCGCGCGGTGTGAAGCTGCCGGGGTCACCGACATCCAGGTGCTGCCGGGCGATCGGCTGCCGCCGATACGCGGCGAAAACGAGCGCGCCGTTTACGCCCTCGCCAAGCGCACGCTTGCCGTGGTCGTCGCGCCCCCCAGCAAGCGGCGTCTCCAGCCCATTCCGCCGAGCGCCGACTGGCGTATCGACCTCGCTCAAGGTTGCCCCGCACACTGTCAGTACTGCTATCTCGCCGGTTCGCTGTCGGGACCGCCCATCACCCGGGTCTACGCAAACCTGCCCGAGATACTCGCCGAGATGGACGATCACGTCGGTCGCGGGACGATCACCTCGACATCGGCCGAAAGGGCCGAGGAGGGAACCACATTCGAGGCCTCGTGCTACACCGATCCGCTGGCTTTGGAGCGGGTGACCGGCTCTTTGTCAGCGACCATCTCGCACGTGGGCACCCACGCCTGGGCGGCGCCGGTCGGTCTGCGATTCACCACGAAATTCGACGACGTCGCACCGCTGCTCGACCTGCCGCACGCCGGCCGCACCCGCGTGAGGATGTCGGTCAACGCCGAGGCGGTAGCCAGACGGTTCGAAGGCGGCACCGCCAGCCTACCGCGACGCCTCGCGGCGCTGGAGAAGCTGGCGATGGCCGGATACCCCATCGGACTGACCATCGCGCCGATCATGCCGATCCCACACTGGCGAGACGGGTATCGAGCCTTGCTGGGTCAGGTCGCCGATGCCGTAGCCGACGTCCCGGACCTCGATCTGACCGTCGAATGCATCACCCACCGGTTCACCCCGATCAGCAGGGACGTGCTGTTGGGCTGGTATCCCGGTACGAAGCTCGAAATGGATGAAGAGTCGCGCACCCGAAAGTTCGGCAAGTTCGGTACGGCCAAATATGTCTATCCGAAAGACGTCATGTCCGAACTGCGCGCGTGGTTCGCCAACGAACTCGCCGCGACGCTGCCCATGGCGCAGACGCTCTACTGGACTTGAGCTTCGTGGTGTCCGGGCCGGAGCAGCGGACGTGTTGACAAGTCGGTGGTGAAGGCGTTCTCTGGACTGTGTTGAGTATGCAGCCGGCCTGGGGTCGGTGTCGTAGCCGCACCTAGGCCTCCGGCACAGATGGCTCGTGACACCGCCGCCCAGTTTCTGACTTGATTCGCACGTCGTGGCAATCGCTGGCGCACAACGCTTTAGCCCTTGCTCCTACTTCGGCGTGTGTCGGAACCGTTCGGGTTGTCAGTCCAGCCTCGTACGTCTCCCTTTTCAGACAGCACTACCGACCCGTCATATGCAACGGGCGCCATCGCACAGGAGTGAATATGTATCTGCACACCCAGCAGTTCATCAACGAAATCGCCGTCGACGAACCAGATCCGGCTGCTGCCAATGCACTACAAGAAGGTCTTGGCGGCCAGTTCGGCGAGATGCGGACGATGATGCAGTACCTGTTTCAGAGCATCAACTTTCGCGGCGACATCAAGTCGAAGCCTTTCAAGGACTTGCTCCAAGGGGTCGGAACCGAGGAGATCAGTCACGTCGAGCTCATCGGAACCACCATTTCCCGTCTGTTGGATGGCTCGCCTGAATACAAAGGCAAACCAACCGATTCCGTAGATGAGCCGGGTGCCAAAGGTGCCACGCCGTTGAAGATTGCACTGGACACCGGCAACATCCATCACTATTTGGTGGGCGCCCAAGGTGCGTTACCGGTCGACGCGGCCGGTAATCCCTGGAGCGGGTCGTACGTCTACAACAGCGGAAACCTCGTGCTCGATCTGCTGTACAACTTGATGTTGGAATCCACTGGGCGCCTGCAGAAGTGCCGCATCTACCAGATGACGGACAACAAGGCGGCGCGCTCCACTCTCGCTTATCTGATCGTCCGCGATCAGGCCCACGAGAATGCGTTCGCGAAAGCCTTGGAGGCGCTGGGGGTCGATTGGGGTTCGGTACTTCCCATCCCGAAGACGAATGCCGAGAAGTTCCCGGAAGTCAAAAAGCTGCTCGACCTCGGCTTGCAAAGCATCCAGTACACGTTCAGCGCCGACGATCAGAGCCAGGCGGACCGGCTGTACCGGGGTGCGTCACCGTCGAAAGATGGAACCGAGCTCAGCACCGCGGTGATGCCCGAAGGTTTCCCCATGACCATCGCGCCGGAACGTCGTGAAGAGTTCGCACCAGGCCTCGACGTCGAACTGCTCGACCTGATCCAAGCGACCGCTGACGCCGAAATCGCCGCGCTCAACGACTGATTCGGGACCGGCTGATGGTGTCATCTCCGCGAGCCGGGGTATCCATGAAGCCATGAAGGATATGACGCAGCAGTTTGTGGCCGCGCTCGACGAGTTGCATCACCGGCGCGAGGTTGATGCACTCGTCGAGCTTTTCGCGGACGACGCCACGCTCGACAAGGTGGGGATGCCCCGTGGTGAGGAAGGCAAGGACGGAGCCCGGGCGTTCTGGGAGCAGTACCGCGCCGTGTTCGACGACATCGAAGCGTCGTTCCGACACCGGGTCGACGGAGACGACATCGCGTTCCTCGAGTGGACATCAAAGGGAACGCTTCGAGATGGCACCGCTTTCAGTTACGACGGTGTGAGCGTCCTCGAGTCGAACGGCGACACCATCAACGCATTCCGCACCTACTACGACACCGCCGCGTTCATGCACGAGCGGAAAGCCACCAGCTCCTGAGGCGCTTCGTCGCTCCCGCGGTAACTCTCAGTGCTCCGGGCGCTCGCCCGGGCCGCTGTGCCGACTTCGAGCCCGTCGCACCGTCTCTTCGACGATCCTCTCCGCCACTTCGGCGAGTTTGGTGTTCTCGTTCTGGCTGATGCGCTTGAGCCGGTTGAACGCCTCATCCTCGTTGAGCCCGGTGCGGCCCCGAACGATGCCGATCGCCTGATCGATCGTTTTCCGGCTGACCAACGCGCGCTGGAGGTTCTCGGCTCGTTCTTGTGCTGCCATCAGCAACTGGGTGTTGTACGCCGACACGGCAGCCGGCCCAGCGAAAGCCGTGCCCAGTCGCACCGCATGCTCACCGAAGGCATCTTTGCCGCGGGCATACACGTTGATGGAGCCGACTACTTGCTCGTGAATTAGCAGTGGCAAGGCCAGCGCTGACGCGACTCCCAGGCGGGCCACCCTGGCGCCGAACCGCGGCCACCGGTCGTCGGCACCCAACGAGCCGCTCACCACCGCTCGCCGGGTTTGCATGCAGTGGATACACGGCCCCTCGTTGAGCAATTCGTACTGCATGACGTCGATCTCGTGCACGACCGCCGAGGTCGCCGCCCACGTTTGGACACCCATCGTGGTGCCGACCGGTTTGATCACCGTCACACCGACACCGGTCTCCTGCGCGTCGGGGATAGCCAGCGCGGCGAACATCGCGACCTCGCCCAAGACCTGCTCCAGGCTTCGCCCGGTGGCGACGATCGCCGAAATCCCCTGCAAGCCCGTCGCCAGATCGACATCGTCGGAAGCCACCTGCTCGGCATTCAGCTCAGCCTCCCGAGGTGGCTGGCGCTCAGCTTGGGCGTCGAACTCAGTCACTGCTGATACTCCTCATTAGGTGCGCCATCGCGTGCTGTGGGCGCTCGCTACTACGAACCGGGCCGGACGGTTTGGCGGCTCCTCAAGAAAACGCCTCGGATGCGTTGCTTTCAAGGTTTCCTCGATAAAAGTTGTTCGGAGCTAATTAGACAGTGGATGGGGCTTGATGACAGCGGGAATCCATTGCTGATCCCGCAGTCCACGGTTCCATATAGCCGCCGGACCGATGGGGGGAAACGTTTAGGCACAGGCCCATTGGGTACAACCATTCGACGCGCTGAACTTCTCTGAGTGCGTCGCTTCGTTGGAGCTAGAACAAACTGGTCCGCGGATTTCATTCTTCACCATTGATCCAGCGCCTTGCGCTGAAACAGGAGTAATCATGCACAGGACCATCGCAGTAATCTCAGCCACCGGAGCACTGCTGTTCGGCGGTGCGGGCGTCGCCAGCGCCGCAACCGACAGTGCAACTGCACCCTCGCCGTCGTCAATCACGTTGGCCGACAACAGCACTGGTGAGACCCACAGCGACGACAACGGCAAGTGGGGCATGTTCGGCCTGCTCGGGTTGTTTGGGCTGGCTGGACTGAAACGCCGCAACACGACTGACGCCGTCGTCGATGCAGGACCCGCGGGAGCCCGTGGCCGCGGCTGATACCCGACCTTGTCTTTGCAGCCCTCGCCGGCGTTTACTCCGGCGGGGGCTGCTTCATTTTCGGCTCGACACAGAGACATTCGTCGCAGCCAGTAAGCGTTGCGCTTAGCGGATGAGGCACACGCACAGCTGCGTCGGACGTGACATTCGGTGAAGCGGTTTCAGGCCACCCGAAGTGGTGTACACCCTGCTACAGCAGCCGTTCGACTCGTAGCGTTTGTTCGTCGAAGCCGCCGCACTCATGCGGCTGGCGCCGTCTCATTTGACCGGACCACCGTGGACTCACAATCGATTGCTGTCCTACGGGTCGGGTCGCGAAATTCAGGAGCACGACTGATGACTCAGAACCCCAACCTCGCCGCTCTGTCCGCAGCAGGGGTATCGGTATGGCTGGACGACCTGTCGCGGGACCGGCTGGAGTCCGGCAACCTCCAAGACTTGATCGACACGAAAACCGTGGTGGGCGTCACCACCAATCCTTCGATCTTTCAGGCGGCCCTGTCCCAGGGCCACGCCTACGATGCTCAGATCGCCGAACTGGCAGAGCGAGACACGGATGTGGAGTCCACGATCCGCGCCGTGACCACTGACGACGTACGCGCAGCGTGCGATCTGCTCACGCCGCAGTGGGAGGCGTCGGACGGTGTGGACGGCAGAGTGTCCATCGAGGTTGATCCCGGTTTGGCGCACGACGCTGACAAGACGATCGCCCAGGCTGTCGAGCTGTGGAAGATTGTCGACCGGCCAAACCTCTTCATCAAGATTCCGGCGATGGAAGAGGGCCTGCCGGCCATCGGCGACGTGATCGGTCAAGGGATCTGCGTCAATGTGACGCTCATCTTCTCCGTCGAGCGACACCGGCTGGTGATGGACGCCTACCTCGATGGGTTGGAGGCCGCGAAGGCCGCCGGACACGACCTGTCCACGATCCATTCCGTTGCGTCGTTCTTCGTTTCACGCGTGGACACCGAAATCGACCGGCGTCTCGACGAAATAGGGACCGACGAAGCTGCCGCGCTGCGCGGACGCGCGGGGGTGGCGAACGCCCAGTTGGCCTACGCCGCATATCAAGAGGTCTTTGAAGGCGGCGACCGTTACGCTGCGCTCGAGGCTGACGGGGCACGGGTGCAACGCCCACTGTGGGCGTCGACAGGGGTCAAGAATCCGGACTACTCAGACACCCTCTACGTGACCGAACTCGTGGCGCCGCACACCGTGAACACCATGCCGGAGGCCACGCTCGATGCGGTCGCCGACCACGGGGCCATCACCGGCGACACCGTCAGCGGGACTTCTGAAGCGGCCCAGAACGTATTCGACTCCCTGGAAGCGATCGGGATCGACGTGCGTGATGTGTTTTTGACGTTGGAGAACGAGGGCGTCGAAAAGTTCAAAGATGCCTGGTCGAAGCTGCTGGACGCCACCAAGAAGCAGCTCGAGAAAGCGCCGGAATAGTCTATGCATCAACGGGATTGGTGACAGGTCAGCAAACGACCGATTGGTTTTCAGGCCCATAACGCACTCGAAGTGGCTGCCGCGACTTGGCGGAGACTCGGCTCTTCTCCCGTTCCCGCAACGCCAGCAGGTGTCGCCAGCGGTGTGCGACGGCCGCGTAATACGGCGACGCGTCGTTACCACTGGCAAGACCGACCAGCGCGCAGCCGAGCTCTCGTTCGTTGATCCGCATTTCTTCTGCCGCGCCGGATATCTCGCTTGTTGCTTCGTCCACCGAACAGCCGCGCAGACCCATCAGCACACCGACGGCTACTTCGCGGTCTCGATGCGCATTCAGACCCTCGGCCAGATTGGTCGGGGCCTCGCCGGAAATTGTCAGGTCGCTCACCGCATCCTCCATACCCAAAAGCCAAGCAAATCAACTGATTACCGGGCAGACTCGCCAACTCTTCCACAAGCCACATCGCCGTAAGGGCGTCGACGTCCCTGGCCGAATCCACCTGTGAGACAGAGCATCCACGCTCGCCGTCGTCCGGTGGATGCGGACCGAAGCCTCAACGATCCAGTTCCGGAGGTGCGCTCGGCCTCACTGGGGACAAGCGAAGAGAGGCACGCTGGTGTTCAACGCGTGGCAGGCGAATACCCGAAACAAGGGCGGGCAAACTGGCCGTACGCCGGATCACAGTTGGCTGATCGCTGATCTAACGGGGCTGCCACGGTGGGTCGCGTAGACTCGGCAGTGGTTGAGTTTCCAGCCTTTTCGAAGCCGCCGACCACTCTCTGTGGACAGGCAAGGCTCCAACGCCAAATCCCTTGTTCCGACGCTGCTATGCCTTGCAGGCATGGTCCGCGTCCGACTACCGTCCGATCAAACACGATTGGCGTGTATTTGGCGTGCCACGGCCCAGCACTCAACTTCACTCGATCAGACTTGAGGACCACAATGCCCACCGAATCCATTGTTTTCATCGCTGTTTTCACAGTCGCCTTCGCGGCGATCATCTTCGTCGTCGCCAAGTTGATGGCGAAGGTGAAAACCCAGAATCAGCGCAACGATGCCGCGGTGGAAATGTTTGCTGCGCAGCGCAACACGCCCGAAGGCAAGCAGCGTGTCGAATACGCCGAGATAGCCGGAGTCAAGGCCGCAGCGCTGAGCGCAGTCGAGGCTGACGAGGCGGCCGGTCGGACACCACGGATGACCGGTGACCGAGTTGCGTCTCATCGGCGCGGCGTACGTCGCGAGATAGACGCGCTGCGGGCCCGGCTGAGCAGGAGCGCGGACACCAAGAGCCGAGGCAGCTGACCCGCCGCCGCCTAATCGCGAAAGACTCTCTGTCGCAGGGTTATCGGCGCCGTGTGCCTGGCTCGCTTCGAATTCCGTCGAGGATCTGTTCACGCGCCGCCGGATCGCTGATCAGGAGTCGCGACACCTCCGTGAGGTGGTTGCCCTGAGCGCGTGCGTAGTGCCGCAGCAGCGTGAAGGCTTCCTCGACGGGAAGGCCTAGTCGCTCACTCAAGAATCCCTTGGCTTGATCAACCACGATCCGGCTGGTCAAGGCCGTGCGCAATTGCGGCTGCACGCTCGCGGGAGTGGGGGGATGCCCCTGCAGGATCGCGACGGAGGCGATGTGGGCCAGGGTTTGAGCTATCAGCAGATCGGCTTCGTCTGGTTCACCAGGGCTGGTTCCGAACAGTCCCAGGGCGCCCAGCACCGTACTGGCCGCGCGCATCGGCACGGCGTGGACTGATGCAAACCCGGCGTCGACAGCGGCGGGGACGAAGCGCGGCCACCGCTGCTGTTCGGCCGCAAGGTCGGGCACTGAGACCGGATGCCCGTGGGCGTAGCAGTCCAGGCAAGGTCCCTCATCGGTCTGGAGTTGAAACAACTCGACATCTTGGGACCTCTCGGACGTTGCCGCCATCAGGTGGAGATACTCGCGCGTGCCGGCCAACAGCAGACCGGCCGCTTCGACGTCGAGGAGCTCCGTGCAGCGCTCGCTGAGATCGGTCAACAGCTCCACAACATCGAAACTGTCGAGCAGGCTGTCGACCAGGGAGACGACAGCGTTGAGAATGCGGGTCTCTCGTGGGGTGTCGGTCATGACAGGGTCCCTCCTTCGCCGGTCGGGGCTTCTCGGGCGATCGGGACAGCAGCGCGGTTGCTGTCATGCATCAGTTGGGGTCCAATCGCAGGCCGTTGTGCAAGATGTCGCGGGCGACCTCAGTGGCGCTGCGGCCGACGGTGTAGGCGTGTGCCCGTAGCCGGACAAGGGCGACGGGTGCGGAGATATCCAGTTGAGCCATGAGCATTCCCGTGGCTTGGCTGACTTCAGCGCGTGTCAGCGCTGCGAGCTCGTTCCAGGCGTCGCTGCCGGGTGAGGCGGCTGCCTGATCGAAGTCCTGATCCAGCAGATCCAGAATCGGTATCTGTGCGAGCTCGGCTGCTTCCACCAAACCAGCCACCTGCTCGACAGTCAATGCTGCGGGTTCTGAATGGTAGAGGTCGAGAGCGCCCACGTACTCACCGGCTACGGCGATCGGCATTGCGTACACGGCGCGAATCTGGTGCGCCAGCATCGCCGGCCCGTACGCCGGCCAACGGTTCTCGGCAGGATCGGCCAGATCGGTCACCGCGACAGGTGCGCGGCGGGCCACCGCGTCGAGACAGGGGCCCTCGCCGTGCGTGAACTGCTCCTCGTCATACCGTCGCGCGGCCGACCCGCTCGCGCCCAGCGTGCCGATGTTGGCACCTTCGAAGACCAGCGAGATTGCCGCGGCGTCGATTTCCAGGAGCTTCACACAAGCCGCACACAGCTCATCGGCAGCCGCGGCTCCGCGCCGCTCGCCCATCGCTTCGAAGAGCTCGTCTTCAATGGTGGCCACGATGTCGTCGCAACTTCCCGTTTCAGCGTGAAGCGGTGAGGTCGCGCGTGGCCGGGCCCTCGAGCAGGGTGCCATCCGGGGCGAAACGTGACCCGTGCAGAGGACATTCCCAGGCTTCGTCGGCGTCGTTCCAGTTCACGATTCCACCCAGGTGCGGGCACACCGGTGAGATGCGGTGCTCGATGCCCGCTACCCGACATCTGGCTTCGAGATGCCAAGGGGGACCGCTGACCACACCACCCTCGTCCTCACCGGGGGTGCGATGGCCGGTCCGAGTCGACGGGGTGATCCAGCCCTTGGTCAAGTTGAATCCGACCCTGGAGATTCGACTGCAGCGCCGTTCGCAGGCCGGAAAGTTCGTGTGTACTCCAGCTGGCGAAAGCACTCGACCAATCCATCCGTCCGCCCAATATGCGACTTGACAGCGCCAACGCTGCGGCGGGGCCGTTCGTCATTCCCCATTTGCTGAAACCTGTTGCAAACAAAATGCTTTCGCTGCCCGGCAAGATGGGCCCGACATAAGGCAAGTCGTCGATCGGCGTGTAATCCTGCGCAGACCAGAAATGCGTCTGCTCAGCACCCGGGTAGTACTTGCGAGTCCAACCCGACAGCTCCGCGAGGGCCTTCGACGGGCTCTTCTCGCGGCCTACGGTGTGGCCCGCACCCCCGACGATCAATCGCTCTCCGTCCGCAACAGGTGCGTACCGGACCGAACGCGAGGGCGAATCGGTGGAAATCATCATGGGCCGAGTGATGTCACCGGGCACCTTGAAAGCTAAGCAGTAGGACCGGCTCGGCTTGAGCCGGGCAAAGTAGCCACCACGATCGAGAATCGGAATGCCCGTGGCCAGAACCAGTTGCCCAGTGGTGAATTCCGTCTCCCGCTCGGCAGCGTCGTTGACCTGAACGCGCAAATTTCTTCCGTGGCCGGACACCCCGCGCACGCGGGTGTGCTCGATCAACCGCCCGCCGTGGCCGAGGAATTCGACGGCCAACGCGTCCAAGAAGGAGATCGGATCGAACTGCGCCTGGTCGGCCAACCGGACGCCGCCGTGATACGGGAATGGCACGTCGGCGTCGTCCTCCCACGTCGCGGGTAGGCCGACCGCCCGGCACGCCTCGTATTCGGCGAGGGCAGACGCGACGCCGTCGCCGGACTGCGCGTAGGTGTAGGCGTCTTCATGCTGCACGGCTATGTCGTGCGAAGCGCAGTAATTCACTACCCAACTCTGGCCTTCGCGGTTGCCGTCCAGATACGCGCGAGAGACCCTCTCGCCGTGTTTGGGTAGAATCTTCGAAAGGTGGCTTCCTTGAAGCAGACTGATCTTCGCCGTGGTGTTTCCCGTTGTGCAGGCGCCGACCGTGCGGGCTTCCAGCACCACCACATCTTTGCCGGCCCGTGCCAGCAGCACCGCAGTCATCAAACCGGTGATCCCGGCGCCGACCACGATGACATCGGCACGCCGGTCAGCGTCGTCAATCACAGTTGCAGCCCGTGGCTGTTCGGGTCGGTCACTTAGCCATAGGGATGTCATTTGAAAGGTGGTACCCCGGCCGCGCCGCCAGGAAACCGTTTGGAAGCAGGGCAAATACGCCACGGAGGCTTCTCGCGTAGACTGGAGACGCGGCAGACAACGCCGAGTCCGGGCCGGAGGAGTCGAATCCGGTGAGCAATCGCTCGAGCCACGGACATACTGAATTACTCAACACCCACGGAGCGCGCTCAGAGCGCCCTGAGCTCGTAAACCGGGCACGGGCCAAACGATTCCGTGCCGAAAACAATCCGCGCCGGGAGACCGCCACTCACCGGCTACGCGACCGTTCACGTTCGACCGGGCGCGCAATAACTCACGGCTGACATCAGTCAGCCGTCTAGAAGGAGTACCAATGACTACCAGCAGCACACCAGTAGCAACACCCCGCACCGATGCCCCCGTCGGAAACGGCGCCGCCTCGGCGAGGGGTCACAACGTCGAATCCAACTGTGGCCGTGAGACAAAGGCTTCGTTCAAGACCACCGAGCTGATCCTCTACATCGGCGCGGTCACCGCAGTGATGGTCACCGCCTTCATCGTCGGCGGTAATGATCAGGGCAGCCCTGACCCGTTCGGTGCGGCCGAGGCTCTGCGCTACATCACCTGGCTGACCATCGGCTATATGGTCGCCCGCGGGTTGGCCAAGTCCGGTAGCCACCATCGCGACCACTCCTAATCACGCGAAGGCGGCGACCGTGATAAAAGACGGTCGCCGCCTGTAGCGCCAAATCGATTGCGCGATCACGCGATAACATCACTCCGGCGGTGGCCCGAAGAGCTGGAGGTCGTTGCCCTCGGAGTCCTTGAATGACGCGATGCGGCCCCAAGGGTGCGTGCTGACCTCGTCGACGAACTCGACGCCTGCCTCCGTCAACCGCGCGACCTCGTTGAACAGATCGCCGCTGGGCTGGAACGTCAGGACCGCTCCTCCGGTGCCGCCCTTGTGGGTGTCTTCGCGCGCGTTCAGGCCGATGGTGACACCGTCGGCGTCCAACTCCGACCACTCGTCACTCTCACTCTTCACCGACAGGCCCAACGTTTGGCCATAGAACTGGACTGCTCGATTCATGTCATCCACCGGAAGCCAGATCGTTGCGATGCCACTTGCCATGATTACTCCTAGATTTCGTTGTTCGACTCTGCGCGGTTACCCGTAAACGGATCGTCGACAACGCAATTCTGCAGCGTTTTTGCATCGATTGATGTGTTGCCCGCGCCTAACGCGGGTAGTCCCTATCCAACGAAGTAGGCCCGCATGGGCCGCCGAACGGAGATCCCATGACTTTCATTGACCGAGCCAAACTCAAAATCGGCGAGCTGACCGAAAAGTTGAAGGACAGCATGCGATCCCACGACACCCGAGAGGCCGATGTCCCGTCGGACCCCCAGGTCGCAAACTCGCGCGAGGGTAAAGACGGCGAGGTGGGCAGGTACGTCGGGCGAACCTTCCCCGACACACCTTTCGACGTCGGCCAGAGCGGTGCGGAAGCACGCAGCGAGGAGAAGCGGCATCGCGTCAAGAGGGAACAAGCGCAGTGACCGATTTTCCCTTTTCCACAGTGACTTTCGACCGACCAGGAAGACCACGAGCGTGACCGCACATCAGAATCCGACCGACCACGCCCGGACGACGCACCAGCGCGCCGGCGAGTGGTTCAAGAACTCTCGCGACATGCTGGGCATCTTTCTTCTAGCGGTAGGCGTAGTGGCGATGGTGGTGTGCTTGGCGGCCGCCGCCTACGGCAGCACGGGATGGTCGTACTTGATGGGCGGCATCGCAGGCACCGCCGGCGCAGCCGGCACTGCGTGGTTGCTCGTCGAGGGTCGGCGCGTCCGCCGGGTCGAAGCGAAGCGATCGGCCGATCTGAATCTGTGAGACGACGCTTCTCAACCGGATCCGTCGAATTTGTCGAAGCAGTAATGCTTTCCGCGATCAGCGTCTGATCTTCCGGCCGGTGTCCTAGACTGGTTGTCGCCGTGCAGGGAAACCCTGCCGGTGCCGGACGAGGATCGGTGAGTCGCTTGGACCAGCGCGTCAAAGGTCGCCGCCGGCGCCGAGATCTGTCGGCAGGTGCCCTCAAGGAGCAAGTGCAACCGCGCTACACCGTGCGCGCGGCCGCGCAACGTATCGGTGTACCCACTGCAACGCTTCGTAGTTGGAGCCACCGCTACGGCGTTGGTCCCCTCAGCCATGCGCCGGGTCAACACCGTCTCTACACCGACACCGACATCGCCGCGCTACGGCACATGAGCAGGCTGATTGCCAAGGGCGTCGACGCCCGCAGCGCTGCGAATACTGCGATGCAGGCCCTGGTCCCCGCGCCGACCCAAACGGCGGCGCTCCTCACTGCTCTGTTCGCGCTCGAAGAACTCACTGCGGCGCGCCTCATCGACCGTCACCTCGGTCACTACGGAGTGCTGGAGACCTGGCGTTCGCTGATCCGGCCTGTCTTTGCCGAAATCTCGAGCCAGCAAGCCGGCGGTGATCGCTGCATCGATGTCGAACACTTGCTGTCCTGGACGGTGATGAGCTGCCTGCAGCGAATCCCTATGTCGCCCAACAATACAGCCGAGACCGTTCTGTTGGCGTGTGCTGCGAACGACAGGCACACTCTGGCTCTGGAAGCCGTTCGTGCCGCGTTGTGCGAGCGCGGTCACACCGCATTGATGCTGGGCGCCGCGGTTCCGACTGCCGCCATCCTCGACGCCATCGAGCGTCGAGCCGAACTGGTCACGGTTTTGCTGTGGGCACAGACTGAACGCACCGCCGAGGTTGCCGCCGTACGGGCGCTTCGCAAAGCGCGACCCCAACCTCGTGTGCTGGTTGCCGGTCCGGGTTGGGAAGCTCTGCGGTTGCCGACTGCAGTGGCGTACCTGCATTCCCTCGACGAGGCCGTCGAACGATTGGCGGCTCCTGTTTCGTCATGAATGCGAATCGACCGGTATCGCAATCTCGTTGCGCCGCAACACCGGAAGAGTCCACGGCGGATCGTAAAACCACGCTGCGGGTACACCGGTGGCCTCGAAACCTGTCTCCTTCAACGTCTGCCTCAACTGCGCGGTCTCGCGCGCGACTGCTTGCGCGCTGGTGCTACCGGAAAAGCGCCGCACCGCGACGGTCTCCGCCGGGACGGTGACAAGCTGCACCGCCGGATCGTTGGGTCGCGGTAGGGACTCGATCGGCTTGCCCGCCGGCATGAAGAATCGAATCAGCCACTCGCCCTTACCGGCAGCGCTCTCGGACACGGGCGCAGTCATGGGAATCTTTTCGCCGCCGGCCGTACCGTCCTGTTGTGCGACTGGTGCAGTCATGGCGATTTTCTCGCGCACCTGATTGCCCCCGAAGATGTAGCCCGCGAGGCGACGGAACCCATCGCTGCGCGCTGCGACTTCTTCAGCGGTAACCGTTGTTTCTGCGGCAATGCGTGGACCGTAGTGGCGGATCTCCACCCGCGACGTGATCTGCTCGGCGGTGTATGTCGGTTCTTCGGTGCCGTGTCGCACCCCGACGATCGCACCGACCACCCCAGTCAGGCTCCGAACCACGCCTATAAGTCCGTCCAACATGTTTCGGCTTCCCTTCGCTTTTTAAGACGTCTCGCCAACGACGTCCCCCGGACACCACTGTGTACCCGTTTGGGCTCGGCACAGCGGGGTATCACCAACCTTGCCTTCGCGTCGACGTGGCCGCCGGCCAAAGTCCCGAAGCCAACGGAAGTGATATGACCAAACCCGAAAAAGAAGACCCGCTGGGTCGGGCGAACGAACTGGAAGACATCGTCGACCAGCTGGACGGCAAGATTGCCGACGAACGCGAAGCCGAAGGCGTTCCCGGTAAACCCAGCGATCGCGAAGACGTCACCGTCCGGGTCGAGGAGAACGAGCCTCCCGACTAGGCACAGCACGCGGTGCGTAATCTGTCGACGTGGATATCAATGGAGCTAGCGCAGTCGTCACCGGCGGCGCGTCAGGAATCGGCGCGGCGACTGCCCGCCAATTGGCCGCCAAGGGTGCCCGGGTCGTCGTTGCCGACCTCCAGGGCGACAAGGGAGAAGCCCTTGCTCATGAGATCGGCGGTGTGTTCGTCGCCGTCGACGTCACCAACACCGACCAGATCATCGACGCGGTCAACACCGCCGCGGATCTCGGCCCGCTACGCGCGCTGGTCAACTCCGCCGGTATCGGCTGGGCGCAGCGGACGATCGGCAAGGACGGCGAGTTCGCGTCGGCGCACAATCTCGATGCCTACAAGAAAGTCCTCGCGATCAACCTGGTCGGCACGTTCGACTGCATCCGTATCGCCGCGACCCAGATGAGCAAGAACGAGTTCACCGAGACCGGTGAGCGCGGTGCGATTGTCAACATGACCAGCGTCGCGGCGTTCGACGGCCAGATCGGCCAGGCGGCCTACTCATCGTCGAAGGGCGGCGTCGTGGGCCTGACGCTGCCGGTCGCGCGTGACCTGTCAGCCGTCGGTGTCCGGGTGAACACTGTGGCGCCCGGCTTGATCGACACGCCGATCTATGGCGAAGGAGAAGCGTCGGAGGCGTTCAAGGCCAAGCTTGGTGAATCGGTGCTGTTCCCCCACCGCCTCGGCAAGCCGGACGAGCTGGCCTCCATGGTCGTCGAGCTGCTCACCAACTCCTACATGAACGCCGAAGTCGTTCGCGTGGATGGTGGCATTCGGATGCCACCCAAGTAGACCCGTAAAGCAGCAAGGGCCCCCGTCCCGGCGGGGGCCCTTTTGCTTGCATATGGTCTGTGCGACAACAGACTTCGCCACGCCGCAGACAGCCGCCGGCCTCGATCGCTTCATCGCGCCCGCGGGAGGCTGAAGAAATCCCTGCAGAAACCCGGACTGTCCTGTGAAGCCCCTGTAAGTTGTCTGTCAGACTCATATCGTGCTCATATGGGGGGCAGGGCCGTCGGCAACAAGAGTCCCTGGCGACGCAGAGCTTTCTGACCAGGATGTCGTCCAGCCCAGCCGGGATGGTGGTTGAGGGCGCCGCCGGTATCGGCAAGACGACGCTTGTCTGGCAGACCGCCGAAACAGCTGGCGCCCAAGGTATTCGAGTCCTGTCGACCTGCGGCTCGCCCACCGAAGTGCGGTACGCATTCGGGGTCGTCGCTGATCTGCTGAGAACCGTCGACGCCGACGTGTACGCGGACCTGCCGGCGGTGCAGCGAACCAGCCTCGAGCGAGTGATCGCTCTCGAGGGCGACGGTCCACCCACGAATGAGCGCATCGTTGCCGCGGCGTTCCTATCGGTCGTCCAGCATCCCAGTTTCGCGGGGCCCGTGCTGCTGTTGATCGATGACGCGCAGTGGTTGGACGCGTCGAGTCAGGCCGTGTTGAGCTACACCGCGCGCCGCCTGAACGGCCCGGTGGGCATACTTGCCTCGGTCCGCACCGGTGATGCCGGACCGGCGGACCCGCTGTCGTGGCTGCGGTTCGCTCGTCCGGACTCGACGGCCCGGATCCGGCTGCGTCCCATGACTTTCGACGACATCCACACACTCGTCTCGCAGCGGCTGGGCCACACTCTGCCCCGTCCGATCGTCACTCGGATACACGAAATATCGGACGGCAATCCGTTCTTCGCGCTGGAGTTGGCCCGTTCCGTCGCAGCCAAGCCGTCCCACGACGTGGTCGACCTGCCCGATTCCCTTGCCACGTTGGTACGCCAGCGAATCGGCCGGCCCGGCCGTGAGGTCGCCGCGGTGATGCTGGCAGCGGCCTGCGCTGTGCCACCCACCGTCGAGCGGCTGAGCAGCGCCGTCGATCTCACCGCCGACCGCGTGGTCGAGATCATCGATTCTGTCGAATCGTCAGGGATCGTCGAGTTGAGGGGCAACGCGGTGCACTTCTGCCATCCCTTGTTCGCCCGCGGCATCTACACCGGCGCGAGCCCGTCGCAACGCCGGGACATGCACCGCAAACTCGCGGCGGTCGTCGAAGAACCGGAGCTCAAGGCGCGACACCTCGCGCTGGCCTCGACCACCGGTGACCCGTCCACATTGCAGGCGCTCGACGAGGCCGCCGAGGTGACCGCGGCCAAGGGCGCTCCGGCCGTCGCCGCCGAATTGCTGGAATTGGCCATCAAGCTCGGGGGCGACACACCCATTCGGCGCCTGCGCGCAGCGGAACAGCATTTCCGGTCCGGCACGTTGCACCAAGCCCGCAGTCATGTCCAGTCGACCATCGACGACCTGCCGGCCCGAGGCTTCCTGCGCTGGAGCGCGCTGATGCTCCTCGCCGGAGGCTCAGCACACGATGAAGGCATGGCCAGTGCCATCGCTTACCTCAATGAGGCCATCGAGGTCGCCGACCAACCTGCACTGACACTGCACGCTCGCCTGTTGCTGGTACCGGCAATGAATCAAGCCGGCCAGATGAGTGCATGCGTTGAACACGCCCGAATCGCCGTCGCCGAAGCCGAGCGGCTTGGCATCGACAGCCTCCGCAGCCAGGCCCTGGCCATCTGGGTGCTGGTCAGCTTCATGCACGGGCTGGGCCTCGATGAGCGATCACTGAAGACGGCGCTGGCATTGGAGGACCCCGACACGCAGGCGGCGGTGACGCTGCGAGCCAGCGCGGTCGCCGCACTCACCACCGCCTGGGCCGGCCAACTCGACCGGGCGCGCGAACAGATGACCCGGGTGCAGCGACGTGCGCTGCAGAGCGGAACCGAGATCGACATCCTCTGGGCCACCACCGAAGCGGCCAGGATCAACATGTGGATGGGCCGTTACAGCGAGGCGACCGAACTCATCGACGATGCCCTCCAGCGCGCCGAGCAAATTGGCGGTCGCCACGTCATGGTCGGCCTGTGGGGATGTCAGGCAATGATTGCCGCTCATAGCGGAGACGAGCTCAAAGCCGCTACGGCAGCTCGTGAGTCACTCCACAACGCCCAGGCAACCGCGACCTTCTACCTGGTCCGCCCGCCCATCACCGCCTTGGCATTCCTCGCTGTATCCCGGAGTGAATACTCCGAAGCAGTCACGGTGGTGCAACCACTAATCGAGGCATTCGACCCGAGCCATGATACCGAAATCGTCATGGGCGGTTGGCTTCCCGATGCGATCGAGGCACTGACCGCGCTCGGACGCACCGACGAGGCCGAATCGCTCGTTGCCGCACTCGAACACAATGGTGCACAACACGACCGGCCATGGATGCAAGCAATCGGAGCCCGCGGCCGAAGTCACCTACTCGCGGCGTTGGGTGAACTCGAGGCCGCGGAGCACGCAGCCCAACAAGCGATGGCACACCATCGGCGGTTGCCTATGCCGTTCGAAAACGCCCGCACCCAGCTCCTGCTCGGACAACTTCGCCGGCGCCGGCGCCGCAAGCAGGCAGCCGAGCCTGACCTGCGCGAGGCGTTGCACACCTTCGAACGCCTCGGCGCACCGCTGTGGGCCGATCGTGCACGCGCCGAACTAGTACGCCTGGCCGGCCCGACTGATGCGGAGATCGGGCTCACGACCGCTGAGCGTCAAATCGCCGAACGCGCCGCCGCCGGGCAATCCAACAAACAAATCGCCGCCGAGCTGTTCGTCGCTCCGAAAACCGTTGAAAGGCATCTCAGTAACGTTTACCGCAAACTGGGCATCCGATCACGAGCCGGCCTGTCCGCAGCCCTGCGGCCGGCGTCGCCGTAGTGACCGCGCGAGACGCCGCATCAATTCTCGCTGGCTGGAACCCGCTTCTCGCGATCGGGTGAGCTTGCCATCCGGTCGCGAGGGCCGGCCGACCGCCACAGTGCTACTGCAGCCATCGCGATACAGGCCAGCGCCGGGCCGAGGAGTGCGTACCCACCGAAACGGGCGCCGGCAAGCAGTCCAGCCGCACCGCCGGTCAGGAACAGCAGCAACGTCACGCCGAGCGTGGTGGCTTTGAAGCTGTCGATCCCCTGCGTCCGGCTGCGCCCGACGATCAGACCCAGGTCGGTGATTGTCCCGGTGAAATGTGTTGTCCGGACCGCCATCTCGCGAAAGCTCGACGTGAGCCCATTCTGCAGACCTAGCGCTCCCGCAGCGAACAGCGCTTGGACGGCGGGCGCCTCGATGCCTGAACTGGTGATCAGATTCTTGACGAAGGTCTCCTCCACGCCCGCGGCGGCGAGGAGCAGGAATACCGCTTCTAGACAGAGCACGGCCGCTGCTCGGCTGTCGACCACCTGCCGCGGAGTCGGCAGAGCGACCCCGGCGAGCACTGCTCCGACGAAGAACCCCACCAACACGGCGAGCAGCACGTGGCCTTCATACAGCCAGGGATTGGCGGTCTTCATGCCCAACTGGGTGGTCAACGCGGTCAGGTTACCGACCGGAAGCGCAAAGATGAGCAACGCAACAGCGTTGACGAATCCCGCGGTGAGAGCCAGCAGTGCGCTGTAACCGAGCACGATCCTCCGGACGGGCCCTTTGTCTTCACTGTCCGGACTTTCCGCTGGCATGCTGGCGGCACTCTCTTTCGACGACGATTCACAGCCAGCTTAGCGATCACCGATCGGGCGACCGTAAAGCGACGAGAGCCCGTTGAAGTGGGTCGTGGAACGTTGCCATTTCGAAACCAACACGGTCAGCGTGGCCTCACCGGTTAACAGCAGTCACATTGTTAACATCGCGCGATGCAGGACTCGTCGGCGACTGGCGGCCTCCGGCGATCACGCCCGGTTTCCCGGCGTGACGCGCTTCGTTTTGCCACCGCCGCATCGGCGCTGGCCGGCTTGGGGGCGGCATCGGTCGGTGCCGGTATCCCGACCGCCAGGGCCGCGGCCCCCACGCTCATCGACTTCGCCATGCATCAGATTCCGGCACAGGACATTCGGGCCGCCGGCCATTCCGGGGTGGTCAACTACGTTTCGCTGTCACGTCCCGGATCGTCCTTTGGCGCCAAACCGATTACGAGGCCCTACGCGGAGTCGCTGACCGCCAACGGGTTGGTGATCGTCAGCAACTACCAGTACGGCAAGCCGGGCGGAACCGCACCGTCGGACTTCCTTCGCGGTTTCGCCGGCGGTGTTGCAGACGCCCGCACCGCCGCGCAGTTGCACGCGGCGGCTGGTGGGGGCCAGAGCGCGCCGATCTTCTTCACCGTCGACGACGACATCAATCGCGACACCTGGAACAGGGTGGCGCTGCAGTGGTTTCGCGGCATCAACTCGGTGATCGGAGTGCAGCGCACCGGCGTGTACGGCGGTATCAACGTGTGCCAGTGGGCCGCCGCCGATGGCGTCATCGGAAATTCCCGCACTCCTGGTCACCGATGGGCTTGGCAGACCCGGTCCTGGTCGCACGGCCAGGTCGATCCCGCCGCGGTGCTCTATCAACGCATTGTGAGCACCGCATCGAGTCCGGGGCCTATCGTCGGCGGTCAGGAGGTCGACGTGAACGACGTTCTGGCCCAGGACTGCGGCCAGTGGAACCTGCATCCCTGAGGCCGTAAGCGACGGCTTCAACCGGCACCGGCAATGACGAATAGCGCTGCGGCGGCGGCAGACTCGACACAGAAGTAAAACCAGTTGCGACAGAACGACGACCGGCCGTCCACCAGCGAGGTCAATCGACCGAAGGCCATGCCGCCAGCGCCGCCGCCACCGTGACCACGATGCCTGCCCGGAGATCGGCCCGGACCACCGCTGTGCCCAGCACGCCGGCAATCGCCAAACCGAAGCCGCCGTAGACCGCTCGCACCTCCGATCGAGCAGTCACCGAGTCCAGTGCGATTCCGAACGGCGAGACCAGCCGGTTCGGGGTGACGAGTCCGTACACGCCCATACCGGCGAAGAACACTGCGACGATGACGGTGACAATTGTGTCCAGATGGTCCATGGGAGACAACAATGGCAGCGACGGTCGCGTCCGCGCTTCCACAAACCTGCTGCCCGGCTGTGTGGTTGTGGCCCGGATACGGGCTCTACGCGGGCCCGAGCCTGGAGCTGGGTCACCACTCAGGCTCGGTGTGGTGTCTGGTTGTCGGCGTCGATCGCGACCTCAGCGTGACGGCCAACGGCCGGACAGTCACTTCCCGCACCGCATTGGTGCCGCCGCGGGTGGACCATGAGCTCGATACGCACGGCGGACGGCTAATGTCCTGCTACCTCGACCCCTCGTCGGGGCGCGCCGGCACGTGCCGCGACCAGTGCCGGGAGTCGCCCAACGGAATCTTCGTCGACCACTCCGCGCGCGGTGCCCTCACCACTATGCCGTCGGACACCGACCGGGCGTGGCAATGGCTCGAGCGGGCCGCACCCGCGTCGGTTCAGACGATGGACCCGCGGATCGCGGCGGCGATGACACGGATCAACGTTGCGCCGTCCGAGGCCCCACCGCTTCGCGAGCTCGCCGCCGAGGCCGGCCTCTCGGAATCTCGCTTCCTGCACCTGTTCCGGCGTGACGCCGGCACGAGCCTGCGCCGGTACCGGTCCTGGGCGCGTCTGCTGTGCGTCGGTGCCGCCATCGCTGCGGGGCGGAGTCTGACCGAAGCCTCCGCCGAGGCCGGCTTCGCCAGTCCCTCGCATCTGTCCGACACATTCAAGGCCACCTTCGGGTTGACCGCGTCGCAATTGCTGGCAAGCGGGGCCGCGGTGCATGTCGTGGCGGACTGATTGCGCGTTGTTCGCAGCGTGACGCCCGCCAGTTTGGGCTAACGTCGCTGACGGGTAACGCCTACCTGCCAGCGCCAACGGCATTGACCGCCGGGAGGGACCTCATGCAGCACCGCCCGCACCGGCGTGCCATTGTGCCGCTCCTGGATCGCTGGCACCGCGGCGCAGCGCTGCTGTTCGCTGTGTTGCTCCCGATGGCCGCTGGATGTACTCCCGCTGTCATGGATGGTCGTGCGGCCTCGATGTTGTACGACCCTGACCGCGTCGGGGGGTTGCAGGCCACCGACGGATTCAGCGGCGTTCGACCCGATGCGCCCGCTCCGACCGGGGTGGTGAAGTCCACGGACGGTGGCGACGTCGATCGCATTTCCCTGTTGGCTATCAACGACATTCAGGACTTCTGGGCTGCGACCTACCCCCGATTCTTCTCCGGACAGTACCGACCGGTGAAGACGATCAGGTCATACGACTCGACCAATCCGGCGAGCCCACGTGTGTGCGGCAAGAGCCGTGTTGCCGGCGACCCCAACGCGTCGTACTGCCGCCTCGACGACTCCATATCGTGGGACCGCGGGTCGCTGATGCCGAACGCGCGCAAGTACTTCGGGGATGCCGCGGTGGCCGGTGTGCTCGCACACGAAATGGGTCACGCCGTGCAGACCAAGGCGCGCACGGTCCACACCGGGACGCGCACCATCGTCAAGGAGCAACAGGCCGACTGCTTCGCCGGGGTCTATTTGCACTGGGTCGCCGAGGGCCATTCGACACGCTTTGCGATGAACACCACCGACGGCCTCGACCATGTGATCGCCGGCGGAATCACGCTGCGCGACCCCACGGACGAATCGCAGAATGCCCCCGGCGCGCACGGCTCCGCCCTCGACCGGGTCGGCGCATTCCAGGAGGGCTTCGACGGCGACGCCGCCACCTGTGCCGCCATCGACCACAAGGAAATCGAGCGCCGGCACGTGGGCCTCCCGCCCGCCCTGCAGAGCGATGCCCCGAACGGTTCGACACCCGGCGAGATGGCGATCACCGAAAACTCGTTGAATCAGTTGACGGAGACCCTGACCGAGATCTTCCACCCGCAACATGCGCCGACCCTGACCGTCGACGGCTCCGCTGGGTGCGCCAACGCCCGGCCCAGCCCGCCGGCGTCCTACTGCCCCGCGACGAACACCATCAACGTCGATCTTCCCGGGCTACAAAGTATTGGCACCTACGCCGACGACAAGAGCCGTGAACTCCTGCAGGGCGACGACACTGCCTTTTCGGTTGTCACTTCGCGTTACATGCTTGCCGTCCAACAGGAACGGGGTGTGCCGCTGACCGGCAAACGCGCCGCGCTGCGCACCGCCTGCCTCACCGGAGTCGCCCAGCGTGGCATGGCGACCCCCGTGACCACGCCATCGGGCAGTCACCTGGTCTTGAACGCCGGCGACCTCGATGAGGCAGTGTCCGGACTGCTCACCAATCACCTCGTCGCCAGCGATGCCGACGGTGACAGCGTGCCGGCCGGCTTCACGCGGATTGTCGCGTTCCGTTCCGGTTTGGTCGGCGACGCCGATCAGTGTTACGGCAATTTCCCGTGAACGAGCCACCCCAGCGAGATTCCGGGCACGACCCCGGTCCGCAGCCGCCGTGGCATCAGCGCCGCCCGAGTCCCGGTGACAGCACGCACATTGCGCGCCCCCAACCGCCTCCGCCCCCCAGATCCACACCCCCGAGACCTCCGTCGGCGTACCCGCCCCCGCCGCAGCAGCATCGCTCCCCGGCGCCGGAGATTCCCTGGTACCTGCAGCGGCCAGATCGCCCTGCACCGCCGCCGCCCGTGGCGGAGCCGCAAAAGCCCAGCAGCAGAGCTGAAGTCGGCGTCGCGACTGCCCGCAACCGATACAGGACGCGGGTGCTTGCCGGGGTCGGTGGACTAGCTGTGGTCGTCGTCGTCGCTGTTGCCTTCGCCAACCTCTCCAGTTTCACCGGCGGGAAGGCCCTCGACGTGAATCGGGTCCAAGCGGGCGTGCAGCAGACGCTGTCCGACCCTGCCAGTGGCTACGGCGCGAACACCGTCACCGATGTCACGTGCAACGGCGGCCGCAATCCGAGTGCGGCCAAAGGGACGACGTTCACCTGCGACGCCACCGTCAACGGTACTCGACGGCACGTCACGGTCCTCGTCGCCGACGACAACGGCACCTACGAAGTCGACGGACCCCGATAGCGTTCTGTCGCAACTATTTTGACGGTCCGGTCGTCACATCGCAGTGCAGAGATACTGCCGATTGAGCAGGCAGTTCGACGGCGATGTGTACTGGCCGTTCACAACGCCTCGGAAACCTCCGGTGGCTGAGCCGCCAGGGGCGATGATCCGATTCCAATTAGCGGGGGTCAGGATGTAGTGCGTCCCGGATCGCGCAACGCTGCTGTTCCATGTGTGTGAGATGGATTCGTTTGCCGGCAAATCGAATTCGAGCGTCCAATCCGTCAACGGAGCGGTGCCGGCATTACTGATGGCGAAGCGAGCGATGAAACCCGTCTGCCAGGTCGATGAGACGGCCAACGTCGCCGTCACGGCCGCCGCACGAGCCGCCGGGGCGACTGCGAGTCCAAGGGCGGCAGCGCACAACACCGAGACGATCATGTGCAGCGCTGCGCGCCATCGCTTCGCGCGACGATCCATTCCGGTCATAACATGCAACGGTAAGCCAGGCACGCGCCGTCGATCCTTGCGTCGCAGGTGGGCTGCCGTACCTTTGCGGAACTGAAACCGTCGCGAGATCACGACGGCGTTTTCGCTACCGTCACCCGGGGTATCAAACACCCAGTCTGTCGCTACGTGAAGTGTGCGCCTCGAACCCCCGCCGGTCGCGTTGTCGTCAGAGAACGCTTGCGACCAGCATCGGAACGAAAGAGGCCCGTGGCTCACTATTTGCTGGCGGCCGGCAGCATCCCCGGCCACCTCACCCCGCTTCTCGAACTCGGCGGCGATCTCGTGCGGCGCGGTCACGAGGTGACCTTCCTCGCCGACGGGCAGTACCGGGACGCGATCAGCGAACGACGCATGCGGCATCACCCCCTGCCTGCGACCGCGGCACCGCGACCACAACGCCCTAGTGTCGCTGCGCCCGGGTTGATGCAGCGATTCCTGAATGGGCGGCAGGACATGTCGTCGGTTTTCATCGCTCCGATGGCGGCACAATGGAACGCCTTACGGCAGGTGCTGGAGGATCAGTGTGTCGACGCGATGCTGTGCGACATCGCCTTCACCGGTGTGCTGCCGTTGTTGTTGTCGCCGCTGCCGCGGCCTCGCGTCGTCGTAGGTGGCGTCAGTCCGTTGATGCTGTCGAGTTGCGATACGCCACCGTTTGGAATGGGTTGGCAACCAAAGTCTTTCGACTACCGCAGGATGAACCAAGTCGTGAGCGACGTCCTGTTCCGCGGCATCCGGTCCCGGCTTGACGACGCACTGCGGTCGGTAGGTGCTGCGCCGATGCCGGTGTTCCTGACGGATTGGCCGTTGCTGGCCGACCATGTCCTGCAGCTGTCCATTCCGGGTCTGGAATACCCGCGCCGCGACCTGCCCGCGACGGTGACCTTCGCCGGTCCCGTGGTTCCGCAGAGCGTGCCGCTCCGTCGGGCGGATCAGCGACGGGTTGGCACGAGAACGGTCGTTCATGTCACTCAGGGCACATGGGACAACGGAGACCTCACTGAGCTCGTCATCCCGACCGTGCAGGCGCTGGGTTCCCGCGCCGACACCGTCGTCGTTGCGACAACCGGCCGGCGCGGTCGAGTGACGTTGCCGATCACGCTGCCGCGCAACGTGTTTGTCACTGATTACGTGCCCTACGCGGCTCTGCTACCGGTTGTCGATGTGATGGTCACCAACGGTGGTTTCGGCGGGGTGCAGCATGCTTTGTCCCATGGCATACCGCTGGTCGTCGCCGGTGCGACGTCGGACAAGCCGGAGGTGGCCGCCCGAGTCGCCCATGCCGGCGCGGGAATCGACTTGCGCACGTCGCGCCCCAAGCGCCGCGATCTCTCCGCTGCGATCGATCAAGTACTGAGCCAACCCCGCTTTCGCAACTCGGCAGAGCGTCTGGGCCGGGAGATGCAGTGCTACAACGCATTTGATCACGTGGCCGACGTGCTGGCGAAGCATCCCGCCAGTACCGAGCACGTCAGCTAGCGCTGCTCCGACTCGGCGGCTGGGCGATAGCGAGATAACCCGACAGCCACGGCAACGCCATCTCGAACGCGGCGGCGGCGAACGGCCAGGTATGCCGCCCGGGCAGCGCGGTGACCGAACACCTGATGCCGTGCGCGGCGCTCACGTCGCAAAGCCGGTTCGCCGCGTCGATGTCGGAATGAGCCGAATCCGCAACGACGAACAGTCCGGCGGTGTCTGCGTAACGGCCGTGGCGCGCTATAGCCGTGGCGGGGTCGAATTCCGACCACGCGTGTCGATCCCCACCGAAGAGACGCTGAACTGTCTGCGCCTGGGTTCCTACGTTGGGCCGCTCGTCGCCGCCGATATCGACGAAGGTGCCGAACGTCTCGGGATGCATGACCGCCAGGTCGACAGCGCAGGTGCCTCCGGACGAGAACCCGGCAACCGACCAATGGGCGGGTCCCACCCCGACACCGAACTGGCCGACGATGTGTGGCACCACGTCCTTCGTCAGATGGTCGGCGGCCCTGCCGCGAATCCCGTTGACGCACTCCGTGTCATTGACGAACGTGCCGTTGGCATCGACGAAAACCAAGACCGGGGCGTTCCCGTCATGCGCATCGGCGTAGCTGTCTGCCGTGGCCACCGCTTGACCCGCACGCACCCAGTCAGCCGAGGTGCTGAACTCGCCGCCGATCATCATGACCGCGGACGTCGTACCGGGTCTGCTGCGAAACCATGCCGGAGGCAGGTAGACCCACTCTGTGCGATGGCGGAAGCCCGAAGCCCGATCACCGGTGTCCACCGGGATCATCTGCCCGTCCGGCGGCACCTCACCACGCGACCGCATCGCTGCCGCAGTACTCCAGTCGCGCTGATGCGGCAGGGGACGCCCCGTCAACTGGTCCCAGGCGACAGGCACGGTCGGCAGATAGCCGATCCAGCTGTTGACAACCAGGCCCGTGCTCAGCAGGCACAGCGAAGACGCCAGCACCGCGCCGTGCCGCCACCACCCGTTGCCCGCACGCCATCTCGACACCGCGATGGTCATCGCGAAGGCGGACGTAAAGGTCCACGCCCACATGGGCCATGGCGCCACCTCGCCGGAGATACCCGAGTCGTGCAACGCCCACTGCGCGGCCACCACCGCTGCCACACCGACAGCCAGAGCCACGCCGACGTGAAATGGGCTGCACGACGGGCGCCGTCGTGTCAGGGCGTATCCCAACGCGACCGCGGCGACGATCTCGACGCAAAGCGGCACCCATCCGTGCATCAACGACGGAGCACCGCCATAGGTGGTCACGGCAGCACAGCCGACGCCGCGCGACGTGACGCCGTCTCGACCATCCGGGGGGCATGCCCCGCGACGGTGTTGGGGAAACAGTGCGGGCACCCGCGTCCGACGTGGTGCGCCACAACCGGCAGTGGCTAGCGCCTGCCGAGATACGGATATTCCTCATCGGGAAACGAGACGGGTTGGTGTTGGTCGACCCAGTCGACCAGATCCGCTTCGACCGTTGACGGAGGGCTTGCGGTCAGGGGCGGGTATTCGATCATGATTCACCTTCCTCTGCGGGTAGTGCTTTGGTTGGTCAACATGAGTTCGCATTTGTTTCGGCGCGGTCGTGACAACCGGCCGGCCACCATGAAAAGCGTTGCCCAAGTTCGATCTTCGTGGACTACCATGGTGACCGGCTCGGCTGGCACGGTGGTTGGTCATCACCTCCCTGCTTTGAATCGCCGGCCGTACTCAACGGTGGGCCCTCGGACTGCAGTCACGAGGCTGTCAGGCGCGAACCGGCTCCTCTGCGGAACCGGAGTTAGACCCCGCGGCGGCGCTCTTCGTGATCTCCGTCGCGTCGTCGACGATCGCGGACGAGCGGTTGACGGAGATTCTGCGCGGCTTGGCCCTCTCGGCCACCGGGATCACCAACCTCAGCACCCCGTCGTGGTAGTCCGCGGCGATCCGGGCGGTGTCAAGGGTGTCACCCAGCGTCAGTTGCCGGAAAAATTGCCCGCGGGGCCGCTCGGCGGCGAGCATCTCGCGCGACGGTGCGGCTGCCCGCTGAGCACGCACAGTCACGACGTTGTGTTCGACATCGAGCTGGAGAGAATCGACATCGACGCCCGGTAGGTCGAGTTCGACGATGAATTCATCGCCGTCCCTCCAGGCGTCCATGGGCACCGCGACCGGCCGCGCAGCGCTTCCCAAAGGCTGCTGGATGAATCGGTCGAGTTCGCGGAATGGATCAGTACGCATCAGCATGGTGGCCACCTCCAGTTGTCCTTTCTCTTTGCCATCTATGCCAACCCAGCTGGTTTATCTATGCCATCTGGTGTAGATTTTATTTACCACTGGCCAGGCATCCGACGCAAGAGCCAAGCAAGAAAAATTTTTGCCGAGGCCGAGCCGGTTACGGCGCAGCTCGACGTCGCCGATGCGTGGGTGGCGCATTCGGACCTTGCCCCGAGCGGTAGCCAACATCAGCGTCGTTCCACGAGCTGCGGAAAAGTGGGCTGCCGGCGCTGAGTTCGTCGATCAACGCGTGCAACCGGCGGTCGTTGAGGTCGGCGACGGCGACTTCGCGCTGCCCCCGCACCAGATTCGCGACGGATGGTTCCCAGTCCACGTACAGCTCGCGGGCGGCCGCGCTGAGAAGCCGCCAGCGCAAGATGTTCTCGCCGATCGTGAACTCTGGCGACAGCGTCCGCGCGTAGGGATTGGCCGCGAGCACATCCTGACACCGGTTGAGAATGACTGCCGGCAAAGGGAATTGGTTGATCACCCAGTCGAGTCCATCGGGGGCCAGCCGATACCGGGGCGACGCTTCGCAGTGATGCGGCGGACCTCGCGATGCTGGATCTGATGAAAACAGGGGGCGTCACCGGCTGGCTCGCCGCCGCGGCGCTATGCGACACCGCGCACGTGCCGCTGTCTTCGCATTTGTTCCACGAGACCAGCGCCCACCTGATGCCGCTGGTGGCGCAGCCGGGCTACCTCGAATACATTCGGCTCGCCGAACCGATCCTCGCGCACCCATTGCGCCCTCACAGTGGTTGTCTGACAGCTACTTCCGAACCCGGCAACGGTATCTCCTGGGACGAAGACGCGATCGCCCGTTACCTGCTCACCACATGACGCCAGCGGCAAACGGGTTTCACCGTTCTAGTCGCTTTTGGGTGGTTCGGACGCGCTCTCATCATCCAGTGGCGGAGTGGCGGCGCTGGGATCCTCGGGATACTGCTCCGGGCTGTAACTCCCGACTCGATCGGATTGTTCTGCTGCTCGCTGAGTCTGCTCCGCGGCATTGCTGGAATCGCCGCCGGAGTTCTCCGCTGTGCTGTCCTGTGCAGACATCGTTGCCTCTCTGATTGCACGCCGCAGGCGTCTGCGACACAGCAGTGGCTACCCATTCACAGCTGTCGACAACCCCGGCCGACGCCTGCAGGCGATTACATTGCGGCACAGCGCGACTGCACGTGGTGCCGGCTACCGGGTGATCAGGATGACCCCCGTCACCAGCACCAGCGCACCGATGATGCGCGACGGCGTGATGGGGTGCGGCGGGACGCCGAGCCAGCCGAAGTGGTCGATCACCAACGAGGTCACGAGGTTGGCGCTGACGGTCAGTGCGGCGTAGGCGCCGGCGCCGATCGTGCCGATGAACAGCAAGCCGCACACCACCGCCAGCGACCCGACGATTCCGCCCAGCGGTGCCCACCATGGCATTCCGGCGATGCCGGCGGCGGTCGGGAACGGTCGCACGAACACCGCGGCAACGACGAGGAAGACCGGCACGATGAGTCCGAACGACACCAGCGTTGCCAGCCAGGGGTTCACCAGCGAAACCCGAAGGGTGTTGTTCATCGGACCACCGACGGCCTGCAGCGCACCTCCTGCCGCGATCAATGGGAACAGCCAAAGCGTGCTCGTGGGCGTCATTCTCAAACTCCTTCGTTCGGGTGTCACTTGGCTATTCGTCGCACGCCGGCGTTCGGCCGGCTCGGCGGTGTCACTCACGGTCCGATCAGCTGAAACGACGCCCACAGCGCGGCGACGGCCGCGATCAGGGCGGCGGGTGTGGCCAGCGCGCCCACCACGGTGAATTCGCCGAAGGATGTCTTCTGGCCGTGCTGGTGTAAAACCCGCCGCCACAACATGGTGGCCAGCGATCCGGTGTAGGTGAGATTGGGCCCGACGTTGACGCCGATGAGCACCGCCAGCACTACGGCGGGCCCGGCACCAGCCGCTATCGGGATCAGCATCAGCACCGCGGGCAGGTTGTTGACGACGTTGGCCGCAACCGCTGACACGACGGCGATTCCCAGCAATCCCGCCAGCCCGCCCCAGTGCGGCAGCCAGTCGTGGAGGTGTGCCCCTAGTCCGTTGTCGATCAGCGCCCGAACCACCACCGCCAGGGCGAGCACGAACACCAGGAACGGCAGTTCGACGGCTCGTACGATCGTCGCGAAGCTCGCCCTCTTCAACACCAGCGACCGCACGGACAAGAACCCGGCGCCGGCAGCGGCGGACCAGGCGGGGCTGACGCCAAACGCTTGAGCGACAATGAATCCCGCGAGCGTGGCAGCAACAGTGATGATTGCCGCCCACGGCGGGGCGGGTGTCGGCTCCTCCGTCGGCCGGGCGATGTCGCTCGTAGCGAGGTCGGCGGAGAAGAAGAACCGCAACACCAAGAATTCGGCCGCGATGGCGGCCAGCCACGGCAAGCCCATCAGTGCCGCGAACCGCACAAAACTCAACCCGCTGGCTTTGAAAGCCAGCAGGTTGGTCAGGTTCGACACCGGCAGCAACAGCGATGCACTGTTGGCAAGGTGGGCGCACGCATACAGATGCGGGCGGGCGTTGACCCGCAGCCGTGACGCGGTGGCGACCACCACCGGGGTGAGCAACATCACCGTGGCGTCGAGGCTGAAGACAACGGTCACGATCGAGGCGACGACGAACACTGCGACCAACAGCCGCCGCGGCGTCCCGCCTGAGGCATGCGCCATCCAGGCCCCGCACCAATCGAAAAGCCCCTCGGCGCCACATAATTGGGATAGCACCAGCACGGCAGCGAGGAAAGCCACCACCGGGGCAAGCTCAGATACTTCGCTTCGCGCGTCACTTATCGAGACCGCCCCCACACCCACCACGATGGCCGCCGCGGGTACCGCGAAGACGGCCTCGGACCACCCGAATGGACGGATCACCGCGGCCGCCAGCACTATCAGTAACAGCAGAGCCGAAAGCGACTCCGCCACTGCCGCACTCACCCGTCCAGCTCCTCCCCGCGCCCGCAGGCGATGATGACCAACCCCGACACGCGACAAGGTGCGGCAACGATGACCGTAATGCCTGTCAGGGCACCGCGCCCCATCAGGAGGCGCACCGATCTCTGGTTGGTCTGTTGCCCTACCGTGCCTGGTGACGGATCATCACGGCCCCAGCAGCCCGGTGAACACGCCGCCCGGATCACCGAAGATGGCTGTCCCGCCGCCGATTACACTTAACACCAGCACGCCGAGCAGCGTGACGACGACAACCCACGGCCACATCGATGCGGACGAGTCGTCAGCGACCTTGTCGTGACGCGGGTCCGGGGTGACCGGACCACGCGTCACGTTGGCAGGAGGACGAGGGCGGCTTTGTTGTCCGGCCCAAAAGGCCCCGACCGCGACAACGGCGAGCAGAAACAGCAGCATGGACAGCACTCCTTCGGCTACCAGCGGTTGATGGATTCAGCCCGGAGGCGGCGGGGGTGCACCGGGGCCCGGCGGTGGCGGACCGATCGGCAGTGGTTGTGGGCCGCCCGGCGGCGGTGGCGGCGGACCCCACCCGGGTGGGGGCGGCGCACCGGGACCGGCCGGGGGCGGTGCCAATCCTGGAGGCGGCGGTGGACCCCAACCGGGCTGCGGCGGACCCCACGCCGGCGGAGGCGGTGGACCCCACGCCGGCGGAGGCGGTGGACCCCACGCGGGCGGCGGTGCCGGCGGGTAGTCGAGGCCCCGCGGGCCGTGCAGCGGGGGCGGACCTGCCCAGGCTCGCGGCGGGAACGCGATGGCGCCAGGCGCAGGAGGTGCGTCGGCAGCCGACAGCGCGGGAGTGGGAGGGGCGCCGGCGGTGAAGAGCGCCGCCGTCACACCCGCACCCACCACCAGTCCCGCCACGCCTGCACTGATCGGCACCAGCACCGGACGCCGGCGCGACGTTTCACCGAGGCCAACCCATCGGCGACGGCGCGGACTTCCAGTCTGGGCCGGGCTCGCCTCCGGCAGATCTGCCTCCGTCGACGTCAGCTCCCGGTCGGAATGGCTCTCCTCGGCTCCGGAGTCGTGGTCGCCGACGTGTTCGATCCCGTTGTCATCGGTTGTCATCGCATGTGTCCCTTCGGTGGTCGATACCACGGAAGCTAGGCAGCGAAATTGAGGTGAATCTGAAGAACGCGGCCGGCACGGCAGATCTTCAGACCCATTTCAGGATCGCGGCGCTAACAATGGACCATGCTCGATCGCTCCCGCGCCGCGCCACCAAGCCGCCGTTCCGCTGCGCCTGCGGCGGGAAAATTCAGCGCCGGCGTGCCACGGGTACTGGTGGTCGAGGACTCTGAAACCATTCGCGAGATGGTCGCCGAAGCCTTGACCGACGTCGGGTATCACACCGACTCCCGGCCCGACGGACACGGCCTGGAAACGGTCCTGGACGGCGTGCGCCCGGACCTGGTGGTGCTCGACGTGATGCTGCCCGGGCGAGACGGATTCACCCTGATCGACGTCATCCGGGCCTGGGGAGACGCCGGGATTGTGCTGATCACCGCTCGCGACGGCCTGCCCGACCGGTTACGCGGACTCGACGGGGGTGCCGACGACTACGTCGTCAAGCCTTTCGAACTGGCCGAACTGGTGTCCAGGGTCGGCGCAGTGCTGCGCCGACGCGGGCGCCTGCCGCAGGTGATCCAGGTCGACGATCTCACCCTGGACGTCGGGGCCGGCCTCGCCGCTCGCGGTGGTCATCCTCTGGAACTGACCGCCACCGAATTGCGGCTATTGGCTTTTCTGGTGGAGCAGCGCGGCCGGATCGTCAGCGCCGCACAGATTCTCACTGCGGTCTGGGGCTATGACGCCTACGACACAAACCTTGCCCAGGTGCACATCAGCAGTCTGCGCCGCAAACTGGAAGCCCACGGACCGCGCATTGTGCAGACGGTCCGCGGCATCGGTTACCGCTTGCAACCACCACGGTCATGACATTGCCCGTACCGGATCGGGCCACGACGGCGACCCCGTCGCTGCAGCGTCGGGTAACCCTCATCGTGGTTGGTCTGCTGACCTTGCTGATGCTCGCTCTCGGCGTCGTCATCGACGTGAGCCTGGACGCGCAAGCCCGCAGAAACCTCAACGACAGGCTGGTCGCCACCACCTCCCGCGCCGATGCGCTCGTCGCCGCCCACACCGCGCCGAGCCAGATCGCCGCCGAACTGAACGGAGGCAGCATCCGAGCCCTGCTGATCACCGGACAGGGCGCGACCTACGGCGACCCCGCGATCAGACCGGACACCACGGCCGGGCCGGCGACACCTCTGCTGCCACCACCCCCACCGCCACCTCCGCCCGCGGGGCCGCCCTGGTGGCACCGACCACCGGGGCCACCGGGCCCGGCCGCACCGGATGCGCCGGCTCCTCCAGAGTGGGGGCCACCGTTCGGCGCGCCACCGCCGCCATTCGGCGAGCGACCGCCGCCGCCACCACCCGGCGGGCCACCGCCACCGGAATCCACCGCCACGGCCGTCGTGCACCCGCTTCCCGGCGGAGCGCGCCTGATCCTGGTCGCCGACACCTCGCAGACCACGCAGGTCACCCGACAATTGCGCCGGCTGATGATCGTTGCCGGGCTGATCACCCTCGCGGTGGCGGCCACCCTGCTGGTGGCCGCAAGTCGGGTGGCGTTACGACCACTCGAGCGGCTCACCGCACTTGCCAAAGACATCACCACCGGAGATCGCGGTCTACGCCTGAATCCGGACCGCGACAATACTGAACTCGGCCGCGCCGCAAGCGCATTCGACGGCATGCTCGACGTGTTGGAAACCTCCGAACGGCGCGCCCAGCACGCCGCGGAAACCGCGCAGCGAGCCGAGACCGCGACCCGGCGCTTCCTGGTCGACGCCGCTCACGAACTACGCACTCCGATTGCCGGAATCCAGGTCGCCGCCGAACAACTCGCCAGCAACGTCAGCGACGACGACACCGACTCCGCGGGGCTCCGCCAGCACCGCCGCGCGACCTTGCTGATCTCCGACGCCCGCCGCGCGGCGCGTCTTGTCGCCGACATGCTGGACCTGAGTCGTATCGACGCGGGGCTGCCGCTCGACGTCCAACCCACCGATATCGCGACGATCGTCGATGCCGAGGCCGACCGCGCCGCCATGCTGGCGCCCCAGCTGACCGTTACCCGAACTGGATTGACAGAGTTCGGGATTCGGGCCGACGCGACCCGCGTGGCACAGGTCTTGTCGAACCTGCTCGACAATGCTCGCCGGCATACCCCCGGCGCCGGGCTCATCACCATCCACCTGGATCGTCAAGAGTCCAGCGCTGGTGAAGATCTCGCCGTCGTGACGGTCACAGACACCGGTCCCGGCATTCCCGAGGATGAACGCGAACGCGTCTTCGAGCGCCTGGTGCGGCTGGATACCGCCCGCACTCGCGACCACGGTGGAGCCGGCTTGGGCCTGCCGATCGCACGAGCGCTGGCCCGCGCCCACGGCGGCGACCTCGTCTGCCTAGCGCACGACGGCGGAGCTCAATTTCGGCTCACCCTGCCCACCGGGTGAAGACACGCCCGCGGATTAGTGGGCCCGCGGCGGATCCGCGTCGGTCGAGACCACCCGGGACCGCGCCATCAGGCGGCCGTGATGACGATCACGAAAAATCGGCTCGCGATACCAGGTGAAAAGAGACGCGGAGATGGGTACAGAACGGCCACCTAAAAAAGAAAGGACAACCCGGTGAGCGACAGCGGACCCGAAGCAGCAGTCAAGGGCGTCGTGGAAGACGTCAAAGGCAAGGCAAAAGAGGTCATCGGCACGGTGACCGACAACGAAACTCTTCGCCAAGAGGGCAAGGCTCAGCAGGACAAGGCCGAGGCCGCTCGTGACGTTGCCAAAAAAGAGGCAGAGGCCGACGCCGCCCGGGCGGCCGAGAAAGCCGCCGAGGCCCGCCAGAAGGCCGCCGAGTAGCCAGTTGAACCGCGAAGGCGGGCGGGCCCGATGCGCGGGTTCCGCCCGTTCTTCGCGTGTCCGGGCTCTGTTGAGCTGCTTTTCAATGGTTGCTTCGAAAAGCGTTGACAATTGCGGTGACTCGGGGTTCGGCGCGGAGTTCCTCGAGAGTCACCGGCAGGGGCAGTCGCCAGTTGGGGTACTCGTCGATCGTGCCGGGCAGGTTGGGTTGTCGCGCCTCGGCGATCACGTCGTAGGGCGAGATCAGCTTCACCTGGCTCGGCGTCGACGCCAGCATCCGGTGCATGGCGGTGATGATGGTCGCCTCGTCCGGTTCGGTTTGACTGTCGTTGGGCGGCAACAGGTTCAAGGATCGCAGCATATCCAACAATTCAGCGCGCTCCTTGTCGGCCGCCGCTTGCTCGGCCGGGACATCCTTCAGCAGCCCGAGTTCAGCGCGAGCCCGCACATGCTCGCCTCGCAGGAATCCTGCCGCGGTGGGCAGGTCGTGCGTGGAGATGCTGGCGGCTGCGCGCTTCGGCCACTGCGCCGGTGGTAGTAGCGGTTGACCGGGCGCACTCTCGTCGCGGACGAACCACGACACAGCACATCCGAGCATCTCGTTGTCCGCCAGTGCCTGCGTCACTTCCGGTTCAACGGTGCCGAGGTCCTCGCCGATGACGACGGCCTTGGCCTGGTGGGCGGCCAACGCGATGACGGCCAGCATGACGTTCGCGTCGTAATGCACGTAGGTCCCACGGTCGGGACCGTCACCCGGCGGAACCCACCACAGCCTCCACAGCCCGGCCACGTGGTCGATCCGGAGGCCGTCGGCATGGCCCAACACGGCCTCGAGCATGTCGCGTAACCCGCGATAACCGGTGGCGGCCAGGCGATCCGGCCGCCAGGGTGGCAGCCCCCAGTCCTGGCCCGCCGGCGTGTAGTTGTCCGGCGGCGCCCCGACCGTCACGCCCGTGGCAAGCACATCGGCAAGTGCCCACGCATCGGCGCCCGCGGCATCGACGCCCACCGCGAGATCGTGGATCAAGCCGATGGCCATCCCGGCATCGTGCGCCACCTCGCGTACCGCGCTCAGCTGCGCTGCACACTGCTGTTGAATCCAGGCGTGCAACGCGACCCGCGGCGCCAACTGCCGCCGTGCTGCCGCCACCGCTGACCCGCCGACGTGGCGTAACGGCTCGGGCCATTGAGTCCAGCGACCTCCATGGCGTTCGGCCAGCGCGCAGTAGGTACTCCAATCGCGCAAACCTTGGGACACTTCGAGAGTCGACGAGTCGGGGCGGCCTTCGGCACGCCATAGCAACTCCAGCGCCGCCCGCTTGGCAGCCCACACCAGGTCGTAATCGATACGTTCAGTACCGTGCCAGACCCGCAGTGCGTCGACTTCCGCACGGGTGTCGGGGTCGGCTCGCCGGTATGCCTCGAGGTCCTCGATACGCAAGGCGAGTGGATTGACGAAGCGGCGGCTGGACGGAGTGTAGGGCGACGGTTGCACCGGATGGGTAGGCCCGGGGGCGTGGAGCGGGTTGAGAAGCACCGCGCCCGCGTCGTGCTCAGACGCCGTCCAGTTCACGAACTCCTTCAGGTCACCCAGATCGCCGACGCCCCAGGATCGTTGCGAGCGAACGCCGTAGAGCTGCAGCATCCACCCCCACGTATTCGGCGTCGGCGGCAGCTTGGGCGGCGCGACTACGACGGTCGCTTGTCCGCCCGTCGCCGTATGCAGCCGGTACCAGCCCGGTGACAGGTCCGAGGGCAGTTCGTCGCGGACCGCGAACTCGTCGCCGTTGTCCGCGATCAACCGGGCGGCTCCGGGCAGCGGCCGGGGTCGTTCGCCGACGCGGACGGCAATCGTGGGTGGCAGCAGGTTGGTCTGCCGGACTTCGGCGACCCTGGCCAACTCGCGACGCCGGTCGCTCGGACTGGCGGCTTCTACTTCGAGGAGTCCCAGCACCTTGATCACCACGTCTGCATCGACGTCGACGATCTCACGTTTCTCGTTGCGGTAACGCGTAGCGACTCCGTGGGCCTCGGCCAAATCACGCAAGTCGTCGGTTACTGGTTTGAGCGCCACGATGGGCCCCGTCTTGAGACCGTTGTCAGCGCCACGCTTCGGTCTACCCCCCGGCGGGTGGTTTTCACACCTAGCTGTTGCAGCAATGTTTTCAGCGCGGTCGCAGTCCGCCGACCGGTTAACGTTGAAACAGCTTGTTTCCCAACCACACCCGGGGCGTGTATTGGCGGTCGACGACGCGTTCCTTCATCGGGATAAGCGCGTTGTCGGTGATCTTGATGCCCTCGGGGCAGACCTGCGTACAGCACTTGGTGATGTTGCAGTAGCCGAGCCCGTGCTCGTCCTGCGCCTGTTTGCGTCGGTCAACGGTGTCCAACGGATGCATTTCCAGCTCGGCGATGCGCATCAGATGGCGCGGGCCCGCGAAGGCTTCCTTGTTTTCGTCGTGGTCGCGGATCACGTGGCAGACGTCTTGGCACAGGAAGCATTCGATGCATTTGCGAAACTCTTGCGACCGCTCGATATCGGCTTGCGCCATTCGGTATTCACCCGGTTGTACGTCCTTCGGTGGAGCGAACGCTGGTATCTCGCGGGCCTTCGCGTAGTTGAACGAGACATCGGTGACCAGGTCACGGATCACCGGGAACGCCCTGAGCGGTGTGATGGTGATGACATCGCCCTCGGCGAAGCCCGACATCCGGGTCATACACATCAACCGGGGAATGCCGTTGATCTCTGCCGAACACGATCCGCATTTGCCCGCCTTGCAGTTCCACCGCACAGCGAGGTCGGGTGTCTGGGTCTGCTGCAGGCGAAGAATGATGTCGAGCACCACCTCGCCTTCGTTGACCTCGACGGTGAAGTCCCGCAGTGCGCCGCCGGCTTGGTCACCACGCCACACCCGCATACACCGTTCGGTCTCAGTCATGAACCCTCATTCGGTTGTTCGCGGGCGTGGTCCTTTGGCTGCGTCAGGATCCGGCGGGGACGTCGCCGCGCCATTCACCGGTCTCGCTACCGCGCGACTCGATGTACTCCTTGAACCGTTTCAGGTCCGATTTCACCTGACGATCGTCGATGCCCAACAATGCGCCGGCCGTTTCGACAAAACCCTCTGGTTCCCAGTCGATCTGCGCCGTGACTCGGGTCTGCTTTTCGCCGAGACGATGAAACGTGATCACACCGGCGTGAGTGGTGCCGTCCGTGCTTTGCCACGCCACCCGCTCCTCGGGGTGTTGCTCGGTGATCTTGGTATCGAACTCGCGATGCGCGCCACCGATGTTCGTCACCCAGTGGGTGTGTTGGTCGTCGGTCTGGGTGATCTGCTCGACGCCGCCCATGAACTCGGGGAAGGACTCGAACTGCGTCCACTGGTTGTAGGCCGCCGCAATCGGCACCTCTACGTCCACCGACTCGATTACTGAAGTCATGGCATCTCCTGAATTTTGGTTCTCAAATGAAAATCTCTGTGCAGCAAGCGGATTGGGGGATTGGCGCGTGATCGCGGCAGGATTCGAGACGGACGATTGGCGAGCGAATGTTCGGCACGAGTCTTCGACTCAACTAAGCCAACGCAGAACTGCTGGCTCTTCCCGGACTGGCTGCGGTCTCAGCAATTTTGACGGTACACCCACTCATGACCGGCTGCCACGCCGCTGGACTTGACCTCAACACCGAGGGTCGTGCGCCACAAATTTCTCGTGGCACGTCGGCTCGCCGGGTGTAGCGTGGGTAGCGCTGAACGCCCAGCCCGGTCCGGGTCGAGGCCTCCGGTTCGCCGCTGGCCCCGCCGAGTAGACACTCACGCCGGACGTGCCGACGAGATCACCGCGGTCGATGCTGCCTGAGCCGTCAAATCACCTGAAGTGGACGGCTTTTCGTGTGGGATTGCGCTCCCACTTGCCTCGACCCCACCTGTCGGTGCCTGACGGCGCACTGTCGCGTACCAAACCGTCGGCACCGGATCCGACACCCTAGCTCCACCGATCAGTCGAAAGAGACTCTCTACCATGCCAACTCACGAAGTCGCCAACTCCACTGAGTTCCGATTGCCTATGCGGTGGGCGCCGGCTCAGATCGCGGCGGCAGCCGTGGGGACAGTATTTCTCGTGGTCGGTGTACTGGGGTTCATACCCGGCTGCACAACGCACTACGACCAGCTCGCTTTTGCCGGCCACCACTCCGGGGCAATGCTTTTCGGGATATTCAACGTCTCGGTCCTGCACAATATCGTGCACCTGGGTTTCGGCGTCGCCGGTGTCAGGTCAGCGCGGCATTTCGGTCGGGCGCAGGGCTATCTGATTGGCGGGGGCATCGTCTATTTGCTGCTCTGGATCTACGGGTTGCTCGTCGAACCCGGCAAAAGCCTCGATTTCGTTCCGTTCAACAACGCCGACAATTGGCTGCATCTGGGGCTGGCCGTCGCGATGATCGGGCTGGGTCTGGGATTGTTCGGGCGTCGATCCGACACTGCTGCTGTCGGACAGGTGAGCGCCTCGAATGTCTCACGGTAGTTCGACCGCGCCGATGTCGGCGAGACGCGGCAGGATCTTCAGAAGTCGCTGAGTGAAGGCAGGCACGTCGAGAGGGTCGGGAGTCTCGATCAGCCACGTGTTGATGACGGTGGACAAGCCTCCGGCGATGAAGAGAGTCAGGTCCTCGACGCCATGCGGTTCGAGCCGGTCTCTCGACACCAGATCGATCAGCGACTGGTTGAACGGGCCGAGCATCGTATTCAGCGCGTGCGTCAGGTCGTAGGACCGTGAACTTTTCAGGATTGCTCGGTAGAACCGCCGGTGCTGAGCGAAGTGCTCGACGACGACTTCCAGTCGTGGTTCCCGGGTGATCTGCGGCATGAGTTCGCGCTCGGCCAAGTCGAGAGCGGCTTCCAGCAGCAACGTGTCGCGGTCATGGAAGTGCTGGTACAGCAGTGGGCGGCTGACGTCGGCGGCATCGGCTATCTCGGAGACGGTGATGTTGGCGGTATCGCGCTCGATGACCACTTCGACCGCGGCCCGCATCAGAGCGGCGCGTGACCGGCGTACCCGGCGGTCAGCGGCCCGATCGGCCGGTGTCGAGTCGACCTTGACGTCCACCCGAGGAGTATGACATTCCTACGATAATTAACAAGTGTAGTGAAACCAACGACTGTTAGCATCGGCCGATGAGGGCTTTGGACAGCGCGCTGTGCAGTGCGAAAGAGCAACGCCATCGCGACCGCCCCGGGTGCTCGGCCGGGTTCGATGACCCCCGGAACCAGAGGCAGACCGCCGCCGACCCTTCGAGGACCATGACCCCCAAAGCCCCGCTGTTGCTGCTCCACGGCGCCGCCATGTCGGCCGCGGTATGGGCTGACGTCACGCCCCTGCTCGCTGAGCGGTTCGAGCTCATCGTGCCTACCGCGGCCGGGCATCGCGGCGGTCCGGAAATATCGGGACAGGCGACGATCCGGGCGCTCACTGACGCCACCGAATCACTGCTCGACGACCACGATCTCGCCACCGTTCACGTCGCCGGTAATTCGATGGGTGGGTGGATGGCAATCGAACTCGCTCGACGGGGCCGCGCCCGCTCGGTGTGCGCGCTGTCCCCTACCGGGCTGTGGAACCCGGGCGAGACCCGCCATCACAGCCGCGACAGACTGCGCCGCACCAAACGATTCGCCGATGCAAACCGCTATCTCATACCTTTGCTGCTGAGATTCGGGCCGCTGCGCCGGCGCACCTTGCGGGACGTCGCCGAGCACGCCGAGCGTCTGAGTGTCGGTCGAGCCGTCGACGCTTACCGAGACATCGTCGGATGCGAAGCCGCCGACGATCTACTTGACACCACCGAGAGCCTGCAGCCACTTCAATCCGATCACTGCCCGATCACCGTTGCCTGGTCGGCGCAAGATCGCATCATTCCGCCGTCGGTCTTCGGGCCCGCCGCGCGCTGCCGGCTGCCCCAGGCACGATTCATCACGCTGCCCGACGTGGGCCACGTACCGATGATCGACGATCCGGCCCTCTGTGCCCGGGTGATCGCCGAATCAATTCCGCGGCCCATCCCATGACGCCGCCCGATCCGCGCCGCGACTCGCTTCAACTGCCGGTCGACGGGACTAGGAGAGAAAGGAGCAGCAGGATGAAATCGCACATGGCGATACCACTGCAGTCGATCGACAGCCGAGACGAACTGGCATCACTTCCGCTGCTCTCCGTGGTACGAGAAGGCTTCAACCAGAGCCCCTTCGGTGCCGACTACGGCGGTGTCTGGGAACGGCGACGAAGTGGCTGGAAACACCTCTCCGGCAACGTGTCCGACGCATCCAGCCACGGGCCATCGTTACCTGTCTGGCTCCTCTGGCACCCGAGATGGCGGGATTTGCTCACCTGACGCACGCCCTCGAATGTCATCTTGAAGGAAGACATGATGCCGCCCAACTCATTTGGGGTCAACCGGGCGGTGCGGCGGGGATGGCGTTGTCGATGAGCACTGCCGCGATGGAGGCGGCGGTGGCGAAGGTGTCGGAGTTGAGCACGCGGTTGCGGGCCGAGGCGCCGTCCAGCAGCAGTGCCAATTGTTCGCCGAGCTGTTCGGGGTCGGTCGCACCGGCGTCCCGGGCGGCGTCGGTGAAGCGCGCGGCGAAGGCTTTCTTGTAATCGCAGGCCCACACCCGCGCGGGGTGGGTGGGGTCGTTGATTTCAACGGCTGCCGCGATGAACGGGCACAGCGGCCCGTGGATGTCGAAGGCGGCCAGCAGCCGTTCGCGGGGTGTGAGGTCGGTGCGGTCGAACACCTCGGGCAGGAGGTCGGGATCGAATCGGCGCAGATGTTCGGCGATCAGCTCATCTTTGCCGGTGAAGTGTTGGTAGAACGTGCGTTTCGACACCTGGGCCACTGAGCACAGCTGATCCAAGCCGGTGCAGTTGATGCCCTGATCGCGGAACAGTTGATGCGAGGCGCCGAGAATACGCTCCCGTGCGCCCCGGCCACGGCGCAAGCCGCGCGGCCCCTTCTCCAACTCCGTCACCCACTCAGCGTAGCTCGGTTTGGTACGAATCGGTGTACATAGCTTGCGGTACGAGCAACTCGTCGCTACATTAGGTACTCAGAGCGGTGTACATAAGAAACTCGAACGGCGGGAGTGGTCGTGGGAAAGCTCGATGGCAAGGTTGCGGTAATCACGGCCGCGACAAGTGGTTTGGCGCTGGCGGGTGCCAGGTTGTTCGTGGACGAGGGCGCTTACGTCTTCATCACGGGCCGGCGGAAGGACGCGCTGGATGACGCCGTGGCGCTGATCGGCCGGAATGTGACCGGCGTGCAAGCCGATTCCGCGGACCTCGACGATCTGGACCGCTTGTTCGACACGGTCATGGAGGAAAAAGGCGCGATCGACGTGCTGTGGGCCAGTGCGGGGACGGGCGAGCAGGGCAGGCTCGGCGAGATTACCGAGGAGCATTTCGACGCCACGTTCCGGTTGAACGCCCGCGGCACATTATTCACGGTTCAAAAGGCGCTGCCGCTGTTCAACGATGGTGGCTCGATCTTCATGACCGGGTCGAACGCCTCACTCAAGGGCTATCCCGAGTGGAGCGTGTATGCGGCGAGCAAGGCCCTGCTGCCGGCCTACGCACGGGTGTGGGTGTCCGAGTTGAAGGACCGGAGGATCAGGGTCAACGTGCTGACCCCCGGCCAGGTGGCCACCGCGAAGCAGGAGGAGTTGTTCGACGAGGAGACCAAGGCGCAGTTCGAATCCCTGATTCCGCGCGGAGAGATGGGCCGCCCCGAGGAGATCGCCTCGGCCGCATTGTTCCTCGCCTCGGACGACTCGAGCTACGTCAATGGCATTGAATTGGTGGTCGACGGCGGCACCGCGGCGATCTAGTTCTGCCGCGTCGTCAGACAGGCCACACCTCACGGCGCCACGCGGCGTCCCAGAACATCCACTCGTAGCGGGCGGTGGTGGCGAAATGCGTTCGGGCGCGGGCCTCGTCGGCGACGGACAGGTCGAGGCCGACGTGGTCGGCCAGCGCCAACACTTCGGCGACGATGGTCTGGTATTCGTCGTCGGCGTAGGTGTCGATCCAGCGCTGGTAGCGCGGGTCAGGCGAACCGTGCTCGAGCAGCTCGGCGCCCACCTCGGCGTAAATCCAGTAGCACGGCAGCACCGCGGCGAGCCCGTCGACGAACGTGCCGTGGTGAGCAGTGGCCAACAGATAACTCGCGTAGGCGAGGGTGGTGGGCGCGACCGGCACGGTGTCGACGTTCGTGATTCCCAGTTCGGGTAGCAGCGACTCGTGCAGGGCGAGTTCGACTTCGGCGGTACTGGCGGCGTGCCGGGCGAACATGCCGACACCGGTATGCGTCGGCGCCTTGCTGCCCACAACGGTCAGCGTGCGAGCGAACTCGCGTAGGTAGTGCGCGTCCTGAACGACGTAGTGGGCGAAGAGTTCGGAGTCCAGGCTGCCGTCGGTCAGGCCGGCCAGGAACGGATGCTTCAAGATCGCCGCATACGTGCCCTCGGCTTCAGCCCACAACCGTCCCGTCCAGCCACCTCGTGTCACACCTGCGATGATTCCATCCTCGAATGCCTCGCGGGCTCATCGGCCGCCAATCCTGTGGCGCGAGGCCAGGGTTGGGGAACCGGACGCAGCCGAACGCGTTGTGGCCACCAGAACCACGGGCCCAGCAGCGCGGCGAGCGACGGTGTCATCAACGATCGGACCACCAGGGTGTCGAACAGCAGGCCCAGCCCGATGGTGGTGCCGACCTGGCCGATGACGGTGAGGTCGCTGACCGCCATGCCCATCATCGTGAAGGCGAACACCAGGCCCGCCGATGTCACCACCGAACCGGTGCCGGCCATGGACCGGATGATGCCGGTGTGCAGTCCGGCGTGGAGTTCTTCCTTCATTCGAGAAACCAACAGGAGGTTGTAATCGGCGCCGACGGCCAGCAAGACGATCACCGACATCGGCAACACCATCCAGTGCAACGGAATGCCGATCAAGTGTTGCCAGAGTAGAACCGAAAGACCAAAGGAGGCACCGAGACTCAGGACCACCGTTCCCACGATCACTCCCGCGGCCGCGACGGCCCGGGTCAGCACCACCATGATCAGGAATATCAAGATCAGCGCGGCGACCGCGGCGATCATCAAGTCATAGTCGGCGCCTTGCTGCATGTCCTTGAACATGGCCGCACTGCCGCCGATGTACACGGTCGAGCCCTCCAGCGGCGTGCCCTTGATCGCGTCCGCGGCGGCGACGCGCAGCGGTTCGATGTGCGCGGTGCCCTGCTCGCTCAGCGGGTCGCCCTGATGGAAGACCGTGAACCGCACCGCATGCCCGTCGGGCGAGAGGAACAGTTTGATGCCGCGCTTGAAGTCGGCTGTCTGGAACGCCTCGGGCGGCAGATAGAACGTCTCATCGTTGCGGGCGGCGTCGAAGGCCTGGCCCATCGCGGTCGAGTTCTGCTGGGTGGCGATGTTCTGATCCTGTTGCGCCTTCTGCGCCTGATACTGGTTGAGCAGATACTCCTTCTGATTTTTCATCGTCTGGATCATCGCCGGCATCAGCGCTGCCAGTTGCGGCGTCAGTTCGGCCAGCCGATTGATGTCCGGCACCAGGTCCTCGATGTCGTCGGACAAGGTGCCGATTCCGTCGAGCGAATCGAAGACCGACCGCAGTGCCCAGCACACCGGAATGTCGAAACAATGGTGTTCCCAGTAGAAGTAGCTGCGCATCGGGCGGAAGAAGTCGTCGAAGTCGGCGAGGTGGTCGCGGATTTCGCTGGTATGGGCCGAGGTATTGGCGAATTTGTCGGCCATCTTGCGGGTGACATCGGCCATCTGCAAGGTGATGCTCTGCATCTTCGTCATCGAGTCGATGGTCGTCTGCATCTCGTTGGCCTGCTTGAGGGTGTTGCCGATGACCCGCTGCTGATAGTCGTTGTTCATCAGCTGACCGATACCGCTCTGGCCCAGTGTGTAGGCCAGCGACGCGTGCTCGATCGGTTTGCCGTCGGGCCGAGTGATGGTCTGTACCTGTGCGATTCCGTGCACCCGGACCATGGCTTTGGCGATCTTGTCGATCACCAGGAAGTCGGCGGGGTTGCGGAGATCGTGACCGGCTTCGACCATGACCAGCTCGGGGTTCATCTTGGCGTCGGAGAAATGCCGGTCGGCGGCAGCCATTCCCACGTTCGCGGGCACGTCCTCGGGCAGGAAGATGCGGTCGTTGTAGGTGGTGTGGTACCCGGGCAGGGTGAGCAGGCCGACGAGGGCCAACGCCGTTGCCATCACCAGCACCGCCCCGGGCCAGCGCACCGTGGCCGATCCGACGCGTCGCCACCCGCGCGCACGGCCCCACCGCTTGGGTTCGAGGACGGTGCCGAAACGGGTGAGGATCGAGATCAGCGCAGGTCCGAGGGTGAGCGCGGCGGCGACCACGATCGCCATGCCGACCGACAACGGGATGCCCATCGTCTGGAAGTACGGCAATCGGGTGAAACGCAGGCACAGCGTTGCCCCGGCGATGGTCAGGCCGGACGCCAGCACGACGTGCGCGGTGCCCTCAAACATCGTGTAGTAGGCCGATTCTCGGTCTTCACCAGAACGCCGTGCCTCCTGATACCGCCCGATCAGAAAGATCGAATAGTCGGTAGCGGCAGCGATCGCGAGCGTCACCAGCATGTTGGTCGCAAAGGTCGTCAGGCCGAACACCTGGTGGTAACCCAGGAACGCGACGATGCCGCGCGCCGCCGACAGGCCGAGGACGACCATGCCCAGGGTGACGACCACCGTCACCACCGACCGGTACACCAGGAGCAGCATGATCGTGATGACAGCGAAGGTCAGGCCCTCGATCATCTCCATACTGGCGTCGCCGACAGCGTTTTGATCCGTCGACGTGGCTGCCGGGCCGGTCACGTAGGCGTGGACGCCGGGCGGCGTTTTCACGGATTTGACTGTCGTGCGGACAGCCTGCACCGACTCGTTGGCCAGGGCTTCGCCTTGGTCGCCGGCGATGTAGACCTGGACGTAAGCGGCTTTGCCGTCCATGCTCTGCGCGCCCGCAGCTGTCAGCGTGTCGCCCCAGAAGTCTTGAACATGCTGCACATGCTTGCCGTCGGCGCGAAGTTCTCGAACGATCTGGTCGTAATAGGCGTGTGCGTCGGCGCCGAGCGGCCGATCACCCTCCAGCACGATCATCACGTTGCTGTTGGTGTTGTACTCCTTGAACACCTCACCGACTCGCTTGGTGGCGACCAGTGCCGGCGCGTCGTTCGGGCTCATCGAGACGGCGCGGAGTTTCCCGACCACCTCCAGTTGAGGAACGCATGTGTTGAGGACCGCGACGATCGCTATCCACAGCAGCACGATCGGAACGGCGAATGTTCGCAGGAATCGCGGCAAGCGGGGACGGGCGGCGGCACGGTGCGTGACCGGGATGGCGTCGGTCGCGGCGTCGTCGGTGGCGACGCTGTCGGTGAGCGCGCTCATGCCGCCTTCACCAAGCAATAGGTTGCGGCATGCACTCCGTGTGCCGTCCTTTCGTCCTTGACGCGGTTGTCGACGATCACGCGGCAACCGATTGCCCGCCCGTCGCCTTGTACCAGCAGGTTGGGCATGACAGAGGGGATCGTGGTCTCCAGTCGCAGCGACCACGGCAGGCTCACGTTCTCGGCCCGGCGCGGGACACCGTTGAGGTCGGTGTAATTGACGATTGCTGTTGTGCCGCTTTCGAATACCTCGTAGACGACGACTTTGGGGTTGAATTTCTCGGCGGTATCCGAACCCACCGGCGTCACCACCGCCCCGTCCGAACCGAACACCGACCGCAGGTGCGCCACGCTGACCAGTCCGACGGCGACAGCGACCACCACCAGGGCCGGCAACCACACCCGCTTGACCACCGCGACCAGCTGCATAGCGGCCGGCTGAGCGTGTTTTGTAGGTGAATCCACGACGTGACCTCTCGACGATGGATGCGGCAGATCAACCGTCGGCGGGCGATCTCGCTAGCCAATCTAAGTCTTTAAGTGGATAGAGTCAATCCGCTTCTGGACGTGCGTAACGCAGGTCACTAAGCTGGGCCGGGTGAGCGAACAGCCCTGCCGCGCCCTGCGTAAGGACGCGGAGCGAAACCGGCACCGTGTGCTCGAGGCGGCGCGTGAGCTGTTCGCGGTCAAGGGTCTGGAGGCGACCCTCAATGACGTCGCCCACTATGCGAATGTCGGTGTGGGAACGGTCTATCGGCGCTTCGCCACCAAGGAAGAGCTGGTGGAGGCAATCTTCGAAGACAGCATCGACCAGGTGGCCGGCCTCGCCGAAGCCGCCCTGCAACTGCCGGACTCGTGGGAGGGCTTCGTGTCTTTCGTCGAGCAACTGTGCGAGCTGACCGCCACCGACCGGGGTTTACGCGAGATGGTGTACAGCAAGGCCGGTGGCAACCGGGTCGAATGCGCTCGGGAGCGGCTCACCCCGCTGTTGTCGACGCTGGTGAACCGGGCGCGCGACGACGGGCATCTACGACCGGACATCGCCCACACCGACATGCCGATCCTCGGTCTGCTGGCCGGAACAGTCAGTGAGTGGGCCGGTCACGTGGAGCCGCAGTTGTGGCGTCGGTATGTGGCACTGCTGCTCGACGGCATGCGCCAGCACGAGAGCACGAAGCAACTGGCGGTCAGCGCTCTCGACGATGACCGGATGGACGACGCAATGCGGGGCTGGCAGCCCGCCGGTTGAGTGCGGTGACGAGTGCTGCCTGTTGCACCCCAGACGTGCCGGCGTTTCGGCTTCGTCATCGCGGATAGGGTGCCGGTGTGGATGACTACACGGCTTACGACGCGGTAGGCCTGGCGCAGCGCGTTCGATCCGGAGACGTCACACCGGCCGATCTGCTCACAGCGGCGCGGACCCGGGCAGAGCAGGTCAATCCGCGCATCAACGCTGTCGTGATGGATGTCGAACCGTCCCAGACGGCTGACGCCGACGCTGCCTTCTCCGGTGTGCCCTTCCTGATCAAGGATCTGCATCAGGACCTTGCCGGCTACCCGACCAGCGGTGGGTCGCGATCCCTTGCCGGTGTTGTGGCACAAGAGAATTCGGCCGTGGTCCAGCGCTGGCTCGATGCCGGTTTGGCGATCTTCGGCAAGACCAACACCCCGGAGTTCGGCCTGAAGGGGGTCACCGAGCCGGAACTCTTCGGGCCGGCACGAAACCCGTGGAACACCGATCACACGCCGGGTGGGTCGTCGGGTGGGTCGGCCGCCGCGGTAGCCGCGGGGATTGTCCCGTGCGCCGGGGCCAGTGACGGTGGCGGCTCGATACGCATACCGGCCTCGGCGTGTGGCCTGTTCGGCCTAAAAGCGTCACGCGGGTTGATCCCGGCCGGACCCGCGTTCGGCGAGTATCTCGGGGGCAGCGCCACCGACGGTGTCATCTCGCGTTCGGTGCGCGACAGCGCCGCGATGCTCGACGTACTCGCCGGCCCGACAGCGGCCTCGCCCTACCTGGCGGCCCAACCGCCCGGTAGCTACGTCGACGAGGTTGGACAGGATCCCGGTCGCCTTCGTATCGGCGCGTGCACCGCGAGTGCGATCAATCCCAATCCACATCCGGAAGCCGTTGCTGCCGTGGCGAATACAGTCGAGTTACTGGTCCGTGCCGGGCACGACGTCACCGAAATGCCGCAGGCTCCCTTCGACGATGCGGCCCTGGCCAAGGATTTCCTGACCACCTGGTTCGTCGCCTGCGCCGCGAGTGTCGCTGAAGCCAAGGCCCGAAGCGGTTGCGACGATTCGGGATTCGAGATCGACACCCGTCTTCTCGCAGCGCTCGGCCGCGCCACGAAGCCGGTCGATCTCTACAGCTCGATCGAGCGTCGCCACACCCACGTGCGGCGGCTGGCCCACTTCCACGACTCCTACGACCTCCTGCTGACCCCGACGACAGCAACCCCGCCTCCGCGGATCGGAGCGTTCGACCTCCCACCGATCCTGCGCCGGGGGCAGCAACTCCTACTCGCCGCCCGCGGCGCGGGACTGCTGCGGCTGACGCCCATCGTGGATCAGATCGTCGAGGAGAACCTGAGATGGGTGCCGTACACGCAACTGGCGAACATCACCGGCCGGCCCGCCGTCAGTGTTCCGCTGCACTGGACACCGGACGGTTTGCCGATCGGCATCCAGTTCGTCGGAAAGCTCGGCGCGGAGGGACAACTCATCCGACTCGCCTCGCAGCTCGAGCAACTGCAGCCGTGGGCGGACCGCCGACCGGACCTATGATCTGCGATCTGCGTGTCCTGTCCTTGTCCCAACGACGCATGGTTGCCGAGGTCTAGATGAAGTTGCGTCGGGTGCGAACCGACAGCGGTCTCGAACTGCAGGCATTGCAGGGAACCGGAGCGTGGGAGCCCCACCCCGATCGGTCTGCGGTCGGCGGACAGGTGTTCGACGCCGGCTGGGAATTGGCAAGAGCTGAGCAATCTTTGACGCTCAGCGAGTCGCTACTGCCGTTTCAGCCGGCGTCGTTTCGCGATTTCATGCTCTACGAGCGGCATGCCGTGGACGCCGCGCGCGGTTTGGTTCGCCGTTTCCACCCGGGCCAGTATCGGTTGATCCGAGCCGTCGAGGCTGTCACACGACGTACGTTCCCCATGCTCAAGCCCGGTCGGCTCTGGCATTCCCAGCCGGTGTACTACATGTCGAACGCGTTGACCTTCGTGCCGTCCGGCACCCCGATCGAGGTGCCGTCCTACAGCGACGCACTGGACTACGAACTCGAGCTCGGCTTCGTGTTGGCACAGCCGTTGTTCAATGCCACGCCGGCCGAAGCGCTCGACGCCATCGGAGCATTCGTCGTCCTCAACGACTTCAGTGCACGCGATGTGCAAAGAGCGGAGATGGCAACTGGTTTCGGCCCGCAGAAGGCCAAACACTTCGCCAGTTCGCTCTCCGAGGTGGCCGTCACCGCGGACGAGGTATTGCCGCGCCTGGACAATCTGCGGGGGACGGTGGCCATCAACGGCACGACGGTGTCCACCGTGTCCAGTGCCGGGATGACGCACAGCGTGGGAGACGTGCTTGCGCACGCGTCTCGCAGCGAACGCCTGCTGCCCGGTGAATTGTTCGGCACGGGAACCCTTCCCGGTGGCAGCGGCATGGAGACCGGAAATTGGTTACAGCCCGGCGACACCGTCACGTTGACGATTGACGGCATCGGCGCCATCGAGCATCACATCCTCCCGCGATGATTGCCGGGCCGTCAACGTCTCGGTTGACAGCGGCGGGTCACTGGACTTCGAAGAAGTCGAAGCAGACCAGTCCGGGGGTGCGGGTGCCGGTGCCGACGAAGACGTGGTTGTTCAACCGGCTCAACCGGGGTGCCGCGGTTTCGAAGGTCGGCGTACTACGGAAGTAGATGCGGGTGGGGTCCACCGGTTGATCGCGTAGCAGCCGTCCGATGTCTTCTGCTGTGCCACAACGGATTCCTGCATTCCTCACCAGCACTGTTTCACCTTCGTCTGATTCCAGAACGTAGGTGGCCAGCACCGACGTTTCCGTCGGGCTGCGGACGTACTGGACATCGTTGCCACCCGGTAACACCCGTCCGGTCATCAACGGTCCCTCGACACGGCCTCCGGTGATGGGAACGACGCGTCGATGACCCAGCGGGGTCGGCCCGATCTCGATCCCTTCTGCCACGGTGACCCGCAGCCGCAAAACATGCTGCAGCATCGGGCTATTCGCAACAGGTTCGGCGGCGGGTGTCACGGCATCGGCTCCCCTCCGATGGACCCGATGATCGTGTCGGCGCAGAGTTCGGGGGCGTCGATCATCGGAACGTGGCCGACGCCGGGCAGCACGATGACCCGCGCGTGAGGCAGCCTTTCGCGTGCGGTCTGCAGATAGGAGCCGGGCGGGAAGATGCGGTCGTTGCCTGACCAGGCGATGGTGATCGGGCAGGGAAGCGATTCCAGCGGCGCCAGGTATTCCGCAGTGTTCAACAGGTCCTCAGCGGCCGAGCAGCCGACCAAGTCCTCGAAGGCGACCACGGCCTGCTCAAATGTCAGACGCTCTGCATGCACCGCGATCGCGAACATCACGAGACGCCGTACCGCGGCAAAGCGGAGCAGCGGCGGCGTGAGGCGACGGGTCGCGACGGCCAGTGTTCTCATGCAGCGCAGGATGTTTCGGCTGCGATCTTTAGGGTCTCCGGTAGCCCATAGACCAGCCGGCGACAGGGCGCACACCGAGGCCGCGCGGCCTCGGCGAGCGAGCTCGATGGCGATCCACCCACCCATCGAATTACCGGCGACATGCACGGTGTCCAGGTCGCGGCTATCGAGCAGTCGCTCTACGGAGTCCGTCAGGATGCTGATCGAAGCCGGCACCACCGTCGGCTCGCCGCCGCGGTGCCCCGCGAGAGTGGGCACGATGAGGTCGAAGCGGTCTTCGAGCAGCGGCGCCACTGTGGTCCAGGCTGCCGCCGACATGGTGACTCCGTGCAGTAGCAACAGTGGAGCTTCGGCGGTCAACGGTCCTCGCAGCAGATCATGGGTTGCCGTGGCACTGACGGTCAGTTCCGGCGGTCGGCAAACCCGGCGGGCAGCGCGTCAGGCGCAACGTTGATGATCGATTCGTCGTCGGCACCAACATTTTCGATGAAAGTGATGGTCGCGAACTCGGGCACCACGTATATCGGGTAGGTAGGACCGGTGTCGCGGTAGGCGCGCATCTCGTCGAGATGGTCGTTTTGATAGAGCACCGTCTTGTGCCCGTCGGCGCGGATCCATTCGGGGAAGAAGATCGTTCCGTGCAACCGGCGCAGAGCGGGCAACACGTCGACGACGACGCTGGTGCCGGTGGGCTCGGTCCACGAGATCTTGTACACACCAGCGGCCAGCGCGACGAGATCGACAGTTTGGTTGCGTACCCAACGACCGCCGACGTGCCCGGAATGGATGCGGTAGTCGATGGTGGTGAGATTCTTGACGTACATCTCGTATTGCCACCCGTTGGCGTAGGTGTAGATGAAGTGCTGTCCGACCAGACCGCGGGCGTCACCGTCGTCGGATGGGTGCACATTGTGGTTGTCAGGCATAAGATGAGTTTAGAACAAAATAGTTTTGTGAGGAACCTTTGGCTGACCTGTCCCGTCCGAGCACCGCTGCGGAGCTTTCTCGCATCCTGGGCCCACTGCGCCGGGTGGTGTTGAGGGCGACTCGAGCAACCGCGGGGCTGCCCGACCTACCTGACGCACACATCGAGATTCTGCGGACCGTGGCGAGCGATCCCGAGATCACTCCGCGGGCGATCGCGGATCGGCTCGGGTTGGCGCGACCGACGGTCAGCAACGTGATCCAGACAATGAAACGAGACCGCTTACTCGCGTTGAACCGCAGCGACGACGACGCGCGGGTCGTTCACGTCACCGTCACCCGCCATGCAGCGCGACTCCTGCAGCGATACGACACCGCCAGCGAGCGCCTGCTGTCCGAAGCGCTGGGCCAACTCACCGCTTCTCATCGCGCTGCGATCACTGCGGCCATACCTGCCCTGATCGCCCTTCAATCGGCGCTCGGTCTCGCACCATCAGGCACCGATCCGGTCGCCGCCCACAATCAAGATTGACACCGCCCGCCGCGCGCGCCCTCACGGGCTGATCCTCTTCGCCGATTTCTGGCAACGCTGCGAGCAGTAGATCACCTGATCCCATTGGCCCCGTCGTCGCCATTTCTTGCGGTTGGCGAACGGGCGCCCGCAGGCCGCGCAGATCTTGACGTCTTCGTTCCGTGCCACGGGTCAGGCTCGTACCGGTAGGGGCAGCAGAGGATTGTGCGGACTGTTCACCACCTGGCCGGGCTCGGCGCCGGGAATGAACTTGCGCCAGTCGCCGCTCACCATGGTCGGGCTGGGCACCACCCGCACTCCGTCGGCAAAGTACGTGGTGGCCAACGCCATTCGTGCGACGCTCGTGCGATTGGCCCCGGCCGTGTGGAAGCAGCTCGCGGCGTGGAAGCTGACCTCGCCCGCGGCGAACGGTCCGTCCTCCACCCGCACGCCGTGGCTGCGGAACGCGTCCGACACACCCCGGTCATACGACGTTCCGTGCTTGTCGAATTCGATGTCGGCAACCAAAGACCCGACGTCCGCGCCGCGCGCGAACGCGAGCGGCCCCATCTCGCGCGGGGTGGGTTGCAAGGGGATCCACGCCGTCAGCACATCCGGTGAATCGAGCGGAAAATGATGGGCGTCGTAATGCCACGGCGTGCGCCCAGCACCTGGTTCCTTAGACAGCGCGTTGTCGTGATAGAGCCGCACCTGGTGGGTCCCAAGGAGCGCCGCACAAATGGAGCCGATGCGCGGCGAGACGACTGCGGCGTACATCAGATCGTCCTGCAGCCACATCATTTCCAGACTCTGGAAGCCCACCGAGGGGTCGACCGCGGCATCGAGCATCGTGCGCATCCGAACCCGGATCCGTTCCACCGCGCCTGGTGTCAGCACACCGGGCAACTTGATGAACGACTCCGCGCGAAAACGCTCGACCTGCGCCGCCGTGACCGGATACGGCTCGGCCAGCTCAGCTGCGACCTCGTCGTCGGAAGGCAGCGGGCCGGGATCGTGCACAGGCGGATCGATCAGCGGGCCGTCGGGAGTGGGGCCATCTGCGAGCGACATGTACCAGTCCCACCACTGATCGTTGCCGCGGTCCCACTCGACGGCGACGTCAGAGGCAGCGCCCGCCGCCGTCGACTCCGATAGATACGGGTTACGAATCATGGCTGCTCCCAGGTGATCAGGTGCGCCTCATGCCGGAACTCGTAGTCGCCGTTGGGTTCTCGGCATCCAGCTAGATAAGCGGCTAGCGGCTCTCGACGCTCCATCTCGTCCAGCGACACGGCATCGTCGAACGCGCAGCGCTGGAGGAACCCTTCGACGACCGCCCGATCGCCTGACCCGGTGCGGTAATGAATTACCTGCACCTCAATCGGCGCCCCTGCTGCACGGAGTGCCGAAGCTACACCTTCGGCATCGGTGTAGGGCGTGGCGTCGGGGGCGAACGCCGCGCGGTAAGCGTCATAGAAGGCCAGATAGTGCGAACTGGACGATGCCTGCGCGACCACCCCGAAACCTCCGGGGCGCAGTGCCGCCACCATCCGGGCCACGCCGGCGGCGAGTTCACCGGGCGGCAACGCATACAGCGCATGCATGGCCCAGGCCACGTCATATCCGGCACCGGAGAAGTCCTGCAGGAACACCTCGTGCTCTGCGGCGGCGACGAACGGCGGGGCGAGTGTCGCGCGTGCCTCAGCGATGCTGAATGCGGACGGGTCGAGCAGGTCCACCTCGACGACTGGCTGCGCCGGCAGACCGGCAGCGAGCAGCGCCGTCGGGAATTTTCCACTCCCACAGGCGACGTCGAGCAACCGCAGTCGATCGTCGACCGCGTGCTTGCTCAGGTCGTCGCCCCAGTCGCGGGAAGCGGCGAGCTGACGGTAGTCCTCTGTGGCGAGCGCGTAGAAGGACTCCATCTCGGCCCGTCCGGCCTCGCTCCAATGGTCCAGGCTGCGGCGCGCAGTGTCAGGTGGGGTCATCCCTCACCATAACCACGGGTCCCGGGCGGCCGTCGCCTGCAGAGCCGCCCGCCACGGTTTGCCCTGGCCCGATGCAGGGAACACGCGCGCGTGACCGTGCGCAGCCAACCCATCCCATTGGACCTACTCAGGGAGCAGGTGCGCGACCGGCCGGCGTTGCCCGCTTTGTCGGACGAGCGATACGCAGACACGCACGCGCAGTGGGAGGCGGCCAGCGACCAGCGCCCGCTTTTGCAGGATTGGCTCGTCAGAGAGCTGCCGCCGCTACTGGCCGACTGCGATCCGGTGCGGATCGTGGGAGTCGGCGTCGGGGACGGCAGCATCGACGCTCCGCTCGCTGCGGCGCTCGCCGCGGATGGCCGCCGGGTGCACTACACGGGGGTCGAGCCGCATGGTCCGTCGGCGGTGCGGTTCACCGGCCGGCTGACCGCGCTCGGCGCCCCGGAACTCACCCACACCGTCGTCATGGAGTATTTCGCCGATCACACCGTCGGCCCTCCAGCCGATCTGGTCCACTTCGTCCATTCGCTGTACTACGTCGATGACCTGTCAGCTGCGCTTGACCAAGGCCTGAGCATGGTTCGGCCCGGTGGACTGCTGCTGGCCGCCACCGCACCGCTGCAGCCGCTGTGCGTACTCACCGAGTTGCTCTGCCCCTGGAGGACGCGGCGGCCGTGGTTCGCCGACGACGTCCGCGCCGAGCTCGACATGCGCGGCCTTCAGATCCAGGCGGAGACGCTTGTCGGGTGTCTTGACCTGCGCGACGCCCTGGCGGATCCCCTCGGGCGTGGGGAAGCGGTGCTCGACTTCCTGGTCGGCGCGCGCACATCGGCGCTGGGGCCCGCAGCACGCGAGCAGTTGCTCGACTATCTGCGCGACATCTCGCTGCCCGGCCGACCCGGTCTGGTGCCGCACCCCTTGGACATCACCATCGCCCGCGTTCCGTGACACCCGCTCCTCCCGCAGTGAACGTGAGTGCCGAGTTCCTCGCCGGCATGCCCAAAGCGGAACTGCACGTTCACCTGGAGGGGACGCTCGAGCCGGAGATGATGCTGCGCGCGGCCCGGGCGAACGGGGTCGACCTGCCGTGGCGATCGGTCGAGGAGATTCGGGCCGCCTATCGTTTCAGCAGCCTGGAAGATTTCCTCGCGGTGTTGTTCCGGGTGGGCGAGGTGTTGCGCCGTCAGCAGGATTTCTACGACCTCACCTTGGCGTATCTAGAACGCGCTGCCCACGAGAACGTCCTGCGCACCGAAATGTTCTATGGCGCACAGACTTTCCTCGACCTCGGCGTCCCGATCTCCGATCAACTCGAGGGTGTGTTCCAGGCAGTCGACGACGCCCGAAGTCAGTGGGGCATCGACGGTCAGGTGATCTGCACAGCTCAGCGCCAACGTCCCGAGGCAGAAGGGCTGGAGCTACTCGATCTCTTGGAACCCTGGGCCGAGCGCATCCTCGGGGTGGGCCTCGGATCGGCCGAATCAGGCCATCCGCCCGGCAAATTCGCGCGCTACTTCGACCGGGCGCGCGCCCGCGGCTATCGGACCACCGTGCATGCGGGCGAGGGGACGCCGGCCTCCTACGTCACCGAAGCACTGGACCTCTGCCAACCCGATCGGATCGACCACGGCGTCGCGGCCGCCGGAGGCACCGCTCTGATCCGGCGGCTTGCCGACACCGGCATCGCGCTCACCATGTGCCCACTGTCGAATCTGGCCCTCGGGGTGGTGCGCGACCTGAGTTCGCATCCTTTGCGGCGACTACTGCATGCGGGCGTGCGGGTGACGATCAACTCCGACGACCCACCCTTCTTCGGCGGCTACGTCAACGCCAATTACTTGGCCGCCACCGAGGCGTTGGCGCTGGATGTCAATGACGTGCTCTCGTTGGCCCACAACAGCTTTACCGCGAGCTTCGCCGACCCCGGTGTTGTGCATGTCTGGACGGACCGCCTCGAGGCGTATCGCGACGAGCACATTCCGGGCCGCGAACAGCAGGCGTGAGAACCCTCCTGTTACTCGATCGAGGAGAAGCCTATAGCCAATTCGATTTGGCTGTCTACTTTCCGGTGGGAATGGTCGCGACGTCGTCGGCGGGGACCTCGTAGCCGAGGTCGTCGATGAACGCCACGTGGACGGGGCGTTCCGTCCGTTTGGCCTTACGCACCATGGTGGGTCCTTCGGGGCGGGGCAGATACTGATCGCCCCACTGCTGTAGCGCGCCGATCAACACGTGCAGGTCGCGACCGGCGGACGTCAAATGATAGGAGGGACGGCGGCGCTGGCCAGGTTGTTGGTAAGACTCCTTTGTCATCACGCCGTACTCGACAAGTGTCGCCAGGCGATCGGCGAGCCGGTCCGAGGGCAGTCCGAGGTTACGTTCGAAATCGACAAAGCGAGTGGTGCCGAGTAAGGCCTCGCGCAGAATCAGGATCGTCCAGCGCTCGCCCAGCACGGTGATGCTTCGTGCGACCGAACACTGCCAATCGTCGACTTTCTTCGTTGCCACCTCGTCGAAGGTACCTACCTAGCTTGGCTCAATCAAGTCAGGTGGGTAGCGGACCGTTGACGCTCAGCCAGATGAGGCGGGGTGTGGTCGGCAAAGCGGCTACAACTGAGTCGAAAAACCTTTGCTGGCCTGGTTCCTCGAATAGGCACTAGTCGTTAACCGCGCGCCACTCCGCGTACAGCTGGTAGGCCTGACGGGTGACGCCTCGGATACCGGATGGTCCTTGTATTTGAAACCGCGTGCGTCAATTCCTACCTGAACCTGCCGTTACGTCTGCGACAGCGATCTTAGGTGGTAGGTCCGGTTGATTTGCGCACCAACGAGATTGGATCTTGGAATGCATCTGACCGAGCGACGGAGGAGCTGCCCCGGCCAATGCTGATGCACTCATCAGGCTTGTATTTTCAAAGTATGAGGTCTACGGTCGCGGTATGCCCTTCAGCGACGAGTTCACACCGACCCACCTCCGGTTGACTGCGGAGTCACCCACGTTCTGGCGAGTGACCTTCGATAATCCCCCGGTCAACGTCATCGGCACCGAACTGATCCGAGACCTCAAGGACCTGCTCACCGAATTGGAGTCCAACGACTTCGTCAACGTCGTCCTCTTCGACAGCGCGGACCCGGAATTCTTTCTGGCCCACTACGATCTCGCGGCCGATCACGCTGCCTCAGAGGCACTTCCGAGCCCAACCGGGTACGCCGCATGGGTCGACATCACCGTCCGGATCAGCAAGCTCGCCGCAGTGACGATCAGTGCTATACGTGGCATCGCCCGCGGTGCGGGCAGCGAATTCGCGCTCGCAACCGACATCCGATTCGCCAGCCGCGAAAAGGCGCTTCTCGGCCAGATGGAGATAGGCTTCGGCGCCGTTCCCGGCGGTGGTGCCGCCGGGCGCCTCCCAGCGCTGGTCGGTCGAGGTCGAGCTTTCGAAATCTTGCTGGGTGGAGGCGATTTCGACGGTCAGACTGCCGAACTCTACGGCTATGTCAACCGTGCCATCGCCGACGCCGACTTCACCGCCTTCGTCGACGATTACGCCCGGCGCGTCTCACGCTGGGACCACCGCGCGATCGGGGAGATCAAGCAATTCGTCAACAAATACACCCGCTTGCCCGACACGGAGTTCCCGCTGCACTCCGACGCGTTCTGGGCGGCCGCCGTCCGGCCCGGATTTCAGAACCTGACCAATGCCCTGTTCGACCAAGGGCTGCAACAGAAGTCGGAGATCGAGTACCGCCTCGGCCGGAACATCGCCGACGTGGTCGACGCCCTCCCCTCTTGAGCGCCATGCCCTTCAAACCCTCGACAAGGAGCACGATGACCACCGTCGCCGGCACTTCACAATGGAATGGGTCGTTCTTCGACGGAACCGGCACCTTGTCCACCGACACCAGCAAAACTATCCAGGGGGCGCCTTACACCTTCGCCAGCCGGTTCGAAGGGGCACCAGGAGCCATCCCCGAAGAATTGCTGGCGACCGGTCACGCCGGCTGCTACAACCACGCGTTGGCCAACATCGCTCGTAAGAACGAGTTGGCGGTGGAGTCGATCACAACTACCGCTCAGCTCACCATGGGAACCGACAGCCAGGGCTCCGACGGGCACGGCTACTCCGTGGATGGCATCCACTTGATCGTCCACGCCGAACTACCCGGCGCCACCGAGGCGCAGTTTCAACAAATCGCCGACGACGCACGGCGACTGTGCGCGATCTCCAAGATTCTGCGGGTGCCCATCACCCTGGCCGCGACCCGCATCGCACCATCTGCGTAGCCGCCTCGTCGGCTTGAGCGCTCGAAATCGATCCCTGCACCGCAATCCATACCTTTAGGTATGTTAGGTTCCGGGCCATGTGCTTCACGGTGGGTGCGGTGGAATCGGACCGGCAGACGGTCAACTGATGCGGACACTCTGGATCGAGGCGTCACCGAAGGGCGAGCATTCGTTGTCTTCTGCCGCCGCGCGTGCCTTCCTGGAGGCGGCCGGCGGTACGGCCATCGGCGCGGTGGACCACGTCGACCTTTGGTCCGATGATGTGCTGACATTCCAGCGGGATGCCGCTCTGGCGAAATTCGCGCCGCTGCTGGGAGAGTCGTTATCGCCTGAGCAGCAACACGTATGGGACCGGGTCGGCGCCGAGATCGACCGCGTCCAAGGCTGCGATCGCATCGTGGTGTCCTCGCCGATGTGGAACTGGTCGATACCGGCGCCGCTGAAGAACTGGATCGACGTCATCGTCCAACCACTGCTGACGTTCACCGTCGACGCCGAGGGCCGGCACGTCGGCACCCTCGGCGCGAATCGACCCGTGCACCTCATCCTGACCCGAAGCAGCGCCTACGACGGTAGGCATCCCGAACTCCGTGACTTCCAATTGCCCTACCTGGAGTACGTATTCACCCTGCTCGGGTACCGAGTCGATTCCCTGGTACTGGAACCGACCACGCGGTGGACGCCGCAGGAGCGGGAACTCTTGCGGCGCGAGGTTCTGACGACCGCCACACAGCACGGATCCGCACTGTCGACGGAATCGCTGATGTGAGCGCAGCGGTATCGGTATCCGATCCACCGTCGGGCGAGGTGATCGCGCGGGCGTTGGCGGCCCTGGCTCCGCTGCGACGGCTGATACAGCCGAAGGTGTACGGCCTGGACGACGTGACCGCCGACGGGGCGTTGTTCGTCGGCAACCACACACTCATGGGTCTCCTCGACCTTCCCCTGATCCTTGCGGAATTGTGGGAACGGGGCGTGACGATGCGGCTCCTCGGCGACCACGCGCACTTCAAGCTCCCGCTCTGGCGTGAGTTCCTGCTCGCCGTAGGCGTGGTGGACGGCACCCGCGCGATTACCGAAGCGTTGATGGTCGAGGGGGCCAACATCCTCGTCTTCCCCGGCGGTGGGCGCGAGGTGTCAAAGCTCAAAGGTGAGCAGTACCAATTGATCTGGAAGAACCGACTCGGGTTCGCCCGCTTGGCTATCAAGCACGACTACCCGATCGTCCCCTTCGCCTCGGTCGGTGCCGAAGAGTCGCTCGACATCGTCATCGATGCCGAAAACCCGGCGCTCGCGCCGATCCGGTTCGCCTTCGAAAAGATCACGGGGAGCCCCGATCTGTGGCCGGTGGTGCGTGGGGTCGGGCCGACGCCGATTCCGCGACCGACGCGTCAGTACTACTGGTTCGGTTCGCCCATTTCCACTGCCGAGCTGGTCGGGCGCCACGACGACGACCGCGTCGTTCGTCGTCTACGGGAACGCGTTCGTCGATCAGTCGAAGGCGGAATCGAGTTCCTGCAGACAGAGCAGAGCCGCGACCCCGAAGCATCGTTGCTGAAACGCATACTCCGACCACGGACCTAGCCGGATCTTCTCACCGCCGTCGAGCGTTGACATTCGATGTCCATGACGTGATGGCGTTGGGCCACAACAGTTCCCGCGACAACAACCGCCTGGCTGCGTCGGCAGCGCTTCTACCTGTCGCGAAAGCCTGTTAGCCTTCGCTACATAGTCCAGGTCGAGAAGTGTGGCCGTTGGATTTGAAGGTGGTGGTGGCGCGCCCTGGTGAGAAGTCCCAAGCAGGGAGGTCGGCGATGACACGATCGAGCCGTTCGGCCGACGAGGTCGATCCAGGTCCGGTTCAGCTGCAGGCCCGCAAGGTGCACTTCGACATCACCGATGTGCCGCTGCATTGGATTCCCGGCCACCCCGTCGCCTCGAACGTGATCGGCCTGCTCAACCTGATCCTGCCCGCGGCCGAGCGGTGGTTCGTCGCCACGTACAACGAGGCGCTCCCGTTGGTGAAGGACCCGAAGCTGGCCGAGGACATGCGGGGCTTCATCGGCCAGGAGGGCGCGCACGCCGAGGTCCACGAGCGACTGCTGCACGAGTTCATGGAGGAACGGGGCGTCGATCCCACGCCGATGCTGGATCAGATGGAGTACATCTTCACCAAGGTGCTGGCCCCCTCGACGTCTGAGGACCCCAAGCGCCGGATGAACCACCTGTGTGACCGGCTGTGGTTCATCGCCGCGCTCGAGCACTACACCGCGGTGATGGGTGACTTCGCGCTGAACTGCAGCTGGGACGACTACGGCGCCGATCCGACGATGGCCGACGTATTCCGCTGGCACGGCAGCGAGGAGGTCGAGCACCGCAGCGTCGCCCACGATGTCGCGGTCTACTTCCACGACAGCTATGTCGATCGCATCGGCGCGATGGTGATGGCGATGATCGGCATCTATGCGTTCTTCCAGCGCGGCGCCTCGTTTCTGATGAGGGCCGATCCGACCGTCGACATCGGGTGGTGGAAAACGCAGCGCCTGCGCGCCCGGGATTCCAAACTGGGTCTACTTCCCAAGTACCGCAAGCTTTTCGGCTCCAACACACTGGCGTACTTCAGGCCCGGATTCACCCCCGAGCAGATGGGATCGACAGCGCAGGCGGTCGCCTACCTGGCCCGGTCCCCTGCCGCTCGCGCGGCGCACATTTGATGTCGCTTCGCGACCGCTACCGGCGGCTGCCGTCGAGCACCTCCGGACGGCTGCGCCACGACGTCTTCATCGGTTTCATCGACGCGGCCGTCTCCGGAGTGTGGGCGATGACGGGAAACATCCGGAATATGGCGGCGCCGCGCGAATTCGACCGCACAGTGACACTGACGGTGGTGGACCGGCAGGTGGTCGCCCACGACCAACACGTGGTGGCCCTGACTCTCGCCGCTCCCGGCGCCGGCCGACTGGCGCCGTGGCGCGCGGGTTCGCATCTGGACATCCATCTGCCGAGCGGACTCGTGCGCCAGTACTCGCTGTGCGGCGACCCCGAAGTCACCGACGCCTACCGGATCGCGGTCCGGCGGATCCCCGACGGCGGCGGTGGCTCCATCGAGGTGCACGACGCCCTGAAGATCGGCACGACGGTCACGACCAGCGGTCCGCGCAACGCGTTTCCGCTGACTGTGCCGGGCTACGGCTCGCCGTCCCGGCGGTTGCGGTTCATCGCTGGCGGCATCGGCATCACGCCGATCCTGCCGATGCTGACCGTGGCGGCGCGTCTGGGCATCGAGTGGTCGATGGTGTACGCCGGCCGCAGCCGCGAAAGCCTGCCGTTCGTCGACGAACTCGACCGTTTCGGCGGCCGGATTGAAATTCGCACCGACGACCGCTGCGGCGTTCCCACCGCTGAGGACCTCTTGGGCGACTGCCCGGACGGGACGGCCGTGTACGCCTGCGGGCCGCAGTCGATGCTGACCGCCATCAGGACCGGCCTGGCCGGACGCGACGAGGTCGAACTGCACTTCGAGCGGTTCGCCGCGCCCCCGGTGCTCGACGGCACCGAATTCGACGTCACCGTTGCCTCGTCGGGGGCGACGCTGCGGGTCGGCGCCGAAGAAACCCTGCTCTCGGCGCTGCGGCGGGCAGGGGTGACGCCCCTGTATTCATGTCAGCAGGGCTTCTGCGGAACATGTCGCACCCGGGTGCTCGACGGCGACGTCGAACACCGCGACACTCTCCTGACCATTCCGGAACGCGACAGCGGCATGATGCTGGTCTGCATATCCAGAGCGGCGTCCGGTGGACGACTGACCCTCGACCTCTAGAGCATCGCGGGCCGCTGGTGGTCGAGTTCAGCTGGCCTCGTTGGCGTCACCGGGATGAGGCACGTTCTCGTCGTCGACGTAGGCGTCGTGTTCGGTGTCGACGTCCGTGTGGTCACGAGGACCTTCGTTGGTTCCGTGCGACTCGACCGCGTCCGCGGCGTCACTGGGCATCGTCATGTGCGTGTCCTCCCCGTTGTCCCGCCGGGCTCGTCCCCGCCGGAAGGTATGTCGGAGGTGGTGTGCCCCGAACGCGCTGCGCCGAACCAGGACGGCTGCTACGTGGCGGGTTGCTCGGTGGCGCTCGGGTCAGCGGCGTGATGGCCGATGAACTCCAGCCCGGCGCGAATAGCCGGGCGGTGACGCAAGATTCGGTAATGAGCGAGTCGGCCGAGTCCCCGCGTCGTCACCAGGCGTGCGCCCTGCCATGCCGCGGCCAGTCGCTGGCTGGCGGCATACGGGCTGTCCGGGTCGTCGGGGTCGTGGATGAGGAGCAGCGGCGGGTAGTTGGCTCGTCGACCGATCCGCGTCATGTTCGTCTCTTCCAGCGGCATGTTGATTCGTTTCTCCAGCCGACGGTGCAGACCCTTGAGGATCCGACGGCCGAAGCCATGACGTGCGGCGAACAAGTCCAGGTAGAGGGGGAAGTCGCCCATCGGCGCCAGAAAGACCAGGCGCCCTACCGGTGCACCCTGGGCCGCCGCCAGAGCGGTCGCATTCGCGCCGAGTGAGTGAGCTACCACCGCGTAGGCGGGCCCATGAGCCTCGATCATCGCCGCGATCGCGTCAGCGCACTCGGTGGCCGTGGTACGCCCGGGGGCGAGCTCACCCGGGTCGGAGTCGTTGTGGCTGGGCAGATCGAACGCGATGACCCGGTACCCCGCCTCTACCAGGGGTTTGACGAACACGGCCAAGTGCGGGCGCTGGCCGCCCCAACCATGTACCAGGTAGATCGGCGGCCCTTCGCCCCATTCCTCACCGGCGACCCGGTGGCCATCCCAGTACGCCTCTGTCGGCCTGCCCGCGGACACACCGGGCGGCATGCGCAGGGCCGACTCGAGAACCGGTGGGGTACACCATAATTCGACCGCCCACCGCGACCCGAGAACGGGAGCCACGCGCTCGAGCCACCAAAAAGCTCGGCGCACCCGGTCAGCGACAGGGGGAAGGATTCCGGAGCCCTCGACGTCGAGCGGTGGTACCTCGCCGGCCTGTGCTTCGTCGGACGCCGCTCCGGGTGCTCCTTCCGTCATGAATTGCGATCGTAGTATGGGCCGGCCCGCGACGGCCCTGTGGGACAACCGCACTTGCCCGTCAGCATGGCAGCGCTTCTACCAGCAAGGGTGCGACTCACCCGCGACGAGGTCGGACGGATCCTCCTCATGCAAACCGGGGGCAAGTCGCGTTCGACGGCCGGGAACGCTAATTTCGCAGGGTGATGTTCTCAGCTGCCGCCCGATTTGTCGCCACCATCCTCCCGCTGATAGTCGGCGCATTTCTGTTCGCGATTCCCGCACAGGTCGGCCCCGCCCCGGCGGTGCGCCTGGTCGACGATGCCAACCCGCTGGCTGGCATGCCTTTCTATGTCAACCCCACCTCGGCGGCCATGCGCGCTGCGCAGAAGGCCAATCCCCCGAGCCCGGAGTTGACCGCGGTCGCCAACACGCCGCAGGCCTACTGGATCGTTCCGGGTTCGTCGGCGTCGACCGTGGCGAAGTACACCGCCGACGCGGCGGGCGCAGGGGCACTCCCGGTGTTCTCGATCTACGGCATTCCACACCGCGACTGCGGCAGCTACGCCGCGGGCGGCATGGGCTCCGGCGACGCCTACCGCGGATGGATCGACGGCATTGCCGGCCAGATCGGCGCGTCACGGGCAGGGGTCATCGTCGAACCCGATGCGCTTGCCATGGCCGACTGCCTGTCCGGTGACCAGCGCCAAGAGCGCTACGACTTGATCCGGTACGCGGTCGACACACTGTCGCGCAATCCGGGCACGGCCGTCTACGTCGACGCCGGCCACATCCTCTGGCACAGCCCCGAGGACATGGCCGACCGACTCAACAAGGCCGGTGTCGGCCACGCGCGCGGGTTCAGCCTCAACGTTGCGAACTTCTACACCACCGGCGACGAAATCGGTTACGGCGACGCGATTTCGGGGCACCTCAACGGCGCGCACTACGTGATCGACACGTCGCGCAACGGCGCCGGACCGGCACCGACGTCCAAGCTCGACTGGTGCAACCCCAGCGGCCGGGCGCTGGGCGCAGTACCCACGACCGCGACCGGCAACGGACACGTCGACGCGTTCCTATGGATCAAGCGCCCCGGCGAGTCCGACGGATCCTGCAACGGGGGCCCGCCGGCCGGGACCTTTGTGAACCAGTACGTCGTCGACCTGGTTCACGCGGGTCACTGAGACCACCGTCGTCGTAGGGCGACCTGTTCGCACGTAGTAACCGGAGGGGATGACATGTCCGGCTGGACGAGGGGAAGCCTCCTCACCGCTGTGAAGACCGCAGGATTGGCGTCGATACTGCTGTCAGCTTCGGCGCTGATGCCGGGAACCGGCCCCGCGTTGGCGGATCCGCCTCCCGGCGATCCCGGGGCTGTCGCGGACCCTGCTCCGGAGCCGGCCCCGGCTTCCCCGGTAAGGCTCTTCCCTGCCAACGGCTCGACCGTCGGTGTGGCGCAGCCGATCATCGTCAACTTCCCCGGACCCGTCGATAACGCCGGTGCAGCCGAAAACAGCGTCCACGTCTCCTCGGATCCACCGGTGGAAGGCAGGTTCTACTGGATGTCGCCCACACAGTTGCGCTGGCGCCCGCTGGCGTTCTGGCCGGCACACACCGGGGTGACCGTCGATGCCGGTGGCGCGGTGTCCAGCTTCCAGACCGGCGACACCCTGATCGCTACGGCTGACGACCCCACCCATCAATTGGTCATCACCCGCAATGGTGTTGTGGAGAAGACGATTCCGATGTCGATGGGCATGGCGGCCGGTGGGCATCAGACTCCCAACGGCACGTACTACGTCCAAGAGAAGAAGCCGTCAGTCGTGATGGACTCCTCGACGTACGGGGTTCCGGTCAGCTCGACCTACGGCTACAAGACCACGGTCGAGCTCGCCGTCCGGTTCGACGACAGCGGCGATTACGTGCACAGTGCGCCCTGGTCCGTCGACGACCAAGGCAAGCGCGACGTCAGCCACGGCTGTATCAACATCAGCCCCGCCAATGCGAGATGGTTCTTCGACAACTTCAACGCCGGCGATCCCATCGTGGTCACCAACTCCGGCGGCGGCACCTACTCCCGGCACGACGGCTCCAACGACTGGCAGTTCTAGCCGCTGTCGCGACTGGGGGCGATAGCTTTGGGGGACAACATGACGGACAAGAAGCCCTCGAACCGCAAGCCCGCGGGCATTCCCACGCCTGATCGCGACCCGTTCTATAACAGCCCTACCGAACTCGACGACGTCGCTCCCGGGACTGTTTTGCGGTCACGACGGGTGCAGGTGTCGTTCTTCGGCCGTTTTCGGCAGGGCGCGGCGTGGCAACTGATGTTCCGCAGTACCGACTCGCACGGCCACCCCGAGGCAGCAGTGACCACCGTGGTGGTTCCACGCGGGGCGGACCCCGCAACCTGTCCGTTGTTGTCCTACCAGTGCGCGATCGACGCGGTTGCGGCGCGGTGTTTTCCGTCCTATGCCCTGCGACTGGGCGCCCAGTTGGTCGGGGCGTCGGTGCAGGCCGAGTTCCTTTTCGTCAACGCAGCCCTGTCTCAGGGGTGGGCTGTCAGCATCCCGGATCACGAAGGCCTCAAAGGCCTGTGGGGCGCGCCCTACGAAGCCGGCTTTCGCGTTCTCGACGGTTTACGGGCTGCGGTCAGCTACCCCGAGTTGGGCCTGTCGCCCGACACGTCGATGGCGGTGTGGGGATATAGCGGTGGCGGCCTGGCCAGCGGATGGGCCGCTGAAGCCGCCGCAAAGTACGCGCCCGAGCTGACGATCGTGGGGGCCGTGATGGGTTCGCCGGTGGTGGATCCCGAAAGCGTTGCGCGACGGCTGAATGCGTCGCCCTGGGCGGGTCTCGCGGCCTTGATGATCGCGTCGCTGGTGCACATATTCCCCGAGGCGAGGAAGGTCGTCGACGAACACGCGACCGAGGATGGCAAGGCCCTGCTGCAGGAGATCGAGGGGATGTCGACCGGAGGGGCGATCCGGCGCTTCCGTAATTTCGACATCGCCGACTACGTCGACGTGAGCTTCGAGGAATTGTTCGCGCTGCCCGAACTGCGGCATGTCTTCGAGGTGACCCGTCTCGGGCAGGAAACGCCGAGCATGCCCGTGCTCCTGATCCAGGGCGTACACGACAAGATCGTCGACGTCGCCGATGTGGATGCCCTCGTCGAGACCTACACCGAGGGTGGAGCCGCAGTGAGCTACCACCGCGATCCGCTGGCCGAGCACCTGCTGTTGTATCCGTTCGCGGTTCCGATGAGCCTGTGGTGGCTTGCCCAGCGGCTCGCCAAGAACGACCGGCCCACCAGTCGTCACACCAGGCCGGCGCTGCTTGATCCGCGCACCTATGCGGGGCTGCCCGCACTCGCCGCGGCCGCATCGCATGCCGTCGCGTCTCGGCTCCTACCCCGACGACGGCGTTGATCGACGCTGATTCGCGAGTTCCGCGATCCCAATTCTGTTGCTGGGGAACAAGTCTCAAGTGGACTGGCCCTAGTCCGGGTCGGCGAGCAGCGCCTCGTCGGTGAGGGCTTCGAGTTCTTTGCCTTTGGTCTCCGGTCCGAGCAGGTATCCGACGATTGTCAGGACCCACAGGCCGCCCAGCGCCAGGTAGGGCACCTGCAGGCCGTAATGCATGATGGCCCAGCCGACGACGCTCGGCGCCGCGATGGACGCGACGCGTCCACCACCGACAGCGATTCCGAAGCCGGTGCCGCGCAGCACTGTTGGGAATAGTTCGGAGATGTAGGTGTCGCCGACACCCCAGAGCCAACCGAGCGTGGCTATCGCGACGGCGCCAGAGATTTGGTAATGAGCAAGCGAGTCAGAGGTGGCCGCAAAAACCGTCGAGACGATCTCGAGTAACGCGGCGACGATTGCCGAGGGGCGTCGACCTATCCAGTCGGCCAGTGCGGTGCCGAGAAAGGCGAACACCGCTTGCAGCAGAAAGAACACCAGTGCGTAGCGGATCGCATCGATTGGTGTGGCGTGAAATCGCCTGACGATGGTCGTAGTCAGGAACACCGTCATGCCCCAGTAACCGACGGCGTTGGCGGTGTAGATGAGCCAGCCTGCTACCAACCGTCGGCGCACACCGGGCAAGTGCCACAGCCGCGGCCGGGTCTCAGTGCTGGCCCGCACCGCAACGTAACGGTGCGACTCGCTGATACCTCGCCGGACGACGAACAACAGCACGGCCGGCACTATCGCGACCAGGAAAGCCGACTGCCAGCCGAAGCGTGGCACCAATATCAGCGCGACACCAGCGGCGAGCACGTAGCCGAGTGAGAACAGCGAGAAGATGACGCCGCCGACACCGATGGCACGGGTCTTCGCCGGCCATACCTCCGCCGTATACGGCGCACCGACGGCGAGTTCGCCGGCACCGCCGACGCCGGTCAGGAAACGCAGACCGGTGAATGCGGCCGGGTTGGTGGTGAGCCCGGCCAGCGACGTCGTGATCCCGTAGAGCAGGATCGACGCCCCGAGCGTGTTCTTCCGTCCCCATCGGTCGGCGGCCACGCCGAAGCCGACGGTGCCGATGGTGTAGCCGAGCAGGAAGATCGAACCGATGTATCCGGCATGGGCCTCATCGATGTGCAGCGTCTTCTTGATCTCGGGCAGTACCAGGCCGTAGATGTTTACGGCGTAGGAGTCGAACCCGTAGCCCAGTCCGGCGGTCAGCGCGATCGGTAGCGCTTGCCGCAATGTCGCCGGAGCTAGCTGGAGTTTTCGGGCCGGAATGCTGTCGACGCTCGTCCCCACCCGCGAACCGTACGCGGCGATGCGTGCCGCGCTGAAGTATCTCGATCGTGGTGATTACTGATCACCGTGGCACCTGATCGCGCATCACCCCTGCAGAGCCGGCCCTCTTCGAGAGAATAGGACAATGGACGCCGACCTCACCTACTCGGACGCGACGAAACTGGCCGAGTTGATCCGCAACCGCGAAGTCACCTCCGTGGAGGTCGTGCAGGCCCATCTCGACCGAATCGACGCGATCAACCCGAAACTCAACGCCATCGTCACGTGGGCCGACGGCGCACTCGACGCCGCGGCCTCCGCGGACGAAGCCCTCGCAGCAGGAGCCGCGATCGGACCCCTCCACGGCGTCCCGTTCACTGTGAAGGACTCGATTGACACCGCAGACGTCATGACTCAGCGGGGCTCACCAATCTTCAAGGGACGCAGCCCCGTTGCCGATGCGACCAGTGTGGCGCGGATCAGACGTGCCGGCGGCATTCTCATCGCCAAGACAAACCTTCCCGAGTTCTCCTACTCGACAGAAAGCGACAATCTTCTGACCGGGAGATCGAACAATCCCTGGAATCTCGATCGCACACCCGGAGGTTCAAGCGGTGGCGAATCTGCCGTCATCGCAGCGGGTCTCAGTCCTTTCGGTCTCGGTACCGACCTCGCCATCTCGGTCCGCGGGCCCGCGGCACATACCGGCATCGTGTCCCTCAAGCCCACCCACGGCCGTATTCCCATGACCGGAGTCTGGCCGCGGGCACCGCGACGGGACTGGCACGTGGGTCCGATGGCACGCACGATCCGCGACCTCGCGTTGACGTACCCGCTCCTGGCTGGGCCGGACGGTCTCGACGGCTTTTCGGTCACCAAGCCGACGTACGACCGTGGTGTCGGTCCTGCTCCGGCGCAACCACTCCGGGTCGGCTGGCTCGTCGACTCGGGTCTCGGGCCCATCGAGCCCGAGGTGGCCGCCACCGTTCGCGCGGCAGCTGAAGCGCTCACCGAACTCGGCGCGATCGTAGAACCCGTGAACATCCCCGCCTTCGAACGTGACAACCCACTCGACGTGTTCTTCCGGCAGCTGGTCATGGAGGTAAAACCCGAGTTCGCGACTGTCACCGCCGGGCACGCGGACCAGATGTTCAAGATTTCCAAGGGCCTGCTGGCCACGCCGGACACCTCCATCGAGGCATATGTCGACGCTGAACAGGGTTACGAGCGTCTCCGCGATGGACTGGCCGCGTACTTCGCTGACTACGACGCCCTGTTGCTGCCCGTCACCCCGTTCCCAGCGCCGCCGCATGGAACCACCGAGTTCGTCGTCGACGGTCAGACCGTCGATGCCAGTGCTCACGTGATGGCCTACACCGTGCCGTTCAATATCACCGGATTACCTGCTCTGACAATGCGTTTCGGTACCAGCAGCGACGGTCTGCCGATCGGGATCCAGTTGGCGGCGCAGTGGCACGCCGAGTCGACCGTATTGCACCTGGCGTCGCTGCTGGAGTCAGTCAGCAGTGTGCGCGACCTGCACCCCGACATCTAAAGCACACCGCAACAGCGAATACTGTTGCGGTGACGCTGTTGTCATTTCGATTGGAGATCCGCGAGCCGCTTAGCAGCGGTCGCGCTCAGGGGCGTCGCGCGGTGGGTGTCGTCGTCGACTTGCACGATGACCGTGCGGGCCAGTGCCACACACTGGTCTCGCTGAAAAAGGGCCTGCGCCAGGGTGATCGAGCTTCGGCCGACTGAATCGACCTTTGTCCCGATCGCAACCTGACCGGGCCAGGTCAACTCGCCACGGAAGTCCAGCTCGAGATGGGCGATGACAAAGGATTTGCCCTCTTCGAGGATGCCCGTATCGGGCGCGTGGAGCAGTTCGACCCGACCGGTTTCCAACGCCGTCGAGAACACCGAGTTGTTGACGTGTCCTTGTCGATCGGTGTCGGCGTAGCGCAACTTGTCGTAGGAATGCGCAGGAAACTGCGCAAGCGTCGGGGCGTCGTCCATAGCGGTGTCCACTTCTGTCGGCGTATCGCGGTGCGGTTGTATCAGCTGGCCTGCCGCCGCGCAGCACCTCAGCGAGTGGCAAGTCAACTTGGAGCGAACACAGAATGCCATGGCCAGCTTGTCGACGTGGGCGCCGTCGGCCAGCAACAGATTCAACGCGCCTCCGGACTAACTGTCGGCCACGATGACGCAGCTCCGGGACCGGCAGCCGGCGCACGTCGAATCCGCCCAGCAACACTGGAGGCCGCCAGATTTAGCCGTGGGAAAAGTCACCGTCGCGGCTACTTAGAGATGTCGGGCCAAGCGTCTACCATTTCTCCGAAACCCCACTATTCGCAGAGTAAATCGCCGGTGGGAGTCCGTGCGGTCGGTCCGCCCCTACTTGGCCCCAAAGGAGAGCGACGCGCAGTGAGTTACACCGCCGCCGACATCACCGAACTCGACGATGTCCAGCACACACGCCTGCGGCCGGCGGTGAACCTCGGTCTGGACGTGCTCAACACCGCGCTACGCGAGATCGTCGACAACGCCATCGAAGAGGTCGCCGATCCGAGCCACGGCGGCTCGACCGTGACCATCACTCTGCACGCCGACGGCTCGGTCAGCGTCGCCGACGACGGCCGTGGCCTGCCCATCGACTCCGATCCGGTGAACGGGAAGAACGGCATCGTCAAGACGCTGGGCACCGCACGCGCCGGCGGCAAGTTCTCCGCGCACGTCGACGCGACCAGCACGGGTGCCGGTCTGAACGGAATCGGCGCCGCCGCAGCGGTTTTCATCTCTGCCCGAACTGACGTGACGGTACGGCGGGGCGGCAAGACCTACCTGCAGAGCTTCGGCGGCGGCTACCCAGGAGAGTTCGAGGGCAAGGACTTCGACCCGGACGCCCCCTTCACCCGCGCTGACACCCAGAAGTTGCGCGGCTCCGGCAATCGCAAACCCGATGCCCACGGCACCACGGTGCGCATCCTGTTCGACGCGACCGTGGTGCCGGATTCGACCGTCGACATCAACGAGGTGCTGCTGCGAGCCCATGCCGCGGCGCGGATGTCCCCGGGTGTGCACCTGACCGTCGTCGACGAAGACTGGCCCGGCGACACCGTCCGGCCCGAACTGCTCGAACCGTTCAACGGACCGTGGGGCAGCGAGACCCTGCTGGACCTCATGTGCGTCGCCGCCGGCACGCCCGTGCCCGGTGTGCGCGCGGTGGTGGAGGGCCGCGGCGACTACACGACCGGCCGCGGCCCGACCCCGTTCCGCTGGTCCCTGACGGCGGGCCCCGCCGAACCGGCCACCGTCGCCGCATTCTGCAATACCGTTCGCACTCCGGGCGGCGGATCGCATCTGACCGCTGCGGTGAAAGGTTTGTCCGAAGCGCTGGCCGATCGTGCTTCCCGTATCCGCGATCTCGGCCTGGCCAAGGGCGAAGACGGCCCGGAGGCGCAGGATTTCGCGGCAGTGACCGCGCTCGCCGTGGACACCCGAGCACCCGACGTGTCCTGGGACTCTCAAGCCAAGACCGCGGTGTCGTCGCGCTCACTGAACGTGGCGATGGCCCCGGACGTGGCGCGCAGCGTGACCATCTGGGCGGCCAATCCCGGCAATGCAGACGCGGTCTCGCTGTGGACGAGGCTGGCCTTGGAGTCGGCCCGTGCGCGGCGCAGCGCCGAAGGTGCCAAGGCCCGGTCCCGGGCCGCGTCGAAGGCCAAGGGTCTCGGGACGAACCTGTCGTTGCCGCCGAAGTTGCTGCCCAGCCGGGAATCTGGACGCGGGTCGGGCGCTGAATTGTTCCTGTGCGAGGGCGATTCGGCATTGGGCACCATCAAGGCGGCGCGCGACGCCACCTTCCAGGCCGCCTTCCCGCTGAAAGGCAAGCCGCCCAACGTTTACGGGTTCACCGTGAGCAAGGCGCGAGTCAAGGACGAGTTCGACTCGATCGAACGCATCCTGGGCTGCGGGGTGCGCGACAACTGCGACCCGGAGTCGTGCCGGTACGACCGGATCCTGTTCGCCTCCGACGCTGACCCCGACGGTGGCAACATCAACTCGAGCCTCATCTCGATGTTCCTGGACTTCTACCGGCCGCTCGTCAAAGCCGGGATGGTCTACGTGACCCTGCCGCCGCTGTTCGTGGTCAAGGACGGCCAGCAGCGGATCTACTGCCAGGACGAATCCGAACGCGATGCCGCCGTGGCCCAGATGAAGGCCACCTCCAAGCGCAAGGTCGAGGTGCAGCGCAACAAGGGTCTCGGCGAGATGGACGCCGACGACTTCTGGAACACCGTGCTGGATCCCCAGCGCCGCACCGTCATTCGAGTACATCTGGACGACGGCGACCCGAAGCTGCACCACACCCTGTTCGGTGGGCCGCCGGAGGGCAGGCGCACGTGGATGGCCGATGTCGCCTCCCGCGTCGACACCGCCGCTCTCGACCTCGACTAGGAGTACGACGTGACCGCCATCATCGAACAGAACCCCGACTTGGTGCTCGACCAGAGCGCCGACGATTACTGGAACCACTACCAGCTCACCTTCGCGCTCTACAGCGTCAGCGATCGTGCCATCCCGTCCGCCTTCGACGGACTCAAGCCGGGGCAGCGTCGCCTGCTGTACCAGATGCACGACTCCCGGCTGCTGCCCGGAAACAAGCCGCAGAAGTCCTCGAAGGTCTGCTCGGCGGTCACCGGCAACCTGCACCCGCACGGCGGCGCATCGATGTACGGGGCGGCGGCCCTGATGGCGGCGGATTTTCAGCGCGTGAAAGTCATTGACGGACAAGGCGCTTTCCCGCGCATCCAGGGCGACATTCCCGCCGCCGACCGCTACACCGAGATGCGGTTGTCGGCACCCGGCGCGGCGCTGACCGCTGAACTCAACGACCATGCCGTCCCGATGGTCTCGACGTTCGACGGCGAGTGGATCGAGCCGACGATGTTGCCCGCGCAATGGCCGGTACTGCTCTGCAACGGCGCCGTCGGCATCGCCGAAGGCTGGGCCACCAAGGTTCCCGCGCACAATCCGCGCGAGATCATGGCGGCCTGTCGCGCCCTGCTGAAGACCCCGAACATGACCGACGACAGGTTGATGAAGCTGATCCCCGGCCCCGACTGGGGTTGCGGCGCCAGCGTGGTCGGCACGGCCGGGTTGCGGGAGTACATCACGACCGGCCGGGGACAACTCACGGTCCGGGGCACGGTGTCGGTGGACGGGAAGAACGTCATCGTCACCGAGCTGCCGCCCGGCGTGGCGAGTAACACTGTGCAAGAACGGATCCGGGCCCTGGTCGAATCGGGCGAAATGTCCGGCGTGGCCGACATGTCCGATCTGACCGACCGCCGCAACGGACTGCGCATCGTGGTCACCGCCAAACGCGGGCACAGCGCCGAGCAGATCCGCGACCAACTGCTGGCCCTCACTCCGCTGGAATCGACGTTCGCCGCCAGCCTGGTTGCTCTCGACGAAGACCGGGTGCCGCGATGGTGGACGGTGCGCGAGCTGATCGGCGCTTTCCTGCACCTACGCGACTCGGTGGTGCTGCGCCGCAGCGAATATCGACTGGAGAAGGTCACTGCGCGGCGCCATCTGGTGGCCGGCCTGATGACCATCCACCTCGACATCGACGCCGCGGTGGCGGTGATTCGTGGCTCCGACACCGTCGACGACGCCCGCCAGGGGCTGCAGGATCGGTTCTCGATCGACACCGAACAAGCCGACTACGTTCTCGGGTTGCAGCTGCGACGGTTGACCAAGCTCGACGTCATCGAGTTACAGGCCGAGGCGGAGAAGCTGGACGCAGAATTCCTCGAGCTGACCGAGCTGGTGTCGAACCCCGACGCGCGTCGAGTGGTGATCGATCAGGAACTGGTGGAGACGGCAAAGCTGTTCAAGGGAGCGGAATTCGACCGCCGCACCGTGCTGGATCTCGAGGCCACACCGGTGTCGTCCGGCGTCGACGAAGACGGGCCGCGCGAGCGGAAGGTCAACGCCGCGTGGCGACTCGACGACCGCGGGGTGTTCTCCGACAGCCACGGCGATCTGCTGACCTCCGGTCTGGGCTGGGCGGTGTGGACCGACGGACGAGTCAAGTTCACCAACGGCAGCGGCCTTCCCTACAAGATCCGCGACATCCCGGTGGCACCGGACATCACCGGGCTCGTGCGTTCAGGGGTCCTGGCCGACGGCCACCACCTGGCGCTGGTCACGCGGCGCGGGAAGGTGCTGCGCATCGACCCTGCCGCGGTGAATCCCCAAGGTGCGGCGGGGAACGGGGTCGCAGGCGTGAAGCTGGCGGCCGACGGTGACGAGGTGATCGCCGCATTGCCACTTAGCTGTGAGAACGGCGAAGCCATCTTGTCGATCTCCGAAAAGGGTTGGAAAGTAACCGAAGTCGCCGATATCCCGGTGAAGGGCCGCGGCGGCGCCGGAGTCGGCTTCCATCCCTTCGTCAACGGTGAAGATGCGCTACTGGCAGCCGCGGTCTCGGCGACCGGGTTCGTGCGGGGCAAGAAGGCTGTGCGGGCCGAGAAGCGCGCCAAGGCGTCGGTCAAGGGATCCGGCAGCGACGTCACGCCTGCGACGTAGACGGCCGGCGGGTTCGCTTACCGCAACTGCACGAGGTCATCGCACACAAGGACACGGATTTGACGCCTAGAGGGCTGACACCGGAATGAGCCCGGTCGCCGAATTCGACTTCGTCATCGTGGGCGCAGGCAGTGCCGGCTGTCTGCTCGCCAATCGGCTCAGCGCCAACCCCGATCGCCGTGTGCTCCTGATTGAGGCCGGCGGCAAAGACAATTGGTTTTGGATCAAGGTGCCGGTGGGCTATCTGTACACGATCGCCAACCCCCGCACCGATTGGTGCTTTGCGACCGAGGCCGATCCCGGCCTGGCCGGCCGCAGTATTCACTACGCGCGAGGCCGGGTGATCGGCGGCAGCTCGTCGATCAACGCGATGATCCACATGCGCGGACAGGCCAGCGACTACGACCTGTGGGCGCAAGCCACCGGTGACGAGCGATGGCGGTGGGGTGGCTCGGACAGCCCGGGTGAGACGCTGGCCATCTACAAAGAGTTAGAAGACTATTTCGGCGGCGCCGACGAATGGCACGGTGTCGGCGGTGAGATCCGCGTCGAGCGCCCTCGCGTGAGCTGGAAGATCCTGGACGCCTGGCAATCCGCAGCGGCCCAACTGGGCATCGCCCCGATCGATGAGTTCAACCGGGGCGTCAACGCCGGCAGTGCGTACTTTCACGTCAACCAGCGGCGTGGCCGTCGCTGGTCGATGGCCGATGCCTTTCTGCATCCCGTCGCCCACCGACCCAATCTCACCGTCTACACACAGACAAAGGCCTTGCGGCTCCTGATGGACGGTCAGGTCCACGACGATCAGCGTCGCGGTGCCTGGACCACGGCGCAGCAACGCGCCACCGGTCTGCGATTGCTCAAAGACGGTCGCATTTTCGAGGTTCGAGCCCGCCGCGAGGTGATCTTGAGCGCCGGAGCCGTTGGCTCGCCGCATTTGATGCAGGTCTCGGGTCTAGGACCGGCTGATCTGCTTGCCGCGCATGACGTTCCGGTCGTCGTCGACCTGCCAGGAGTGGGCGAAAATCTCCAGGATCACTTACAGATTCGAACGATCTACCGGGTCCGGGGCGCCCCGACCGTCAACACGCTGTACCGGAATTGGATCAGTCGTGTGGGCATGGGACTTCAGTACCTGCTGTCGCGATCCGGGCCCATGACCATGCCGCCGTCCACCCTCGGGGCTTTCGCCAAGAGCGACCCCGCGCTGGCAAGTGCTGATTTGGAATGGCATGTGCAGCCCTTGTCTCTGCCGAAGTTCGGCGAACCCTTGCACCCGTTCGGAGCGATCACACCCTCGGTCTGCAATCTGCGACCCACCTCTCGTGGTCATGTGCGCATGGCCAACGCAGATCCACTGACCAACCCGAAGATTCTCTGCAATTACCTGTCGACCGACGCCGACCGCGAGATCGCCGTGAAGGGCCTTCGGATGACCCGGCAGATCATGGCAGCGCCGGCTCTGGCTCGCTACGATCCGCAGGAGTTGCTTCCCGGCCCGGAACTGACGAGTGACGACGAGCTGCAGACAGCAGCCGGCGAGCTAGGGACCACCATCTTCCACCCGGTCGGCACCTGCACCATGGGGGCCTTTGACGCCCGCGGGCTGCCGCAGTCAGCCGGCACTGTCCTCGACACCGACTGCCGCGTGTACCGCGTCGCCGGCCTGCGAGTAGTCGATGCATCGGCCATGCCCACCATCATCTCCGGCAACACCAACGCGCCAGTCATGCTCATCGCAGAGCGTGCAGCCCGGGCGATCGTAGGGTCCGTCGACTGACATCGAGACATCAAGAGACGCAGGAGTTCTAGGGGCGCCGGCGCGCGAGTTCGAATAAGCAGCTGCGACCGTAGCGGTTCAGTGGTGTAGCGCCCGGGTTGTGGTGAAGGGGTCGAAGTCGTCCTCCCAGGTGGGCAGGGCTGAGGAGTCGGCGAGTTGGCCGCCGCTGCGGATGAAGGGCACGAGATCGCGTCCAAGGATGCTGCCCGCGGCGTTGACACCGCTGAGCATGGAGCCCACCGTGCCGGGTCCCCAAGCGGTGCTGGTGCCGACGGTGTACAGGCCTGGGATTGGAGTGGTGTCCCTGGGGCGCATCGGGCCGGTCTGGGAAAGTCGCAGTTGGAGCCCGAAGGGTGCGCCGGCGGTGTTGTTGACGAATCTCGTTTGTGTCGCCGGTGTTCCGAGTTCGGTCAGTTTCACCCTCGGCGATGATCCCGGGAATGCCTGTTCCATCCGATCGAGCATTCCGTCGATGATGATCTTCTTGACCTCCTGGTAGCCGGAGTCCTGGCTGTAGTCGCCATTGGCGACGTTGTACCCGTCGAACCCCCACAACCGTGGGTCCCACGGTGTGACAGTTTGCACCTCGATGGTGGCGTGCCCTTGTGGTGCGGCGCGGTGATTGCCCGGGTCCCGCCGTGAGGAGGACTGGACGAACATCGGTTGGCTGTGCGCCGTGTCGCGCGCCCAGTCAGATCCGTCGCCGAACCCGTTGCCGTTGAGGGTGTCTCGACCGAATGCCGCCATGCTCCGGTACGACTCCGCCGGCCCCCAGTCCGGGATCGCGAAGTAGTTGCTGTTGGGTCGGTCCGCGAGGTCGATCTCCACTCCGAAGAATCCGTTGATCAACGGCTGCGACATCTTCCACCCGGCGACGCGACGCCGGAACAGCCGCGGAAGCTGTTCCAAGCCAACCAGATCGGTGTAAGTCTTGATGATGTCGGCATCGGATACCACCGTCGCCGAGGAGAGCACTTCGCCGTCGGCCAACCGGACACCCTGGACACGACCGTTGCCGAGCAGGATTTTGGAGACCTCGCTGTGGGTGCGGATCTCCCCACCATGGGCGGTGATCACCGCGGCGAACCCGGCAGCCAGGATCTGTCCCCCGCCCTTGGGGTAGTAGGACCCGGTGCCGACGTAGTCCTGGAAGAACGCCGCCATCGCCGCGGTCGGCAGCACAGTGGGACTACACGCCACCGCACCGGACTGCACCGACAACGCGTAGGCCATGCGCGGAGGAATCCCGAGTGCGGCCAGCGTCGCGCCGTAGGGCAATCCCATGAACGCCGCTGCCCGACCCGCCCGAGCTGCCCAGCGGGCCATCCCACCGGCGGTGACCATGTCGTTGCGGTCGTGGGCCTCCCCGATCCGGCGCATCAACCCGTGAAAACGGCGCACCGACTTGCGCTCGCCGGGGAAAGCGTCGATCAAATTGGCCTCGTAGGCGTCCCAGCCCACCGGGGTGGCCAGTTCGAAACCGGGAGCGATGATGCGGTCGAAGCCGCTTTGATCCATCGGCAGCCAGGTGATCCGGTCGTCGATCCCGATACCGCGCATCATCGCGGTGACGATGCCGTCGGGTCCGCAGTGGCTGACGTAGTGCACACCGCAGTCGAACTCCCACTGACCGCGCCGGCCGAAGACGTGCGATGAGCCGCCGAGGGTCGTGTAGCGCTCCAGCAGCAAGGTCTTGCGACCCGCGGCCGCCAGGTACGCGGCCGTCGACAGGCCACCGAGTCCAGACCCGATCACGATCGCGTCCCATTGCTTGCTCATCTATCAGGCTCCTCCCCGGCGGCCCATCACGAGTCGCTATACCGATCGATCTACTGGCTGGCCGCAAACGTAGTATATCGATCGGTATACTTGCAACTGCCCGACGCTGCGCCGGGATTGGCCGAGTGCGGAGGATCTGGGTGTGAAAGTCCGAGACAAGTTGGTCCTCAGCACTATTGACCTCATGCGTCGGCACGGCGTCGCCGGAACCGGGATCACCGCGATCCTTGAACGCAGTCACGTCGCGCGCCGGTCGATCTACCTCAACTTTCCCAACGGCAAAACCGAACTGGTGCAGGAAGCAACACGTGTGGCGGGCAACTTCCTCGATCAGCAGATCGCGACCGCTCTGCAGCAACCCACTCCGCAGAAATCGTTGGACGCCTTCATCGCCGGATGGAAGAAAGTAGTCGCAGAAAGCGATTTCGCTGCGGGCTGCCCCATTGCCGCCGCCGGCCTCGCCCGATCGTCCGAACCCGAGATCGCCGACATCGCCGGCGAAACCTTCATCCGGTGGCGGGATGCGATCAGCAGGTCCCTGCGCGATCACGGGTTCCCCAAAAGCACCGCGCATGCTTTGGCCAACACCGTCCTGGCGGCTGTCGAGGGCGCCGTGGTCATGGCGCAGGCCGAGAAGTCCCTTGCTCCCCTCGACGACGTCCACCGCCAGCTCCGTCTGCTTCTGCGCCATCACACTGAGCACTTGGCGCAATAACGCTCGACGGGGCTGTATCCCGTGCTGGGACTGATGGCCGCGCAAGTTAATGGGTCGAGCCGCGGCGGGGGGTTCGACTCGCTAGTGGCAGTGCTTGGCAGTGCCGAGGGTGGGAATGGCAGCTGGTTGTCGGCATTTTCGGATGTGCGGATGTGAAACGAGTCGTTGACACCGACCTGTGATCGCGCCCCGCGAAACTGCGCAACTTGAAGGACAGGTCTCCGCCGATGAATACCAATACAGCAGACTTTCTGGCCCAGCCGCTGCAATTCGCCGAGGTCGGCCGCGCGCGAATCGCTTACCGAAAGTTCGGTGGGGGACCGGTTTTGTTGTTGCTGCACGGCTTTCCGTTTTCGAGCCTGACGTACCGGCATCTCGTGCCCCATCTACAACGCCATTTCACCTGCTACGCCCTCGACACACCGGGCTCCGGTGACACGGAGTGGCACAGAAATTACAATTTTCACTTCCAAGCCCAGGCACACACCGTCCGCCAGTTCGTCGACGCGATCGGCGTTCAGTCGTACACGGTGGTGGGTCATGACAGCGGCGCGACGCTCGCGCGGCTGCTGGCCCTGATTGACCCTGAACGCGTGGAGCGGCTGATTCTCCTCAACACCGAAATACCGGGACACCGGCCGCCACTGATACCGCAGTATTCAGCGTTGGCCCGCATTCCCGGCTCGACTGAGCTCATGAGGCCTGTCTTTCGGTCGCGTCGAGCCCTGAGGTCGCGTGCGATGTTCGGTCAGGTGTTCTCAGACCGCGACCGCCTCGACGACGACTTCTTTCGTTGCGTCACAGACCCGATACTTCAGCACCGAACACGTCGCGAGGGTTTTCGCCGCTATCTGCTGGGCTTTGACTGGCGCATCGTGGACGACTTCCAGACCACACACGCCCGAATATCTGCGCCGGTTCGTTTGATCTGGGGTGCTGATGACCCGTTCTTCCCTGTCCATCTGGCTCGCGACATGACCGAACAGTTCGGCCCGACTGCGCAACTGTCCGTCATCGCTAACGCGAAACTCCTTGTTCACGAAGAACATCCGGATCACGTCGCAGCAGCCGTGGTGGATTTCATGCAATCCCAGCAAGCAGCACACCCCTAATTACGTAGGACTCGGCTGTGACGGGCGCGCGCCGGGAGGGCCTGAGTTTTTGTCGTCGAACCGTAACGCCCAGCGCCGATTTCGGTCTTGTTAACCTCGTCTCATGCCACGAAAATTCAGTGACGAAGAAATTGAGGCGTATCTCGATAGCCGCCCATCCTGGGCCATGTTCAGCACCATCGACACAGACGGATTCCCGCACACCGTACCCCTTGGATACTTTCGCCTCGGCCGCGACATCATCATGGGTGTACGCGATGGGACACGCAAAGTTGCCAACGTCGAAAGCAATCCGAACGTGAGCGTGATGCTCGAAGACGGCTCCAGCATGGAAGACATCCGGGGGGTGCTGCTCCAAGGTCACGCCCGCATCGTTCGCGAACCAAGCGAAACACTTCAGCTTGCGAGGGAAGGCGCCCGGAAACGGGGCGTGCCCGAGCCCGAATGGCCCACCGCACCCAGACCGGGCTCCACCTACATCCGCATGACACCCGTCAGAACAATCTCCTGGGACTACGCACCTTCAAGGCCAGACCAGGCTTAGCTCCGCCGATCGTCCTGGGAGGTATTCGCTGGAACCCGACCTGTTGTGCCTGCAGCGCAATGCTTTTCGCCGCTATTCGTTGCGCAGCGGCTAGACGCTGCGCAACGTCAGCAGGGTGAGCTCGCTGGGCGCGAATACCCGGAAGGGCGGTCCCCAGAAGCCGCTGCCCCTGCTCGTATAGAGCTGTGTGCGCTCACCATGCCGGCTCAACCCGTGCACCACGGGCTGGTCGAGCCGGACGAGGAAATTGAACGGCCAGATCTGCCCGCCGTGCGTGTGTCCCGAGAGTTGCAGATCGACACCCGCCGCGGCCGCATGCCTGACGAGCTTGGGCTGGTGAGCGAGGAGCAACACCGGCAGCGTCGGGTCTGCCCCCGCGAGCGCCGTGCCGACGTCGGCGCCGTGCCCCTCGAGGCCCGATCCCTGCGCGGTGATGTCGTCGACGCCGGCAATCACGAGCGCGTCGTCGCCACGGTTGATTACGAGGTGCCGGTTGCGCAGCGTCTCCCAGCCGATGCCCTGCATGAAATTCAGCCAGCCCTCGGCCTCACTGAAGTACTCGTGGTTGCCGGTGACGTACAGCCGGGCATGCGCCGCGCGCACACGGGCGAGCGGTGCGGCCTGCGCCTCCCGCACATCGGCTGTGCCGTCGGCGATATCACCGAGGTGGCACACCACGTCGGCGTCGAGTTCGTTGACCCGTTCAACCATCGCCGCGGACCAGCCGGCGCGGTCGAGCGGGCCATAGTGCGTATCGGTGATGATCGCCACCCGCAGTCCGTCCAGCCCCGGGCCGAGCCGCGGAATCGTCACGTCGACGTGCCTGACGCGCGGCACCCGCATCGCTTCGAAATGGCCCCACACGAGTAGCACAGCCACCACGACGACGACCGCGGCTGCGACGATTCGCGATCTTTCCGGGTCCTCGACACCGGACACCAGCAGAGCCAGCCGAAGCACCAGAGACAACACCGACCAGACGAAAAGCACCCAGACCGCACCCAGCAAGACGTCGCCCGCTATGGCCGTCCCGTCCCGGTGCCTGCGCCCGTGCCCCCACACCATCGTCATCAGCAGCGCGACCACTGCGGCGACGAACGCCAGCGTCCCGTTCACGAGTACGGCTGTGGGCCAACGATTCCCCGCGAACAGCAGCGTCCACCACGGCACCCCGAACAGCAGCGCCACGATCGCGGACACCACGAGCAGCCGCCGCGCTCGCAAGTGTCTGACAGCTCGTGTCCGCAGGGTCTGATCAGCCATTGACAACGACGCTACCTGGCACCGCGCCGCCCGGCGTCGACGTACGGACCAACCGCAGTCCGCTCGAGCCATGGGTGTCACGAGCTCAGACAGAATCGCGAATTAACCGGTGGCTTCCAGGATCAGCTGCACCGTCTCCTCGGGTTGGTCCCAGTGGGGGAAGTGGCCACAGTCGGCGAACCAATGCAGGGTGGCGTCGGGAAAGGCTTGCATCGCGGTGTCGGCTTCGCTCGGCAGGGTCACCCGGTCGTTGCGACCCCAGCCGATCGTGACCCGCCCCTGCAGCGAACCTGCCGGTGCGCCTTGCTGTTTGGGGCCGTGCACCAGCGCGTGCACCGCGGCATCCAGGCTCGGAGAGCTGTTGAAGTTGCGCAGTTCTCCCAGCACCAGATCCGCGGGTAGCCGCCACGGTTTGGCGGAGAACTGCAGCAGCAGCGCGGTCCGCCCGACGGCGCTCTTGGTCAGGGCGGGCAGGAGCGGTTGAATGCGCTTGACCAAGGCGATCGACGGGCCCACGGTGGCGCCGAAGATTTTGACCTGCCGGTCGGACCAGAATCCCCCCGGATCGAGCGCGACTACGTCACCGGAATGACCGCGGCGGGCCAAGTCGAGCACGATGCGAGCGCCCATCGAACTACCGACCACGTCGACGCCGCCGAGATCCTGCTCGTCGATGAAATTCTCGACGGCATCGGTAAGGGTGGCGACGGAGACCTCACCGGCCAGTGGTGGGCTCTGGCCGAAGCCGGGGAGGTCGATGGCGATCACCGTGCGCTCGCGGGCCAGGTCAGGGACGACGAGGTCCCAGTTGTGCAGGTTGGAGATGCCGTGGACGAGTAGGAGCGGTGTGCCTGATCCGATGCGAACTGAGTGCATCCCCAGGGGATACCCCGTGCTAAACGGGCGTGCTGCGCGTCGTGGCATCGGCCACCAGTTTCTCGTGCCCTCTCATGACATCGATTCGCCGACCCGGAATAAACCCGTACCCGATGAACTTGGCTCAAGCGTCGCCCTCACCTGACTCAGGAGCATGCATGACTCGTCCCGTCCGCGTCGCCGTTCAGATCCAGCCAGGAGGCACACCCGACTACCGCACGTGGCGCGACGCCGTACTGGCCGCCGACGATCTCGGTGTCGACGTCATCTTCGGTTACGACCATTTCCACCGCCCGGCTATGAAGGGCATCGTCGATGGCAAACCCGTTTTGAAAGACGAGCAGCCAGACGTCGCCAACTTCGAGGGCTGGACAGCGCTCGCGTCGTGGGGCGAGATCACCTCACACGCTGAAATCGGGTTGCTCGTCACCGGCGTCGGTTATCGCAACCCCGACCTGCTCGCCGACATGGCGCGCACCGTCGACCACATCAGCGGCGGCCGCCTCATCCTCGGCCTCGGCGCCGGCTGGTACGAAAAGGACTACACCACATACGGTTACGACTTCGGCACCTTTGGCTCACGCTTCGACCTGTTCGACGAGAGCCTGATCCGCATCGAGAACCGGCTTGCCGCACTGATCCCGCCGCCCGTGCGCAAGCTCCCGATCCTGATCGGTGGCACGGGGCCCAAGCGCTCGTTGCCCGCCGTTGCCAAGCACGCCGACATCTGGCATGCGTTCCAGGATCTCGACGCGTTCCGCCGGTCCAGTGACCGGGTCGACGAGTTGGCGGCGACCTACGGCCGCAACGGTGCCGACATCGAACGTTCGACACTCTGGACGAACGGCCCGGATGCCGATGCCTTCCGCGAGACAGGCGTCACGCTGTTCCAGACCGAGCTCACCTCCGACAACGGTTACGACCTCGCGCATCTCAAAGAGGTCGTAGCCTGGCGGGACAACGGTTGAGGCCACGACGCGTCAAGAACCGACGTTAGGGTCAGCCTCGTTGAGGGTGCGCACAACGTCGTCGTAGTCACCACGCACCTCGGCGTAGCGCAGGAACTTGACCCGCTCAACCTGGATCTCCTTGCCGTCTGAGTCGCTCTCCAAGATCTGGACGACCTCGGCGATGAACTCCTCCAAAGGCATCGCGAAGGAGCTTTCCCGTTGTCCGGGAAGCAAATCCGTGGCCACCGATGGGGGTACCAGTTCCTTCAGCGTTACGGCGGTGTCGGCGAGCTGCAGACGCAGTGACTCCGTGAGCAGGTGGATGGCGGCCTTAGAGGCGTTGTAGCTAGGAGTGATCTTCAGCGGCGTGAACGCCAGTCCGGACGACACAGTGATGATGGTGGCCGCCGGTTGCTTTTGGAGGTGGTCGATGAATGCCGCGATCAAGCGAATCGGCCCCAGGAGGTTGGTGGTGATCACCGCTTCGGCCGACTCGAGGAAGCCGTCAGGATGATGCCAGTCCTCCACCCGCATAACCCCCGCCATGGCGATAACGACGTTGAGGTCGGGATGCTTGGCCAACACTGACGCGGCAGCGGCGGAGATGCTGGCCGGATCAGTGGTATCGATCTGGACGGTGTCGATACCGGGATGCTGAGCGGCTATGTGGTCGAGCAACGCGGTGCGTCGCCCGCCCACGATGACGGTGTTGCCCTTGTCCTGCAACGCAAGCGCCAATGCAAGCCCGATGCCGCTGGTCGACCCCGGAATGAAGATTGTGTTCCCGCTGATATCCATGGTTTTCCTCCCCGCGTCAGCGTTTTTGCTCACTGACTGGAACGCCTCCCGCAGCCCGAATGATCCTCACGCCAATGTGTCGTCGCGGACGGTGTAGTCAACGCACGCCGTGATCGGCGTACCGTCCGCCCTGCACTTGATCGCTGAGGGGTTGTAGTTGCGCCAGAGTCGCGGCGTCCAGCTCGACGTCCAGTGAAGCAATGTTCTCGTCGAGCCGGCTGGCGTGGCGTGTTCCGGGGATCGGCACCACCGGAACGCCGAGCCGGTCGGCCTGGGCGTACACCCAGGCCAACGCCACCTGTGCCGGCAGCACACCGAGACGCTCGGCGGTGGCGCGGACGGTGTCGGCGATGACTTGGTTCTGCTGGCTGGCGTCACCGGTGAACCGTGGATTGCGAGCGCGGAAGTCACCAGGGTCCAGATTTTCGGCTTTCACCGACCCGGTTAGAAACCCCCGGCCCAACGGGGCGTAAGGCACTAGGCCGATGCCGAGCTCGGCCATCACCGGGGTGACGTCTTCGACTTCTCTTGTCCACAAGGAATATTCGCTCTGCACCGCAGCAATGGGATGCACGTTGTGGGCGCGGCGCAACACATCGGTGCCGACCTCGCTGAGCCCTAGGTATCGGACTTTGCCTGCATCCACCAATTCGGCCATCGCCCCCACGGTGTCCTCGATCTCGGCATTGTCCGGGGGGCGATGCAGGTAGTAGAGGTCGATGTGGTCGACGCCCAACCGCAGAAGGGATGCATCGCAGGACCGCTTCACGTACGGCGGATCGCCTCTGTGGACCCGGTTCTCGTCCCCACCGCTGCGGTCGATGCCGAACTTCGTCGCGATCTGGACATCGTCGCGCTGACCTACGATCGCTCGGCCGACCAGCACTTCGTTGTGACCGGAGCCGTACTGGTCGGCGGTGTCGAACAGAGTCACTCCGACGTCGATGGCGTGCCGGATGGTCGCGATGCTCGTGTCCCAGTCGGACGCGCCGTAGTACTCGCTCATACCCATGCAGCCCAGTCCCTGAGCTGACACGTCAAGACCACCCAGTGCGGTCCGCCTCATGATCGATCAGTCCTTTCCGAAGGTCATGTCGTCAAGCATTTGGAGACTATTCAGTTGCCGAGCAAGCACAATGGGTGCAGTACACCTAGGCAGCGTTGCTGACGGGTCGCGGTGGGCGGTTTGCGCCGGGACTTCGGCGATCGTGAGCAGCCGCCGTTAGCCGGGACACCTACACTGCCGATCATGGGCAGCGATGGCCTCGGAGAGTACTTGCGAGCACGCCGCGCCGAAGTGTCGCCGGTCGATGTGGGACTTCCCAGCGACGGTTTTCGCCGGGTCGCTGGACTCCGGCGCGAAGAAGTGGCGCTGCTCGCCGGGATGAGTGCTGACTACTACACGCGGCTCGAGCAGGGACGCGAACGGCGCCCCTCGCCTCAGGTCGTCGACGCCTTGGCCGCCATCCTGCAGCTTGGGGATGGCGCCCGTGAGCATTTGTTCCGGCTGGCAGGGCTGAGCCCTCAGGAACGCGGCAGCGTCAGCACACGCGTTGACCCGGCGTTGCTCGACCTGCTCGACATGTGGCCGCTCAATCCCGCGTTCGTCTACAACAGGGCCTTCGACGTGCTCGCCAGCAACAAGATCGCCGATGCCATGTTCTTGAAGTGGACGCACTCCAAGAACCTGATGCACGTCATCTTCACCGAGCCCGACGCCCAGACCTTCTACCGCAACTGGTCAGTTGTCGCAGAGGACGCGGTGGCCAGCTTCCGACACGGTTTCGGGTTGGCACCTGATGACGTGCGGCTCTGTACTGTCCGCGACGAATTGCTCGAGGCCAGTCCCGCTTTCGCAAGGTTGTGGGGCCGCAATGACGCGCGACGAAAATCGCTGCAGAAGAAGACTTTTCGGCATCCCGTCGTGGGAGAAATGACCTTGACAATGCAGACCTTCGATGTGCGGTCCAGTCCTGGCCAGGAATTGGTCGTGTATCACGCCGAACCCGGCTCACCGAGCGCCGAGGCGCTGGCGGTGCTTTGCTCGTCGGCCGAGGACGAATGACGTCATCGCCCATGGCGATGCGCTCGCCGCGACCTGCCGCTCACGATCGCGAGTACAAGATGCCAAAGGCGGTCGGCCGGGCACCGAACGTCTGACTTCGTCACCGAGTGAACCATCTCGGCCGGGTTAGCCCGGGATCGGCCGCTCACCGATTTTCCCGTCGACGCTCGACAGCATCGCAGACCAAAACCGCCTCATTAGTGCCATTGACAAATGGCAACATTGAATATTGACTACAATGACATTGGTCGGATTCGTGGTGTCAGGAAGTTTATCCACGGCTATTTCAGGGGGTGGTCATGCCAGCGACCGACACGGCGGTAGCGGCGCCTTCCCGCGAAGCGGGGGTCTGGCCGCTGGGCCTGGCACCGGTGTTCGCCGGCGCACTGAAGGTAGGCCGGCGCTACTTGGACAACTCGGTCCACCGCTTATCGAACTCCTCGTTCTCGCCAACTTCTCGTGCCCGACAGGGCGTTCGGAAAGACCTGTGCCGTGGCCGTCAGGCTCGAGCCTCCGCCGTCACCACTTCCGACCGGTTTGCCGAGATCCGTTTGGCGACGCGGTGTTGAAAGGCAGCACGCCCTCTGCCCCGGCGTCGTTGGATTCGGGCACCCGTGATGGCGCGGTGCGAGCGTTGGGCCCGATGAGCAGGCCGTTCAGCGTCATCACTCCTCTGGTCGATGACCTCATCGATCGAGCTTCGGCACTCGGGCTGGGTGCCTACCGAATGACCGCGGCTCCGACTTCTGGGCTGCTCGCTGTCGCGCGGCTACCGCTGAGGCTGAACGCAGCCCTCGATGACGTTGCTGCGCTTCGCCGTTCGGCTCAATTCATTGCCGACAACCTGGCAGAACTGAGCAAGAGCGCGGCGGGTATAGACACCAATGCTGAGCGGCTCGGTGTCGAAATCGAAGCCGTCGCCAAGATCGTCCCAACCCTGCAGCGGCTCACTGAGATCGTCGACCCATTGGACGGCACTGTCCTTCGCCTGGGCAGGCTTGTCGATCGCCTCCCCCGTGGTGGCGGCCGGCGCCCACCCCGACGTGAGTCCGGCAACGATGAATGACGACACCACCGGCGATCCTGCGTTCACGGTCGGTTGCCGGGTCCGCCTACGCGCCGACTCCACGCAAACCGGGGAAATCGTCGACGATTTCGGCGTGCTGCCTTACGTCGACGTCGTTGTCGGCGATGTGGTCATCAGCGCGCGGCGCTGGGCAGTGCTCTGTGACAGCGGGCAGTTGAGGTTCGTCGACAGCGCAGGGCTGGAGAGCCTGTGAGCGCTGAAGCGGGGCCGAGAAGGTCGATGACCGGTGAGCGCGTGCGATGCAGCACCGCACTGCTACTACCCGTCGTCCCGGGGAGGCTTACATGGCCAAGAAAGTAGCCGTCGAGCTGATCGACGACCTCAGCGGCGAACCAGGGGCCACCACAACGCGCTTCGCTTTGGACGGCAGGCAATACGAGATTGATCTCGTCGACGACAGAGACCTTCGTGTGAAAATGGCTCCCTGGATTGCCAAGAGCCGCATCGTCGAAGTGCCCAACAAGAAAGTAATGAAACGCCGTCCCGGTCGAACTCGCCATGACATGCATCGGGTCCGACTGTGGGCCAAAGCGAACCATCATGCCGTGCCGGCCCGAGGCAAAATCCCACCGGCGATCATCGAAGCCTACGACAGGGACCGCGTGTGCCAATGATCGTTACGGCTCACCGGCGCGGGGAAGGTGCGTCGGGCGCCGCCGGCAGGTGCGGTTCGCCTGGGTGATGCGGCGACCGCTGAACGAAGTCCGCCAGCATGCTTGCCACGAGCTTCTGGGCTACTCCCTGCATCGAAGTGGCCAGGGTACCGGTGATCGACGAGACCGCCAGAGGGGCAAAGGCAACCAATGCTGCTACCAGTTCGGCAAATTCGGAGTCACTAGACGGGAGCTGTTCGGGAGCAAGCACATTCGCGGCGTACTCCACACCGGCGTGCACCAACACGTCGCTGATGCTCTGGATGTGGGGCAGCGTTTGTTCGTGGATGTCGAGAAGGGTGTCCAAAGTAACTCCGTGAGTGCGGATTTCGTTGAACGTTTCGATCAGTTGAGGGCGCATCAGCGTGGCGGTGGACCCGTCGACCTGGATGATGCCCAGTGCAGTGAGTCGTTCGAAGGCCGGCGGATCGGCGATCAAGTCCTGGGCCACTGTCAGAGGCATGCTGTGCGGATGGTCGGGTGCCCACGCGGCGGTAGCCGACGCGGGCTCGGGCAAACCCAGAAGGTCCGCCAGGCTTTTGCCGTCCTTATAGGCGCTGAGCAGCTCGCGCACGTTCGCGATGGTGTAGCCGCGCCGCAAAAGACCACTGATCAGTCGAAGCCGACTCAAATGACTGTCGTTGTAAATGGCCAGCCGCCCGACCCTGGGTGGAGCGTCCAGCAGACCCCGGTCACGGTATAGACGAATGTTGCGGGTCGTCGTGCCGGCCAGGCGCGCCAATTCCTCCATCCGGTATTCACCGCCGCTTCCGTCCGCATCGACGGACGGGGCAGCCATAGCTTCGAACAGTTGCGCCACCGCGGTGTCAATGACGTCGCGGCTGTGCCGACGGACCGGTTTGGATGCGCGCCGCACGTTGCTCACCACCGCGGCCACAGCCTTGTTGCGCCGCGATTTATCCGAAGCCATCCCACACTTTAACTTCCAGGCTCGCCGCACCGGCGGACTCCCGCGTGACGGCCGTGACTCGACAACAGTTAGGGCTGAGTTCCGCACAGACCGCCGCAGCCCAAACCGTTTGTGCGGCTTAGGGCGACGCCGGCCCAACGTGAATCGAAGTGTGACCATTCAGGCAGTCGACGGTGCCATATTCGAACGAGGATGTGGTTCCGCCGGGCACGGTCTGTTCGTCGCTGGCGGGATAACCCAGCTGTCCGTCGGGGCCGCCATCGGCGGTCCACGCCCACAGGATCTGTCCCGATACGGTGTGCGCACCGGTGTGCTGAGTCCAGTAGATGGCTCCGCTCTGAAATTCGTTGAAGCGACCCCCCTTTGGCCCTGGCTTCTCACTGGACGTCGGCTCACCCAGCCAACCGCTTGGACCACCGGAATCGCGGTATTTGGCCAAAATGGCGCCTTGGACGAGAAAGGTGCGACCGAGACTGACGATGAGGCTTGTGGTCGCGTTCGTGGCGGGCTTGGTATCAGCGGGTGTGGTCGCGCGCGAACATCCACACACCGCCACAGCGATGGTGACCGCGATCCCACACACCAGATTGCTCGAGTGCATCCTCATCTACGAATCTCCAATGAACTGATCTTCCGGGGACCGCTGAGCGTCAATGTGTGCGGCGAACCGCCGGCCGGCGAGCTTGAACGTCCAGGAGGACGGTTCGACTCGGAACCCGTTTCGCTTCAACTAACGCGTCTGATTGTTTACATTGATCAATGTACACAATTGTGGTGTACTCGTCCGAGATGGGTCGCCGGCTCGTCGTCAACCCGCCTCGTACCCGGCGAGGCGGTAGTGCAGCGTTCCAGTTCGCGCCCAACGAGATGGGGGTGGTGATGAGTTCGGCTGGCGCGCTTGGTGATCGGCTCACAGGTGGCCTGCTCGCCATCGCGGCGTTCGCCGCGGGCGTGGCGCTGCTGTGTTCCCCGGCGCATCTCGATGCCTACGACCGCCCGGGCCGTCACATCAGTTGTGGCTGCGGATTGATGGCCGACTACGGGCCTGCAACCGCCGCCGACCGCGGAAGACCGCACCCGTCCGCCACAGCAGCGCAACACGATGTCGGCACTGACTACGTCGGATCGTGTCACTCGGTGTTGAAGCGGCGGCGCGTCTGGGGCGCGCTGGCTATCGTGGCCGGCTTCAAGCCGGCGATGACCGCACTGCGCCGACAACGCGACCGATCCTCGACAACCACCGGCCTCTAACCACTCGCGGCTCGACCAGGAGCAACCATGGACGCACACCGTGCAGACGCGTCACGTCTCGCCGGGCTGACGCTGGCAGGAATCGGCTTCGCCCACTTCACCAACCCACGCCTATTCACACCCTCGACCACCCGTCGCGCATCACAGCGCCGTGCCCGGCTGCGCACCTACGCCACCGGAATCGTCGAAACCATGGTGGGACTATTGATCACGAACGCCGCGACGGCGAAGTGTTCCTTCGCTTCTCGGTGCATAGTCTGTCCACGGGACTGGATTCGACGCGTCGTCCCGACAGATCAGACATTTCTTCGCGGAGTAGACCTCCGGGCACGATGACCTCGGCCGCATCGCGGGGCATGCTAGACGTGCGTGCGGCGGCAGTCCCCCGCTGTGACAACCGGGACCGCGGATCGCAGCCGCTTCGCCGACCGCCTGACCAGTGGTGTCGAACTGATAGCGCCTAGGGTTCCGGTGCCAGCGGTACGCCTGGTCCGAGCGGCGCCAGTGCGCTGGCCATTTGCGCGACGAATCGTGCGACGTTCGGTCAATTCGACGCGATCACTTGCTGCGTATTGATCCAGGGCTTGATCATTGGATTGGCGCTGACAGCCGGCCCCGCAGCGCGGCCGCTGGTGCGCACAATCTTCGGATCAGCATCTACCTCTAGTGCAGGGGAGAGCCGGGCAGCGGCCAAGCCATGGTGGAGGTGGCTTCCAATATGTGCTCGGGGCCGCCGGGCGGCGGCCACTTGCCTGCGTCGACGAGGCGCTGCCGGACGGTTACCCGGTCATCGAGTCCTGAGAACGGCCAGATGTGGACAATGCGCGCCGGCCCGTCGAGCGCGTACATGACGACGGAAATCGGGTCGACGAGGTGACGGCCTGGAAGTTTGACTCGCCAGCCATCGATGGTTGCGGGAAGACCACCGGGAATGAGGTGATAGTCCCGGATTTCGTAAACGGAGCCGAACTCCCCGGTAGTGACTCGCGGCATGAAAGGAAACGGTGCGAAGCCCTGCATCGTCAGGTCGGTCAGGTGGCTGCCGGCGCCGAACGGCCTGGAACTGTGCGTCGCGCGCATCCGCTCGGCAGCCAACTCAGCGTCGTCTTCGAATTCGCGCAGAACGTAGACGCGCCCAAGAATGCCGTGTTCGGCTTCCCACTTGCCGAGCAGTCGACCACGGGCGTCCGGCGAAGTCAGCCACGGCTCGATGCCGGTTTTCGCCGACGCGGCGTCGGGCAGTCGGTAAGCCAGGGTGGTCAGTTCGTAGCGGAGCGCCTTCTCAGCGGGGCTGACGTCATCCCCGCTGATTACTGCTGGTTTGGACACGATCTCGATTCCTCTCCATCGACGGCGTCTCGTCACCCGTGGCGGCAAGGTGACACCTATTTCTACGCCGTCGAGCGCATGACTTCTTCGTCGATACTGACCCCAGCGGGTTGCGCGATAGCGTGAGCGACCGCAGTCGGGTTGAGCACCAAGCGATCTCGGCGTACCGCGCGTCTGCAGCGCAGACCCACCGGTTGGTACGCAGCCGTCAGCTCAGCTCGCCGGTCAAGAACTGAGCGCGTCCGTGTCCGAATGACCAATCCTCGTCGCCGTTTTCAGAGATTGACACGATCAAGTCGGTCGGATCGAGTGCACACCGGGTGGCCAGGTTGTCGGCGAGCAGTCGGTAGAACTGCTGCTTCATAGCCGCAGTACGCCTCCTACTCACGACGTGCACGATAACGAGTGCGTCAGACCGATCGATATCCAAACCAGTGTCCAATGCCACGATTTCGTGTTCCGGATGGGTGCGCACCACCTGATAACGGTCGCGGGGCGGTACACCGAATGCCTCGACGACCGCGTCGTGTACCGCATCGAGCACGGTCCGGATGGCCGCGGGTGTGCGACCTTCGATGAGGTCGACGTATATCAGGGGCACCGTTATTGTCCTTTGTCGGTTTCGAGCTCTGCTGCGCGCCGATTGAGGATTCGGCTCGCGGTGGTGACCATCTCATCGATGATCGCCGCCACTGGCTGCACCTGGTTGATTTGACCGATCGCTTCTCCGACGACCACGTCGGCGAAGTCGTAGTCTTCGTCCTGCCGGGCGTTGAGGAAGCGGGCACGTTGCACGTCGACGTCGGCACGCAACTCGTCTTCGTAGCCATGCCACCGCTCGGTGAAACTGTTGCGTAAAGTCCGGATGGTGTACGGCGCAGGCCATTCGAGCTGACGAACGATATCGAGCGCGCGCTGGCGGACGGTGTCGTCGCCGGAGGCCGCCAGGGCGTGTTTCTTTGCGGCCGAGGGGATCGGCGACTCCACCGCAGCCCAGAATCGCGTCCCGACTATGGCTCCGTCCGCGCCGAGGGCGAGCGCGGCCGCCAGCGAGCGGCCATCAGCGACGCCGCCCGCGGCAAGCAGCAGCGTGTCGGGGGCGTACCGGTCGAGCCGGTCAGCCATCTCAGGGATCAGGGTAAAGCTGGATCGGTGCGCTGCCCCGTGCCCGCCGGCTTCCCCACCTTGGGCGACGATGACGTCGGCGCCGATGTCGATGGCTTGGCCAGCTTGCTCGATCGTTTGGATCTGGCAGATCAGCGGGATGCCGGCGTTGCGTATCGCCGGCGCGAAGGTACCCGCGTCACCAAAGGACAGCATGATCGCTGCGGGTCGCCGCTCGACGACCTTCTCCAGGCATTCCGGATGTTCCGCCAGCGCCCAGGTGATGAAGCCGACTCCGAGCCCGTCGATCGGCCCTTTCTCGAGCTGGTCGTCAAGCCAGGGTTGCGTTGCATATCCCGCGCCCAGGATTCCGAGGCCACCGGCGTCGCCGACTGCCCGGGCCAGCTCCCAGTCGGCCACCATGGCCATGGGCGCCAACGCAATCGGGTGCCTGACACCGAAACGCGCGGTGAATCGGGTGGACAGTGTCATGACGTCTAACCTCCTCGACTCTCACTGACGTCAGCTAAGCAGTCTCGTCACAAACGGTGTCGGGTGCGTTCCCGCAGCGGCGTTTGACTGACCTTGCCTAACAGACTGGTCAGTTCTCTGACCGTGATCTGATCGAGGGTGTCGACCGCGGCGATGATGTCGTCGCGCAACGCGTGGTCGCTGAAAGGCTCAGCCAGCCAATGGAATTTCTCGACCACACGGTCCCAACTCAGCGGGCGGGTTGGTGAGCCCTCGAAGTCGTCCTGCTCCCGGTCGAAGCTGCGGCCGTCGCGGGTGCTGAGGTGAATGCGAACCGCGGTGCGCTGCGGGTAGGCGGCGGTCAGATCGTCGGCTGCGCGCACGGTGACCCGCTGCATCATCTGCTGAACGTCGGGGCGGCGGACGCGTTCGGTCTCGAGCTGAGCGGGTCCGACCGAGCCGTCCACGACGGCGACCGCGCTGAGGTACTTCAGGTTGTAGTCAGCCTGCTCCTTGGTGTGAGCGTTGTCTTTCGGGCCGTACAAGCCGCCGCCGGCGAAGTCGAACGCCCCCTGGAAGACATCGACCGTAATGGTGTCGACGTCGTCCGCTCCTAACTGGTATTCCGAGCACACGGCCAACACGGCGTCGATGACCGCTTGGCCGTGAATGAGTGAGCAGTACTGCTTCAGGTAAGTCCGCTCGACGCTGTCGAGCCGGCGATCGGTCACCATGAAGTCGACGTGCTGCTCCAGCAGTCCGTCTAGCCCGTAGGGGCCTTCGAAAACGGCGTGCGGTCCGGTGATGCCGCGGGAGGCCAACATCGTTACGTAGACCGCCCGCATGCCGGTGACCGCCGGTGAGATTCCCTTCCAATTCGACACCGGTTCGGCGTGCACTGCGGCCAAGGACACGTTGTCCACCGTCGTTGCGGCTATGGCGTTGGCAGTCGCGTGCGCGTCGAGACCCAGCAGCCGCGCAGAGCCCGCGCTCGATGACATAGCAAGTTGCAGAGCATGATTCAGCCCGCGAGCCATCAATGGGACCTGAGCGCTGAAGCGGCATTGGATCTCATACGCGAGCGCCAGCCCGAGCAGGAAGTCTGAGCCATGGGCGCGCACGTGTTCGGCGACTGCGAGCACGGTCCCGAAATTGTCGGCGGGATGGCACAGGCCACCGGCCGTCAGATAGGTGTCGAGAAGGTCTGGATAGCGGACCAGGACCGTATTGAAGAACGCCGCCTGGTCGACCGACACGCGGCCGCCACCGACCAGCGTCGCGGTGGGCGCACTGCTGAATTGTTCGGTGTGGGAACGCACGCCGCCGATGAGTTCACCGTCGAGGGCACCGATGGCGCATGCCAGGCTGTCGAGCACGTTGCGCTTGAGTGCGGCGCGCGCCGAGGGACTCAGGTCGTCCGACTCAGCGGACACCACGAACCGTGCTACCGCGTCGACCGTCGAATGACTCACCCCCACAACGACTCCCCCGCCTTCTCGACCCGAGAAGCCTGCAAGGCGTCGCCGCCGGCTATCCCGCGCTGTTCGAAAACTCCGTCAAGCGATCTCTGATGTCGTGGGTTCATGACTGAGCCCTCCTGCTCGGCGCTCCTGACAATGTTCGCGGTGTGTCAGTTCTTTATAGACATCCACTGTACACGTTAACGTAGATACGATACATCTATATTGAATCGGTGGCAGTGCTCCGCACGGACTATCCGTGACGGTCAGCTATCGGTCGGCGTCGCTGCGGCCCCGGCCTTTGGCGCGGCTGGCAGGCGGCGGTTGTAATGCGGCGCGCGCATGCGGACCCAACCAGCGAATCACTCGGTCCGCCGACGGCTTGGAGGTATCAGCGACAAGATCGCCGAGGGTGGTCTTCGCTAATGAGTCCCGATAGGCGTTTTCGGCGTCGTCCATCACCGCCGCAATTCGGCACGGAGTGCGACATTGCTCCCGCGACAAACCCACCGGGCCTCGCTGACGAATCTCCGCGCAGCGGAACGTCCGCTCGGTACCGCTGAGCGCCTCGACCACGTCGAGCACCCGAATCTTCGACGCGGGCCGCGCGAGTCGGTACCCGCCGGCGTTACCGGGTACCGATTGCAGAACGTGGGCATTGACAAGCGACTTGAGCACCTTGGCGAGATAGGGTTCGGGCAAATCGAAAAATTCTGCGAGGCGACGTCGCGCTACCGGGGTGCCGTCACTTTGCGCCAATAACCAGCAACAGTGCAGCGCCCACTCGGTACTTGGAGGCAAGCTCATCACCTGATCATAGATGCCCGCTGTCCATGAAAAGGGAGTGCGCATTCGGCTGCTGCGCCATGTGCCTGAGCCGCAACAGAACCCGCCGGTTTTTCGGACGGCGGTGAGGGGTTAGGTCTTCGTACGCAGATTGATGAAGTCGCTGAAATTGGCCAGGATGTCGCGTGGGTCGTCGTAGATTGCGACAGCACCCGCGTCCACTAGCGCCTTGCGGCTTGCTCCGCCACTGAGCAGACCTACCGTCGGCACTCCGGCGCGTTTGCCCGCTTGCATGTCCCACACGGCGTCACCGACGAAAATAGCGTCCTCGGCACCAATCTCGGCGCGCTCAAGCGCTGTGCTGACAATATCGGGATGAGGTTTGCCGCGGTCGGCATCGGCGCTCGAAGTGACATGGCCGACAAGGTTATCGGCGTCCAGAACCCGGCGCAACAGCTTCAGTGTCGTCTCCCCCGCCGAGGTCGCCAACACCGTCTGCCACCCATGATCGGTGATGGCCTGGAGCAGATCGCGGGCACCAGAGGTCGTCTGCAGTGCAGGTTCATATTCGCCGAAATACCTGTCGTGGCCGTCCTTCGCGGCATCGCCGCTACGTTCGGCAAGTTCCTCACCGATCGACTCCACGACCAGTTCATCGCCGGAGCGCCCCAACAGTTCGATGATGCGCCAACACGACACATGAGCGCCCACATCGGCGAATGCGCGCTGCCACGCGACCGCGTGATGGAAATTCGTATCAACCAACGTGCCGTCGAGGTCGAACAACACCGCCGGCGAACCCTCATCAGACATCTGTATCTCCGTTTTCCCGGCAGTTGCGAACGCCACTCGCCATTACGAGCAACTCAGACCCACGGGCATACCCAGAAATACTCCAACCAACCGGCGGTACGAACAGTGGCGACAGCAAAAACAACACATGTTGCTGGAGAATCGCACTGGCGCAGACGAATTGGCTGGTGGTCACCGGATCTTCGATGCGCCGACGGCCGCTCGCGATTTGCGCGCCGCACAGCACGGCGCGGTTTGACGCCCCGGACAGCTGGCATCCTCGACACGCGCATGTTGCTGCCGGCGAGCACGGTGTCGACGACCTCTGGGCAGCGCCTCGTTCGCCATCAGCGAAACGGGGTTATGGTTCCGTTTAATCGCAACTAGGGTCGGATTGGTGACGATCAAACTCGGATATCAGATTCCAAACTTCTCGTACGGCACCGGTGTGAAGGAGCTTTTCCCGACAGTCATTGCGCAGGCGCAGGAGGCGGAGGCGGCCGGCTTCGACTCCGTATTCGTGATGGATCACTTTTATCAGCTGCCGGGCCTTGGCGAACCGACCGAGCCGATGCTGGAGGCCTACACCTCGCTCGGTGCGCTTGCGTCGGCCACCGAATCGGTGCAGCTCGGCACGCTGGTCACCGGCAACACCTACCGGAACCCGACCCTCCTGGCCAAGGAGATCACCACCCTCGACGTGATCAGTCAGGGCCGCGCGATTCTGGGCATCGGCGCGGGTTGGTTCGAGCTCGAACACGAGTCCCTGGGCTTCGAATTCGGTACGTTCACCGACCGGTTCAACAAGCTCAACGAAGCGCTCGAGATCATCCTGCCGATGATCAAAGGTGAGCGCGTCACTGTCGACGGTGTGTACTACAAGACCAAGGACGCGTTCGCCAATCCGCGGTTGCGTGACCACATTCCGCTGATGATCGGCGGCAGTGGGGAGAAAAAGACGATCCCGTTGGCGGTCAAGCACTTCGACCACCTCAACCTCATCGCGCCGCTCGATCAGCTGGCCGGCAAGGTGAAGGTCGTTCGGGAACGTTGCGAAGAGGCAGGACGTGATCCGGCGACGCTGGAAACCAGCACGCTGATCAGCGTGCTCCCTGACCCCAACGTCACCATCGACTCGCTGCCCCCAGAGTTCCAGTCCCGTGCCGCGGTCGGCAGCCCCGAGGCCATTGCCGATCAGATCAAGACCAAGGTCCTCGACGCCGGTGTCGGCGGGGTCATCTTCAACATGCCCAGCTACACACCGGGCTCGATCGCGGCTGTCGGTAAAGCGCTCAAACAGGTGCTGGACTGACCGACTGACAATCAAAGGTGTCCTCGATGCTGCGGCGGGCTGAGCGCCCAGCATCGATCTAGCCTCTAAATCAGAGCGAATGAGTCCGCGTCACAACCCGTTCCGAGAAACGGCCGGGCCTGGACTGCCGTCATCCGTGCGACGCGGTGGTACCGAAGATCGGCCAGCAGATCTCGGTGGCGGTGAACCGGGCCGGATTTGTGGGCGTGCCGCCGTGGTAATGCTCCCGAATGGGTCCCTGGCTGCTGATCAGATGTTCGTTGACGTAGACGCCCAGGGTGGCGTAACTGCGGTCGATGCCGTCATGACCGCCCGGGTGGCGGAGCACCGCGAATTCGGCCCTGGGAAAGACCTCGGCGTGGACGCCCTCGGGCGGCTCTGCCGATGGGGGTGCTTCGACGAACATGGTTGCGCGGCCTCGCTGTTCGAGAAATAGCGCCCGGTCGTAAAGCCCGCCCGGCACCACCGCGGTCGGTGCGCCTGCGGCCGTGCTGACGGCTTGGTGTAGTCGCCGCAGCGACACCTCGAACCACTCGTTGATTCCGGAGGTTTCTATGGTGGCGCTGACCGACCACACGGCCAACGCCGGTTCGTGGCGCACGGTGACCTCGGCGGGAGTGCGCACGGGGGCGAGCAATTCGCGCAGCGCACCTACCGTGTCACGGGTCTGCTGCAGCTGAGCTTCCATCTGTTCGAGATGGGTGGTGATGATGTCGGTGCGCGCCCCGGCGTCGTCGGTGCTCAGTAGCGCCTTGATGTCGGGAATGGACATGTCCAGCGATCGGAACCGGCGGATGATGTGGGCGTGATCGACCTGGCTGGTGTCGTAGACGCGGTAGCCGGTGTTCGGATCGACGTGGGCTGGTTCGAGAACGCCAATGTCGTGCTAGTGGCGTAGCGCCTTGCGGCTCAGACCGGTCATCACCGCGAAGTCACCGATCGAGACCTGTGCGCCCATGGTGTCCTCCTCTGGGTTGCCTCACCTACATCGAACGAGGGCATCCTGAAGCCTTCCCCTAGGGGAAGGCTTCAGGATCGCGGTATGCCCGCAAACGACGCTTGACCTTCCCCTTACGGCAACCTCCATCGTGGGGCCATGACCACACCAGAATGGGAGACACTCCCAGAAGCCGTGCAGACGTTCATGACCGCGCTCGATGCCCATGACGTGGATCGAGTGCTGGCCACACTCACCCACGACGCCGTGGTGACCGACGAAGGCCACGACTACAAGCGTTATGACGAGATCGGCGGCTGGGTGGCAACCGCAGGCGCCGAGTACACCTTCACCACCGAATTCGTCGGTGCGACGACGACCGATTCGGGCGTCGACGTCGGGCAGCATCTGGAGGGCAATTTCCCCGGCGGGGTCGCCGACCTGTACTACCGCTTCACCCTCGCCGGCACTGTGATCAGCCGGGTGGTGATCGAACCGTGACGCGGCGTTGGTTCATCACCGGAGGCAGCCCCGGCGGCTTTGGCATGGCGTTCGCCGAGGCGGCACTGGAGACCGGTGACCGCGTGACGCTCACCTCCCGGCGCCCGCACGAGCTGGCGACCTGGGCCGAGCAGTATGGCGACCGCGTTCTCGTCGTGCCACTGGAACTCACCGATGCAGCTCAGGTGCAGCGTGCCGTACGTGCCGCCGAGGAGCAGTTCGGCGGCATCGACGTGCTGGTCAATAACGCCGGCCGCGGTAGGTACGGATCGATCGAGGGGATGGACGAATCCGCGTTGCGGGCAATGTTCGAGCTCAACTTCTTCGCCGTGCTGTCCGTGACACGTGGCGCGTTGCCGGCGATGCGGGCCCGCGGGAACGGGTGGATCGTCAACGTGTCCTCGGTGGCCGGGCTGGTATCAGCGCCTGGATTCGGCTACTACAGCGCGACGAAGTTCGCCATCGAAGCCGTTACCGAGACGCTGCGCGACGAGGTCGCTCCACACGGCATCTCCGTGCTGGCAGTCGAACCGGGGGCGTTCCGCACCAACGCCTACACCGGATTCGCCGACGAACCCGTCGACGAGCCGATCCCGGGCTACCACGAGATGCTCGAAGAGGTCCGTGCCACCTTCGTCGCGATGGACGGTGTGCAACCCGGCGATCCACGCCGCGGTGCCCGTGCGGTTATCGCAGCGATGGCCCAGGACCCGCCTCCCCGTCGGCTCGTCCTGGGTAACAGCGGATACGATGCCGTGATCGATACGCTGCAAAAGAATCTGGCAGATATCCAAACCAACGAAATGCTCTCTCGCAGCGCTGATTTCCCAACCTGATCGGCCCGCGGAGCCAGAGCCACATTCAAGCGGTTAAGCCAAGACATTGTTGCTGCTGCCATGCAGTACGACTGCGCGGTCTAACGTGAGCGGAATGGGTTTGTTCAGTCATCAGGAGTTCCGGGACTCGGCCGACGGCGTTGGTGACGGCGCTGGCGGCGGGGTTGTTGTACCAGCTCGGCGTTCTGAAGTGAGCGAGTACGGGGTGGATGAACCGGTAGTGGTGGGTCCAGGGTTGCCGCCTGAAGATGGTTCGTGCGGTCAGTTCGCCGTGCAGTTTCACGTGTCGACGACAATGCTGGTCGGGCTGAAGCGTATTGCGGATCTCCGTGGGGTGAGCGTGCCGGAGGTATGCCGACAGGTTATGGGTGTATTTGTTGCTCAGCAGGATGGGGAGCTGGGCGCATTGCTTGCTGCCGAGACCGAGGTCGCTGATTACCGGCCGAGTTTGGGACAGGCATAGCCCCGTCGCGGGATCTTTCGAGGCACTCGGTTGCGTCCGGCACCCCCCTTCGTTGTTGCAGGCGTTGCAACCAGCGGAGCGCTACCGAATATGGGGTCGCCGGTAAGCTACTCGTTCACAACACTTTTCGGTACAGATCCTCTCCATGGTGTTGCTCGGGGGCCAGTGCGCCGATGCCGATTCGCGCGGGGCGCTGAGGACGATGCGCGGCAACCCGAAGAACGGCCCGAGTAGTCGCGCCAGGGCGGGGTTGATCAAGGACCGCACGATCAACGTGTCGAGACGAAGGCCGATGCCGGCGATCGAACCGAACATGCCGACCGAGGTGAGACCGCAGGACACCATGGCCGTCACCGCGACCGCGAATACGATGCCTGCGGTGGTCACCAGCCGACCGGACATTGTGGCCGGTCGGATCAGACCGGTATTGAGTTCGGCGCCGTCACGGCGTCGCATTCTCGATGAACGTGACGTCGAAGCCTCGGGGCCAGAAGATGCTGAGGATGCAGTCCTCATCGCCTACGCAGGTGTCGCTGTGAACGGCGTTGCCCTTTTGAAACCATGTGCTTCCCGGGGTGAGCACTTCGTACTCGTCAGGGTCGTGGAGGTAGTGCCGGAAGCTGCCGGAGACGACCACAGCGTAGTAATCGTGTCCATGAATGTGGGGTGGAGCGGTAACGCCGGCGGAGTATTTCATCAGAAATGCCGCCGGCCCTGATCGAGCCGGCCTGCAGACCGCGGGCAACGCGGATCGGTGATTTCTCACAGTGACACCTACATCACGGTGTCCTGTCTGCGCCATCGCGAGATGCAAATTCGACGGCTGGAATCTCGCATCGCGGGCGCTGGCTGGATGAGAGATGGGGCATGACGGGCAGACCATCGCTCTTTCTGCGATCGAATCCCCATCTCACGTCACCTCACTGTGGCACGATCCTGACCGGAGTCCTTTTGTAGGGGGATGCGGTGGGCTTTTATATCCGCAAGAGTTTGCGCGCTGGGCCGTTCCGGTTCAATCTGAGCAAGTCAGGCCTGGGAGTTAGCGTCGGGGTTCCCGGTTTTCGGGTAGGCACTGGGCCGCGGGGCAATTACGTGCATATGGGTCGCGGCGGCGTGTACTACCGCGCCACTTTGAACGGCCACAGCAAACCGGCTAGTCGACGCCTGATACAGCCGCATACATCACCAGTTGCCTTCCGTCCCAGTGGCGTAATCATGGAGGACGTCACGGGCGCGACCGCCTTGGAACTGGTGCCCACAGGCGGTGGTGACGTCGTAGAACAGCTCAATGCCGCAGCCGCGCGTACCGCGTGGGGGTGGTGGGCAACCGGTGCTGCGGTCCTTCTTGGCCTGCTGACGATGCCCTTTGGCTTCATCGTGTGGGCTGTGCTGGCGCCGGTATGCGTGTGGCTGGTGCTCAACGACCGCGCCCGCAAGACGGTAATCCTGTTCTACGACGTGGAGAATGAGCACTTCGTCTGGTTCGACTCGCTTGTGCGCACCTGGGCGTGGCTAACCGGGTCGCAAAAGATGTGGCGCGTAATTCAGTCGGGCAACATCGCAACCACATATCAGTTCAAGACGAACTCCGGTGCAAGCCGGCTGCTCAACCGCGTCATGGCTTCCGCGACCACTTCCGGCCCGAAGGAGTTGTCGACCAACATCGCTGTCCCGGCGGTCACGGCAGGGAAGGGTGCTTTGTACTTTCTGCCAGACCGCCTCTTGGTGCGGGAAGGTAATCACTTCAGCGATCTGACTTACACGCAGGTGAACGTGCGTGCCGGCGACACGCGGTTCATCGAGGAGGGCGCCACACCTAGTGACGCGGTGCAGGTCGACCAAACATGGCAGTACGTCAACGTGAAAGGCGGCCCGGACCGCCGATTCAACAACAATCGCGTGCTGCCGATAATGCGTTACGGCACCCTTGATTTCGCCAGTGACCAGGGATTGCTATGGCAACTACAGGTGTCACGCCAGGACGCAACCGCACAGGTGTCTCAGGCAGTGACGAGCGCGCCCGCACCGACAATCGCGGCCACGCCGACGGCACCACCACCAGCACCTCCTGCAACGAAACATCGGCAGGTAATCGCCCCGCCGTCCGTTCCGGCACGGGAACCCTCCAGGATTGTCGGCGCGACAAAGAGGCGACCGCCACCAGCGACACTCGGCGCAGGCCTCGTTCGCGCGAACCTCACCCGCAGGACGACACCGTATCCGGCGAGTGCTGCAACCTTCACCGCCATCGATCTTGAGACCACGGGCCTGGATGCTCTCACCGATCGAATCGTAGAAATCGGGCTTGTTAAGTTCACGGCCGATGGCACGACCATCGACGAGTTCGCAACTCTAGTAAACAATCCCGGATCCGATGCCGCTGCGCGCGCTATTCACGGCATCGACGACGCCGATCTGGTCAGTTCACCGACGACAAAACAAGTTCTGGACGAGGCCCTGGCATTCATGGCAGGGACGATCCTCGTCGCCCACAACTGCGATTTCGAGGATCGATTCCTCGCGTCGGCGGCCCGCCGCACTAATACCCCGCTGCCCACATTGGTTGACGTGTGCACTCTTCAGAGTTCGCGCCGACAACTCGAGGGCCGCGCATTCAGTCTCACGGCGATGTACAAGACCGCAACTGGGGGATGGTCGGATCACCGACATACCGCTCTCGGCGATGCTCGCGCGGTGCGCGAGGTGCTGCTCTGGCTGCTGCGCAACGCACCGCGGCCGCTCTACTTAACGCATGGCCCAACGACGGACGAAGCAATGACCGTCCAAGAATGCCCCCTAAGCTGCCGGCCCGTCCCGCTCACGCGATGCTCAGTCGCGGAGCTGCTTGACTCGTTCCCGCAATCGCCGAAGCCTCGCACCGGTGACGCCGTGCAGGTCAAGAAGTACATGGCCCTTCTGGCAGAGGCTGTGCACGACGGACGACTCACTTACGAAGAAGCCGACGCCCTCACCCGACAGGCACGCCTGACGAGGCTCACGGGCCCACAGCTACGCGGACTCCACCAAAAGGCTTGGGAAGCAGCATATCCCGACACTAAAGACGCCGATTGGACCGCATTGGCGCCGGTCGAGCGCCGCGAAATGTATTTGTTGGCCGACGCCCTGGGTTTGTCCGATCTGGCCGAGCGCATCAACGATGTCATCCAAGCATGCGCCGAGCCGGTGCCACCCGCTGAAGCCCGCTACCTCCGGGGACTCCGCATCGCCGTCGAAGGTGACCGCAGCGAGGTGATCGAACTGCGCAAGCACGCCGAATCCTACGGTGCCAAACTAGCCGTCAACATCACCAAGACAGTGAAATGGATGGTCAGTGACACACCGAACGCCACCGACTCCCGACACACGACAGCGCGCAAGCTCGGCATCCCGATTCTGAGTGCCGAAGAGGGATCAACACGACTCGACGAAGCCGTCCGCGAGGCGGAGTTGAAAGCATACGAGCGTCAGCGCGATATCGACCGCTACGCCGCGTTACGGCAGCAACGAGCCGACGAGGCCGACGCCTACTGGCGACCCTCATGGCGACGGGAAGAGCTCGATCACGATCCAGAGCCAGAGCCCTGGTGGGAGTGATCTCGAGTACGCGGCGCTCTCGCCGGTGGTGGTCGCCGATAATCCCGAATCCGTCAGGCCTCAAGCCACTCGTTCGCAAGGCCACTTTGAGCGACTCAAATAGGCTTTTCGATCCTGGCATTAACGCGATTCCGGGTCTTTAGATTGGCGGTCTGCAACAGGGCTACCGCCGTGCGGTTCGGCGGTGTGGATCACCTCGCCACTCGCTTCTGATAGAAGGTTTCCGTTGCGCAGATCGTTCTCATTGGTGGTCTGACCGCCTTCCGGTCAACCACTTCGGCCGTTCTGCTCCCTCTGGTCCCCACCTCCAGCGCGCGACAAGGGGGTCATCTTCACCGTGCTCTCGGGTGTAGCGTCGCGCGGCCAGCCGTGCATCGGCCATCTGCTGGCGCAGCACGGCGGCGCGGGCCGCCACGCCATCGACCCGGTCGATGACATCCATGACCAGATGAAACCGGTCCAGATCGTTGAGCATCACCATGTCGAACGGCGTCGTGGTGGTGCCACGCTCCTTGAATCCCCGCACGTGCATGCCAGCGTGATTGGTGCGACTGTACGTCAAGCGGTGAATGAGCCACGGGTAGCCGTGATAGGCGAAGATGACTGGTTTATCAATGGTGAATATTGCGTCGAATTCCCTGTCCGGCAACCCATGCGGGTGTTCGGAGTCCGGCTGCAGACGCATCAGGTCGACGACGTTGACCACCCGAACCTGAAGCTCGGGCAGCTCCCGTCGCAGGATGTCGGCGGCCGCCAGCGTCTCGAGGGTCGGGATGTCCCCCGCGCAAGCGAGCACCACATCGGGCTCGCCGGTCCCGGTACTCGCCCACTCCCAGATGCCCAGCCCCCGTGTGCAGTGTGCGATCGCGGCGTCCATATCGAGATAGTCGAGCGCAGGTTGCTTGCCGGCAACAATGACGTTGACGTAGTCGCGGCTACGCAGACAGTGATCTGTCACCGACAACAAGGTGTTGGCGTCGGGCGGCAAGTAGACGCGCACGACCTCGGCGCGTTTGTTCGCTACCAGGTCGATGAAACCGGGGTCTTGATGAGATGCGCCGTTGTGGTCTTGGCGCCACACGTGTGAGCTGAGGAGATAATTCAGCGACGCGATCGGACGGCGCCAGGGCAACTCCCGACTTGTCGACAACCATTTCGCGTGCTGGTTGAACATCGAGTCGACGATGTGCACGAACGCCTCGTAGCAGTTAAACAACCCGTGCCGCCCGGTCAGTACATATCCCTCCAACCAGCCTTGGCATAGGTGCTCGGAGAGCACCTCCATTACTCGGCCGGAGGCCGAAAGGTGTTCATCGACAGGCAGCGTGTGCGACAGCCATACCTTGTCAGTCGACTGATATACCGCGTCCAGGCGATTGGATGCGGTCTCGTCGGGTCCCATTAATCGGAATCGGTCGCGGTTTCGAGCGATCACATCGCGCAAGAAACTGCCGAGAACCCTTGTCGCCTCGTGGGATCCGCTGCCCGGATGTTCGACCGCGACGGCATAGTCACGAAAGTCAGGTAGGTCCAGGTCATGCAACAGCAAGCCGCCGTTGGCGTGCGGGTTGGCGCTCATCCGACGATCACCCTCCGGCGCCAGGGCGCGAAGCTCGGGCCGAAGTCCGCCATCGGCGTCAAAAAGTTGCTCGGGCTCATAGCTGCGCATCCAGGTCTCGAGCTGCGCGCGGTGGGCGGGATTGTCCCGTGTTCCGGCAAGGGGCACCTGGTGTGCTCGCCAGGTACCCTCCACCTGTTTGCCGTCGACCGTCTTTGGTCCGGTCCAACCTTTCGGAGTCCGCAGGACGATCATCGGCCATACCGGACGTTCCGTCGCCGTAGCGCTGCGCGCGGCCTGCTGGATCGCTTCGATGTCGTCGAAAGCGTCATCGAGTGCAGCTGCCAGCTGCTGGTGTACCTCGGCCGGATCGTCACCGGCAACTGTGATCGGGCGATAGCCGCAGCCGCGCAGCAGCGACTCCAGTTCGGTGTGCGGAATGCGTGCAAGCACAGTCGGATTGGCGATCTTGTAGCCATTAAGGTGCAGGACTGGCAGCACCGCCCCGTCGGTGATCGGGTCAAGGAATTTGTTGGAGTGCCAGCTGGCGGCCAGCGGCCCGGTTTCGGCTTCGCCGTCACCGATGACACAGGCGACCACCAAATCAGGGTTGTCGAACGCCGCGCCGTAGGCGTGCACCAGCGAGTAACCGAGTTCACCGCCTTCGTGGATGGATCCAGGGGTCTGAGCAGCGACGTGGCTAGGGATTCCGCCAGGAAATGAGAACTGGCGGAACAACTTTCGCATCCCGTCCGCGTCTTGCTCGATACCGGTGTACACCTCGCTGTAGGTACCCTCGAGATAGGAGTTGGCGACCAATCCGGGTCCGCCGTGCCCCGGTCCCGTGATGAAGATGACGTTGACATCGCGCAGGCGGATGATGCGGTTGAAATGCGCATAAAGCAGGTTCAGGCCCGGCGTAGTACCCCAGTGCCCCAGTAGACGCGGCTTGACGTGTTCGGGCGTGAGCGGCTGCCTCAGCAACGGGTTGTCCAGCAGGTAGATCTGGCCCACGGACAGGTAGTTCGCCGCCCGCCAGTAACCGTCGACGAGCCGCAGTTGATCGTCGGACAGCGGTCCCGATGTCGGCTTTGTTCTGCTGTCACTCCGCACCTCGGTCATGAGGGAACTGTCTCCGTCTCGGGCTCGCGTTGATAGCGGCGAGCTGCGGTCGTCGGTGCCGTGGGTCGGGCTACGAGCACGGAGCAGTTGGCGTGCTTGAGCATCGACACCGTGCGTGGGCCCACCAGATCCATGACCTGGCGGGGGTCTTCGTCGCTGATGACGACGAGTTGGAGAGCACCGACGTAGCTCTCGAGGTACCGCATTGCGCTCATGCGCGTCGTTGCGATCTCCACCGTCACGTCCGGATACCGCCGCAACCAATGATCGAGTCGTTGACCGAACCGTTCGTAATCGATGTCGAAAAGCGGCCACGGCCAACTGCCCAGCGCGAGCACCGGGGCGTGTCGCACGCGAGCTTCCTCCATAGCCCACAGCATGGCCTCCCCATCACCAGTCAAATCGTCGACGATGACAGCGATGAAGCCGGATTCCGTCGTTTCCTCGTCATGGGCGCACCGGATGATCGCGACCGGGCAACAGGCGCGTTCCGCGACGGTCGCTGCAGTCGATCCGAGCACCTTGGCGCATATGCGACCGATACCGGTGGACCCCAGACAGATCAGGGTTGCGCCTCTGGACTCCTCGATGAGAAGTGATTCGATCCCGCCGTGCAACACGGTGGTCTCGATCTGTACGCCGATCCCGGTCTTCGCGACCGCCGAACATGCTTCGCGCAGAGACGTTTCCGCGTATTCGTCATCGATGGAATATCCGCTTGCAGAATCGGAAGGCTGCTCGATGTGAACGACGTGAACCATCCGGAGCGGGACGTCGTGATGCAGGGCGTCCTTGGCCGCCCACACTGCGGCGCCGATCGCGGCGCTTGATCCGTCGATTGCGACGACAACGGGTCTGGGTGACGTTGCGGTGGTCATGCTCTGCTCCTGCGCCAGGGGGACGGCGACGACGCTATCCATCGTCAAACTGTCAAGCAGGAGGCAGAGGACCTCTGCGCCGTGGACGTTGGACCCTACGGCTCGTGGCGGCGTACCGCGCAAGCTGTTCGGCAACATCGCAATTCGTCAGAGGTGGGATCACCGTGGACAGCTTCTTGATCCGGCCGGCCGCGTGGCCGGTGCTGCGTGTGTTCAGCCGAAATCCGCTCATGCGCGCAAGCGACCGCCTTGATGCGGCGGTCATGCCGTTGGCGGTCGTTCTGGTGGTTGTCGCGGCCGCGTTCGCGGGAGTAATCGGCACGCTGGCTCATGATGTCGAGTCGCGCCGGTATCAAGAAGAGGCCATAACCCGGCACGCGGTCACTGCCACGGTGATCGAGGACAGCACGCCGAGCCCCTCTGGCGACCAGGAGTCGTTCGACGTCGTTGTGCGGTGGCACGCCAACGGTGTCAAGCACACCGACTCCATGGTCTGGGACAGTCCGCTCAAAGCTGGTGCCTCGGTGCCAATTTGGATTGACCCGAGCGGAAATCATGTTGATGCGCCGACATCGCCGTCGCTAGCGGGTGCTAACGCAGTACTCGTTGCTGCTGTCTCCTGGTGGATCTTGTTTCTGATCATCGTGCTAACCGGAAGTGCCTTAAGAGGATATGCGGCACATCTGCGGGATCAACAGTGGGATCGCGACATTCAGTGTCTTGTCGATGATGAGGACGGGCGCACAAATCAGTCCTACTGATCAGCAGCTCTGCCTAGGAGGATCAGATGTTCTCTGCCAAAGGCCAACCCGGCATCGTGGTCGGCACCGACGGGTCGGCTGCGTCTCGGTACGCGGTCGATTGGGCGGCGCGTGAAGCTGCGATGCGCAACGTCCCTCTCATGCTGGTTCACATCGTCCAGCCGGTAGGGGCGACAGTGCCCTACCATTCGTCGCCGACGTTCTTGCGGTGGTTGTTAGAGCACGGACAGCGAGCACTGGACGACGGCGCCGACATCGCGCGTGCAGCGGGAGGCCGAGACATCGACCTCAACATGGACGTGCTGTTCTCGCCGGTGATTCCCACCCTGGTTGAACTGTCCGGAAAAGCGCAGACACTCGTTGTCGGTTCCCGAGGACACGGGCCCGTGGCGCGCGGACTTCTAGGCTCAGTGAGTTCCAGTGTGGTCCGTCAAGCGCACTGCCCCGTCGCGGTGATTCACGACGAGGATCCGCCGATGGCAGATCTAGCCCGCGCACCTGTCCTGGTAGGCATCGACGGTTCCGCCGTGTCGGATCTGGCGACAGGTATCGCTTTCGACGAAGCCTCACGGCGCGGTGTTGGTCTCACCGCGCTGCACGTATGGAGCGATGTCGAGGTGACCGATTTCCCCGCCGTGGATTGGCCGGCTTTAAAGCCGGCGGCGAAGCGCGTCCTCGCCGAGCGACTAGCGGGGTGGCAGGAGTAATTCCCCGACGTCGCAGTAAGGCGCGTGATCGAGCCGGATCAGCCGACCTTTCATCTCATGCGGGAGTCGCAGACGGCTCAGCTCGTCGTCGTGGGCAGCCATGGCCGCGGAGCACTCGCCGGAACGCTGCTGGGCTCGGTGAGCATGGCGCTGGTGCACTCGGCCCCCGTGCCAGTGATCGTGGCACGGCCCGCCGGTCGAAGCGGTGCACCCGACGCGGCCGGGACTACACGTCAGTCAACCGCCTGTTGATCAAATTCTGAGCCGCCTGCATGTGCCTGTTCGCCTCAGCGATCGACGAGAAGAATTCGCCGTCGTAGTTGATCTTCGAGCCGGCGAACTTTGCCAGGCAAAGATGCGCAGCCGAGTGAAAGTCCTCTGTCGCCGCCTGCAATTCAGCGGTGACGTGTGCATCAGGGCTGGGCAGGTCGCCCCGCAGCCCGACTGCCGCGGCGTCGTGCAGATGGTGACATGCAGCCACAAGCAGGCCCGGACGAAACTGCTGGAATACCTGGTCCACCTCGTCGGATGCGTTGTGCAGATCAGTGAAATCGTTCTGCGCCCCTGCCCACCAGCGTTGCAACGCAGAATTATCAGCAATTGGCGTATGGATCGCTTTGACCTCGTCCACGCGGCCAGTGAGAAGCAACACGGCTGTCGTAGAGGCCACCAGCAGTGCCAAGGCCGCAGCGGCAGCGAACCATTTACCCGTCCGCCGGGACTCGACAGCCGTCGGCCAAAAGCTCTGAGCTGCAGGAGGAATGGGCCGGCTGGTTGGCTGCCAAACGTACTCGTTGCGCGGTGCAACATATTCGTTGTGCGGTGCAACAGGAAAATTGACCATCGTAGTCTCCACTGGCTTCGTGTCATGAACTATTGGATTCGCCCCACGAACTGGATCTGCCCGAGCGACGAACGCCCGTAACGGGGCTCGTCGCTCGGGGCCCTGACACGGTCAGGCGGCGCGCCGGATATCGGAGGTTGACACCGCCACCTGTGATGACGGCCGAACCCGTTGCGGGATCCACCCGACGTAGGTCAGGTAGATGCCGACGAACACGTACACCGCAGCCCCGGTTTGCCACCATGCCACCGCATCGATCGCCGAGTCGGCAACTCCGAAGTAGCTGTGGGGAAAGGTCACCAGCATCAGGCCTTTGACGGCGACCATCCAACCCACGACCGACACCACGACCGCCGCCACGCCATGCCAGTACGAATGAAGGGCGATGGTCACCAGGCCGAGCAACAAAATGAAGGCGCCGGTCACCCAGGACCAGAGCGGATTGTCCTCGAAGAGCGCAAGCATGCTCTTCATCTCTGTGGGCCGCAGCGCAGCCGCGGCCGCGACCGCGATCAGGTACGGGCCGATCACCCGGGCAAACATCCGGGTGCGGTGCTGAAGTGGTTGGGAAGAATAACTCATTGCAGTGCCTCCGTATGCTGTTGCAACCATGTTGGTCGGAGACTCGTCGGTCCCCGGTTAGCATCCGACCACCCCGCGGGTAAACGGTCACAGAGTGGAAAGTCCCCGCTGTCAAAGACATTGGTCGGTAATTGCCGGACCGTCGAGCGCTCCATCAAGGACTAATGACCCTTTCCGCGTTGGCGACGACGACGCAGCATTGACGTCATGCGCAACGGCGAAGGTTCGAAGATGGCCGAGATCACGGCAACTGACGAAGTCATCGAGAATGCGATCGGTGCGGCGTGCCGGGCTCCGTCACTGCACAACAGCCAGCCTTGGCAATGGGTGCTCTGCCGCGGAGAAGTCCAGTTATTTCTCGACCCGAGCCGAGTCATGGCGACCGATCATTCCGCACGACAAGCTCTGATCGGATGCGGAGCAACCCTGGGTCACCTTCGGGTCGCGATGGCCGGCGTCGGATGGCTCTCGCACGTCGAGAGGTTTCCGAATCCTGCCAATTCCAACCACTTGGCGACGTTCACATTCAGCCCCCTCGCTTACGTGAGCGACCGCGATAAGCTTCGGGCTCAGGCAGTTTGGAAGCGTCGTACCGACCGGTTGCCTTTCAGCGCGGTGACCGAGTGGGATGCGTTCGAACCGATCGCAGTCAGCTGCGTCAACAGCGGAACCGTCCACCTCGAGGTGCTGCCGGAGCGGATCCGGCCACAGCTCATCAAGGCCGCCGAGCTCGCCGAATCGCTGCGGCTTTACAACACGGTGTATCACGACGAGCTATGTTGGTGGACAGCACCATTCGAAAATTCTGAGGGTATTCCCTACAGTGCGCTTGTCTCGGCAACCGAGGGTGATCGCGTCGGCATCGGTCGCGTGTTCCCTACCCACCGGAGACCTGAGCGGCGCCTGGAGATTCCCGAGGACCATGCCAAAATCCTCTTGATATCGACTGATAACTACGAGCCTGCAGACGCGCTGGCTTCCGGAGAGGTCTTGTCGTCTGTCCTCCTCGAATGCACGATGGCGGGCCTAGCGACCTGCCCGATTACGCACGTGACCGAGGTGGCCGTTGCGCGTGAGCTGATCCAGTCGTACATGAACCATGACGCGCTTCCCCAAATCCTGGTCCGCGTGGGTGTCGTACCGGCGACCGAGAAGACTCCCCCAGCCACGCCACGACGGAAGCTGTCCGAAGTTCTCAGGGTGCAGCAATGAAATCGTCGGTGCTTGGCAGTCCGAGGGGTCATCGGCCGCCTGTTGTCGTCGGAATCGACGGATCCCAGGCCGCCATTCAAGCCGCAGAGTGGGCCGTCGATGAAGCCGTCGACCGCGAAGTTCCGTTGCGACTGGTGTACGTCATCCCCAGGCAGGCGGAGCCCGCCCCCTTCGCCTCGGTCGGCAACGAACGGATGGAGCAGGAGTACGGCGAGACCGCGCTCAGGATTGCCGCCGCTGCAGTGGCCGCCGTTGGGAAAAACGCCAAAGTCGAAACGGCAATCCTGCACGGTGATCCCGTAACTGGGCTCGTCGAGGAATCTTGCAACTCCGCGATGCTCTGCGTGGGCTCGACAGGGATCGGACGTGTCGCGAAGCTAGTCGTTGGTTCCACCGCGGCGGAGGTCGCCCAAGCTGCGCCCTGCTCGGTCGCGATCATCCGCAGCCAGAGCACCCGGCACACGAAAGGTAAATCCCTGATCGCCGTCGCCGTTATGGACTGCACTGGCAACGATGTTGTCGTCGAGCAAGCCATGCTGGAGGCACAGCTCCGTCATGCGCCGTTGTTGGCGCTGGGCGTCTGGCGACGCGACCTCGCCGAGATGACCGCCGAGGAAATGGCCCGTCGAATGCAGTTGTGGGTCAACCGCTATCCCAACATCGAGTTGCACACAGCCCGAACTCACTGCGACATTGCCGACTTCCTTGCCGTGAGCGACAGACGCATTCAGCTCACCGTGCTGGGCGATAGCGACGTCAACCAGATCGCCCGGCTCGTCGGTCCGCACCGTCATCCGGTTCTTGGGAACGCTGAATGCTCGGTCCTCATCGTCCGTCCGTCATCCTGCTGACTCCAGCGAGCCATCATGTGGGGAACTGAAGCCAAGAAGAATATTTCGGAGCGGGCTTTCGCCGCAAAACTTGCCGATGGTGCCTGGGTTGTGATTCGGCACCTGAAACCGGCCGATGCTGAAGCCGTCCTCGCACTGCACGACGCTCTGAATCAGCGAGAACGTTACCTGCGCTTCTTCACGATGCAGCCGGTGCGATTGAGAGCTCTGGCCGGCCAGCTGACGAATGGTCGCGGCGATGACTTCGCGCTCGGTGCTTTCGAGTCCGGCACGCTGATCGGCGTCGCCAATTACGCGATGTGCGGTAAACCTGCGACGGCGGAAGTCGCTGTCGTCGTCTCGCACGGCGACCAGCGGCGCGGCGTGGGAACGCTCATGCTTCGGCGGCTCGCTCAAATAGCGCAGGCCAATGGAATTCAGCACCTGGTCGCAGATGTCCTGACCTGCAACCACCTGCTGTTCAGGGTGCTCCGCGATGCAGGTATGGAGGCGCGCCGGGTACGCACCGTCAACGGTGTCGTACACATGGACGTCGATCTGTCGGATGTTGCGAAATTATTGGACGAAGACTGATCCATCGATGTATCTCACGACGTCTCCGAGTGGGCGGCGTGGCGTCGCAGGCAGCGAGTCGGCATCGACCGGTGCCCAGCCGACCCGCAACAACATCTGCGGGTAGCCACCGTCGCCGAATACCTCGTTACGCACCAAGTTGCGTGTCTCGGCGATCTCCAAGGGTTCGGTGATCGGGCAGGTCGCCAGGCCGAGCGCCGTTGCGCTCAGTAACACCAGACTGGTGGCTTCCCCTGCCCGAAGCCACTGCACCAGGCCGTCGTGCCGGGTGCCGAGCGCTAGCACGATAGCGTTGTCCTTAATTGATTCTGCGTCAGGTGGTTTCGCGAGCGCCGGACCTGCAAATGCTCGTCGCGATACCCGGGCGCCCAGACCGACAGGAGGGGTATTGCGGGCCGGCACTCCAGCCACCGAGGCGTAGCGTCCACTCCAGGTCGTCAATTCGGCCAAATAGTCGACGTCAGAGGCGTGTCGCCGAGCCGCTTGCGCGACGATCTCCTGCAAGCCCGGCAACGATTCGACCTGTCGCAGCATCACCCCCGCCCGGGCGGCGCGCGCGCCCATCTGGGTGACGTAGCTGCCAGGGACATTCCAGGGGCTGTAGGGGCGCCGATCGGTGCGACGACGCGGGATCGCCGCAGCCAAGGTCACGTCTACTTCACTGGGCGCTTGCCGTCGAACCTCGATCGCCGCAAGGTGTTCAGAATCATTGACGTTCGGGCGGCGATGTACTTTCCCTTGCCATCCAAGTGCAGCCAGCGCGATCAGGCAGTGGTGCAACGATATTCCGCAGCTGACAATCAGGTCGCGCCCGTCGGGATCGGTATTCTGTAGATGCAGGCGGCGATTTGCGTAGAGGTGCAGGCTGTCCGAGCCCACTCGCCAGTGCCACGGTTGTGTGTTGTGGACCGACGGAGCTCGGGTCGCAAGGGATAAGACGGTGCGGACAGTTGCGTGATCCGGAAGGTGAGAGATCATACGGGCTACCGATTTCTGTACGGGATACTGACACCGAGCATGGTCCGAATCACCGGCCGGGCATAGAGTCGAAGGGCTCTGATCCGAGTGACGTTCCCGGTCTAGAACAGCGGTGCCGACCAGCGCAGCACCGTGCCCCCGGCTTCCGGAGTGTCAATAGTCAAAGAGCCGTTGGCTTTTTGAGCGCGGTAACGCATATCCATCAAGCCGCTGCGTTTCGTGCGTTCCGACATCCCGCGGCCGTCGTCCGCGACCTCGATGGACAGGGCGTCGTCGACCTTGACCGTAACGTGAAGCTGGCTGGCGTGTGCGTGGCGAGCAGCGCTGCTCACCGCCTCGCGCACAACGGCTTCAGCGTGACCCGCCAAGTCGGCACCGACCACCGACAGCGGCCCGATGAATTGCGTTGTGATCTCCAAGGTTTCATTTGAAAGTTGGGCGATCGTCTCATCGAGGCGCTGACGCAGCCGCGCCATTCCGATCGCCGGCCCGTGCAGGTCGAAGATCGTTGTCCGAATCTCCTCGATGACCGCTTGGAGGTCATCGACGTAGCCCGTCAGTCGTTGCTCGACATCCGGTGTCCGCGCCCGCGGGATCGTCGCCTGCAGCGCCAGACCAATGGCGAATAGTCGCTGGATGACATGGTCGTGTAGGTCTCGAGCGATGCGGTCACGGTCTGCGACGACGTCGAGCTCTCGGGCCGCGCGTTGCGAGGTTGCGAGTTGCCATGCAAGCGCCGACTGGTCGGCGAACGCGGCCAGCATTTCTTCTTGGTCAGGGCTGAACGGCGCAGCACCCGCAGGCCGCGCCGTGATGAGCACGCCGGCGACGCTGTCAGCGGTGCGCAAGGGCAGAATCAACGCAGGCCCGGTTTCGACATCCACTTCACCGATCAATAGCTTCAGCTGGTCCAACCGACGCGGAATTCGGTCCAGATAGGCATCACCGACCGGCGTCCCGTGAATCGCCACCGTCGGTGACTGGACGAAATCGGGCACACGCCCGGCCAGATCCGTCACAAGCAGATCGTCTGCGGGGAGCGACTCTGCGTCCGGTTTGATCGGCACCGCAACCAGACTCAGCTCAGCCCCAGACAGTTTGAGGGCCTCGTCTGCGACCAGCCGGAAGACGGTCGCCGGGTCGGTGCCGGCCAGCAGCTCGGTGGCAATATCACGAGTCGACTCGATCCACGCCTGCCGCGCCATCGACTGTTCGTAGAGACGGGCGTTCTGAATGGCTATTCCGGCGGCGGCGGCAAGCGCCTCGACCACTACCTCGTCGTCCTCACTGAACGGGTGACCGTTCGCCTTCTCAGTCAGATAAAGATTGCCGAACACCTCCTCGCGAATGCGGACGGGCACGCCCAGGAAAGTACGCATCGGCGGGTGATTGGGCGGAAATCCCACCGAGGCCGGGTGGTGCCCGATGTCGTCTAATCGGATCGGTCGGGGTTCGTCTATCAAGACTCCGAGAACACCGCGCCCCTCCGGTAAATGCCCGATACGCTCACGGGTCTCATCATCGATACCCTCGTGAATGAATGCCGCCAACTCGGCGCCGGATCCCCGGACGCCGAGCGCGCCGTAACGGGCGTCGACCAAGTTGATGGCGGTGTGCACGATCGTTCGCAATGTGGTGTCTAAATCCAGATCCGACGTAACCACTAGCATCGCCTCGATCAAGCCGTCGAGGCGATCTCGGCCATCGACGACCTGTGCGATACGTTCTTGTACTTCAGCGAGCAATTCGCGCAATCGTAGCTGCGACAACGTATCTCGCCGCGGGTGGGGCGCACCCGCTCGGTCAGTTGCTTCGGTCATGCCACCGCGGCGACATCGAGGTGGTCTCCTGGGTCGTCATCGTGGAGGCCGGTCGGTGGTCCCGAGTCTTGACGCGAACACCGCCGCTTGCGTGCGGCGCTCCATTCCCAGCTTGGCGAGCAAACGCGAGACGTAGTTTTTGACCGTCTTCTCAGCGAGAAACATGCGGGCGGCGATCTGCTTGTTGGTCAAACCCTCGCTGAGCAAGCTCAGTAAAGTGCGCTCCTGGTCGGTCAGGCCATCCAGTGGGTCGTTGCGCTTAGCGGCACCACGAAGTTTCGCCATCAACGCTGCCGCGGCTCGGTTGTCCAGCAGTGACTTACCCGCGCCGACGTCCTTGATTGCCTGCGCCAGTTCCATGCCCCTGATATCTTTGACGACGTAGCCGCTTGCGCCGGCCAGGATGGCATCCAGCATCGCCTCGTCGGAGGTGAACGACGTCAGCATCAGGCAACGCAGATCCTCGATGTCAGACAGCAGATCCCGGCACAATTCAATGCCGCTGCCGTCCGGTAGCCGAACGTCCAGGACGGCGACATCTGGGCGGGTAGCTGCTATCCGCGTCATCGCCTCCGCGACAGAACCGGCCTCACCAACGACGTCTAACTCCGGATCGGCACTGAGCAAATCGACGATCCCACGACGGACGACCTCGTGATCATCGACAAGAAAAACCTTCACCACCACAGCGGACCCTCCTTCAGCTCGTAGCCGCCATCAGTGTTTCGATCGGTACCAATCATGCTCGCTCTCGCTTCACAGGTGCAGACGATCGACGATTAACACCGTGCAGGCGGCACGCGCGAGGGCTGCGTTGCACACAGGTCCGACGACGTCTCGAACGTGGCCGGGACCGCGCGCGCTCACGATCAGCATCTGCAGCTCAGCCGCGTGGGTCCTGACGTAGTCGGCGAGGTCGCCATGCACGGGGACGGTTTCGACCGAAATCCCGGAATGTGCATGCCGCCAACGGGCTAGCCGGCGCTCGAGCTGCGCCCGTATCTGGCGATCGCCTTCTTTCGTGGTCTCGACATCCGAGTGCGGAGGTCTCCAGCACGTGATGACTCGAAGCGGTCCGGCGCGAAGTGCGGCCTCCCGGACGGCGGTATGCAGCAGAACACCGTCGTCCGGCGAATCGTCCGTAGCCACCATAATCAAATTGGCCGCAGCCGACGCCAGCGGCGCCGCTCCATGAACGACGGCGAGCGGGCAGTGCGCCGATCCGGCAATGGCCACGGCGGTGGAACCGATCAACCCATGGTGGTCCGGGTCTGATCCGACAGCACCGACGCACAACATTACGGCTCGACGCGAGAGACGAATCAGCATGCCAGCTGTTCCACCCGAGAGGATTTCGCTTTCAAGCTTCACTGGTTTGCCGGTGGTCTCGATGGCGCTGACAGCTTGGCGAATCGCGATCTCGCCCCTACTGCGCTTGGCGACGAGGCCCGCGAGATCGCTGCTCTCAGGCTCGAGGATGTGCACCAGCTTCAACGGGATGTCGCGACTGACGGCTTCGTCGACAGCCCACACGGCCGCGCGCCGGGCCGCGGCAGAGTTGTCCACTCCCACCACCACCGCAAGCCCCGGCTGGCTGCTGCACATCGGATCTCCAGCTCTATCACTAGGTCGTCGCGGACAGGGCCAAACTCCTCCGAGAAGGTTATCGGCCAAGCTCAGCGCAGGCAGGTGCCGAAAGTCCCTGTTTGGTATGCCTTCTGGCTCAGCTTTGCTGCCCCCCTTCGTGCGTGAGGCCATGGGTGACGCAAAAGATCGCACACCGATACCGCGATCAGGTACGACTGCAGCCGAGTAACCTGCCGCCGCTCGCCGAAGGAAGTGGCCACCTTGGTGCATCGCATAGTCGCCATCGTCCATCGCGCTGAGACCGGCCGTCAGAGCATTACGCCACCAGCCGTAGTGCTGGAAGCCTTCCTCGAGCGACAACCACGACGGAGGGCCGATAGTCCCGCCGAAAGTGGCCTTTGGGCGGCAGCTTTGAACCTGTGGCCGTGAATAGGCTCGCAGCATGACCTATGTGATCGGCAGTGCCTGCGTCGACGTCATGGACAAGTCCTGCGTGCAGGATTGCCCGGTCGATTGCATCTACGAGGGGGCTCGTTCGCTCTACATCAATCCGGTCGAGTGTGTGGATTGCGGTGCCTGCAAGTCGATTTGCCGCATGGACGCGATTTTCTACGAAACAGACCTCCCCGAGGACCAGCGGCAGTATCTCGTCGACAACGCGGCATTCTTCTTCACGACTCTGCCGCACCGTGACCACTCGCTGGGATCGCCTGGTGGCGCCTCGGCGCTTGGGCCAATCAAAACGGACACCCCGCTGGTCGCTTCACTGCCACGGAAAGCCGGTCCGTAAGCGGCTTGTCCAGCATCTGGAACGGAGGATCGGCAAATGTCGATGTCTGCAACAAAATTTGGAATATTGGTCGGCATCGACGGGTCTGCCCACTCGGACGCGGCCATCGGCTTCGCAACACGCGAAGCGGTGATGCGCGGTGTACCGCTCAGCTTGCTGCATATCGTCGAGCCGGCCCCGGAATGGGCTTCGCTTCCCGAGCAATCGAAGATCACGCGTGTACGGCAAGCCGACGCCCATCACATCGTTGAGAACGCCCGTAAGACGGCGCTGTCGTCCGTGGAAGCGACCACGGCGCTCGATCTACGCACCGAAGTCGTCTGCTCACCAGTGATTCCCATGATCATCGTTGCCACGACTGACGCCCAGATGGTCGTGCTGGGCAGCCGCGGAATGACGTCCCTGGGCCGGCTACTGCTGGGCTCCGTCAGCGATGGTGCCATTCACCATGCGCACTGTCCGGTCGCGATCGTTCACGGTGACACGAACCGAGCGGGCGAGGTGTTGGTCGGCGTCGATGGATCACCGGCATCCGACCGAGCTATCGCGTTGGCGTTCGAAGAGGCGTCGCGCCGCGGAACGGATCTCGTTGCCTTGCACGCTTGGAGCGACATTGCTGTGTTCCCGATCCTCGGCATGAACTGGCGCGATTACGAAACTCGAGGCGCCGAAGTCTTGGCCGAACGCCTGGCGGGTTACCAACAAGAATATCCCGACGTTAAAGTCCGACGACGTCTCGAGTGCGACAAGCCAGCCCGCTGGCTGATAGAGGAGTCTCAACATGCACAACTCGTCGTAGTCGGCAGCCGTGGTCGCGGTGGGTTTGCCGGGATGTTGTTGGGCTCAGTGAGTTCTGCGATAGCCCAATCCGCGTATGCGCCAACGATTATCGTTCGATGAGCTCGGAAAGTCGGACATCGGTGATGCGACTGAACATCACGCGAACGAGGAGTCGCAATCGGGTTCAGGGCCGAATCGAAAGCGTCGACCGGTGATAGAGACCGGCAACACCCGTACGTAATGCTGCTTCAACGTCGCAGTCCACGACAAAAGTTGTGTGCGTTCGGCCTGCTCCAGCTCCTCGCGAGTTCGCAGCATCCGGGCTGTGCCCCTGACGACGACACTCCATCCTTGGCTGACGTCATGGTCGTCCGCTTCGAAAAGAACTTGGTTGTTGACCGCGGCGCTCACCAATTTAGTACCCTCCGCGGTACGGAAAAGTATTGTGCGCCTTTGAACGACGAAGTTCACGGGAAAAATTTCGGGCCGGCCTGCGACGCTGGTGACCAGACGCCCTAATGCCGCGCTCGCGAGGAGATCCCAGCTTTCACTCGCCGACAGAACGGCAACGGATTCAGCGGTCGTCATGTCGACAACGTTAAGATTCCGCCGCATACGGCAAAAGCGCCAAAGGTCGTCAAGTATGGAAACCTTGGGCTCGTGATGCCTGCGTGCGTCAACTCGGACCCGGTGGGTCAATCAGCGACACTCGAGTATCTCATCGAGTGGCAGTCGAGGTGTCGCCGCCGGCAAGTTCTCCACCGGAGGTGCTGCGCCGACGCGAATCAGCACTTGCGGTTGGCGTCCTCGACCGATGAGACTTCTGATTATGTCCCGGCTTTCGGATAACTCGATGAGGTGGGTCAGCGTACAGGTCGCCAGACCAGCGACAGTGCATTCCAACAGCACACTAGACAGCGCCTCACCGCACTGCAGCACGTCTGCTCGACTGTCTTCTCGCGTGGACAGCACCAGAATGATCGACGCGTCCATTCCGAGTCCACGGCGCCGGTCCGAGTCGACGCCAGCGGGAAAGTCTCGTGCGATGTCGAGGCGGAGCGATTCGGACGATGACGGGATGACTTCTGGAGGTACTCCTTCTGATAGGACATATGGGGCAGTCCACCAACGTATTTCGGCTTGGTATCCCGGTTCTTGACTACGCAGGATCCTCGCCGAGAATGATGTCGAAGCAAGCTGCGGCCGGACTTCGTTCGACAACACGTCTAATTCGACCGCGCTGCTGTCGCAGATGGTTCTGCGCAGCTCAGGCTCGAATACTGTCCAAAAGCTAGGCGGCCACAGGGGAAGCCGGTCGGTGCGCCGTTCCAGGATCGCCTCGGCCCGCTTGTATTGGATTTCGTCGACGAACTCGATGGCATCGAAGTTGACTGTTGCGAGATGAGCACGGTTGCCGGGGTTGGGAAATCGGCAGACCTTCGTCCGCCAGCCGAACGCGGCCATCGCGACCCGAAGGTGATCGAGTGCGGCACCGCAGCTCAGGATCGCCTCTCGTCCGGAGCTGTCCGCAACGTACACGAGCCGTGACCGATCTACGAACAGCTCAAGCGAACCCGCGTCGTGGACCCAATGCCAGGGCTGGCTGTTATGTATCGACGGCGCGCGGCTCGCCAACTTCACCGCGTTCTTGATTACCCCCACATCCGGCGCCGTCTGCTGCATGACAGGTCCTTGGCTCGAGTTTCATCACCGACGCTAATGCGCCTGTCGCAGAGCACCTAGGGCCGTTGGTCCCGCGCCGATATCGTCGCCCATTCACGGGACTTTCGGCCCTTCAAGGCAATGACCTTCAACCCCGGTGGCGATGGCCTCCGGCGCTACGACAACTCCCGACGGCGGAACAGGATCAAGCCATGGAATTGGCCGTGAGAACGAAGACTCCTCGCGCTGAAGTCCGCGAGACGCACACCGGACTTGTCGTGCTGGTCGACGACAAGGCGTACAAAGCCAAGAAACACGTCGCGACCGATTTTCTGGATTTCAGTACTACCGAACGCCGCGAGCAAGTCTGCGCCCGCGAGGTGCTCCTCAACAGCCGTCTCGCCCCTGCGGCGTATTTGGGCGTCGCACACTTCAGCGCCCCTTTCGGTGATGCCGCCGAGCCTGTGATCGTTATGCGGCGCTACCCCGATTCGCGCCGCCTCGCCACAATGCTGAGAACGGGAAATCTCGCACAGGATGAACTCACGAAAATCGCAGAAGTGTTGGCGAGCTTTCACTATCGCGCCCACCGGTCAGCGGCGGTGGATGCCCAAGCGACGTCTGAGGCGATCCATGCCCGCTGGCGTGAGAATTTGGCGGAACTGCATCACATCGGCGAGCCGCTGACGCAGGCAGACATCCTCGACACCATCGATAGGGCGGCAAGCAAATATATCGGTGGTCGCTCGGCATTGTTTGCGGAGCGCATCGTCGATGGCCGCATCGTCGACGGACATGGCGACCTGATCGCCGACGACATATTCTGCATGGAGACCGGTCCAGTCCTCCTGGACTGCCTCGAGTTCGATGAGCGCCTCCGGTACGTCGATGGTCTGGACGACGCAGCATTCCTGGCTATGGATGTGGAATTTCTGGGGCGCCCGGACTTGGCTGGATATTTCCTCGACGCCTACAGCTACTCGGCAAACGATCATGCGCCGATGTCGCTGCGACACTTCTACATCGCTTATCGCGCGATCGTGCGGGCCAAGGTGGATTGCATGCGCTACGCCCAGGGCGATGCCCAGGCGACGGCCCATGCACCACGCCATCTCTCGCTGGCGCTCGATCATCTGCGCTCAGCCACGATCCGTCTCGTCCTCGTCGGGGGTGCACCGGGAACCGGCAAAACGACACTTTCGCGAGCACTCGCCGATCGGGTCGACGCCGAGGTGATCTCCACCGACGACGTTCGACGCGAACTACGGCGGGACGGTGCGATCGACGGACCGCCCGGCGTGCTCGATTCCGGCCTCTACGAACCCGAGAAGATCGACGCGGTTTATCGCGAAACACTCGAGCGCGCAAAGATATTACTGGCGCGTGGCCAGTCCGTGATCCTCGACGGAACCTGGAGAAATCCACGCCAGCGGCTTCGAGCCGAACAGCTGGCCTCCGGCACAAAGTCGGCGTTTCTCGAGATTGCCTGCTGGACATCCGTCGACACTGCCGTCGAACGCGTCACCAGCCGAAGCGGGAGAGGCACGTCCGAAGTAACCCCGCTAATCGCGAGAGAAATGGCTCTGCGCGACGACCGCTGGGACACCGCGCACCTCATCGACACTGCACAAGCCCTGACGGACTGTGCGGACACCGCTGAAAAGCTCTGGTACGACACCTGTTAACCCCTGCCATCAAAGCGACACAAAGGAGCGAAACGTGTCAGATTCGATCCGCAGTGGCATCGTCGTCGGAGTCGACGGATCGCCGGCCTCAGAGGCGGCTGCTTCGTGGGCAGCACGCGAAGCGGTACTCCGTCATATTCCACTGACTCTCGTGCATACGATCAATCTCATTGCCGGTTCCTGGCCTGAATCGCCCCATGTTGAGGAAGTCGCGATGTGGCAAGAAGATGCCGGACGCCGAATCCTCGACGATGCGTTGAAAATTGCCGTCGACAGCATGCAGGGCGGTCGCCCGATTCCCGTTGACTCTGAATTGGTCTGTGCCCGCACCGCGCCAACCCTCATAGATCTGTCCAGGAGTGCCGAATTCGTGGTGGTGGGCGACCGCGGGCGAGGAGCATTGGCCCGCAACGTACTTGGCTCGGTCAGTACGAATCTGGTGCGCCATGCGCACTGCCCAATCGCTGTCGTCAAAGACGCCGCGGCGCCAACATCCGACTCAGCATCACCCGTCTTACTAGGGGTGGACGGGTCTCCAGCTTCCGAGCTAGCGACTGCGATCGCCTTCGATGAAGCATCTCGGCGCAACGCGCCGTTGATCGCGATACACGCCTGGTCCGACCTCATCATGCAAGAAATGCCCGCATTGGACTGGTCAAGCTTCAAGGCCGAAGAACAACACTGCCTGGCAGAACGTTTAGCCGGCTGGCAGGAGCGCTACCCCGACGTGAATGTGCGCCGTGAAGTCGTGTGTGATCGACCGGCGCACGCCATTGTCGAGCGGTCGAAATCCGCTCAACTCGCTGTGATCGGCAGTCACGGGCGTGGTGCCGTGTCGCGGGCGCTGCTGGGTTCGGTGAGCAACGCCGTGCTGCAAGCGGTACAGATTCCGGTCATCATTGCGCATTCGGCGAACGACGAGATCCACACCCGTGCCACTCCGCGCATGGGCCAACGATGCTAAAGATGCTCGCTGCGAACAACTATCACCGAAAAGTCGTTGTACACAGCGGCCCTCGACTTGATCAGCTCCACCAGCCTCATGACGTCAGAGTGTTGACCGGCACCGAGAACGACCGACTTGACTGACCTTTCGTGCTCTTCAACATACTGCGGTAGCTGTTCGGCGTGCTGCACATGCAGATCGATATGCGGATAGCACTGCGACCAGCTGATCAGCAACTCGTCCGCCGCAGCAGTCGCCGCCGTTGTCATCAGCACATACAACGCGAGCCGACGCAGCTCCGCCTCCTCCATAGCCAACTGGAGGACGTCGTAGTCGATCGACGACGGATCCAGTACAGTGACGACCCGACCACCTCGCTGCCCTATAGCCGCTTCCGTCTCCGGGACGATAGCGACGGTGCAGCAAGCGAATTCAGCCATATGGCCCGCCAACGAATCGAACGGCCCGCGCGGATGTGCCTTCGGAGCGCCTACGCACAACAGCGCCGCGGCCCGCGACTGCTCGGTCAGGACAGCGCCGGGATCGCCACAGATGGTCTCCAGTTCCACCTTGATAGGCCGCTGCAATGCTTCCACCGCCTGGTACGCATCCCGCAACGCTGCGTCGGCCACGAGGTGCTGCGCACCGACGACCCTCTCGGTGACGGCCCTGGCGCAATCGATGACGCAGAGCAGCTTGAGGGCCACATCGTGTTCGAGCGCTTCGACGGCTCCCCACACCGCCGCCCGAAGAGCTGCCTTCGATCCGTCGATTCCGACGACTACCGGTTTCGCGTCGCGAACTGCAGTCATGCTGTCTCCCTGGATTTCCTACACATCGCAGACTGTCGTACGTCGTAGCGGCGAAGACAGACAACCTCGTCACCAGATACCCATCCGCTTTCACCCGTTGTTCTACGCCGATGCCGGCTGGGTGCTTAGGGCACAAGGGCACCCAGTTTGAGGGGCAGAAGTCGAGACTGAGCCGGTGCGGCCAGCGCGGTGCCACCACGCGATGGTGTCGGTCCGGCCGCAGAATAAATCGCTGCGCCAATCCATTCGAGGCGTAACATCCAGAGCAGCGACGGGGGCCGCGGAGGTTTCGCACCGGTGGTTGATGGCGAGTTTCATACGTCGCGCGCCGGCTGCGGCAAGCATGCCCCGGCCGCGCGAGATTCCCCAGGCATCGAGGCACTCCTCGCGGATCACGACCAGACGCAGCGACTGCTCCGCGGCATCGTCGAGGCCGGATCCGAGCACGACCTCGAGTCGACGTTGGGTCGCGTCATTGCTGCGGGTATCGCGATGACCGGTTGCCGCTACGGTGCGCTGGCAATGCGCGATTCGGCGGGCAAGCTGACTTCGTTCACGCATTCGATTACCGACCCCGGCTTAGCCGCGAGCATCGGCGCCGCGTCGACGGGCAAGGGCGTCCTTGGCGCCGTTTTCAACCGTGAAACACCAGTCCGTCTGAACAATGTCCGTTCGGACCCGCCGTCAAGCGGCTCTCCAGAGCGCTCCCCGCAAATGGGCGCTCTCTTGGGCGTGCCAATCAAGATTCGAGGCAACCTGTCCGGCGGCCTTTATTTGATCGATGACCGTCCGGATTGGAGCTTTACCGAAGCTGACGAGACCGCCGTACAGCTGTTCGCGTCTGCGGCGGCGATGGCGATCGACAACGCACAACTTTTCGAGCACAGCAAGCGGCGAGCCGACTGGCTGGCCGCCAGCCGTGGGATCATCACGGAGTTGCTTCTGGGCACCGGTTCAATGCATCGCCCACTGCAATTGATTGCCGAACAGGTCCGAGACTTGGCTGATGCCGAACAGGCGATCGTGCTTACCCCCTCGAGCGCCGAGCAACCCGCAGACGAGATCGACCGGCTGGTCGTATCTGCCGCCGTCGGTACGCACGCCGACGAAGTCGTCGGCCAAGAGGTCCCCGTCGACCGTTCGACGACCGGCCAGGTGTTTCGATCCGGGGCACCCCTGATCACCGAGTCTTTCCGTTATCCCATCCAAGCTTTTACCGATGCCGGCCAACGCTCCGCGATAGTGATGCCGCTGCGCTACGAGCGAACGGTGAAAGGGGTCATCGCCGTCGCTCGCGGGAGGGACCAAGCTCCCTTTGACGGCAGCTACCTCGATCTGGTGGGCGACTTCGCCAGCCAGGCTGCCCTCGCTCTGGCTCTCGCCACCAATAGTGAAAGTGCCCGAGAGTTGTCAATCCTGGCGGATCGCGAACGCATCGCACACGACCTCCATGACTACGTCATACAGCGACTGTTCGCCATCGGGTTAGACGTGCAGGGCACCATTGCCCGCGCACGTAATCCAGATCTGGTTGCCCGGCTCAACCGCACCATAGACGAGCTTCAGACCACCATCGAAGAAATCCGCGCCACGATTTTTCAGCTGCAATCAAATCCTGCGGGCGACCCTAGTTTGCAGCGACGACTTCAAGACGCGGTCGCTCACCTCACCGAAAACCGAGACATAGTCACCGCTTTGCGCATATCCGGTCCACTGACCGCCATCGAGCCTGCCTTAGCGCAAGAAGCCGAGGCCGTTGTTGTAGAAGCCGTCAGCAACGCCGTCAGGCATTCCGGCGCAACTCATTTGACTGTCGAGGCGACAGTCGCTGACGAGCTCAGCATCACCGTGGTAGACGACGGTTGCGGAATCCCCGCGGACAACCAGCGGCAGAGTGGACTCACGAATATGCGGCGACGGGCGGAACGGGTCGGCGGAGTCTGCCGAATTACATCACCGTCCACCGGTGGCACGACGGTGCGCTGGACCGCACCGATCACTGATCTCTAGCGAGCGATCGGCGCGCAGGACGCTCTGACCCGGAGACCCGATTGTGGTGCCGAGCCGACTCGCGCTTATGGCTGCTGACGCGAAAGGCCCAATGGGTCCTGCCATTAGGGACCAAGGCCTCCTGCCGGTGACCAGCGTCGGCTCTTAGTGTCGAAGTCTCAGAAGTGGCCTCGACAACTGCCCGGCACGCGCGGACACGAGCAGGAAGGGACGTTCAAATGACCGGCTCAGGAGGGCATCTCGGCATCGTTGTCGGTGTAGACGGATCAGGATATTCGAACGTCGCGGTTCGCTGGGCAGCGCGCGAGGCGGTCATGCGCAACGCGCGTCTCACGCTGGTGCATGTGATCTCGATGCCGCACCCGTTCTGGTTCGGATCAGAGCTGCGTGAACTCTACGAAGCAGATGCTCAGGGCATCCTCGAAGACGCCGTCACGGATGTTCATGACGCGGCGAAAGACCACGCGTCACTTGAATTAGATTGCCAGTCCTACTTCTCCCAGCCTGCATCGAAACTGCTCGACATGTCGAAGGACGCGGACTTGGTCGTCACCGGAGCCCGCGGACTCGGCACCGTGAGCCGCCTACTGCTGGGATCGGTCAGCACCGCGCTTATCCACCACGCCCGCTGTCCCGTAGCGGTCATTCACCAAGATGCCTCCTCAAGTTCGACAGCGACCACCGAGCCGGTGCTCCTGGGCACCGACGGATCGGCGGCATCCGAGTTGGCGACCGCCATCGCATTCCAGGAAGCGTCCATGCGCGGCGCGAATCTCGTAGTGATGCATGCCGCAAACGACGCAGATCTCGCGCAGCTTCGTAATACGAAATATACGGCAGGCCTCGCCGATGTCGGCGAAATGCTGACCGAGCGCCTATCCAAACATCAGCGCCACTATCCCGGCGTGCGAGTCCAGCAGGTCGTGGTGGACGACCGACCGACCACCCATCTGCTCGAACTTGCTGACAACGCACAACTCGTCGTTGTCGGTAGTCACGGTCGAGGCGGATTTGCCGGCATGGCACTCGGCTCCGTCAGCACCGCGGTCGCGCACGCATCCCAGACACCGGTGATTGTCGCCCGACACGAATGACCTGTTCGCGCGGCGGCATCGCTGTACGGCTCGTCGTCTCAATCGCGCAACAAACTTACGAAAGGACGTGAGATGAGCTCGCACAAAACGGATTACGGGATCATTGTGGGCGTCGACGGGTCGGTCGCTTCAGATGCTGCCGTGATCTGGGCAGCGCATGAGGCGGTTATGCGTGGCGTGCCTCTGACGTTGACGCATGTGGAGAATCCCGCAGCACCGACCTGGGCCCAAGCTCCACTTTTAGAACGATTGAAGGGCTGGCAGCAGACCGAGGGCCGCGACATGCTCGCGAGCGCCTTCAAGATGGCCTACGACACCGCCGCCGACGGTGCGCGGATACAGATCAACGGCGAATTGCTTTTCGCGGCTACGGTTCCCACACTGGTCGACATGTCGCGCCGCGCGGCCATGGTGGTAGTTGGCACCGACGGGCGGGGGGCCATGGCCCGCGGACTGCTCGGCTCCGTCAGCTCTGGCCTTGTTCGGCATGCGTACTGTCCGGTCGCGGTAGTACGTGACCAACAGGCAGCGTCATCTCAGCCCACGCAGAAGTCCGTCCTGGTGGGTATCGACTGCTCTCCGAGCTCAGAGCTGGCTATCAAAATCGCGTTCGAGGAGGCCTCCCTGCGCGGAGCGGCACTCATCGCGCTGCACGCGTGGACCGATCGCGAATTAGTCGAATTGCCCGGTATCGATTGGGCTGAGGTCGAGGCAGAAGAGCGGCGTGCCTTGGCGGAGGCGTTGGCGGGCTGGCAGGAACGCTATCCCGATGTCACAGTGGCTCAACGGTTGGTCGGCGATCGGCCGGCCCGAGCGCTTCTCGACGCATCGCACTCAACACAGCTCATTGTGGTCGGGACTCGCGGCCGAAATGTACTGGCGCGGGTGTTGGGGTCGGTGAGCAACGCCGTCGTACAGTCCGCCGAAGTACCGGTCATCGTGGCCCGTCCATCGCGTTGACGCGTCACCGACCCTCAAGAACCTCAGGAGTTACGATGTCCGAATCTTTCTCGACAAGACCGGTAGTGGTGGGGATCGACGGATCACACGGTGCGATACGGGCGGCGCGCTGGGCCGTCGGTGAAGTGGCCGGCACCGACACGCTCCTGCGACTCCTCTACTGTCCGGAGGTGGGAATCGGTCCAAATCGCCAGGCTTGTCATGAGTTTTCAGACGCGGCCGAGCAGGCGATTCATGCCACCCAAGCCGCTGTCGAAGCCCTGAGTCCATCGGTCAAGATCGAGGTCGACGTCGTCGAGGGCCTCGCGTTGCCCGCGCTGATCGATGCGGCGCAATCCGCACAACTGCTGTGCATCGGAAATGCTGAACCGGGAAACACCTACAGCAGCGGATTCGGCTCGACCGCAATGACATTGATGGAGCGTGCGAGCTGCCCGGTAGCGGTCGTTCGAAATGACTTCCCGGACAACAGATCGATCATCGCTCTCATCGACGGTTCAGCGAACGATGAAGCGGTGCTGGACTGGGGCTTCGCCGAGGCTGACCGGCGAGGGGCTCCGCTAATGCTGCTGACGGCTTACCGCACCGAGTTCGATCTACTCCAGAAAGACAACGTTCTTCGTGACCACGACGAGCGGATGGAAAAGGTCCTGGAAGGCTACGTCGCATCGCGAGCACCTCAATACCCCGGCGTCGAGCTCGAAACCCTCACCGCGTTCAGTACCTTCCTCAGGTATCTGCACCATCAAGCGGAGGAGACTCAGTTGGCCATTATCAGCGCACATAAGACCAGCGAGGTTGGCCAAATTGTCAACGCATGTGGCGCCGTCGCACTTAGCGGAAGTGACTTCTCGTTACTGGCAGTCCGTTGATTTCGAGGCGCACCGACTAACAGGGCGGCAGGAACTGCACCCCGCGTCTGATCTACGAGATTGCCCGAAACCATCTCGCCGACGTCGTCGGCACTCTGAGTGAGACTTGTAAGCAGGCCGATACCGTTGAGCGGTACAAGCGCGGCCTCACAATCGCTAAATCACCTACAGCAGTGCCGATCCCGGGAACTGACCGCGCCGCCTATCTGGAACAGAATGCGGGCGAGGCGAATATCATTCTGACAGAACCCGAGATCAACGAACTCGACGCAGTCGTAGTCATTGGAGAGCGCGAGATCGAGTTGGCCACAACTGGACCTACGGCGTGACGCCCGAGACGGGTCGGCGCCGACAATGGTTGAGGAACAACCCCGTCGGGGCTCCCGAACTCGGGCAGACCTGGTCCTGAATCAACTTGTGACGTCGGTGGATCGAGTCAACGCTTCGAATTGTTCACTGTTGCTGAGCAACTGGTCAGCACGGGTTTGGAACGCCTCGATCGCGTCGCTGCCGGCGCCCCAGCGCGCGGGCGGATCTGACAAATTGGCGATGTGGACAATGGCGGGACCGAACTTGGCGGGATCACCCAGTTGGGCGTGATTCATGCTGTCAAGCCACCGCCGTTGTTCCTCGGAGACCTGGTTGTAGTCGTCGATTTTGCGCTCGCCGTGGCCGACCGAGGTCGGGTCCAAGAAGTCGGTGCGGAACATGCCGGGGTGGACGACGGTGACCTTGATGCCGAACGGCGCTACCTCCTCGGCGAGGCCCTCAGACCAGCCGGCGACTGCCGATTTGGTAGCTCCATAAATGGTGGATCCGGCACCCCCAACGATTCCTGCAATCGAGGAGATGGTGATGATGTGACCGGACCGCCGTGCACGCAGGTGTGGTAGCACAGCACGGGTGACGTTGAAGACCCCGAAGACGTTGGTGGCAAATTGACGTTCTACCTGTTCTTCAGAGAGTTCCTCGAACATGCCGAGCTGACCGTAGCCCGCATTGTTCACCAGTACGTCGACGCGTCCGCAGCGGTCGACAGCCTCACTGACCGTGCGGTCGATGGAACGTTGGTCGGTGACGTCGAGCTGGGAAACCAGCAAACCGCCCTGAGCATCAGGTAGCGCGTCGGCGACCTGCTCTGGGTGGCGCGCTGTAGCCACAACCGTATCGCCAACACTCAGTGCGGCTTTGGCGATTTCGAGGCCGAAGCCCCGATTTGCTCCGGTGATCAACCAGACTTTGCTCATCTACATCTCCTGTGTTTGTCTCGGTGCGGTCTGTCTATCGGAGCACCTGCTGCGTGCCGGGCAGGCGCGATAGCGCGTACTTCGGTACCTAGCACTGCCGGTACTACTCATGCGCTACTGGCGCGGAAAGCCATCATGGACAATCGCGGTATGGAGGCGAATCTTCGCGATTTTCTGACTTCGCGGCGCGCGCGACTCAGCCCGGCTGATGCAGGACTCCCGGCTTCACCGACTCCACGCCGCCGCAGTGGGCTTCGTCGCGAAGAGGTGGCCGCTCTGGCGGGAGTCAGCGTGGACTATTACGCCAGGCTCGAACAAGGGCGCATCGGCCGTGTCTCTGACCAGGTACTCGTTGCGATCGAGAACGCCCTGCGCCTCGACGCTCTAGAGCGGGCGCACCTGCGCGCTCTCGTCGACGTCACGACCAAAAAAGCTCGACGCCGGCCTGCCGAACGCTTGATCGTGCGAGGGGGACTCGCCGATCTCGTCGACCGCTTGGACCCGATGCCGGCGATGATTCAAAGCAGACGTATGGATGTGCTTGCCATCAACCGCGCTTGCAAGGTCCTTCTGGCGGACTTCGACGAAATGCCGGGGAAGGAACGGAACATCGCCCGATGGCTTTTTCTCGACCCCGTTGCACGCGTGCGTTACCCCGACTGGGACCAGGTCGCTCGCACGACCGTAGCTGCCCTGCGCGGCGCCCATGACCCTCGATTTCAAGATCCAGAACTGGAACGCCTAGTCGGGGAGCTCACGGTGGCCTCCTCGGACTTCGCGAAATGGTGGGCGGATTACGGTCTGGCGAAACACACTTCCGGCGACAAGCGCATCTTCCACGAAGCTGTAGGGGTGCTGGATCTGCAGTACCAGAATTTTTGTGTCCCGGATGCCGATGGGCAGACGCTGACGGTGTACACCGCGCCGCGAGGATCCGCCGCCGATGAAAAGCTGCGTCTACTGCTGAGCTGGGATGCCACCCAAACGCCGGACGAGTGGTCCGTAAATAGAGACGCACCGGAGGATCGCGCCTCATTAAGCTCGACCAAGATCCGCCCATCCGTGGCGTTCCAGGACCCGGTGGATCGCCTCGACGAGCGAACTACGTAGCCCGTGGCTAATCCACTTCCGAGCTAGCTGCACCCGAGGCCACCGTAAAAATGATGACTCGACGCGTGCCCTGCCGGCCGATGTCCGGAATTGACAGCAATAGGTCATTGCGGTCGTCCTGGTTGCTGGCCATGCTGAGACCGTGAACGCAGTGCCCGCCCATCTCGTCGCCGTCACCGTCTTTGCCGGGGGGTTGCACTGGACACCGCTGGAGGATCCGCATGCCGTGGGAGTCGGTCTGGCGACCTGGCTCCGGAGACTGCGTTAGCGCGACACTGAACGACCGCGACCAACCGATGCGGCTGCTGTTGTCCGTCCTGCCCATCCGCGCCAACCAAGCCATTAGTGAAAGCCACTACACCGCAACGAAACCGAGGACGGCGCAACGATGAAGAGCCCTATAGCAAACCCGCAGGATTTTGGCGCTCTGGATCCTTTTTTTCGGATAATCGAGCAGGGGTTACACGGGTTGGTCGATGCCGGACACTTCTTCGATCTGATGGCCGAAGACGTCATGACCGAGTATGTGATCACCGTGCCGGGATACCCGTCACGTGTCGAGGGCCGGCAAGCGCTCGCCGAACTGTATCGCCCGTATGGGACCTCGATCCGTCTAGAACGCTGCTTTGACCTCGCCGTGTACCGAGACATCGAAAAAGTGGTCGCGATACTCGAATACGCGGCAGAAGGCCGCACGGTCGATGGGAATCGCCTCTACACCAACAGATTCGTATCAGTGATCACCCTGCGTAACCGTGAGATTGTGCACTGGCGCGACTACCTCAACCCCGTCGCGGTCTTCGACGCACTCGGGTGGCCAGACGGTAAATGATGTGCTGCTCGTCATCGAAATCGTCGCCGCCCGGCTCGTCGACCGCGTCGCGCTTGTCCAATGGCACCTGCTCTACGAATGGGCCGAACACACCAGCTGGACGCAGGGCAGCGTACGGGTCGCGTCGATGGTGTCGGCGAATGTTTCGAATGCGGGCGTGCATTGGGTGATCACCTGTTCGTCGCCGCCAGTCATCACAAGAAGTTTACCTTCGGCCGCAGCGGGTCCTCCGCTGCTGACGCGTGCGTCGATGACCGTGATGCCCCGTTGTTCCGCGCGTGCGGCTAGTTCGCGGCAGAGGGCCGGATTGACGGTGCTGTGGATAGCCAGGGTCGTGCTTGGCTGCATGCCCGCGAGAACACCGTGGTATCCGTGGACTACTTGCCCGACGCCGGCATCATCGACGACGCAGATACACACGAGGTCGCTAACGGAGGCGAGAGCTCCTGGGGTTTCCGCAATGTCGGCGGCGGTGTCGGCGAACGCGGCGGTTGTTTCTGCTCTGCGGGCCCACACGGTCAGCGGGAAGCCTGCGTCGACGATGCGGCGAGCCATGGGCGCGCCTTGGCTGCCGAGATCAACGAAGCCAACCCGCACGATCGATACCTCGTGTGGCTCAATGCCCGCCGTGAGCGCGGCCGCGAATTGTGTTGGAAGACTGGATTTCAGTTCATGCCGATGCGGATGTTTTTGGTTTGCAGAAATTCGTGGAGTCCTTCGATGCCGCCGGTGCGGCCAAACCCGCTCTGCTTGTAGCCGCCGTAGGGTCCTTGCGGCTCGATGTCGCTGTGTCTGTTGACCCATATCGAGCCGGCCTGCAGACTGCGGGCGACGCGGTGGGCGCGCTGCAGGTTGGTGGTCTGGATGAAGGCGTTGAGTCCGTAGCGGGTGTCGTTGGCGAGGTTGATGGCCTCGGCCTCGTCTGTGAAGGGCATGACGGCGGTGACGGGTCCGAAGGTTTCGTTTTGGGCCAGCGCTGAGCGGTTGTCGACGTTGCCGAAGATGGTGGGTTCGATGTAGAAACCATCGACGAGCTCACCGCCGAGACGCTTTCCGCCGGTGATCAGTTCGCCCGCGTGTTCGCTGAGCGTGGCGTCAATGACGCGCAGGATGCGGTCGGCGGCGTCTTGGCTGACGACGGGTCCGAACATGACGTCAGGCTGCAGCGGGTCACCGATCTTGGCGGCGCGTACGGCGGCGACGAATTTGTCCATGAACGCGTCATAGACCGAGGCGTGCACAAGAATCCTGGACGCACAGGCGCAGCTTTGGCCGGCCTGCACGATCGGCCCCTGGTAGGCGGCAATGGTGGCGGATATATCGAGGTCGGCGTCGTCGAAGACGAGGAAGGCCGACTTGCCACCGAGCTCCGCGACGACCGGTGTGAGATTGATGGCCGCGGCCTGCAGCACTTTCTGCGCGGTCGACCGCCCGCCGGTGAAGTGGATCTTTCCGATCCGTGGGTGTCTGACTAACGCTTGCCCGCCTTCGGGGCCCGCGGGCAGCACATTCACCAGCCCGGGCGGCAGCCCTGCTTCCAGGCAGAGTTCGCCGAACCGTAGAGGCCCCAACGCGGCCAGTTCGGAGGGTTTGAGGATGACGGCGTTGCCGGCGGCCAGGGCCGGAGCGACGGCGGCGCCGATGACTACCAGCGGCCCGTTCCAGGGCGCGATGACTGCCACGACGCCGTAGGGTTCGCGCTCGACGATGTTGACGTCGAAAGCGCCGCTGACTGGTGTGTTGCTGCCGTGGGCTTTGTCGGCGTAACCGGCGTAGTAGCGCAGGAATTGTTCGGTCAGCACTGAGTGGCCGGCCATCGAGATCGGCGTACCGAAGTCGTGCACGTTGAGTTCGGTGAGCTCAGCGAAGTGATCGCGCACCGCGTCAGCGAGATTCATCAATAGATCGCGGCGGCGGTCGACGTGGTAGTACGTCCACTGGCGGTGGGCGTCCCAGGCGCTGTCGACGGCGGCGTCGATTTCGCGATCGCCGGCCATCGGGATGCTCGCGTTGCACCGCCCATTGCCGGGGTAGATGTGCTGGTGGGTTCCGCCGGAGGACACGCTGATGTGTTCTCCGCCGATAAGTAACGCGCCCGATCGCAGCGGCGTTGATGGGCTCGTCGTCATCGTGAATGTCCTTGGTGGGGTGCTTAACCGGCGACGGTGGAGTCGGTGCGGGCCTCGGCGGTCACGCGCTGCTTTTGCTCGGCGATCACGGTGTTGAGGTAGTCGGCCTTGGCGCATCCGTAGTAGGCGGCGAACTGCAGTGCCACTTCGTCCATCTCCTCAAAAGACAGATCACCGCTTTTGAGCGCCGCGTAGACGTGGGACAGGATCGGGATTTCGGTGTCCTGGAATGCGACACAGGCCACCGTGATCAGGCGGCGCTCCTTGGTGCCCAGCCCGGGACGCAGCCACATCTCCCCGAACACGAAGTTCAAGATTCCCCCACCGGTGTAGGGGTTGTCGCGGGGCGGTGTGTAGGGCACGCAATTGATGTCACGAAACGATTCCTCGCCGCCGAGCAGGCGCTGTTCGGGGTCGCTGTCCGATGCCAGGGGCAGCAACGGCTCGGGCTCATCAGCGGGTAGGCCGCGCTCGGCGGTGATGGTCGCCCATTGAGCGTCGACCACCATGTTGAACAGGGAGGCTTTCGGCCAGCCCGCATAGACCGCGAAATGCAGGACTGTTTCCCGCATTTCGGTGATGGTGATATCACCGCTGTTGAGTGCGGCGTAGACGTGCTGCTCCAGGGGTGCGACGGCGTCGGCGGCCGCGACACAGGCCAGGGTGACAAAGCGGCGATCCCGACGGCTCAGCGCCGGCCGCGTCCACACCTCGGCGAAGACGAAGTCGAGCAATCCAGAGCTGAACGGGCTGGCGTCATCAGGCGCCGCGGTGGTCATCACCTCACTGAATGTGCGTGTTCCCCGTGCGTGTCGCTCGTTGACGCTCATCGCTGGCCCCTATCGGATCGTGACACCGGCGTCGACTTTCATTTCCAGACCCGTGACATAGCGGGCTTCATCAGAGATCAGGTACAGCACGGCGTTGCTGACATCACCTGCCTCGATCAGCGGCGCGGGCAGCGCGTTGAGGAAGATCGGGATCAGGTCGGCGCGTTCGGCGATCAGCTGGTGCATCGCCGGCGGGGCCATGCCGGTGGCGACCCCGGTGGGATGCACGGAGTTGACCCGAATGTTCTGCCCGGCAACCTCATTGGCCAGCGCCCGTGTCATCCCGACGATGCCGTGTTTCGAGGCGGTGTAGGGCAGGTGGAGCGGGGTTCCCTTGATCCCGGCTGAGGAGCTGATGTTGACCAGACTGCCTCCGCCGTTGCGGATCAGGTGCGGCAACGCCGCCGCGCAGGTGTTCCACGCTCCGATCAAGTTGATGTCAAGGACCAGGCGCCATTGGGCGGCGGTGGTGGTGTCCCATGTCCCGACGGTGAGGACCCCGGCGTTGGCGACTGCCCCGTCCAGACCGCCGAGCTCGGTGACCGCGTCGTTGACCGCCCACGCCATCGACTCCTCGTCGCGGACATCAACGACCTGTGTAATCGCGCGCCTGCCGTGTTCGCCGACGAGGTCAGCGGTCTCCTGCAGGTCGTCTTCGGTAGCCAGTGGGTAGTCCAAACCCTCAGGTGTGGAACAGATGTCGATCAGGATCAGGTCGGCGCCCTCTTCAGCGAGGCGGACCGCGTGACTGCGGCCCATGCCGCGGGCGGCGCCGGTGACCAGGACCCGTTTGCCCGCGACCCGGCCCGGCGGTGTGCTGTGTGTCATCGAGGCGTCAGACCTTGTTGCAGAACCCGGCATCGACCGGGAACGTCACACCGGTGACGTACTTGGCGTCATCGGAAACCAGGTAGGCGATGGCCGCGCTGATGTCTTCGGGCTCGAGCTGGGCCACCGGCATCGGGTTCTGCATGTGCGGGCCCGCGCCGGGGTTCTTCTCCAGAAAGTCGACCATGTCGGGGTTGTTGGCCATCATCGTGTTGACCGCTGTCGGGTGAACTGTGTTGACCCGAATACTCATCGGCGCAAGCACATTGGCCAGCGCCCGCATCAAACCCACGATCCCGGTTTTCGATGCCGCATAGCCCAGGCCACCGCCCTGCAGCCCGCCGAAGCCCTTGATCCCCGCTGTCGAGCTGGTGAACACGATGGACCCGCCACGGTTGCCTGCCAACAGATGCGGGATGGTCGCCCACGCCGTGTGATAAGCCCCGTCGAGGTTGACCGCGGTCACCGCCCGCCACTGCGCCAGCTCTTCTTCGATGCTCAACTGCCGGAACGCCAGCGGTGCGATCCCGGCGTTGGACAACACGATGTCCAGGCGCCCGAACTGCTGCACCCCCGCGTCCACGGCGGCCTGGACCTCGTCGAAGGCCCGCACATCGGCGACGGTGGCGATGATTTTGCCACCGGCCCGCTCCACCAACTCGACCGTCTCCTCGAGCTCGGCGCGCGATGCCATCGGGTAGCCGTTGGCGGCGATGTCTGCGCAGATGTCGATGCCGATGATGTTGGCGCCTTCACGCGCCAGGCGCAGCGCATGGCTGCGGCCCTGACCGCGTGCAACTCCGGTGATGAAGGCGACTTTGCCGTCCACTGAACCCACGTTGCAACTCCCATCCCTACCTTCGGATCCCGGCGTATTCGCGCCGAGTAACCCGGTTACTCTGACGGCACAGTAACATGGTTACCGTGCGTGCGACAGAGGTTGAACTGCAACAGGCGGCCAACGGCGGGCCACCCGCCGTGCCACGCGATCCGATCCTGGAAATCGTGGTCGACATCCTCGACACCGAGGGATATGAGGCCGTGCAGCTGCGCGAGGTCGCCCGGCGTGCGCGAGTGTCCATGGCGACGATCTACAAGCGCTACGCAACCCGTGATGAGCTGATCGTCGCCGCCCTGCTGTGGTGGATGGACGCCAATCGCTACGCGGGGCTAACCGCTCTGGCCGATGAACTACCGGGTGATTCGCTCTACGCCGACCTGATGCACGTGCAGCGCGCCCTCTTCGAACCCTGGGAACGACACCCCAATATGCTGCGGTCCTACTTTCAAGCCCGATCGGGACCCGGCGGCCAGGGCCTCATCCAGCACGGCGTCGACGCCGTGGTCCCGGTCATCAAAAGCATTCTCTCATCGGCCGATCCGGGCTTCGCGCAAGACCTCGAACTGATCCTGACCGGTGTGATCTTCGGATTTCTCAGCCAATTCACCCACGGTGACATCGAGGTCACCGACATCCTGCCCGGCATCGAACGAGCCGTCTACCGGCTCACCAACCCGCCGTCCAACTAGTTTTGGTTGTCGCGCAACATGTTTCACACGTGGATCGGTGCGGCGCTACTTGAGCGTGGTTCCCGCGTCCACCGTCATCGTGAGGCCGGTTAGTTGATCGTACGATCAGGACTTGGCACGAGTCACCGCGCCTGTCGATAGGTGATCCGGGAAGGGGCGCTTTCATCGACGCGCTTGCTTACCGCCGGGCCCGAAGCGGGCCCGGGCTCCGCGGACGCTTATCTGCTGACGGTCGAGCCCGGCGCTGCAAGCATGACGAGATGGCGCTCGATGAGGTCTTGAAGCTCGCGGTGCCCCTGGGTGACCCCGATCGCGGATTCGTTGCCCAGACTGCGGGCGATCTGAGCGATGAGCATGGCGATGGCGACCGGCGGATAGGCCTCCAGATCGACACCGCTGGCCCGCATGACCATCGTTGTCGCGGCCGTCTCTATATCGCGCACCCGTTCGGCGTACGCCTTGAGTTCGGCCCCAATCACCTTGCGGTGATTGGCCAATGCCATGAATTCAGTGTTGAGCACAGTTCCGCGGACGTCATTGTTGATCTGCCAGAGCACACGGATGGGGTCGTCGGCGATCAGCGCCGCGCGCATCTGCTCGAGCGCGGCTTCCGCGCCCGCTTTGAGTACCTCGAGAAACAGATCGTCGGTCGTCGGAAAGTAGTAGTAGACCAGCGCTTGTTTGACTCCGACCCTGGCCGCGACATGGCGCGACGTGGCCGCCGCGTAGCCCTCTTCGTACATGATCTGGGCGGTCGCCTCGATCAGCCGGCGTCGTGTCCCACCGTCATCGGCTCGGGCCTTCCGCGCCGCCGTCACCGACCGGACCAGCCCGGCGTGCTTGACCCGTTTCTACGGTGAGTGGTAAGCATGCAGCACTGTATCATTTGATCGATCGATCAGTTTCGAAGGAGAGTCGTGGTCGGCGAACAGACAGTGTGTGCAGACCCGCAACGTAGGCGGTGGGGACTTGCACATTGCCCCGATCGTGCATCCGGCGTTGGCGGCCGCCCCAGTTTCCGGCTGGGTCGACATGTCACCGTGCACCGTTTTGAGAGGTCGATCCCGTGACCGAATTGGCTGATATCGACTACTTCACGAACAGCGACATCGCCCAGAACCCCTATGCGTACTGGGAACAGCTGCGCAGCAGCCACGGCCCTGTCGCGCGTGAGCCGCACTACGGTGTCGTGGCCGTCACCGGGTACGACGAGGTCCACGCGGCATTCAAGGATGTCGATTCGTTCTCCGCGGTGAACGCGATCGGCGGCCCCTTCCCGCCGTTGCCGTTCACGCCACAGGGCGACGACATCAGCGACCTGATCGAGGCGCATCGGCACGAGTTCCCCATTTTCGAGCATATGGTCGTGATGGACCCGCCGCAGCACACCATGGCGCGGGCTCTTCTCGGTCAGCTCTTGACGCCACGCCGGCTCAAGGAGAACGAGGAGTACATCTGGAGGTTGACCGACGAGCAGTTCGACGAGTTCATCGACAACGGTCGGTGCGAATTTCTCAGTGAGTTCGCCAAACCCTATGCGACGCTTGCTATTGCGGACCTGCTCGGCGTGCCCGACGAGGACCGCCCGAAGCTGCGCCGCAACCTCGGGGCGGGCGGCCGCGACTACCATGTGGGCGCCCTGGACTCGACACCGGTGGGCAGCAACCCGCTGCGCTATCTCGACGATCTGTTCAGCGGCTACATCGCCGATCGCCGCGACAACCCGCGCGATGACGTACTCACCGGACTGGCGTCTGCGACCTACCCCGATGGCTCGACACCCCCGTTGCTCGAAGTCGTCCGTCCTGCGACGTTTTTGTTCGGCGCTGGACAGGAGACCGTGGTCAAGCTACTCAGCTCCGCGGTCCGGGCGCTCGGCGATCAACCCGAACTCCAAGACCGGCTGCGCGCCGACCGGTCCCTGATCGGCGCGTTCATCGAGGAATCCCTGCGGTTCGAAAGCCCCACCAAAGTCGACTTCCGGCTCGCCCGGAAATCCACGACACTTGGCGGTGTTCCCATCAAGGCCGGCACCGTGCTGATGCTGTGCCTGGGTGCCGCGAACCGCGATCCCCGCAAGTTCGACCGCCCCAACGAATTTCACCTCGACCGCAAGAACGTGCGCGAACACATCGCGTTCGGCCGCGGTATCCACACCTGCGCGGGCGCACCACTGGCGCGCGTGGAAGGACGCGTCACCATCAACCGCCTGCTCGACCGGGCAACCGAGTTCCACATCAGCGAGACTCAGCACGGACCCCCCGATCAACGCCGCTACAGCTACGAGCCGACGTTCCTGCTCCGCGGGCTCACCGCGCTGCACATCGAATTCACCCGCGCTGCTTGACAGGCAGATGATGACCGACGCGACCACCGCAAAGGGCGGACCGACGTGCGCGAATTGGATGTGGGCGGCCAAACGGCCGCACTGGACAGCGCTGTCTCAGCTCTGTTCGCTTTCGATCGAGACTCCGCGGCGACATGCTTGACGCAATAGATTAGGCTGGCTAACGTCAATTTAGACCAGCTAAAGGCTAGGCCCGGCGCTGAGCAGCTTCGGCTTGGCGCACCGTACGCCCGTGTCGAGCAGTGACCGGATTGAGCCGGGCTTTTGCTGGTTCGTCGTCGATCACCGCCGATCGATTGGTGACCGAACTACGTGTCTGAGCTATTCGATCCCTGACGAAACGGTGAACAGAGTGCTGCGTTGCCTGGCTGAATGCGCATGAGGGGGACAGTCGAGGCTGAGCCGCCACCCCCGGTCGATCAACCGCTGATCCCGCCGTTCCTGCCGCGGATGATCCACCGGCTCGCGCTGCCCATCGTCTTGGTGTGGCTAGGCGTCGTCTTCGTCACCAACACGATCTCGCCGCAGCTGGAGGTCGTCTCCAAGAGCCACTCGGTGTCGCAGAGTCCGCATGACGCGGTCTCGTTCCAGTCGCAGATGCAGGTGGGAAAAGCGTTCGACGAGTTCGACACCGACAACTCGGCGATGGTTCTCCTGGAAGGCGACAAGCCGCTCGGGGCTGACGCGCACAAGTACTACGACGAGATCGTCCGGCGCCTGGAGAAAGACACCAAGCACGTTCAGCACATCCAGGATTTCTGGAGCGACTCCTTGACCGCCGCGGGCTCACAGAGCCACGACCAAAAGGCCGCCTACGTTCAGGTCTACCTCGCCGGCAACATGGGCAGCGGTCTGGCCTCGGAATCCAGCGAGGCCGTCCGCAAGATCGTGGACTCGGTGCCCGCGCCACCGGGCATCAAGGCCTATGTCACGGGTGCGGGCCCGCTGCTCGCGGACCAGACAGAGGCCGGTGAAAAAGGGATCGCGAAGGTCACCGTGATCACGATCCTGGTCATCCTGGTGATGCTGCTGTTCGTCTACCGATCGGTCAGCACCGTATTGATCATGCTGGCCATGGTGTTCATCGAATTAGCCGCGGCCCGCGGTGTCGTTGCGACCCTGGGCAACTACAACATCATGGGTCTGTCGACTTTCGCCGACAACATGTTGGTGCTGCTGGCGATCGCCGCCGGAACCGACTACGCGATCTTCATCGTCGGCCGCTACCACGAGGCCCGGACTACGGGCGAGACCCGCGAAGAAGCGTTCTACATCATGTTCCACAGCACGGCGCACGTCGTGTTGGGATCGGGTCTGACCATTGCCGGTGCGATGTACTGCCTGAGTTTCTGCCGCCTGCCGTATTTCGAGTCGCTGGGCGTGCCCTGCGCGGTCGGCATGCTGGTCGCGGTATTCGCGGCGCTGACGTTGGGCCCGGCGGTGCTGACGGTGGCCAGCTTCTTCAAGCTGCTGGACCCCAAGCGCAAGCCGCAGACCCGGGGCTGGCGTCGCATCGGGACCGCGATAGTGCGTTGGCCCGCACCGATTTTGGCGGCCACGATCGCGGTCGCGCTCGTCGGTCTGCTCGCGCTGCCCGGCTACGAGACCGACTATGACACCCGGCACTTTCTGCCGCCGGACACCCCGGCCAACATCGGCTACGCTGCCGCCGACCGGCACCTCGACCAGGCCCGCCTGAACCCCGAGTTGTTGATGATCACAACGGATCACGACCTTCGTAACCCCGCCGACTTCCTGGTGCTGGACAAGGTGGCTAAAGCCGTCTTCCACATCCCGGGTATCGGCCGGGTGCAGACCATCACCAGGCCGCTGGGTACACCGCTGGATCACAGCACCTTGGGTTTCCAGATGGGCTCGCAGGCCGCGGGTCGGATTCAGACCCAGCATTACCAGGAGGAGCAGGCGAACAACCTACTCAAGCAGGTGGCGCAGACGCGCATCGCTATCGCCAATCTGCAGCAGCAGATGGCGGTGCAACAAGAAACCGCCAGCGTCACGCACGAGACTGCCGCGCTCACCAGGGAAACCGCCAAGATCATTGAGTCGTTGCGTGACGACATCAGTAACCTCGACGACTTCTTCCGGCCGATCCGCAGCTTCTTCTACTGGGAGAAGCACTGCTACGACATCCCAGTCTGCTGGTCGCTGCGGTCGATCTTCAACGCGCTCGACGGCATCGACCAGGCGGCCGAAGTAACCGGCGATCTCAGCGCGGCCTCGGACAAGTTGGATCAGCTGATGCCGAAGATGGTGGCCCTGATCCCGCCCCAAATCGCAAGCCAGCAGCGCAACCTCGACACGACCATGTCGAACTACTCGATCACAAATGGTCTCAACGAGCAGGCAAAAGCGCAGTCCGACAACGCCACCGCCCAGGGCGACGCGTTCGACAAGGCCAAGAACGACGACACGTTCTATCTGCCGCCGGAAGCGTTCAAGAGCCCGGACTTTGCCCGCGGTCTCAAGCAATTCATCTCCCCCGACGGCCACTCCGTTCGATTGATCGTCTCTCACGAGGGTGACCCGGCCACCCCGGAGGGCATCGCCCACATCGACCCGATCAAGAAGGCCGTCCACGAAGCCATTAAGGGCACCCCGTGGGAGGGCGCCAAGGTCTACCTCAGCGGCACCGCCGCGACGTACAAGGACATGCACGACGGCTCCAACATCGACCTGATGATCGCCGGGATTGCCGCAGCCACACTCATTTTCGTGATCATGCTGATCATCACCCGAAGTGTCGTAGCGGCTGTGGTCATCGTCGGCACCGTGTTGCTGTCGCTGGGCGCATCGTTCGGGCTGTCAGTGCTGCTGTGGCAGTACATCCTCGGGCTCAAGCTGCACTGGATGGTGCTGCCGATGGCGGTCATCCTGCTGTTGGCGGTCGGCTCGGACTACAACCTGTTGCTGATATCGCGGTTCAAAGAAGAGATCCGCGCCGGGCTGAAGACCGGAACCATCCGCGCCGTGGCCGGATCGGGCTCGGTAGTGACCAACGCCGGACTGGTCTTCGCCGCCACCATGGCCACGTTCGCATTCAGCCCACTGAAGGTGATGGCCCAAGTGGGTACGACCATCGCGCTGGGTCTGCTGTTCGACACCCTGACCGTGCGGTCGTTCATGACGCCGTCACTGGCGACCCTGCTGGGCCGCTGGTTCTGGTGGCCGCAGCACGTGCGCCCGCGCCCGGCCAGCACAATGCTGCGGCCCTACGGATCGCGGCCCGCTGTGCGTGAGCTGATCCACCGCGACGTCGAGTCAGATACGGATGCGGGAGTCGTGGAAAAGGTCTAGCTAGATGCGTCACGCGGCATGCCGGGCTGTCTGCAACGCCTCACTGCGACATGCGGCAGAGGCGTTTCCCAGGGTGCCAGCCATCACGTTGCTGACCACGGCGAAATGCGTTGTGGTGGCGCTCTCCTCCTCCTACCTACTGTAGGTTCTCTTTTTCCGTGTCCACTGGCGATGCCCTGAACTGCAGCGATGGACGCTGTCGCACTGCGTGTCCACAACGCTTTGTCTCACGTTCGTGTCCACTTTTCAGACGTCGTGATGCCGGTGGCGCAGCAGCGTTGATCACTCATCTCGATCGCTGCTAGGCCGCACCGACGTTTCATCACAGTGGCGCTGTTGCTGTTCACCAAGATGAAGGATCCGACGCGTCACCAATAGCACGACAGATCGCCGCGATGCTCGGGGCGGGATGTCGGCCAGGCCGAAGCTCTGTTCCAGCGATGTCAGTGGATTGACGTCCTGGTCCACCCCCCACTGCTACCGGTTGGGCCCACCGACGACTCGGGAGGATCATGATGCACGCCGACACAGCAGTTGCGGCGACGGTGAGCCGTTGCCCCGCAGTAACTGTCGGACTTCTCGAAGGCGACTATCGGCAGTGACACCAGCGTCGAGTAGATCGGCAATGACACGAAAACGCTGGTCGCGTAAAGCCATCAGATGTAGTGCCTCGACCCGTATCGGTCTCACGCCCACTGCCAAATGCGGTCCGTGTCGGGAGGTTAGAGGGACAAAAGCCGCCACAGATCAGAAGTACGCATTTGGTGAGCGAGCCAAGCCGACTGGGTCAGCGCAGCCGCGATGACGTCGCCGCACGAGGCCGGCGTCGCGGTCGACGTTGCTGGGCTTGAATGCCGCCCTCACGCTAGCCGGGCTGACCGGTTTGACCGGTGGCGCCGTCGGCGAGCGGGCCGGTTCCGCCGGTGCCGCCGGGGCCGCCGGGGCCGGCGGCACCGCCGATCACCCCGGGAGGGGAACCGTTTCCGCCGTTTCCGCCGTCACCGCCGTATCCACCGGTGGTGAGAGTGCTGCTGTGTGGCGTTCCGGCGTTGCCGCCTGCGCCGCCGGTGCCGCCTGCGCCGCCGTTTCCGAAGGTGAAGCTCTGTCCGCCGTCGCCACCGTAACCACCGTTTCCGCCGTTGTTGCCGTCGGTGACGTCGCTGCTGGTCACAGTTCCAGCCATCCCGCCGGCGCCGCCGGCACCACCCGGACCGCCGTTTCCGAAGTTGACATCACCACCGGCACCGCCGTCGCCGCCGGCACCGCCGACGTTGCCGGTCATCAGTGTGCTGTCGTTGACGGCCCCAGCTGATCCGCCGACACCGCCAGCGCCGCCGGCTCCGCCTTGGTAGCCCTCGATGCCATCGCCGCCATCACCGCCGGCACCGCCGGCACCGCCGGCATTGCCCGTGCCAACGATACTGTCGGCGATGCTTCCACTAGAGCCCCCGGACCCGCCGCCGCCGCCGGCACCGCTAACGCCGAAGACATACGCGCTGCCGCCATTGCCCCCGGCACCGCCGTCACCGCCGTTACTGCCGGTGGTCAGGGTGCTGTCGGACACTGCACCGCTGTCACCGCCGGCCCCGCCGGCACCGCCAGCACCGCCAGCGCCGGCGATCGCCCCGCCCTCGCGGCCGGCTCCGCCGGCTCCACCGGCTCCACCGTGATTGCCTACAGAGACGGTGCTCGATTGGCTCACGGCCCCGGCGTCGCCGCCATTGCCCCCGGCGCCCCCGGCACCACCGTCGCCGAAATACCCGGCCGCCCTTCCATCGCCGCCTGCTCCACCGGTTCCGCCGTTGTCGCCGATGCCGACCGTGCTGGCGACGACGTTGCCCGCGCTGCCGCCGTCGCCGCCCGCCCCGCCTACTGCGCCGCCACTGGCGGAAATCCCGACGTTACCGCCCGCTCCGCCCGCTCCTCCGTTATCGCCTGCGCCGATGAAGCTGTTGATCACCGTCCCGCTGGTGCCGCCGGCACCGCCGTCACCGCCATCACCTGCAGGGCCGTTGGCGTTGTTGCCACCCTCGCCGCCGGCACCGCCGTCACCGCCGTTACTGCCGGTGGTCAGGGTGCTGTCGGACACTGCACCGCTGTCACCGCCGGCCCCGCCGTTACCTCCGGTGGCCGCGGCACCGATATATGTTGCTGCCCCGCCGACCCCGCCGCGACCGCCGTTACCGCCTTCGTCACCAGCAGCCACGGTGCTGCCGGTGACCGCACCGCCGACACCGCCTGCCCCGCCGTCGCCTGCGCTGCCGCCGTCACCGGCGAAGCCGCCGATCGCCCCGTTGCCACCGGTCCCGCCGTCGCCCCCGACGTCGCCGATGTAAAGGATGCGTGAGCCGTCGGTGACGGCCCCGGCGGCCCCACCGGCGCCGCCCTGTCCGCCGCTGCCGCCGTCGCCGATCGCCCCGCCCGAACCGCCGGCACCGCCGTCACCCCCGGCCCCGCCGGTGTCGCCCGAGCCGACAACACTGTTGATGACCGCGCCTGCGGCGCCGCCGGCGCCACCGTTACCCCCGTCGCCGCCGGCGCCGATCAACGCGGTAAGGCTGCCGGCGCCTCCGGCCCCGCCCGCGCCACCGCGGTCGCCTGAGTAGAGGGTGCTGTCGGTGACCGCGCCGGCGTCACCACCGCGACCGCCGAGGCCGCCGCTGCCGCCAGTGCCGATGCCGTTGCCCACGCCTCCATCGCCCCCCTGGCCGCCGTCTCCCCCGATGTTTCCGAAGTAAAGGGTGCTGCCGCCGCTAACGGCACCACCGTTACCACCAGCGCCACCGTCCCCGCCGTCACCGGCATCACCGAAGAGTCCAGCAGCCGTGCCGCCGGCGCCCCCCGCTCCGCCTTCCCCACCAATGTCACCCGAGTTGATGGTGCCACCGCTAACCGCACCACCGTCACCACCAGCACCGCCATTGCCCCCGCGGCCGCCATCGCCGGCCACCACGCCACCGGCCCCGCCCGCGCCACCGGCACCTCCCGCTGCGCCATTACCGCCGGCAAGTGTCGCGTTGGCGCCGTCGCCGCCGGCACCTCCTGCTCCGCCATTACCGAATAATCCGGCGGCACCGCCGTCGCCGCCGGTGCCGCCATTAATCCCGATGCCGCCATCGCCGCCGTTACCGAAAAGTCCCGCATCCCCGCCTGCACCCCCCTGACCCAGCGCGTCGGTTGCGCCGCTACCGCCGTCGCCGAACAACACTCCACCGTCACCACCGGTCGCCTCGGCAAGAGTGCCACCATCGATGCCGTCGGCGCCGTTCCCGATCAGGTACATCCCAAAAGCTTGATTAATCCAGTTGTTGATAGATTCGCCCAGCGGGCTGTTGATCCAGTTCTGCTGACTGGTGTGAATGGCCTGCAAGAAGAGCGCGTCGGACCATGCGACAAAATCCGACGATGCTGCGACGCCCTCCGTCGCGTTGCCAGCCCCGGCTCCGGCATCCCAAGCGGCACCCACGCTGGCTACCAGGTCGCTGGCCGTATCAATATCGGCGACCGAATCCGTTGGCAGCGCAAACCATTGGTCGAACGCGCTACCGCCAAGGCCACCGAGATCCACGCTCTCAGCGAAGTCGAGACTTGCCAAAATGTCCGCACCTGGCACGGCGTTATCGAAGGCGGCGTTGACGATCGGGTCGACGATGACATCTAGGCCGTCAGCATGAACCGCGGGAATGCAGGCGAGCGGACCAATGGCGAAAGAAAGAGCAGCGCCCGCACAGCTACCCCAGCCGATCACACGACGCCAGCGCTTCACGGTCCGATTCGACGGGCTCGTGCGGTTCCGACAGTTGCGCTGACCAGCCATCTTTGAACCTCCCCATCGAGGCTATCCATCTCCGATTTCGTCAAGCTAGCCCGTGAGTGTTTACGGCGGGGCGAAATGAACCTCAAAGTCTGCTAAGTTCTCCGTCGCCGGCGTCGGGAGCGAGGCCAGTGCATCGGTCAGAGCGCTTACCAACGGATTACTGATCCGTGAATCTCGAAGGCGCCCGATGTTGCCTGATAACGGTTGCCCGACAAACGGATTGAAAGGATGAAGCACTTATCCGGAGCCGTACGAATCAGGTCCTTCCGAGTCATTGACGGCGAATAAACAACAGGAGCCCCGGCCTTCAGCCGGTGCGCCGGCGCCGCGCAGGCTTGGCCAGCGCCGCTTTGGGCCGCCGAACTACCCGCGCTCCTGCAATGACCGCGACGCACCAGCTTCCTCGAGCGGGATGTACGAGGCCGTCGATCATCGCCGCGGCGACGACGTTATCGGAGAGCGTCTCACCCCAACGCCCGAACGGCAGGCTGCTGGTCATCGCTTGCCGCGGTGGTTGCAGGGCAATCTCTTAGCGCACAACAACTCGCCGCCGCTCTGCTCGACGCCGCTGCTCGCTGCTCACACGCCTCCTGTGGGTTCCCAAATCCGCTGTCCACTCGCATCGGTCTGAACTGCACCGATACAATTTGTCTCACTTCGAACATTCGTGTCCACTTTTTGCGGACCTCACTCGCCCCCGCGTCACGTCACTCTTGGCTGGGAACGGGGCGCCGCATAGTGGCCTAGCAATTCGTCACCGCAACACGTTGGGGCGAAGCGGCGTCGTAGATCACTGATACCTACCGATATACGAAGTGAACGCCTAGGTCTAGTTAAACTTGTTGTGCTGCTTCGTGTTTCATTGTCTTTTGAAATGCCGTACTGAGGGATGCTGTTGCACAAACAAATGATTCGATGCGAGCACTTGTGACGGCGAACGTCATGAGGAAGAGAAGCGCGTCGCTACCGATCACGACTACCCGCGGCGGCGAGACGGACGTCATCGCCGAGCAGCCAGCTAGAACGGCGCTCGCTTACGCTGCGACGTAACGCCTTCAGCACGCTCAAGCCTACCCGACGGTTCTGAATGACCGAATATCTGCGCGGCAATGTTGCTTCATGGGCGCCGTCGAAGCCGTTGTCTCACAAGAGAAGTGTGGCTTGTAGCTCGCCGACGATGAAACCGAGGATCGCTCCGACTGCGAACACTGTTTTTTCGTCGTCGCGAAACACGGGACGCATGAGTTCTCCGTATTCCTCGGCGCTCAGCAACTTCATCCGTTCGGCGGCGAGGTTGTCGAGGTCGAGCGCCTTAGTGGCGTATTCCTCGACATGGTGCGCCTGTTCGGGCATCTTCTCGATCACCGTCTGGGCGATCCGGTGCTTCATTTGCTGATATTTGCGGCCGCCGATCGCGAGCGCAACCAGCGGCCGCGCGATCCCCGACTGGTGTCGATTGTGGCCTTGATCTCGTCCTGGATCATTTCGTACAGCTTGTCCGACATTGGCCCGTTGAGGAGGCTCTCTATTACCGCCTTGGGTGTGAGTAGTTCTTTGGCAAGCAGCGTCGCGGAGTCGCGGCAGACCTCGTCGCGAATGTGGTTGCCGCGGCCCGGCGCGCCGGTGTCCAGCGCATTGTGTACCTATCGGGTTTGCACCCCGACGGCCACCTATCCCCACATCTGGCCTCACGCCGCGCTGTCGGCGAAATCCTCATTGGCTCCGGTATTCAGACCGTGGTGCTGCAGGCCGGCATCGTCATCGGGGCGGTATAGGCCTGCTTCGAGATGATCCTCCACCTCTGCGATCAACTACCGGTGATGACGGCACCGAGGTGGGTGCGCAACAAGATCCAACCCATCGCGATCAACGACGTGCTGCACTACCTCACCGAAGCCGCCGACGCCAGGGTTCCGGCATCGCGCACCTGGGATGTAGACGGACCGGATGTGCTGGAGTACGGCCAGGCCATGCAGACCTACGCCCAGATCGCCGGCCTGCGCAAACGAGCCATCATTGCCCTGCCACTGTTGACTCCGTCGATCGCCGGTTGGTGAGTCGGCCTGATCACCCCCGCCCCCTCGAAAACTGGCCCGCCCGTTGATCGAATCACTGGAATTCGATGCCATCATGGGCGATCACAACGTCCACGATCATCGCCCAACCCGCGGGAGGCTTGACCGGTTACGGCGACTCCGTCGTCGAAGCTCTTGGGGCAAACTTCAGCGGCGGTCGCCGTCTTGCACAGTGGAATTCGACACCGCGATAACTTCTGCGCGAGTGGCCCTGGCGTGACATCGAAGAGCATCGCGCTGCACTCAAGCCTGATTGTTATTTCTTGCCGTCAGTCTGAGAAGAAAATGCGGGGAACATTGCGACATTGTGAATGATGTTCGATGCACCTTCGCTTTCCGGGGAATCTAGGCTATGGGCGGACACTACGTCCGCGGTTTGTCTGCCGACCTGGTCCGCCCGCACGCCGCGTCCTTATCCGGGTAGTACTCGACACAGCGGGAAGTCAGAACAATGGCTGACAGCAGACTCCAGTGTGATCAGACCACACGGCACCTACCGAACGTTGACGATCACCCCGCCACTGACGGCCAGGCGGTGCGCGCCATCGATAAGGCACTCCTGGGCGGTGAACCGCACAGAGTTGGCAGATTTCAATACCGATACGACAGCGGGGAGTGGACGTGGTCGGACACCGTCGCACGGATGCACGGCTATGAGCCCGGAGCAGTCGAACCCACCACCGAAATCGTCTTGAGTCACAAGCATCCCGAGGACCTGGCCCGCGTCAAAGGTCTCCTGCAGCAGTCGGCCGCTCCGTTCAGCAGTCGGCACAGAATCCGCACGACCACCGGGGAGACACGCAACGTGGTCGTAGTCGGTGACGCCGTCACCGACGCCGATGGCGCCATCGTGGCCACGCGCGGGTTTTACGTCGACATCACCGACAGCGTCTACGCCGAACTCCAGCAGTCGATCAGTGACGAGCTAGAGGTCATCGTGTCTCACCGCGAGGTGATTGACCAGGCCAAGGGCATGCTGATGGCCATCTACCAACTCAGCGCGGATGCTGCTTTCGCAATCCTGGTGTGGCGATCCCAAGAGCTCAACATCAAACTGTCCACCGTCGCCGACAGACTCGTCGCCGAATTACCCAGCCTCCTGAATGCCCGCCCGGTGCCGCGTGCTGCCATCGATCACTACCTGTTGAGCCTCATCCCACCAACAAAAGGATGACAGGGACCGGCCGCATCAACTAGCAAACCAGCGGACAGTCGCCGGAATTGCCTTGCGTGCGTTGCTTCGGACGGAAGTCCTCAATAATTGGGTGGAGTCTGTTCGACGATCTGCCTCACGGTTGCCTTAAATCCGCTCCAACCCCGGGGGCCGCGGACGCAATCTGGCGTATGCATGCGACTGGTAGGCGTATCGATCGTCACCTGGCAGCGTGGCAACAGCGGCCGCCACCGGACGGTAAAGGGGATGTCGCTGTAACGCCACTGCAGCGCAACAACTTCGACACTCAACGACGCCCCACATCAGTGCCATCGCGATCTCGCTGCAGTGAGCCATACCCAGCGGACGGCACCGAACCCGGACCCGACTCCTTCATACGTCAAGCTGCGCGGTCACCGAGTCGTTTAGGTCCAGACTTGGTCAGGGACGGATCATGGGCGCATCCCCGTCTGATCATGATTGGCTGCCCGTCGGCTTGCGCCTATCTGCGGCAGCGATCATCGGGGCGGGATCGAAGTAAAACGGGCGGATCGCGCAATGTTTTCCGCGAATTCTGTTCAACTCGAGGACTTGACCGGCGGCCTGTCGTGGTCGGCGAGGGTGAACTCGACGATTCGACGGCGTAGTCGTTTCCGACAGGAGTAATTCACGAAAAGTGTTCTTGCCTCGGTAGACCCCGGCGAACGGCATGTATGGCGGGATGGTGATGAAGCAGTCGTCGGTAAGTAATTCTCTTGCCCGCCGCGTGGTCGCCGGCGGCGTTGAGTGCGTAGTCGGTTTCCACCAGCGCGAGTCGCTTCTCGGGCGTCACGCCGGCACCTTCTCTCCTGAAAAAGTCATCGAGCCGTCACGAATTGGTAGCTACAGATACGACGCGCGGCACCCGCCCGGGCAAATGACGTGCGTGCCGGTGTTCTGCGGCTCGCACTCACGCAGGGCGGGCATCCACGGGCCGAACAAATTGTGCGCGCTCACAATCAGCCGAAGCTGCTCACCGGGATGGAACACCAGACCGATTGGCAACAAATCAATCTCGACATCCACCACCTCGTCGGGGGTGAGGTACTCGACCCGGTCGAAGCTGGCTCATCTGATCAGAGAGCACGTTGCCGTCCGATTACGCGACCAGTAGACCGAAACCGAGTGCTGCGAGGCCAGCGGCCATGACGATCGCTCCGGTGTAAACCAGCGCGATGAGCACGTTGGGTGACGTGCGGCCTTTGCCCATCGAGGAAAAGAAGAAACCCGCTGGCATTAGTAGCGCCGCCACCGGCAACCCGATCCGGGCTAACCAGCCCCACAGGCCGGCCAGGTGCGCGGCGTCGGCGTATGGCAGCGCCGTCAACGACAACACGAGCGGTACCGCAGCGTGGGCATGTCCTGCGCGAGCGATACCGAGTTGAAGGGTGTTGCCGGGGCCGCCCCCTGCACCAGTCTCACGAGATAGACGCCGCCTGTCTCGACCGTCATCAGCGAGAGCAACAGGATGCCGGCCAGAATCCTCGTAATGTCAGACATCGGACGCTCCTCGATTGGCTATTTCCACTCTCCAATATTGGATAGCTCAATAGCTGATATGTCGAGATGGGTCATGCGATTGGCCGAGCTTTCGACTCGTAGCGGCGTTCCCGCGACGACGATCAAGTACTACCTGCGGCTCGGCCTTCTACACGCCGGTGAGCGCCAGAGCAGCACCTGGTCGAACTACGACGAGTCCCACCTGCGTCGCATCGCTCTCATTCGTGCGCTGATCGACGTCGCAGACCTGCCGCTGGATGCGGTCCACCGAGTGCTTGAGGTGGTCGCCAACGAGACCGTCCCGCTGCATCAGGCTCTCGGAACCGCGCAATGGCTTCTATCCCCTACTGCCGCAGAAGAACCAGCTCCGCTTCGCGCGAGAGAGTCGATGCGCTCCTTAGCAGGCACCACTGGGAATTGGCGTCCGACAGCCCGCACCGCGGCGTGCTGGCCGCGGCCCTCGACCGTCTCGACCGGCTCGCTTTTCCGGCGCCAGACGCGCTGCTCGACCAATACGCTGACGCACTGTCCCGCTTCGCGCCCAGTGAGGTCGAACCCATCACGAACGGCACTGACCGCGCGACTGCGATCGAGCACCTCATCATCGGAACCCTGCTCTAAGAACCACTATTGACAAACATGCGCCGGATGGCACACGAATCGGAGTCAGCCCACCGCTAGGCTCGGGCACCCTCCTGGATCCTGGACAAGTCTTTGCGCCAAGCGATCCGCACCCATGTCACCGATCTCGACGGACATCCCCATACCCTCGCCTTCCTGGTCACCATCGATCAGGTGCGCTAAAGGTTTATGGAGTCAACATGCCACGTGAGATCGAGGAGTTATCAGCTCGTTTCGAGCTGAGCAGCGGGACGGGCTATGTTGTCGGTCCTGCGTATCCGTCCACAATCAGGTTCGAACCGTGGCGCTTGACCGTCAACAGCACGCCGGGAGCCGGAACGACTTGCGCGTATCGGTCGCCGCCAGCCTCGAGTGTTCGGCGCAGCGCACAGTTGTTCGGGTCGAACAGGCTCAGCGTTGATCCGTCCCGGGGCACGATCACTTCGCTGGGCAGCCACGACACGGTGTCCTCGAGGGCCCCGGAGGCTGGAATCCGGCATCGCTCGTCGAGATCCGGCTCGGTGCGCAAGGCGTAGGCCAGCTCGCGCTCCCGTGTCAGCAGTCGAGTGCCCGGTTCTCCCACGAATCGGGCCGGACGCCCACTCCATAAGGACGGTCCGGAGGGACGCCGCACGATCCGCCACAGGCCGTTGCGCTCAGACTCAAGGCGGACATCTTGTAACCCAACGTCTTTCGCGTCGGCCGCGAGCACCTTGAGGGGCAGCGTGCCGGCCCAAGTGGTGGTGAACCGCTCGACCTCCGTATCGACGGTAGTGCGACCGGTGCCGGGATCGATGGACGCTACCCGCAACGTCACCTCGCGGCCGGTGCGGCATTCCGTGGCATACACGATCGCGTCGGCGACTTTCGTCCCAGCGCCAGAACAGCTCTGACCGCCGGGCAGCGACACCGTCCACGCAGGCCGACCGGTGCGGGTGTCTATGCGCGTGACGCGCCCATCCCCGCCCATGCGCATCATGAAGTCTCCGTCGATGGGGTTGCGCACGTCCCCGCTCAGCAGAAACGCGCCGTCGAAGTCGGCGCTTTCCCAGAGCCGCTCGCCGGTCATCGTGTCGAAAGCAAGCACCTTGTCGGCGTAAAAGCCAGGCGGGTGGTCAGTGTCCCGGAAGCGAACCACGACGGTGTGTCCCTCGTCGTAAACTCGCATTTCCGCAGCGCGGATGTTGCGGCGATCTCGGCGCAGATAAGTCCACCGGCTGCGCCCGGCGGCGTCGTAGGCGCGCAGACCGCGCGACTCCAGCACCACGAATCCCGCTCCCGCGGCGGCGACCTGGCTCACCGTCACGCTCGCTGATCCGAGATCGTCCACGCTGAGCGAGAATCGGTGCTCGCCCACCTTGGCGGGTAACGCTGGCACCGGTACCGCGGAGGCGGTCGTGGATTCGACATTGCGCGAATCGTTTGAACGGGCCACGACGGTCACCGCGACGCACACTGCCAGCACAGCGGCGATCACAGCACCGAGGTAGTGCAATCTCACACGGCCGCGTTGGGCAGCCCTTCTTAGCAGTGCAGCCGTAGCCGCCACAGCGGCGAGGAGGGCCAGCAGCCAGGCGCCGTCAGCTCCGTAAACCCGAGGGTTCGGGAACGCGTGGTTTTCGACGGTGTCTAGCTGGTCTGTCAAGCCGCTCCGCCAGGCGACGATGACGAGCGCGATCGTCGAGGCGAGCGACAGTAGTCCACCGATGCCGGCGGCCGGTCGCCGCTCGGCAAGGGCGCGTTGCACCTCGTCCATGTCCTCGGTGGGCGGTTCGGTCCGGGACCGCAGCGCCAGGACGCAACCCAGCACCACCACGAAAGCCGCGGTCATTGTCGTGCACAGCAACGCCGTAGTGTCCGCCTGCAGATCAGAGGCCGCCGACGACGTGCTGCGCCCTAGCGCCCGCCCTGCCAACGCCGCGGCCGCCAACGACGACGACATCCCGAACGCGACCGCCGAACCAACCCACCTTTGACTTCGAGTCGTCATGGCGCAACACCGTAGCGTGTTCGACCCATCCGATCGAAGACACCGGTTAGGTCGAGGTACGTGCCCACTTTCGCAGCGCGCCAGACCCTGTCAGGTACACGTCGGCGAGTTTGCCGAATATGTCGGTGGGAGTGCCCGACCACAGATAGGGGTCGGGATGGTAGTCCCGGTCGTAAGCCCACTCGGCGTGATCGGGGTCGAGTCGACGCACGGTCTCGCCCAAATACCAGGCGGCTCCGTCGAGAAAATCGGCGCGGCTTTTGTCTTCCAAAAGATCTTCTGGTCCCGGTGCCTGCTGCCGGATCAACGCCTCCAGCATGTCTAGGCTGCCGACGCTGAAGTCCCATTTCGCGCTGTTCCCGAAACGGTCTGCCCAAGAGTCGAATTCGTCGTTGCGCGTGGCCAGCCACCGCGCTAATACTTCTCCATCCGATTTCTTGCGCCCGGACTTGCGTTTGGTTTGCTCGCGACGCTTTCGGGGGTTTTCGACGCGAGTGCGCATGGCCGCGATGACCCAGCTGTCATAACTGCGGCGGAGTCGGTCAGGTTTGCTCGCAGGGGGCGGGTCGCGCCAACTCATCGGCTTCACGACGCCGTTGATGTCTTGCACCAGATACACGGCCAGCGGAAAGCCATCGAGGGAGTGGTTGGTCGAAATCGACAACCCCGCCAGCTGATGCCCGGTGGCGGCGGAAACCTCAGCGGAAAACGACCAGTGTGACGCCTTGGCCCGGTGCAAAGTCTCACCGAAGTAGTAGACGACGCCGTCGACGAATTCCGCGTCGAGCTGGGCATTGAGCAGTTCGACGCCCGGTGGGCACTGGGTCAGGAGCACCTGACCGAGATGGTTCAGCGAGTCGGCGGAGAAGTCCTACACGCGCCCGGCGCCGTAACGGTCTACCCAGTCGGGAAAGCGCATCTGTGCATCGCTGCGCCACTGGTCGGCGAAAGGTGTTGCGGTGTCGATCGGATCCAGCCCGGGCGTCGGTTCCCGGCGCAGTGCCGGGGTTCTGTTGTGCTCCTGCTGCTCTCCTGCAGAGGTCAGCCAGGCGCGGTGGACCCGGCTGAAGGTCTGGCCGTCGCGGAGGACCTTTGCGTACTCGATCAGGTGGGACGGCGATGCACTGGTCCAGTCTCGCTTAACGATCGGCAGACCATTAGTGAGGTGATCGGGATGGATGTCCCATATCCATCGACCGCCGCCGGCGCGCAGTAGGCATTCGCCCAAATACGCCACCACGGCACTGCGTTGATCGAGGCCCTGCGCCGTTGCATCGTGCACCACAAAAGCTTCGACCGACTCCAGCGAAGCTGTCGAATAATCCATCGCCGTCTCCGGCAAATGGGCGCCCAGCGCCGCGACAAAACCCGCGATGCTGTACCGCCATCGATCGCGCTGCGAATACCAACGCTGCGTAGCCTCATCCCACAACCAACTGCCGGTCTCGTTGGCGTGGGTATCTGCCGGCCACGGTTTGGTCCACAACGGTGCCACGTAGTCGACGAAATAGGAGCGCAGCAGCACCGGATCCCCGTGATCTGCAACGCCGCCGAGATGCCCCTGTGGATCAGTTGCTGCCCAAGCTTGGGTCTTGGCCGTCGGTTCGACTACGTAGTGACCCGCTCCGAGCCCCACGTCCGGAGCGACCACCGATACTTTTTGGGGTCGCTACGGCGCACGATCTCACCGAGATACCAACTCGCCGGTTGCGTGAAAACGCCGTTATTCGGGTCGTCGATTGCCTGCCTGGTCGGAAATAACTGAAAAATTCTGTAGCACAACAGATCCAATGATTCGATCCCAAAGTCCCACCGCCCTGGATCACCGCCGCCGTACTGTGCCACCCATGCCGGGAATGCAGCTTCTTGTCGCTGGGCCCATGCTTGACCGTCGACGGCGGGATCAACGACTTGTTCGTCCATTGAATTCAGACCCCACTCCTGAGATTCAGCCCATTAGGGAACGCGCCCCGATGTACCCCCGAGTCTGGCCGAACAAGGATCTTGTCGGTAGTCAGTCGGCAGCAGCCTGCACGGACCTGTCTTTGCTACGCAAGCGGGATGCCTTGCGCACATCCGCCGCGCGTACCGTTGTGCGCCGGCCCGGGATGGGTTCCCTGGCACTTGTGTGGGGTACTAGGTATGCGTTGCTGCCCAGGCGGTTTTCGACGTCGAGCAGCCGCATCCGAGATGCCCAGTAGCGCCAGGAGGCCACGCATGACTTCGCCCGAACCACCAGATGGACTCGACAAATCCGAGGATGTGCTGGCTCCCGCGACCCCCGGAGCCGAAGCACTCGGGGACGCCGGCACGGAGGATGAGGACTCCGAAGACGCTGCCCAATGAATCTGCGTCCGACTCTGACAAGCTTGTGGGGAACCGTAGGGATCGGTTTCGACCTTAAGCGGGAATCAACGACGGTATTTGCGAAGAGTTTTCCCTTCATCGTCAATGCAGCAAGGCCTGATCGCCGCCCGACTCACGCCTGATCGTTGTTCTTATAGGCACCCCAGCCGTGTACGCGATCGATCGCAATGAGAGCGCTGACGCGTGCCCGGTCTCGGCGGGGGTAGGGCTGTCCCCGGTAGTGCTGGGACACCGCATCGATGTCGGCCATGCCGTCGTCGTCATAGATCTCGATAACTCGGCCGATGAGGGTGATGTGGGTGTACCAGTCGGCTCCGTCGAGCACAGTCAGTGATACTCGCGGATCTTTACGCATGTGTCCCAACCGCTTTCGGCCGGTGTCCATGTTCACCAGGATGCGGTCCTCTCGCAGCAGATACCACGTCGCGGCGGAAACTGGCTGTCCGTCACTGCGGATCGTGCTGATAACTGAGGGGTTGGGCTTGGCCAGCATCGCCCGTTCGGCGTCCGCAAGTTTTTACGATGACATCGTTGTGTTCTCCTTCTCGCCGGTTGCGATGGTGAGCAACGCCGTCGCTGCCGCGGCGTAATCCGAAGCACTGCCCACACTCTTCGAATTCTCGGCCAATGGCACCTCGCACGCACCGCTAATCCGGCGAGAGAGTCCGAATCAGCAAAGCGCAAGTGCGCCGATATGGACGGACAGCTACACGGTGGGGTTGACCGGGCCCCACTGTGTAGATGCTTCGTTGTCGGAAAAGCAAAGCCGAGATGTCGAACAAGTGGCAACTTCCGCACCCACGTCGGCCACCATTATCGCGACGTGGTTTTTACTGCCCGGCAACTCGCGTCGCCGGGTTGGCTGCGATCGCTGGCCGCCAGGCGGCCCCCGCGGGCGGCCCAAAACAGCTCCGAGTGCGCGGACGCGTCGACGCCCCGCGGATAGGAGAAGGGGTCAGTCCGCGCACTTCAATGCCGCCTTGCCCGACGACGCCATCGATGTTCATCACCGGCAGCCTGATCGCCGCGCTGGTGATCATCGGCACCGTCACTCTGTCGCTGGGCACCTCGTTCGGAATATCGGTCCTGATCTGGCAACACGTCCTCGGCGTCCCGCTGTACTATGTCGTGCTCGCGTTATCGGCCATCCTGTTGCTGGCCGTCGGCGCCGACTACAACCTCCTGCTGATCGCCCGGCTCAAAAAAGAGATCGGAGCCGGCCTCAAGACCGGCAACTAGCCTCCTCCTAATGTAGGTTCTCAAACTTTTTGTCCACTCGCGGCGCTCTAACCTGCTCCCCTGCGTGTTGTCTCACCTTGTGTCCATTTTTCTCGGCCTCGCTCCTGTCGCTCTGTCAGGTCGCTCGGCGTTGACCATTGACGGTAGGGCGTTGAATCCGCCGACTGATTCGTCACGGTGACGCTCTGGGCGGAGTGCAGCTTTATGTCACCGGGGCGTGTTGGTTGCGCTGTGGACAAGGGCGCCTTAATCCGACGGATGTTGTGCGCCATCGGCTTCCACTCGCGGGGTCACGTGCAGCGCGTCTAGCAAGATCTCGAAAACTGCCAGCGTTTGGGTGAACCGTTGTGCGATGTCGCAGGCGAAGTGGTGTGCGTACCTGATGGACTCCGACACCGTTGACCAAGCTGGCGCGCTCAAGGCGTCAAAGCGCTAGAGTGAAACGCGAGGACACTGCAGCCGCGCCGATCACGCAGCTTTGTGCTCACTTTCCATGTCTTCACGAGTTCCGCGAGGGGACGTGGCGCAGACGGGGCCGACCGGGCCCATTCTCGTCGAAGATGCTGCTTCACTTAGCCTTTTCCCGATGCGCCCTCCCCAATGCATTGCGCGATGTCGGCGCTGCGCGCCACTGCTACCCCCGCGTGAGGCTTCTCGCCCTGAGCATCGCCTCCAGGAAGTCTCCTACGGTTATCGCGTTGACTCGTCAGCGATCTCGCGGATGTGTTCAGCCACCTCGCGGTTGTTGTGCGCGAACCGGCGATAACGTCTGGCGCATTCCTGGAACTCCTGCCGGCGATCGGGTCGTTGCTCGGCGCTGTCGTCGTAGATCCTGGCTGCTTTGATCTGAGAATCTGCAGACCTATCGAGGTGATCGGCCGCGGGACGCTGTGCCGCCGTTGCTGTCTCCAACGCACCGGCAGCTTTCTGGGCCGCCTCGGCTGCTTCGAGTGCGGCTCGCGCCCTAGCCGCTTTGTCACCGGCGACATTGTCGTGACTACCGCTCATCCCATCTATCCTTTCACGTTTTAGTTACACAACTGATCAGCCAGCCAACGCCTCGTCGGTGCTGGCGTAAAGATCGATCAGACGATCGATGCTCAGTAGTCGCATCGGTCTGCTGGTGGCCGGGCCGTCGGCGGCGATGCGCAGTGTCGTACCCGTGGGTGCGACCAGCCTTTGCAGCTCGACCAATAGGTTGATGCCGGAGGTCGACATGAACTCCACCGCCTCCAAGTCGACGACGAGTAGCCGGGGCTGATCGGTCATGGCTATGTCGAGATGGGTGGCGAGCGACGGAGCGGTGACCCCATCGACAGCGCCGCTGACCGACAGCACGATCACGTCGTTGTCCTGTCGCCGTACTACGGCGAAGTCGCCGCCGGTCGGCGGGAGTGCATTGCGCATGTGAACACCGCTCCTTCTGGACTGCTGCGATCGGGCGGTGGTGGGCGGAGCACGCCTACCGGACGGCTACTCGGCGGCCTCAACGTCGGCAGCGCCTGTTTCTGGATTCGCTCGCTCACAACACCTCGGCCACCTTCATGAATCGACGATCCCGCAACTCCTAATTCCCCGGTCCCCGCCGGTCAAACACCGTGCACAGCTTTTAGCCCAATCAGGCGTGCCTGAGATACCAACGACCCCTTAACCGTCTTCGCGGCCTGGGGCGGCGCCATTAAAGCTTCGCTTACCGCGGACTCACGGTCTTGCAGTCCTACGTTCAACGCGCCCGCGCATCCACACAACCTTGAAGGTGTGGCGTCCGACCGACTCTCAACATTTAGGTTTGGGATCGCGCCAGCGCGGTATTCGAGGTTGCCGTCAACCGTCGGTAGGTCACGCGCCCGGGCCGCCAAGCATTCGTTCCTTGGCGCACTGCTAGGCGCCGTGCTGCTATTGGTGCTGTTCAAACTTGTTACATCCCGGACGCGCACTCTTTCGAAGGGTGTCTGACGAACGAGGGGCTTCGATGACTAACGCATCCAAAGCGCTTTACATACCGCTGTCGGCGGCCACTGTCAACGACGGCCGAAAATTGACCCCCTTTCGACGGTTGAAAATTGACCCCCTTGGTGTTCATTCTTCGGTGGCCGATCCCGGGACTCGCCCGAGATCGCGGTCTTTGATGCGGTAAGAGTC